>NCGY01000001.1 GCA_002281775.1 Hydrogenophilales bacterium 16-64-46 | reverse complement strand
TTGATGCTGACGTTGTCGCCAGGCATCACCATCTCGGTACCCGCCGGCAGCTCGATCGCACCGGTGACGTCGGTGGTGCGGAAGTAAAACTGCGGACGGTAGCCATTGAAGAAGGGGGTGTGACGACCGCCTTCGTCTTTCGACAGTACATAAATCTCGGCGCTGAACTTGGTGTGCGGCTTGATCGAGCCGGGCTTGGCCAGTACCTGACCACGCTGGACTTCCTCGCGCTTGGTGCCGCGCAGCAGGACGCCGACGTTGTCTCCGGCCTGACCCTGGTCGAGCAGCTTGCGGAACATTTCCACGCCGGTGCAGGTGGTCTTGACGGTGGGGACGATGCCGACAATCTCGATTTCTTCGCCGACCTTGATGATGCCGCGCTCGACACGACCGGTGACGACGGTGCCGCGACCGGAGATGGAGAAGACATCTTCAACGGGCATGAGGAAGGGCTTGTCAACAGCACGCTCGGGCATGGGGATGTAGCTGTCCAGCGCTTCGGCAAGCTTGAGGATGCTGGGCTCACCGATGTCGCTCTGGTCGCCTTCGAGGGCCTTCAGGGCAGAACCGATGATGATGGGGGTGTCGTCGCCAGGGAAGTCGTACTTGGACAGGAGCTCGCGGATTTCCATTTCGACGAGCTCAAGGAGCTCGGCGTCGTCAACCATGTCGGCCTTGTTCATGTAGACGATGATGTAGGGCACACCAACCTGACGGGCGAGCAGGATGTGCTCGCGGGTCTGGGGCATGGGGCCGTCAGCGGAAGAGACAACCAGGATGGCACCGTCCATCTGCGCGGCACCGGTGATCATGTTCTTGACGTAGTCGGCGTGGCCGTGATCGCCGCAGTCAAGGTGGTCTTGCCGTGGTCAACGTGCCCAATCGTGCCTACGTTTACGTGCGGTTTGGTCCGCTCGAACTTTTCCTTAGCCATTTTCAAGTACCCCTTAACAAGTAAATGATGCGTCGATTCCGACACGCGCCAATCAAAACAGCTGCCGTTTTACGGCACCTCAACACCTGATGCACCGCCTGACACATCAGGCGGCACCGAAACTGGTGCCCATGGGCAGGATTGAACTGCCGACCTCTCCCTTACCAAGGGAGTGCTCTGCCACTGAGCTACATGGGCTTATGGACCCAACAACCGTCTAGCCCACATACAAAAACTGGAGCGGGTGAAGGGAATCGAACCCTCGTCTTAAGCTTGGAAGGCTTCAGCTCTACCATTGGGAAGGATTCGAACCTTCGAAGGCAGAGCCGTCAGATTTACAGTCTGATCCCTTTGACCGCTCGGGAACCCCACCCAAACGAAGCGCGAGATTATAGGGGGCTTAGGGAAAGCCTGTCAAACCCCGCTTCATACATTAAACAGGAAATTCAGGACGTCACCGTCCTTCACGACGTATTCCTTGCCCTCGGCACGCATCTTTCCAGCTTCCTTGGCCCCCGCTTCGCCCTTGCAGGCAATGAAATCCTCATAGCCGATCGTCTGGGCGCGGATGAAGCCCCGCTCGAAATCAGTGTGGATGACGCCGGCGGCCTGCGGGGCGGTATCGCCCTTGCGGATGGTCCAGGCGCGCACTTCCTTCACGCCAGCGGTGAAATAGGTTTGCAGACCCAGGAGGTCGTAAGCGGCGCGAATCAGGCGATTCAGGCCGGGCTCGTCCCAGCCCAGTTCTTTCAGGTATTCCACCCGGTCCTCGGGCGATAGTTCCTGCAATTCGGCTTCCATGGCCGCGCACACCGGGACGACCGGCGCGCCCTCCTTGGCCGCATAAGCCTTGAGCGCGTCGAGCATGGGATTGTCGTGAAAGCCATCCTCGCTGACGTTTGCCACATAAAGTGTGGGTTTAAGCGTCATCAGGCAGAGCGGCTTGATGGCTGCCAACCCTTCCGCATCCAAGCCCGCCGCTCGCGCGGGGCGGCCTTCGTTCAGGGTGCTGACGACGGGTTTGAGTGCCGCCACCATTTTCTGGGCGTCCTTGTCTCCTGCGCGGGCAGGTTTCTCGAACCTGGCCAGCGCTTTTTCGGCGCTGGCCAGATCGGCAAGCGCCAGCTCGGTCGCGATGGTTTCGACATCTGAGAGCGGATCGACCTTGCCGGCGACGTGAATCACGTTTTCGTTATGGAAACAGCGCACCACATGGCAGATCGCGTCGGTTTCGCGGATGTTGGCGAGGAACTGGTTGCCCAACCCCTCGCCTTTCGACGCCCCGGCAACCAGGCCCGCAATGTCGACGAACTCGACAATGGCCGGGACAACTTTCTGCGGCTTGACGACCTCGGCCAGCCGCGCCAGACGAGGATCGGGTACCTCCACCACCCCGGTATTCGGCTCGATGGTACAGAAAGGATAGTTTTCCGCCGCGATGCCCGCCTGGGTCAGCGCATTGAAGAGGGTGGACTTGCCGACGTTGGGCAGACCAACGATGCCGCATTTGAGGCTCATGGCGTTTCCTGTTTGGGTTGTGTGGATGCGGGTTTGGGCGTGGTATTGGCGCGCTGGGTTGCCGCATTCCAGTCGCCTTTCTCGATCAGGGGCCATAGACGCAATGCGCGCTCGATGGCTTCGTCGATCTGGGTTTGCTCGTCGCGCCGAGGCGGTTTCAGCACAAAGTTCGCCACTTCATTGCGGTCACCCGGGTGACCGATGCCGATGCGCAGGCGCCAGTAATCCTGCGTCCCCAGATGGGCAGTGATGTCCTTGAGGCCGTTATGCCCGCCCATGCCGCCGCCGAACTTGAGCCGCAACTGGCCGGGCGGAATATCCAGTTCGTCGTGCACGACCAGGATTTCGTTGGGTTCGATGCGATGAAACCGGGCCAGTGCACCTACCGCCTGCCCCGAACGATTCATGTAGGTTTGCGGCAGCAGCATCCAGACAGAACCATGCCGGCCAGCGAGTCCGTGAAAACGGGACTCATGCGCCAGCGATGCCCGCCAGTCGTGCGCCAGGCGCGCGCAAAACCAAAACCCGGCGTTGTGCCGGGTTTCTTCGTAGTCGCGCCCCGGATTTCCGAGACCGACGATGAGCCGAGGTGCGGGTGCAGTCATGCCGGCCATGGTGCGCGACGCCGGAGCAGAACCGTCCCGCCGGGCGTCGCGCGCCCCGATCAGGCTGCGGGTGCCGCCGGTGCGTCTTCGGCAGCCGCGCCCTTGGGTGCGTTGATCGACGCAACCGCCGGGTTTTCAGACTTGATGTGGGCAACCAGCTCGACGCCGGCCGGCAACACCAGATCGTTGGCGTGGATGGAATGACCCACTTCCAGCTTGCCCATGTCGACCGCGATGAACTCGGGCAGGCTGCCGGGCAGGCATTCCACGTCAAGCTCGTTGACGATGTGATGCGCCTTGCCGCCACCGGTCTTGACGCCGGGGGCCACGTCAGCGTTGAGGAAGTGCAGCGGCACCTTGACGTGGATCTTGTGATCCTTTTCGACGCGCTGGAAATCCACGTGCAGCACCTGCTGCTTGTAGGGGTGCCACTGGGCGTCGCGCAGCAGGACGGATTCCTTGCTGCCGTCGACGGTCAGCGTCAGCACGGACGCGTGGAAGGCTTCCTTGCGCAGGGCGTGGTAGAGGGCGTTGTGATCCAGCTCGATCTGCATCGGCGCGGCGGTGCCGCCGTAGACGATGCCGGGGACCTTGCCGGCATGACGCAGGCGGCGGCTCGCACTCGATCCCTGCGCTTCACGCTTGAAAGCAATGACTTCGATTTCCATGAAACTCTCCTAAATTGCTACTTCAATGATGCGTCGCCCAACGGGTCAACACACGAAAAAGCCCCCGCGACCAGGGGCATTCAACCTGCCCGCTATTCCATGAACAGCGAACTGACGGAATCTTCGTTGCTGATGCGGCGGATGGTTTCCGCCAGCAGTTCAGCCACCGACAATTGCCGGATTTTCGTACACGCACGCGCGTCGTCGCGCAGCGGAATGGTGTCGGTCACCACCAGTTCGTCCATCGCCGAACCGGCAATGCGTTCTGCTGCCGCACCGGAGAGTACACCATGCGTGCAGTACGCCATGACCTTCTTCGCGCCATGCTCCTTCAGGGCATTGGCCGCTTCGCACAGGGTGTTCGCGGTATCGACCATGTCGTCCATGATGATGCAGGTGCGATCCTTCACGTCGCCGATGATGTGCATCACCTTGGCCACGTTGGGTTTGGGGCGACGCTTGTCGATGATCGCCAGATCGCATTCCAGGCGCTTGGCGATCGCCCGCGCCCGCACCACCCCGCCCACGTCCGGCGACACCACCATCAGGTTGGGATGGTTGCGCTTCCAGATATCCCCCAACAGGATTGGGCTGGAATAGATGTTGTCGACCGGAATGTCGAAGAAACCCTGTATCTGGTCGGAGTGCAGGTCCATCGTCAGCAGACGGTCGATACCCACGCCTTGCAGCATGTTCGCCACCACTTTGGCGGTGATCGCCACCCGCGCCGACCGGGTGCGGCGGTCCTGCCGCGCGTAACCGTAGTACGGGATGGCGGCGGTGATGCGGCCGGCCGAGGCGCGCTTCAGCGCGTCGACCATCACCATCACTTCCATCAGGGTGTCGTTGGTCGGCTGGCAGGTCGACTGCAACACGAACACGTCCTTGCCGCGCACGTTTTCCAGGATCTCGACCATCACTTCGCCGTCCGAGAAACGCGACACCGTGGCGCGTCCAAGATGGATATTGAGATGGCGTACCACATCGCTGGCCAGACGGGGGTTGGCATTCCCCGTGAACACCATCAGATTGTCTATGGACACGCGAGTCTCCAGCAATGGGGCGGGACAAGAACAAAAACAGCCGCCTTCCCGGCGGCTGTTCACTCAATTCATGGCTGGGGAGGTAGGGATCGAACCTACGAATGTCGGAATCAAAATCCGATGCCTTACCACTTGGCGACTCCCCAACGGGTACTACCCGGCACAGAAATCGTACAGGGGATGCCTGTCGAGACCCTGCGCCACAAAACCCTGCATCGACCCGGGCAGGCGTTGCAGAACCGCCTGCGCCGCGCTTTCCGACTCGAATGCTGCAAACACACAGGCACCGGAGCCGGTCATCCTGGCCTCGCCGAATTGCCCCAGCCAGTTAATGTGGCTGGCAACTTCGGGGTGCCTGACCATGACCACCTGTTGCAGGTCGTTTCGACCCATGCCTGCGGAAAAGGGCGCTATTTTGAGGGCCGGCGTGTCGCGTGTCAATTCCGGCGCAGTAAAAATCGACGCAGTAGGCACCTGCACGGGCGGCGTCAAAACCACATACCACGCCGGCGCGGCGTCCACGGGGTGGAGGATTTCCCCTACCCCTTCGGCAAAGGCGGTCTGGCCGAATATGAATACCGGCACATCTGCTCCGAGCTGCAAGGCCAGGGTTTGCAGCTCGGGGCGCGACAGATTCACCTGCCACAGGCGATTGAGCGCAAGCAGGACCGTCGCCGCGTCCGAACTGCCCCCGCCGAGCCCGCCTCCCATGGGAAGAAACTTGTCCAGCCGCAGGGTCACCCCCGCCCCGGGCGGCGCGAAGGACTTGAGGAGATGCGCGGCACGTACAGCGATATCCTGCGCCTCAGGCACGCCGGGCACGTCGCCCTGCCGCGCGATCACGCCGTCATCGCGCAGATCGAGATGGACGAGGTCGGCGCGGTCGATCAGCCGGAAAATGCTTTGCAACAGGTGATAGCCATCGGCGCGGCGGCCGACGACATGGAGGAAGAGGTTGAGCTTGGCGGGCGCCGGAAAGCAGTGGCTCATTCTGCTTGCCAGCTATCGAGGACCAGCCGCAGTTCCAGTCCGTCGCGAATCAGGGCCAGCTTGCGTGGGCGCTTGTCGGCGTATTGCAGGAAATCGACCGTCCAGCCGTCCTGCACGATGCGCTCGACGCGACCCGTGGCCTCTCGTTTCACGTCTGCCGGCCGCCGGGGATCGGGCCGCGCCTGTATCCACCAGACCAGTCCGGTCAGAGGCAGGGAATACCCCAGGGCATCCTGCATCAGTGTCTCGGCGTCGGCTGCCCGTCGCTGTGGCTGGTTGGGGATGTCCAGCACCACCTCGCCCGGCCGGCGCTCGATGCGCGCCACGCCCTGCCCGAGCGGCGTGGCCAGCACGATCACATCAAACTGCGGTCGATGCCGCCAGTCCAGATTGCCCGAGAGGCTCTGGCTGTCGGTCTGGATGCCCAGACGCCCAGTCAACGTCCAGCGGGTCGCGGGCTCCGCTTCCCCGACCATGGGGACAGGCGCAGTGGCACACCCTGCCAGCCACAGGACCGGCAGCCAGACGAACAGGCTTGCCCGCATCAGGGGTTCAGCCGGTGCAGGGTTTCCAGCAGGACTTCGTTCTGGGGGTGGGTTTGCAGGCTGGATTGCAAAACCCGCCCGGCTTCGTCCCGCAGCCCTTGCGCCCACAGCACTTCGCCCAGATGCGCGGCAATTTCGGGGTCGGCGCGCAGCTTGAACGCGCGTTCGAGGTAGTCCTGCGCGCGCGCAAGGTTGCCCGAGCGGAATTGCGCCCAGCCCATGCTGTCCAGAATGAAGGGGTCTTCCGGTGCCAGCGCCAGGGCACGCTCGATCAGCACCAGTGCTTCGGCGAGACGATCCGTGCGATCCGCGAGGGTGTAGCCGAGTGCGTTGTAGGCCTGCGCGTCATCCGGGCGCAACACCATCACGCGACGGAGATCGGCTTCAAGCACGTCCAGCCGGTTGATTTTTTCGGCCGCCATCGCCCGGTCATACAACAGGTCAGGCGATTCGGGAAAGCGCTTGATGCCTTCGTCCAGGGCTGCAAATTCATCCGCGTGACGCTTGGCCTGCCGCAACAGTTCTGCTCGCGCCTGAACCAGGCGAACGTTCTGGGCCTCGTCTTCCCCTCTGGTGCCGGCGAGCAGGTCGAGCGCCGCGTCCAGCCTGTCGGCCCGCGCCAGCAGCGCGGCCTGGCGGGCACGCGCCGACACAAGGTAGTTGCCCGATTTGACTTCTGCGTAATGACCCACGGCCTCGTCAGCTTGCTTCATCTGCTCGGCGGTCTGGCCCAGGTAATAATGGACGGCGTCGGGCTCGCGCGGATTGTATTCCAGCGTCTGCGTCAGCAGGGCACGCGCCGACGCCACATCGCCCATCTGCAGAGACAGCAGACCGGCGGCAAAGCTGACTTCGGCATTGCGCGGGAAATCCTGCGTCAGGCGCGTGAACTCGGCGTGCGCCTCGGGAAACTGGCTGGCGTTGACCAGGGTGCGCGCATACGCCAGACGGACATCGCGCGCACCGGCGTGGGCCGCAAGAAACTCGCGCATGAAGGCGAGCGCGTCGGCACGGGAAGTCTTGGCCAGTATCTGTGCCCGTAGCAGGGCCGCCGGCTCCCACCCAGGACGCAGGCCGTCCGCCTGCTTCAGCGCTTCGACCGCCAGGTCGAAACGGCCGGCATTGGACGCGGCCTGCGCTACGGCAAAACGTGCCTCGGGCAGATCGGGATAGTCCGCAGCCAGCCTCTCGACCAGCGCCAGCGCGGCCAGGGTGTCACGCGTCTTGCCCATCAGGGCCGACAGATGCAGAAAGCCGCTGGCGTTGTCCTGCTTCAGCAAGTCGCGCAACAGGGGCTCCGCTTCGCCCAGATTACCCTCATTCAGAAGCAGGGCCGCCAGCGTCTGGCGGGCGCGCTCCGATGCCGGTTCCGCGTCCGCCCACAGCCGCGTCGCCTCGATCGCGGCGCCCGGGTTGCGCGCAAACATGGACACCTCGGCCGCACGACGCGCCACGCGCGGATCACGCGTCTGCCGCGCCAGATCAAGATAGGTCGATTGCGCGATACCGATCGCGCCGCGCTGCCCGGCCACTTCTGCAACCAGGAACTTGAACAGCAAATCCGGCGTGAGGGGCTGTTTCGGCCATGCAGCCTCGGCCAGTGCTTTTGCAGCAGCCTCGTCGGCTTGCGCTGACGCGACCGGGGCAGGTACCGCGGCCGGCGCATCCTGCGCGGAAACGGGGGGCGAAGCGCGCACCGGGGTCTGGCTACAGGCTGTCGCGAGCAGGAGGGCCGCGCACACGGGGAGGAGCTGGAATGCTTTCATGACGGGATGGGCAGTTGGGGTTGGTTACGATTCTATGCTTTCGAGCGCGCCCTGCAAGCAAGGTTCGCCGCAGGCTAGAATCGCCCCATGCCCGAACTGCCAGAAGTCGAAACCACCCGCCTGGGGCTTGCGCCTGCCCTCATCGGGCGCACGCTCCAGCGTGTGGCTATCCGCACCCCCCGGCTTCGCTGGCCCATCCCGCCCGACCTCGATACCCGGCTGGCCGGACAGACCTTGCGCGGGATCACCCGGCGCGGCAAATACCTGCTGTTCGATTTTGGTGAAGCCACGCAGATCGTGCATCTGGGCATGTCAGGCAGCCTGAGGCTGGCCTCGCCGGCCGAGCCGCCCGGCGTGCACGACCACGTCGACTGGCAATTCGACGATTGCACGCTGCTACGCCTGCGTGACCCTCGCCGCTTCGGTGCCGTGCTGTGGACCCGCGATCCCCTGAACCATGCCCTGCTGGCGCGCCTCGGCCCCGAACCCCTGACCGAGGCCTTCGATGCGGACTATCTGCATGCACAGTGCCGGCACCGCAACAGCGCCATCAAGCAACGCATCATGGACGCCCATGTGGTGGTGGGGGTGGGCAACATTTACGCGTCCGAATCACTGTTCCATGCCGGCATCCGGCCCGGCACCGCCGCGCGGCGACTTACGCGCCCGGCGTGCGCGCGCCTGGTCGACGCCATCAAGAAGGTCCTGACCGCCGCCATCGCCGCGGGCGGCAGTTCCCTGCGGGATTACGTCGCAACGGACGGCGAACTCGGTTACTTTCAGCTCCAGACCCGGGTATACGATCGCGCCGGCCTGCCGTGCCGGGTGTGCGGCACGGCGATACGCCGCATCGTCCAGGGCGCGCGGGCCAGCTTCTACTGCCCGGCCTGCCAGCGCTGACCGGACAGACGCAGGCCAAGGTCGCGCCCGGCCCAATTTGCACTTAATATGTCAAGATTATGCGCGTCTTGCCGCCAAGACCTTTCATGCCCTCTACCACGCTGGTCGACGAATTCGAACATTACAGCGCCTGGCGCGACGCACTCTATGTGCGGGTGGAAGCCCTGCGTGACTGGCTGACCAGCCAGCAACTCGACGATGGCGAATCCGACCTGCGCCTGGCCCAGACCCTGGCCCGCCTGCAGGAGGACACGCTCAACGTGGCATTCGTCGCCGAATTCTCGCGCGGCAAATCCGAACTCATCAACGCGATTTTCTTTTCCGACTATCGCCAGCGCGTGCTGCCCTCGTCTGCCGGTCGCACCACCATGTGTCCGACCGAGCTTTACTACGATCCACGCCGGCGGGCATCGCTGCGCCTGTTGCCCATCGAGACCAAGACCCGTGAAGGCAGCATCACCGACTTCAAGCGCGACCCCGATGCCTGGATCGAGTATCCGCTCGATCTCGATTCGGCGGCCGACATGAGCGCCACCCTGATGCGGCTGGCCGACACCATGCCGGTCGACGCCGACACGGCAGAATCCTATGGGCTCATCAACCCCGCCGACGAGGAAACCGCCCGCGCACTGGCGCAGGACGGCAGCATCGCGATCCCGCGCTGGCGTCATGCCCTGATCAATTTCCCGCATCCGCTGCTGAAGCAAGGCCTGGTGATCCTCGACACGCCGGGGCTCAACGCCATCGGCACCGAGCCCGAACTGACGCTCTCCATGTTGCCCAACGCGCACGCAGTGCTCTTTTTGCTGGCCGCCGACACCGGCGTGACCCGCTCCGACATCGAAATCTGGCGACAGCACATCGCGCCGATACACGGCGCAAGTCGTGCCCGCCTGGTCGTGATGAACAAGATCGACGGCCTGTGGGACGAGCTGAAAAGCGATGCGGAGATCGATGCCGAAATCACCAAACAGGTGGGTTCGAGCGCGACCCTGCTCGACTTGCCGGCCAGCCAGATTTACCCGGTTTCGGCGCAGAAAGCCCTGGTCGCCAAGGTCAGGCACGACGACGCCCTGCTAGAGAAAACCCGCCTGCCCGAACTGGAAGCCGCCCTCAGCCAGGAACTGATTCCCTGCAAGCAGGCCCTGGTGGCCGATTCCACGCGCAGCGTGGTGCAAGACGTGATCGTCCGCAGCACCGAACTGCTGGAAACCAGGCTGGCGACCATCCAGGACCAGGTCGAGGAACTCGGCAACCTGCGCGGCAAGAACCGCAACGTCATCGAGCACATGATGGTGCAGGCCAATGCCGACAAGGAGCAGTTCGAACGCGGTCTGGAGCAGTTCAATGCGCTCAGGAGCGTCTTCGCCACTCAGGTCGACGCTTTGCGCCGCCATCTGGGTATGCAAACCATCCGTGACGAAGTGAAGAACACCCGCACCGCCATGGAAAAAAGCCGTTTCAGCGCCGGCTTGCGTGAATCCATGGCCTCGTTTTTCGGCCTGCTCAATGGCAATCTCGACGCCTCGACCGAAATCGTCCGGGAAATCCGCGCCATGATGACCGCCATGTACCAGAAGTTCAGCGACGAGCACGGTCTGGGCATGGTCAACCCACCCGAACACAGCCTGGTGAAATACCGCCGCGAGATGGCCCGACTGGAGCGCATATTCGACGAGCGCTTCAACACCCTTTTCAGCATGCTTACCGCCGGCCAGCATCAACTGACCCAGCGTTTTTTCGAGACGCTGGCGAGCAAGGTGGTGCAGGTGTTCGAAATCGCCAACAGCGAAACCGAAACCTGGCTCAAGGCGCTGATCGCCCCCATGGAGACGCAGGTACGCGAACACAAGATCCAGCTGAAGCGTCGGCTGGACAGTGTCAGCCGCATTCATGCGGCGACCGAAACGCTGGACGACAGGATCGCCGAGCTCGACGCCGCCATGCACAACGTGGCGGACCAGATCGATCAGCTGGCGCGCGTCAACGGGCGCATCGTCGAAGCGCTGGACGACACGCTTGGCGGCGACACGCGCTACGCGCGGACCGCCTGAGTCAGCGGCTTATTTACCGGCAGTCAGGCGCAGGAATTTTTCCTGCAATTGGTTCTTTGATTCCGGGTAATCCGGATTCAGCGGAATGCAGTCCACCGGGCACACCTCCACGCATTGCGGCGTATCGAAATGGCCGACGCACTCGGTGCATTTGTTGGGATCGATGATATAGATTTCATCGCCCTGCGAAATCGCATCGTTGGGACATTCGGGCAGACAGACGTCACAGTTGATGCATTCGTCCGTGATCATCATGGACATGGTGAACTCCAGTTCATATCAGTTTTCGCTTATTTTCTCACTTAATCGGGCCGCGACCAACGGGTGCACAAAGGGTGACACATCGCCGCCCAGCTGGGCGATCTCGCGGATCATGCTGGCCGAGATGAACATGTACTGATCGGACGGCGTCAGGAACAGGGTTTCGATGTCCGGCTTGAGGTTACGGTTCATGCCCGCCAACTGGAACTCGTATTCGAAATCCGACGCGGCCCGCAGGCCACGCAGCACGGCGATGGCACCCTGTTCGGCGACAAAGTCGATGAGCAGGCCGGAAAACCCCTCGACCTGCGCGCGGGGCACGTCTTTCAGCACGGCACGCGCCATCTCCACCCGCTCGTCGATGCCGAAAAACGGCTTCTTGTTGCGCGACTCGGCCACCGCCACGATCACCCGGTCGAACAGGCGCACCGCGCGCCGCACCAGATCTTCATGGCCGCGCGTGATGGGGTCGAACGTGCCCGGATACACCGCGATCAGCATGTCGCTTCTTCCTTTTCGAGCAGGGCAAAGTGTGAACGCCCCGCGCGCCCACGTTTCCGCATGATAAACCCCGCAGGCACCACAATCTCCGCGCCCTGCTCGACATAGACCAGCCCGCCCGGCACAAGATGCCCGCCGAGTTCCGGCAGGATGCCCGCTGCGAGGCCACTGTCAAAAGGCGGATCGAGAAAGATCAGGTTCCACGCCATCCGGTTGCAGGCCAGCCAGGCTACCGCGTCGGCCCGGATGATTTCGACTGACGACGCGCCCAGCATCTGGCGATTCCTTTCCAGTGCCAGGCTCGCCGCAGCGTCACGCTCGACGAGCATCACCTGCACCGCACCGCGCGATGCCGCCTCGAAACCCAGCGCGCCGCTGCCGGCAAAGAGGTCCAGACAATTCCAGCCGGGCAGGTCCTGACCCAGCCAGTTGAATAGCGTTTCCCGCACGCGATCGGGCGTGGGGCGCAGGCCGTCGCGGTCGGGAAACTCCAGCAGGCGGCGGCGATACTGGCCGCCGATGATGCGCACACGATTCGCTGCACCGTGCGCGCGCCGCGTGGCAGCCTGTTTAGCGAGCATCCGATCCCACCACGACGGTGACGAGCGCATCTGGCTTGAGGCGGCGGGCGAACGCATCCTTCACGTCCTGCACGGTCACCGCGTCAACCTTGTTCACCCAGGTGTCGAGATAATCCAGCGGCAGGCGATAGAAACCGATCACCGAAAGGTAATCAAGGATCTTGCGGTTGCTGTCGATGCGCAGCGGAAACCCACCGGTGAGATTGTCCTTGGCTTGCTTCAATTCGGTCTCGGTGGGCCCCGCGTTCACAAAATCGCGCAGCGTATCGATGGCCACCTTCAGCGCGTCGTCCGCCTGTTTGGCCTGGGTCTGCAATCCCAACTGGAAGGGACCGGCCACAGCCATGGGCAGAAAATAGCTGTAGGCACTGTAGGCATAGCCGCGCTTGTCGCGAATTTCGCGCATCAACTGCGAATCGAAGCCGCCGCCACCCAGCACATAGTTGCCGACAAACAGCGGGAAGAAATCCGGATCGTCGCGCGCCATGCCCAGCGCCCCGACCAGTACATGACTTTGCGCGGACGGGTGTGTAATGCGCTGCGCCGTCGGCGAAGTGGCAACAGGGGCAGGCAGATCAGGCAAGACCTTGCCGGCTGGCAGTCCGGCCGCAATCTGCGCAGCAATCCGCTCGGCTTCGGCACGACTTACGTCCCCCATCAGCGCGATGACGGCATTGGGGGCGCTGTAATGCGCGCGGTAGAAGGCCTGCAGGTCTGCGCGCGACAGTTTCCGGATCGATTCGACACGCCCCGATTCATCGTGTGCGTAAGGATGCGTACCATACAGGGCTTGGAAAAATGCCTTGCTCGCCACCTGCCCCGGGTCGGCCTCGGACTCGCGGATACCGGCCAGGGCGCGCGGTATTTCGCGTGTCACCACTGCCTGCGGGAAATCAGGCTGTTGCAGCACACGCAAGAACGTATTCAGCGCACGGCTTTTCTCAGCTTCAGACGACAGGGTGCGCAGGCTCACCGCCGCACGATCCCGGTCGAAACTGCCGGACAGGACCGCGCCGACGTCAGCCATCTCGTGCGCGATCCGGGTGTCCGACCAGCCGCCGGCCCCCTGGTCGAGCAGTGCATGGGTGAGCTGCGCCAGACCCTGTTTGCCGGCGGGATCGCGCGCGCTGCCTGCCGGAAAACTCACGGCCAGGTCGAGCATGGGCAACTGCCGGCTTTCGACGAAATACACGCGTGTGCCCTGCGGGGTCGTCCAGTTCTGGACGGGCAAGGCGGCTTGCGCGCCCAAGGGCAGCCAGAACAGGCATGCAAGCAGGAAGCGTTTGATCGATACGGCGGGCTTAATTGACATGGCGGGCTCCAGCCACAGCCGCACGCGGGGCACGGGCTTCCAGGGGTTGGGGATCCAGCGTGGCAATCGAGAGCCGGTCGTCGACCAGCCACTTCTGCGCCGCCGCACGCACGTCATCCACTGTCACGGCGCGCAGCCTTTCGACCCGCTTCGACAAGGCCTCGGGCGGCAAGCCGGCCATGACGTATTCGCCCAGTTGCATGGCCTGGAAGAACAGCGAATCACGCTGATACACGTCGGCTGCGATCACCTGCGCCTGCACTCTGGCCAGTTCGGCGGCGCTGATGCCGTCTTTCTGGATGCGGGCGATTTCTGCACGGATGGCTTTTTCCACGTCCGCGACCGTCTTGCCCTGTGCCGGCGTGGCGTCGACCAGCACCATGCCGGGGCCACGCGCGACGGTGTCGTAGCCTGCGCTGGCGTTCACCGCCACTTGCTGCGTTTTCACCAGGGATTTCGACAAGCGGGCCGAATCATTACCCGACAGCACGCCCATCAGGATTTGCAGCGCGTAGGGCTCGGTATCCTTCTGCCAGTCCCGCAGGGTGGGCGCGTGCCAGGCCATTAGCAGGTACGGCAGCTTGGCGGGGGCCTTGACGACGAGGCGCTTGCCGCCGAGCTGCTCGACCTCGGTCTGCGGCTTGCGCTCGGGCAGGGCCTTGGCGGGAATCGGGCCAAAGTATTTTTTGGCCAGCGCGATCACTTCGTCTGCCTTCACATCGCCGGCCACCACCAGGGTGGCATTGTTGGGCGCATACCAGCGTGCATACCAGTCGCGGGCATCCTGCGCCGTCATGTTCTGCAGGTCGTCCATCCAGCCGATGATGGGGCGACGGTAGGGATGCGTCTGATACGCCGTCGCCATCAAGCGCTCGTACACCACCGATTGCGGCTGGTCGTCAGTGCGCAGCCGCCGCTCTTCCATCACCACCTGGATTTCCTTGGCAAACAGCTCATCGCTGATGACGAGGTTGGCCATGCGGTCTGCCTCAAGCTTCATCGAGAGTTCCAGGCGATCACGCTGCATCTGCTGGAAATACGCCGTATGGTCACGGCTGGTGAAGGCATTTTCCCGTCCGCCCGCCGCCGCGATGCGCCTGGAGAATTCGCCGGGCGGAACCTCCTTCGTGCCTTTGAACATCATGTGCTCCAGCACATGCGCCACCCCCGTGGTGCCGTTGAATTCGTCCAGGCTGCCGGCGCGGTACCACACCTGCGACACCATCACCGGCGCGCGCGCGTCTTCCTGCACGATGACCCTCATGCCGTTGTCCAGCGTGACATCCGTGATGCCGGCCTGCGCCATCGTGGCGATACCGGCCAATAAAAGTGCCCAAAGGCTGCGCATGGTTTTCCCTCTGATCGTGTGAGTGCGAATGATAAGATAAGCCGCCTAGAACAGTTGTCCTGACCGCCCCTATCCGTGTTTAGTTTCTTCAAGCCCAAGCCCCCTGCCGATGCAGCCGAGGCGACGCCGGCGTCGCCTGCGCCAGCGCCCACCCCCGAGCCCGCCGAACCGGCTACCAGCAAACCCGGCTGGGCCCAGCGGCTCAAACAGGGGCTGGCCAAAACGCGCGACAGGCTGGGCGGTCAGCTCTCCGGCCTGTTCGGCATCGGCCGCAAGATCGACGCCGAACTGTTCGAGGAGCTCGAAACCATCCTGCTGACCGCCGACGTAGGCGTGGACGCCACCCAGGCGCTGCTCGACACCCTGCAAAAGCGTGTCCGGCGTGAAAACCTCACCGAAGCCGCCGAGCTCCAACAGGCCCTGAAAGACGCCCTGGTCGACTTGCTCGCGCCCCTGCAGGCCCCGCTCGACGTTACGCCGCATAAACCCTTTGTGCTGATGCTCGCCGGGGTCAACGGCGCGGGCAAGACGACCACCATCGGCAAGCTGGCCAAGCTATATCAAACCCAGGGGTTGTCGGTCCTGCTGGCGGCCGGCGACACCTTCCGGGCGGCCGCGCGCGAGCAGTTGCAGGTCTGGGGCGAACGCAACGGCGTCACCGTCATCAGCCAGGACAAGGGCGACTCGGCTGCGGTCATCTTCGACGCCATTGCGGCTGCCCGTGCCCGCGATATCGATGTGGTGCTCGCGGATACGGCGGGCCGCCTGCCCACCCAGCTGCATCTGATGGAGGAAATCAGGAAGGTCAAGCGGGTCATCGAGAAAGCCATCCCCGGCGCACCCCACGAAATCCTGCTCGTGCTCGACGCCAACACGGGGCAGAACGCCGTCACGCAGGTGAAGGCGTTCGACGATGCACTGGGCGTGACCGGTCTGGCGCTGACCAAGCTCGACGGCACCGCCAAGGGCGGCGCGATTGCCGCCATCGCGCATGCCTGTTCAGCGCGGTCGAGACCCATTCCCGTGCGCTACATTGGCGTGGGGGAGAGCCTCGATGACCTGCGGCCCTTCGACGCGCGCGAGTTCGTCGAAGCCATTTTCCCGGTCTGAACGGGTCGTCGCATGATCCAGTTTTCCCAGGTTACCAAACGCTATCCCGGTGGACACGAGGCACTGACCGGTGCGGACCTCGCCATTGAAAAAGGCGAGCTGGTTTTCCTCACCGGCCATTCCGGCGCAGGCAAATCGACCCTATTGAAGCTCATCGCCGCCATCGAACGGCCCACCAGCGGCGTGGTCACCGTCAGCGGCCAGAACGTCGGTCGTCTGCCGCAACGCGCCATTCCCTACCTGCGGCGCAACATCGGCCTGGTATTCCAGGACCACAAGCTGCTGTTCGACCGCAACGCCATCGAGAACGTGGTGCTGCCACTCGACATTGCCGGCATCGACCGCCGCGTATCCCTCAAGCGCGCCCGTGCCGTGCTCGACAAGGTCGGGCTACTGGCGCGCGAAAAGGCCAACCCCGTCAGCCTGTCCGGCGGCGAACAGCAGCGCCTGTGCATTGCCCGCGCGCTGGTCAGCCGGCCGGCACTGTTGCTGGCGGACGAACCCACCGGCAATCTCGACGCGGGTTATGCCGCCGACATCATGGCCATGTTCCACGACTTCCACCAGGTCGGCACCACGCTGGTGATCGCCACCCACGACGAACGCGCCATCGCCGCGCTGGGCGGCCGCATCCTGCATCTCGATCACGGCCGGGTGGGGGGGCGCGCATGAAAACCTGGCTGCGACACCAGTCTGCCGCGTTCCGCAGCGCGCTGGCCCGCCTGTTTGCCCATCCGCTTTCGGCGCTGCTCACGGCACTGGCCATGGGTGTGGCGATCAGTCTACCCGCCGGGCTCTATCTCGGTCTGGGCAACCTGGGCCGGGTAGCGGGTGATCTTCCCGCACAGCCGGAAGTCAGTGTGTTTCTGGCTGCCGACGCCGCCCCCGGTGCGCGCAAGGCTATCGAAACACGCCTCAAGCAGGCGGACATCGCCCGGGCCCGCTTTGTCTCCCGTGACGAAGCTCTTGCCAGACTGAGCACCGAACAAAACCTGAGCGACGTGACTGCCGGTCTGACAGAAAACCCCCTGCCCGACGCCTGGGTGGTGCAGCCTGTCGATTCGTCGCAGGCCTCGCTCACCCGCCTGGCGGCCGAACTCGGCAATCTGCCGGGCGTGGCCGAAACCCACCTCGACAGCCAATGGGCCGAACGACTGGTCGTCCTGCTGTCGATTGGCCACATCATCGTGTGGCTGCTGGCTGCGCTGTTCGCCGTGGCCCTGGCGGCCATTTCCGGTAACGCCATCCGCGCCCAGGTGCTGGCCCGACGCGATGAAATCCAGGTGAGCCGGCTGATCGGCGCGACCGACCGCCACATCCGCCGGCCCTTTCTCTATCTGGGAGCGATCCAGGGGTTGCTGGGGGGCACCGCCGCGCTCGCGGTGCTGGCTATCGCCGGCGGGCTGTTGCACGCCCCTGTCGCTCATCTCGCCGCACTCTACGGCTCGGCCTTCCAGCTTAGTCCGCCCACCTTGCCCGAACTGGCGCTTGTGTGGAGCCTGCCTGCCCTGTTTGGCTGGCTGGGTGCCTGGGTATCGGTTTCGGGTGCGCTGCGGCAAGTTGAAACAGCCCGTTGACCTCGTCCACCGGAACCCTGACGGCTTTTAGCACTCATACGATGTGAGTGCTAAAATACCTTCAAGGAGTGGACCCCACATGAACCCGAGTCTGACTTTGCCCATCCCTGCCGCCTACAGCCTGGACAGCTACATCCAGACAGTGAACCGTTATCCCATGCTCAGCCTGGAAGACGAACAACGGCTGGCGCGCGCCTGGCACGACCATCAGGATGTCGATGCCGCCCGCCAGCTGGTGCTTTCACACCTGCGCATGGTGGTCAGCGTCGCCCGTCATTATCTGGGCTACGGCCTGCCGCACGCCGATCTCATTCAGGAAGGCAACGTGGGACTGATGAAGGCGGTAAAACGTTTCGACCCCGATCGCGGGGTGCGCTTGGTGTCGTTCGCCCTGCACTGGGTGCGTGCCGAGATACACGAATATGTGCTGCGCAACTGGCGGCTGGTGAAGGTCGCCACGACCAAGTCGCAGCGCAAGCTGTTCTTCAACCTGCGCAGCCTGAAGCAATCGCTCAATGCGTTGACGCTGAAGGAAGCCGACGCGATGGCAAAGGAACTCAGCGTCTCGCGCGAAGATGTGCTGGAGATGGAAACGCGGCTGTCCGGTCACGAACTGTCCATCGACCCCGCCCTGGACGATGGCGAGGACAGCTACAGTCCCATCGCCTACCTGGCGAGCCCGGACGAAAATCCGGCGCAGAAACTTGAACGCGAGCAGACCGAACAGCTATATCGCAACGGTCTCGCGCAGGCGCTGGAGAACCTCGACGAACGCAGCCGCCGCATCATTCAGGCGCGCTGGCTCACCGAGGGTGAGTCAACCACGCTACATGAACTGGCCGCAGAATACGGCGTGTCGGCAGAACGTATCCGGCAGATCGAGGCGCGTGCCTTGCAGAAAATGCGTGCCGCCATGCCGGTTTGAAGGGCATCTCGCCAACAAAAAGCCCCGCAGATGCGGGGCTTTTTGTTGGTATCTGGCTGATCAGAACAGCGAGGCGATCACGACAGACAGGATGCTGATCCACGCCCAGATGATCAGGGCGGTCACGACGACCATCGGGGTGTTTTGAAAGGTGAGAAATTGCTTCATGGGTGTGCTCCGTTAATTTTGCAGATTTTAATTCAATCGTCTCCGTCCCTCAAGCGGCGCGAGGGCAGACGCGGATCGTCCTCATCCATGAGGATGCGCTCGGCGGGGCCTTCGAGATCATCGAACTGGCCGCTTTTGATCGACCAGAACACACCCGCAATGATCAGCAATACGAACACGCCTGACAGAATGAACAGGAACACCATGATGCCGTTCATGGCTGGCTGATCTCCTGCGTGCCGTGATGGCGCAATTCCTCGCCCAGATACAACCGGGTATCGAGCAGCCAGCGCCCCGTCGCCGGCAGGGCAAGTGCCCCCTGATACGCCCCGGCGTCGCTGGCCGCCAGCGCCAACTGGGCAGACGCGCTCGTTGCGCCCGGCCGGATCAACTGGATTTCACCCCGCACATTGTCTACCGGCAGCCCAGTACGATCACGCACACGCACCATCACGTGCACCATGCCATCCGCCATCTGCGCGTCGGTCTCGACCTGCCATCCAAGCCTGCTCTCCCGGTAGGACTCGGACAATTCCGAGGATACCGCCTTGGCGGCAGCCTGGTCATGCGCGACCACCCCGGAAAATCCGCTGTAGACCTTGCCTTCGCCGCCCATCCACCAGCGTCCGATCGGTTCGGGCAGGCCGGAATTGGCGACATAGAGCAGGCCTGCGTTGAACACCACCAGTCCGGTGAAAAACACGATCAGGAGCTTGGGTGCCCAATGCATGCGCTTGCCACGCCTGCGGAATTGCGCGAGCGCATGCATCACCAGCGCCGCCGCCAGGAATACGGAAATATGCATCGCCACCACATCCAGCCCGGGCCATTTACCCAGAATCAGGACGAAATAAGCCAGCAGGGGAATCACCCCCGCCAGGGTCGCGCGCAGCATCGGCGGGATGCCGCGAATGAAGCCCCCCAGCGCATAGAGCACCAGAACTGCGCCCAAACCTCCAAACAAGGTGATCAGCGTACTCAAGGTGTGCCTCCCGGACGGTCGAACCGGACATATTCACTGCGCGCCTCTTCAGGCCGGCCCAGCGGGGTGATGGTCAATTCAAACCCCCGTAGGGTTTCTGTCTGTTCCGGTGTGAGGCGGACGCTGGCCTGCACCAGACCACTGTGTCCGGGTTTGATGGTGATTTCGCTGAAATTGCCAAGGTCGAGCGCGTGAGGCGGAATGCCGGTCGCAGTGATGCGGTAGCGCTGCGCCTCGCCCGCCTTGTTGGTGATGCGGATCTGATAGCGGTTGCGGATGTCGCCATCTGAGAGCACCACGTACAGCGGCTGGCGGATCTGTGTCACCGCGCGGTCGAAGCTGCCGCGCGTGGCCACACTGTAGGCCAGATAGCCGCTCATCAAGACGAGGGCGACACCATAGCCGATGATCTTGAGGCGCTTCCAGTGCAGGCCCGCTTTGACAGGCTGCGGCGACGCCAGATTTTTTTCCGAATCGTAGCGGATCAGGCCACGCGGGAAACCGAATGAATCCATGATGGTGTTGCAGGCGTCGATGCACAGGCCGCAGGAAATGCACTTGTATTGCAGACCGTCTCGGATATCGATGCCGACGGGACAAACTTGCACGCACAGGCCGCAATCGACGCAATCACCGATACCCTGGTTGCGCCGGTCCGCGAGTGCCCGTTCGCTCTGGCTCAAGACCTGGTGGCGCCGCTCCGTCGCCACGGCATCCGCCCGGGCAGATTTCCTGCGCTCCAGCGCAATACCCCGTCCCGCCCGCACCACGGCACGGCCTTGCGTGCCCTCGCCTCGCCGCGCGTCGTAGTGAACGGCGAGCGTCTCGGGTTCGTACATCACGCTCTGGAAACGGCCATAGGGGCAGACATAGGTGCATATCTGCTCACGCATGAGGCCGGCTGCCGCGTAGGTCGAGAAGGTCAGCACCGCCACCGTGATATACGCCGCGGCTGCCGCCTGGCCGGTGAAAAAATCCCAGACCAGTTCGGGCGCGTAGGCAAAGTAGGCGACGAAGGTCATGCCTGTCCAGAACGACACCAGCAACCAAGCTGCGTGGGTCGCGCCCAGCTTCAGGACCTTTTCCCTGTCCCAGGCCTGGCGATAGAGACGCACCCGCGCCGGTCGTTCGCCCTGAATGCGGTATTCGATCCAGATGAAGAAATCCGTCCACAGGGTCTGGAAACAGAAATAGCCGCAGAATGCACGCCCGACGAGGCCCGTCACGAAAAACAGCAGGATGGCCGCGATGAAGAGCAGCAGGGCCAGCCAGATCACGTCCTGTGGATAGACCGTCAGGCCGAAGATCAGGAAGCGCCTGCCGGGCAGGTCAAACAGCAGCGCCTGACTGGGCGCATCCGCTCGCGACCACGGCATCCAGGGCAAAAGAAAATAAATCGCGTAGGCGAGCACAAGCACCGAGGTCTTGAACCGACGAAACGATCCTTTGACCGAACGCGTAAAGATAGGGATGCGCTTTTGGTAAAGCGCGACCTGGTCTTCTAAGCCTTGCTGCATGGGCCCTTCCAGAAATTGAATGCAAAAGCCCCCGAGAACGGGGGCTTTTGTGTCAGCTGCGGGCCGATTTAGAGGCCGCCGCCCAGTTCGTGAACATAGACCGTCAGAACCTTGATCTGTTCAGGCGACAAACGACCGGCCCAGGCGGGCATCACACCCTTGTTCAAGCCACTCGCGATCACGTTGCGGATCGCAACCACTTTGGACTCATCTCCCTCCGCTGCCGGAACATTGGCCCACAGCCAGACCTTGTCGGTGAGGTTGGGCGCTCCGATTTCCTTGCGGCCCTTGGCATCAACGCCGTGGCAGTAGAAGCAGGCAGCGGTCTCGCTGTGGAAGAGAGCATCACCGGCACGCGCCTTGGCAGCGTCGTTCGCGAGCCCGGCCTGGCTGGCGACATAGTTGGCCAGTGCATCGATCTGGTCGGCCGCCAGCACTTCGCTGAAGGCTGGCATGTAACCGCGACGACCCTGCACGAGGGTCTCGTGGATTTTCTCGAACGACCCTCCGTAAAGCCAGTCGTCATCGGTCAGGTTGGGGAAGAAGCCCACCACGCCCTGCCCGCCCGCCTGGTGGCACGGGGCGCAGTTGTCGGCGAACAGAGCCTTGCCGGCGGAGAGGATGAAGCCGTTCATCTCCGGATCATTTGCGATCTGCTGGTAGGACATCGAGTCCACTTTGTCGAAATAGGGCTTCTGGGCTGCAACCGCTTCGTTCTGGTCAGCGAGATATAAGGCGCGGGTGTTCCAGCTGTGGGTCCTGGTTACGCCTTCACTGTTGACGTAAGTCACATCGGAGAGGCCGCCGATCCAGCCCTTGCCGAAGGGCCAGGAGGGGTAGATCGTCCAGTAGATGAGCGCAAACACGACCGTGGCGTAAAAGGTGTAGACCCACCAGGTCGGCAGCGGATTGTTGTATTCCTGCAGGTCACCGTCCCAGGCATGGCCGGTGGTTTGCACAGTATGGGATTGTAGTTTTTGATCACTCATTGCTTGTCCTTCGTGCCCGTCTCATCGTCAAGGAAGGGGATTTCCCGGTACGACTCGAGTTTTTGGCTCCGCTTCTTGCTGCCGTAAACGTAAATCACGATACCCATGAAGGTAACGAAAAAAATGATCAGGGCGAGCGGCTTGGTGTTTTCCGGTTTAGAGAACCACAGCAACCACTCCATACGCCCTCCGCTCAGCGGTTGCCGACGAACGCGTCGTCGCTGTATTTGCTGAAATCGACCATCGTACCCAGCACCTGCAGGTAGGCGATCAGCGCATCCATTTCCGAGATGCCGGAACGGTCACCGTCGTAATTGCCGAAGTTGGCCTGCTCGACCAGGTTTTTCTGGGCATCCGGAATATGCAGCTGCTTGGCGACGGTTTCGCCGAACTGCTTCACATTGGCGTCATATTCGGCCTGCGACAGGGAATACGGCACACCGACCTTGCGCAGGGCCTTCATGCGGTCCGACACGTCGGAAATATCCAGCTTGGTCGCGAGCAACCAGGGGTAATTCGGCATCACTGACTCGGGCACCATCGAACGCGGCGCGACCAGGTGCTGCACATGCCATTCATTGGAATACTTGCCGCCTACACGCGCCAGATCCGGACCAGTGCGCTTGGAGCCCCACTGGAAGGGGTGGTCGTACTGCGATTCGGCTGCGAGCGAATAGTGCCCGTAGCGCAGCTTCTCGTCGCGGAACGGACGGATCATCTGCGAGTGGCAGAGATAGCAGCCTTCGCGCTGGTAGATGTCACGGCCGCGCTGTTCGAGCGGAGTGTAGGGGCGCACGCCCTCGACTTTTTCAATGGTCTTGTCGATGAAGAACAGCGGCGCGATTTCCACCAGGCCACCGACGCTGATCGCCAGCATGGTCAACACGGCCATCAGGCCGATGTTGGTTTCGATCCATTCGTGTTTGAAATTGAAATTCATCGTGCGTCTTTCCGGTTATCAGGCGTGTGCCAGCTTCGCAGCCAGCTTGGCTTCAAGCGCGGCGGCTTCACGCTTGCCCTGGCGGATGGTCATGAACATGTTGTAGGTCATGAGCACCGCGCCCGTCAGGAAGAACATCCCGCCGATGGCGCGCATGGCGTAGAACGGCATCATCGCGGCGACCGACTCGGCAAACGAATACTGCAGGTTGCCGAACTCGTCGAAGGCACGCCACATCAGGCCCTGGGTGATGCCGGAAATCCACATCGCGACGATGTAGAGCACGATGCCGATGGTGGCGAGCCAGAAATGCACTTCGACCAGCTTGTTGGAATAGATCTTGGTGTCCCAGAGCTTCGGCATCATGTGGTAAAGCGAGCCGAACGAGATCATCGCCACCCAACCGAGCGCGCCGGAGTGTACGTGGCCCACGGTCCAGTCGGTGTAGTGCGAGAGCGCATTAACTTCCTTCAGCGACATCATCGGCCCTTCGAAGGTCGACATGCCATAGAACGACAGCGCCACGATCATGAAACGCATCACCGGGTCGGTGCGGAGTTTGTCCCACGCGCCCGAGAGCGTCATGATGCCGTTGATCATGCCGCCCCACGACGGCATCAGCAGCAGGATCGAGAACGCAGCGGCAAGCGACGAGGTCCAGTCCGGTAGCGCGGTCCAGTGCAGGTGGTGCGCGCCGACCCACATGTACATGAAGCCCAGCGCCCAGAAGTGGACGATCGACAGGCGATACGAATAGATCGGACGGCCGGCCTGCTTGGGCACGAAGTAATACATCATCCCGAGGAAGGCGGCGGTAAGGAAGAAGCCTACGGCATTGTGGCCATACCACCACTGCGTCATCGCGTCCTGTGTGCCAGCGAACAGACTGTACGACTTCATCGAAAACAGATCGACGGGCATCGCGAGGTTGTTGAAGGTGTGCAAGAGCGCGGTGGCCAGGATGAAGGCCAAATAGAACCAGTTCGCCACGTAAATGTGCGGCTGCTTGCGGCGCATGATGGTGCCGACGAACAGGATGAGATAGGTCACCCAGACGACTTCGATCAGGATGTCGATGGGCCATTCCATTTCGGCGTATTCGCGCGACTGGGTATAGCCCAGCACATAGCTGAAGTCGGCCAGAACGATCACAGCCATCCAGCCCCAGAAGGTGAAGCTCGCCATGCCATCCGATATCAGGCGGGTCTGGCAGGTGCGCTGCACGACATAATACGAGGTGGCGAAGAGGGCAGAGCCGCCGAAACCGAAGATCACCGAGGTGGTATGGACGGGTCGAAAACGGCCGAAGGAGAAATACGGGCTGTCGAAATTCAGGAACGGCCAGGCCAGTTCCGAGGCGATATACACGCCTGCAAACATGCCGATGACCGCCCAGACGAGAGCCATGACGGAAAACTTCTTGACGATGTCGAAGTTGTACTGCTCAACCCCGGAATAGGACATGCTCGCCGCCATAGATCGCTCCTGATCGTGATTGTTCACCAAAACACGGACGGACGCAGGCACGCCCGAACGCCGTGAAACAGCATATGCTTATATTAAGAACTGCGAGATTATATGCCACTGCGTCAACTTGCCGCAAGACAAGAAGCGCTCAAGAATCGCCCAACAGACGCTTCAAATCCTGTGCGATATCGTCCGGGCCCGTGCCGTAGGCGATGAGCAGGCGCAGTTTGCCCTGCGTATCATAGACGTAGGTGCCAGCGCTGTGGTCGATCAGATAATCATCCGCCGCCTTGACTCCGGTTTTTTGATAGACCACCTTGTATTCCTGTGCCAGCGTTTTCAGGGTGGCCGCCTCGGTCACCATGCCCAGAAAGCGCGGATCGAAGGCAGGCACGAACTCGCGCAGCATCTCCGGCGTATCCCGCTCCGGGTCGACTGTCACGAACAGGACCTGCACCCTGTCGCCCAATGGCCCCAGCTCGCGCAGCGCCGCCGCAAAATCGGCCAGCGTGGTGGGGCAGACATCCGGGCAATGGGTGTATCCGAAGAAAATCGCGACGACTTTGCCGCGAAAATCCGCCAGGGTACGCGTCTTGCCGTTGTGGTCCGTCAGCCTGAAATCGCGCGCAAACGCGGCCCCGGTGATATCGGTCGCCTTGAACACGACAGGCTCGGGTGCGGGCTGGCACGCAGCCAGCGCCAGCGTGGCGACGAAACTGGCTGCAAAAACACCCGGCAATTTCACGCCTTGACCTGCTCGAACAGCCGGCCCGGCACGTCGGCCAGGCGATATTTGCCGGATTCAACGGCTTTGGCCAGTTTTTCCAGGTTCGTGTCCTGCAGCAAATCGAGGATTTTCTTTTTCACCGGGATCCAGCGGAAATGCAGCGGACAGGCGGTTTCATCACTGCACTTCTTCAACCCCAGCAGGCAGCTCTCGGTAAATGCAGGGCCTTCAGTGAGCAAGAGGATTTCCATCAGGGTGATCTGCTCGCCCGAGTCACGCAGACAAAAACCGCCCAGACGCCCCCGGAACGAGAACAGCAGGTTGCCCTTGGCAAGGCTTTGCAGGATTTTAGCCAGATATGGTGCCGGCACCCCGAGCTTGGCCGCAATGTCCTTGTTGAGCACCGGCGTGGCGGCTGGCTGGGTGGCCATGTAGATCAATGCCTGCACGGCGTACTGGCTGGTTCGGGAGAGAATCATCTCGCGGCCCTGATGACAGATGAGGGCTCAATATAAAATAAACCCGTCCGAATATCCAGTTATTCCGCTATTTTCCCAAGCAAATCAGATGGGTAAATTCCAGTAATGGTCCAGCAGCGTGACGGCAAACAGCACACTCAGGTAAATAATCGAGAACCGGAAGGTTTCCTTGGCGAGTTCGTCAGAGTACGCCCGCCACAACCGCCAGCCATAGTGAATGAAGCGCACGCCCAGAAGCACTGCGCCGGCCAGATAAAGCCAGCCGCCCATACCCGTTGCAACAGGCAGCAATGTCACAGCGAAAAGTAGGACCGTGTAAAGCAACACCTGGAAACGCGTGTAGGCCTCGCCATGCGTGACCGGCAACATGGGAAGCCCGGCACGGGCATATTCTTCCCTGCGGTACAGTGCCAGCGCCCAGAAGTGCGGCGGCGTCCAGGCAAAGATGATGAGAAACAGCAACAGAGCGTCGTGATGCACCTCGCCGGTTGCTGCCGCCCAGCCTAGCACCGGCGGCATCGCGCCTGACGCGCCGCCAATCACGATGTTCTGCGGCGTCATCGGCTTTAGGATGGCGGTATAGATGATTGCATAGCCGACAAAGGTAGCGAGCGTGAGCCACATGGTGAGCGGGTTCACGAAGGCGTACAGCAAGGTCAGGCCAATGCCGCCCACCACACCGGAGAAAACCAGCGTCTGCGTGCTGGTGAGTTCGCCGCGCGGCAGGGGGCGGGCGCGGGTTCGTGCCATGACCGCATCGATCTTCTGTTCGATCAGGCAGTTGAACGCCGCCGCCGCACCCGCAACCAGTGCGATCCCCAGCGTGCCGGCCCACAGGGCCGACCATGCCGGCCAGCCCGGCACGGCGAGAAACATGCCGATCACGGCGGTGAAGACGATGAGGCTGACCACGCGCAACTTGCATAGCGCCAGAAATTGCTGGCACCGGCAGGCTGCGCCCTGCACCATCAGGCTCTCCATGCTCATCGCCTGCGCACCCTGAAATTCAGCCACACCAGCGCACAGAGCAGCCAGGCCGCGCCCGCGTTATGCGCCACGGCAAGCGAGAGCGGCAGACTGAACATCACATTGCTGATGCCCAGTGACACCTGCCAGACCAGCAGTCCGGCTATCGCCAACCCCAGGGCCGCGTATCCGGGGGCCCGCAGCAGACGCGCAACCAGCACGGCCAGAAACAGCGTCACAACCAGCGCCATCAATCGATGCACCCAATGGATGGCGGTCAGCGCCGCCATGGGCAGCAATTCACCCGTAGCCGTCTCGCCCAGTTCGCGATGCAGGGTAAAGGCATGTTCGAAATCCATGGGTGGCACCCACTGCCCCTGGCAGCGCGGGAAATCGGTGCAGGCGAGGGCAGCGTAGTTGGTACTCACCCAGCCGCCCAGCGCGATTTGCACGATCACCAGCAACAGGCCCAGAGTGGCAGCACCGCGCAGATGACTGGCCTGGGCAAAATAGGCATGGGCGGACTGGCCGCGTTCACGCAACCACAACCAGAGCAGCAGCGACACGGTGGCCATCCCGCCGAGCAGATGCGCCGTGACGATCAGCGGCTTGAGCAGCCGGGTCACAGTCCACATGCCCAGCAGCGCCTGGAAGACGATCAGCGCCAGCAACAGCATCGGCAACATTGGACTGCCGTATGCCTCCCGCCGCAAACGCCAGCCCGCAACAGCAATCGCCAGAACCAGCAGACCCAGTGTGCCCGCCAGGTAGCGATGCGCCATTTCCTTCCAGGCCTTGGCATGCGAGACCGGCCCATGCGGAGCCTGCGACAGCGCCGCGTCAATCTTTTCAGCAGCATGGTGCGGGGTGAGATGCCCGTAGCATCCCGGCCAGTCGGGGCAGCCAAGGCCGGCATCGGAAAGCCGTACATACGCCCCGAGGCTGACTACGCCCAGGGCGAGAATCAGCGTCAGCAGGATGAGTGTTCGATAAGAGGACATGGGCTCAACCAACCTGTGAAGCCTTGAGCAGCAGCTTGAGGTCTTTCATCATGCGCTTGGGCTCGGGATTGGCAGGAAAACGCAGCATCAGGTTGCCCAGGGGGTCGAGCAGGTATATGTGCGACGCACGCGCGCCCTCTGCGGGGAACTGGGCCAGAAAGGCGGCATCGGCAGGTCGCCAGACGTGCAGCCCGGTATGTTCGGCGAGCAGACCGGTATCGGGCTGGCCCGCATCCTCCAGCACCCACAACCGTTCGATGCGCGACTGGGCCTTGCCCTGCGCGATGCGCGTCTGCCGCATGAGATAGAGCTGCCGCCGGCAATCGGCATCGCACGCGCCGCTACCCAGATTCACCATGACCCATTTGCCGCGCAATGCGCCAAGGTCGAATGGCGTGCCCGCCACCGATGTGCCGGCCGTATGCGCGAGCGGCACCACTTTCAGCAGTGTGCCGTAGTTGCTGTGCGCGGCCGGCCGCCAGCCGAAATAGGCGATCCAGGCGGCGATGACCGGCACCACGAATACAGCAACCAGCAGGAGAAATTTTCCGCGCGAAGTCAGGGGCATTTTTTTTTCGTTTCCTCGCCGCGCGCCGGCTCCGTGGGCGCGCGTCTGATATTCAGCGCCAACCACAGCACCGCCAGCGTCGAGGCCAGACTGTACCACTGGAACGCGTAGCCGACATGGGTGACCACACCGGTGTCGGGGCGCGGCCAGTCGCGCATCAGGCCATCGGGCTGCGGGCTCGTCTGCAGCATCAGCACTGGCTGAAGGGGCAGCCCGACCTGCGCAGCATAGCGTTCGAAGTCGAGGTTCTGCCACACCCGCCCCTGCGGGCTGGCATTGCCCAGCTCGAGATAACGGCTATGCGGATCGATAGCGCGACCTTCCAGATGAACCATGTCCGTCGCCACGGGCGGATGCGGTACGCGCGACCGGTCCGCACCGGCCGGCAGCCAGCCGCGATTGACCAGAAGCGCACGCGTGCCGCCTTCGATCCTGAGAGGCGTCAGCACGTGATACCCCGCCCGTCCCTGGTACACCCGGTTATCGAGCAGGATGGTATGCGCGTCGTCGAAGCGGCCCGTAACCTCGATGCGGCGATCGAGCACACTCACCCGATCGAGCGCCTCGGCCCCCACATGCACCGGCGGCTCGCGCATCGCCGCATCGACACGCACCTGCATCGCGCGCTTTTCCTCGGCCCGCCCGCTTTGCCAGTTGCCCAGCCAGAGTGTCAGAAGGAAGAAAAACAATGCGGCCAGTGTCGGCAACAGCGTGGGGGCAAACACCCACCGGCCGACACGCAGCTTCAGCAAGTGCATGGCAGGGACGATCCGGTTAGACTGGACTTTTGCCGCGAGCCTCCTGCCATGCGTATTCTTGCCTTGCTGTTCATCGTCCTCATTCTGGCCAGTCTCGGCAGTGCGCTCTACTATCTCATTAAGGACAAAGGCCAGAGCGATCGCACTGTCAAGATGCTCACCGTGCGGGTCGTGCTCTCGCTGTCACTATTCATCCTGCTGATGGCCGGCTACTACTTCGGCATCGTGCCGCAGAACGGCCTGCGCTGACCAACCCGCCCGGCAACAAAAAGCCGCCCGAGGCGGCTCTCTGTCTGCCTCGCCCGTTTTTCAAATCAACCAGTACACCAGCACGAAGAGTATCACCCAGACCACGTCGACGAAGTGCCAATACCAGGACACCGCCTCGAAGGCAAAATGATGCTCCGCGGTGAAATGTCCCGCGATCGACCGCCCCAGCATGACCACCAGCATGGTGGTGCCGACCAGCACATGAAAGCCGTGGAAGCCGGTGAGCATGAAGAAGGTCGCCCCGTACACACCTGCGCCCAGCGTCAGCCCGAGTTCCTCGTACGCATGAATGTACTCGTAGATCTGCAGGCCGAGAAACACGAGTCCCAGCGCGACGGTCATCGCCAAGCCCAGGATCAGCTGGCCGCGCTTGTCTTTTTTGAGTCCCCAGTGCGCCCAGGTGATGGTCACGCCCGAGCTCAGCAGCAGCAGGGTGTTGATCGCCGGGATGCCCCAGGCTCCCATGGGGGTGAACTGGAATCCGTCTGCAGTGAGCCCCGGACCGGCCGTCGGCCAGGTGGCCTGGAAAGCCGGCCACAGCTGCTGCATGGTGTCGCCTTCGGCGAGCCAGGGCACAGAGAGCACGCGGGTGTAGAACAGCGCACCGAAGAACGCGGCGAAGAACATCACCTCGGAGAAGATGAACCAACTCATCGACCAGCGGTACGAGCCATCGACCTGCTTGTTGAAGCGTCCCGCCTCGCTGTCGCGGATGACTTCGCCAAACCAGCCGAACATCATGTAGAACATGATCGCGAGACCAGCCAGCAGGATCCACAGCCCGCCGTCGATTTCGCGCATCGTCATCGTGCCGCCAACCGCCATCAACAACAGCGCCACGGACCCCACGATGGGCCAGATCGAAGGCTGCGGCAGATAGTATTTATCGGTTTGTGCCAGGCTCATCTCATCCCCTTCCGTCGTTCGTTTTCAGGAACCTCTCATTACAGGAACCGCATTGCCAGATACACCAGCAGGAACATCGTCAGCACAAATACCGCCGCGCCGATCAGGCCGGCGACGATGACCTGCGCCGGCGTCAGGCTCTGTGCGTCGGCGTCGTAGTCGCGTCGCCGACGCACGCCGAAAAAACTCCAGAACACGGCGAGCGCAGCCTTGAGGTTGCTGCCCGCCATGTCTCACCCCTCCTTCACGGAGCGCGCCTGCGTTTTCGCCTGACCGCCGGTTTCGAAGAATGTGTACGAGAGGGTGACGGTATGCAGATCCGCCTCCAGCGCCGGATCAAGCACGAACAGCACCGGCATCCTGCGCGTCTCGCCGGCGGCCAGGGTCTGCGGGGTAAAGCAGAAGCACTCGATCTTCTTGAATGCCGCAGCCGCGCGGGCCGGGCCGTAACTGGGCACGGCCTGACCCACAATCGGCGCATCGCTGGTGTTGGTAACTTCATATTCGACCTGAACCAGCTGGCCGGGGTGTACCTTGATGCTGCGGATTTCTGGCCGGAAACGCCAAGGCAGGGCTTCATTGATATTGGCGTCGAACTCCAGCGTGACCCAGCGGCTGGTATCAACCTGCGTATTTTTCACCAGACTCTGTTCCGCGCCCTTGTTGATGCCGGTCACTTCGCAGATCTTGTAATAGAAGGGTACCAGCGCGAAGCCGAAGCCAAACATCGCCACCGCGGCGACGGTGAGTTTGGCCAGCATCTTGCCATTGCCTGGTTGCATGGTCAGCGCAAGCCCGAGAACACCGTGAACAGGAACAGGCCGAGCGCAAACAGCGCGAGCAGCGCGGCCGTCAGGTATTTGCCGCCGCGTTTGTCGCTCATGCCAGGTTCTCCCTGAATGCGTGCGTTCATTTCACCACCGGTGCGGTTTCAAAGGTGTGATACGGCGCGGGCGACGGCACGGTCCACTCCAGGCCTTCCGCACCTTCCCAGACCTTGCTCGTGGCCTTTTCGCCCCCCCTGATGGCCTTGAGCACCACCCACAGGAAGATCAACTGCGAAAAGCCGAAGATGAACGCGCCGACGGTGGCGATCTGGTTGAACTCGGTGAATTGCAGCGCATAGTCCGGAATCCGGCGCGGCATTCCGGCCAAGCCCAGGAAATGCATCGGGAAGAACACGATGTTCATGCCGATGACCGACAGCCAGAAGTGCCACTTGCCGAGCGTTTCGTCGTACATGTGGCCGGTCCATTTCGGCAGCCAGTAGTAGATGCCGGCGAAGATCGAGAACAGCGCGCCGGACACCAGCACGTAGTGGAAGTGGGCGACGACGTAGTAGGTGTCGTGCAGCTGGATGTCGACCGGCGCAATCGCCAGCACCAGGCCGGAGAAGCCGCCGATGGTGAACAGACACACGAAGGCGATCGCGAACAGCATCGGCGTCTCGAAGGTCATCGAGCCCTTCCACATGGTCGCGACCCAGTTGAACACTTTCACCCCGGTCGGCACCGCGATCAGCATGGTCGAGAACATGAAGAACAGCTGCGCCGCCGCGGGCATCCCGACGGTGAACATGTGGTGCGCCCAGACGATGAACGACAGGATCGCGATCGACGCGGTAGCGTAGACCATCGACGCGTAGCCAAACAGCGGCTTGCGCGCAAAGGTCGGAATGATCTGCGAGACGATGCCGAACGCCGGCAGGATGAGGATGTAGACCTCGGGGTGGGCGAAGAACCAGAAGATATGCTGGAACATCACCGGGTCGCCACCGCCCGCGGCGTTGAAGAAGTGCGTGCCGAAGTTGCGGTCGGTGAGCAGCATCGTCACCGCGCCGGCGAGCACCGGCATCGTCGCGATCAGCAGGTACGCGGTGATCAGCCAGGTCCATACGAAGAGCGGCATCTTCATCAGCGTGAGCCCGGGCGCACGCATGTTGAGGATAGTGGTGATGATGTTGATCGAGCCCATGATCGACGACAGGCCCATGATGTGCACAGCGAGAATTGTCAGGTCATACGAGATGCCGCCCTGGATGAAAAGCGGCGGGTACATCGTCCAGCCGCCGGCGACGGCACCACCGGGGAGCAGAAAGGACGACATCAACAGCAGGCCCGCGACCGGCAGGATCCAGAACGCCCAGTTGTTCATGCGCGGGAACGCCATGTCCGGCGCGCCCAGCATCAGTGGTACCTGCCAGTTCGCGAAGCCCGAGAACGCCGGCATGATCACGCCGAAGATCATGATCAGGCCATGCATCGTCGTGAGCTGGTTGAAGAAATCCGGATGCGTCAGCTGCATGCCCGGCTGGAAGAGTTCGGCGCGGATCAGGAGCGCCATCGAGCCGGCGGCAAACAGCATGATCAGGGCAAACCACAAATACATCGAACCGATGTCCTTGTGGTTGGTGGTGGTCAGCCAGCGCATGATCCCGGTCGGGTGCGCGTGATGTCCGTGGTCGTCGTGGGCGTGTGCAGCATCAGACATATCGGTGCTCTCCTCTCGGTGATTTATTGTGCGGCCGGGGCGGCGGCTTCACTGCCGCCACGCGCGGCGGCAATCTGCGCCGGCTGGGCAGCGTCACCGACCTTGTTGTCCCAGGCGTTGCGCTGGTAGGTCACCACAGCCGCAATATCTGCATCGGACAGTTGCCCGCCGAAGGCCGCCATGGCGGTGCCCGGTTTGCCATTCAGCACGATGTCGATGTGGGCCTCGACGGGTCCGGTGGCGACCTTGGACCCGCTGATCGCCGGGAAGGCCCCCGGCAGCCCCATGCCGTTGGCCTGGTGGCAGGCCGCACAATTCGCCTCGTAGACCTTTTGCCCGCGCGTGATCAATTCAGCCGTGTCGAAGGTGCGCGTGTTGTCGGTTGCGGCAACGTCGGCTGCGCCTTTCTTTTTAGCCACCCACTTCGCATAGTCTTCTTCCGACACCACCTCGACGACGATGGGCATGAAACCGTGATCCTTCCCGCACAGTTCCACACACTGGCCGCGATAGGTGCCGATCTTGTCAGCCGTGAACCAGGAATCGCGGATGAAGCCCGGAATCGCATCCTGCTTGGCCCCCAGCGCCGGCACCCACCAGGCGTGCAGCACATCGTTTGCTGTGATGAGCAGGCGAACGCGCTTGCCCACCGGCACCACCATCGGCTCGTCGACTTCGAGTAGATAGTGCTCGCCCTTGGTAGCGGTGTTTTCGATCTGCTCGCGGGGGGTGGACAGGTTGCTGTAGAAGCTCACGCCTTCGTTGAGATAGTCGTAGCCCCATTTCCACTGGTAGCCGGTGATCTTGATGGTCATGTCGGGGTTGCTGGTGTCCTTCATGTCGATGACCACTCTGGCCGCCGGGTAGGCCATGCCCATCAGGATCACGAAGGGGATCACCGTCCAGATCACCTCGACGGTGGTGTTTTCGTGGAAGTGCGCGGCCTTGTGACCCACCGATTTGCGGTGCTTGATCAGGGAATAGAACATGGCCCCGAAGACCACGATGAAGATGCCCAGGCAGACCAGCATGATCCAGTTGTGCAACTGGAACACGTCGCGCGCGATCTGGCTGGCGGGTGCCTGCAGGTTGTAGGCGTAGTCGGCCGTTGCGGCCCCGCTTGCCGACAGCAGTGTCGCCCATGCCGCCAGTCTGGTTCCGGTCTTCCTCATCACGCCCCCGTTCTCTCTCGTCTGGTTGTTCGATTCAATCGGCTGTTTCGATCAGGTCATTTCGATCAAAGCGCCGTTGCGGTCTTGTCGCCGCTTCAGACTTGCAATTTGCTGCGTAGCGTGGCGGCCAGCTGCTGCCGGGCGTCGTCGCTCAAAAACTGCCCCACTTCGGTGTCGCGCCCGTGTGAGCGCACACGGAGACGGCAGGCCCGGCCCGGCCCGGCACAGTCGAGCTCGACGCGCATCCACTGCCGGTTCATCTCGCGCCGGCCGCACTGCCGGGCATGACGCCACTCGAGCACCACCGCGTCGCCGTCGATGGTGAGGGTTTCGAAATCCCGTTCCCGTTCGCGCAGGGCATCAAAGGCCCAGGCCAGGATGCCGATTTCCAGGCCGGCAAAGGGAAGGATCGGCCAGTAACCCAGGGCTGCGAAGGCCATCGCCACCCCAAAACTCACCCCCGCCAGCGCCCAGAAGGCCAGGCGGGCCTGCGTGCGTGTCAGCGAACTGCGCGGGCTCGAATGAAACACAAAAGCACGGGCGGGTTCTTGTGCAACGCCTTCCATGTCAGGTGATTCCATAGAGGGAAGTGGACGATGCGGCAATCTGTCGCAGACAAGTATCCCGCTGCGGCCCCTACAACACAAGCAGGTTGTGCGCATTAACTTATTGATTTACTTATTAAATATCGTTATTCCCGACTATTCTGAGATACTAATCCTGCTGGCAGGGTCAGACCGCTCATCGAAGGTAGCTCACTCGAATAGGGCTCTACGCCAAGGCAGGGCCCGGGCAAACGCAGATGCAGGCTGGCAAGGTTTTCCGCCGCGCTCGTCATGTGCGGATCGATGCGGTTGGCCACCCAGCCCGCCCAGGGCAGGCCCCGGTTGCGGATGGCCTCGGCCGTGAGCACCGCATGGTTGAGGCAGCCCAGCCGCAGGCCGACCACCAGCACTACCGCACCGCCCAGGCGCGCGGCAAGATCAGCCATGTCGGTCGTGTCGGACAGCGGCACCCGCCAGCCGCCCGCGCCTTCCACCACCACCACGTCCGCACGCGACGCGAGCCGGGCGTGGGCCGCCGCGATGACTTCGATGTCGATAGTGACTCCCGCCTGCTGCGCCGCAATGTGCGGGGCAATCGCCGCGTCGAAGGCGTAGGGGTTGATATCCGCCAGCGAAGCGTCGACATCGCCGGCCGCCCGCAACACAGCCACGTCCTCGTTGAGCTGGCCAGGCTCGGCACCGGCTGCCACGGGCTTCATCCCGACCGTGCGCACGCCTTGCGCCACCAGCAGCCGGATGAGTGCCGAGGCGATGCGCGTCTTGCCCACGCCGGTATCGGTACCGGTAACGAACAGCGTGCGCGCCGTCATGGCCTGACCAGCCCGGCGCGGCGCGCGCCTATCTTCATCTGGATCACCTGCCGGCCGTCTTCGCGGGTGAGCTTGTCGCCTGCCCAGGCATGGCCATAGATCACTTCGAAGGTGGCAGGTAAGCGCCCCTCGATGCGGTTGGCTTCATAGGCCGCTTCCAGGCGCTTCCAGGCCGATTTCCCCAGCAGGCCACGGCGACGGTCGGCCGCCGAGTTGTGCGCGCCGATGCCCTTGAGGTCGCGCATCAGCGCCTTGAGATCGGCATAGGTGAGTGTGAGCATTTCCATTTCCATCACGGGATGAGCAAAGCCGGCGTGTACCAGCATGTCGCCGACGTCGTGCAGGTCCGTGAAGCGGTTGACGTGGGGGGTGGCATCGATTTCTGCAAACGCCGCCCGCAGCTCTTTCAGCGTATCCGGCCCGAAGGTGGCGAACATCAGCAGGCCGCCGGGGGCCAGCGTGCGGTGTATGCCCTTGAGCGTGGCCTCAAGGTCCTGCGCCCACTGGAGCGCGAGGCTCGACCAGACCAGCTGCACGCTGTTGGCGGCGAGCGGCAAGGCCGCCATGTCGGCACACACGAAATGCGGCACGCCCGCCCCGCCGGTTGCCGGAAATAGCGCACGCGCCCGGTCAAGCCAGCCGGGGCGCGGGAAACGCTCGCGCGCTAAGGTCAGCATGGCGGGCGCGATATCGAGCGCGACCAGTCCGGCAGCGGGGTAACGCAGGCGCAAGCGCTCCAGACCATAGCCGGTGCCTGCACCCAGATCCAGCACGGTCGCCGGATTGAGGCTGACGAAATCGAGCCGCTCCAGCAGGCGGTCGCAGACCTCGCGCTGGAGCACAGCGTGGGCGTCGTAGTGGGCTGCGGCCTGATCGAATGCCCGCCTCACGGCGGTGAGGTCCAGCGGGTCTTCACGCATGGCAGAACGCTCGCAGGGCGTCGACCACAAGGCCGGGGTGCGACAGGTGGGGGGCATGACCGGCGCGCGGCAGTTCGAGCAGGCGCGCAGTTGGCAGTCGGGCGGCCAGATGCGCGCCAGCCGCAGCGGGCGACAGCGTGTCCAGCCCGCCGTGTACGACCAGCACGGGCTGTGACACCTGCCCCAGTTCAGCGCGCAGGTCGGTTTCGCGCAACAGGGTGAGTCCGGCATCGAGCGCCGCCGCCGTGGGGGCAGGGGTACTGGCGAGCGCCGCGCGCAGTGATTGCAGCAGCGCCTTCTGGCCTTCGACACCGCGCGTCTGCAAGCTCAGGAAACGCAGCAGCGTCGCCCCGGGGTCGGCGCACAGCGCCCCGGCAAAGCCATCGAGTTCCCTCGCCTCTATCCCATGCGGCCAGTCCGGCCCGGCGACGAAACGCGGCGTGGACGCGAGCAACACCAGACGCGCAACCGTCTGCGGGTAATCCAGCGCGGCACGCAGGGCAAGCTGTCCGCCCAGCGACCAGCCGAGCAGCGTCGCGCCGGCAGGCAGTTGCCCGACCAGGTCACGAGCCCAGCCGGCCAGCGAGTTGTCGGCCAGGTCGTCTCGACCGCCGTGCCCGGGCAGGGTTAAGGTCTGCACTTCGCAGGTGTCGGACAGCGCCTCGACCAGCGCATCGAAGACGCAGGCGTTCATGCCCCAGCCATGCAGCAGGCCGAGAAACGGCTTAGGCGAGTTCATGCAGCGCCTCGATCAGATGCATCACGTCGGCGTCGCTGTGCGCCGCCGAGAGCGTGATGCGCAGACGTGCCGTACCCGCCGGCACGGTGGGCGTTCGGATCGCCGGCACCAGCAGGCCGCGCGCCAGCAGGGCCCGCGACAGCCGCACTGCATCGGCGTTCTCGCCGACCACCCAGGGCTGGATCGGCGTGCTGGACGGCAGCAGATGCCCGCCCTGCAAATCAGACAAACCGGCGCGCAGTCGGGTTACGTGGGCGGCCAGCCGCGCCCGCCGCGCGCTGCCCACCTCGATCTGGCGCAGGCTCTCGATCAGGCTCGCCGCCAGCACGGGCGGCGACGCCGTGGTGTAGACATAGGGCCGCGCAGTGTTCACCAGCCAGTCGATCACCACGGGATGCGCGGCCACTGCCGCGCCAGCCACGCCGGCCGCCTTGCCCAGCGTGGCCAGGTAGATTACGCGGTCGCTGGCGCGAGCGCGGGGCGTGAGGCCACCGCGACCGTCGTTCAGCACGCCAAAACCGTGGGCGTCATCGAGATGGAGCCAGGCGTCGTAGCGCTCGGCCAGATCGAGGAGCGCATCGACCGGCGCACAGTCGCCGTCCATGCTGAACACCAGATCGGAGACGATGAGTTTGTCGCTCGCCCGGCTCTTCGCTAGCTGGCTTTCGAGCTGGGCCAGATCGAGGTGGCGATAGCGCGTGAGCGTGGCCCCCGACAGTTGCGCCGCATCGACCAGCGACGCATGGTTGAGCCTGTCGGCAAAGATTTCGCTGTGCCGTTTGACCAGCGCCGACACCACCCCCAGATTGGCCAGATAGCCGGTGGAAAATAGCAGCGCCGCCGGCTTGCCGACAAAGTGTGCAAACGCCGTTTCGAAATCGTGGTGATAACGGTGATGGCCGGTGATGAGATGCGCTGCGCCCGCGCCCAGGCCGCAGTCGTCCAGCGCACGGTGGGCCGCCGCGACCAGCACGGGGTCGGCGGCCAGCCCGAGATAGTCGTTGCTGCAAAATGAAATGACCGCCTGGCCGTCGACCCGGATGTGCGCGCCCTGTGCACTGTCCAGCACCGAACGCCGGCGCTCCAACTGGTCGGCGCGGCGCGCAGCCAGCCCGAGTTCCAGCCGGTTCAGCGCGGCGCTGCTCACCACACCAACCGGTTCACAAGGGCGCGAGGCCCAACGTGTCGAACAGGCGCTGGTCGCGTTCCCATTCGGGGTTGCCAGTGGTGAGGAGCTTTTCGCCGTAGAAGATCGAGTTGGCCCCCGCCAGAAAACACAGGGCCTGGATCGCGTCGCTCATCTGCTGTCGGCCCGCCGACAGGCGGACGAAGCTGTTAGGCAGACAGATGCGGGCCACGGCAATCGTGCGCACGAACTCCAGGGGATCAAGCACCTCGGTGCCGGCCAGCGGTGTACCCTCGACCTGCACCAGGAGATTGATCGGCACGGATTCGGGCTGTGGGTCGAGCGCGGCGAGCTGCGCAATCAGTCCGGCACGCTGGGTGCGCGATTCGCCCAGGCCGACAATGCCGCCACAGCATACGTGCAGATCGGCCTGGCGGACGCGTTCGAGCGTATCCAGGCGATCCTGGTACTGGCGCGTGGTGATGATCTCACCGTAGAACTCTGGCGCGGTGTCGAGGTTGTGGTTGTAGTAGTCGAGGCCGGCGTCTTTCAGTTGCTCGGCCTGGCCATCCTTCAGCATGCCCAGCGTGGCGCAGGTTTCCAGCCCCAACGCTTTCACTTCGCGCACCATGTCGAGCACCGGTTCGAGGTCGCGTTGCTTGGGGCCGCGCCACGCCGCGCCCATGCAGAAGCGCGACGCCCCCGCCGCCTTCGCGGCACGGGCGGCGGCGAGCACATCGTCCAGATTCAGCAGGCCCTGGTTCTCCACGCCGGCGTCGTAACGCGCCGACTGCGGGCAGTAGCCGCAATCCTCCGAGCAGCCGCCGGTCTTGATCGACAGCAGGGTCGACAACTGCACCTTGTTGGGGTCGAACTGCACACGGTGCACGGTTTGCGCCTGGAACATCAGGTCTGCGAAAGGAAGCGCGAACAGCGCCTCGATCTCGGCCACCGAGCGGCGCACGGCGGGTTGGCTCATGTCATTCATGGATTATCGCCTCGTGAATTCTTCGGGTCATGCGAACTGCTCGTGGCAACTTGACCTGTTCGCGGACGTGGCATCCCGCTGCGCGGGAACCCTGATTTCTGCTCACAGTTCCACCTCCAGGGTCAGGTCTTGCCATTTTTCGCGCGCGGCGCGCCAGATGTCGAACAGTGCCCACGGCACGATGATCGCAACGGCCAGCCCCAGCACCAGCATCAGGCCGCCGAAGCCGCCGACCAGGCCGTAGATCGGCTGGCCAATCACCACCAGGCTGCCCATCACCCCGTAAAAGCGGTAGCCTGCCCACTTGTTGTAGTGCGCGGTGCGCGGGTTGGGGTGATGCGCGATGCTGGCGTAGACGAAGATCGACGCCCCCAGCCAGATCATCACCGGCGGCAGCGACAGCACAAACGGAAGAAAACCGATCTTGTGGCTGGCCAGCAGCTTGCCCAGCAGCAGCGCCGTCAGCGAAATCGTCAAGGCCACAACCGTGATGATGTTGAACAGCTGCGCCGCAAAGCGGGCGGACGAACCGGAGATGACGCGTTTGGCTTTCATGGCTGGATTGTCCGGGGGGCAGCCTGCAGCTGTCAAATTGTTACCGGATGAAAATTGAACATCAGCTCAATTTTTAATCAGTTTGTTGCGCCTGCCTGCCTGCTGTGCGGCGCGACCTCGCGCACCCCTGTTTGCGCGGGCTGCCAGGCAGACCTGCCCTGGTACACCGCGCCGCAGTGCCCGGTCTGCGCCACGCCCACCCCACAGGGACAGATCTGCGGGGCCTGCCTCAAGCGCCCGCCCGGTTTCGACCGCACCGTAGCTGCACTGATCTATCGCTTTCCGCTGGACCGACTGATTCCAGCGCTGAAGTATCACGGACGCCTGGCGGTCGCGCCTGCGCTGGCGAGTTGTCTGGCCACTGCGCTCGCGAGCGCTACCCGGCCGGACGCGATCCTCCCCATGCCCTTGCATCCGGCCCGCCTGCGTGAGCGCGGCTACAACCACGCCACTGAAATTGCCCGTGGGCTGGCAGGCGCGCTGCGGATCAGGCTCGACATCGACAGTTGCCAGCGGGTGCGCGACACGCCGCCGCAACAGACCCTCAAGCTCGATGCGCGCAGACGCAATGTACGCGGCGCGTTTGTGTGCGATGCGTCGTCGGTGGCGGGACAGCACATCGTCCTGCTGGACGATGTGATGACCAGCGGCACCAGTCTTGACGAACTCGCCACCACACTCAAGCGCGCGGGTGCGCGAGAGGTGAGCAACTGGGTGGTGGCGCGGGCCCTGCCGCCGGGCGACTGATGCGGGACGCGCCGCATCACGCGGCCCGGTGTGCCCGCGCGGAACCGCTGTTCAGATTTCCTCGACCGCGAATATCCGCCGGTGCTCGCGCATCGCGTAGCGGTCGGTCATGCCGGCGATGTAATCGGCCACCGCCCGCACCCCTTCCAGCGATTCTCGTGCCTGATGCTCAGGCGGCAGCAGGCGGGCATCGCCGGTGAACACGGTGAAGAGATCGGTAATGATGCGGGTGGCCTTGGCGCTCATGCGCTGCACCTTGTAATGACGGTAAAGATGGCGCATGAGAAAGCGCTTCAGTTCGCGGTGTTCTTCCAGGAGGCCGTTGCTGAACGCGGCGAGCGGCGGGGCTGCGCGCACCGCCTCCAGACTGTCCACCCCGGCACGGGCAATGTTCGCGCGCGTGGTGTCGGCCAGATCGAGGATCAGGGTGTTGATCATGCGGCGCACGGTTTCCGTCACCACGCGTCGCCCGGCAAGGGTGGGGTATTTCGCCCGTACTGCATCAAGATGCCGCGCAAAGATGCGCACCTCAGCCAGCTGTTCCAGCGTGATCAACCCCGAGCGCACCCCATCGTCGACATCGTGGTTGTTGTAGGCGATTTCGTCGGCCAGGTTGGCAATCTGCGCCTCAAGCGTTGGCTGGTGCTTGTTGAGGAAGCGTTCGCCCACCTCGCCCAGTTTCTGCGCGTTGGCCAGCGAACAATGCTTGAGTATGCCTTCGCGCGCCTCGAAGGTGAGATTGAGTCCGTCGAACTCGGCATAGCGTTCTTCCAGGCTGTCGACCACGCGCAGGGATTGCAGGTTGTGCTCGAAGCCGCCGTGTTCCTTCATGCAGGCATTGAGCGCATCCTGCCCGGCGTGGCCGAACGGGGTGTGGCCCAGGTCATGCGCCAGCGCCACCGCCTCGACGAGATCCTCGTTGAGATTCAGCAAGCGGGCCAGAGTACGCCCGATCTGCGCGACTTCGAGGCTGTGCGTGAGCCGCGTGCGAAACAGATCGCCCTCGTGGTTCACGAACACCTGGGTCTTGTATTCCAGGCGGCGAAACGCGGTGGAGTGGATGATGCGGTCGCGGTCGCGCTGGAATTCCGAGCGCGGTGTCGCCGGCGGTTCGGGGTGACACCGGCCCCGGGTCTGGCCGGATTGGGCGGCGTAGGAGGCATACGACTCCACACGCGCTTCAGCGCGTAGTGGCTCGGAGTGCCCCTGGGGTACGAGTGCGTCCATCAATGCGGTGTGGCGAGCACGTCGGTCAGCACGTCGCGCGGCACGTCGCCCGTGATCACTGCCTCGCCCAGTTTCTTCAGCAGCACGAAGCGCAGCTTGCCGGATTCCACCTTCTTGTCGTGGCCCATGTAATCAAGCCAGGTTGCCAGGCCCAGATCGGGTGCCACGTCGGGCAGGCCGGCGGCCTGGATCAGCGCCCTTGCACGCGCCACGTCAGCTGCCGTAATCCATCCAAGGCGCTCTGAGGTTTGCGCCGCCAGCACCATGCCGGCCCCCACCGCCTCACCGTGCAGCCATTTGCCGTAACCCATGCCGGTCTCGATGGCGTGGCCAAAGGTGTGGCCCAGGTTGAGGATGGCGCGGATACCGCCTTCGCGCTCGTCCTCGCCCACTACCTGCGCCTTGATCTCGCACGAGCGAAGGATGGCGTAGGCAATTGCGTCGGCGTCGAGCGCACGCAGCTTGTCCATGTGGCCTTCCAGCCAGGCAAGGAAATCCACATCCCAGATGAGCCCGTACTTGATGATCTCCGCCAGGCCCGCAGACAGTTCGCGGGGCGGCAGGGTCTTCAGGGTATCCGTATCGGCGAGCACGACCTTGGGCTGGTAGAACGCGCCGACCATGTTCTTGCCCAGCGGATGGTTGATGCCGGTTTTGCCGCCCACCGAGGAATCGACCTGCGACAGCAGGGTGGTGGGGATCTGGATGAAGGGCATGCCGCGCTGGTAGCACGCTGCGGCAAACCCTGTCATGTCGCCAACGACGCCGCCGCCCAGCGCGATCAGCGTGGTCTTGCGCTCGGCGCGCCAGGTCAGGAGCGCGTCGAAAATCAGGTTCAGGGTTTCCCAGTTCTTGTAGGCCTCGCCATCCGGCAGCACGATGGGATGAACTGCCACACCGGCGGCCGTCAGCGTGTCCGTGAGCCGTTCGAGATACAGCGGCGCGACCGTGGTGTTGGTGACCACCGCCACGCGCGGTTGCGCCAGATGCGGCACGATCAGATCAGCGCGATCGAGAAGACCGGTGCCGATGTGGATGGGGTAGGAACGATCGCCGAGATCGACGGTAAGGGTTTGCATGATGCACCCGGGAACGAAGGGAATGCCTGAATTGTAACCAAAGGCCGCAACACTGAATGCAGAAAGCACGGGCTGGCGAGCGGCCGGCACGGCAATTGCTCAATGGCAGGCGCGAGCTTCTCTGGCAAGATATCCACTGACCAGAGCTGTCTGATTTGTCGGAAGGTCGTCACCCTCGATGAAACGTCGACTTTGCCCGCTCGACTGACCGCAATCGCACCCGGATGAATCAACGCATACTTCTCGTCACCCCTGCAACACCGTTCTCGCCTCGCTCGGGTGCCCAGCAGCGCAGTGCATTGCTGCATGCAGCACTGGGCAGGCTCGGCGTGGTCGATGTCCTGCTGCTGGAGCCAGGTTCGGGTCCCACCCGCAGCCTGCCGGCAGACGCAGGGGTGATTGCCCGCATCCAGTGGCGCAGCCGTCCACTGGGTCTGGGCAAGTATCGCCCTGACCGGCAGGTGTCTGCCCTGCTGTCGGCAGCCGGAATCGTACTCGACGCATACGATCTCGTCGTGGGGCGCTATCTGAACACCCTGTGTAAATTGCAACTGCCTGCCGCAGCCCGCACCGTGGTCGACCTGGACGACTGGGCTTACCAGTATTCAGCAGGCGGGGGCTCGTTTTCTGACCACCTCAAATCGGCTTATGCCGCATGGCTGGCGCGCCGGCAACTTGGCCGGTTCAATGCTTTTTTCGTCGTCAGCCCGCGCGACGCCGCTTCCCTCTCAGGCCTGACTGCCACCGTATTGCCCAATATTCCTTTCGCCCCGCCGTCTGAGCCTTACCCCGCCATGTCTTCGCGCACTCTGCTGTTCGTGGGCGCGCTGTGGTACCCACCCAACCGTGCGGGCATCGAACGGTTTCTCGCACGCAGCTGGCCGGCCATCCGGGCAGCCTGTCCTGACGCCAAGCTGAGCCTGATCGGTGCCGCACCGCCTGCCTTGCGAGCCACCTGGGAGCAGTCCCCCGGCGTCAGTGCGCCGGGGTACGTCGACGATATCGACTCTGCCTATCGCCATGCGGCGTTCAGCATTGCCCCTCTCCACGCAGGGGGCGGCACCAACATCAAGATACTGGAATCGCTCGCCTACGGTCGTGCGTGCGTGACTACACCGCATTGCGCGACGGCATTCGAGGCCGACCTCGGCGGTGCCGGACTGTTTGTGGCCGGGGACGACCAAGCCCTGGCGCGCGCCTGCGTGGACTGGCTGAGCGATCCCGAAAAGCCTGCCCGGACTGCCATCGAAGGCCATGCAGCCGTATCCGCCTGCTTCACGCGCGCACGTTTCGAACAACAGGTCAGGCGTCTGTGCGCCTCCGCAACATGACGATTCCGGCCATCGTCAGGGACGTTGCAATCGGTCTGCGTAACACCACGACGGCGGTATGGCCGCTCATGCTGGCGAGACTGACCCGGCCGCATGCGTCGCCCCCGATCTCGCCACCCCGATTTGCCGTAATTCCCGCCGATACCGGCAGCATCGCCGGTTCGCTGGGTGATCTGGCGATGCTCACCGGCCTGATCGGTGGGTTGCGCGCCCGGCATCCCGACGCCGTTATCACCGTGATCGGCCAGCGAGACCAACGTATCGCTGTGCCGGAATCGAGTGACGTTGCCGTGGTACGTGCCTGGCAGGGCATATCGGGTAGCCGCGCGTTTGATCACCTGATCCGCTCACAGCATGGCCTCTACGTGATGGGTGCCGACGTGCTTGACGGGAAATACGGTGCCGCCCTCGTCGCACGCATTGCCGCCTATTGCAACCATGCCGTCAGGCTAGGCGTGCCCGTCACCACGCTGGGGTTCAGCTTCAACAGCCGTCCACGTCGTCCCGCAGTGGCGGCGCTCGCCTCCCTGCATCGGGATGTGCTCGTCAACCTGCGCGACGCCCAGTCACTGGCGCGTTTTGAGCGACACGTCGCGCGGACCGCCAACCTCTGCGCGGACTGTGCTTTCCTGATGCCCCCCGCCAATCAGGACAACCTTGACGAGGTCGAGGAATGGATTGCCCGTGCACGAGCCGACGGCCAGACCCTCATCGGCGTCAACCTGAGCACGCACGCACTGGCTACCGGCAACAGCCTGGACAGCGACCGCATTGTGGTCAACCTTGCCGCCCAACTGAGAAATCTTGCCCAGCAGCGCCCACTGGCCTGCCTGCTGATCCCGCATGACATCAAGCCACGTTCGGGCGACATCACGCTGTTGCGCGCACTGGACCGTCTGCTGGTGGGCAGCGACAAGCTGGCTGTCCGTTACGCGGAAACCCCACGCCCCGACCGCATCAAGCGCTGGGTCGGCCAGCTTGATCTGGTTCTGACCGGCCGCATGCACCTGGCGATCGCCGCACTGGGCAGCGGCACACCCATCGTATCGATCACCTATCAGGACAAGTTCGAAGGTCTGTACCAGCATTTCGACCTCCCGCTCACTGACACCCTGCAGGCCGCCGATTGCCTCAACGATACGCTGGGCCAGTGCCTGGACAGTGCGCTGGCGCGGCACACCGAGACCCGGGCACAGATCACGGCCCGCCTGCCAGCCGTGCGGGAACTGGCGGCGCGCAATCTGTTGCTGCGCCGACCCGGCTTCGCGCACTGACATGATCATCCACGATCTTCGAACTTCCCGGGATAACGGCATCTGGTGCATGCAGGCCGGCGTTTCGTACGAATCCCGTCCAGGCACGCACACGCTGAGCCTGTCGGTGCCCGAAGCCTACGCTGACTGGTTTCACCTCTCGCCCCACACCTTCCTCACGGCCTCGGTCATGGCCGCCCTATGGCATGGCGAGCCGCGCGTCGCACTCGACGCACCGGTCGACGTGCAATTGACCGAACGGCTCGGCATGGCCATGCGCCACATGCGGCGCGCACATCGTTTTGCCGGTCCCCCGCCGCGCATCGAGGCCCCCCCCGTTCTGTCGGCCTGGCGCGAGCCAGCCGGGGCCGTTACCGGCATCTTCCTGTCCGGCGGCGTGGATTCGACTGCGGCACTATACCGGAATACCGAACGCCATCCGCCTGGCGATCCACGCCGGGCAAGCGTTGCCTTCTTGGCGCACGGGCTCGATGTGGGCGAGCCCAACAAGATCGATCGCCCCGATGTCTGGGCTCTCAGCATCGAACGTCTGGATGCGCTCTGCCGCTCGCTCGGCGTCACACTGGTTCCCGTTTGCGTCAATTTCCGGCAACTCGAGAAGCACTGGCATTTCTACGCGGAATGGCAGTTCGCCTCCCTCCTCGCGGCCATCGCGCACGCGGCCGGCAAGCGCCTGTTCCGTTGCATCATCGCACCGGACAACGATATCGAACACACTCAGGATCCGCATGGTTCCCACCCCTGGCTGAACAGCTACTTCGGCACGGACACCCTGGAAATCGTTACCGGCGACATGGAACAGTTCAGCCGGCTCGACAAGATCCGCATGCTGGCCCGCAACCCTGCACGCCTCGATGCCCTGCGCGTGTGCTGGGACGCCGCCGCGATCCCGGCTGGCCACTTGAATTGTGGACGCTGCGCGAAATGCGTCCGTACCATGGTCGAATTTCTGGCCTGCGGCCAACCGGACGGACTGCGCGCCTTTCCGGTCGACACTGTCACGCCCGATATGCTCAAGGTCATGAACATCCCATCGGTCGGCGAACTCGAATATCTGGCTGAACTCCCCGCCCCGCTTGAAGCCGCAGGCCGGCCCGATCTCGCCCGCCCGATCCGGTGCAAGGTCGGCCTGTTCCATCTGGCGCAGTGCTTGCAGCTTGATCGCTTGCGACCTGTTGCGAAAAAACTGCTCAAACCAGTACAGCCAGACACGCCATGAGCCTCGGTGACACCATCCGGCACGGGGCCAAGTGGGTTTTCATCGGCAACACCGGCAGCCAGATCATCAATTTCGCCCTGGGCCTGATCCTGGCCCGCCTCCTGATGCCGGCCGAATTCGGCATGGTGGCGACCATCCTCATCTTCACCAATCTCGCCGGCTTCGTCGCAGGCGGCGGCATGGGACAGGCGATCGTGCGCGCCAAGGAGGCGACGAAACGCGACTATGACCTGTTGTTCACCTTGCAGTCGCTGATCGGCCTGGTGATCGTGGCTGGCTTTTTCATCGCCGCCCCCTGGTTTGGCCGCTGGTACGACAACCCGCTGTATGCGGACATGCTGCGCGTCGCCGCCCTTTCGTTCCTGGTTCGCCCCTTCTTCAACGTGCCCAGCAACATGCTGCACCGCGACATGCGCTTCAAGGCACGCACAGTGGTCCAACTGACCAACCTGGTGATCTACAACAGCATCGCGCTCAGTCTCGCCTACGCAGGATACGGCCCCTGGAGCCTGATCCTGGCAGGCCTGTTCAGTGCGATCGCCGGGGCCCTCCAGTACGCACGCTACGCACGCTGGCGGCCGGGCCTGTGCCTTGATTTCGGACGTGCCCGCGAGCTCATGCGCTACGGCCTGCTGGCGTCGGGCAACAACATCCTGCATTACATCCGTGCGCAGCTGCCCACCTTCGTCCTGTCGCGCACCCTGGGCCCCGAGGCCATCGGCCTGTACAACAAGGCCGAGAGCCTCGTTGCCCGCCCCCACGAATCGATCACCCGCTCGGTCTACAGCGTGCTCTTCCGCGCACTGGCCAAAGAGCAGGACAACCTCGACACCTCGCGCTACCTGTTCTTCCGCAGCCTCAGCCTGGTTGCCGTCTACGCCATGCCCTTCTACATCGGCTTCCTCTGGCTGGCGGAACCGCTCATCGTCACCCTGTTCGGGCAGAACTGGGCCGGGACGGCCGATCCGCTGATCATCCTCAGCCTCGCCGGGCCGCTGATGGCGATCGAGAATCTCTCCGGCGCCGTGCTGGCGGCGCGCAACCGACTAGGCAAGGAACTGCTCGCCCAGGGCATCATGCTCGCCGTCACGGGGGGGGCCATCTGGCTCGGCATCGGATACGGCATGGAGGGCGTGGCCGCCGCTATGGTCGCCGCGCGGCTCTACATGAGCACGCATCTTTTCATCCTCGCCAAACGTTCGCTGCACGCGCGCTGGCGCGATCTGGGCCGCGCGCTCCTGCCGGCCACCGTGCTCAACGGCCTGATGGTCGCGGTGCTGTTCGCCGGCACGGCCCTCGCCCCCGCGTCGATCCTGGTCCCCCACGTGCCGCACATCCTGTTCGTCGGCCTGCTGGGCGGCCTCGCCTATGGCCTCGCCTTCCTTTACCTGCCGTGCCCGGCCCTCGCCAGCGAGGCGATGCGCTGGAAGCGCAAACTGAAGCTGGCGCGCGGCTGAGGCGCGGCACGGACATGCTGTTCAACTCCTACGAATTCCTGTTCCTGTACCTGCCGGTCACGCTGGCCGGGTTCTTCGCCCTTGCCCGCCTTGGCCGGACGCTCGCCGCGCTCTGGCTGTTTGCCGCTTCGCTGTTTTTCTACGGCTGGTGGAACCCCGCCTACGTCGGACTGCTGGTCGCGTCCATCCTGTTCAATTTCGGCTTCGGCTCCGCCATCAGCCAGGCCCACCTCGACGGCCGTGCAACACGCAAGCGCGCCCTGCTGACCTTCGCCGTCAGCGCCGACCTCGCCCTGCTGGCCTACTACAAATACGCAAACTTCTTCCTCGACAGCGTCAACACGCTGACCGGCACGGACTGGGCGCTGGGAACGGTCATCCTGCCACTGGGCATCTCCTTCTTCACCTTCACCCAGATTGCCTTCCTGGTCGACGCCTACCGTGGCGAAGTGAAGGAACGCAACCTTATCCATTACGGCCTCTTCGTCACCTATTTCCCGCACCTGATCGCCGGCCCTGTGCTGCACCACAAGGAAATGATGCCGCAGTTCGGGCTGGCAAAAACCTACCGGCCGCAGTGGGAGAATCTCTCGGTCGGCCTGACGATCTTCACCATCGGCCTGTTCAAGAAAGTCATCCTTGCGGATGGTGCCGCCCCCTTCGCCACGCCGGTTTTCGACGCCGCCGCCGAAGGCCAGACACTGACCTTCCTCGAAGCCTGGAGCGGCGCGCTGGCGTATACGCTCCAGCTCTATTTCGATTTTTCCGGCTACTCGGACATGGCGATCGGACTGTCGCGCCTGTTCGGCATCCGCCTCCCGCTCAATTTCGATTCGCCCTATAAATCGCGCAACATCATCGAATTCTGGCGCAGGTGGCACATGACCCTGTCGCGCTTCCTGCGCGACTACCTCTATTTCGCACTCGGTGGCAACCGCAAGGGAACGGCCCGGCGTTACGCCAACCTGCTGGTCACCATGCTGCTGGGGGGGCTCTGGCATGGCGCGGGCTGGACCTTCGTCATCTGGGGCGGCCTGCATGGCCTGTACCTCAGCCTCAACCACGCCTGGATCAAGTTCAGGTCCGGCCTGCCCGCCGCCCCGTCCCGGCTGGCGGCCATCGAGCGTTTTGCCGGTTGGGCCCTGACCTTTCTCGCCGTGGTGGTCGGCTGGGTCTTCTTCCGCGCCAGCGATGTGGATGCCGCCCTGCGGATGCTCGCGGCCATGGGCGGCAGCGAGGGCATACTCGTCCCCAGCAACTGGCCCGGCGCGTGGTATCTATTTTCGCTGCTCGACCGGCTGGGACTCGACCCCGAACTGGGCGTTCCCGCCAGCCAGTTCGATCCCATGGGATACAGCCCCTACTGGATCATGGCGCTGCTCATCGTCGCCTGGACAATGCCCAACACCCAGCAGATCGTGGCCCGCTTCCAGCCCGCGCTGGACAGTGTCCAGGCTGCATCCGGCCGCCTGCTTTGGCAGCCAACCCGCCTGTGGGCCGGGGCCATGGGGCTGGCCGCCGCCCTGGCGGTCCTGCACCTGACGCGCGTCAGCGAGTTCCTGTATTTTCAGTTCTGATGAAGCCGATCCGTCCGCCGCTCGATCACCAGCGTTTCGTCGTGGCCATGCTCGCCACGGCGGCGCTGGTCTGCGCGCTCGTGCTCGGCCTCAACCTGCTGGTCGACCCACTGTGGTATTTCCAGGGCAACCGCCTCACCGGCAAGAACATCGGCTTCAACGAGCGCGAAGCGAAGCTGAACCAGCTGTTGCGCAATCCCCGGCAGTACGATTGCCTGATCTTCGGCAGTTCACGCACCACCTGGATGCCCGCGTCGGCGTTCTCGCCGCTGCGCTGCTTCAACCTGTCGTTTTCCAGCGGCCAGCCCCGGGAATTCATCGCCTACGCCCGCTACCTGAAGGCGCGTGGCCTGCGTCCGCGCTATCTGGTGGTGGGCGTCGACGGCTTCATCTTCCAGGTTCATGGGGGCGACCCCGTCACCCTTCCGGCGCACGTCCGGGCGAGGCGCGACCCGCCTTCGCCGCTGGTCGCCTATCTCTCGCTGGATAGCCTGAAGCTGTCCATCCGCACCCTGCTGGAAGACAGACAATCACCCGACCATTACGACGAGCAGTTCGTCAAGACCCTGCAGCACGGCTTGACCGTATTCAACCCCCACGCCCGATTCGACAACGCCACGCTGCGGCGAGCCGATGCGGCAGCCCGCAGGAAAAGCCCGTTTTCCAGGGCCAGCGTCGATCTCTACCGTGAACTTGCCAGCGTGTTTCCCGGCAGCCGCACTCTGGCCTACGTTCCCCCCGTCAGTCTCTGGCATATTGCGGACATGGAACGCAACGGCATCCTTGACGGCTATACCCACGCTTTGCACGCCACGGCCGCCGTCCTGCCGGTTTTTCGGGATTTCTCGATTCCCTCCACCACCACGGCAGACCCGCGGAACACCTATGACGGCTCGCATTACCTGCCGCAGGTCAACCACCAGATCGGCCGTATGGTGATGTCCAGCACCCCGCCGGAATGGGGCGTCGACGTAAAACTCCTGACACTCGATCAATATCGCGCCCGCTACCATGCGGCACTCGACCGGTTCCGGCCGCAACTCGCGCAGTCGTCCGCACCGCAAACCGTACCCGCCCCATGAACATCGACCCCATCAGCGCCCGACTGCACCGACGCGCCCGGCCTTGCGGCCCACTCATGCTCATGTACCACGCCGTCACGCCCGAGGGCGGCCGGCCCCGCTGGGCCTGGGCAGTCTCGATGCGGCAGTTTCAGGCCCAGCTGGATTTTCTCGCCGCCGAAGGCTACGCCACCCTGACCCAGCGCGAACTGGCCGCCACGCCTCCGGCGGCCCTGCCCGCACGCGCCGTCGTTATCACCTTCGACGACGGCTACCGTAACAACCTGCTGGCGTCAGCCGAACTGGCGAGGCGTGGCATGCGCGCCAGCTGGTTCATCGTCACCGGCAATATCGGCGGGGCACCCGGATGGCCCTCCGAGCACCGCCCGGAGGGGCGTATGCTCGACGCGGCGGAACTCCGCCGCCTGCATGCGGACGGCATGGAGGTCGGTTCGCACAGCGTCAGCCACCCCCGCCTCCCCACTACCTCCGACGACCAGCTGAGGCGCGAACTAGCCGATTCCAGGGCCGCGCTGGAAGACATCCTGGGCGCGCCCGTCGACAGCTTCGCCTACCCCTACGGTGCCTGGGACGCGCGCTGCGCCGCCGCCGTGGCGCAGGCCGGCTACACCTCCGCCTGCACGACCCGGACCGGCTGGGCACTGCGCGACAACGACCCCTTCCGCCTGCGTCGCCTGACCGTCTTCAACAGCGACACGACCAGCACGCTGGCGCGCAAACTCGCCGTGGCCGGTCATAATGTCGCCTGGCGCGACATTGCCCGCCTGACCCTCAGCAAACTCGTCAGACCCTGAACCGATGGCTCCTCTGGTTTCGATCGTCATGCCCTGCTACAACGCTGCCGCGCATCTGCCGACCAGCACTGGCAGCGTACTGGCACAGACCCGGCAGGACTGGGAACTGCTGATCGTCGACGACGGTTCCAGCGACGACTCCTGGCCGCAGCTCCAACGCCTCGCCAGCCAGGACGCCCGCATCCGGGTCTTCCGGCAGGCCAATGCCGGTGCCGCCGCCGCCCGCAATCGCGCGCTCGTGGAAGCGCGCGGCGAGTACACCGCCTTTCTCGATGCCGACGACACCTGGCACCGAGAATTCCTCGACGCCATGGTCCCGGCCCTGGCAGCCGCCCCCCAGGCCGGCCTTGCCTATTGCGGCTGGCAGAACCTGGGGCTGGCTGGCGGCCGCGGCGAGCCTTTCGTGCCGCCCGACTACGAAACGCCCGACAAGACCGAAGCCCTGCTCGGCGGCTGCCGCTGGCCGATACACGGCGCGCTCGTGCGCACCCCGCTGATCCGCGAAGCGGGTGGCTTCGACGTAGCCCTGTCGTCGTGCATGGATTACGACCTGTGGCTGCGCCTGGGCACGCGGCACCCTCTGGTTCGCGTGCCGCGCGTGCTCGCCTACTACCATCACCACGGCGGCGAGCAGATCACCCGCAACCGCGCCCGCATTGCCCTCAATCACTGGCGCGCCCAGCGCAAGTTCCTGGCCGCCGACCCCTCGCTCAGCATCACCCTCGGCAAGCGCCGCCTGCGCGAACTGACCACGGGAGAATTGCTGCACCGGGGGTACACCAGCTACTGGAAGCGCGACCTGCCCGCCGCCCGCCAGATTTTCCGGGCCGTGATGAAACAGGGCTACGGCTCGCCCCGCGACTGGCTCTACATGCTGCCGGCCTGGCTGCCCGAAGCCTGGCATCGTCGCCTCATCGGACTGCGTGACCGCACGCCCGCCAATGGATAGCTTCGACCCCGCGCTCATTTCCGTCGTGATGCCCTGCCACAACGCGGCCGTCTTCGTCGGCGAGGCATTGGCGAGCGCGCTCGGACAAAGCTACCCGCACATCGAAGTGATTGTTGTCGACGATGGCTCGACCGACGACACCAGCCGCATCGTCGCCGAAGTGGCGGCCCGCCATCCTGCGCGCGTCCGACTCGTCTACCAACCGAACGCCGGCCCCTACGCCGCGCGCAATCGCGGCCTCGCCCTGGCGCACGGCAATTTCATCGCTTTCCTCGACGCGCCGGACGCCTGGCATCCCGAGGCGCTGGAACGCCTGCACGCGGCCATGATGGACACCCTCGCCGACGTCGCCTACTGCGGCTGGCAGGATTTTGGCGAAGCGGCCACCGACACCCAGCCCACGATCCCGCCGGATTACGCCGAAGCCGATGCCTCCCGCCTGTTCCTGCAGGCCTGCCCCTGGCCGATCAACAGCGTCCTCTTGCGGCGTCAGCTTGTCGACGCCCTGCACGGATTTTCGGAACGGCGACCGACCGCCATGGACCAGGATTTCTGGCTGCGCCTGCTGCCGACCCGGCCGAGCGTGACCCGCGTACCCGAAGCCCTCGCCCTGCGACGCCGTTACCACCGGGGCGACCCACGCATTCCGCGCTGGCAGCAACTGTTCGATGCGGTCGCTGTGCGCGAGGACTTCGTGCGCCGGCACCCGGCGCAGGTAGCGCACCTCGATCCGGTCGAGCGCGCAGACACCCTCTACGGGCAACTGCTGCCGGAAGCCTACCGCTGCCACTGGCGACGCGACCTGGCCTCTTCCCGCCGCCTGTTCCGCCGCGCGGCGCGCAAGACGCGCTGGCGGGCACGCGACGCCAAGTACATTCTGGCAAGTTTCTTGCCTGCGAGCGTATTCGACGGCTTGATCCATTTCGTGGACAAGCGCCGCAACGCCCGCCCGATATCCTGACCATGGCCAAGCTCACTTTTGCCTTTTGCACCTACAACCGCGCCGACCGCCTCGATCGGCTGGTCGCCGCCATGCGTGCACAGACCTGCCCGGTCCCGTTCGAGATCCTCGCCATCAACAACAACAGCCAGGACGACACCGCAGCCCGGCTGGCGCGCCTCGCAGCAGCGCCCGGACCGGCCCTGCGCTGGGTGACCGAATCCGTCCAGGGCATCGTCGCGGCACGCAATCGCGCCGTGGCCGAATCGCTGGACAGCGACATCCTGGTTTTCATCGACGACGACGAACTGCCCATGCCCGGCCTCATCGCCGCCGCAGCGGACGCCATCCTGAACGAAGGGGCCGAGTGTGTCGGCGGACGCGTCGACATGGACTTCCAGTCGGTGCGCCGGCCCGGCTGGCTCGACGACAGCCTGCTGGGCTTCCTCGCCGCCGTGGATCACGGACCGGAGCGGTTCTGGATCGAGGATGACCGCACCCCCGTCTGGACCGCCAACGTCGCCTACGACATGCGGCTGTTCCGCGACGATCCCGCCCTGCGCTTCGACAAGCGCTACGACCGGGTGGGCAATGTTGTGGGCGGCGGCTCCGATGCGGCCATGTTTCGCACCCTGCTCGACCGCAAGACCCGCATCCGCTACCGGCCGGACATGGCCGTCCTGCACGCCGTCGAACCCTGGCGTCTGACACGCAGCTATTTCGTCAAGCTGCATTACCGCGCCGGCCTGCGCCAGGGCGAGCACCGGCTGCCCGCTTTCCCCCGGACACTGCTGGGCGTCCCGCCCTTTCTTGCAGCGCAACTCGTCGCACACACCCTGAAAACGCTCGGCATGGGGCTCACCCGCCGGTCAGGCTGGGTCCGCCAGGCGATGAACGCATCGAACGCGCTCGGACTGATCGTCGGCTACCGGCGAAGGAGCCGGGCATGAGCCCGCCGTCGCGTAGCCCGGTCTTCATCGTCGGTGCGCCGCGTTCCGGCACGACCATGCTGCAATACCTGCTCGACGATCTGGAGAATCTTGCCTTCCCCACTGGCGAATCGCATTTCATCGTGCCCATGCAGCGCAGCCAGGCGAGTTTCGGCAATCTCGACACCCCTGCCGGCATGACCCGCCTGTTGCGCACCCTGCACGATTTCAACGCCGAGTTCCTCGATACCGACCTGCACGGCATCAGGTTCGACGTTGCGACCTTGAGCGCAACCTTCCTCGCGGAAAACCGCGCCAGCCCGCGCGAGGTGATCAGCGGCCTGTTCGAGCACAATGCACGTGGGCTGGGCAAGTCCCGCTGGGGAGACAAGACGCCCTACTACGCCCTGCACCTGGAGCGGATACTCGACTGGTGGCCCGACGCGCAGTTCATCCACCTGATCCGCGACGGACGCGACGTCGCTCTCTCGCTTTTTGGCAGGGCCCACGATTTCAGCGCCTACAACACCTACTACGCCGCGCAGTACTGGCAGAAATATGTCGACGCCTGCCGCCAGCAGGGGCAGCGGCTGTCGTCGTCGCAATACCTCGAAGTCCGCTACGAGGACCTGCTGGCCGACCAGGAGGCGACCATGCGGACGATCAGCGATTTTCTCGGCGAACGCTGGCTGCCGGCGCAGCGTGCGGGGCGTGAGTCCGGTGCGGCGCGCAAGCTCAAGCGCGTGCGGCAGGACAACCAGGGCAAGTGGCGGCGGGCGCTGACGCGCTGGCAGATTCGCGTGTTCGAGAGCGAGGCGGGGGGCACGCTCGCGCAATGCGGCTATCCGCTGCTGACCCGTCCGCGCCGTCTGCCCCTGCCGGTGCGTGCGCTATATCGCCTGCACAACGACTGGTCGATGCGCCTGTACCGCAGGCTGGGGCGCAACCGCCGCAAGCTGAATTTTGTCCCGCCCGCTTCCGCAGCCTCTGCTCCCTCAACCGGCTCATGACCCCTCGCGTCAGCTTCACCGTCAACGTCTGCAATTCAGACGCGCCCTTTCTGGGCCCCACCCTGCGCCACATGATGCGGCAGCTGAACTATCCCTTCGCGGAACGGATCGCCACTTACGATCCCGGCCGGCAGACCGGTAAATATGCCGAGCGCATCCAGGGTTCGCAAACCGCAGTCGAGCGCATCCTCGACACCCTGCTCGACGAGCAGGTGATCGACCGGGTCGACGTTGTGCCCTGGACCGAAGCAGAGCAGCACCGCATCCTGCTGAAATACTTCGGCAACGAAAAAATCGACCTGAAGGATTTTTCCGGTGCGCCCATCTACCAGTATCTCTATGCGCTGGACGCCTGCAGCGGCGACTATCTCTTCCACGTCGACTCCGACATGCTGTTCCACCGCCAGGGTGAGCGTTCCTGGATCGACGAGGGCATCGCGCTGCTGCGCGCCAAGCCGCAGGCGATCGTTGCCACGCCGCAGGGCGGCCCGCCGCAGGCGCGCAACTGGCTTGAGCGCCTGACCGGCATCTCGTTCGAGCGCCCAGCGCGCGAACCCTGGCATCCCGCCGACTTCATCTCGACCCGCAAATTCCTCATGGACGCCGCGCGCTTCCGCGCCTGCCTGCCGCTCGTCCAGGCAATACCCGGGGAGCCGCTGGAAAATTCGCTCAGCCATACCTGCCGGCTGAAAGGCTTCCAGCGCTGGTCGATGAACGGCTACCGGCACTGGACGATCCATCCCTGGCGTCACGACGAGAACTACGTGCGCTATCTCGACGACCTGATCTGGGCGGTGGAGAACGGCGTCACCCCGTTCCGGCGAGCCGGCTACAAATGGGACATGCGCACCGAGGGCAAACACATCGAGGAATGGCTGGCGGTATTGCGCAAACACGGCCGCGCGCGCGGCTGATCAAGCCGGGAATGCGATGCCGGCGCGCGCAGATTCACCCATGCAGGCGAACCGGAGTCTTCCATGATCAAGCTCAGGCTGTTGCGCTATCTGACCACTCACCCCCTGAACCGGAAAACCCGGTTTCGCTCCCTGTACCACATCGCGCGCTGGAGTCTGGCGACCCGCCTACTCCCCGGCTGCCAGATCATCGTCCCTTTCGTCAACGCTTCGAAGATTGCCGTCACACCGGGCCGTTGGGGCAGCGAAGCCAACGTCCTGTGCGGCCTGCACGATTTCTCCGACATGGGTTTCCTGCTGCATTTTCTGCGGCCCGACGACCTGTTCTGCGACGTGGGTGCAAATGTGGGGGAGTACACAGTGCTTGCCTCTGCCGCCATTGGCGCCCACAGCGTGGCGTTCGAGCCGGTACGCAGCTCCTATATCGATCTCAGGAGGAATATCGAGATCAACCAGATCGCTCCCTTGGTCGACGCCCGCTGCATGGCTGTGGGAAGTGCGCTTGGCCAACTCACGCTGACGGGCGACCAGGACACCCGCAATCATGTGCTCAGCGGGCCAGCCCCAGTCCGCAGCGGCGACCACGTGTTGGTCGAAACCGACACGCTCGACACCCTGCTGGCTGACCAGGTACCACAGCTCCTCAAGGTGGACGTGGAAGGTTGGGAACACGAGGTGTTTCAGGGTGCCGCGGTCTTGCTGCGCAATCCGGCACTGGTTTCCATCATCGTGGAACTTAACCAGTCAGGGGCGCGCTATGGTTTTTCCGACGACGCCATTCATCAATTGCTGCTCGCACATGGTTTCTCCACCTACCGATATCGTCCTTTCAGCAGAAAGCTGGTCTCGCTCGACAAGCGGCACAATCTGCGCGGCAATACGCTTTACATTCGCAACCCGGACGCGGTCAACGCCCGGCTATTGACTGCGCCGGCCTTTACCGTGAGGGATATGTGCATCTGAAACATGCAACCGAGGCCCTTTTCCCAGACATGAACACCCGATGAACACGCCCCCCCGCCTCGCCGTCGTCATCTGCACCTACAACCGCAGCGCCTCGCTGCTGCGCACGCTCGAATCGCTGTACGGCTGCGATTATTCGAGACTGGAGCCTGTCGACATCCTCGTCGTCGCCAACCACTGCAGCGACAACACCCTCGAACGGCTTGCCGCATTCCGGCAGATGCACCCGCACCCCACACTGCGGCTGAGGTGGATCGAGGAGCCGAACGCCGGCAAGTCCCACGCGCTCAATGCGGCGATCGCCCACACCCGGCACGAGGTGCTGTGCTTCATCGACGACGACCAGACTGTCGAGACGGGCTATCTCGACGCCGTGCTCGAAGGCATGGACGCCCACCCCGACGACGCCCTCTACTGCGGGCGCATCTGGCCCGACTGGGACGGCAGCGAGCCTGACTGGGTGCACACCCAGGGCGAATACGCCATCCCGATCCGGCCGTTTCCCGAATTCGACCTGGGACATGACACCCAGCGCCTGCCGGCCGGGGCGCGCCTGCCCAGCGGCGGCAACATTGCGGTACGCCGCAAAGTCTTCGACACAGTCGGCCGGTTCTCGGTGGAGCTCGGACCCACCGGCCACAATCTGGCCGGCGGCGAAGACCACGATTTCCTCAGACGTGCCACCGCCTGCGGCTTTGCGCTGCGCTACCTGCCGCGCATGCGGCAATTGCACGCGATCGACGCGGAGCGGACGCAAACGATTTACACCTTGCGCAAGAGTTTTTCGCGTTCGCGGGCGCAGGTTCTCATCCGCCAGGAAAATCGCCACCCCCAACCCTACATGTTCAGCAAGGTGCTGCGCCATCTGGGCAGTGCGTTCTTCACACTCGACACCCGCCGCCGCTTTTTCTTCCTGGTGCGCCTCGCCGCCAGTCTGGGCGAACTGGCCGGCACCTTCGATACCGTGCAGGCGCGGCGGCAGACACGCCTGCCGCTGCCTGCCGACCGGGGCATGATCGGTGTCGAGCTGCTCGCCCTGGTTGCACTGGCTGCGGGCCTGACCGCCTGGTTCGCGGCGGGTGACGCCCGCTGGGCCGGCCTGGTCCCTGCGCTGGCGGTGGCCGGCACCGGTACGCTGGCCCTGCTCGGCAAATCCCTCCTCGATTATTCCCAGACCGGGCCACGCATCCAGGCGGACGTGCTCGCGCACTACCGCAGCTATACGCTTTACGCCCTTGCCCGTCTGGCCCTGTGGGCCTTCGTCCTGATGCTGTTCACCGGCGGGTTCGGCGTGCTGCTGTACTTCATGCTGGCCACGCTTGCAGAAGCCGCCTGGTCTGTCTGGCTTGCCGGTCTCGCCGCCCTGCTCGGCGTGCTGGGCGGCTTCGCCCTGCAATTTGCCCGCAAGCTGCGCTTCAATCCCGGCCTGCTGGTCGCATCCATGCACTACCGGGCCAGCCGCCTCTATCCCTTGTGGCGGATGCTGACGCCAGAACGGCTGTTCCTGGCACAAGGGCTCGGCGCGGGACTGGCCGTGCTGCTGCTGTCGGGCAGCAGCTGGGAGCTTGCCCGGGCCGGCCGGCTGGGCGATCTGATCGCGCTCTGGGCAGCCTGCCTGTTCGTGGCGACGACGCTGGCGTGGGCCGCCTGGATGCCGCAGCCGCGTGCGCCACGCCGAAGGGTTCAGCGCGCGGCCGATGCGCCGCCGAACATCCTGATGATAGGCTCCGACACCCTGCGCGCCGACCGCCTCGGTGCCCTCGGCTATCGGCGCTGTCTCACCCCCAACATTGACCGGCTGGGCGAAGCCGGCGCGCTGTTCACGCAGTGCTACGTGCCGTGCGCCCGTACCGCGCCCAGCCTGATCTCGCTCCTGACCGGTACCTGGCCACACACCCACGGCATACGCGACAATTTCGCCCGCGACGATGAAACCCGGCTGCGCCAGGACGCCCTGCCCACCCTGCTGAAGCAGGCTGGCTACCGCACGGCGGCGCTCTCGGACTGGTGTGGTGCCGACATGGGAAAGTTTTCCTTCGGTTTCGATCACCTCGACCTGCCGCAGGACCAGTGGAACCTCAAGTACCTGATCCGCCAGGGACCCAAGGATCTCAGGCTGTACGTATCCCTGTTCACCCACAACCGCTTCGGTCGCCTGCTCCTGCCCGAACTGTATTATCTGGGCGGCGTACCGCTCACCCGGCAGATGGGCGCACGGGCGCGCCGCCTCGTCTCCCGGCTGACCGAAGGCAGCCAGCCCTTCTTCCTCAACGTGTTTTACTCCACCACCCACCCCCCCTTCGCCTCGGAATGGCCCTGGTACACGCGCTATGCCGACCCGGCCTACGCGGGCGAATCGAAATTCGCGATGGCACGGCTGACCGATCCATTCGAGATCATCCGCCGCCAGGGGGCACCCAAGGAGGAGTTCGACCTCGACCAGATCGTCGATCTGTACGACGGCTGCGTGGCAGAGTTTGACGACGAAGTGGGAAAAATGCTGGCGCAGCTTGAAACCTGCGGCATCGTAGACAACACGCTGGTGGTCGTCTACTCCGATCACGGCATGGAATTCTTCGAGCACGACACCTGGGGCCAGGGCAATTCCGCCATCGGCGAGGCCAGCCCGCGTGTGCCGCTGGTGATCCGCGATCCGCGCCTGGCGGCGCGCGGCACACTCGATCACGTCGTGCGTTCGATCGACATTGCCCCCACCCTGCTGGAGCGGGTTGGCATCGCGCCGCCGGCGGGCATGGACGGCACGTCGCTGGCAGCCTGCCTCGCCGGTGCGGCGGCCTGCCCCGAACTCGATGCCTACAACGAAACGGGCATCTGGATTGCCGATATTCCCGGCCTGCCGGAAGGCCACCTGCGCTACCCGAACCTGCTCGAACTGCTGGAAGTCCCCAACCGCGAGAGTGGCACCCTGGCGATCAAGCCGGCCTACCGCGACCGCATTCTCGCCGCCAAGGACAGGATGCTCCGCCATGGCCGCTGGAAGCTGGTCAGCCAGCCCCTGGAAAACGGCGAGATGCTCCGCCTGTTTGACCTGCACGACGATCCGGCCTGCTGCATCGACCTCGCCGACCACCATCCGGACGTCGTGCGCACCCTGCATGGCCTGCTGCTGGCGATCGACCGGCCGGAAGCACCGCCTTCACCCTTGCGTGTCGATGCGCCCGAGGCTCAGTCCGGACAGAAGCGGCAATAGGGATTGCCCGGAATGCCGATTTTTGGTTCGCTGACCACGGGCACCGCTTCCTGAGCCGGCACCGGCGGCTCGTTGGCAGGCGTTGCTGCCACCGGTGCGGCCTGGGTGGGTGCGGCATCCGGCGCGGACGTCTCGACCGGCACCGGCCCGGCTTCCGCCTGGGGATAGGGCAAGGCTCCGCCCAGTTCGGTATAGCGCCTTTGCAGGCTGCGCACATCCGGGTTGAAGCGCAGGCCCTGCGTGATCACCTCCAGTGCCCGCGCGGCATTTTTCTGCTTCACCAGCATGTCGGCCAGCGCCAGATACGCCCGGGGCAACCTCGGATTCATGGTCAGCGCCTGATTGAGATTGCCGATCGCCTCACCCGGCTTGTTGGCGAGCGACTGGGCCAGGCCCCGCTGCATCAGCACCTCGGGCCTGAGTGAAAAGTCCGTCCGGGTGTGTTCCAGCACGTAGTCGAAGTTGCGCACCGCGGCGGCGAGGGTGCCGTCCCGGTCTTTGCCTGGCGAACGGGCATACGCCCGGTTGAGGAAATTGAGCCCCGCGCAGTAGTGGTGGATATGCATGAAATCCTGCCCCATGCTTTGACGCCAGGTCCTGAATGCTGGCGAGGTCGAGGAATCGAAACGGGCCGCGCAGAAAGGCGGCAGCGTCCCCATCTCGCGGTCAGTCGGTCGGAAGGCGTGCGCCGGAGAGGCGAGTACGCCCAGGCACACCAGTGCCGACATGCCCATGCTGATCCTGATCCTGATCCTGATCATGCTGATTTCTCCTGTGTGTTTTCGTCCCGTTTGCAGGCCGCGCGCATCTGCCTGACCGCCAGACAGTCGAACAGCGTATCCGCACCGCGCCAGCCTGGCCTGAGAACCTCGGGATAGCGCAGATACAGAGACTCGATCCGGGCCGGCAGCGCCTCGAAGCCGGCCGGCTGGATGGCCCGTCCGAGCATCCTGTTCTGGTAGCCGCGCACGCTGTAGCGCACGCGGCGGCGAAAATATTTCCTCCACTCGCGCGGCAGCCAGGGCGAGACGGAATCGAATTCGAAACCGGCTGCCTGCGCGACCACGATGCGCGAATTGTCCCAGCGCGTCTCGCCGCTCAAATCCCATTTCAGCATGGCTCCGATCAGGGCATCCTCGCCTATCGTCCCCACCGGCATATGGATGCCGCGAGCCCGGATACGTTCCACAAAAGCCGCACGCAAACCGTAAAGGTTGCCGGCGATGCCATGATTGGCGAGCATGTCGCGCCGGAAGGCCGCGACGCCGCGTCCGCTGCCGGGCAGGGCGGATACGCCATTGGCGGCCGGCTGCCCGGCAAGCACGCGGGCCATGATGTCGAGTGCGCCCGGCGTCGCCCTCACGTCGCCATCCATGAAGAATACCGTCGACGCCCCGGGCCATGCGAGCTGGTGCATGAACACGTTCCAGGCATTGGCCTTGTCGCCCAGTTCGATCGCAACGAGATGCACGTTGGGATGATCGAGCGCGTAGCTGCGCACCAGCGACTCGGTGGCGTCGCTGCATGCATTGGCCAGCACATAGCAGTTGGGCGGCACGGCGGCGGCGGCCTGCAGGCTGTCGAGGCAGGCGACGATGTTGCGTGCCTCGTTGTGGGCAAAGACCGCGACGGGCCAGGCGGGCGTCTGCTCAGGCATGATCCGCTCCGGGGGATGACAGGTGCAGCCGACGGGTCTTGTCGGCCACGCGCATCCAGCTGAATTCGGCCAGCACGCGCTGCCGCGCGGCTTCGGCCAGACGCTTACGCAACGCATCCTGCGTCAGCAGTTCGCGCAGGGCCTCGACCACGGCGTCGAGCGACGTGCCGTCGACACGCAGGCCCGTTTGCCGGTGCAGCACGGCCGAGCCCGTGCCGCCCGCCTCGCCGGCGAGGCTGGTCACACCGCATGCCGCCGCCTCGATGAAGACCATGCCGAAACCCTCGTTGTCGCCGTCGATTTCGCGGTTGGGCATGACGAACAGGTCGCAGGCATTCATCCAGCGCGGCAGGTCGGCATCTTCGACCGCGCCGATACGGTGGATGTAGCCAGTAGCGGCGTGCTCCGCAATCAGCGCGTCCAGGTATGCCGCATCCTCGCCGATACCGGCAATCACGTAGCGCACGGCCACGCCTTCGGCGCGCAGCTCGGTCACGGCGCGCACCGCCTGGTCGAAGCCCTTGCGCCGCGACAGCCTACCAACCGAAAACACCAGCTTCTCGTCGGCGGGAATGCCGAGCGCGGCACGCAGCCCCGTGGTGTCGAGCCCCGGCCTGAATGTGTCGACGTCCACACCCGGGTAGACGAGGTGGATGCGTGACGCCGCAACGCCCATCCCCAGCAGGGTATCCCGCGTGTGCTGGCTGTTGGCGACGACACGATCGGCGCGGCGCAGGGTGAAACACATGGCCCGGTACTTGCCGCCGCGCCCCCAGGTCGTCAGTTCCTCGCCGTGCGCGTACACCACCACGGGCCGGAAGGTGAGACGGGCTACGGCCCATGCCACCAGCCCCTCGGGCAGCGCGCGAAAGGCGTGGATCGCCTCGAAGCGGTGGGTGAGCGCCAATGACAGCGATCTGAAAAAGAAGCGCACGTACATGGCAAGCGATTCCGGACGCAGCCAGGCGATACGTTTCAGGTTCAGCCGGTGGATCGTGTTCGGGTGCCGCGCGTCGACTGCATCCGAACCGGGCACGTCGGCTGTCACGATGTGGATCGCCCGGCCACCCAGGCGTTGGTAGACTTCGGCCGCCCAGACGGCGGTCCCGCCCCGGGTGGGCAGAAACAGTTCGCTCAGGACGAGCAGTTTCATGCCGCGCCCTTGAGCATGGACAGAAGGTCGCGCGCCGCACGCCAGTCCGGCGACGCGAGCAGCGTCGGCAACACCGCGCGGGCGGCGGCAAGGCGATCGCCGCGTTTCGCCAGCGCGCAGCCCAGGTTGTAGCGTGCTGCACGCAATCTCGCCTCGACACCACGCCGCACCGGCATCGGAAAGTTTCCCGCCAGTCGTATCAGATCGGTCAGGGTACGCACGTTCTCGCGCTGCGCCGCCACCGGGTCGCGTCGCGTCGCGCTCTGTGTATGGATGACGTACACGCCCAGGCTCGCGCACACCACGCCGATACGCCGGCTGCGCGCCACCAGCCGGGTGAGGAAGTGAACGTCCTCACACACCTTGAACCCGGCGGGATATCCGCCCAGTTCGATGAAACGCACACGCGGCACCGACAGGGTGTGCGTGTCGCCAAAATGGTCGGCAACGAAGGCAGCGATGTCGTCCGCGCCGTCGAGCACCACCCGGTGCGTGTCGCTCGCCCGGGCGCAGAGCATCTGTCCGGACGCGTGGCTCGCCATGGACGTGCCGAGGAGCTTGCCGGCGGCGTCGCGGTACTCGTAATCGCCGGTGAGGAAGTCCAGCGCGGGGTCCTCCGCGATCCACTCGGCGTGCCATTTCAGGCGATCGGCCGCATACCAGTCGTCGGCGTCGAGAAAGGCCAGCCAGTCGCCGGAGGCGGCCGCGGCACCGGCATTGCGCGCGACCGCCACCCCGCTGTTGACCTGCCGGATCAGCCGCACCGCGTCACCGTAGCCGCGCGCAATGTCCGCGCTGGCGTCAGACGAACCGTCGTCGACCACGATGATCTCGTGCGCCGGCCAGGTCTGGGCACGCACCGACTCGATGGCGCGTGCGAGCGTGGCCGCGGCGTTGTAGGCGGGAATGACGACGGAAAATCGCGGCAGGCTCATGCCATCACCCAGCCCAGGCCAGCTAGGCGCGCCACCCGGGCAAAGCGCGGGATTTCGGCGAGGCGCGCGCGCCAGGCGTGCAGGCGGCGGACGAAGCGCGTTTCGATCCAGGCCGGGTCGTGCTGACGCATGGCCCGGCCCAGTTCGGCTGGTGCGAGGAAGCGCAGATCGGGGCAGCGGGCGAGAGCGGCACGCAGGCCCTGTTCGAGTAGATCAAGACTGGTTTCGGGTTGATCCAGGAAGTTGAAGCGATGGGTCTCGACCAGGCAGGCGCGGCCCTGGCGCGCACGCGTCGCCAGCCCCTCGACCAGGCGTGCCGGCCGATGCCCCAGCGCGGGTTCGTAGTACACGTCGCGCACCAGATACAGCAACCCTTGCGGCGACACCTCGCCGGCCAGCATCCTGCGATCCACGCAGCCCGGCTCCCCGGCGGCGTCACGGCAGGTGGCACGCCGGCCGGGCGTAATCACGGTTTCGACGCCGGCCGCGCGCCAGGCGGCCTCGACCGCCTCGTTCCAGACAAACGTGGTGGCGACCGCCACGGCCGGCGGCGTTTCGAACAGATCGCAGTAAATCGCTGCTTCCGCTGCAACGGCCGCGCGCACGGCACCCGCGTCGTGCGCGCGCGAGGGCAGCACGGCTGCGTCGACCCAACGGCTTTGCAAGGGTGCCGGCAGGGCTTCGGTGCGCGCAGGCCCGGGATCGGTCAGCCAGGCGCGCACGGCCGGATCACGCCGGGCCGCCGCCAGCAGGGAAGCCGGCCAGTAATGACACTGGCCATGTAACTGCAGCGCGAACACCCCTGCGGCCCGACCTCGGGACAGGGCCTTCCGTACCGGCTCGAAGACCGGGGCCGACAAGGGCAAACCGTGATAGTGGTGCGCATCGTCGGCCGCGATGCGGCTGTCGTCGGGCACCTCCATCACCACCCCGAGCGTCATCACGGCGGGCCGACCCTCGACATCCTGTACGCTGCGCAGCAGGGCCTGCAGCCGTTCGAGCAGCTCGGCCTGCCGGACCGGACCGGCCCCCCAGTCGTCGCTCTCAATGGCCAGCACGGGATGACGCAGCACCGGCTCACGCCAGCGCGCCATGAGCGGGCGGACAAAAACCAGAAGCACCCCGCTCCACAGACACAGCACGGCGAGCGACAGCAGCGCGATCCCGCTCACCGGTACCCCATGCGCGCGGCGACTTCGGCAACTCGGGGCAACACGCGCTCGATCTTGTCGCGGTTGCGACCATCGCGCCATTTGTCGAGACGGATATCCGAGAAAGCGTTGTAGGGTACATCGAACGCGGCGAGGCAGCGCGCCCGTGTCGTCTCGTCGACACGCAGGCCGCATGCCTCGTACACCCGGCCGATCGCCGCTGCGGGCTCGCGCAGCAGGTCCTCGTAAAACACTTCCACCCACTGCCCGGCGGGCACGCGCGCGCGCGCGTCGAGGATCGCGCGATTCATGGCGTCGTACTGAAACGCCGAGACCACCTCGACCGGGGCATCGAGATAGTCGCGCCAGCCCGCTGCGAGAAAAAAGCACCAGCGGTCGAGCGTGCCGTTTTCCACCCGCACGGTCGCAGGAAGCGCCTGCGACCAGGTGGCGAATTCGTCCGGTTTCTTCCAGCCCTCGATGAGGGAATTCAGGTTGTCGCCCGGGCTGCGTTTGACATAGACGAAAACCGCGTCGGGGAACAGTGCGTGCAGATAAGGCACGCACAGCCCGTTCTGGTTGTTCTTGTCCACCCAGCGGGAACGACCCGTCCAGACCTGGAAATAGCGGCTGGCGGCGTCGCGGTCGGCGGGGCGGGCATCCGCCGCATCGAGCGCATGGGTATCCCAGTTCTTCTCCGCCGGAGGGTGAAGCTCGCTCCACCAGTCGTGGGTTTCGCGTTGCAGGCTGCCGATTTCGTCTGATTCCGACAGCAGCTTGTAAACCAGGGTCGTGCCGGCACGCGAACACCCGACCACGATGATCGGCCGCGTCGCCGGCTGACACGTCCGCGCCCAGCGCAGGCTGCGCACGCGACGGCGCTGCCGGGCAGCCTGCCACGCCACGGTCTTCCTGATCTTGTCGAGAAAATTGCTCAAATTCATGGACGAAGTGTCGTTATCATGCCTGCGCACGGGCCCCGTCCGCGCACCAGACCCCACCGGGCATACAGAATTCGTGCCAGACCGCGCGCTCGCATATAGTCTCGACATTATCCCGCATCGCTACGACACGACACACCATGGATGGCATTTTCGGCTGGCTGGGCGAACACGGCGCGTACCAGGAACTGATCCGGCACATGGCGCTTGCCGATGGCGCAACGACGGCCGCCCCTGCCCCTGTCCACAGCACACCGCAGTTCGGGCTGGGGGCGGTCTCGCGTAGCGGCAAGGCCGACACCTGCGTGGAGAACGGTCTGGCGGTCGGCGTGATGGGACGCCCCCGCTTCGTCGACGCCGCCCTCGCCCAAATTGACGAGGAGCGCGGTCCCGCCGCCGCCATCGCGCACGGCTGGGCGCGCCACGGCGAGCACTCGCTCAGCCACATCGAAGGCAGCTTTGCCCTGGCAGTGCTCGACATCGCATCTCGTACCGCCTGCCTCGCCCTCGACCGCGTCGGGGCCGAACGGCTGTGCTACGCCCACCGTCATGGCCAGCTGGTCTTCGGCAGCAGCGCACGCAAGGTCGCCGCGCACCCTGACGTGAATCGCTCCATTGATCCCCAGGCCATCTACGACTATCTCTATTTCCACACCATTCCTGCCCCCCGCAGCCTGTATCAGGGTGTGCGCAAGCTGTTGCCGGGCCAGCTCGCCATCCTCAAGAACGGCCGGCTCGAAACACGCTTCTACTGGCGTGCAGACTACACCCCCGCCGACGCCGATTTCGCCGCCCGGCGCGCCGAATTCCGCGCCCTGCTAGACCAGTCGGTGCGAGCAGTGGACACGCCCGAGACGGCAGCCTTTCTATCCGGCGGCACCGACAGTTCGACCGTCGTCGGCGCGCTCAGCGCCGCGCGCGGCGGACCCGTCGACACCTTCTCGATCGGCTTCGACGCCGAGGGATACGACGAGATGGCCTACGCGCGCTGCGCGGCCGGACGTTTCGCCAGCCGTGCCCACGAGTATTACCTGAAGCCCGAGGACATCGTCTCGACCATCCCCGTCATCGCCCGGTCATACGACGAACCCTTCGGCAACAACTCCGCCGTGCCGACCTATGTCTGCGCACGCGCCGCCCGCGATGCCGGCTTCGAGCGGATGCTCGCCGGCGACGGCGGCGACGAGATCTTCGGCGGCAACGCACGCTACGCCAAACAGGGCCTGTTCGAGCTGTATGGCCGCCTGCCCCTGCTGCTGCGTCGCGGCCTCGTCGAACCGCTGGCCCATCTGCCGGGCCTGTCGCGGCGTTTCCCGCTCGCCAAGCTGCGCAGCTATGTCGACCAGGCGAACACCGGTCTGCCCCTGCGCATGGAAAGCTACAACTTCCTGCACCGCACGCCGCTCGACGAAATTTTCGAACGGGATTTCATCCATGCCGTCGATCCTTCGACAGCCGACGCCGCCCTGGTCGAGACCTACACCCGGACGGCTTCGGATCATTACCTGAACCGCATGATGCATCTCGACCTGAAGTTCACCCTGGCCGACAACGATCTGCGCAAGGTCGGCACGATGACCGAGGCCGCCGGCATCGAGGTGCATTACCCCCTGCTCGACGACCGCATGGTGGCCTTCGCCAACCGGCTGCCCGTCGATTACAAGGTTCGCGGGCAGATGCTGCGCTGGTTCTTCAAGGAAGCACTCAGCGACCTGCTGCCGGCAGAGATCATCAACAAGAGCAAGCACGGCTTCGGCCTGCCTTTCGGCGTCTGGGCCAACCAGCATGCGCCGCTGGGCGAAATGGTCGGCGACAGCCTGTCGGATTTCAAGAAACGCGGCTGGATGCGCCCGGCCTACCTCGACCACATGCTGGCTATGCAGCGCGGCCCGCATGCCAGCTACTACGGCGTAATGATCTGGGTGACGATGATGCTGGAGCGCTGGCTCGCCGCCAACGGAGCCGCCTAGCCGAACTGCCCGGACGGCGGCCGTCGCGCGGCCGGCACGAAGCTGACGATGGGCCGGGGCTCGGGCTTGAGGACGCCGGTGAACTTGGCCGCCAGCACCAGAATGATCATCAGGTGGTAAGGCAGATCGAAGTAACCCATGCCGAGGAAGGCCCCGCCAGCCGCATACCCGACCAGGCTGACCTGGATCATCGACGCAAGGTCAGCCGCCCATTTCTTGTCGGGGTCTTTCTTGCATCGCTTGATCACCTGCCGGGCCCGGATCCAGGCCAGCAGGCCCAGCAGCATGAATAGCCCGAAGCCGATGAAGCCATGTTCGCCCATGATCTCGAAGTAGATGCTGTGCACATCGCGCACATTGAACGGGTTGGGGGCGTACTGGCGGAACACGGCCGGACGCCAGAGCTCGTAGCCGCCGCCGGTGATGTTGTCCTTGGCGACGTTGAAGGCGGTGTGCCAGGCATTGATGCGTCCCTGTGCGGACTGGTCCTCCTCATAGCTGTTGATCGTGTTCATGCGGTCATACCACGCCTGCGGCATGACCGCCGCGATGAGGCCGACCACGACCGCCATGTAGAAACCGGTGACGATCTTGTTGCGGCTCTTCAGCCACAGGAACAAGCCCATGGCGACCATCGCCACCAGACCGCCGCGCGACTGGCTGCCGACTGCGGCCACCCCGGTCAGCACCATGGCACTCGCCAGCCCGATCCTGATCCACTTGCGGGTTTCCTGGAGGTGGAGATAGCGGATCAGGGGAATGGTCATCACCAGCGCCAGCGCCAGCTCGTTGTTACCGGCGATGAAGGTCTCGGTGGGTCCCTGCACGCGATAGGCCCCGCCGTTGATGATGGTGAATATCCCGCCCTTGACGCCATAGAAACCGAACGACAAGGCGATCACCCAGACCAGCCAGTGCAGCTTTCGGCGGTCGGTGATGATGAGCGCAGTGAGGAAGATCATCAGCTGGATCTTCCACACCTTGTTCCATTGCAGCCAGGCCACGTCCGGATAGAACGCGAACAGGGTGGTCACCAGCATCCAGCCGACGAACAGCAGCAGGACGACGGTTTCCCGCGTCCACGGCATGTCTTTCTTTTCCTTGGATGCCAGGAATGCCGTAATCGTGACGACGCCCACCAGCATGGAAAACGGCAGGTCGTAGGCGAAGCCCCAGGCCAGCCGGTGCGGGTTCATGTAGCCCAGCCACGACCACAGCAGGATGCCCAGCCAGGGGCGTTTGAAGACGAAGGGCAGCAGGCTGAAAATGAGGCCGGTGATGAACAGGTCTCTCATCGTGTCGGTCTCGTCTGTTCGGGTGGCGGGATGGCGATGCCCGCCATGTCCATCATCAGGGCGTCGGCAAAGTATTTCATGGTCAGTGTTTCGAGGCGGAACGCACGTGGCCCGGCCCAGCTCGGAACCGTACTCGGCAGGCCGTTGCGGAGCACCGGATCGTCATCCAGCATACGCTGGTTGCGCTTGATCCAGGCGAGGCCGCGCCAGGCGGCGTCGCGCCAGGGCACTTCGCCCTCGATTTGCGCCAGCCGTATCCAGACACAGGTCAGCCGCGCCAATCCGGCGAGGCAGACATGACGGGCCGCAGGCACCCAGCCATCGTCGTACGCCCCCGCGAGGCGGCCTTCGCCCGTCAGCTGCCGGGCGAGCGCGAGCGCTGCACGTCCCACCTGCGTCCGGGATTCGGCATCGTCGAGCCAGACCGAGGCTTCAAGCAGGTCGTGCAGGGTCGCCGCAAGCGCCAGCGTACTCGCGGGCTGCGCCTGATCGGCAAACCAGCCGCAAGGTGTCTGCCGCGCACGCACCACGGCAAGCTGGCGACGCGCGGCTGCCAGCAGGGCAGGCTCCCCCGCGAAGCGTCCGGCGACAGCCAGCGCGCGCCCGGCAAGGGCCGCGTGCCCGGCGGATTCGTAACGCGTTTCTACCAGCCGCCGGGCATCGGCCAGCGCCTGGTCGAGACTGTCCTGGCAGTTGAGCTGAACATGCGCCGCCAGCAGGCCCAGCACCCGGTCCGGCGTCGCTGCGTCGCGCGCCACGAGCAGGCTGTCGCGCAGCGCGCCGATGCGCGCCGGCAGATGCGGCCATCCCAGGTAGAGCGCGGCCGGCGCGAGGGTTTCTATCAGACGCCCGCCGGTATCCGGATCGCTGTCCGCCCAGCCCGATCCGAATGACCAGCCGGACGAGACGCCGCCGGCACGGGCAACTTCCTGCGCCTGAACCAGCCATTCGACGGATGCACGGAGATGGCTGCGATGGTCCTGTTCGGGCTGGCGGGCTTCGCCCAGCATGTCGTGCACCACCTGGCGCAGCGTGCTGACGCGCCAGAGGCCGGCGCGCCCGCTGTGTGTCACGGCCGTCACCGTGCCGTTGGCACCGTTCATGCCGCCGCCTCCGCCAGGGACTCGGCCAATCGCACATGGCTCACGACATATCGGTGCTTGCCGGACGCCTCCGGACTCACGGCCGCCACCAGGCGCACATCGACCCGCAGCGAATCGCCGAGACGCGCGCGCAGGCCGGCAACAACCGCCGATGCCGCCGCATCGCTCCAGTGTGGGCCGGCCACGACCTGCACCTCAAGCTGGTCGATGGCCGGCTGCACCACTTTGAACTGCTCGACCCCGGGCACCGCACGCAGGACGTAGATGACCGCGAGAGCGTGCATGATGCGGCCATCCCGTGCGACGATGAAATCGGTCTGCCGGCCGACGACGGTATCCAGTACCGCCAATCCTCGTCCGCCCGGATCAACCTGGCTGCCGGCACGCACGACATCCCCCGTCCGGTAGCGAATGAAAGGCTGCGCCTCAGACACCAGGCTGGTGATCACCGCCTCGCCTTCTTCAGCCGGCTGGCCTGACGCGTCGAGCACTTCGACGATGTGCGTCTCGCTCATCTGCAGCAGCACGCCGTCAGGGGATTCGAGCGCCAGCAGGCCGGCATCGCGTGCGCCGTATTCCACTGCGGCCGGCACGCCGAACACGCGTTCGATCAGCTCGCGCTGATGCGGAAACAACGGCTCGCCCGTCGTCGCCACCACGCGCAGCGCCGGCAGCCGACGTTTCGTCCCGCGTGCCTCGGCGTGCGCGGCGAGCAGGGCAAGACTGCTGGCGTAGCCATAGATCGCCAGCGGGTTCCAGCGCGCGATGGCGTCGAGATAATCGTCCATGCGCGCCGGCGACATTTCGAATGCGTTCAGGAGCAGCTGGTTCACCAGCCGGTCGCGCAGCGTCTTGATGCGGTCGGTCTTGTTGAGCTCGACCGGCGCACCCCACAGATAGACCTCGCGGTCGCCGGGCCGCACGCCCCACCAGCGCCGCGCACGCAGCCGGCCGGCGGCGTCTGCGGCCTGCCTGGCACGGCCGAAATGGAAGATCAGCGGCTCGCCCGACGAACCCCCGGTGGTGTAGGGAAACACGCCGCCGGGTGCGTCATGCCAGACCAGCCGATCGACGTGCGCGCGCGCATCGCGCTTGTCCATCGTGGGCAGCCTGCGCAGGTCGGCAAGTGTCACTCCCCCTGCAAACGCAGCCTCGGCCAGCCCCGCCGCGTGGAGGCGATCCCCATGCCAGGGACTGTGCGCGAGCGCCTTTGCCAGCAGCAGATTCAAGCGCAGGCGCTGCAACTCGGCAATCTCGGCAGAACTCAGCCACTGGCTGTGTTCGAGCTCGGCCAGCATCTTGAAGGTGGGCCGCGAAAGGGCCGCCTCCTGCGCCCGGAAGAGACTGCGTGCAAACCAGGCCGGTACGCTCATTGCCCCCCCCCCTGCAAGGCCGCAAAGCGACCCAGGAGCGCGTCACACAGCGCGGCGACGTCCTGCGACACCCCTTCCGGTGCCCGATGCTTGACCGATCGGGCGTGAATCCGCGCCGCGATCCGTGCGCTGAATCCAGGCAGGCCGATGAAATCGTAGACCTGTGCAACCGCGTCCAGCGGTGCCTGCACGAGGCGTTCATAAAACAGCACCTTGACGCGCGGATCGGTTTCGAGTGTTTGTTCGAAAAACAGCACATTGCGGTAATACCACATGATCGCCGCCCCTTCGGCCTCGCTGGCGTCGTCCCGCAGCAGGCGGGCGAGCAGCGCACGCGTGTCGGCAGACATGCCGCGCCCGCGCCAGTCTCGGCTGTCTCCCGCCGCCAGGCGTCGCCACTGCGGCACGAAATTGCCAAAAGACTTGACCGCGGAATGCACGCTGTCGCGCCAGTCGCGCACGACCCAGAGGGTTTTTGCCGGCGCGAATTCATCCATCAGGCTGCGGATGTGATCCAGCTCGCACAGGGCCTTGATCACGAACACCGGGGCCGTTGAACGCGCGGCCAGTGCACGGATGCGCGCCACGTCCCGCATCTCGTAACGTTCGAAGGCACGCGGGTCGGTCTCATGGTAGACGTCGGTCGACAGGCTGGCGTCGAACACCTCCATCAGCAGATTCGTGCCGGAACGCTGCATGCCCGAGACGAACACGTGCAACGCGGGCCTTGCCGGCCGGATACGCTGGCGCAACGCCTTGCCGACGCGCCAGGCGGCATGATGCATCCGGGTGGCGAGGCTGCGGGCGTCGTGTCCGGTGGCAGGGGCGCTCATGAACGGACCGTCTCCGGTGTGCCCGGCAGCGGCTCACCGAGCAGCGGGGTAAACGCCCGCAACAGTTGCGCCACCCGCCTGTCCCACTGATTGTCCTGCGCATACGCCAGGATCGCCGCGCGGTTCCACTCGACCGACAGGGCCCGATCGAGGGCGCGCGCCAGGGCTTCGGCATCGCCGAACGGCACGAGGGTGCCCAGTTCGGGACGACACACCACTTCGGCGTTGCCGCCGACATCGGTGCTGATCACCGGCAGGCCGCAGGCCATGGCTTCGAGAAAAACATTGGCCCAGCCTTCGTTGCGCGTCGACAGCACGAAGACATCGGCTGACGACAGCGGCCCTTTCAGCTCGTCCGGGGCCAGCGTGCCAAGAAAATGCACCCGCGCCGCGACGCCCAGCCGCGTGGCCTGGGCGTCGAGTTCGGCACGCATGTCGCCCTCGGGGCTGGCACCGCCGACGACGAGGTAATGCAGATCGGGATGCGATTTCAGCAGGCCGGGCAGGCAGTCGATGACGCGATGCATGCCCTTGCGTTCGACCAGTCCGCCGACGGAGATCAGCACCTTCGCCGACGCGGGCAGGCCCAATGTCTGGCGTGCGGCCTCGCGCCCGACGGGGTGGAACACGCCGGTGTCGACGCCGTTCCCGACGACTTCGGTCTTGTCCGGTGACACACCGAGCTCGATCGCCAGTCGGCGCAGCGAATCCGAGACGCTGAAGATGTGGGTGGCGGCGGCCAGGGTTCGCACCAGACGGGGGCGCAGGACGGGGTTTTTGCTGTGCGGGACTTCGGTGCCGCGCAGGGTGATCGTCACCGGCAAACCCAGCCAGCGACCGAGCCGCGTCGCGGCTTCACCGTCGGGGTAGGCAAAATGCGCGTCGATAAGCCGTGCACCCTCACTCCGCAGGCGACGCATCAGGCCAACCGTGGCCAGCGCCATCGACCAGCCGTCCAGACGGCGCAGCACGCCGGGGAGCGCCAGAAAACGCGGGTGATAGACGCGGATGCCCTGCTGGATTTCCATTGCAGGCGCTTCCGGCCGGTAGCCGGGGCGGAAGCGGCGGATCAGCCCCTGGCCGGGAAACCAGGGCTGCGGTGACACCACCACCAACGCACGATGACGCGCCACGCGGAACATGCGCTCGCGGATGAACAGCCCCGCGCCGGGCCGCACCGCGCTGGGAAAGAGCGAGCTGAACACCACCAGTTCAGCCAACGAAGGCCTCCCGCACGGGCTTCATCAATGCGCCATAGACGCCGCGATAACGGGCCACGCTCGCCGCCCAGTTGCGTTCGGTTTCGACGAAGTGGCGGCCGTTCCGCTTGAGTGCGTCCCAGCCCTGCTCGTATTTCAGCAGCGCCACCACCTTGCTGGCGAGGTCGCCCGCGTGCCCGGCGCGGAACAGCACGCCGGTCCTGCCGTCCTGGATCAGCTCCTTGTGGCCGCCGACATCGGACGCCACCATCAGCCGCCCCTGCGCCATCGCCTCCAGCGGCTTCAAAGGCGTGACGAGTTCGGTCAAGCGCATGGGATGACGCGGATACACCAGCACGTCGACCAGGTCGTAGTAGCGGTTCACGTCGGCGTGCGACACGCGGCCGGTGAACACCACCTTGTCCTTGAGGTCCAGCGCCATCACCTGCTGCTTGAGCGCGGCTTCTTGCGGCCCGCCGCCGACGAGCAGGAGCTTCACGTCCGACGTCTGTTTAAGGATGGCAGGCAGCGCTGCGATCAGCAGGTCGAGGCCTTCGTAGGCGTAGAACGAACCGATGAAGCCGAGCACGCGACTCGCACCCAGGCCCAGCTTCAGCTTGAGTTCCGGGTCGGCGCGCCCGCCGGTTTCAAACTTGTCGATGTCGACCGCGTTGGGAATGACCGTGATCTTGTTCGCCGGCACGCCGCGTGCAACCAGGTCGGCGCGCAAACCTTCGCAGATGACCGTGACCGCGTCGGCCTGTTTCACCGCCCAGGTTTCCAGCGCCCGTGTCAGCCGGTAGCGCAGGCTGCCCTCGGTCGTGGTGCCGTGGTCGACCGCCGCGTCTTCCCAGAACGCCCGGATTTCGTAGACCACCGGGATGCCGAGCTTTCTGCCGACACGAATCGCCGGCACGCCATCGAGCACGGGCGAATGCGCGTGGAGCACATCGGGTTGGAGTTCGCGCGCCAGCGGCAGCAGGCGTTTTTCGATGGCCCCCATCACCGCAAACGGATCGCCGCCCGGTAGCCTGGCCAGGAGTCCCGCCGGTTTCGGCGTGCGGTAAAAATGCAGGCCGTCGGCGTCTTCTTCTGCCACCGTGCAGTCGAGTTGCTTGGGACCGGAAAGATGGAAGGTCTCCCAGCCGAGCTTGCGCTGTTCGCGCAGGATGGCGGCACTGCGGAAGGTATAGCCGGAATGCAACGGCAGGGTGTGGTCGAAGACGTGCAGGATTTTCATGCCGCCTGCCGCTCCGCCTCTTCGACCCCGAGCACCTGGCCGAGGAAGGCGTCGAACATCAGCACCGTCCACAGGATCACCGAGTAGTCGCGGCGACCGGACTGGTGGGCCTCGACCACGTCACGCAGGTAGCCCTGGTTGAAGAGCCCGGTCGACGCCAGGCGCTCTCCCAGCACCACGCGCGTGATGGTGGCCGCGAGCGGGCCACGGAACCAGGCAGCCAGCGGCACGGAAAAGCCCATTTTCTTGCGGTACAGCACATCGTGCGGCAGATACGGTTCCATCGATTTCTTCAGCAGAAACTTGCCTTCGGTACCACGCAGCTTGAGGTCGGTGGGCAATCCCGACACCCAGCCCATCAATTCGTGGTCGAGCAGCGGCTCGCGCACTTCGAGCGCATGCGCCATGCTGGCACGGTCGACCTTGGTGAGGATGTCGCCGGCCAGATAGGTCTTCATGTCGAGGTACTGCACCAGCGAGAGCGGGTCGTCGGTGGGGGCCACCGCCGCGTGGCGACGTAGCACTTCAACCGCTTCGTAACCCTGAAGCTCGCGCTTGAAGGCAGGTGAGAAGAGTTGTTTGCGCTGCGCGTCCGAGAGCAGCGACACGCCGTGGAAATAGCCTTCGACGGTATCGCGCGCCAGCGCCTCGAAGGTGGTCTTGGCGCGGAACACCTTGGGGGCCCAGTCGGCCTTGGGATAGAGCCGGCCGAGCGCGCCGAAGATCGGCCGGCGCAGCATCAGCGGCAGGGCCGAACGCATACGCTCCTCGTAGCGGAACCAGCGGTAGCGTCGGTAGCCGGCAAAGTGTTCGTCGCCGCCGTCGCCGGACAGCGCGACCTTCACATGCTTTCTTGCCAGTTCGCAGACGCGGTAGGTGGGCAGGGCGGACGAGTCGGCATAGGGCTCGTCGTAGACGTTGGCCAGCTTGTCGACAAGGCTGAAGTCGTCGGCGGCCACGGTCTCGACGTGGTGGGTGGTCTTGTAGCGGTCGGCCACCTGTTGCGCGAATTCGATTTCATTGAACGCGGGATCGTCGAAGCCGATCGAGCAGGTATTGACCGGCGTTTTCGACTGGGTGGCCATCATCGCCACCACGGCGGAGGAATCGACGCCGCCTGAGAGGAACGCGCCCAGCGGCACGTCGGCGATCATGCGCAGGCGGATGGATTCCTGCATCCGCGCGATCAGTTCGGCTTCGGCTTCGGCCTCGTCCTTCACGGCCACGGGCGTGAACGGCATGTCCCAGTACTGTTTCGGCAGGGCGCGTGCCTGGCCGCGCCTGAGGGTCAGGGTGTAACCGGGCGGCAGTTTGTAGACACGCTTGAAGATGGTGCGCGGCTCGGGCACGTAGCCGTAGGCGAAATATTCCTCGACGGCGAGCGGGTCGATCTCGCGCGGCAGGCCGGGATGCGCCATCAATGATTTCAGCTCCGAACCGAAGAGGAATTCACCCGATTCGAGGAAGGCGTAATACAGCGGTTTGACGCCGAAGCGATCGCGCACCACGAACAGCGTTTCCGCATTGCGGTCCCACAGCGCGAAGGCAAACATGCCGCGAAAACGCGCCACACAGGCCTCGCCCCAGGCTTCCCAGGCGTGGACGATGACTTCGGTATCGGAATGGGTGCGGAAGGTGTGGCCCAGGGCTTCGAGTTCGGGCACGAGTTCCTGGAAGTTGTAGATTTCGCCATTGAATACGACGACGACCGAGCCATCTTCGTTGAACAGCGGCTGCTGACCGGTCGAGAGATCGATGATGGACAGCCGCCGGTGGCCCAGCCCCACACCTGGCTCCAGGTGCAGGCCGCCTTCGTCGGGGCCGCGATGGAACTGGGTTTCGTTCATGCGATGGAGTAGCGCGCGTGGGATGTCGCTCGCTTCACGGGTATCGAAAATGCCGGTAATGCCACACATGGCTTGAGTCAGGTTCCTGTCGAGTTTTCGCGCAAGTCGGCGGCCTTCCAGCGCCCCAGGGTATGGTCGTAGACCGTGGCGTAGGCCTCGGCCATGGCCGGGATGCTGAAACGACCCTCTGCCTCGCGGCGGGCGGCGTCGCCCTGCACCCGGATCGCTTCGGGTGCCTGGCCATAAGCCAGCAAGGCCTGTGCCATATCGGCCACGTCGCCGGCCGGGACCAGCCTGCCGTGGCCGCTGTCGACCAGTTCGACGTTGCCCCCCACGGCGGTGGCGATCACGGGCAGGCCGGTGGCCAGCGCCTCCAGTATGGTATTGGAGATGCCTTCGTTTTTGGAAGGCAGCACGAACACGTCGAAGGTGCGCATAAGCTCGGCGATGTCGTGGCGCTCGCCTGGCAGCCAGGCAAAGCAGGCCAGCCCCGCTTCGTCGATCTGGCGCTGGCAGGCGGCACGCGCCACGCCCTCGCCGACGATGACCAGACGCGTCCGGGCAGCCAGCGCCGGGGCCAGCCGGTGCAGGCGGAGGTAGCCACCCACCAGCAGGGGGTAGTCCTTGACCTCGACCATGCGCCCCACCGAGCCGAACACCAGGCTGTCGGCGTCGGCAAAGCCCGCCGGCAAGCCTTCCGGGCGCGCGCCTTCGCGGGGATGGAATTTTTCGCCGTCGACGCCGTTGTATATCTGGTGCAGCTTGCGCGGCGGCACGCCGATCTGCAGGCGCAGCCAGGTTTCAAGGTCACGGCTCACCGCGATGTAGTTCGATACGAAGGGCTGCGCGGCGCGGCGCAGCAGATTGTATTTCCAGTTCTGGCCGTAGAGGTCGAACACGTCGCGACCGTGTTCGCCATGCACCGTGGCGCGGATGCCCGCTGCGGCAGCGACGAACTGCGCTTCGAGCGCGGCAAGGTTGCGTGTGTGCACCAGGTCGGGTTTGAGGTCGCGCAGCAGCCGCCAGAGTGTTTTTGTCCAGCCCAGACCGTGGCCGGGCGCGCGATGCAGGGCATGGAAATCGACACGCTGGGCGTGAATGCGCTGGCGGAAATCGCCGTAGTCGGTGAGCGCCACGACGGTGTGGCGGAAGCGTTCGGGCGACAGGGTATTGAACAGGTTGACCATGCCGTTTTCCATGCCGCCGGTGTCGAACCGGTGGACGATGTGGACCACGTGCGCCGTCACGGGGCCTCGACTGCAGCGAGTGCGCGGGCAATTGCCGGCTGCATGTCGGCGGCAAACCGGGCAAGCGTGGCGCGCGCCGTGTCGATCGACGCCACATCGTCGTAGGGTGTGGCGATCAGCACCGATGCACCATCGTCACGTGCGCCACGTACGCGGTCAAAGGCCAGCACCAGCTTGGTGGTGAGGTCGTTGACCGTGGGCCGGCCGTTGACAACGTTCCATTGCCAGACGAGCAGACGCTGGCCGTCGGTGCCGCGCAGCTTTGCCTGCCGCACGGGATGCGGCTGGCCGGCGATGTCCACCGTGGTCAGGCTTTCTCCCACGTTCGACCACTGCGGATCCTTCTGCCTGATCATGAAGTTCTGCGAGTTCACCAGCTCGGCGTCCTGACGCTGGGCAGCGTAGTAGTTGATTTCGAGCATCACCGTCTGCTGCTCGCGCACGAAGGGCACACGCACCTGACGGTCGGCACCTACCCAGTGCGGCACCCAGGGGGTGAAGGACGGGGCGGGCTGCCAGCCGGCTGCCGCTGCGACGGTCAGCGCGGGCATCGCTGGCAGGGGACGAGACGCCAGCCAGGTGGCATAAAGCGGGGCCACCGCGACCAGCAGTGCCGCCGCCCCCGCAACCGGCAAGACGCCCAGACGCGCGGTGCGCGACAGCGTCCCCGGCTCTGCGGGCAGGGCCGGCTCGGGCTGGTCGTCCTCGCGCCAGAAGCTGCCGATCCAGAACAGCAGCAGCATGACAAAGCCGAAGAAAACCCAGCCGTAGATGTAGTGGTCGACGCCCAGTGCAAGCTTCATGTCCGACAGATGCGCGATCATCACGATCATGTAGGCGCGTCCGCTGTTGGCGAAGATCGGCACGATGACGGCGGCGATGGAAAACAGCAGGCGGCGTTTCCAGGAGCGGTAGGTGAGGTAGGCGTAGAGCACGCCTAGGGTGACCGAGGCGATGAGATAACGCAGGCCCGAGCAGCCCTCGACCACCGACCAGTCGCCGCTGGGTATGCTGAAGAACGTGCCTTCGCGGTAGACGGGAATGCCGGTGAACTGGAGCATCGCCACGGTGAAATCGGCGGTCACGCCCATCAGCGGCTGGATCAGGAATTCCCCTACCGGCACGGCAAAGAACAGGAACATCAGCGGGAAAAACAGCGCCCACACCACAGCCCAGCCGAGGATCGCCCAGGCCGTCGAGATCAGCAGGGCGATGAAGGCGTACTGCGCGACGACGTTCACGCTGCCGGCATCCGCCAGCAGCCAGCCGGCGGCGGCGAGCGCCATCGCGGCGAGGCCGCGCGCGTCCGCCCGGGGCGTCATGCGCGCCAGCACCCCGCGCCGCCGCCAGATCAGCCACAGACTGATGGGGAAGATGGCGTAGCCATGGGCGAAGGTCTCCGAGCGCTCCCAGACCTCGACCATAGACATGAAGGTCGGCCAGAACAGCACGAAGGCGAGCAGGATCGCCGCGCCGACGGTGAGCCCGGCGCGTTGCCAGCCGGATGCACCGGATGAGACGGGCGCGATCATAGTGCAGGCATCCGCGTGGTCCCGACAGACTCGTCCGGGCCGGGCAGCAGGGGATCGACTGCACGCAGGTTGCGTGCCCAGTCGTAATGTTCCAGGATGTGCCGGCGCGCCTGCGCGTTGCGCGACGCCTCACGGATACGGGCGATCACCTGATGCGCGAACGTCACGGCATCCTGCGCCAGGTGATAGTCGCGTCCGTCCTCGGCGCGTATGCCCTCCGCCGCCTGCGGCGTGGCCACCACCGGACACGCCATCGCCATGGCCTCCAGCACCTTGTTCTGCACCCCCCTTGCAATGCGCAGCGGGGCGACGGCGCACGCCGCGTGCGCGAGATAGGGCCGGACGTCGGGCACGCTCCCCGTCACCTCGACCCCAGCCTGGCCGGACAGGGCCTTCACCGCTTCGCTCGGGCGACTTCCGACGATGACGAAACGCGCCTCGGGCACGGCCTCACGTACTGCCGGCAGAACCTGTTCGGCAAACCAGCTCACGGCGTCGATATTCGGCCAGTAGTCCATGGCACCGGTGAAGACGATGCCCTGCACACCGGCTGCGTAGGGATCGGGAAAGTCCGCCTCAGGCGAAAAATACGCTGCATCGACGCCATTCTCGTAGGCGCCGATCTTGTGCCGGGCATCCGGCACTCGTGCCCGCAGGAGATCGGCCTCGACTTCGGACACCAGCACGGTCGCCTCGAAATCCCTTGCAACCCGTGCCTCCCATTCTGCCAACCTGCGCGCTTCCCGCGCATAGAGCCAGGACAGGGGCCAGCGCTGCGCCGGTGCATATTGCTGCCACTTGTCCGAATCGACATCGACCATGTCGAGGATACGAACCGGCAGCCTGGGCATGAACTGGGCCGCCGCAGAGGAATACGCGACCCCGCAGCTCACTCGGCCCTGGGCAGCCAGCCCTTCGACCCACCGCAGCAGCGCCGCACTGCGATAGTAAGGCAGCGTCAGGGCCTGCCCGGTGAACAGCCCCGTCAGACTGGCGAGCTTTGCCCGGCGTGGGTGCAGGGGAATCAGCTTCATCGAGGCGCAATAGTGTGCAAGCGATTCGACGTGCTGCCAGTCGTCGGGATCGTCGACGAAGGCACCGAGGTGAATCTCGTAGCGTTGCGCCAGATGCCGCAACAGGTGGAACGAGCGGATCTTGTCGCCCTTGTTGGGCGGAAACGGGATGCGGTGCGCTAGAAACAGCAGGCCCGGTTTCATGCTCAGCCGAGCTGCCTGACGATGTGCGGCCCGATCGCGTTGGCCAGCGGTAGCGGCAGTTTCTTCCAGACCTGGATAAAGAGGCGGTATTTGGGATTGAGCGGATTGATCTCGGGCATCGTCCGGTCACTCACCAGAAAATATTCGTAGTAGAGCGGCGTCGCCTCGAAGCCCCAGTTCTTCTTGAAATCGAAGGAGCCGGTGCCGTGTTTGCTACGGCCGAAATCGAACACCTTGAGGCCGCGCTCACAGGCGCGCCGCATCAGGTCCCAGTACATGAAATCGTTGCCCGCGACCGCACGCGCCGCGTCCGTGCCGCCGCCGTAGTAGGGCAGGACTTCGTCGCGGAAATAGAAGGACATCACGCTGGCGATCAGTTCGCCTTCGCGCACGATGCTCAGCACCTCGCAGTCGTCGCCGAATTCCGCCTTGAGCAGGCGGAAGAACTTGCGCGAAAAGACCGGCGTCCCCAGCCGGTGCACACTGGCAGAGTAGGCCCGGAAGAAGCGCTCGGTATCGCTGTCGATCTCGCCCGTGAGACCGGCCTTGATGCCCTTTCTGACCATGGCGCGCTGCTTGCGCGGAATGGCGTTCATGTTGGCTTCGACTTCGGAGAGGATGGCCCGCTTGAAGGTGACGTAGAGCGATTTGGTCGGCCAGTCAGGATGCTGCGCCGTTTGATTGCGGTATTCCAGCGCGCCGACCTTGAGCCGGGCGGCGAGCGACTGGGCCGCGCTGTCGAGCGCGCGAGTTGCCTCGTCGTCATCGGCGACTATACCGCCGTAGGCGCAGAATGGCAGGGACCCCAAGCTATGGCCAAACACCCGGCTCCTGATTTCGGCGAGCGGCAGCACGCCGACGATTGCGCCCGCCCGTTCGGCCAGCAGAAAATGCGTGCGGTGACCAAAGGCCTGCTGGATGACGGATTGCCAGCCCGCGCGATGGAAGAAGCTCGCGTCCGGATGCGCCAGCACATATTCGTCCCAGCGCGCCCGGTCGGCCTCAACCAAGGCGCGCACCTTGACTGCGGCCCCACTGGCAACCGGGGCCAAGGATACGGCGGACATGTTCACTGCGGGGTGAGGAAAACGCGGTCGACGCGATCCCATTCAAAATCGTTGAAGAGTTGTTGCAGTCTGCCCGGCATACGTTGTAGATTGACGTAATGGCGGAACCGCGTCTTGGCCGAGATGCCCTGCTGGCGCGGCTGGTCGGCATCGACTTCCCAGGGATGGAAGTAGAACATGCACGGCGCTCGATCCTGTTCGTTGACGCGGCGCAGCATCCAGCGCGACAGCGAATACGGCAGCAGGCGGAACCAGCCGCCTCCTGCCGCCGGCAGGTTGCGGCCCATCATCGGCACGGTCGTCGGCGGCAATTCGAGGATGCCCGACTCGCCATTGGGGCGATGCGGAAAGCGTGGCGCATCGGGCATGCCGTAATGGTCGTGCTTGACCGGATAAATACTGGAGCTGTATACGTAGCCGGCGTTTTCCAGCTCGCCCACGGCCCACCAGTTTTCATGGTTGATGGAAAAACTGGGCGCGCGATAACCGCGCACCGCCACCGCGCCGATATCTTCGAGGATGCCCTTGGCCCGCACGATATCGTCGCGGAACTGCGCCGGTGTGAGATCGCTGGCGCGCTGGTGGCCATAGCCATGGCTGGCGAGTTCGTGGCCGCCGGCGACGATGCGACGCACCACCTGCGGGTGACGCTCGGCGATCCAGCCCAGGGTGAAAAAGGTGGCTTTGGCACCGGCTTCGTCGAGCAGGCCGAGGATCACATCGACGTTGCGTTCGACCCGGCACGGCAGGCTGTCCCAGTCTTCGCGCCGGATGTAGGGGGCAAAGGCGGACACCTGGAAATAGTCTTCAACATCAATGGACATGGCGTTCTTCATCACGCAGCTCTCAATCCTTTCTGCATCGGCAGCCAGCCCTTGAGAGCATGGGCGATGCGCATGGCCGCCCGGCCGTCCCAGTATTCCGGAATGCGCCCGCGCTTGCCACCGTTGTTCATGACATCGTCAAAGGCGCGGCGAATCGCAACGGGCGAAGGCCCGACCAGCGTATTGGTGCCTTCGTCGAGGGTGATCGGGCGCTCGGTGTTTTCACGCAGAGTCAGGCAGGGCACGCCCAGCGCCGTGGTCTCTTCCTGCAGGCCGCCGGAATCGGTGAGCACCAGCTTCGCATCACGCATCAGGCCCAGCATTTCCAGATAGCCGACGGGCGGCAGCACACGCAGGCCGTCGAGCTTGTCGGTCAGGCCGAATTTTTCGATATTGGCGCGGGTACGCGGATGCAACGGGGCGACCACGGGCAGTTGGCGATTGATCCCGGCGATCACGTCCAGCAGAGCGGCAAGCGTGTCGGGGTCGTCGACATTCGAGGGACGATGCAGCGTCAGCACGGCGTAGGCATCTACCGCCGACCCCAGCGTGGTGGCCGCAGGCACGGCACGCGCGAGGTTGCGGTGCAGGGTGTCGATCATGACATTGCCGACGAACACCACCCGCGCCGGATCGATGCCTTCGCGCGTCAGGTTGGCGAGCGCGCTTTTTTCCGTGGTGAAGAGCAGGTCGGATAACTGATCCGTGAGGACGCGGTTGATTTCTTCCGGCATCGCGCGGTCGTAGCTGCGCAGACCCGCCTCGACGTGGATCACCCGCACGCCGCGCTTGGCCGCAACCAGGGCACAGGCAATCGTCGAATTGACGTCGCCGACGACCAGCACGGCCTGGGGCTGTACACGGTCGAGCACCGGCTCGAATCGCTTCATGACTTCAGCTGTCTGCACCGCATGGCTGGCCGAGCCGACTTCCAGATGGTGATCCGGCTGGGGGATCCCCAGATCGGCAAAGAAACTGTCGCTCATTGCCGCGTCGTAATGCTGGCCGGTGTGCAGCAACTGCGCGGCGATACCGGTCTCGGCCAGCGCGGCCATGACCGGCGCGATCTTCATGAAATTGGGGCGCGCGCCTGCGACGCACAGTACCTGAGTCATGGTGTGCAGACCCGGCAATCAGTGCGTGAACTCACGCGCATCGGGTTCCGGCCCGTTTTCGTCTGAGGCATGGCGCTCGCTGACGGTATAGAGAATCTTGCGCACGATCGGCAGGATGCGGTTGACCGAACGTTCGACCTGTTCGATGCGTCCGGCCAGCCGCGCCATCTCCTCGCCGCCCAGCCCGCCTGTCGCAGCGGAAGACTGCGCAGCCACACCTGTGGTGCCGTGAAAATCCTGGTGGGCGATTTCGTTCTTGAGGTCAGCGATGACTTCGTTGACCTCGGCTTCGCCGAAATGGCTTTTTTCTTCGAGGAAGCCGAACAGCAGCAGCCGGTCGCAGGTGGTATTGATGCGGCGCGGAATGCCGCCCGTGAACCGGTGCAGCGCCGCAAACGCGCCCTCGTCGAAACTGGGCACGCCCTGCCAGCCCACGGTATGCAGCCGATGTTCGATATAGCCGCGCGTCTCGTCCGGATCGAGCGGACCCAGGTGATACGAGGCGACGACACGCTGGCGCAGCTGCTGCATGTCCGGGCTTTGCAGGATGCCGCGAAACTCGGGCTGGCCCAGCAGGAAAGTCTGGATCAGCGAGCGTTCGCTGTTCTGGAAGTTGGACAGCATCCGCAGTTCCTCGACCGCACGCTGGGTGAGGTTCTGCGCCTCATCCACCACCAGCAGGACGCGTTTGCCCTGTCGTGTTGCCGCGACGAGAAAGTCTTCCAGATTCTTCAGCAACGCCGACTTGGGCAGACCTTCGTGCTGCAGGCCGAAGGAGGCCGCCACACTGCGCAGGGTATCCTCCGCATCCAGCTGGGTGGACACCAGCTGGGCGGCCACGAGATTGTGAGCTTCAAGCTGGCGGAAAAGATTGCGCACGAGTGTGGTCTTGCCGGCACCCACCTCACCCGTAATGACGATGAAGCCCTCCCCCAGCGACAGCCCGTAATCGAGATAGGCCATCGCCCGCTTGTGTCCCTTGGAGCCGAAGAAGAAACGCGGATCCGGATTCAGCTGGAAGGGTTTGGCGCTAAAGCGGTAAAAGTCTTCGTACATGGGCAGCCCGTCAGTTGAGACGCCTGTCGGCGCGGTACCGGCTCATTCAGCAAGGTTCATGCCGTGAAAGCCATCGTTCAGAAGCCCAGGGATACCGACGCCGACACGCTGTTCTCGTCGTAATCGGCCGTCGCGTCGTTCGAATCCCGTTGCGTGTGCCGAAAGGTCAACGCGCCGTTGAGTTTCTCGGCAAAGCGGTGGCTGAGCCCGAGACTCAGCGACATGAGGTCGTCGTTGCGCGCGGTGGTTCCGGTCAGCTGCGCATCCGCCTGGTTACGCGACAACGAGACACTGCCGTTGGCGCGGGTGCGAGAGGTCAGCCGGTAGGATACGGTGCCAGTCACGCCCTGCACCCTGTCCTCGGCATTGCCCAGCAACTGGAAGAAGCGCCGGGTGTCGCGCGCCGTCAGGCCAAACACGAAACGACGCAGGGTCCAGCTCACGCCGGCGTTCAGGCTCTTGATGATGAAAACGCCGTTCGCGGTCGAAATCGAAATCGCCCCGCTTTCTATCAGTCCACCCAGGTCCGCGCCCAGGGCCGCCAGCTGGAAAGGCGTGACTGGTTGCGGGAGACAGGTATCCAGTGGCGGGGTCGGATTCAGCTCGGTGCTAAAAGCTCCGGCAAGACCGTTGCCGATATCGCATACCCAGTAGGTTTGCTGGCTTTCCTCGGCCAGCTGCGCCGAAATGTCGCTGACGTTTTCTGCGTAGTTGACCGACCAGCGCGAGCGGCGCGTCTCGTGCCGGCCATTGAAGCTGAAGGTCTTGCCGAAAAAACGTTCGCCCGCGGACATCTCCACCGTGGTGCGCCGCGTCGGCGACCAGCCGAAGCCGAGGCTGTACGACGAGCCGTCGGTTCCACTGTTGCTGATGAAATCGTTGCGGTCTTCGCCGACGGTGCCGAAGACGCGGAATTTGCGCGTCAGCGCATAGCCCAGGGTCGCGGTCGCGCTTTCGAAGGTGCTGTCGGCGAGAGTGCGGTTATTGGCTTCGCGGAGGGAATAATTCAGCCCCCAGCTCAGATCGTTGAACTGCGGGCCGCTGGTCAGCCCGGCGGAGAGCGCATTGATGGTCGAATCGGAGGCCGCGTTGTCGCCGAAGATCGACCCGCCCAGGGTGTAGCGTGCCTGCGCCTCGGCAAAACTTCCCAGGCGCTTCTTGATGTGGGGGCTGACCGAGAAGGTGCCCACCGTGGCGCGATTGCTGTCGTTGGTCGTGGCGTCGGCAGGCGAGCCGAACAGCGAGAGCAACTGCTGCGACACGCTGGCGTTCGCGTCGACGAAGAAGAAATCTTCGACCAGCTCGGCCTTGAGGCTGGACCCGAGGTTGTGATACAGGTTGTCACCGTCGCTGCCGCCGAAGCGGGTCACGGCCGACAGGCCGTAGCCGATATTGGCCTCGATCCGGCGGGAACCCTCGGATTGCAGGGTGAACCCCGGCCGCAGGGTGAAACTGCCGCCGGATTCCGTATTGGTCTCGCTCTGCTTGACGTTGTCGCTGAACGTCGCGGTTGCGCTGATGCTGGGGCTGAAGTTCCACTCCAGCGCCTGCGCCGGCGCGGCGAGGACCATGAAAACAGAAAAAGCGCCGGCCAGCGACGCTTGCATGGGCTGCGGTCCCGCCCCGCGTCGGCGGGACGGCTTATCTGCCGTAACTGCCATAGTAACCATAGTAATAATCCGCGCCCGGGGTCGGTGTGGTCTTGTTCAACAGCATCCCCACCACCTCGCAGGACTGGATGTGGGATAGCGCTTCACGCACAGCCTCTTGCGAGGTTTTTTCCGCTTCCACCACCATGACGATCTGCCCCATGTGTGTCGCCAGCACGCTGGATTCACTGGTTGCCAGAAGCGGCGGGGAATCGAACAGGATTATACGGTCTGGGTAGCGATTGCCGATATCCTCCACCAGCCGGGTCATCGCCGCGCTGGCCAGCAGTTCGGTCGCGCGCTTGTACGTCCGGCCGGCGGGCAGGACGGTCAGCTTGGCGATATCGGTCTTGATCAGCACGTCGGACAATTTGAGATCCTTGTCCTGCAACACGTCGAGCAACCCCTTGTCGGCATGGATGCCGAGATACTCCGGCACCCTGGGCTTGGCCACGTCGGCATCGATCAGCAGCACAGTGCGATCCATTTCCATGGCCATGGATATCGCCAGATTGACCGCACAGAAGCTTTTGCCTTCGCCCGGCAGGGAACTGGTCACCATGATCAGGTTGCCGTTCTTGACGCGGGCTGTGCCCTGGCCAAAGGCATTGGCGATCAGCGGACGCTTGATGATGCGGAATTCTTCGGCAATCTGGCTTTTCTCGGCGTCAGGCGTCACCCCGCCCATGCGGTGCAAGCGCGCCAGATTGATCGACTGGAAGCTGCTTTCCGAATCAGATTGTGGCTCGCTAGGCCGCTCGACAAACACAGGCTCGATGGGGGTAGCCACGAAACCGGCCGCCGGCTCGCTCCGCTGCTTGGCGAGCGCGCCCTCGATCAGGCTGGCCGGCGCGGCGCGCTCGGTTCCGGTGGGCGATGCGGGTGAGCGCGGCTGCCCCCCCAGTTTGCCTGCCGCTTTTTCGATGATGCTCATACTCTCCCCTAGCCCGCCCGCGACACTACAAACTGGGCGATCAACACGCCACCATAGGCAAGCAGCAAGCTCCCCAGCGTCGCCAGATAGGCAAACAGGCCCTTGCGCTTGCGCTTCTTGGTTTCCTCGGTTTCCACCCGGGACACCGCGCCGAGAAGGGGCAGGCCTGTAAGTTCACGCAGGACGCGACGGTCGGTGACGGTTTTGCGCAACTGACTCAGCAGGAAGGCCACGGCTATCCCTGCCACCAAGCCACCCACCGTGACCAGAGACAACAGCAGCGGGCGATTGGGCCAGGCCGGCTTGCTCGGCACGAAAGGCGGATCGATCACGCGAAAATCCACCGTATCGGTCTTGCTTTCGATTTCGCCGGACATGGTCACCGACTCCCTGCGCTTGAGCAGCGCGTCGTAGTTCTGTCGATACACGTCGTAGTCCCGCGTCAGCTGGGTGTAATCCTGTTCGATTTGCGGAATCATGTTCGAGGCATTCCTCAACTCGACCAGCCGCCGCTGGTACTCGCTGACGCGCGCACCGAGCGAGGCCACCGTAGCATCCGCCTCGGCGATGGCAATGGTGAGCTGCTGGTACACGGGGTTCTGGATTTTGGTGCCCGCCGGATCGGCCTTTTTCGCCGCCAGGTCGATTTTCTTCTGGTCTTCCAGCTTGGCGATGAGCCGCTTGGTCGCCTGGATATCGGGATGCAGATCGGTAAATTGCAGGCGGAGCTGATCCATCTGCTTTTCTAGCGCCTGGATACGTCCGTCGATTTCGCTGTTCGTCGACACCGCTGCCGCCGCTGCCGTCAATTCCGGTTCCTCGTCCGTCAATTGCCGCTTCAGCTGGTTGCGACGGTTGACCGCTTCCTGCTGGTCGAGTTGTGCCTGGCGCAGCTGGGCGGTGGTCTCGGCCAGTTTTGCGTAGTAGCCGCCCCCCTGTCCGGGCATCATGCCGATATGCTTCTGCTTGAATTCCTTCAGGGCATTTTCCGCATCCGTCAGTTTTTGCTGATACTGCTGCAGCTGCTCCTCGATGAAGCGCTGTGAACTCGAAATGTCCTGACGCGTCTTGCCTAGGCTGCTTTCAACAAATATGGTCAGCAGGGACTGGACAACTTTCTTTGCCAGATCAGGGTTGGCATCCTGGTAGCTGATCGCGTAGAGGTTGTCCCTGCCGGCATTGGCGATCGAAATCTTGCTCGACAGGCCGTTCAGCATGGCTTCGGTCTGCTCGGGGGTTTTTGCGGTCACGTCGAGATCGGTCATCCGGGCCACTTTCTCGAGCGTGGGCCGGCTGACGAGCTGGCGGGTCATCAGCTTGATCTGCTGCTCCACATTGGGCTCGGCTGCCAGACCAGACAGCAGGGGCTTGAGCAGGGTCTGGGTATCGACATAGACGCGCGCCGACGCCTGGTAACGATCCGGAATGCTCAGCACCCACGTCCAGCCGACCACGCACACCAGCCAGGCAACCGCGATACCCCACCAGCGGCGCCCCCACGCCGCCTTGACGTACCCCAGAATTTGCTGAAGCAGTTGATCCATGCATACCACCCATCAAAACAAGAATCGTTGCATGACTGCAACTCCGCCCGCGCTCAGCGAACGCCGACAGCGATCAAAAAAGGCTTTCCGGAACGACCAGCACGTCTCCGGGGCGCATGTCCACATTGGCCGAAATATCGCCGTCCCGAACCAGATCCTCGAGCCGAACGCCGAGTTGTTGCTGCTTTCCGTCCACATTGCGCAGGATGTAGGCCTTGTTGCCCGCAGCAAAATCGGTGAGCCCCCCCACCTGGATCATCAGGTCTACGAGGCTCATCTTTTCGCGGTAGTTGAGCGCCTGGGGCTTCGCCGCTTCGCCCAGCACGCGTATCTGCTGGTCGAACGGGCCGACGCCACCTGCCACGATCACGGTCACGATCGGCTCCTGGATGTATTTTGCGAGGGATTTCTCGATATCCCGCGCCAACTGGCTCGGCGTCTTGCCGGAAGCCTGCATGTCCTCGACCAGGTTCATGGTCATCTTGCCGTCCGGGCGTACCGGAAAGGACCCGGACACTTCAGGATTGCGCCAGACGAAAACCTGCACCGAATCACCGGGGCCGATCAAATAGTTCCAGTCTGCGGCGCTGGCCTGGACTGGAGCAGGCGGGTAATCCGGCGTACCGGAACAGCCCGCCAGCAGGAGCAGCAGCGACGAGCCCGCCAGCGCCAATTGCTTGTTGATCGTAAACATGCCCACTCTCCCTTATCCAGTTGATCTGCGGGGCATTATGCCAGAGCAGATTCGAAATTCCGTTTAACACGCCCTACCGCAAGCAAACCACGCGCCAACCGCCAAGCCCCCGTCGCGCCGACCATGTGGCCGGTGTCGCACCCCGGCGGCGTCGGCACTTCGACACAGCTGTCGTAAGGCCGACGCTGGGCACGGTATCATGGCGAAATGAACGCCGCTCGCATCGATACACTCGACACCCTTCGCTGGCGCATTCGCGCCTTTGCCGAGGCACGTGCCTGGACGGATTACCACACCCCCAAGAATCTGGTCATGGCGCTGACCGTCGAAGCGGCCGAGCTGCAGGAACCGTTCCAATGGCTCACGCCCGAACAGAGCCTGGCGCTCGGCCCCGATCAGCACGAGGCGGTCCGTCAGGAAATCGCCGATGTGCTGATCTACCTGACGCGTCTGGCCGACCTGCTGGGAATCGACCTGCTCGACGCCGCTGCCGACAAGCTGGAAATCAATGCCCGCAAGTATCCTGTCGACAAGGCGCGCGGCAACGCCCTCAAATATTCTGACCTGCCCCAAGATGACTGACCCTTATTTCAAGCACCACGTGTTCTTCTGTACCAACCAGCGCGACGACGGTGCCAAGTGCTGTGGTGAAGCCGGCGGCCAGGCGATGCGCGATCACCTCAAGAAGAAGGTCAAGCACGCCAATCTCAACGGCGAAGGCAAGTGCCGCATCAACAGCGCCGGCTGCCTGGATCGTTGCGACGAGGGCCCGCTGCTGGTCGTCTACCCCGAAGGCATCTGGTACACCTACGTGGACGAAGCCGATATCGACGAAATTTTCGAACAGCACCTCAAGCTAGGCCGAATCGTCGAGCGCCTGCAGCTGAAGTGAAGCGCTACAAGCTGCGCATTCCGGTCTCGGTCGGCAAGCTGGAAACCGTGATCGACGACCCAGAGGCCGAACGCCGGGGTCTGCTGCTGATGGCCCACCCCCACCCGCTGCACGGCGGCAGCCTCGACAACAAGGTCGTCACCACGCTCGCCCGCGCCGCCAACGAAGCCGGCTGGGTGAGCGTGCGGCCCAATTTCCGCGGCGTCGGCATGAGCGATGGCGTGTTTGATTCAGGCCTGGGTGAAACCGATGACCTGCTGGCCGTCGCCCGTTTCGTCGAGGCCAGCTACCCCGGTTTGCCCTGGGCGCTGGCCGGTTTCTCCTTCGGTGCCTTCGTGCAGCACCGGCTGCGCCAGCAACTCGACGCCCGCCGCCTGATCCTGGTTGCCCCCGCCGTCACCATGTACGAATTCGACCCCGTGCCCGAGGACACGGTCGTCATCTTCGGCGATGCCGACGAGCTCATACCGCCGGCCGCGATCCGGCTGTGGGCCGAGCAACAGGGACTCACGATCAAGACCATCCCCGAAGCTGGCCACTTCTTCCACGGCAAGCTCAAGGAATTGAAACAGGCCTTCATGGAGGCCTGCCCGTGCTGAACGTGCGCGGCCTCAGCAAACGCTACGGCGACACCGAAGTGGTGCGCGGCCTCGACCTGCACGTGCAACGCGGCGAATGCTTCGGCCTGCTGGGTCCCAACGGTGCCGGCAAAACCACCACCCTGCGCCTGCTGCTGGGGCTCATCGAGCCTGACGCCGGCAGCATCGAACTGGCCGGGATTCCGGTGCCGGCGCGGGCGCGCGAGGCACGCATGAGGGTCGGCGTGGTGCCGCAGATGGACAATCTCGACCCGGATTTTTCCGTGCGCGAGAACCTCATCGCCTACGGCCGCTATTTCGGCATGGGCCGCGCCGCCATCGCCGCGCGCGTGCCGGAACTACTCGACTTCGCCGGGCTCGCCAGCAAGGCGGACGCACAGATTGCGCAATTGTCCGGCGGCATGAAGCGTCGGCTCACGCTGGCGCGTGCGCTGGTGCACGACCCAGAGATCCTGTTTCTCGACGAGCCGACCACCGGCCTCGACCCGCAGGCGCGCCATCTCATCTGGCAGGGTCTCAGACGCCTGATCAACGCCGGCAAGACCATCGTGTTGACCACGCATTTCATGGACGAAGCCGAGCGGCTCGCCGACCGGCTCGCCATTCTCGACCACGGTCGCATGGTGGTCGAAGGTGCGCCGCGCGCCCTGATCGAATCACACATCGAACCCGCCGTGGTCGAGGTCTACGGCGAAGGACTGGCAGACTGGACGCGCGACGTCGCCGGCGGCGTGTGCCGGCGCTCGGAAATCGTCGGCGAAACCCTCTTCTGCTACACCGACGACGCCCAGCGCGTGACCGACGCGCTCAAGCAGGCCCCCGCCCTGCGCTACCTGCACCGGCCATCGAACCTGGAAGACGTGTTCCTCAAACTCACCGGGCGCGATCTGCGGGATTGAACCATGACCAGCGATTTTTCATCATGCGTTCGAATCTGAGACTCCCCCGGCTCTCGTGGCGCTTCGTCCCGGTGTGGCAGCGCAACTACCTGGTGTGGAAGAAGCTCGCCATCCCGTCCATCCTCGGCAATCTCGCCGACCCCATGCTCTACATGCTGGGCCTCGGGTTTGGCCTCGGCAGCCTGTTGCCGGATGTGGACGGCATGTCCTATCTGACCTTCCTCGCCGCCGGCACCGTGGCCTACAGCACGATGAACGCCGCGACCTTCGAGGTGCTGTATTCGAGCTTTTCTCGCATGCACGTGCAACGCACCTGGGACGCCATCCTCAACGCGCCAATGACGCTCGACGACGTACTGTTCGGGGAACTCGCCTGGGCGGTATCGAAAAGCCTGCTCTCGGGACTGGCAATCCTGACGGTGATCTGGGGGCTGGGGCTGTACGGCAATTTCTGGCTCACGCTCGCCATCATTCCCGTCGTGCTGCTCATCGGCTTCTGCTTCGGTGGCATGGGACTGGTGATGAACGCGGTGTCGCCAAGCTACGACTTTTTCCTCTACTACTTCACCCTCGCGATCACGCCCATGGTGCTGTTGTGTGGCGTGTTCTTCCCGGTGTCGCAGTTGCCGCCTGTCCTGCAGGCAGTGTCGGCCTGGCTGCCGCTCACCCACGCCATTGATCTGGCGCGGCCGCTGGTCGTCGGCCGGCTGCCAGACGCCATCGGTCTGCATGTATTTGCGCTGCTGGCCTATGGCACGGCCGGTTACGTCGTTGCACTGGCACTGACCCGCAAGCGCCTGTTGCGCTGACCGCCTCCGGGCGAGGCTTCCGCAATGAACAAACCCGCCCCCCTTCCCCTGAGGAAGGGGCGGAAGACGGGTTTGTGGGGCGAGCCAGATGGGCTCGACAGTCTGGCAGGCGACTACCTGCCAGCAGAAAAGATGGTGGGTCGGGCGAGATTCGAACTCGCGACCAACGGATTAAAAGTCCGCTGCTCTACCGGCTGAGCTACCGACCCGCAAGCCAGTCCCGTAAGAACCCCGGCCTGCGAAAGCGCGAGATATTAACCCAATCGTATTGTTCCGGTAAAGGGTATCACCGTCGATTTTCTCGCGCCGTGGTCTTGTGCGGACTGACATCGGCCTCCGGCGACGCATGCCCTGCCCTTGCCGTGCACTACCGCTTACGCTTCAGCAGCGGCGTGCAGGGCGCGGAGGCTTTCTTCCACGCCGGCGGCGTGGGTGAGTTCGGCGACGTTTTCCTTGGTGAAAAAGCCCTGGAAGCCGCCGAAGCGCTGCACGTATTCGATGATCAGCGAGGAATACTCGGAAGCGCTGGAGAAAATCTGTTTCAGGCCCGCTTCCTTCGACCCGATCACATCCAGAAGGAAGCTCTGGCCGCAATCGCGCAGGCGCTGCACCACTACGTCGATATTGGGCACGCCGTCCACCTCGCCGTCCGCCACCGCGACGGCGATGTGGTGCAGCCGCGGGCCGAAGTTGCGGACGAAGGCCTCGGTGGGCGATTCGGTCAGCAGGTGGTTCATGAAATACGGATGGTTGGCGGCCGTGAACACCTTGGCCGGCGATTCCAGTTCGTTGGCGTAGTGCACGCTCTTGGTGACGTTGGTCGAGGAGTTCTGGTCGGCGATGTCGTACGAGCCCCAGTAGTAGTAGCTGGTGAGGCTCAGGTATTCGAGGATGGCGGCTTCGCGGTTCTGGCTGTAGATGCGGGTGGCGAGGTGGTCTATCGGCAGGAGCAAGGTGTCGATGCCGAGCCGCTTCTGCGTCGATTTCGCTGCTTCGTAGGCGGCCTGCATGTCGTCGCGGATGCTGCTCCAGCCGAGTGCGTAGACGCGAATGTCGGATTCCGGCCGCTCCCAGTAGGCGACGATGTTGTGGGTGTAGGGGCTGGGCTTGACCACCGCCATGTTGCCCGGCAGTTCGAGCTTCCTGATCTGTTCCTGATTGAAGAAGCGGACGTCGCGCGCCTTCTGCATCGCCATCACCGCGTGCGGGTCGGTCACCCGCAACACCTCGCCCATGTAGCGCGAGTTGGGCTTGACCGCGCCGATCGGATAGACCTCGTTCAGGCTCCTGAAAATGCCGCGGACGTTGGGGTCCTTGACCTCGCGCACCAGGAGGTCGGGGGCGTTCATGTCGATCCGGAGGACGTGGGTGAAGTGGGCCTCGGTTTCCAGCGTCACCAGGTAGTGGTACGGCGTCATCACGCACAGTTCGGCGACGTAGGCGACCGAATGGCTGGGTTCGACGGTGATCATCAGCGCGTCGATCTGGCGGATGGCGTCGGTGAGCCCGATGCGATCGCGTTCTTCCAGCAGCAGGCCGAGGTAATCTTCGAAGGCGGCGGAGTTCTGCTTGTCGCCGGTGCGGGGGAAGCCAAGGGAGTGGGTGGTCATGCGAGCTGGAACTGGGTCTGGCTGAGCGGCTGCGAGTGGGCAGCGCGGAAATAGGTCTCGGCGATGGCCCCTGAGAGCAGGGCCAGGCCGGATTGCAGGCGATCGCAAAAGCCGTGCAGGCCGCCGTTGGCGGTTTCGTTTGCCGCGAGCTTGCGGCCGTCGACGGCATCCAGCGTGCGGATCAACGAGACGATCTGGCGCTGCGGACCTTGGCCCGGTAGCTCGCCGAGCGCCGATTGCAACTCGGTCAGGCAATGCCGCACGCTGCGCGGAAACTGCGCGTCGTTGAGCAGATAGTGCACAACCTTGTGGCCCTTGGCGTGTACGCCGACATGGCGGCGATACATCTGGTGCGCCGACAGCGCGTGCAGCACGCTCACCCACACCAGGTCGGTGAACTGCCCGCCCTGGAACGGCAGGTTCACCGCGTGGCTCACGTCGAGCACGCGGCTGGTCATGTCGGCACGTTCCACGTTGCGGCCGATGCGCATGAACTGGAAGGCCTCGTCGCGGCTCATGGTGCCAGAGAGCAGGCCCACCACGGCCTGGCGGCGGCGGATGATTTCGGTGAGCACCTCCATGCGCTTCCTGCGGTCGAGCGCGCTGCTCTTGTGCGTGCTGGTATAGAGATACAGCTCGTTGACCCATTCCCAGGATTCGCGCGGCAGCACTTCGCGGAAGGTGCGGGTGTTCTCGCGCGCGTGGCGCACGCAGGCGAAGATCGACGAGGGGTTGCGCTCGTCCTGGATGAGGAAGCTCATCACCGCCGATTCGCTCGCCTCGTCGTAGAGCTTGTGGAAAGGCTCGGCCAGGCCGACGACCTTGAGCAGATCCTCCCAGCCGAAGCTCGCGCCGCGCGGCATGTCCATGAGCATCATGGTGGTGGCGTTGATCAGGCGGGCGGTGTCTTCGGCGCGTTCCAGATAGCGCGCCATCCAGTACAAATTTTCAGCAACACGGGCCAGCATCATGCAGCGCTCCCTTCCTGCACCACCCAGGTGTCCTTGCTGCCGCCGCCCTGCGAGGAGTTCACCACCAGCGAGCCACGCCTGAGCGCCACCCGCGTGAGCCCCCCACGCGTGACGTAGAAGTCCTTCGACTGCAGGATGAAGGGACGCAGATCGACGTGGCGCGGTTCGATGGCGTCTTCGCACAGCGTCGGCACGGTGGACAGCGACAGTGTGGGCTGTGCCATGTAGTTGCGCGGATTTTCCGCGATCAGTTCGGCGAATTTCGCGCGCTCTTCCAGTGTGGATTTCGGCCCGATCAGCATGCCGTAGCCGCCCGATTCGTTGGCGGGTTTCACCACCAGCTTGTCGAGGTTGGCCAGCACGTAGTCGCGGTCGGCCTCGTGCATGCACAGGTAGCTCGGCACGTTGGGCAGGATGGCGTCTTCCTTGAGGTAGTACTCGATCATTTTCGGCACGTAGGCGTACACGACTTTATCGTCGGCCACGCCCGACCCGGGCGCGTTGGCGATGCCGATCTTGCCGGCCTTCCAGGACCGCATCAGCCCCGGCACGCCCAGCGTGGAGTCGGCACGGAACACTTCGGGGTCGATGAAATCGTCGTCGACGCGGCGGTAGATCACGTCGAGCCGGGTCAAGCCTTCGATGGTTTTCATATACACGCAGTCGTCGTCGAGCACGACCAGATCGCTGCCTTCGACCAGATGCGCGCCCATCTGCTGCGCGAGATAGGAATGCTCGAAGTAGGCCGAGTTATAGATACCCGGCGTGAGTACGGCAATTTCGGGACGCTCGCCCGCGCGCGGCGACAGCGCGGCGAGCATGTCGTAGAGCGCAGCCGGGTAGTCGTCCACCGGCAGGACGTCGTAGCGCGCGAACAATTCGGGGAAGAGCTTTTTCATCAGCTGGCGGTTTTCCAGCATGTACGACACGCCCGAGGGCACGCGCAGGTTGTCTTCCAGCACGTAGACCGTGCCGTCGCCGTCGCGCACCAGATCCGTGCCGCAGATGTGCGCCCACACGCCGAACGGCGGATTGGCCCCCACGCAGGCTTCGCGGAAGTTCTTCGAATCGGCCAGCACATCGGCGGGAAACACGCCGTCCTTCACGATCTGCTGGTCGTGGTAGATGTCGTCGATGAAAAGATTGAGCGCCTTGAGGCGCTGCTTCAGGCCTGCCTCGATGTGGTCCCATTCGGTCTTGGCGAGGATCCGCGGAACCACGTCGAACGGCCAGGCCCGGTCGATGTTGCCCGCCTCGGAATACACGGTGAAGGTGATGCCCGCTGCCATGATCGCGGCGTCGACCGCACGGTGGCGCGCCTCAAGCTCCTCGGGGGGGAGCATGGCAAAGTAGTCACACAGCGCGTCGGCACCCGGGCGCGGCAGACCGGGCCCTTCGAGTAACTCGTCGAACCCGCCCATCAGCGGATAGTGTCCGCAATCGATCTTCATACCAGTCTCCGGAACGAGGCGCCTTGTGTTGGCGAGTCTCAAGCACCTAGGAGCAGCCCCCGTGCCAGCTTGAATTCTCCATATTATTCATGCAGATAAGACGACTGTGTCCGCATGAGGTGCAGCAGCATGCCATGAATTGGAGCATACACCCCGCAAGCCGCCCCAGTATCGTGCATGACTCAGCTGGCAATCAGCAGAAACAGCAGGAGCAGATTGAACACGATGGACAGGCCCGCGACCAGCGGCCAGGCACCGGCCGGCGAGCGATCAATCAGCGGCGTGCGGCGACGCACCAGCGGGTTGGCCTCGCCACGCTCCAGCGCCAGACGCATTTCCTCTGCCGTTTCGAATCGCTCGCCGGGCTCGCGCGCAACGGCTTTCAGGATGACGTTGTCCAGCCAGGGCGGGATGTCGGGGCGGTAGCGGCCGGGCGGTGCGGGCTCGCCGAACCGGGGGCGCTGGAAGGGTTCGATCTCGCCGTAGGGATATTTGCGCGTCAGCAGGTGGTAGAGCGTCACCCCCAGCGCGTACAGGTCGCTCACGGCGTTCGCCTCGTTGCCCGCGAACAGCTCCGGGGCCATGTAGCTCGGCGTACCTGGCTGTGCGTCGGCGTCTCGCACGTCAAGCTGCGGGCAACGCGCCACGCCGAGGTCGAGGATACGCAGCTTGCCCGCGTTGTCGAGATGCAGATTGTCCGGCTTCAGGTCGCGATGCACGATATCCAGCCGGTGCAGGGCGGACAGGCCCTTCAGCGCCCGGATCGCGAGCGTGACGGTTTCGGTGGGCGAGAAATGCTGGCCCGCATCGAGCCGCGCCGCCAGGCTCGCGCCCTCGAAATGGCGCTGGGCAAAGTACAGGAAGTTGCGTCCGGGCAGCGGCAGGGCTTCGGCAAAGTAATGCGAATGCAGACGCTTGAGAAACCATTCTTCTGCCAGCAGGCGTGCTGCCGCCTGCGCGTCCCCGGCGAGGACTGGTTGCAGGGTCTTGATCGCCCAGCGCTGGCCGGTTGCCGCGTGGCGCGCGCGATAGAGCAGGCTGTCGCGGCCGCTGTGCAGCTCGGCTTCGATCTCGAAATCGTCGAGCCGCGCGCCGGGCGCGAGCCGCCCCGGCAGGGGCAGGTCGACCGCCCCGGCCAGCGACGCGTCGTCTGCGCCGCTTTCCAGCACGCGCGCGACCAGCGCCGTTGCGTTGTCCTGGCCACCCTGGGCCAGCGCGGCCTCTACGATCGCGCGGGCCGCACGCGCCGGCTCGTCGTGCAGCTTCAGCAGGCGATGCAGCTCGATCTGGCCGAGCGGCTCCCACACACCGTCGCAGACGATGAGGAAGATGTCGCTCGCCGCCAGGTCGCCCTCGCCGAAATCCGGCAGCACATGGGTATCGAGCCCCAGCGCGCGCTTCAGCACATGCGACATGCCCGGGGTTTCCCAGACATGATCGTGCGTCAGCAGGTCGAGCGATTCGCCGCGCAGGCGATACAGGCGGGTGTCGCCCACATGGGCATAGTGATAGCGGCCGCCGCGCGCCACCAGGCAGGTGAGCGTCGTCGCCATGCCGCCGGGCTCGCTGCGCGACGCCACCTGCCCGGTCAGCCAGCGGTTGATGGCGGCGAGCACCGTGCCCAGCGCATGGGCGGTCTCCCAGGTATCGGGCGTGGCGTAGTAATCGGCAAGCAGGTTGCGGATCGCGGTTTCCGCCGCCTCGCGCCCGTGCGCGCCACCCGACACGCCGTCGGCCACCGCCGCGAGCATGCCCTTTGTGGCGGCAAGCTGCGGATCGGCCGGCTCGACGTAGCCGCAGTAATCCTCGTTGCGGGGACGGGGGCCGGCTGCGCTGGCGTGGCCGAATTCAAGCCTCAGCGGCATCGGCGCAGGTAAGGGAGGACATCATGCGCGGCATCATCCTAGAAACCGCAGTTGGACGCACCATCGGGTGCGTAGCTGCTCACCCAAACGGTGAACGTGATCGAAGGCACAAAAGCCCGTATTCATGCGCTACACACGAGGGTAACAAGCGCTCAACTGCGGTTTCTAGGATCATGACACGAGCTGGCGTGGCGGGTGCCGACTACACCTTTGCGCCGGCGATCGCTGCTGCGCCCCAGGTGGTGCGCCAGCGGCGCTTGACGAGGTTGAGTCCCAAAAGCGCGACGACGGCGAGCCCGGCGAACACAAGCAAACCCAGCTGGTAGTCGCCGGTCATCCCCTTCACGTAACCCAGGCTCGCCGCGAGATAGAACCCGCCGACGCCGCCCGCCATGCCGACCATGCCGGTCATCACCCCGATTTCCTTGCGGAAACGCTGCGGCACCAGCTGGAACACCGCGCCGTTGCCAAAACCCAGCGTCGCCATCGTCGCCATGAAACCGGCCAGCGCCAGTCCGGTGCTCGGTGTACCGAAGCTCACGATCACCAGCAGCAGGGCGGTGACGGCGTAGACCCCCAGCAGGGTGCGGATGCCGCCGATGCGGTCGGCGGTGAGTCCGCCAAGCGGACGCACCAGCGAACCTGCGAACACACAGGCAGCAGTGAAATACCCTGCGTGCACCGGTGAGAGGCCGTACTGGTCGTTGAAATAGATGGTGAGCGAGGACGCCAGACCGACGAAGCCGCCGAAGGTGACGAAGTAGAAGAACATGAACCACCAGGCGTCGCGGTCCTTCAGCACGCCGAGATATTGCGCCAGGGATTTCGCTGCGGGACAGTCCGGCGCGTCCTTGGCAAAGACGACATAGACGAGGAAGGCGACGCCCACCGGAATCAGCGCGATGCCGAACACATTGCTCCAGCCGAATGCAACCGCAAGTCCGGGCGCAAACAGCGCGGCGAAGACCGTGCCGGAGTTACCCGCCCCGGCGATGCCGAGCGCCGTGCCCTGGTGCTGCGGTGGATACCAGCGCGAGGCGAGCGGCAGCGCCACAGCGAACGACGCGCCGGCAAATCCCAGCAATAGGCCCAGCACCAGCACTTCGCGATAGCTGTGGATGCCGGCCAGCCAGGCCCAGGCCAGTGCGCCCATGACGATCACCTGCCCGATGAGGCCGGCGCGCTTGGGTTTCAGATGATCGACCAGCACGCCCATGACTATGCGCAACACTGCGCCGGCCAGCACGGGCGTGGCGACCATCAAGCCCTTTTGTGCAGGACTGAGGTCGAGGCTCGCCGCGATCTGCACGCCCAACGGCCCAAGCATGACCCAGACCATGAAGGCGATATCGAAATACAGGAAAGCGGAAAGCAAGGTAGGCGTATGCCCGGACTTCCAGAAGTCCTTGTTCATCTGCGTGCTCCATCCGGTGCGGCAGCAGGGCCGCGAGATTTGATTATGGTTTGAGGCCGCCTTCCGGCGGCGCGATCAGGCCGCTTCGCGCGCGAGCGCTTCGAGATCCAGCCACACCCGGCTGCCCTCTACCTTGATGGGAAACTCACGCGCGCAGCCTTCGTCCGGGGCCACGGCGCAGCCGGAGACCAGTTCGATGTTCCAGCCGTGCAGCGGGCAGGTCACCTTCCTGCCATGCACGATGCCCTGCGACAGGGGACCACCCTTGTGCGGGCAGCGGTCTTCCAGCGCGAAGATTTCGTCCTCGGCGTTGCGGAACACGGCGATGTCGGTGCTGCCGTGGCGCACCACGCGCGCGCCGAGCTTGGGGATGTCGGCCACATCCAGGATGTCGATCCAGTGATTCATTTCGGTGTCCTTCATGCGACGACGGTTTCGAATTCGTGTTTGAGCTTGCCTTCATGCGCCCGCTCGACCCAAGGGTCTTTTTCGACCGACAGCGCGAAGATCAGGCGGTCGTAGAGCGCGCGGCGGTTGTCCGCGTCGTCGAGGATTTTCTTCTTCACGTAGTCGAGACCGACGCGTTCGAGATAATGCACGGTGCGGTCAAGATAGCGCGCCTCCTCGCGGTAGAGCTGGAGGAAGGCACCGGAATATTCGAGTACCTCCTCGGTGGTCTTCACCTTGATGAGGAACTGTGCGACTTCGGTCTTGATGCCGCCGTTGCCGCCGACGTAGATTTCCCAGCCGGAATCGACGCCGATGACGCCGACGTCCTTGATCGCCACCTCGGCGCAGTTGCGCGGGCAGCCCGATACCGCGAGCTTGACCTTGTGCGGCGCCCACATCTTGAAGAAGACCTTTTCCAGGTCGATGCCCATTTGCGTCGAATCCTGGGTGCCGAAGCGGCACCATTCGCTGCCGACGCAGGTTTTCACCGTGCGCAGGGCCTTTCCATACGCATGGCCCGAGGGCATGTCGAGGTCGGCCCACACGTTCGGCAGATCTTCCTTCTTCACGCCGAGGAGGTCGATGCGCTGGCCGCCGGTGACCTTCACCGTGGGGATGTTGTACTTCTCGGCGACGATGGCGATGCGCTTCAGTTCCGACGGCGTCGTCTGCCCGCCCCACATGCGCGGGATCACCGAGTAGGTGCCGTCCTTCTGGATGTTGGCGTGGGCGCGCTCGTTGATGAAGCGCGACTGCGGATCGTCCTCGGCCTCGCCCGGCCAGGTCGAGATCAGGTAGTAGTTGAGCGCCGGCCGGCACGATGCACAGCCGTTCGGGGTGTCCCATTCCATCGCCTGCATGACGTCCGGGATCGAGAGGTATTTCCTTTCGCGGATCGCGGCGCGGACTTCTTCGTGGGTGTGGTCGGTGCAGCCACACATCGATTTCTTGGTCGGTGCGGCGGAGTAATCGCCGCCTGCGGTGAAGGCAAGAATCTGCTCGACGAGACCGGTGCACGAACCGCACGAGGAAGACGCCTTGGTGTGCTTGCGCACATCCTCGAGCGTGAACAGGCCCTTTTCGCGGATGGCCTTGACGATGTCGCCCTTGCACACGCCGTTGCAGCCGCAGACTTCCATGTCGTCGGTCATCGCGGCAGCCTTGTTGATGCCGGAGTGCCCCAGGTTGCCGCAGTGATCCTGACCGAACATCAGATGGTCGCGCAGTTCGGTGATGTCCTTGCCGTCCCTGAGCAGCGAGAAATACCACGCGCCGTCGGCGGTGTCGCCGTACATCACGCCGCCAACGAGCTTGTTGTCCTTGATGACGAGCTTCTTGTAGACGCCGCCCAGGGGATCGGAATACAGGATCGTCTCGGTACCCTCACCGCCCATGTAGTCGCCGGCAGAAAAGAGGTCGATGCCGGTGACCTTGAGTTTGGTCGATGTGACCGAGCCTTCGTAACGACCGATGCCGTGGTGCGCCAGATGATTGGCGCAGACCTTGGCCTGTTCGAACAGCGGTGCAACGAGGCCGTAGGCAATACCGCGGTGCGACGCACATTCGCCGATGGAATAGATGCGCGGGTCGGTCACCGTTTGCAGCGTGTCGGAGACGACGATGCCGCGATTGCAGTGAATACCGCAGGATTCGGCGAGCTCGCTGTTGGGGCGGATGCCGACCGCCATCACCACCAGGTCGGCGGGTGCGTCACTGCCGTCCTTGAACCTGATCGACGCGACACGTCCGTCCGACCCGGCGAGCAATTCGGCGGTCTGTTTTTTCAGCAGGAACTTCATGCCCTTGGCTTCGAGTGATTTCTGCAAGAGCCGCGCGGCGGGTTCGTCGAGCTGGCGTTCCATCAGCCACTCGCCGATGTGTACGACGGAGACCTCCATCCCGCGCTTCATCAGGCCATTCGCCGCTTCGAGTCCCAACAGGCCGCCGCCGATGACGACCGCGTGCTTGTATTGCGACGAGGCACGCACCATCGCGTCGACGTCGGCAATGTCGCGGAAACTGATGACACCGGGCAGGTCCTTGCCGGGGATCGGCAGGACAAAGGGATTCGAGCCGGTGGCGAGCAGCAGGCGGTCGTAGTCGGCCTCGGTGCCGTCGTCGGCGATGACCTTGCGGGCGGTACGGTCGATCTTCACGACCTTCTTGCCCATGTGCAGGACGATATTGTGTTCCGCGTACCAGTCGATCGGATTGAGGATGATGTCGTCGACCGTCTGCTCGCCGGCAAGCACGGGCGAGAGCAAGATGCGGTTGTAGTTGGGGTGCGGCTCGGCACCGAAGACCGTGATGTCGTAGAGGTCGGGTGCGTGTTTCAGCAATTCTTCGAGGGTACGCACCCCCGCCATGCCGTTGCCGACCATGACCAGTTTCATTTTGGACGCGCGCGTCGCAGGCGTACTCATATCCATATCACCACCCCTGAAAATCTAACCAAGTGATGACCGAGATACGCCGTTGCATTCGGTCGAACTGCCGTACACAGACGGCCATGCCCATACATAAGCAATCGCCGTGCCACTTCAGATAACGCCCGGCAAATCCTTGATGTAAATTGCGATTGCGCGTCACGACCATGCGTGCACGCTTCCCTGAATGCACTTTTTAGGTGCTTTTACGCCCGACGCGCACCATTACGCGGCAGCTCGCCCGAAGCCGTTGATGGCCGTGATCGCGCGCGCCTGGTTGAGGTCTTCGGTATAGCCGGCAGCGTAGAGGCAGACCGCCAGCTGGTTGCGCACGGGCAGTGGCAACGGCAACGCCTCGCTGACCGTCTGCGCGATCCACGCGCCCGTGGCGCGCGCGTCGGTCGCAGGTAGATTCGCCACCGGCGACGCTGTCGATTGCGCCTCGTAGACGCGCTGCGAGGTGCCGTCCTGGATCAGCCACATGTCGGGCCGCCGCTGCGGATCAGCAAATGCCTCGCCCTCGCATCCCGGCAGCAGGATCGCGCTGCCGCCCAGGGCCTCCAGGGTCTCGCGCATGGAGGTCAGCTCGCGTGCATCCACGGCTGGCACGGTGCGTACCGACGCTGTGCCGAGCAAATCCGCCAGCACGGCCAGACGCGTGGCCCAGCCGTCTATGCCCAGGCGCGAGCGCAAGGCGAGCAAGGCGGCCAGTCCCGGATTGAGCAGTGCGACCGGCGCGAAGGCGATCCCCTCCTCGCGCAGGGCAGCATTCACCTGCGACACCGTCGTCGAAGGAAAGATGCCGATCTCGCGCAGCACATAGGCTGCCGCCGTGCCGCCGCCGCCTTCGAGCACGCCGTGGATCAGCACGGGAATACCAAAACTCTTCAACAGCAGCGCCAGCAAGGGCGTGAGGTGCGGATGCGCACGTACGCCGTGGTAGGCCGGCAGCACCACGGTGCGGAACGCCCCCGGCGGCGCGGCAAAATCCGGCAGCCGCTCGGCCAGCGCTGCGTGCAGGCCGAGCCACGCGTCCAGCCCGGGATCGTGCTGGTTCAGGGCCACCAGGAAAGCGGCGGTTTCCAACTCGGGCACGCCACCGTCGAACAGCGCCGCGCCGAGATTGCGCGCCTCGACATAGTCCAGCCCGGTGCCGGCATCGATCTGGCGGATGAGGCTGGCGTAGCTCATGGCGCGGCTTCCCGGTCGTTCATGCTGCGGCCCGGTTGGTCGCGATCAGGCGTTTCAGCTCCGGCACACAGGAGCCGCATTCAGTGCCGCACTTGAGTGTGTTTTGCAGCGTGATAAGGTCTGCCCCACCAGCAATCGCGGCGACGATGTCGGGCTCGGCGACGTTGAGGCAATTGCAGACGATGCGGCCGCGCCCGACGCCGGCGGCAGGCGGGCGGGCCACGGGTGCGAGCATCCAGGCACGTAGCCCGGCCGCTTCCACGCCATCGACGATCACGTCGCGCAACCAGTCGAACGCGGCGGTCTCACCCGCCAGCCGGGCGGCGACGACCTTGCCGTCGTCGATGCGCACGCGCTTGCCGATGCCGCGCGGACCGTCTTCGTAGTGCATCACCGCAAGCGGATCGTCGAGCCCCAGTGCCGCATCGAGCGCGTCGAGCAAGGCCGGGGCAGGCGCTTCGTGGTGGGCGAGACGCAGCGTCAGCACCTCGCGTTCGCGGCCCGCCAGCCCGGCCGCGCCGTAGTCGCAGGCGCGCAACAGCGGTTGCACGGCGTCGAGCAATTGTGCGCCGTCGCCCACCGCCAGCACCGCCATGCGCCAGGGTAGCTCGGCTTTGGCCACCTGCACGGCGGCGTGCTTGAGTTCGGGTTGCTTGGAGACGGCATCAAGAACCGGCAGCGTCAGCGCATTAATGCCGCGTCCGCCCATGAAACGCGCCCCCCAGTGCATGGGCAGGAAGGCCTGCCCCGGCCGCACAGTTTCGCTCGCTTCGACCGCGACGACGATTTCGCCGCGCCGGCTTTTCACCCGCACCAGATCGCCAGGCTCCAAACGACGCAGCTCGAGGTCGCGCGCCGACAGGCTCAGCACCGGCGCGTCGACATGGGAGAACAGGCGCGCCACCTTGCCGGTGCGGCTCATCGCGTGCCAGTGGTCGCGCAGCCGGCCGGTGTTCAGCCGCAGCGGATAACGCGCGTCGACCGCTTCGGCGACCGGCTGGTAAGTGGCGGCGTGAAATTTCGCGCGCCCGTCCGCAGTGGGGAAGACGCCGTCGGCATAGAGCCGTACCCGACCGTCCGCCGCGCCTTCCGGGAACGGCCATTGGCGCGGGGCGTCTTCGAGCAGCGCGTAAGTGAGGCCGGTAATGTCGAGGTCGCGCCCGCGCGTGGTTTCGCTGTGTTCGTTGAAGACCGCCTCGGCGTCGGCGTAGGGGAACAGGCGCGGCCCTGTTTCGGGATTCAGCCGGCGCGCAAAATCGGTCGCGATCGCCCAGTCCGGCCGTGCTTCGCCCGGCGGCGGCACGGCGGCGTGCACGCGGGTGATGCAGCGCTCGGAGTTGGTCATCGTGCCCTCGGTTTCACCCCAGGTCGAGGCTGGTAGCAGCACGTCGGCGAAGGGCACGGTTTCGGTGTCGGCGTAGGCTTCCTGCAGCACCACCAGCTCGGCGTTTGCCAGCGCGGCGTGCACGCGGTTCTGGTCGGGCAGTGACTGCGCGGGGTTGGTGCAGGCGATCCACACCGCCTTCACCTCGCCGCTCGCCAGCGCGTCGAACAATTCCACAGCGGTCTTGCCCGGCGTCTCGGGCACGCTGTCCACACCCCACAGGCGCGCGACTTCGACACGGTGTGCCGGGTTGGCCAGATCGCGGTGCGCCGAGAGCAGGTTGGCGAGCCCGCCGACTTCGCGTCCGCCCATGGCGTTGGGCTGGCCGGTGAGCGAGAGCGGCGCGGCCCCCGGCCGGCCGATCTGCCCGGTGGCGAGATGCAGGTTGATGAGCGCGGCGTTCTTGTCGACACCGCAGCTCGATTGATTGAGGCCTTGGCAGTAGAGCGAGAGCGACGGCCCGTCGGCAAACCAGCGCGCGGCGGTGACGATGTCTTCCGCCGCCACGCCGCAGATCGACGCGGCCTTGTCCGGCGAGTAGTCGCGCACGATGTCGCGTAGGGCATTCCAGCCCCCGGTATGGGCGTCGATGAAAGTCCGGTCGATGCGCTCCTCCCACAGCAGTACGTTGAGCATGGCGTGGTACAGCGCCACGTCGGTGCCGGGCAGGATGGCGAGATGCAGGTCGGCCTCGGCGGCGGTGTCGGTGCGGCGCGGATCGACGACGATGAGCTTCTGTGCCGGGTTTTTCTTGCGCGCCGCCTCGATTCGGCGGAACACGATGGGGTGGGCGTAGGCGGTATTTGAACCAGCGATGAAGATCGTGCCGGCGGCGTCGATGTCGTCGTAGCAGCCGGGCGGTGAATCGGCACCCAGCGTGGCCTTATAACCCGCCACGGCGGACGACATGCAGAGCCGCGAATTGGTGTCGACGTTGTTGGTGCCGACGAGCCCCTTGGCGAGCTTGTTGAAGACGTAATACGCCTCGGTGGTGAGCTGGCCGGAAATGTAGAAGCCCACGGCATGGGGCCCGTGTTCGCGGATGATGGCGCTGAAGCGCTCGGCGACGTGGTCGAGCGCAGCGTCCCAGCTGACCCGCGCACGCGGCTCGTCGCGCCGGGTGCGCAGCTCGGGATACAGCGCGCGCCCGGACGCGCGCGCCGCCAGATGCAGCGTCGCGCCCTTGGTGCAGAGCTTGCCGCGATTGGCCGGATGCGCAGGATCGCCCCGCACGCCAATGATCTTGCCGGCGTCGGCCTCGATCAGTATCCCGCAGCCGGTGCCGCAATAACAACAGACAGATGAAACGACAGACATGAACCACTCCTTGCCCGTTTTACAGCAGAGTATGTGCCAGCCTGATCGAAGCCAATGGATTCAGATACTTGCTATCAAACGGGACGACCAGACCACCGCGAGACGCTCAAGCATGGTGCACGACGTAAGTGGCACGCTGCAAAAAAGTGCACACACGGATGACGTGCATCCCGAATATTTCCGGCAGGTTTCCGCATGGGCCGAGTCGAAGGAATTTTTCGGGTCAAGGAATTTGCAGGTCAGGGCCGAATAGCCCTCAGTTGGTTGGATCTGGCCACCGTCCCTTTCCGGGACAATGTCCGCACCTCGACGATCCATCCGGCCTGCGGCACAGTTTGCAGGTCATGCTGCTGTCATGGCCACAGGCTAATGTCTGCGCACCCACCCATACCTGAGGCTGCGCATCATGTCCCACTCCGCTTCTTTCTCGCGTCGCACCTTCCTGCGCGGCCTCGGTGCCGGCGCACTCGCGCTGTCCGTGGTGCGTCCCGGCATGGCCGACAGCGGGTCGAATCCGCTGTTCCGGCACGGCGTGGCCAGCGGCGACCCGCTCGCCGACCGCGTGGTGATCTGGACCCGCATCAGTCCCGACTCCGTCGGCCCGGTCGCCGTACTCTGGGAAGTCGCCCGCGACCCTGATTTCAGCAGCATCCTGCAAGCCGGCCAGACGCGCACGCACGCCGGGATCGACTTCACGGTCAAGATCGACGTCGAGGGCCTGCCGGCCGGTGCCCGCCTGTTCTACCGCTTCAACGCCCTGGGCCGGCATTCGCCAACCGGCAGCACCCGCACGCTGCCGCGCGGCAGCGTCGACGAGGTCCGGCTCGCGGTATTCAGCTGCGCCAACTACCCGGCGGGCTATTTCCACGCCTACGCCGAAGCCGCACGACGCAGCGATATCTTCGCCTCGGTGCATCTCGGCGACTACCTATACGAATACGGCCGCGACGGCTACGCCTCGGAAGACGCCGCCACGCTGGGCCGTGAAGTCGACCCGGCCGGCGAAATCCTCGCCCTCGACGATTACCGCCGCCGCTACGCGCAGTACCGCAGCGACGCCGACCTGCAGGCCCTGCACGCGGCGATGCCGATGATCGCGGTATGGGACGACCACGAAATCAGCAATGACACCTGGCGCGAAGGCGCGGAGAACCACGAGCCGGCGACCGAAGGCCCGTTCGTGCGTCGCCGTGCCGCCGCGCTGCGCGCCTATCACGAATGGATGCCGACGCGTCTTGCCAACCCAGCCTTCCCCGGACGCATCTACCGCAGCTTCGCCTTCGGTGACCTGCTCTCGCTGCACATGCTCGACACGCGTCTCACCGGCCGCGACCAGCAGCTCGACTACGCGACTTACTTCGGCCCGGCCGGCTTCGACACGGCCGCGTTCGCCGCCGACCTCGCCGACCCGGCGCGCCAGCTGCTCGGCACGCGCCAGTCCGACTGGCTGGCCGGCCAGCTTGCACGTTCCGCCACCACCTGGGACCTGCTGGGCCAGCAGGTGCTGATGGGCCGCATGAACATCCCCGCGCCACTGGTGCTGGGCCAGATCAGCTTCAGCGACTACAGCGCGCTGGTGGTGCAGGCGCAGACCGCGCCCGGTACGCTCACCCCAGAGCAGCTGGAAATCCTTGCCCAGCCGGCGATTCCCTACAACCTCGACGCCTGGGACGGTTACGCGGTCGCGCGCGAAACCGTGCTGGAAACCGCCCGCGCGCTCGACAAGAATCTGGTCGTGCTGGCCGGCGACACGCACAACGCCTGGGCGAGCGATCTCGCCACAGCCGGCGGCGTGGCAGTCGGCGTCGAATTCGCCACCCCCGGCGTGTCCTCACCCGGCCTGGAGGAATATTTCCCGACCGAAGACCCGCTGCTGGTCGCGGCCGGCCTCGCCGACATCATCGCCCCCCTGCAGTACGCCAACACCCACCAGCGCGGCTACATGCTCGTCACCGCCACGCACGAGGCCTGCGAAGCCGAATGGCTGTTCGTCGACACGGTCAAATCGCAGACCTACCAGCCCGTGCAGGGCCCCATCCTGCGCACCCTGCCGGGTGCGGGCAACCGCCGCATCGTCCCGGCCTGACCCGCCCCGCTGCCGTGCGCCAGCGGCTGGCGCACGGCAGCGCATTCAGGGCAGTGCCTTCACGCCCGGCAGGCGCGCAAAACATTCGCGCCGCACGGTCTCGACGAAATCCCCCACGTAAGCACGCGCCGCGTCGTCCTCACGCACGGCAGCGTGCAGTTCCGCCCACAGCCCCTGCGGGCCGATGCGCCGCGCAACGACGTAGCCGCGTTCCAGGTAGGGGGCCACCGCCCACGCCGGCAGCGCCGCCACGCCGCGCCGGCTGGCGACGAGCTGCAGGATCGCCACGGTAAGCTCGGCTTCGCGGCGCGGCAGGCGAACGCCGGCCGGGGCCAGCACGCGGCGTACGAAATCAAGCCGCGCCTCCGGCACCGGATAGGTGATGAGCGTCTGCCCGGCAAAGTCGGCGGGGCGCAGAGTTTTCTTCTTCTCCAGCGCGTGCCCCGGTGGCAGCAGGGCGAGCATTTCGTAGCCGAACAAGGGCAGCAGCACCAGCCCCGCGCGCGGCGCACTGTCGGACACGATGACCAGGTCGGCGCGCCGCTCGGCGAGCAAGGCCAGCGGGTCGGCCTGGAAACCGCCGAGCAGATCGAGTTCGACTGCCGGCCACACCTCGCGATAGGCGTCCATCGCCGGCATCAGCCAGTCGTAGCAAGTGTGGCATTCGACCGCGACGCGCAGCTCGCCTGAGGCGCCGTCCTTCAGCTTGGCCAGGTCGCGCAGTGCCGCCTCCACCTGCGGCAGGGTCGCGTGCGCCAGCGCCAGCAAGCGCCGCCCCGCCGGCGTGAGACCCACCGGGCGCGCCGCGCGCTCGACCAGCGGCAGGCCGAGCCCGTCTTCCAGCGCCTTCAACTGATGCGATACCGCCGACTGCGTGAGATGCAGGCGCTCGGCCGCTGCGGTCAGACCGCCGGCATCCGCCACCGCCGCGAGCAGGCGCAGGTGGCGCAGCTCAACATGAGTCATATTCATATGATTAATGAAAAACATTCGTTTGCCTCATGTTACGTCGATCCGCATCATGCCGCCATCGTTCATTAGGGGATTGAGACATGGCACGGACACACGCACTCGGCATGCCGCGCATCGGCGCGAAGCGCGAACTGAAATTTGCACTCGAAGCGTTCTGGCGCGGCGAGATCGACGAAGCTGCCTTGCGCGCGACGGCGAGCGGCATCCGCCAGGCCAACTGGCAGCGCCAGGCCTCGGCGGGGCTCTCGCACGTCGCGGTCGGCGACTTCGCGTATTACGACCCCATGCTCACGCACGTGGCGCTCCTGGGCTGCGCGCCGGCGCGCTTCGGCTTTGCCGGCACGCTCGGGCTGGCAGACTATTTCCAGCTGGCGCGCGGCAACGCCGACCATCACGCCATGGAAATGACCAAGTGGTTCGACACCAACTACCACTACCTGGTACCGGAGTTTCGACCCGATACGAACTTCGCGCTCGACGAGGGCTGGCTGTTCGACGAGGTGGCCGAAGCGCAGACCGCCGGCTTCACACCCAAGCCCGTGCTGATCGGCCCACTCACCTTCCTCTATCTGGGCAAGGAAAAAGTGGCCGGCTTTGATCGCTTCGACCTGCTCGACCGCCTGCTGCCGGTGTATGGCCAGATTCTCGCGCGACTGAAAGCGATGGGCGTCGAGTGGGTGCAGATCGACGAGCCCATCCTCGCGCTCGACCTGCCCGCCACCTGGCGCGCCGCGTTCGAACGCGCCTACCACACGCTGAATGCCGCGGGCGTGAAACTGCTGCTCGCCACCTACTTCGGCCCGCTCGCCGAGAACCTGCGCGTGGCGACCGCGCTGCCGGTCGCCGGCCTGCACGTCGACGCCGTGCGCGGCGGAGCGGAACTCACGCAGGTGATCGACTGGCTGCCCGCGACCAAGGTGCTGTCGGTGGGGATCGTCGACGGCCGCAATATCTGGAAAACCGATCTGGCCGCCGCGTTCAACCGGCTTGATGGCCTGCACCAGAACCTGGGCGACCGGCTCTGGCTCGCGCCCTCGTGTTCGCTCGCGCACGTGCCCGCCAGCCTCGCCGCAGAAGCCGCGCTCGACCCGGAACTGAAATCCTGGCTGGCCTTCGCCGACGAAAAGCTCGGCGAAATGCAGACACTCGCGCGCGCCCTCAACGCAGGCCGCACGGCGGTCGCCGCCGCGCTCGCTGACAACACAGCCGCGCTCGCCTCGCGCCGCGCCTCGGCACGCGTCCACAACCCGGCCGTCGCCGCACGCCTGGCGAATCTTGGCGCAACCGACGACCAGCGCACGAGCCCCTTTGCCCGGCGCCAGACCGCGCAACGTGCGCGCTTCAGGCTGCCCGATTTCCCCACCACCACCATCGGCTCGTTCCCGCAGACGCCGGACATCCGCGCCGCCCGTGCCGCCTTCAAGCGCGGCGCACTCGACGCCGCAGGCTACCAAGCCGCGATGCAGCACGAGATCGAATACGCCGTGCGCAAACAGGAAGCGCTCGGCATCGACGTACTGGTCCACGGCGAAGCCGAACGCAACGACATGGTCGAATACTTTGGCGAACAATTGGCCGGCTACGCCTTCACGCAATTCGGCTGGGTGCAGAGCTACGGCAGCCGCTGCGTGAAGCCGCCGCTCATCTATGGCGACGTCTCCCGCCCGCAGCCGATGACCGTGGCCTGGACGCGCTACGCGCAATCGCTCACCGCGCGACCGATGAAAGGCATGCTCACCGGCCCGGTCACCATGCTGCAATGGGCCTTCGTGCGCGACGACCAGCCGCGCAGCCAGACCGCGCTGCAGATTGCGCTGGCGCTGCGCGACGAAGTGACCGACCTCGAAGCCGCCGGCATCGGCATCGTGCAGATCGACGAGCCCGCCTACCGCGAAGGCCTGCCGCTGCGGCGCGCCGACTGGCCGGCATATCTCGACTGGGCGAGCCGCGCATTCCGCCTCTCGGCATCGGGCGTGGCCGACGCCACGCAGATCCATACCCACATGTGCTACTCGGAATTCAACGACATCCTGCCGGCGATTGCGGCGATGGACGCCGACGTCATCACCATCGAAACCAGCCGTTCGGACATGGAACTCTTGCGCGGCTTTGGCGACTTTGCCTACCCCAATGAAATCGGCCCCGGCGTGTACGACATCCACAGCCCGCGCGTGCCGGCGGTGGCCGAAATGACGCGCCTGCTGGAAAAAGCCGCTGCCGTCATCCCGGCCCGGAACCTGTGGGTGAACCCCGACTGCGGGCTGAAGACGCGCAGCTGGCCGGAAACCGAAACCGCGCTGGCCAATATGGTGGCGGCAGCGCAAAGTTTGCGCGCGAACCATGAGGGGAGGCGTCCTGCCCCGAGAGATTGAACTCAGTCCCTTGCTCAAGATGACATGAGGACCCATCGGGGCTTCCCTCTTGTCCTCGTGCTCTCCTTGTGAATCTGTCTCGTCAGCTCCGCGCCGGATTCAGGCGCGGGTGGGTTTCCTCACACGCCAGCAACACGACGAGGCCGGACACGAACATGGCCACGGCGGTGAACCAGAAGCCGGCTTCGATGCGGCCGAAGGCCGACGCAACAAGCCCGAGCAGCAGCGCGCCGACGCCGTAGCCGGTGTCGCGCCAGAAGCGGTAGATGCCGATGGCCGAGCCGCGCCAGTTGGGATGCGCGATGTCGGAGACGGCGGCAGACAGCGTGGGATACAGCAAGGCCATGCCAAACCCCATGACGGCGGCGGCAAACGACCACCAGAGTTCGCCTTCACCCAGCAGCACCAGCGCCACGCCGGTGCTGCACAGCCACATGCCGGCGACGATGGGTTTCTTGCGGCCGACGCGATCGGACCAGTGGCCGGTGAGGAACTGAGACAGGCCCCAGACGAAGCCGTAGACGCCGACGACCCAGCCGACGCCGGCGAGCGACAGACCGCGCTGGTAGAGGTAAACCGGGAAGAACACCCACACCAGCGCGTCGACGAATTTCTCCACCAGGCCTGCCTGGCTGATCGACGCCATGCGCGTGTCGCGCCAGGACATCAGGGTGAATACCGCCCAGGTATCGGGGGTGTCGGCAATGTTTCGTGGATAGCGCGCTTTCGGTCCGACCGTCCCGCCGGCGGCGTGCTGTCTCGCTTCTGCCTGTGCCCACGGCAGGGTGTCGTGCACCCAGACCAGCGTGAGCAGCCCGGCTGCGAGCACGACGACACTGCCGAACAACATCAGCCCCTCGCGCGCACCGACATGCGTGGCGAGATAGCCGGTGGCGATGCCGGCCAGCGCCACGCCAAAATAGCCGGCGAATTCGTTGAGCCCGATGGTGAGCCCGCGCTGGTCGGCAGTGGTGAGGTCGAGTTTGGACGTCTGCGTCATCGACCACGCCAGCCCCTGGTTCACGCCCAGCAGCACCGTGGCCGCCACGATCCAGTCCCAGCTGGGGGCATGAAGGATCATGAAGGGAATCGGCAGGGCCACGAGCCAGCCAAGAAACAGCACTTTTTTCCGGCCGATGCGTTCGGAAAGCCGCCCCGCGACGAAATTCATCGCACCCTTGACGAAGCCGAAGGCGGTGACGAAGGCCGTGAGCATCATGAACGAACCCTTCGCCACGCCGAAATCGGACTCTGCCAGCGCCGGCACCACGGTGCGAAACAGGCCGAGGGTCAGGCCGACGAACAGCACCTGCACCAGCTGGTGGGTGAACTGGCCGAGATTGGCGCGGATGCCGTAGCGAACATCCGCGAGATACGCGGTCATCTCAGCGGCCGAGATTGAAGGCCACCATGCGATCCATCTCCGCCGGGCGCGGCGGGATCGCGGCGACGAGCGCAGCGACGAATTCATCGCGCGGCATCGACAACATGGGATTCCAGCGCTTCTCGAAGCCAAGGGTCGACATGGGCTTGCCCGACAGACCGGCCCCGCAGGCGCTGCCCGAGGTGTGGCCGGGGTAAAGCTCGACTTCCGCCGGCAGCGTCATGAGCGTGTTCTGCAGGGTGTCGTAGAGTTCGCCGGCCATCGCCTGCTCCCGGCCGGCAAGATCGGGCCGGCCGACGCTGCCGACAAAAAGTGTGTCGCCGGTGAGCACGAACCAGGGGGTGGCCGCCCGGCGCTTGTCGGTGACCACGAGGCAGACCGAATCGGGCGTGTGGCCCGGCGTGTGCAGGACGTCGATCAGTACATTGCCCACGTCGATGTGCTGGCCGTGTGCCAACGGGCTGAAGGCAAACGACGTTCTGCTGCGGTTCGATTCGTGCAGGCAATAGGCCGCGCCGACTTTTTCGGCCAGCGCGCGGCCGCCCGAATAATGGTCGGCGTGCACGTGCGTGTCGATGACGTGGGTGATCTTCACATCCTGTTTCGCCGCTTCACCGATGAACCAGTCCTCGTCGCCCCGCACCGGATCGACAGCCACGCCGACGTGGCACGAACCGCAGCCTAAGAAATAGGACAGGGTGGCGTCCTGGGCCAATCGTTGGCGGAAGAACATGGGGGTCTCCTTGTTGTTGGGGAGTGGGGAGCGGCGTGGCGTTCAGGGTGTGGCGAGCGGGAGGCCGGCGGCCTGCCATTCGGGCGTGCCGTCGGCGATCTTGCGGGCGCGGTAGCCGTGTTCCTGCAGCAGCGCCACCGCCTCGGCGGACATCATGCAGAACGGCCCCCGGCAGTAGGCGACGATCTCCCTGTCGGCGGGCAACTCCTTCAGGCGCTGGCGCAGTTCGGCCACCGGCATCGAGCGCGCGAACGGCAGGTGGCCGTTGTCGTATTCCGCCGCCGGGCGCACGTCGATCACCACCACCTCGCCGCGCTTCGCCTTGTCCATGAGTGAGCGACGGGTTTCGCCATCGAGCTTTTCCGGCGCGGTAAAGAGGCGGCCCATCGCCAGATTCAGCTCGACCAGATGCTCTTCGGCCACGGTGCGCAGGTTGACCCACAGCGCCGACACGTCCGGGCCCGACAGGCGATAGGCGATGTAACGGCCATCGCGCCGCGCTTCCACCAGCCGCGCTTCCTTCAGCACCTTGAGATGTGCGCTGGCGAGCTTGAGCGAGAGATTCGCATCAAGCGCCAGCGCCTCCACCGTTTTTTCGCCCTGAGCGAGGATTTCCAGCAGTTCCAGCCGCTTGGGGCTGGACGTGGCCTTGCCGATGCGGGCGACGTGTTCGTAGAGCAGGTCTTTGGTTTGGCGGGTGTTCATGACAGCCTTCGGGGACGCAACGAGTAAATAATCTAACGATTATTAGAATGTTGCAAGGTATAAATTGCCCAGCCCGTGCCACCGGCCCGTCACGCCCTGCCGCGTAAAATTTCGCCCTTTGTCCCGGAGCATCGCCATGACCCGTCTCGTCACCCTTGCCCTGTTCCTGCCGCTCGGACTCGCCGGCTGCGCCTCGCAGCAGACGCTGGACGCGCAGGCCGACGCCGCGCGCGAGCTGGACGCGCTGAAGCAGCGTGTGGTGCAGCTCGCCGCCGACCAGGCCGAAGCCGGCACCCGGTTGCGCAAGCTGGAATCCGGCCAGACGCTGCTCGCCAGCACTCTGGCGTCACAGACCGCCGAGACGAGCCAGGCCGCGCGCGACGCCGCATCGGCGCGCGTGGCGCTCGACGCCCGCCTGGCCAGAATCGAGGCCAGTGTGAGCCGGAGCGACACGCAGCGCGCGCTGGCCTTGCTGGCCGCCGACAGCGCCGCCCTGGCGACCCGCCTCGACCAGGCCGAGACCCAGCTCGCCGGGGTACGCGCGCAGGCCGACGACGCGGTGAAGATCGCGCGCGACAGCCGGCTGGTCAGCGGCAAGCTCGCCGACGAACTGGTACTCAACGAAAGCATGGTGATGTACGGCTACGAACAGCCCGAACTCACCGCCAGCGGCCGGGCCGCGCTCGACGGCCTCATCGCCCAGATCAGGCCGCGCCTGCCGCACGTCTTCGTCGAAATCGTCGGCTACACCGACAATCTCAGCCTCGACAGCCAGAACCGCCGCATTGCGCTGGAACGCGCCGAGTCGGTGCGTCGCTACCTGTACGAAACCGGCAGCATCCCACTCGACCGCATGTCGACGATTTCCTACGGCGACCTGAAGCCGGTGGCGAGCAACAGCACGCTGGAAGGGCGCGGGCAGAACCGTCGCGTGTGGGTGCGGGTGCTGAAGTAGACCCGGCAAGCCGCAAGGCTGCCCTCCGCCGATCACCTGCCCCGGCGGCATGGGCAAGCCCCGGCGCGCGGCGACCTTGCCCGGGCTCATGCAGCGCGGGTTAGAATCGCGCCATGCGTCGCCTCGTCATCCTGACTCTCCTGCTCATCCTGCCGCTCCAGTTTGCCTGGGCAGCGGTGCTGGGCATACACGGTCACACCGGCAACACCCAGGCCCTCTCGGGGCCACACATGCACCCGCATCACCACGGCATGGAAGCCAGCGCAGATCCTGCGCCCGATGCCGCTTCCGAGTCCGATGGCGAACACGGCGCTGACGAGCACCCGGATCACACGCATCCGGTTTTCACTTCCCTGCTGGCTGAATCCGGCCTGCCCCAGACCGTTTCCCTCCCCGGCGGCCCGATCCTGCATCTGTCAGCCGTTTTCCTGTCCCGCATCCCGCCCCTGCCGGACCGTCCCCCGCACGCGCACGCCTGACCGGCGGCGCATGTTCATGCGCGGCAGATAGCCGCGCCTCCATCGCACGCCGGTGCTCTTCGTTTCGTTGATCCATCACGAGGAAAACCATGCGATTCACGCTATCCGTATGTCTGCTCGCCCTGCCGCTGGCGGTGTGGGCGCAAGCGCCGCTGACCGAGGCCGAGGCGGTGCGCCTGGGTCTCGCGCGCGCTGATTTCGCTGATCTTGCGCGCGGCGCGACCCAGGCAGCCGAGGCCGATGTGCTTGCCGCCGGCCGCCTGCCCAATCCCACCCTGAGCTACAGCCGGGAACGCGTGGACGGCACGCCGGCCACGCTCGAACAAACCTGGATGCTGGAACAGACCTTCGATCTCTCCGGCCGGCGCGGGCGGCAACGCTAGGCGGCAACGCGCCGGGTGGCGGCCGTCGCCGCCGGCAACGCGGCCCGCATGATCGAGCTCGCCGCCGACATCCGGCGCAGCTTTCACGACGCGCTGTACCGGCAGGCAAGCATCCAGGCCACCGAAGCCTGGATGCAACGCTTCACGCGCATCCAGGGCATGGTCGACAAGCTGGCCCGTGCGGGCGAGGCTTCAGGTTACGACCAGCGCCGTCTCGCGCGTGAACGGCAAACGGCAGAAGCCCGGCTGGCCGCCGAGCGTGCCGAACAGGATCGTATCCTCGCCCGCCTCGCGGCGCTCACCGGTGCGCCCGCAGCCTCTCCGCTGGCAGGCGAGCTGCTGCCGTCGGCCCCGCTACCGGTCGAAACCGTTCTTGCCCGCCTCGACCAGCGTCCCGACCTGCAGGCGCTGTCGCGTCGTGCCCAGGCGGCCGACCTGGACGGGCGCGCGGCCAGGCGTGGTGGCATCCCCGATGTGACCGTGGGAATCGGGCCCAGATTCGTGGATAGCGCCAGCACCCAGGACAACGGCGTGGCGCTGTCGCTCTCGGTTCCGCTGCCGGTGTTCGACCGCCAGCAGGCGCAGCAGCAACGCGCCGCCGCCGAGGCCCTGCAGGCGCGCGCCGAATACCAGCTGGCGAAACGCCGTGCCGAAGGCGAACTGCGCGGGCTCTACCGCCAGACCGAAAGCCTGCGTGCCACGGCCATCGACTACCGCCAGCAGGCGATGGCGGCGTCCCCCGAACTGCTGCGCATCGCCGAAGCCGCCTATCAGGGCGGCGAATCCAGCCTGCTGGAACTGCTCGACGCCTACCGCGGCACCCTGGAGACGGAAACCACCGCGCTCGAACTGGAAAAGCGGGCACGCGATGCCCGCATCGAATATGAACTGTTGAGCGGGAGTGTCGCTCCATGAACAAGACCCTTATTGCATCGCTTTGCGCCGCCCTCTTCCTGATCGGCTGCGGCGAGGCGGACCACGAACTCGCTGCGGACGGCAGCCATCCCCCCGCCGCCGCAGCCGAAGACGCGCACGGCCACGGCGCCGGCGGCGAGAAGCTCACCCATTTCAGCGACCGCACCGAACTCTTCGTCGAGTTCCCGCGCCTGGTCGTCGGCGAGCCCTCCGCCTTCGCCGCCCACCTCACCACGCTCGCCGACTTCCGCGCGCTCACCGCCGCCACGGTCAGCGTTCGCCTCAGCGGCGGCGGCCAGCCCGACGAGGTGTTCAGCGTCGATGCCGCCAGCCAGCCCGGCATCTTCCGCCCCGAGGTGACACCGAAACACGCGGGCGAGCGCGAGCTGGCGATCGACGTCGCGACACCGGAATTCAGCGTCACGCACGAACTCGGCCCCTTCACCGTGTATCCCGACCGCAAGGCCGCCGACGCCGAACCGGCGCCGCACGACGACGAAGGCGTCGCCTTCACCAAGGAGCAGCAGTGGAAGGTCGACTTCGCCACCCACGCGGTCGTCACGCGGCCGATCCGCACGGCGGTCAGCGCGACCGGCGTGCTGCGCGCGCGTCCGGACGGCGAGGCCCGGCTCACCGCCGCGGCAGACGGGCAGGTGCAGGCCGCGGGCCGCTTCCCGCGCCTGGGCCAACAGGTCAAAAAAGGCCAGCTGCTCGCCTATCTGGTCCCCCGCCTGGGCGGCGACACCGATCTCGCCACGCTGCGGGCAGCCGCGAACAAGGCGCGGGTCGAGCGTGATCTCGCGCAACAGGAACTGACGCGCATGGAAGCGCTGTACCGCGAGGAAGCGGTGCCCGAGAAACGCGTGCTCGCGGCGCGCGCGGCCACAGCCCTGGCACGCGCCGATCTCGCCGCCGCGCAGCAGCGCCTCGGCCAGGTCGGCGGTGCCGGCGGCGGCATCCCGCTGCGGGCACCGGTGTCCGGCACGCTCGCCGACGTGCGCGTATCGCCCGGCGCCTATGCCGAGGCCGGTGCGCTGCTGTTCCACATCGCCGACCGCAGCCGGCTGTGGCTGGAACTGCGCGTAGCCGAATCCGACGCGGCGCGGCTCGTCAAGCCGAACGGCGCAGCGTTCAGGGTCGCGGGGCGGGAGGCCGGCGTCGAGATCGTCTCTGGCAAGAACGGCAAGCTGGTCGCCGTCGGTGGCGTGGTCGATGCGACGACGCGCACCGTGCCGGTGGTGTTCGAATTCACTCCGGGCGATCTTCCGCTGCCCATCGGCATGGCGGTGCAGGCGCAGGTATTCGCCGGCGGCACGCGCGAGGCGGTGGCGATCCCGGCGTCGAGCGTGCTCGACGAAGGCGGCCTCGCCGTGGTGTTCGTGATGACCGGCGGCGAATCCTTCGAACGCAGGCAGGTGCGGCTGGGCGCGCGCGACGGCGACTGGGTTGAGGTACTGGACGGCCTCACGCCGGGGCAGCGCGTCGTCTCGCGCGGCGCGTATCTCGTCAAGCTCGCCTCGACCGGCACCGCGCAGATCGGCCACGGCCATGCGCACTGATCGGGGACGGACATCATGATCGGACACATCATCGCGTGGTCGCTGCGCAATAAACTTTTCGTCGTCCTCGCCGGGGTGCTGATCCTGGCCTGGGGCGGCTGGCAGGCGTCTAAAACTCCGGTCGACGTCTTTCCCGACCTCACCGCGCCGGCCGTGACCGTGGTCACCGAAGCGCACGGCATGGCGCCGACCGACGTCGAGAACCTCGTCACCTTTCCCATCGAGACCGCGCTGAACGGCGCGCCCGACGTGCGCCGGGTGCGCTCGAGCACCAAGATCGGCCTGTCGGTCGTCACCGTCGAGTTCGAGTGGGGCACCGACCTGTACAAGGCCCGGCAGGTGGTCGCCGAGCGCCTGCAACTGGCGCGCGCGAGCCTGCCGGCCGACATCCCCGCACCGGCCATGACGCCGGCGGCGTCGATCATGGGCGAGATCCTGTTCATCGCGCTGGCCTCCGACAGGCACGACGGCATGACGCTGAAGAACGCCGCCGAGCAGCTGATCAAGCGGCGCGTGCTGGCGGTGCCGGGCGTGGCCGAGGTGGTGCCGATCGGCGGCGACACCCGGCAGTTCCAGGTGACGCTCGATCCCGAGCGGCTGGCGGCCTACGGCCTGACGATCGATCAAGTGGCCGGCGCGCTGCGCGCCGCCAACCAGAACACCGCGGCCGGTTTCATGGTCGAGGGCGGGCAGGAATACCTGATCCAGGGCCTGGGGCGGATCGCCACGCTCGCCGACATCGGCGACACCGTGATCGCAAGGCAGGCCGGCCAGCCGGTGCTGGTGCGCCATGTCGCCGAGGTCGCCATCGGCCCGGCGCCGACGCGCGGCGTCGGCGCGCACAACGGCAAACCAGCGGTGATTCTGGGCATCCAGAAGCAACCCGGCGCCAACACGCTGGAGCTGACCGACCGCCTCGACGCCACGCTGGAGGAGATTCAATCCGGCCTGCCAAAGGGCATGAAGATCGAACGCCACATCTTCCGCCAGGCCGACTTCATCCGCGTCTCCATCGATAACCTGATGCGGGCGCTGGTCGAGGGCGCGGTGCTGGTGGTGGCCATCGTGTTCGCCTTTTTGCTGTCGGCGCGGGCGACCGCGATCAGCCTCGTCGCCATCCCGCTGTCGCTGGTGGCGGCAGTGCTGGCGATGAAGGCGATGGGCGCGACAATCAACACCATGACGCTCGGCGGCATGGCGATCGCGCTCGGCGCGCTGGTCGACGACGCCATCATCGTCGTCGAGAACATCGTGCGCCGTCTGCGCGAGAACCGCGCCAGGCCCACCGAGAAGCAGGTCAACATGCTGCATCTGGTGTTTGAAGCGACGCGCGAAATCCAGGGCTCGATCGTGTTCGCCACGCTCATCATCATGCTGGTGTTCCTGCCGCTGTTCTTCCTCTCCGGCGTCGAGGGCCGGCTGATGGCGCCGCTGGGCCTCGCCTACGTCGTCTCGCTCGCCGCCTCGCTGGTGGTGGCGATCACGGTGACGCCGGTGCTGGCGGCGCTGTGGTTGCCCAATTCAAAAACAGTGCGTGACAGTATCGAGCCGCGCTTTATTCACAGCCTTAAAACAGGCTACCGCCGCGTACTCGACGCGACCCTGATGCGCTGGCAGGCCGTGGCCGGGATCAGCGTAGCGGCACTCGTCGCCGCCCTGATCGCGCTCGGCTTCGCCGGCCGCGCCTTCCTGCCGGACTTCAACGAGGGTTCGCTGACGATAGGCATGGCAACGCTGCCCGGCACTTCGCTGGCGGAATCCGACCGTCTCGCGCGCATGGCGGAGACTATCCTGCTGGCGCATCCGGAAGTCGTCTCCGTGGCGCGCCGCACCGGCCGCGCCGAGGGCGACCCGCACGCGCTGGACGTGTCGGCGTCGGAAATGGAAGTGACGCTCGACATGGGCGGGCGCAGCAAGGCGGACTTCCTCGCCGCCTTGCGCGCCGACTTCGCCAGCGTGCCCGGCACGCAGATCGTGGTGGGCCAGCCGATCTCGCACCGCATCGATCACATGCTGTCGGGCAGCCGTTCCAACATCGCGGTGAAGATCTTCGGCCCGGATCTGGGCGAACTGCGCCGGCTGACCGCCAGCGTCAAGTCCGTGGTGCAGGCAATCCCGGGCGCGGTCGACGTCAGCGACGAGCAGCAGACCGACATTCCCTTCCTCACCATCCGTTTCGACCGCGCCGCGCTGGCGCAGCACGGCCTGTCGATGCGCGAGGTGTCGGAGGCGATCGAGGTCGCGTTCAACGGCATGGCGGTGGACCGCGTGCAGCAGGGGCAGGCGAGCTTCGACCTGGTGCTGCGTTTCGATCCCGCGACGCGGGCGAATATCGACGCCGTACGTTCAACCCTCATCACCACCGCCGACGGCGCGCAGCTTCCCCTGTCGGCGCTCGCCGACATCCGCAACGACCGCGCGCCCTACTCGATCAGCCGCGAGAACGTGCAGCGCAAGATGGTGGTGATGGCCAACGTCGCCGGACGCGACCTCGCCAGCGTGGTCGCCGACATCCGCGAACAGGTGGCCGCGAGCGTGACACTGCCCGCCGGCTACCACATCGAATACGGCGGCCAGTTCGAAAGCGCCGAGGCGGCGTCGCGCACGCTGCTGGTGCTGGGAGTGGCGGTGACGGTCGGCATCTTCCTGCTGCTGTTCATCGCCTTCCGCACCGCGCGCGACGCGCTCCTGGTCATGCTCAACCTGCCGCTCGCGATGATCGGCGGCGTGATCGGCGTGTTCGCCGCCGGCGGCGTGCTGTCGGTGGCGTCGATCATCGGCTTCATCACCCTGTTCGGCATCGCCACCCGCAACGGCGTGATGATGATCTCGCACATCCACCATCTGATCGAGCACGAGGGCGTGACCGACGCGGCGGCAGCGGTGAAGCGCGGCGCCGAGGAACGGCTGGTGCCGATCCTGATGACCGCGCTCGCCGCCGGCCTCGCCCTGGTGCCGCTGGCGCTCGCCGCCGGCGAACCGGGCAGCGAGATCCAGGCGCCGATGGCGGTGGTCATCCTGTGCGGCCTGTTGAGCTCGACCGTGCTCAACATGGTCGTCGTGCCGGCGCTCTACCTGCGCTTCGGCGCGATCCACTCGCTGCTGGCACACGGCGGCACACCGCAACGACGCGCCGTCGAAAGCATCAACCCCGCCGGAGATTCCCGGCTTGACAGGACCCCATCATGAAATCATCCCGCCTCTCCCTGCTCGCGGCGGCCTCGCTTACCGCGAGCCTCACTGTCGCGCCCGCATTGGCCGGTGCCGGCCACGACCACGGGCCGAAATACGGCGGCGTCGTGCGCGAGGTCAGGAACATCGCCTACGAACTCGTCGCCCGGCCGGATACGCTCACGCTCTACCTCAGCGACCACGGCAAGCCGGTTTCCACCCGGGGCGCGACAGCGGAAGCCGTGATCTACGCCGGCGGCGACAAGACCCCGGTCAGGCTGGAACCCGCCGGCGAGAACCGCGTGGTCGCCCGTGGCAGCTTCAGGGTCGGCGTCGGCGTGCGCGTGATCGTCACCACCACCCTGCCGGGCAAGCCGCCGGCGAGGGCAAGCTTCATGCTGAAGTGAGCGCCGCAGGCACGGGATTGCGGGAAGACCGGTTCGTCATTCGTCGAAAAACGCATCACTCGCCGGCGCAGGGTGCATCTTCGGGATGCGCGCCCTGCAGTTGGGGTAGGCCTGCTGCACGGTCACCTGCACGTAACGCTGGGCCGTCGGCCAGAGGTCCGCGTAGACCCGCCGGTCCTCGATGATTGCGGCGCTGCCGTTCACGCGTGCCCGCGAGCGGTTTTCAAAATCAACAAAGAGCATGCCGATGTGCGGGTTGACCAGAAGGTTGCCCAAAGAGTTGTAAAGCCGGTTGCCGCTGAAATCGGGAAACACCAGGGTCTTCGCATCCAGCACCTTGAGCAGGGGACAGGCTTCGCCCCGCGCGTTGTATTCCCGACCCCGGAAGCTGCAATCGCACTCGCCACGATGGTTGGCGGTGGCGATGAAGAAAAACGCTTGAGCTTCCAGGAACGCTGCCCAGGCTGGGGGAATGGCGTCGCGGATCATGCCGAGCCTGGCCTCGTCCCAGTAGCCTTCGGCCCCGAATCGACGCTGAGCCTCCCGTTCGCCTTCGTGCAACACCGTATCGCGCATGTTCCCGCCCTCGCCAAGGGGTTTACAAACCCAGGTCGCTCAGACCCGGATGCTCATCCGGCCGGCGTCCCAGCGGCCAGAAGAATTTGCGCTCCGCCTGGGCAATCGGCAGATCGTTGATGCTGGCGTAGCGGCGCAGCATCAGGCCTTGCGCGTTGAATTCCCAGTTCTCGTTGCCGTAGGCGCGAAACCACTGCCCCGCATCGTCGTGAAATTCATAGGCAAAGCGCACGGCGATGCGGTTATCCGCACAGGCCCAGAGTTCCTTGATCAGGCGGTAATCGAGCTCGCGCGCCCACTTGCGTTCGAGAAAACGTTGCACCTCGGCACGACCGACGGGAAATTCGGTGCGGTTGCGCCAGCGGGTGTCCTCGCTGTACACCTGCACCACGCGCGCCGGATCGCGCGAATTCCAGGCGTCTTCAGCCAAGCGTACTTTCTGGCGAGCGGTGTCTTCGGTAAAGGGCGGTAAGGGCGGTTTGGTTTCCATGGCGGCTCTCGGCATAATGTAGACAGGTCTGTCTACATGGCACTCTAGTCGATGTAGACAGACCTGTCTACAATGTCGGCATGAGCCCCGCCCTGCCCGCCCGCGACCGCATCCTGCTCGCCGCGCACGATCTTTTTTACCGCGACGGCGTGCGTGCCACCGGCATCGACCGCGTGATCGCCGCATCGGGCGTCGCCAAGCTCACCTTCTACCGCCACTTTCCCAGCAAGAACGACCTGATCCTGGCGTATCTGGATTACCGCCACCAGCGCTGGCTGGCCTGGTTCGCCGACGCACTCGCGCGCCACGGCGGCAACGCCGCCGCCATCGTCCCGGCGATACACGAATGGCTCGCCGACCCGGATTTTCGCGGCTGCGCGTTTCTCAACAGCGTCGGCGAACTGGCTGGGGTACTGCCCGAGGTGCGCGACATCACGCGCGCGCACAAGGCCGAGGTGGCGGCAGCACTCGCCGCCGTGCTGCCGGCCTCGCGGCGTCGCACGCGGCAAGCCGCGGCGCTTGCGCTCGCCCTCGACGGCGCGATCCTGCGCGCGCAATTCGATACTGCCGATGCGGCGCTGCACACGCTGGACGAAATCGTTGAAGCCGTCCTGGCCCGGCCGGGTGCGGGCCGCTGAAATTCAGTCGCCGCGATACACGCAGCCGGCGTCGTGCGTTTCCATCACCCGGATCTGCGACAGGCCCGGCAGGCCCGGCTTGAGCTGCTGCCACAACCAGATCGCCAGATGCTCGCTGGTGGGATTGGCGAGTCCCGCGATGTCGTTGAGATAACGGTGGTCGAGCGCGGCGTGGACCGGCTGCCAGGCCGCTTCGAGGTCGGCAAAGTCGAGCACCCAGCCTGGCGCCGGGTCCACCGTGCCGCTGACGGTGAGTTCGACGCGGAAGGAATGCCCGTGCAGGCGCGAGCAGGGATGCGAGGCAGGCAGCGCCGGCAAACGACGTGCGCATTGCAGGTGAAAAACGCGGAAAATATCCATGCCGCATTTTCCCCTAGGCCGGGCAACAGCGCACGCGGAACTTCCGCCTCGTGTGCCGGCCTATGGGCGCGTGCGTCAGCCCAGCAGCCTTGACACCATTACAACAGGAGCTTCCATGTCACCCTTACGATTCACCCTGGCGGCCGCCGCAGCCTTACTGATGAGCCTCGCCGGATGCGCGCAGGAAAGCGGCCCCACGCTTGCCGCACCCGACGCGTGGGCGCAGGCGCAGGCCGGCCAGCTCACGCTCGTCGATATCCGTCGCCCCGACGAGTGGAAGCAGACCGGCGTGGCGCAGGGCGCGCTGGAAGTCAACATGGCGCACCCGCAGGGCGAATCCGGCTTCGTCAGGCAGCTGGAAGCCGAACTCGGCGGCGACAAGTCTGCGCCGATCGCTCTCATTTGCCGCACCGGCAACCGCACCACGCACATGCAGAAGGTGTTGCAGGAGGCCGGCTTCACCCGCGTGTTCAATATCCGCGAAGGCATGGTGGGCAGCGACGCCGGCCCCGGCTGGCGCGAACGCGGCCTGCCGATCGAGGCCTGCAAGACCTGCTGAGGCGGGTTGCTGCGGCTAGCCGCAGCAACCATGCCGCCCGGCCAGCTGCACCGGCGGGCACGGCACCGTGCCATACGAGCAGAACACGCAGCAATCGCCGGGTTTCGGTTTGAGCAGCGCGTGGCACGCCTTGCATTCGTAATACCACTGGCAGGCGTCGGTGGGCATGGTTTCCGCCTCGGCGTGCCCGCACAGCGGACAGGTCAGGACTGATTCGAGTTGCGGCGCATCCATCAGCTGACCGTTTCGGGTTCGGGCAGGGCAGCGGGTCTGCCCAGGTGATAGCCCTGTACGTAATCCACACCGATCTCGATCAGACGGTCGAGGATGGCCTGGTTCTCGACGTATTCGGCGACGGTCTGCTTGCCGAGCGAACGCGCGATCTGGCAGATCGACCGCACCATGGCCTGGTCGACCGCGTCACCGACGATATCGCGGACGAAGGCCCCGTCAATCTTGATGACGTCGACCGGCAGGTATTTGAGATAGGCCAGCGAGCTGAAGCCGGTACCGAAGTCATCAAGCGCAAAACGGAAGCCGCGACCGCGCAGTTCGCGCATGAAATCCCGCGTCTGATCAATCTGCGCGAGCGCGAGCGCAGCGGTCTCGGTGATTTCGAATTCCACCAGATAAGGCGGGGCAAAGAAACGGTCGCACAGGGCGCGCAGTTTTTCCACGGCGGCCGAGTCGCCCAGGGTCTGGCCGGAGAGATTGATCGACAGCGGCAGCGGACGGCCGCGCCGGAAGTGTGTCTCGATGAGATCGAAGGCCTGCGCCACCACCCACAGATCGATTTGCGGCATGAGTCCGTTGCGTTCGGCAAACGGGATGAAGCTCGCGGGAGACAGCGTCTTGCCGGATTCGTCGGTCATCCTGAGCAGGGTTTCATGGCGTGCCACGCTGCGATCCGCCAACTTCACGATGGGCTGGAACACCAGGCCAAAGCCGTTCGTGGCGAGCAGGTGGCGGATGCGGTTGGCCAGCCGGACTTCACTGACGCTACCGGCGTTGCTGCTGTCGCTATCCTGATACAGGTGCAGCTTGTTCCGACCTTCCCGCTTGGCGACGTAGCAGGCGATATCCGCCCGGCGCATGATGTCGGCGGCGTTGGTGGCATTGCGGTCGATCAAGGCAATGCCGATGCTGGCGGCCGCCGAATAACGCGTGCCATCGTGCTGGAAGTCGACGGCGTTGAGCGCGGCCAGCATTTCTTCGCCGATCTTGCGCGCCTCGCTCATATCCACGCTGCACAGCAGAACGCCGAATTCGTCGCCGCCGAGCCGCGCCAGCACATCGCTGCCGCGCACCCGCCGCGTCAGCGCGGTGGTCACTGCCAGCAGCAGTGCGTCGCCCACGGCATGGCCGGCCGTATCGTTCACCAGCTTGAAATGATCGAGGTCGATGTACAGCATGGCCTGCGGCGTGGCACTGCGCCGGCCCACCTGCACGGCGCGCTCGAGTTCACGCTCGAAGTGCCGGCGGTTGTAGATCTGGGTCAGTGCGTCGTGGGTGGCCATGAAGCCGAGCTGGCGCTGCAATAACCGGTCTTCGGTCACGTCGCGGAACACCAGGATCGCCCCCAGCACCTCGCCGTTGCGCGCTCGGATCGGCGCCGCGGAATCCTCGATCACATATTCGCGGCCGTCGCGGGCGATCAGCGCGGTGTGGTTGGCGAGCCCGACGATCCTGCCCTCGGCGAGGCAGCGCGTCACCGGGTTGCTAGCCGGCTCGCGCGACACCTCGTTGATGATGTTGAACACCGTGTCGAGCGGCTGGCCGCTGGCGGTGTCCGCCGACCAGCCGGTGAGGGATTCCGCGATGGGGTTCATGGTCTCGACCCGACCGTCGACATCGGTGGCGATCACCGCATCGCCGATGCTCATCAGCGTGATCTGGGCTTTTTCCAGCGCGCGATGCAGGGCCTCGCGGCCGGCGTGGAGCTCCGCCAACAGCGCGTTGCGCCGCGCCAGCTCCTGGTTGAGCGCATGGAACTGGCGCGCCTGCGACGAATTCGCGAGCACGCGCAGGATGAGATGGCGCGTCGTATCGTCTTGTACCGCGCGCACTTCGACGCGCGCCGCGTCGTTGTCCTGGCGGCCGAATCCTTTCAGCCGGTCGGGCGTCGGCCGGCTACTCGCCGCCCAGCGCCGCAACCGGTCAGCGAGATCAGCCCCCGCCAGCTCGGCGAGTTCGCCGAGATTCCGTCCGACCGGCTGCTGTCCGTCGAGTAAGCGCACGAAGGCGCGGTTGGCCGCCAGCACCTCGCCGCTGCGGTCGAGCAACAGCAAGGCATCGGGCAGGCCGTCGGCCAGGTCGAGAAAATCCTTCGTGCGCATTGGGCATCAATCGCCGAAATATTCGATGCCTTCGCTCGTGTCCGGGTCACGCTTGAGGCGCACGGTGACCCGGCAGCCGGGCGCGCCGGCGGCGATGGTCTCGTGCAGGATGACCCGGCCGTAGCCCAGGTTTTCGGCCGCCAGCGTGCCGAACACGTTGGAGGTCATCATGCACAGCGAGGTGCGGTCGCGCACCTTGTCGCCGAAGGGGCAGCGGCGGTTGCCCAGCACGATTTCATCGGGCGTGACGGAAATCAGGTGGAAGTCGCCCTCGATGCGGCGCTTGAGATCGACCAGCACGGCGGCGACCTGGTTGCGGTCGAGCCGCTCCTGGCCCCAGGCCTGGCAGTAGGCGTCGTCGATCCAGCGGCCGATGTTCTGGCCGACGATGCTGATGAAGCCGGCCGCCTCGTCGTGTCCAACGATGTCTTCCAGCGTGCCGGCAAGCTCGCGCAGGAGCTGGCGCAGGAAAAGGTCGCGTTCGAGCGGAAGGTCGAGGCTGGCGGCATCGGCGGGCATGGCGGTCTCCTGTTGGCTGCGTGCTACGCGCTAATAGCTTGTATCGGCCGGAATCCGGCCGACTTGACCGACACTCTACGTCAAAGCCAGCAAAACAGGCTATGCAGCCTTTCAGCCCGCGATTTCGCTTGCCAGCGCGGTGCGCCTCGCGGTTTCACTGCCGGTGAGGGCAAATCCCTGCAGACGGCCGCCAGCGTCGACATGCAGGGCGCAGACGCCCGTATCGCGGCTTTCCACCAGCCAGCGGCCCTCGCTCCCGGGCGGCGGCGGCAGTACGGCGACCGGATGGGCCGGCGTCTTCACCATGACGGGCATGGCCGGGTAGGCTACCGGCGTGGGCGCATCGCAGAGCGTGGCGGCGAGCGCGCGCGCCTGCACGAGTATCGGCTGCACAAAGGGCAGAACCCGTCCCTCGACCTCGGCGCAGTCGCCCAGGGCGTGCACGTTGGCGGCACCGGTTTCGAGGAAGCGGTCGGTCTGGATGCCGCGGTTGACAGGTACACCAGCCGCCGCCGCGAGCTGGGTACGGGGCTTGAGACCGATGGCGGAGAGCACCACATCGGCGAACAAGGTCTCACCGTTGTCGAGGCTCAGGCGCAGACCAATGTCGGTGCGCTCGACCTGCCTGGCGTTGCGAGCGAAATGCCACTGCACACCGAGCGCGGCGAGGCTGTCGGCAAGCCGCTTGCCCGCTTCCATGGGCAGCAGGCGCTCCAGCGGCCAGGCGCCCAGATGCACGACGGCAACCACGTAACCCGCCGCTGCCAGGTCGTTGGCAAACTCGCAGCCGATGAGCCCGCCGCCCAGCACCACCACCCGCTTCTTTCCTGCAATGGCCTCGCGGAAACGCGCATAGCCGGCGAGGTCGTTGACCATCAGCACCTGATCGGCACCACTGCCGGTCAAGCCATGTGCATACGGATCGGCCCCGAGCGCGAGGACAAGCTTGCCGTATTCGAACTCGGCATCAGCCGTGCGCAGGCGCTGGCCGCGCGGGTCGAGCGCGGTGACGCGGGTGTGCGGCAGCACCGTCGCCTTGAGGTCGGCCGCCATTTTCGCCGCGCCGGCGCTGGCCAGCTCAACGGCGGTCTTGCCGGCCGCCAGCGCGTTCGACAGAGTGGGCTTGGAATAGAACACCCCGTCATCGGCGGTGATGAGCGTCACCGGGGTGTCGGCGTCGCGCCTGCGGATTTCCCTCAGCAGGGTGTAGCCCGCGAGGCCCGAACCGACGATGAGGAGGGGATGCATGGGTTCTCCGGTTGGATTGTCGTTTTGTCAGCCCACCCAGCGGGCGGTGCCTGCCGGGATTGAGACCATGGTAAGGATGACACGAACCCCGATCCAGCAAATAATCTGGATACATATGATTGACAATATCGATCAACTGCCCCACGCCTCCCGGCACGGGGCTTCCTGACCTGACCTGACCTGCAAGCGATCGATGGACTGGCTCCTCTTCGGCTCCGCACTGCTTTCCTCCACGCTCTTTCCCGGCGGCTCGGAGGCCCTGCTGCTCGTCCGCCTCCAGCAGGGCGCCGACCCGCTCGCGAGCGTGCTCGTCGCCACCGCGGGCAACGTGCTCGGCAGCGTCATCACCTGGGGCATGGGGCGATTCGGCCGCACGGCGCTCGCGCGCAGCGACAAGGCCGAAGGCAGCATCCGTCGCGCCCAAGCCTGGTTCGGTCGCTACGGCCAGGCGAGCCTGCTCCTGGCCTGGCTGCCGCTGGTGGGCGATCCGCTGTGCCTGGTCGCCGGCGTGTTGCGGGTGCCGTTTGCCAATTTCCTGCTCCTGGTCACCGCCGGCAAGCTCGCGCGCTACGCCGCGCTGGCGGTGTTCTTCTGAAGCGCAGTCGGCGCGGCCAGCCAACCCGCATGACCCGGCATCCGCAGCCGGGCTTATCTCGCCAACGCAGCCAGCTTGATCAGCGCCCGTTCCAGCCTGTCGTCCCACACCCGCGCGCACGACAGGCGGATGAAGTTGCGGAATTTTCCGCTCGCGGAGAACAGCGGCCCCGGGGCGACGCTCACGCCTGCCTTCAGCGCGCGGCGGGCGAGTTCGAAGCTGTCGACTCCGGCCGGCAGTTCCACCCATAGCACGAAGCCGCCCTGCGGCTGCGCCACCCGCGTGCCCTCGGGAAAATACTTCATCACCGCGTCAGCCATGCGCGCCACTGCGCTGGCGTAGCGGCCGCGCACTTCGCGCAGGTAACGGTCGTAGCGGCCGCTTTCCAGCAGCTCGGCCACGGCCAGCTGCGGGACAGAGGGGCTGGCGATGCTGCTCACGTATTTGAGGTATTCGACGCGTTCGCGATGTTTTCCGGCGGCGACCCAGCCCACGCGCAGGCCGGGGGCGAGGCTCTTGGAAAACGAGCTGCAATGGAGGATGTCGGCACGCGGCGCGAGGCCCATGCAGGTGCTGGGCCGGCGCGGGCCGAAGCCGAGGTCGCCATAGATGTCGTCCTCGATGAGCGGGATGCCGTGCTGGCCCAGCAGGTTGACGAGCGCGCGCTTCTTGGCATCCGGCATCAGAAAGCCGAGCGGGTTGCTGAAGTTGGGTACGACCACGCAGGCTTTCACCGGCCAGCGCTCCAGGGCAAAGCCCAGCGCGTCGAGCGCCATCCCCTCGCGCGGGTGCGAGGGAATCTCCAGCGCCTCCAGCCCCAGCGACTCCATCACGTGCAGCAGGCCGTAAAAGGCGGGCGACTCGACCGCGACCACGTCGCCGGGCCGGGTGACGGCGCGCAGGGCGAGGCTCAGCGCTTCCTGGCAGCCGGTGGTGACGACGATGTCGTCGGCCGCGATGCGGCCGCCCGCCTCGCTCATGCGGCGGGCGATCTGCCGGCGCAGCTCGGGCGCGCCGGGCGGCATCATGTAGCCTGCCGCGCGCGTGCGCTGCAGGCGCGCTACCCGGGCGAGGGCACTCGCCACGGCCCGGGTGGGCAGGAAGTCGGGATCCGGCACGGCGGCCCCCAGCTGGACGATGCCCGGGTCGCTGGACGCCTTGATCAGCGCCATGGCCATGTCCTGCCCGCTCACCAGGCGCGGCCGCGGGGCGGCGGTCCTGCGTTCGGGTTCGATGGTGTGCAGCGGCCGGCGCGCGCGCACGTAGAAGCCGGATCGCGCGCGCGCCTCGATCTGCCCCTCGTCCTCCAGCCTGCGGTAGGCGGCCACCACGGTGGCGACGCTGACGCCACGCTGGCGCGCCACGCTGCGCACGCCCGGCAGACGCGTGCCGGGGGCGTAATGGCCTTCGGTGATGCGTTGCGCCAGCTCGGCGGCGACATTCTGGTAGAGCGCGGTCATGGTGGATGCCTCCCGATACAGTTCGGCCCGTTCGGAGCCAGTACAGTTTTCGGACAAAGAAATCTGTACTGCGTCAATTTAGCAATTCTGAATCTGTATTGCCAGCCCGACGATGACTACAGTGGGCACCAGGAAGCGCGCTTCCCGCGCTGTTGCCCCCTGTGAGGAACGACCATGCCGAACCCGACACCCGACGCCGCCCGTGCCTTTGCCGAGGACTGGATCGCCGCCTGGAATGCGCGCGATCTCGATGCGGTGCTCGCGCACTACAGCGACGACTGCATCTTCGCCTCGCCGTTCGTCGCCCGCTTCGCCGGCGAGCCCGGCGGCAGGCTGGTCGGCAAGACGCGCCTGCGCGCCTACTGGACGGCGGCGCTGGCCGCCCTGCCCGCCCTGCATTTCGAGCTGGTCGACATGCTGACCGGCGTGGACTGCATCACGGTTCTGTATCGCGGCCATCGCGGCCTCTCGGCGGAGGTGCTCGAGCTCGCTGCGGACGGCAGGGCGGTGCGCGGGACCGCGCTTTACGCAGTGGAGGATCGATCATGAAATCAGCCCAGACCCCGTCGCTGGGGATGCCGCTCGCCGGCGACATCCTGCCGGTCCTCGTTGCCTGCGTACTGACGCCGGGCCAGGACAGGCGGCGGCTGTCGTCGTCGGGACTGAGCTTCGGCCTGCGCCGCAGCGCCTGGCATCTGCTCGGCCTGCTGTGGGGCGGCTATCTCGCCATCTGCCTCGCCGGCGTAGGGCTCGGCGCGCTGTTCATCGCCGTGCCCGGGGTGCAGACCCTGCTCCGCGTGGCCGCCGGTTTCTGCATGCTGTGGCTGGGCTATCGCCTCTGGCACGCCCCTGCGCCGCAGGCGGCGCCGACGGTGCGGGCGCTGCGGCCGCTGCGCTTCGGCGAGGCGGTGTTGCTGCAACTGGGCAACACCCGGAGCTGGCTGGTGGCCGCCGCGCTGATCGTCGGCTTCGTGCCCGCGGGCGAACGCTATCTCGAACACATGCTGGCGACGGCACTCGTGTTCTGCCTCGCCACGGCACCGGGCCTCGTGCTCTGGACTACCCACGGCGCGGCGTTGCAGGCCCGGATGCGCACGCCGTCGCAACTGCGCCGCCTGCAGCGCGGCATGGCGATGATCACGGCCGCGGCCGCCTGGCTGTTCTGGCTATGAGCGCGGCAGTGCCCCCGGGCGCGGAGATGCCGAAGATACGGCGCACGCCGGGCGGCATGATCGACTTCGACCACTACGAAAGGCGGGCGTTACGGCTGCGACGCCGGGCCGTGCGCGTCTGGCTGGCCGCCTTGCGCCGACATGTCTCCGTGCTGCGCAAGCGCGGACGGATGAAAAACGAAACAAGACATACACCGTGTACGCAATGAACATGCTGGGCCTGATGGCCGACCACAACCGCTGGATGAACGAGAAGCTGTATGCGGTGTGCGCGCAGCTGTCCGAGGCCGAGCGCAGGCGCGATCTCGGCGCGTTCTTCCGCTCGGTGCACGGCACCCTCAACCACCTGCTGCTGGTCGACCGGCTGTGGCTGGGGCGCATGCGCAAGACGCCGTTCGCGGTGCGTTCGCTCGACCAGGAGCTCTACGCCGACTTCCCCACGCTCGAACGCGAGCGCGACCGGACCGACGCCGCGCTGCAGGACTACGTCGCGCGGCTCGATGCGCATCGGCTGGCGCAACCTGTCGACTACGTGTCGCTGCTCTCGCGCCAACCCGTGACGCGGCCGCTGGGCCTGGTCCTGGTGCATCTCTTCCACCACCAGACGCACCATCGCGGGCAGATCACCACGCTCGTCTCGCAGCTCGGATACGACTTCGGCGAGACTGACATGATCACCATGCCGGGGGCCGCCGCGGGATTCACCTGAACCCCGACACGCGATAAACGCTCAGGCGAAGCGCGCCCGCTGCCGCGCCAGCCAGTCTTCCATCCGCGCCATGCTGACGTAGAAGGTGGGCGTGATGTAGAGCGTGAGGAACTGCGAGAACACCAGGCCGCCGATGACCGCGATGCCGAGCGGACGCCGCGCCTCGCCGCCGGTGCCGAAGCCGATCGCGATCGGCAGGGTGGCGAAGATCGCGGCGAAGGTGGTCATCATGATCGGCCGCAGCCGCACCAGGCACGCCTCGACGATGGCGTCCTCGGCGCTCATGCCGGCGCGCTGCCGGGTGAGCGCGAAGTCGATCATCATGATGCCGTTCTTCTTCACCAGGCCGACCAGCAGGATGATGCCGACGAAGCTGAAGATGTTGAGCTCCTCGTCGGCGAGCAGCAGCACCAGCAGCGCGCCGAAGCCGGCGAGCGGCAGCGCGGTGAGTATGGTGAGCGGGTGGCCCAGGTGCTCGTACAGCACAGCCAGCACCATGTAGATGACGATCACGGTAAACAGCAGCAAGAGCGGCAGGGCGACGGTCGATTCCTGGAATTTTTCCGCCGACCCGCTGAACTGTGCCGTCACATCGGCCGGCAGCACCGCCACCGCCGCACTGCGGGCGGCCTCCAGCGCCTCGTTGAGCGACACACCGGGTGCCAGCGAGAACGACAGCGTCACCGCCGTCTGCTGGCCGTAGTGCTGTACCGAGATTGGGCCCACGCCCGCCTCGACCCGGGCCACCGCATCCAGCCGCGTCAGCCCGCCCGACACGGTGCGGATCGGCAGTTGGCCGATCACGGCCGGGTCGAGCTGGGCTTCGGGGAGCGCCTTCACGCTCACTGTGTACTGGTCGCTGGTGCCGTAGATTTCGCTGATGCGGCGGCCGCCCAGCGCATCGTAGAGCGTCTGCTGCACCTGGCGGGTGTCGATCCCCAGGCGCGCCGCTTCCAGCGGGTCGAGCACCACGCGCAATTCGGGATTGCGCAGTTCGAGATCGCTGTTCACGTCGACGATCAGCGGCACGGTCTGGAGCGCTTTTTCCACCTCGGCCGAGGCGTTCTTCAAATGCTCGAAATTGCCCGAAGTGAGCGTGAGCTGGTAGTCGCTCGACGAGCTCATCGCGCCCAGGTTGATCGAGGCGGGGTTCTGGAAGAACACACTCACACCTGGCACCCTGCGCGTGAGATCGCGCAGTTCCTCGATGACGGTGTCGGCGCTTTCACGCGTATCACGCGGGGTGAGGCGGATGACCAGGCGGCCGACGTTGCCACCGGTGACGCCGCCGCCGCGCTGGCCGGCGGACGACATCAGACCTTCGACCGCTGGATGGCCCTGGACCAGCGCGGCGAGTTTTTCCTGCCGCTTCGACAGTTCCTCGAAAGGGATGCCTTCCGGATACTGCACGCCGCCGAAAATCATGCCGGAATCGACGCGCGGAATGAAACCCTGTTTCACCTGCCCGGCCAGCCAGAGCATCGCCCCCAGCACCGCCACCGACAACAGCAGCATCGCGCCGCGATGCCGCATCGACGCGCGCAGGGTGTCGCCGTACCAGTCGCGGAAGGCATTGAAGCCCCGGTCGAAGCCGCGTGACAGCGGGTTGTTGAGCGCTTCGTGCTTGAGGCCGCGCGCGCACAGCATGGGCGTGAGCGTGAGTGACACCACGCCCGACAGCAGCACGGCCACGCCGATGGACACGGCAAACTCCTGGAACAGCCGCCCGAGGATGCCGCCCATGAACAGGATGGGCAGGAACACGGCGGCGAGCGAAACCGTCATCGACACCACGGTGAAGCCGATCTCCCCCGCGCCATCAATGGCGGCCTGCATCCGCGTCTTGCCCATGTCGAGGTGACGCGCGATGTTCTCGATGACGACGATGGCGTCGTCGACGACAAAGCCGATGGCCAGGATGATCGCCATCAGCGACAGGTTGTTGAGGCTGTAGCCCGCCAGATGCATGAAGGCAAAGGTGCCCAAGAGCGAGCTCGGCAACACCAGCGCGGCGATCAGCGTGGCGCGCAGGTTGTGCAGGAAGGCAAAGATGACGAGGATCACCAGCACCAGCGCGAGCACCATGGTGAAGTTGACCTCGTGCAGCGAATCGCGCACGAAGCGCGAACGGTCGGAGTGCACCTGGAGCGTCACGCCGTCGGGCAACTCGGCCTCAATTCTCGGCAGCATCGCGCGGATGCGGTCGGCGACTTCCACCGTGTTGGCCCCCGGCTGCCGCTGCACCGCCAGCACGATGGCGCGCGTGCCGTTGTACCAGGTGCGCGCCTTGTCGTTCTCCACGCTGTCTTCGGCGCGACCGAGATCGCGCACGCGCACCGCCGCGCCGTCGCGATAGGCGACGATGACCTCGCCGAAATCCTTGCCGTTGGCCAGCGCCACCGGGGCCTTCACCGTGTAGGCACGGGTCGCGCCGTCGAGCGTGCCGGACGGCAGATTGGCGTTGGCCGCCTGCACCGCCGTCACCACATCGGCAAACGTCAGCCCGCGCGCCAGCAATTTTGCCGGATCGAGATAGAGCCGCAGCGCATATTTCTGCGAGCCGAACACCAGTACCTGCGCCACGCCCGACAAGGTGGAGAGTCGCTGCGCCACCACCGAATCGGCAACCGCATCGAGCTGGGTCAGCGGCAGGCGTTCGGCCGACAGCGCCAGATACAGGATAGGCGAATCAGACGGGTTGATCTTCCTGAGCTGCGGCGGGTCCATGCCGTCGGGCAGGTTGCGCGCGGCCTGCGCGATGGCGGTCTGCACGTCCTGCGCCGCCGCGTCGATGTCGCGCGAGAGTTCAAACTGGAGCGTGATATTGGTCGAGCCCTGGCTCGAACTCGATGACATCGACTCGATGCCCTGTACGGTCGACAGCTGGCGCTCCAGCGGCGTCGCCACCGTGTTCGCCATGGTTTCCGGGTTGGCACCCGGCAGGCTGGCAGATATGCGCAGGGTGGGAAAATCGACCTGCGGCAGGTCGTTGATCGGCAGCTGCTTGTAGGCGAGCGCGCCGAACAGCGCCATCGCCAGCACCAGCATCAGGGTGGCGACGGGCCGCTCGATGAAGAGACGCGACAGGTTCATGGGCGTGACTCGCGCGCGCCGCCCTGCGCACCCGCACCCGCACCTGCCGACCGTTGGCCTTCGAGCCGCACGGCACCGTCTGCTTTCAGGCGCTGCGGAATCTCGATCAGCACCGGCTCGCCGGCCGCAAGCCTGCCTTCAACCGCCATCATGCCGTCGAGCGCACGCAGCAGCATCACGTTCTGCACGGCGGCCTTGCCGGCTCGCACCACATACACATAAGTCCCGTCCTGCGCATGTTGTAGCGCCGCTTCCGGCACCACGCGCGCATCCTTTTCGACCCCCACCGCAAGCCGCACGCGCACGCTCTGGCCCGGCAGCAAACCGACAGGCAGCGAGGCCAGACGAACCTTGATCTGCACCGCGCCACTTGCGGCATCGAGCTGAGTGTCAACGAAATCGAGCCGCCCCTGCGCGACGGGTGTTTTCCCCAGGTCGGTGTAGATCTCGGCATCGACGGAGCCGCGTGCCTGCGCGGACGCGAGTACCGGCCAGTCCTGCTGGGCCACGCTCGCACGCACGTCAAGCTCGCGCGCCTGGGTGAGCGTGGTGAGCGCGGTGCCGGCCTGCACCAGGTCGCCCGGCTTCACCGCAATCCGCCCGACCCGACCGGCAAACGGCGCGCGGATCGCTGCGTAGCCCACATCGAGACGCGCCGCGTCGAGTGCCGCCTCTGCGGCGGCCACCTTGGCGCCTGCAGCCTCGCGCACCAGCACCGCATCGTCGATTTCCTGCTGGCTGATGTAGCCGGGCGACAGCAGCGGTTGCAGGCGCTCGACTTTTTTCTGGGCATCGGCCACTTCCACGCGCGCACTGGCCAGGCTGGCCTGATTCTGCGCAATCTGCGTCTGGGCGGCACGGGCGTCGAGACTGAACAGGATTTGCCCGGCGCGCACCGTGTCGCCTTCCTGCACCTGCTGACGCAGCAACACGCCGCCAACCTGCGCCGACACGACCGCCTGCTGCGCGGCTTCAAGCGTGCCGGGCACTTCGACAATCACCGGGAAATCGCGCACCACCACCGGCACGGTCTTCACCGCTAGCGCCGGGCCGCCGCCGGGCCCGCCCGCACCGCGCGGCCCGGCGGCCTGGTCCTGCTGCTGGATGCGGTAAACCACGCCAGCGATCAGGGCGATGACGACGACGGCGACCAGAATGCGGACTTTCATGCTTATCTCTCGGTAAGCGCGGGCGGCAGCCGCCCCAGCGCGTGATTCAAACGGGACAGCGCGGCCAGCCAGTCGGATTCGGCCTGCGCCTGGGCCTGCCGGGCGCGCGCCCGGTCGGCCTGGGCAGTGAGCCATTCGAGCAGGCTGCCGACGCCGGCCCGGTAGCGGGCCTCGGCCGCGCGCGACGATTCATCCGAACTTTCAAACTGGGAAACGACACCGGCACGCGCGGTCTGCGCGTAGCGGGCGTCCAGATAGGCGTTCACTACGTCGAGCGCGATGGTTTCGCGCTGCGCCGCAGCCTGGGCTTCCGCCTGTTCGGCGCTGCGCCGGGCAGCGCGCGCGGTGTCGGCCAGCCGCCCCCCGTCGAACAGCGGCACACTCAGGGTCAGGCCCACGCTGTTGGTGGAAGACGGTGTACGTTCGTCCTCCAGGAAAAAGGTTCGGCCGGCGCTGGCGTTCAGCGCCAGGCTCGGCCAGCGCGAAGCCCGGGCCGCTTCGGCCTCGGCCCGGGCGCGAGCCGCCGTGGCGCGCAGGGCCAGCACGTCCGGGCGCTGGCGTTCGGCTTCGGCCAGCAGATCGGCGAGCAGGGTCGTGTCGTCCAGTCCGGCCGCCGGCACCGTATCCCAGTCCAGCACCAGGGTCTGCGTCTGCGGAATGCCGGCTGCCTGCCTCAGTGCCGCTTCGGCCTTGGCAAAGTCGCGGACTGCGGCGTCGCGGGCGAGCACTGCCTCGGCCAGCGCGGCGCGCGCGCGCAACTGGTCGGCGCGTGAGGCCAGCCCCCCGGCGACGCGTGCTGCGACCGCATCGAAGCTCGTCTGCAGGGCCTTCACCTGTTCGTCCTGCGCATCGCGTCCGCCGCGCGCTGCCACCCAGGCGGCCCAGCCGGTTTCCACTTCGGTGACGATGTCCTGCAGGCTGCGGTTGCCGGCCAGCAGGCTGGCGATGAGCTGATAGCGCTGCGCCTCGATGCCCGCCGCGCGCGCGCCGAAGTCGTACAGCACCCAGGCCAGCGACAGGCTCGGGCCGTAGCGATGCAACACCGGCACCGACGCGCCGGAGCTCGACAGCGACTGGCTGCGGGTGAAGCCGAACTGCCCGGTGAGCGTGGGCCACAGATCGGCACGACTGGCGTCGAGCCGCGCCGCTTCGGCCTGGATGCCGAGCCAGACGGCGCGTGATTCGGCCCGCTGCGCGAGCGCGTGGCTGGTGAGTGCGGCGAGGCTGTCGAAGCGCAGCGTATCAGCAGCAGGGGCGGCGCGCGGGGCAGCATCGGGCAGCGCATCGAGCTTGAGCCAGAACTGCCCCGGCGCGGGCGGCGGCTCGACCGTCACTGCGTGCGCCAGGCTACTCGCCAGCAGCAGGGGAAGAACGAGGGAGGTTTTCAAGGTGTTGTGATTCTAATCGTCCAGTGGCTCGACCCGGGTGCGGAACCCGAGTTCCCTTGCCCGTATGATGCCCGGATGCAGCCACTTCATCTCACCCTCCTGCAATTCTCGCTGGCCGTCGGCACCCTGTTTGCCGTGCTGCTGGTGGGCCACATCCTGCGTCAGCGACGCAACCCGGCGTCGACGCTGGCCTGGCTGCTGTTTGTCGTCACCCTGCCGTGGCTGGCGGTGCCCGCCTATCTCACCTTCGGCACGCGCAAGCTCCAGCCCCGGCTGGCCGGGACAAGCTTGCCGCATCCTGCGGCCCAAGCCAGCGGCGCGCTGGACCGTCTGCTCGCCAGCGCCGCCGTGCCGCCCCTGCGCAGCGGCCACACGGTGGACTGGCACGCCGACGGCGAGGCGGCGCGAGGCGCGCTGATGCACACCCTTGCCCAGGCGCAGCACCAGCTCGACATCGCCCTCTTCCTGCTGCGCGACGACGCAGCCGGACGCGCGTTGTGCGATGCCCTCGTCGCCCGCGCGGCGGACGGCGTGGCCATCCGCCTGCTGATCGACGGCGTCGGTTCCTTCCTGTTGCGCCGGCAGGTCATCGCCCGATTGCGGGCGGCGGGCGTGGCCGTAGCCTGGTTCATTCCGCTGCTGCACCGCCCCTTCCGCGCACGCAGCAACCTGCGCAACCACCGCAAGCTGGTGCTCGCCGACGGCCGCATCGCCTGGCTGGGTGGCCGCAACGTGGCCGACGAATACTTTGCCCCCGATGCACAGTGGGTCGACCTGAGCCTGAGCCTGAGCGGCCCGGTGATCGCCGACCTGTCGCAGCTCTTCGACAGCGACTGGGGCTTTGCCACGCGCACTCCGCCCCGCGCCGGCAACACGCCCCCCTCCGCGATCCCGGACGCGCCGGCCCGGGCCCAGCTGATCGCCGCCGGCCCGGACCACGCCCGCGACCTGCTGCACGAAAGCATCATGCAGCGGGTGTACACCGCGCAGCACCGCATCATCCTGACCACGCCGTATTACATCCCCGACGACGCGCTCCAGCTTGGCCTGTGTCTGGCCGCACGACGCGGCGTCGCGGTCACGCTCCTGCTGCCGGCGCGCTCCAACCATCGCCTCGCCGACATCGCGCGCGGCCGCTACCTGCGCGAACTGGCGCGAGCAGGCGTGCGGGTGCGCCTGCTGCCCGAGGCCATGCTGCACGCCAAGGTCTGGCTCATCGACGACGACGCGTTTGTCGGTTCGGCTAATCTCGACCTGCGCAGCCTGTTCCTCAATTTCGAACTCATGCTGCGCGTGCAAGGCGAGGTCGAGACCGCCTGGCTGCATGCCTGGCTCGCCGGCCTCGACGTGCGCAGCCACCCCGCCCCGACGGCCCCCGCCAGCTTTGCCCACGAACTGCTCGAAGGCGTCGTGCTGCTCACCGCCTTCCAGCTCTGACCCTGCCCTCCACGCCGTTCCCGTGCCCGCACCGGCCGGCTATCATGCCGGCATGATGCCCCGCCTTGCCTTCCGCGTGCTCCTCGGTGACGACATCGCGCTCGGCCCCGGCAAGGTCCGCCTGCTCGAAGCCATCATCGAAACCGGCTCCATCGCCGCCGCCGGCCGCAGCATGGCCATGAGCTACAAGCGCGCCTGGCATCTGGTCGACACCATGAACCGCTGCTTCAACACCCCGCTGGTCGAATCCACCAAGGGCGGCGCGCACGGCGGCGGCGCGACCGTCACGCCGCTAGGACATGAGGTCATCGCGCGCTACCGCGCGCTCGAACACCACGCCCGCGCCGCCGCAGCGCAAGACTTTGCGGCGCTCGCCAAACATCTCGCCGACCACAATATCCACGGCAATGAATCATCTGATAAAAAATAAAAAGGCCCGAGCAAGCTCGGGCCTTGGGTTCGGTTCATCCCTTGCGGGATAACCTTATTGCAGCAACGGCTCTCACCCCGGAAAGCTACAACGAGCCAAAGTCTACACCAGAGGAGGCGCAGCACAAGATGAACAAAAAGACCAATCACGCATACACGCTTGGGCTGGACATCGGCATGGCGTCTGTCGGTGCAGCCTTGCTCGGCGCAACCTGCATTATCGGCCTGCACGTCCGGGCTTTCGACAAAGCCGAAACCGCCAAGGAAGGCGACCCGCTCAACAAGACCCGCCGCGAGGCCCGGCTGACCCGCCGCCGCATTCGTCGCCGCACCCATCGCTTACTGCGCTTAGCACGCCTGATGAAACGCGAAGGCATGATCGGCCGCGCGTCACCCGGTGCCTTCGCTGTCCCGGACACTTCGCCGTGGGCCTTGCGTGCTGAAGGGCTGGAACGTCGTCTGACACCGGAAGAATGGGCCGCCGTGCTGTATCACCTCATCAAGCATCGCGGCTTCCAGTCCACGCGCAAAAGCGAAGCGAAAGAAGACGAAAAGGCCGGACAAATGCTGTCCGGTGTGTCCGCCAATCAGCAGCGTATGAAAGACGGCGGCTGGCGCAGCGTCGGCGAAATGGCCGCGCGCGACCCGGCGTTCGCCGCCGCCAAACGCAACAAGGGCGGCGCGTACACACACACCTTCGCGCGTGGTGATCTCACCGACGAGCTGGCCCTGCTCTTCAGGCAGCAACGCGCGCACGGCAACCCCCATACCGGCGAGGATTTCGCAGCTCAGGTGCGCGAACTGCTGTTGGCGCGCCGCCCGGCGCTGGCCGGCGACGCGCTGCTGAAACTGGTCGGTAAATGCACACTGGAACCCGGCGAATACCGCGCACCCAAGGCGAGCTACAGCGCCGAACGCCACGTCTGGCTAACCCGGCTCAACAATCTGCGCATTTCGGAAGTCGGCGAGCAGCGCAGCCTGACGGCGGGCGAGCGGCAAACCCTGCTCGACGAGCCCTACAAACTCGCCAAGCTCACGTTCAAACAGGCCCGGCAGAAATTGGGGCTGAATGACGCCGCACGTTTCAACAGCCTCACCTACCGGGGTGACAAGGACCCGGAAGCTGCCACGCTATTCGAAGCGAAGGCTTACCACACGCTGCGCAAAGCCTACGAAGCCGCCGGGCTACCGGGCAAATGGCAGCGTGATGCGCTCGACCCCACTCGGCTCGACCGACTGGCCTATGCGCTGACCTGCTACAAAACCGACGAAGACATCCGCGCGCACCTCGTCGCGCACAGCGTGGAAGCCGACATCATCGACGCCGTGCTCGACGTGTCGTTCGACAAATTCGTCGCGCTCTCGCTGAAGGCGCTGGGAAAAATCCTGCCGTTCATGGCGCTGGGCCAGCGTTACGACGAGGCCGTGCAAAGCGCGGGCTACGCGCATCACAGCCAGCTGAACCAGGACAGCGTCAAAACACGCTATCTGCCGCCGCCGGATCGCGACCAGATCCGCAACCCGGTCGTCTACCGCGCGCTCAACCAGGCGCGTAAGCTGGTCAACGCCATCATCCGCGAATACGGCCCGCCCGCCGCTGTGCACATCGAGTTGGCGCGGGATTTGTCAAAACCCATCGACGAACGTCGCCGCATCGAACGCGAGCAGAAAGAATTCCAGGTCAACAAGGAAAAAGCCCGCGCCGACTTCATCGACCAGTTCCATTTCGAACCCAGGGGGTTGGATTTGCAGAAATACCGGCTGTACCGCGAGCAAATGAGCCAGTGTGCCTACAGCCAGAAAGGCATCGACGTGGCGCGGTTATTCGAGCCCGGCTACGCCGAGATCGACCACGCCCTGCCCTACTCGCGTAGCTTCGACGACAGCCAGAACAACAAGGTGCTGGTGCTGACCTTTGAAAACCGCAACAAAGGCAACCGCACGCCTTACGAATATCTCGACGGCGCGAGCGACAGCCCGCAGTGGCAGGCGTTCGAAGCTTGGGTGCTGGCGAACAAGGCCTACCGCCGCGCCAAGCGCGACCGTCTGCTGCGCAAGCATTTCGGCGCGGACGAAGCGGCGGAATTCAAGGAACGCAACCTCAACGACACGCGTTATATCTGCCGTGCATTCAAGCGCATGGTCGAAGACCATCTTCAATGGCACCCCGACAGCGACGCGAACAACCACTGCGTCGTCGTATCCGGTCAACTCACCAGCCTGTTGCGCGCACGCTGGGGACTCATCAAGGTGCGCGAAAACGGCGACCTGCACCACGCGCTCGACGCTGCGGTGATCGCCGCCGCCAGCCGCGCGCTGGTCAAGCGCATGGCGGACCATTCTCGTCGCAACGAGCTTGCGCAGGTGCGCGACCCTTACATCGACCCGGAAACTGGCGAAGTGTTCGACGTGGCTGCGCTGCGCGCCATAGAAGAGCATTTCCCCAAACCCTGGCCGCACTTCCGCGACGAACTGCTGTGCTGGCTCTCGCCCGACCCGGCACTGGGACTGGCCGCCGTGTCGGGCTACGACGCCGCCCGGCTGGGGGACATCCGCCCGGTGCGCGTCTCACGCGCGCCGACCCGGCGCGGGCTGGGCGCGGCGCATCAGGAAACGATCCGCTCGACGGGTCGCGAAGGCCGATTGCTCAGAGATGGCCAGTCCGCCGTCAAGACGCCGCTGGCGAGCCTCAAGCTCAAGGACATCGACAACATCGTCGGCGCGGAAGACCCGCGCAACGCCGAATGGATCGCCGCCCTGCGCGCGCGCCTGCAACAATTCAACGGCGACGGCACCAAGGCTTTTGCGGCGAACCAGCCGCCCTTGCTCAAACCCAGCGCGCCCGGTAAACAGGCACCCGCCATCCGCAGCGTCAAACTGCTCGCCACGCAGAAAAGCGGCCTTCCTATCCGCCACGGCATCGCCAACAACGGCGCGATGCTGCGCGTCGACGTGTTCGGCAAGGGCGGCAAGTTCTACGCGGTGCCGGTATATGTGGCGGATGCGGCCAGGGGGGCTTTGCCGAATCGGGCGGTAGTGGCTTACAAACCCGAAGAGGAATGGCCGGAAATGGACGAAAGTTTCGGGTTTCTGTTCAGTCTGCATCCGAATGACTGGGTGTGTCTGCGCTACAAAAATGCCCCCAGTCGCGAGGGATATTACTCAGGCTTGAATCGCGCAACTGGCGCTATCGACATCTGGGTGCATGACCGCAACTCCGCTGTCGTTAAAAATGGCCTGTTCGAAGGGAATGGTATGAAAACCGCACTCGCGGTCGAAAAATTCCACGTCGATCTGCTCGGCCGCCTGCACCGCGTCCAATCGGAAACGCGCCAACCGCTCCAACGCAAAATGCCGAAGCGCGGGAGCTGACCATGGGCTGGCGCAGCGTCGTCATCGGCAATCCCTCTGTGCTGGACTTCCACCAGCGCGCCCTGCGCATTCGTCAGGGCGACAACACCGCGCAGGTACCGCTGGAAGACATCAGCGTACTGCTCGTCGAGCATCGCGAAGTCACGCTGACCTCCGCCTTGCTCTCGGCCTGCGCCGACGCGCAAATCGCCGTGTTGACCGTCGGAGAAGACCACCACCCCAACGGCGTGCTGCTGCCCTACCTGCCGCACAGCCGCGCCCTCAAGGTCATGCGCGCCCAGCTCGGCATGAGCGAGCCGGCGCAAAAACGGCTGTGGCAAAGCATCGTTCAGCAAAAAATCCGCAACCAGGCCGCCGCGCTCGCCCGCCATCGCCCCGACACCGTCGCCGAGCAACGCCTCTTGCACCGGCTGGCCGACGAAGTGCGCAGCGGCGACACCGGCAACCTTGAGGGCCAAGCCGCTCAACGCTATTTCCATGCACTCTGGGGCGCAGATTTCACGCGCAACCAGCTGCGTTTCGCTAACGCCGCGCTCAACTACGGTTACGCTGTCGTCCGCGCTGCGCTCGCCCGCAGCCTCGTCGCCTATGGCTTTTTGCCCGCCTTTGGTGTGCATCACCGCAATGAACAGAATGCCTTCAACCTGGCCGACGACCTGATCGAACCCTATCGTCCGCTGGTCGACGCGCATGTGTTGAAAAGCTGGCCCAGCGAGCCCGAACGCGAGCTTTCCCCGCGCGACAAGCAGCAACTCGTCGCCCTGCTGCACCGAGACATACACACCCAGGCCGCCCGACAAAGCCTGCTCGCCGCCGTGGACGCCAGCGTGATAAGCCTCGGCCAGTGGCTGGAATTCGCCAGCCCCGCTGTGCTCGTCATGCCCGTGCTGCCCATGACCGAGGACGCGGATGGCTAACGCCACCCGTCGCTACATGCGCCTGATCGTTTTCTTCGACCTACCCACCGTGACCAAGGCCGAAAAGCGCGCCTACACACTATTCCGCCGCTTCCTGCTGCAAGACGGTTACGACATGATCCAGTGGTCGGTCTACGGCCGCATGGTCAACGGTTTCGACGACGCGGAGAAACACCTCAAGCGGCTTTCCGCCAACCTGCCGAGACAAGGCTCGGTGCGCTGCCTGCAAGTCACCGAGAAGCAGTTTGCTGGCATGAAACTGCTGGTCGGGCAGTTAAGCTTTCAGGAAAAAAAGGTCAACGCCCAGCAGATTCTGCTGTTCTGACCCACGAAAAAAATGCTGCCAAGCCGCATGAATCCAAGATTCATGCGGCTTGGCAGCAAGGGAAAGTGTAGCTTTCCGGGGTGAGAGAGGGAGCTACAACCAATCGATCAGCCCGTACTTGTTTTCCAGCAGTGTAGCTTTCCGGGGTGAGAGAGGGAGCTACAACCTTTCAGGTATCGCGCGTTTGCGAAAACATAGTGTAGCTTTCCGGGGTGAGAGAGGGAGCTACAACCGGACCTTTACACCTTCACGCTGGTCGACGAGTGTAGCTTTCCGGGGTGAGAGAGGGAGCTACAACGGCACGTCGAGCCCACCCACCACCTGGCCGAGTGTAGCTTTCCGGGGTGAGAGAGGGAGCTACAACAGCGCCGGAGTGGCATCGTCAATGTGCCGCAGTGTAGCTTTCCGGGGTGAGAGAGGGAGCTACAACATCAGGAAGAATCCAAGGTGGTGCCGAAGCAGTGTAGCTTTCCGGGGTGAGAGAGGGAGCTACAACTCTCTTTGCGCGGCGCCAGGCTGCCGGCCGAGTGTAGCTTTCCGGGGTGAGAGAGGGAGCTACAACCTGCCGCGGGCCAGCATCGACGACTGCATTAGTGTAGCTTTCCGGGGTGAGAGAGGGAGCTACAACCTCGCATCAATCACTTTGTGATAACCGTCAAGTGTAGCTTTCCGGGGTGAGAGAGGGAGCTACAACTCGGCGTTAGTGACGCATCCGGGACAAATAAGTGTAGCTTTCCGGGGTGAGAGAGGGAGCTACAACGATCAGGCGACACGCTCCGAGCTGCGCCTGAGTGTAGCTTTCCGGGGTGAGAGAGGGAGCTACAACTTTGAGCCAAACGCAGGCGGGCGTTTTTAGAGTGTAGCTTTCCGGGGTGAGAGAGGGAGCTACAACATTGGCAAAAACGGGTTCTCCGTGCGCTTCAGTGTAGCTTTCCGGGGTGAGAGAGGGAGCTACAACCCGCGTTCGACACGGCGATGCACGCGCCAAAGTGTAGCTTTCCGGGGTGAGAGAGGGAGCTACAACTCCGGATTCGCCAAGGTTCTGGAAAACAAAAGTGTAGCTTTCCGGGGTGAGAGAGGGAGCTACAACCTTGCCGATGATGCACTCGGCAACGCCTTTAGTGTAGCTTTCCGGGGTGAGAGAGGGAGCTACAACCGACGTAGTCGCAGTCGCCGTTGGTGGTGGAGTGTAGCTTTCCGGGGTGAGAGAGGGAGCTACAACAACCGGGTGACGCCGTGGCCGATGCCGCCGAGTGTAGCTTTCCGGGGTGAGAGAGGGAGCTACAACCACCTTGAACGCCGTGCGCACCATCTCGGCAGTGTAGCTTTCCGGGGTGAGAGAGGGAGCTACAACCACGATCGGCCAGCCAGCCCTGTGTGCCGTAGTGTAGCTTTCCGGGGTGAGAGAGGGAGCTACAACCGATGCCGTGCTGCTCGGCCTCGGCGCGCGAGTGTAGCTTTCCGGGGTGAGAGAGGGAGCTACAACTTACTTTGGCGACCTGTACGCAAACCACGGAGTGTAGCTTTCCGGGGTGAGAGAGGGAGCTACAACGATCGGCACCACGTGGTCAACATGGAACGGAGTGTAGCTTTCCGGGGTGAGAGAGGGAGCTACAACGACTTTTTCTTCAAGCCCCATGCGTTTCAGAGTGTAGCTTTCCGGGGTGAGAGAGGGAGCTACAACCGGCAAGACTGCTGACACAAACAGCCCTTGAGTGTAGCTTTCCGGGGTGAGAGAGGGAGCTACAACAATCGACCGGATGCTTTGAGCCTTTGCTCAAGTGTAGCTTTCCGGGGTGAGAGAGGGAGCTACAACATCACTGCCGCCGGCCTCCAGCACCGGAAGAGTGTAGCTTTCCGGGGTGAGAGAGGGAGCTACAACCCTGACCCGCTTCCGTGGATCGGCCCCGGTAGTGTAGCTTTCCGGGGTGAGAGAGGGAGCTACAACTGGTCGGCAAGAAAAACTGGATTCCGCTGAAGTGTAGCTTTCCGGGGTGAGAGAGGGAGCTACAACATGCAATACAACGGCAAGTCTAAGTACATAAGTGTAGCTTTCCGGGGTGAGAGAGGGAGCTACAACCCGCCCAGGCGCATACGGCGGCATCGGCCTAGTGTAGCTTTCCGGGGTGAGAGAGGGAGCTACAACGCCTGGGGTACGTGTGATTGGCGACGTTGTAGTGTAGCTTTCCGGGGTGAGAGAGGGAGCTACAACGCGGCAATAATGCGCCGGGTAGCCTGCTCAAGTGTAGCTTTCCGGGGTGAGAGAGGGAGCTACAACCGGCCTCCCGTAGCTGGGACGCCGACGCTCAGTGTAGCTTTCCGGGGTGAGAGAGGGAGCTACAACCGTTGGTGGTCAGCTAGGAGTAATCATGGCAGTGTAGCTTTCCGGGGTGAGAGAGGGAGCTACAACAAACCCGCGTACATGCTGTAGCACCGATGAAGTGTAGCTTTCCGGGGTGAGAGAGGGAGCTACAACTCCTTGAGCTTTCCGATGTCTGTGGATGCGAGTGTAGCTTTCCGGGGTGAGAGAGGGAGCTACAACCAAGTAAGCATGGCCATACGGGGAGCCCAGAGTGTAGCTTTCCGGGGTGAGAGAGGGAGCTACAACAATACCAAAATTCCTCAACGAACCGGCACAAGTGTAGCTTTCCGGGGTGAGAGAGGGAGCTACAACCCCACTACGGTAGCTGGTCTTGGTTACATGAGTGTAGCTTTCCGGGGTGAGAGAGGGAGCTACAACGCAAGATCATCAAGCGCTCGCCGGCTCCGTAGTGTAGCTTTCCGGGGTGAGAGAGGGAGCTACAACCAGGCGATCAGCGGCAGCGCGGGTGTGCCGAGTGTAGCTTTCCGGGGTGAGAGAGGGAGCTACAACGTCGCCGAACTGCTTGAGATCGCGCGCCGCAGTGTAGCTTTCCGGGGTGAGAGAGGGAGCTACAACCACAGTGTACGCTGAACGGTGTGGAGGGAAAGTGTAGCTTTCCGGGGTGAGAGAGGGAGCTACAACAAACGGTTGAGTCGGAAGCAGGACAATTTTAGTGTAGCTTTCCGGGGTGAGAGAGGGAGCTACAACCCCCCAGTACGGGGGCAAGCCCCGTACTGGGGGGTTGAGCCGCCTTCTGCGGCTGGCTTCTAAGTAAGTTTCAATTTTGATGTCTTCATTACATCGCTCCCAATTCAACTGAATATACATACGGGGTTATTTTGAGCTTGTTCGATATTTATCGATATGACACCATGGCTATATCGAATCCCGTCCGGACCCTGTCATGCTCCGCCGTCTGCCTGCTGTCTTCGCCGCCCTCGGGCTGGGCCTTGCCGGCTTGTCCGCCCATGCAGGCGAAACCACGATTGCCGTGGCCGCCAACTTCGCCGAACCAATCAAGGCCATCGTCGCCGACTTCAGCCGCGCCACCGGCCACACGGTGAAGATTTCCACTGGTGCCACCGGCAAGTTCTACGCCCAGATCGTCAACGGTGCGCCTTTCGACGCCCTGCTCGCCGCCGACGACGAAACCCCTGCCAGACTCGTCGCCGAAAAACACGGCGTGCCGGACAGCGTGTTCTCCTACGCCGTGGGCCGCCTGGTGCTGTGGTCGGCCGACGCCGGCAAGGTCGACGCCCGCGCCAGCGCGCTCAAGTCGGGCAATTTCCGCTTCCTCTCGGTGGCCAACCCCAAGACTGCACCCTATGGCCGCGCCGCACTGGAAACGCTGGCCGCAATGAAGGTCGAGGTGCCGGAAAGCAAGCGCGTGGTGGGTGAAAGCATCGCCCAGGCCTATCAATTCGCCGCCACGGGCAACGCCGACCTGGGGTTTGTCGCGCAGTCGCAGGTGTGGAAGGCCGGCAAGCTCCGTTCAGGCTCCGCCTGGGGGGTGCCGGAATCGATGCATCAACCCATCCGGCAGGCCGCCGTGCTGCTGGTGCGCGGCCGCGATAACGCTGCCGCACGCGCGCTCCTCGACTGGCTGAAATCGCCGTCGGCCCGGAAAATCATCGAATCCTACGGCTACGGTTCATGAACCTCAGTCCCGATGACTGGCGTGCGCTCGCGCTGACGGCCCAGCTTGCCACCGTGGTCACGGCCATCCTGTTCGTCGTCGGCACACCGCTGGCCTGGTGGCTTGCACGCACCCAGTCGAGGTGGCGCGGTCCGGTTTCTGCCGTGGTAGCGCTGCCCATCGTGCTGCCACCGACCGTGATCGGCTTCTATCTGCTGATCGCCCTGGGCCCCAACGGCCCCGGCGGACAGCTCACGCAGGCGATGGGACTGGGTCTGCTGCCCTTCACGTTCTGGGGACTCGTCCTGGCCTCGGTGATCTATTCACTCCCCTTCATGGTGCAGCCGCTGCAGGCCGCGTTTGAAGCCATCGGCCGCCGGCCGCTGGAAGCCGCAGCCACGCTGCGCGCCGCGCCGCTGGATCGCTTCTTCCATGTGGTGGTGCCGCTCGCGCGACCCGGCTTTCTCACCGCAGGGGTGCTCGCCTTCGCCCATACGGTGGGCGAATTCGGCGTGGTGCTCATGCTCGGCGGCAACCTGGCCGGCGAAACACGCGTGGCCTCGGTGCAGCTCTACGACTACGTCGAAGCCTACGACTACGCAGGCGCGCATCGTCTGGCAGCGGTGCTCATGGTCTTCAGCTTTCTGGTCCTGCTGACGGTGTATGCCCGTCGCACGTCCGCCCGATGAGCTGCCTGCATCTGTCCGTCGACTGGTCGCGCGGCGCGTTCAGCCTCAAGCTCGACCTTGATCTGCCCGCACGCGGCGTTACCGCGCTGTTCGGCCATTCGGGTTCGGGCAAGACGACGCTCTTGCGACTGATCGCCGGACTCGACCGCGCCCCCGCGCGCATCGCCATCGGCGACGAGGTCTGGCAGGACACGCAGCACTTCCTGCCGCCGCACCGCCGGCCCATCGGGTTCGTCTTCCAGGACGCCGCGCTGTTTCCGCATCTCTCCGCGCGAGCCAACATCGACTTCGGCCGTCGCCGCACCCGCACCGGCATGAACGACACGGAGCTCGATCATCTGGTCGACCTGCTCGGCATTGCCCCACTGCTGGAGCGCAAACCCGCCGCCCTCTCCGGCGGCGAAGCCCAGCGCGTGGCGATTGCCCGCGCGCTGGCGTTAAAGCCGCGCGTGCTGCTGATGGACGAACCACTGGCCGCGCTCGACGACCGCCGGCGTGCAGAAATCCTGCCCTATCTGGATGCCCTGCATGGTGAGCTGGCCATCCCGCTGGTCTACGTTACGCATTCCACCGACGAAGTCGCGCGCCTGGCCGATCATCTGGTGGTGCTCGATGCCGGCCGCGTGGTGTGGCAGGGGGACGTGGCGGCCGGGCTGGCGGCGCACGGCGTGCGTCATCTGATGGCGCGGGTAGTGGCAGCCGATGCTGCCGGCTGCCAGGTGGACGTGGCTGGACAACGGCTCGACCTCCCCGGCGTGCACGCCGCCGTGGGCGAGCGCTTTGCGCTCAGGCTGTCACGCGAGGCTCAGAGCTCGGAAAACAAATAAGCCAGCAGCGCCAGTCCCAGCACTACTACGGAAAGATTCATCGCGATACCGCTCCAGGTGCAGTAGCGCGCGGGGATTTCGATGGGCCGCAGGGTGCGCAAAACGCGACGGAACTGGACGATGGAAAAGCTCATCACCACCAGCGCCAGGACGATGAATGCCACGCCGATCCAGAACGACATATCGCGCCCCGCGCCATGCGCGACCGGGCGCAGCATGTGCAGGAACAGGCCGAAGCGCTCCAGCACGAAGCCGAAGGCCATGAGGGTGAGGCCGGTGCGGTTCCACGCCATGAGCGTGCGTTCGGCGGCAAAGAATACGCGGGGGTCGTTCAGGTCGGACATCAGGCAGGCTCCACGCCACTGGGCAAATTGGATTTGAGTGTGGCGGCAAGCCGCTCGAAGGTTTCGGGAAACGGCGCGCGCTTGCGCCAGACGAGGCCGATGGTGCGCCCCGGCGCGGGCGCGCGGAAGGGGCGGATTTCGACCGTCTTCTTGCTGGCGCGCGGCGCGGCGTCGACCGCAAGCGAGGGCATCAGCGTGATGCCCAGCCCCATGCCGACCATCTGCCGCAGGGTTTCGAGGCTGGTGGCACGCACTTCCTCGCGCCCGGAGGCGTGGGTGCCGCAGACATCGAGCGCCTGATCTCGTAAGCAGTGGCCTTCGTCGAGCAGCATCAGTTTTTCTCCGTCAAGGTCGGAGACCTTGAGCGTGTCGTGTGCCGCAAGTGCGTGGCCTGCCGGCAAGGCTGCAAAAAACGGTTCATGAAACAGCGGTTCGATCTTGAGGTTGTCGTCCATCACCGGCAGGGCGAGCAGGCCGGCGTCAAGCTTGCCGTCGACGAGGTGATCGAGGATCTGCGGCGTCATTTCCTCGCGCAGCAAGAGGCGCAGGCCGGGGTATTTTTTCTGCACCAGGGTGAGCGCATGCGGCAGGTAATACGGGCCCAGCGTGGGGATGACACCGAGGTGGATCGTGCGCGACATCGGGTCCTGCGCGTGGCGGGCCACCTCGCGGATGCGCTCGGCTTCCTCGACAATGTTGCGCGCGGCCTGGAGGATTTCGCGGCCGATGGGCGTGGGGCTGACGCGCTTCAGGCTGCGGTCGAACAGGGTCACACCAAGAAAGTCTTCCAGCTTTTTAATCTGCGTGGAGAGCGTGGACTGGGTGATGAAGCAGGCTTCGGCCGCCCGGCCAAAATGGCCGTGGTCGGCCAGCGCAACGAGGTATTTCAGTTCCTGTAGCGTCATGCAGCACCATTCGATTTCATCAATGGGCTGATTTTAGACTATTCATTGGATAAATTTTTCGTACGGGATTCAAATACACCCATGCCACCGGATGCCTGGCCCCGGCCGGAACACAAACCAGAACAGGAGAGACCCCATGATTGCCATGAGCCTGATGAGCACCTACGACGAATACCGTCGCGACCGCCTCGCCGCCGCACCGATATATGCCCCGCCGGCCCGCTCCCTGCGCAATACCATGCTGCACGCGTTGAGCCTCATCGGCCTCGGCGTGGGCGGCATCGCCGCGAGCGATGATGACGACACGCTGGGCATAGGCTGAACGGACACGCGCATGAACACCGCCAATATCCAACTCCGCCGCGCCGTGGCTGCCGACATCGATACGCTCAACGGGGTGGTCGAGCGCGCCTTCATGACCTGGAATCTGCCCGAGCGGGTGAAACGCCTGAGCCTGCCGAGCTACCGTTATCGCGCCATCGATCTGCAATTCCAGCACCTCGTGGTGGCCGAGACGGCAGTGCACGGCATCATCGGCGTCGCCGCGTGGGAACCCGCCGAAGCGCGTGATCTGCCTTCGGGCCTGACCGGCCTGCTGCTGCACGGGCTGTATGTGGAACCGGCGCACATTCATCGCGGCATCGGCAGCCGGCTGCTCGACGCCGCGCTCGACGCCGCACGCGCAGAGGGCGTCGATGGTCTGCTGGTGAAGGCGCAGGCCGACGCGATCGGCTTTTTCGTCGCGCGCGGGATGCGCCTGCTGCCGGTGCGGGATGCCGATCGCGATTACCCGCATCGTTACTGGCAGGCGGTCGATCTCGTGGTTCCCGCCGTCAACGCCGCGCAGTCCTGTCACGCCGCGAGCTGATCGACCATGGAACTTGCCCGCTCCTCGCCCACCCCAAGCTGGCGCGCCACCTGGCTCGCCGAGGCCCAGACGCACCCTTGGACCAGCGCCGGACTGGCGCTGGCGATTGCCGTCACGGCCTGGCTGCTCGTCGCGAGCCTGGCACGCGTGGCCGCCGGCGAAGCCGAAGCCGGCCTGCGGCTGGGCCTGCTGGGCGGACTCGCCGGTTTCGCCGCGACCGCGCTCGGCGCGCTGCCGGCGCTTCTGTTGCGCAATCTCAGCAGCCGCACCGAAGACACCCTGCTGGGGCTGGCCGCCGGCATGATGCTCGCCGCGAGTTCGTTTTCGCTCATCCTGCCGGGTCTGGCCGCAGGTGAAGAGATCAGCGGCAGCCGCGCCCTCGGCGCAGCGGTGGTGGTGGTGGGCCTGGCACTCGGCGCGCTCCTGATGCTGGGGCTCGACCAGTTCACGCCGCACGAGCACACGCACGGCGGTCCCTGCGGCGCAGGCTGTGAACGCATCGGCCGGGTGTGGCTGTTCGTGTTCGCCATCGCCCTGCACAACCTGCCCGAAGGCATGGCCATCGGCGTGGCGTTCTCGCAGGGGGACATGGATGTGGGCCTGCCGCTGGCCAGCGCGATTGCCTTGCAGGACATCCCCGAAGGCCTCGCCGTGGCCATGGCGCTGAAGGCTGCCGGGCTGTCTCCCCTGCGCGCCGTCGGCATTGCCGCCGCCAGCGGCCTGATGGAACCCGTCGGCGCGCTGCTCGGCGTGGGCCTCGCCAGCGGCCTGGCGCTGGCCTACCCCATCGGCCTCGGGCTGGCCGCCGGCGCAATGATCTTTGTGGTGAGCCACGAAGTCATTCCCGAAACCCACCGCAACGGTCACCAGACGCCGGCCACGCTCGGCCTGATGGCAGGCTTTGCGGTGATGATGGTGCTCGATACTGCGCTGGGCTGATGCCCGCTGCGTCATAGTGGCGGTTCCTCTGCCACGATGACCGTGATGCCCAGCGACTGCCCGTCGCGCAGCACGGTCAGCGCGGCGTCGTGACCCGGTGGCGATTCGGCGATACGCGACGCCAGTTCAGCCGCACGCGGCATGGGCGCACCGTCGAGATTCCGCACCTGGTCGCCCGCTCGCACACCGGCCTGCGCCGCCGGGCTGCCCGGCGTGGTCCGGACCACGATCGCACCCCCCGGTGCATCCTCCGCCACCAGGCCAATCCAGCCCCGCTTCGCCCGACCGCTCGACTTGAGTTCGGCTGCCAGATGGTGCGCCGCCGACAGCGGCAGAGCCAGCGCCGGCGCGCAGTGCGGGCGCGCCAGCAGCACGCCGACCACGCGCCCCGCCGCATCGGCGAGTACGCCGCCGGCGTCTTCGGGGCAGACCCGGATGCCGGTGACCACAACCGGTACCGCCGGGCTGTGCGGCAGGCCGGCGCGCGCATCGCGCACACTGCCCGAGCGGGCATGGGGCGTGCCACGCGCGCCCAGGGCGTAAACCGGCTGTCCCGGTTGCAGCGGTTCGACAGCGTCGAGCGTGCCCGAGCGGGGCCGGGCATCCGCCACCTCGATCAGGGCCAGTCCGGTACGGACATCGACCCCGCGCACCCGGCCGGCACGGCGGGTTCTATCAGCCCACTGCACCGTGGCCGTGGGGGCATCACCCACCGCCCACGCCCCCGCCAGCACATCACCCGACGCATCCAGAACGATGCCCACGCCCGTGCCCGCCGCACCTTCGACGCGTACCTGCGCAGCCCCGGCGCGCTGCAAGGCCAGCGCCGCGCGCGTAGGCGGGGCCGTGGCCCCTGCCGGAAGCGGATGCGGGCCAAGGGTTTCGGCGATGAGCCACACCAGCGCCGCCACACCCAGCAGCACCGCAAGCGGGGTAGTCAGCGAACGCAGCCTGACAAGCAGGCGCTGCGATTTCATCCGGTCTCCATCCCGGCAGGCACGGCCGGTTTCGATACGCCACCGCGCAAAAACAGCAGCAGGGGCAACATGGCGATGAAGCTCCACGCGATCAAGGTATACGCGTCGAGCACCGCCTGCATGGAGGCTTGTCGCGCGACTTCGGCGGCAATCGTCGCCAGCGTCGCCGGGTCATGCGGCGTGCCGTAGAGGGGATGCAGCCAGCTGCCCAATGCCGGGTTGTAAGGCTGCACATGCGCGCCGAGCCGGTGCCACACAAGCTGCGTTTCGTGACTCACCACACTTGCCACCACGGCAATGCCCACCGACGAACCCAGCGTGCGCATCAGGCTGAACAGCCCCGCCGCTTCGGCCTGCTGGGCCGGCGCGAGTGTCGACAAGGCCAGCGCCGACAGCGGCACCATCATCAGCCCCATGCCTGCGCCCTGCAGCAGGCCCGGCCAGATGGCCGACCAGGGCGACATGTCCAGGGTGAGCCCGGCGAGGTAATGGCTGCCCGCCGCCGCCAGCACCATGCCGCTGCCCACCAGCAGCCGCGTGTCGACCCGGCCGATCAGCCGGCCCGCCACCAGCATGGCGAGGAAGCTCGCCAGCCCGCGCGGGGCCATCACCCAGCCGGCGGTGAGCGCGGGGTAGTCGAGCAGGGTTTCCAGCATGAGTGGCTGCACCGCCAGCGCGCCGAACATGCCCAGCCCGAGCACGCCGATGATGGCCGTGGCGGCGGCAAAGTTGCGGTCGGCAAACACGCGCAGGTTGAACACCGGATGCCGCTGCGTGGTGAGTGCGTAAACCAGGAAAGCGATGAAGGCGAGCACCGACAAGGCGAAGCAGCCGACGATGAAGGGCGAGCCCAGCCAGCCGTCGAGATTGCCCCGGTCGAGCGCGAGTTGCAGCGCGGCAATCGCCACGGCGGCGAGCCCGGCCCCGCGCCAGTCGAGTACGCGCGGCAAGCGCGCCGATTCGGGCACCGCGCGCGCGCCGATCAGCAACGCCATGACACCCACCGGCAGGTTGATGTAGAAAATCCAGCGCCAGTCGAAGGTCTGGGTGAGCCAGCCGCCGAGCGTGGGGCCGAGCACCGGCCCCAGCATCACGCCCATGCCCCACAGCGCCATCGCCCGGCCGCGCTGTTCGGGCGGCGTGGTCGCGGTGAGAATGGCCTGCGACAGCGGCACCAGCGACGCGCCGAACGCACCCTGTATCGTCCGGAATATCAGCATGGACGGCAGGTTCTGCGCCAATCCGCAGGCCGCCGACGCGGCGACGAAACCGGCAATCGACACCAGCAGCACCCGCCGCTGGCCAAAGCGATCGACGAGAAAGCCGGTGAGCGGCATGACCACCGCCGAGGCGATGAGATAGCTGGTGAGCACCCAGCTGATCTCCTCCTGGCTGGCACCGAGCGCGCCGGCCATGTGCGGCATCGCCACGTTGACGATGGTCATGTCGAGCACCACCAGCACGGCGGCGCTCATCACCGCCAGTACGATCAGGCCGCGATGCGGCGCGTCAGCGGGCGGCATGGTCGCTCAGATCCACCATGGCGGTGGCGCTGGCACCCACGGGGGGCGGCGTGTTTTCGTTCACCTGATCGAGCAGGATGCGCACCGGCACACGCTGCGTCACCTTCACCCAGTTGCCGCTGGCGTTTTCCGGCGGCAGCAGCGAAAAGGCGCTGCCCGCGCCGGCACCAATGGACGACACCGTGCCGGCAAACGTGCGGCCCGGCAGCATGTCGATCGCCACCTTTGCACGCTGGCCCACGCGTACCTGCGCCAGGTCGGTTTCCTTGAAATTGGCGTCGACCCAGTAGTGGGCGTTTTCCACCAGCGCAAACTGCGGCGCGTCGGCTTCGAGCATGGCTCCGGGCCGCAAGGTCAGCTGGGCGATGCGGCCGTCGGCCGGGGCACGTACCACGGTATGCGCGAGATCGAGACGCGCCTGTGCCAGCGCCGCTTCTGCCGCCTGCACGCCGGCGTTCTGCTCGCCCGCCGCGCCGGCCGCCGCACGTGCTTCACGTTCGTGCGCCGCGGCGGCCGCTGTCGATTGCTGCGCCGCGCGCGCGGCACTGCGCGCCGTGTCGCCCGCCTGCGGCGAGAGGAAGCCGCGCGCCACCAGCGCGTCGTCGCGCGTGGCCAGGGCGGTAGCGTTCTCTGCCAACTGGGCCTGCGCCAGGGTTTCGGCACGGGCGGCCGCCACCGCCGCCACACTCGACGCCGCCGTCTCGCGCGCCTGCGCGAGACGCGCGCGCGCGGCGTCCACCGCCAGTTCGTAGGGCTCGGCGTCGAGACGGAACAGCACGTCGCCGCGCTTCACCGCCTGGCCCTCCCACACCGCCACCGAGTCGACGCGGCCACCGACGCGCGCGGCAATCGGCACCACCTGCGCGCCGACGTAGGCATCGTCGGTCGACACCTGGCGGCTCGCCAGCCGCCACCAGCCGACGCCGCCGGTCACCACCACCACGGAACAGACCAGCGCAAGGGCCACGATGCGCGACCGCCTCATGGCTGCCGCCGGATCAGACGGCGGGCCAGGACAAAGGGCAGGCGCAGTGCCACCACCAGCAGTGCCAGCAGCACCAGCGCCGACCAGACGAAGAAACCGGCGGCGAGCCAGGCGAGGGAGAGCACGGCGACAAACAGGCGCAGCAGCACGGCACCGGTGTCGTGGGCCGCATTCAGTGCCGGGATCGCATTGCGATGTAACAGGTTATTCATGGCACGCTCCTCAGACGAACACTTTTTCGGCCAGCAGTTCGGCCGCATCCAGCCCCCATGCCGGGACCTTGCCGTGGCGTTCGTAGAACATCGTCTTGTAGTGCATCTTCAGCAGATGCGGCACGCGGCCCATTTTCAGTATCTGCGTGTCGCCGCCGAACCAGCTGTTGGAACGGATGTAGAACGCGCGCCCGCTGCCCATGTCGCCGATGCAGTAGACCACCGGCGCGAGCGGCGCACCGGGGTCGGCGAGCCGGCCGAGATCGTGGGCGATGCGGCGGCCGACGATCTCGGCCTGCTGGTGGCCGATGGCACCGAGCTTGGGCACGGTTACCGCCGCGCAGTCGCCCACTGCGAACACGTTGGGGAAATCCGGATTGCGCATGGTGAGATCGGTGACGATGAAACCTTCGCTGTCGGCAATCGGCAGGCCGCGCAGGAAGTCGTGCGCGCGCCAGTCGGGGAAGACGATCTTGAGCTCCGCCTCGACGCTGCGGCCATCCAAAAACTCGACGCCGGCCGCCGTGAGGCGCTTGATGTCGCCCACCTTGTTGAGATACTTGAAGCCCATCCTGCCGGCGATGCCGAGCAGCTGGTCGACCACCTGCACGCCTGCGTCCTCGGCGATGAGCTCGCCGGGCGTGAACACCGTCACCTTCTCCGGCCCGCCCTGGTCATGCCGCTTGAGCCAGTCGGCCATCGACAGCATCACTTCCACGGGCGGACCCTCGCAGGCGGCGAGCGCGTAGGGGATCGCGCCGCTGGGATAGGGTTCGAGGCCACGCGCGCCGTCACCCTGGTGAAAACGCGCCGAGCCGATGGCAATCGGGCCGCCGCGATAGTCCTCGTGCAGATAGCGGCGCAGCTTTTCGCCCTGGAAAGTGTCGGTCACGCTGTGGCCGTGTTCGGCGTAACCCTCGATGCGGTCGAAGGCGAGCCGGTTGCCCAGCGCCACCACCAGGTAATCGTAGCGGCATGTTTCGCTCGCCGAACCGGGCCGTTCGTCCGGCGTCCAGCGCACGCTCTTCGCGACCGGGTCGATGGCGTTCACCTCGGCGCGGACGAAGTCGATGCCGTCGTCGGCCAGGGGCCTGACGATGTCCATGAACAGGTTTTCGGCCGGGTTGCGGTTCTCGAACACTTCGAGCGGAATGTTGGGCACATAGAGCAGGCGCGACTTGCGGTCGACCACCGTGATGCGCACAGCGTCGCCAGCAAACTCGCGAATCTTCTGTGCCACGCCCAGACCGGCGAAATTGCCGCCCAGCACCAGGACGTGCGGACGGGGGTCGGTTGTACGGGGGGATGTTGAATGTGCGGCCATGGGTCTTCTCCTCGGGTGCGCGACAACAGCCGCGCTCAACCGGGTTTCAGCAGGGCGCGTGCCAGATCGGCAAGCGCTTGATGAAAAAGGAAAAAACGCCACACAGGATGGCGTCTGGACGGAGATTCGGGGGATATCAACCAGATCGCGTGGCGCAAATGCGCCGATGGTTTTCCCGGGATTCGCGTACCGGTCAGCCTTTGCCGAGACCGAATTTCTCCACCCGATAGCGCAGGGTTTCACGCGTGCTCTTCAAGAGGCGCGCCGCCCCCGTGACGTTGCCGTCGGCCTGCGCCAGCGCCGCTTCGACCAGCCGGCGTTCCATGTCCTCGAGCGACAGGCTGCCGTCGAGCGGCAGCCAGACGCCGTCGCCGGAGCTTGCCATCACGCTCGCGGACGCCGCCCCCAGTTGCAGCCAGCGCAGCGGGAATGCCTCGTCGTCGGCAAACAGCACGCAGCGCTCGACCACATTGCGCAGTTCGCGCACGTTGCCCGGCCAGTCGTGCGCCAGCAGCTGCGCCCACACCGGCTCGCCGATGCGGTGCACCCGCTTGCCGGCCTTGGCGTTGAACTCGCGCACGAACAATGGCACCAGCTGGCGCACGTCCTCGATGCGCGCGCGCAGCGGCGGCAGCACCAGACGGAACACGGAGAGCCGGTGGTAGAGATCGGCGCGGAAAGCGCCGGCGCGCGATTCGGCTTCGAGGTCGCGGTTACTCGCGGCGACGAAGCGCACGTCGACCGGCAGCGCACGCTCGCCACCGAGCCGGCGAATCTGCCCGTCCTCGATCACGCGCAGCAGCTTGGCCTGCAGGTCGAGCGGCAGCTCGCCGATTTCGTCGAGGAACAGCGTGCCGCCGCTGGCCTGCTCCACCAGCCCGCGCCGCATGCCCTTGGCACCGGTGAACGCGCCGGCTTCGTGGCCGAAGAGTTCGCCTTCGATCAGCTCGCGCGGCAGTGCGGCGCAGTTCACTTCCACCAGCGGGCCGCGCCGACGGCTGCCGGCGTAGTGCAGGATGCGCGCGGCCAGGCCCTTGCCGGTGCCGGTTTCGCCGCCGATGAGCAGGGCGGAAAACGGCACGTCGGCGAGCCGTGCGAGCATCTCGCGCGCCTCGCGCGCGGCAGCGGATTCGCCGGCGTAGGCATCCGGTTCGTAGCGGCGGCGCTCGCCCGCCATCTGGTCGGCGAGCCGGCGCTCGGCACGTGCTGTGCGCGCTGCGCCGTTCAGCACCAGCGTCAGGCGCGCCATGTCGACGGGCTTTTCCAGAAAATCGAGCGCGCCGAGCTTCAGCGCGCGCACCGAATCCGGCACGCCGCCGTAGCCGGTGACGAACACCCATTCGCCCGCGAGTCCCGCTTCGCGCGCGGCGTCCAGCAGGTCGAGCGCATTGCCGTCGGGCAGGTTCATGTCGGAGAGCACGGCGGCGGGTTCGAGCGCGGCGTCGAACAGCAGCCGGCGCGCCTCGGCCAGGCTGGCGGCAAGCCGCACCTCCCAGCCTTCGCGCTGGAAATGGCGTTGCAGTTCCTGACCCAGCAGGGCTTCGTCTTCGATGATGAGCAGGGTGTGCGGCATGATCATTCCATTGTCGGACAGGGCAGGCGCAGGGTCACGCGTGCGCCGTGCGGCGCGCAGTTGGCGAGGCTGAGGCTGCCGCCGAGATCGTGCGCAAAGCGCCGCACGCTGGCTAGGCCGAGGCCGGTGCCGCCGGCGCGCTGTGTGGAGAAAGGAGCAACGCCGTCGCGCAGCAGGGCCTCGGGGAACCCCGGCCCGTCGTCTTCGACGGCGAGTTCGAGCGCATTGCCGTCGTGCTGGCCCAGCACCCGGATGTGGCCGCGGTCGGGCAACACCTGCGCCGCGTTGAGTAGCAGGTTGAGCACGCACTGGCGCAGGCGGTCGGGCGGCAGCTGGCAGAGGCAATCGGCCGCGATGGCCTGTTCGATGTGGATGTCGGGCGCGATCTGGTAGCGCGCCAGCGCCACCACTTCGTCGACCGCCTGCGCCAGCCTCACGCGCTGCGGCGCTTCTGGCGCGTGGCGCGCGCCGTCGAGCAGGCGGTTCATCAGGCGGGTGAGCCGGCCCAGTTCCGCCGCAACGCCCTCGAGACGTTCGCGCGCTTCGCCGTCCGGCAGTTCGTGCCGCAGGTTGGCGAGCGCAAGCGTGATGCCGGCAAGCGGATTGCGCAGTTCGTGCGCGAGGCTGGCGGCAAGTTCACCCACCGCCGCGAGCTTGTCGGCCTGCGCCAGGCTGCGGTTGTGCGCGATCAGCTCGCGGGTGGCGGCGCGCACCTCGGCTTCGAGGCTGGCCTCGCGCGCAACCTGCGCCGCCTCGATCTCGGCGAGCCGCGCCACCATGTCGTTGTAGCGGGCGAACAGCGGGGCGATGAGGCTGTCGGCCCGGCTCGCCTCGATGCGCGAAAAATCATGCCGCGCGAGCCGGCCCATCCAGGTGTCGAGATCGCGCAGCGGTTCCAGCACCCGGCGGCGCACCCCCACGTAGACCAGGCCACCCGCCAGCACGATCACGGCAAACGCGGCGATCACCAACTGGAACTCGAAGCGCGCCTGCGCCGCGACCTCGGTGAGCAGGGCATCGTGCGCGCGTCTTTCCTCCGCCAGCGCCTCGTGCAGCAGAGTGGTGGCGGCGAGCAGCCGGGCGCGCGGATCGTCGTCGGGTGTGTCGAGCAGGGCACGGGCGCGTTGCAGGCGCGCGCGTCCCGCATTCGAGCGCAGCGCCGGGTCGGCCACCAGCGCCTCGACCTCGTCACGCAGCCGCGCGAACACCGCCAGCTCGGCCGACGTGCCCGGTGCCAGCGTGCGCGCCAGCGCGTACTGCATCGCCAGGCTCTGCGCCTGCACCCGCTGCATGGCGGCGGTGTGCGCGCGCAGGGGTTCGAACTGCGCCAGATTGCGCGCCAGCGACAGTAGCGCCAGCGCCACCGCCAGGGCCACCAGCCCAGCGGCGACGAGCGCGGGAAAGGCGAGCGAACGCACGAAAACACGTTTCATGCGTTCCGGTTGTACCGGATCGGCCATGCGCGGACAAGCCGTCACAGGCTGCGCAGCGCGCCGGTGATGCCGCTTAGTAACGCGGCGAGCTGCGCCGCGTCAGGCGTCTTGCCCGGCTGGCGCAGCGTGTCGATCTGCTGCAGCAGCGCCTCGACCGTTTGCCGGGTATGCGGCGCAAGGTCCTTCACGCCGTTGGCTTCCTGCAGGTAGCGATAGGTCTCGGCCAGGTCGGTTGCGGCGCGCGCGGGGTTCTCGCCGGGGCCGGCGTCTATCTCGGCGTAGCGGGCGTGCAGGCGCGCCTCGATCAGGTAGCGTTCGACCGGCTTGTGCGCCTCCAGCCGGTTCCAGCCGACGGCGGTGTAGTCCATCGCACGGTCGGCCAGGGCGCGGCTACGGTGCCACAGCAGCAACAGGTCGCGGCCGGTGGCATGGGCATCGGTTTTGGCGTGGGTGTCGAGCCGGGTGCTGAGGCTGCGCGCGTCGCGGGCCAGATCGGCGGCGTCCTGCTTCACGCTGGCGTCGGCGCGTGCGGTGGCGCGGTCGAGCTGCGTCACCGCGCGACCGAGGTCGGCCCGAGCGGCGTCGAGTTTGCCCGCCACGTAGTTGCGCTGTGCGCGGGCCAGGTTGGCGCGCGCCGCGATGATGGGCTCGTCGACGAACGCGGTATAGGTCACCACGTTGTCTTCGGCAGCCTTGAGATGAGCGTCGGCGTGCGTCAGCTTGCCGCGCGCCAGTTCGCTCTCGGCGGCACGGACAAAGCCGCGCGTGGCGGCCAGCGGCAGGTCGGCTTCCTGATACAGCAGCGCGGCGTCGACGGCGTCGAGCTCGCGCGCGGCACCGGATTTGTCACCGGTTTTCAGCCGGGCTTGCGCCTGGTCGAGATGCGCGCGCGCCTGCGGCACGGCGGCAAGGTCCTCGATGGCGTCGAGCGAGGCGTAGATCGGCACGAGATCGGGCTCAACCACTTTCGTCTCGTCGTATTTCAGCCTGCTCTGTGCCACCCGGATCTGGTCGCGCACCTGCGCGGTCGGCAAGCCGGCCTGGATGATGTCGAGCAGGGTGTCGGCCTGGGCAAGCGCGGCGCGGGCACCCTTGACATCCTTGCGGGCGAGCGCGGCGCGGGCGCGGGCGATGTGGTTCAGCGTCTTCATCGCCGCCCGCGACAGCGCGGCTTCGTCGGCCGGGCTGATCGCGCGCAGCGGCGTGACCTGCTGGCTTTCGACAATGCGGGCGGGCGGGGTGGCGGCAAGCGCACCGCCGGCGAGCAGAGCGGACAGGGCAAGTACAAGCGGGGCATTCGGACGATTCATGATGGGTCTCCTTGGCGAGGCACTCAAGCGTGCCGCCCCACGCCATGCAGCCGCTGTGCCAGCTCGTCGAACCCCATGCAATCAATGGCTTGCGTCGAACGCGTCCCGGGGTGCGGGGGAAAACCCCCGTGTGGAATGGCGCAAAGCCCCCGTTGCCGCTCATCGGGGGATTTCAGCCGGAGCGGGCGAAAACCCCCGCGCACCCGGCCAGGCCTTGCAGACAAACCCCATCCTGATCAAGCACTTGCCATTCTGGCACGAAGCCCGCTACGGCACAGGCAGACGGCTCCGCCGTCCCCATCCCTCACGACAAGGAGATCGACATGTTCCAGCTCAAACGCCTGACCCGACTGACCCCCCTGGTCCTGCTGCCCGTTCTGGCCGGCCCGGCATTCGCCGCCGCCGACGCCCCGGCGGCGTCCCTCACCGACACCCGCACGGTCGACGTGTCCCCCGGCTGGGCATCGCCGCAACTGGCGCGCGCTGCTGCTGCCTCCGGCCGCGCGCTGGTCGAGCAGCTGCGCTCGGCGCGCGCCTTCCTCGACGCCGATTCCCCCGAGCTTGCGCAGAGCGCGCTGCGTGTGGCGAGCGAGTTCGCCGGTGCCTGGCAGCGCACCATGCCCTTCGTCGACGTCGATGACGCCATCAGCAACGCGAAAAACAAGCTCGTCGCGGACGACAACGCGGCTTTCTACGACGACCTGCTGCCGATCTACGCCAGCCTCGACGAGATGGACGCCTACGCGCCGGGGGTGGCGCGCCAGGCACGCGGCGGCGTGAAGCACGCCGAAACACAGGCGCGCGCCGGCCGCACCGACGCCGCCCGCACCACACTGGAAGAAGTGGGCGAAAGCCTGCGCGCCACCACCGTTTACCTTCCGCTCGACCGCGTCGCCGACCAGATCCACGTCGCACAGGCGGCGCTCGCCGCGCAGCCGGCCGACCGGGCGGCGGCGAAACAGGCGGTCGACCGGGCGCTTGGGTCGATCTTTGAAGTGGTGCGCGGCGTCGACGTCGTGCGCGCGGCACGCTAGGAGGCTCCCATGAAAACTCTGCTGCATTCCGTTTGCCTGCTGGGCGCGAGCTGCGCGCTGGGCGTGCCCGCACTCGCCGCCGATTTCAGCGACAGCGCCGAGGTGCTGTCTTCCACGCCGGTTTACCAGACCCGTCTGGACAGCCGCAGCGTCTGCCGCCAGACGCTGGTGAACGCCACGCCCGACGACGCCACCGGCCGCCAGATCGTCGGCGGCATCCTCGGCGGCCTGCTCGGCTCACGCTTCGGCCACGGCGACGGGCGCGTCGCCGCCGGCGCGGTGGGCGCGGTCGCCGGCAGCGTCATCGGCGGCCAGTTCGGCGACGACGGCGAACGCTGGGAAACCCGGTGCGCTCCAGCCGACCGCCCGACCCGCACCCTGGCCGGCTACGACGTGACCTACCGCTATCGCGGCCATGTCTTCACCACCTCGCTGCCCTACGACCCCGGCGCGCGTCTCGATCTCGACGTGCAGCTCCAGCCTACCGGCCGCGCCGGTTGAATCCCCGAAAGGCGCTCGCATGAAAAACGATCTGCATGCCGTCATCGGCGTCTACGCACGCCACACCGACGCCGAGGACGCGATCCGCACGCTGCGGCGCGACGGCTTCGATATCCGGCGTCTGTCCATCATCGGCAAGGGCTATCAAAGCGAGGCGCACGCCGTCGGCTTCTACACCACCGGCGACCGCATGAAGATCTGGGGCGGCATCGGCGCGGCCTGGGGCGGGCTCTGGGGCCTGCTGGTCGGCGGCGCATTCTTCATCGTCCCCGGTTTCGGCCCGGTAGCTGTCGCCGGCGGACTCGCCAGCCTGCTGGTCGGTGCGCTCGAAGGCGCGGTGGTCGGCGGCGGCCTGTCCGCGCTTGGTACGGGCCTCATGGGCCTGGGCCTGACCCGGGAGCAGGCGATCAAATACGAGCACGAGCTGAAGGCCGACCGCTACCTGCTCTTCGTGCACGGCACCGAGGCCGAGGCCGGGGCGGCACGCGCCATGCTGAAGCCCGTTCAGGCAGCAGCCTGAGGCGCTGCGGTCTCGCCAAGTCGCCTGCGCGCGACGCGCGGCGGCGGGAAAGCGTTCCCCTATGCGTACGGGTCGCAGCCTCGTCACCGATCTATCACCCCTGGGGCAGAAAACCTTGTCGGCGACCGGCAAGCTGCGCACGCACGATGGCTGTGGCTAAAGCGAAGCAGGCCATGGCCGGGAACCTGCAAGAGGGTCGCGCAGTCGCAGCTTGGTCCCTGTGCATCCCTACGGTGCGGCAGCCTGTTGTGTTTCTGTAATGGAGAGACCATGACTTCGTTTTCCCTGTCCCCGACCCGACTCATTCTCGCCCTGCTCGCCGCCGGTGTTCTGGGCGGCGGTGCCGCCGCCTGGACCCTGGGCAGCCACGCCAACGCCAACGCCCCCGCGCCCGCTGCCCCGCCGGTGACTGCCCCGGCCGCGCTGTCCGCGCCCTTCCCCGGCGCGCCGGATTTCACCGCCATCGTGCAGCGCTTTGGTCCGGCGGTGGTCAACATCGCGGTGTCCAACGCGATGCCGGAAGGCGACGAAGACCAGGCCGGGGCCGCGCCCGACCCGAACGACCCGGTATTCCAGTTCTTCCGTCGCCACGGCCTGCCGATGCCCAACCTGCCGCGCGGCGGCCTGCCGGCGCGTGGCGAAGGCTCTGGCTTCATCGTCAGTGCAGACGGTTTGATCCTCACCAACGCGCACGTGGTACGCGGCGCGAAGGAGGTGACGGTGAAGCTCACCGACCGCCGCGAATTCCTGGCGCGCGTGGTGGGCCGCGACGACAAGACCGACGTTGCCGTGCTCAAGATCGACGCGGCCAATCTGCCGACCGTGCCGCTCGGCAACCCCAACGATCTGCGCGTGGGTGAATGGGTGCTCGCCATCGGCTCGCCGTTCGGGTTCGAAAACAGCGTGACCGCCGGCGTGGTCAGCGCCAAGGGCCGCTCGCTCCCCGACGACGGCTACGTGCCCTTCATCCAGACCGACGTGGCGGTGAACCCCGGCAACTCCGGCGGCCCGCTGTTCAACGCGCGCGGCGAGGTGATCGGCATCAACTCGCAGATCTTCAGCCGTTCCGGCGGCTACCAGGGCCTGTCGTTCGCGATTCCCATCGACCTCGCGGTGCGTATCAAGGACCAGATCGTTGCCACCGGTCACGCCACGCACGCGCGGCTGGGCGTGGCAATCCAGGACGTGAACCAGGCGCTCGCCGATTCGTTCAAGCTCGCCAGACCCGAAGGCGCGCTCGTCGCGCAGGTGGAACCGGGCAGCGCCGCCGCCCGCGCCGGCGTGAAAACCGGTGACGTGATCACCGGCTTCAACGGCCAGCCGGTGGTGGACGCCAGCGACCTGCCGGCGCGCGTCGGCCAGGCCGAACCCGGCAAGCCTGCCCGCCTCGATATCTGGCGCAACGGTGCGGCCACCACGCTCAACGTCACACTCGACAAGCTCGCCGACAGTGGCATCCGCCCCGCCAAGGCTGAACGTGCAGTCGAAAAAGCGCGGCTGGGCCTGGCGCTGCGCCCGCTTGCGCCGGAAGAGTCACGCGCTGTGGGCGTCGCATCCGGTCTGGTGGTGGAAGAGGTGCAGGGTGCCGCCGCGCGTGCCGGCGTGCAGCCGGGCGACGTGCTGGTGGCGGTGAACGGCAAGCCGGTCGACAGCGTGGCGGCGGTGAAGCGCGTGCTCGACGGCGCAGGCAAATCGGTGGCGCTGCTGTTGCAGCGCAACGGCCAGCGCCTGTTCGTGCCGGTACGGATCAGCTGATCGCTGCCTTTCGGTATTCACAGAGAGGACAGGCGGACAAGAGCCTCCCTCATGTCAGCCCCTGTCCTCCTTGTGGGGCTTTGAAATTCAGATTTACAGGGAGGCAAGGGCGGAAAAAATCTCTCCCATCTCCCTTACCTGCCTGTCGAAAGCCTGCTTCTGTTACCCCAGTTCCACGCTGTAGCGCGCGCTGTGCCAGCGGCCATCGCGCGTGTCCTGCCAGGTGAATTCCAGGCTGTGGTGTGCGGCGAGCGCGGCGCTATCGAGTTCCAGGCCGGTGTGGCCGAGTCCCAGCGGCACGCACACCATATCGCGCGCATCGCGCCAGTCGTCCCAGCCCAGATGTATGCGCGCCGGATACGGCAGCACGATCCGCATCGCCTTGTCGCGGGGCAGTCTGGCAAAGGGGGCGGCAGGCGTCCAGACCCAGGTAGCGGCGTCGGTCCGCAAGCCGCGATAGCGCGCCCACACCGCATCGAGCCGTTCGAGCGGGTGGCCTGCCGCCCGTGCGGCGGCGAGCTTGACGAATTCAGCATGTGCCCACACCAGCGGCATCGCCCCGCCGGTGGGACGCCCCGGCTGCAGGTGGCGAACGGCTACGGCGTCCCATACCTGCTCGGGCAGGAGGCCACGCTGCGCCATCGCCGCCATGGCGTGCAGATAATCGACTGATTCGCGGCCGGCCGCCAGTTCGTAGTGGCCGCGTTCGCCGGTAAGCAGCGGCCAGCCGCGTCCACGCCCCGTGCCGTCAAAAGGCGAGCCGTCGTCGTGTTCGCCGTAGCCGTCGTCGGTGTAGCGATGCCACACCGGGCCGGCCGGGGTATCTGTGCGCAGCAGCGCGTCGGCGAGTGTCACGCTGTCGGCGATGAGCGGATCGTCGGCGCGGCGCAGGCCCAGGCGTACCAGTTGCAGAAAATCCAGCGCGACCTGCTCGCCCGCCGCCGGGGCCAGGTCATCGGCGCGGTTCTTCACCGCCAGGCTGCGCTGCATGGCGCGGTCGTCGCACAGCACGTCCACCGGGGCCACGCGCGCGTAGTGCGCAGCCACGCCGTGCGCGCGGCCGACGGCGGTGTCGCGCGCCACGCACCAGTCTTCGATCCGGGCGTTCCAGTAATCGGCCACCGCGAGTGGCAGCGTGCGCTCCGCCTCGGGCAGCAGCGCCGCGCCGGCGACCAGCGCGGCGATGCACGCTGCCAGGGTGAAGGCATTCACGCCGGCGTTTTCCTCCCAGCGATCCTGCGGGCTGGCCGGGCCGTGCGCGATCAGGAAACCGAGCGCGCGCCGCACGCTGTCCGTCACGACCATGCCGCCGAGCCGGTCGTGCTGGGCGAGCTGGGCCGCGAGCAAGACGGGAAACGCGGTTTCGTCGAGCTGCACGCCCTGCCAGTAGGGCTTGCCGCCGAGCCACTGGTTCTGGTGCCAGTGGCCGTCGTCGTTCTGCGTGGCCGCGAGATAGCCGAGTACCGCCCGCGCTTCGTCGATGCCGCCCAGCGCGATCAGCGCCTGCGCCGACTCCACCAGGTCGCGCGGCCACACCAGGTGGTAGCCGCCGCGTTCCTCACCGCGATTGCCCCAGGGTATCGACAGGCTGGCGACCATGGCCCCGAGGCTGGTCTTGTCGCCGTGGGTCTTGATCACCTGTGCCGACCAGGCCCACGCTTCGCGCAGCGCATCGGGCAGGTCGGGCGGCGGTTTTACCGCGCCGCAGCGCGCGTGCCAGGCCTGCCAGGCGGCCAGTTGCGCGGTCCGGTGTGCGTCGAACGGCTGGGTGAGCGCGGCGCGCGCGAGGGTGGCGGCGGCCTGCTTGCTGGCGGCGAACCCCAGCGCCAGCGTGGCGCGCGGTGCGAGCCGGCCCACGAGCGCCACATTGCCCGGCCCGGCGGAATCGAACTGCCACGCCATGCGGCCGTTGGCGTGGAAGTCCTGCCAACCGTCCGACGCCCCCACATGGCCGGCCGACCCCCTGTCGAATGCATCGACACCTTCCGCCGTTTTTGCAACCAGCGCCAGACCGAACGGCCCCTGCTCCGCCCACAGTACGCGGTCGCCGCGATAGTGCGTGGCCCACGCGCGGTTGCCCTGCCCGGTGCCGCCCAGATGCGGCGCCAGCAGCGCGTAGACAGCCAGATCGGGTGCGCCTTCCAGCGCCACGTCGATGAGCAGCACGTCGCGCGCGGCGTCGGGGCAGACGGCAAGCGTGAGCGTGAAACGCGGATGCCGGTGCGTGATCACCGGCAGCGGCACCCCCGGCGCGGGCACGTCGAATGCATACTCGGCAAGCCGCTTCACCTCGACCCAGAAACCCGCGCCATCCGCGACGATGAAGCCCAGGTCACGGATCTGCGGAATGTCGATGCGCGGGAAATACACCTCGTTGACGATGCCGTGGCCGAGCGTGAACCACAGCCGCGACGGGCCCAGCGCGGTGCCGACCAGATCCTTGTCGCTGGATGTCCAGGTGGGCGGGATGCCGGGCGCGCCGAACGCGACGCCGCGTGATTCGTGCATGGCTCTGTGCGGACGCGCCGCAGCGATTCAGGAAATTGCCTGAATTGTAGTCGCGGGCGCGCCGTGCGCGACCTCGGGTTCGGCGTGCAGAGCCAGCGTGTAGATGCGCTGCAGGTCGTCCTCGCTCACGTCGACGAAGGTGTCGAGCTGGGAGAGCGCGTACACCAGCGCGCTGTGCGGGATCATGCATTTTTCCGGATGCGATTCGGGTTCGATCGCACACACCGTTTCGGCCGCTTCCTGCATCCACGCCTGTGGGTAGCGCCGCCAGGCGAAGGGATAGTTGAACAGCACTGCGACGATCAAGAGGGTGAAGGCATTCAGCAGCACCGGCACCAGCAGGTAGCCGTAGCCCAGCGCGTGGATCGCGTCGCCGCCCAGCACCGCGAACAGCGCCGTCGCGCCGCCCGGCGGATGCAGGCAGCGCAGGCCGTACATCAGGCCAATCGCCAGCGCCACCGCCAGCGCCGCCGCCAGCGTGGGATCGTCGACCCAAAGGGCGACCGTCACCCCGGCGGCGGCTGACACCAGGTGCCCGCCGATCAGCGCCCAAGGCTGCGACAGTGCGCCGTGCGGCGCGGCAAACAGCAGCACCGCCGACGCCCCCATCGAGGCGACGATGAAGTAGGCGTCGTGTCCGGCGAGCACCTGATGCGACACCATCAGCACCGCCAGTATGCCAACCAGGCCGCCGGCCGCCGAAATCCACTGCTCGCGCGACGAGACCGAATACGCCAGCTTGCGTACCATGAGTCAGCCCCGGATCAGCCCGTGCTCCACGCGCGCGGCCGCCGCATGCCGGCGATCTTGCACGCCTGTTTCACGTAGCCGTAGGGGAACAGCTCGAACAGCTTCTTCTGCGCCTCGCGCCCGTAGCGCTCGCCCAGATGCTTGATCACGAAGCGCGCGTCGGCGGCCACCTGATGCTCTTCGTAAAACTCGCGCATGAAGCGGATGGCGTCCCAGTGGTCGTCGTTCAGCACCAGGTTTTCCTCCGTGGCCAGCGTGCGTGCGATGTCCTCGTTCCAGTCGGCCGGCTCGATCAGATAGCCTTCGGCGTCGCGTTCCGGCAACAGGGTTTGCAGGGCCATGTTCATGATGCGCTCCTTGTTCGTTAGGGTTGGCACCAGTCTACGGAGGCCTGTTATATTTGACCAACGATTATTTTTTGTATTTGCTATCGGATTAGTCGATATAAAACCATGGACACCGAACTCGCCCGCACCTTTCTCGCCGTCGCCGCCACCGGCAATTTCGTCGCCGCCGCCAGCCGGCTGTTCGTCACGCAATCCACCGTGAGCGCGCGCATCCACAGCCTGGAAACCACGCTCGGCGCGCGCCTCTTCCAGCGCGGCCGCAACGGTGCCGAACTCACCCCCGCCGGCAAGCGCTTCCTGCGCCACGCCAAGCATCTGGTGCGCACCGTCGAACAGGCGCGCCATGACGTCGGCCTGCCGCAAGGCTATTCCGACGTGCTCACCCTGTCGGGCCGCATCGCCGTATGGGAGGGCTTTTTACCGCACTGGGTGGCGTGGATGCGCGAAGCCGCGCCCGAAACCTCGCTGCGACTGGAAATCGGCTTTGAAGTCGACATCATGCAGGGCCTCATCGAAGGCACCGTCGACATCGGCGTGATGTACACCCCCACTTCGCGCAGCGGCCTCGTCGTTGAAGCCCTGTTCGACGAAACCCTGGTGCTCGTCGGCAGCGAGAAAAAGCGCGCCTGGCCCGACCCCGGCTACATCCACGTCGACTGGGGCCCCGAATTCCACGCCCAGTTCAGCGAACACTTCGCCCACATCGGCCCGCCGGCGCTGGTCGCCAACATCGGCTGGCTCGGCGTGCAGCAACTCCTTGTCTACGGCGGCAGCGGCTATTTCCCCGTCCGCCTCGTGCGCCACCACCTCGAAGCCGGCCGCCTCTGGCGTGTACCCGATAGCCCTGCATTCAAGCTCCCCGCGTGGATGGTCTACCCGCGCGACAGCGACAACGCCACGCTGAAACACGCACTGGAGGGGTTGAGAGAGCTGGCGCGGGCGGAGCAGGCGGTGGGAGGCTGAATGGCTATAGCTGCTGTTCGGCCGAAGCGGAAGTTCAAGGCGGGAATCGTGAGGGCCTGGTTTGCGCTTCGGAGTTTCCACCCAGAAGCACGCAAGGGCGGCTATCTATTCAGGCGGCGCGAGTAGCTGCAAACGAAAGAAAAAATGCCGGAAAGCCCCGGCATCTTTTGTTCGGGAATAGGAAATCGTGGTCTGTCCCCTAATGTTCAATCCTACCGGTCAAAATCACTATTCAACGTTGGAGTTCAGCCGGCCGCTGTAGCGGGTCGGCTAGCGCGCAGTATTGGGCAGCAGAAACGCCAGCATTATTTGTTTTGCTCCCAGTGGTCTCGCGCGTTCGCCACTACTTCGCAATCGCAGAAGCCTCCATGCTCCGCTAACCAATCAAGAACTGGGGTGCTCGCTAGCTGATGGTCAGAAAGCCACCCACTGGTGAAACGGTAGGTGTGATCGCATCCCTCATTTTCTACGCGCGTTTCAACACTTTGGAAGAGCGATTCAAGCAACACATTTGAGAGAGGAAAGGCAGACTGTGCCTCTTGGCGTTGTTGGGCCTTCCATGCGTTTTTTCGATTGCGGTCTTCGGTCTTCATGAACGCTACCCTACTGCCCAACGCCGTCTTCACCGGCGCGCCGCTTTTGCACAACTGGTGGAAGACACAGTTATGTGTTGCTCGCCCCAAATGCAAGACTGACAGCTAGGGCTAGGAGGAACGAACCAAGCACATAGAGTGCTCGGAACACCAATTCATTAACTAACTCGGGGATTGTATCCCCGTTCGTAGTCTGAATTGACCAACCTGCTTTACCGAGGGTCGCCCACAACAGAACACCGATTCCAGAGTATTGAAGAATTTCCTCTGCCGTTTGGCAGTGTGCGCCGCCCAGTGCAAAGTAGACCTTGCCAATTACGCTGGCTACCAACACCGCCCCCGCCACCAAGACGAATGACCAAAACAAAGAGCTTCGTATTTGATTTATTGATCGTTCGGCTTGTGATGTACTTTGATTTCTTTCCTGCTTCTGCTGGATCGCCCCAGGTGTATTCATTTCTTTGTAATCGGCGTTTGTTCTTTCAATGAGTTTTCTTGGCCGAAACACAAGCAGAAACAAAGCCGCTATTCGCGAGATCTTCATATTGCACTCGGTGTCAATTGCTACACATAACGTTTGAGTTCAGTAGAGGCAAAAAAGCGCAGATTTTTGACGATCCGCTGGAATGAATTGTTGGGCTATTGTCTTCACCGGATCAATGGTGTGTTGAGCGTTCTTTTGCCTTCCTGCTCTTTCTTATTGATAAGTTCCATGTGACTCATTCCAGAAAAACTCACGGTTCCGTTATCAAGCGACTCATGCAGGTCTTCTAGCAGTTGGCGCTCATCATCAAATTGTGGGTCGATCTCATAGAGGTAATCGCGCAGACCATCGAATGCTTCAATAACACGATCGAGTTTTTTGTGCACATGCTTGAGGCGTTCATTGAGATACCAGCCGTGGGCAAACCAAAGAACAATGGCCGCGATGATGATTGTTCTTTCTATTCCACTCTCGAACACAGACGTTCTCCTATTGGGCCAAACGATTTAGATAGGCGCTTCGGCCGAGAAGCAGCCATATCCGCTGCCTCACTCCCCTCAAACTGGCTTCACCGCCACCATATCAATCAACGCCGACATGCCGTGATGGTGCGCGCCTTCGCTGATGTGCGATTCGTGTTCGGCCAGGTGTTCGATTTGCCAGTCGCCGAACCAGCGCCGCAGGTCGGCTTCGACATACATGTTCGCTACGCTGGGCGGGCCGCCGGTGCCATACTCGATCTGCTTCGGCGTATAGCCCTGCAGGATGAGCGTGCCGCCAGGTTTGAGGGTGCGGCGGATGCCTTCGATGATGCGTTCGCGTTCGGGCGGCGGCACGAACTGGATGAAGATGGCGACGACGATGTCGTACGCGGCTTCGGGCCAGCTCCAGTTCAATACGTCGGCCTGTTCGAATTCGACCTCCACGCCGCGCTCGGCAGCCAGCTTGCCGGCCTTGGCGAGCGCGGCGGGCGAGAAATCAATGGCATGAACCTTGAGCCCTTGCTGGGCCAGCCACACGCCGTTTCGACCTTCGCCGTCGGCAATCGCCAGCGCGGTTTGGCCGGGTTTCAGGCAATGCGCCTGGCTGGCGAGGAAGACGTTGGGCGCGGTGCCGAAGACGTATTCCTCGGTGGCGTAGCGCGTGTTCCAGAATTCGAAACTCACGCCAAGCTCACTTGGCGTTGGCGGCGAGCAGGCGTTCGAGCTGCGCGGCCGGAACCATGCCGGGCACGCGCACGCCGTTGGCGAAGAACAACGTGGGCGTGCCGGAGACGCCGAGCTTGTTGCCGAGCGCCACGGTCGTGTCCACCGGGTTGGCGCACTTGCCGTCGTTGCCGGGCACGCTGCCCTTGGTGATGTACTCGTCCCAGGCCTTGTTGCGGTCGGACGCGCACCAGATCTGCTTCGAGGTTTGCACGGCCTTGGGGTGCAGGCCTTCGATGGGGTAGAGGAAGGTGTAGACGGTGATGTTGTCGACCTTGGCGAGCTCGGCTTCAAACTTGCGGCAGTAGGGGCAATCGACGTCGGAGAATACGACCAGCTTGCGCTCGCCCTTGCCTTTCACGGATTTGATGGCGTTATTGAGAGGAAAGACCTTCCAGTCCACGGCCTGGAGCTTGGCGAGGCGCGCCTGGGTGAGGTTGGTGCGCGTCTTCAGGTCGATCACGTCGCCGGTGATCACGTACTGGCCCTTGGCGTCCATGTAGACCAGCTGACCGTCGAGATAGACCTCGTACAGGCCGCTGTAGGGCGTTTTCTTGACCGAGCTGATCTGCGCGCCCGGGAAGCGGTCGGTGAGCGCCTTGCGCACGACCTTTTCGCTCGCCTGCACGCCGCTTGCCGCCATCATGCCCAGGGCCAGCGCCATGCCTGCCCAACGTGTGATCCGATTCATCTACTGCTCCAGGTTCAATTGATAAAGATTCAGGACATTGCTTCCCGCACCAGCGCTGCCTTGAGCGGCGCGAGGCGGTCGACGAACGACATGCCGGCGTTGCGCGGCCAGCCGGCGCGCGCATCGGCAAACAGATGATGCAGGCCGTGCGTGACAGCCTGCATACGCGCAACGGGTTCGGCGCGCAGCCGGGCGTACTGGGCGAGCACGCGGGCATCACCCGGATGCGCGCGACGATGGTCGGCGAGCACCGCTGCCAGCGCCTGTGCATCGCCCAGACCCAGGTTCACGCCCTGCCCCGCCAGCGGATGCACGCCGTGCCCGGCGTCGCCCACCAGCGCCACGCCGGGCGCAACCAGCGAGTCAACCCGCAGCAGCCGCAGCGGATACGCAGCGGCGGGCGTGAGGGCGACGAGTTCGCCGAGGGTGTCGTGCCCGGCTTGCCGCACGCGTTCGGCCAGTTCTGCCGGAGCACACGCAGTCAATGTCTCCGCATGTGCCGGGGAGGTTGACCAGACCATGGACATGCGGGTTCCGGGCAGCGGCAAAAATGCCAGCACGTCGCCGCCCAGGAACCACTGGTGCGCGGTGCCCCGGTGCGGCCTGGCACCGTCGAAATTGGCGACCACGCCGCTTTGTTCGTAGGGCTGGGCGGTGGACGCGATGCCGGCCCAGTCACGCACGCGCGACTGCGCGCCGTCGGCGGCGACGACCAGCTGCGCGGCCAGCATCTGGCCATCCGCCAGCATGATGTGGGTATCGAGGCCATCACGCGCCAGGGCGGTGATGTCGGCGGGGCAATACAGCGCCACCTCGCCCCGGTCGGCCAGCGTGTCCCACAGCGCCTGCTGCAGGCGGCTGTTCTCGAAGATGAACGCGAGCTGTGCGGTGCCCGCCGCGTAGGCATCGAGCCGCAGATGGCCGTGGGCATCACCCGCCACGTCCATGCGGAACACCGGCTGCACGCGCGCCGCGTCGAGGCGGCCCCATGCGCCGAGTTCGGCGAGCCAGCGCTGGTTGGCGGGGGTGAGCGCATAGATGCGCGTATCCCACGTGTCGCCCGATGGGCGCGGCGCGGCGCGTTCGACCAGGGCCACGCGCATGCCCTGACGCGCCAGCGCCAGTGCCGTGGCCGCACCCACCAGCCCGGCGCCGACGACGACGGCCTGATAGCGTTGCACGCTCATCCGCGCGCCCCGAACATCATGCGGCGCGCGACAAAACTTTTCAGCGGTGGCAGCGCTTCCAGCGCCAGCAGACCCAGGCCGCGCGCGTGGCGCAGCGGAGCGATGTCATTGGAAAACGTGCGCACCAGAAAATCGGTAAAGCCCAGACCGCCGGCCACGTCGGCGCGCCGGCCGCGCGCGTAGGCGGCGAGCATGGCGGCGTTGCCGAGGGCGTCGGGCGGGGCGTCGGCGCACGCCAGCGCCAGCTCGAAGGCATCACGCAGGCCCAGGTTGAAGCCCTGCCCGGCCACCGGATGCAGGGTTTGCGCGGCGTTGCCGATGCGCACCACGCGCGCGCCGGCACGGCTTCCGGTGTAGGCGAGCGTGAGCGGAAACGCCTTGCGCGGCCCCACTTCCAGAAACCGTCCCTGACGGCCACCAAAGTGGGTATAGAGCGCGTCGAGGAAGGCGGTGTCGTCGAGCGCACGCAGGCGCTCGACTGCGTCGGGACGCGCCGTCCACACCAGGCCGTAGCGGTCGTGTTTGGGGAGGAGGGCGACCGGGCCGTCGGGGGTGAAACGTTCGTAGGCCTGATGGCCGTGCGGCCGTTCGCTGCGCACGTCGCACACCAGCGCCATCTGCGCATAGTCGCGGTGAAATTTTGGCGTGGGCGCGTCCAGACTGCGGCCGCCGTCGGCCACTACGGCCAGCGCGGTACGGCGCTCGCCCGCCGGGGTGGTAATCACGGCGGCGTCGCTGCCGGCCTGCACGGATTCGACTGCCACGCCGTATTCCACCGCCACGCCGGCTTCACGCAGCGCCTCTTTGAGCGCAGCGGTGAGCGTGGCGTAGGACAGCACATAGCCCAGCGCGGGCACGTCGAGTTCGGCCGCGTCGAGCCGGGCCACGCCCAGCGCACCGCGCTGCGAAATATGGATGCGGGTGATGGGGGTGACGCCGGCGAGCCGGTGCCACACGCCCAGCCGTGACAGGATCAGCTGCGCGCCGTGCGACAGCGCGAGGGTGCGGCCGTCACCGGGCGCGTCTTCCGGGCCGGCTTCGAGCATGCGCACCGGCACGTCCTGCTGCGCGAGCGCGAGCGCGCATACCGCGCCCACCGGCCCGGCCCCGACGACGAGCGGGGTCAGCCCTGCATCCATGCTTCGATCTCGGCCACGGTCTTGGGCGGCGAGGTCATCACCTCGCAGCCGTTTGCGGTCACCGCCACGTCGTCCTCGATGCGGATGCCGATGTTGTGGAACGCGGCCGGCACGTCGTCGGCCGGGCGGATGTAGAGCCCGGGTTCGACGGTGAGCACATTGCCCGGCACCAGCCCGCGCCAGTCGCCGTCGCGCTTGTATTCGCCGGCGTCGTGCACGTCCAGCCCCAGCCAGTGGCTGGTGCGGTGCATGTAGAAACGGCTGTAGGCGTTCGACTCGATAAGGCCGTCGACCTCACCCTTGAGCAGGCCCAGATCGACCATGCCCTGTGTGAGCACGCGCACCGCCGCATCGTGCGGCGCGATCCAGGGTGCGCCGGGGCGCACAGCGGCAATGGCGGTGGCCTGCGCGGCGAGCACGACTTCATAGGCGTCTTTCTGCGCCGCAGAAAACTTGCCGCTCACCGGGAAGGTGCGGGTGATGTCGGAGGCGTAGCCGTCGAGTTCGCAGCCGGCGTCGATGAGCAGCAGGTCGCCGTCGCGCAGTGCGTCGCGGTTGGTGACGTAGTGCAGCACGCAGGCGTTGCCGCCGCCGGCGACGATGCTGGTATAGGCCGGGGCCTGCGCCCCGCCGGCATAAAAGGTGTGCAGCAGTTCGGCTTCGACCTCGTATTCGCGGCGGCCGGGGCGGGTGGCGCGCATGGCGCGGCGGTGCGCCTCGGTGGCGATGGCGGCCGAGCGCCGCATCACATCGAGCTCGTGCGCGTCCTTGACGAGCCGGAGTTCGTCCAGGCAGGCGCGCACATCCAGCAGTTCGACGGGTGCCGCCACGCCCTGCCGGGCACGGGCGCGCACCGCATTCAGCCAGCCCACCATGCGGGTGTCCCACGCCGGGTTGTCGCCGATGGCCCAGGCCAGCCGCGCCCGGTTGCCCAGCAGCTCGGGCAGCCGCGCATCGAGTTCGGCGATGGAATACGCCTCGTCGAAGCCGAAGGCGATTTGCGCCGCCGTCGGACCGTAGCGGAAGCCGTCCCAGATTTCGCGCGTCTCGTCCTTGTCGCGGCAGAACAGGATCGCGCGCGGATTCGCGCCGCCCACCACGACCAGCACGGCCTCCGGCTCGACGAAGCCGGTGAGGTGGTAGAAGTAGCTGTCGAAGCGGTAGGGATAGTGGGTGTCGCGGTTGCGCGCGGCTTCGGGCGCGGTGGCGATCACCGCGACGCCGTCGCCCAGCCAGTCGGCCAACCGGGCACGGCGGGCGGCGTGGGGCGCGAGATCGGGCAGGGTGGAATCAGGCATGGGAGAGGCTTTCGTCGAGTTGCCACAGGCGTTCGGGGGTTCCTACATCGACCCAGCGACCGGTGAAATGTTCGCCGCTGACGCGATTATCCGCGATCGCCGCCCGCAGCAACGGGGCCAGCGGCGCTTTTTCATGCGCGGGCGTGGCGGCGAAGAGCGCGCGGTGGTAGACGCCGATGCCGGAGAAGGTGAGCGGGGAGTGGGGAGCGGGCAGCGGGGAATCGGTCGTGGGGTGTGGGGCGTGGAGCGAAGGGATGACGCGGCTGGCTTCGAGAACGAAATCGCCCTTGATGTTATGCGGGGGATTGTCGACCAGCACCAGGTGCGCGCGGTCGTGCCCTGCCGCGAGCCGCGCCAGCGGCTCGACCAGCCTGCTGAAATCGAATTCGCAGTAGATGTCGCCGTTGACCACCGTGAACACCTCGCTGTCGATCAGCGGCAGCGCCGTCGCAATCCCACCCGCCGTTTCCAGCGCCGTGCCTTCGCGCGAATACTCGATCTGCACGCCGAACGCCGCGCCGTTCCCCAGCGCATCCTCGATCTGCTGCCCCAGATGCGCGTGGTTGATGACGATGCGCGTGAAGCCCGCGTCGCGCAGCCGCTCGATGTGCCACACGATCAGTGGTTTGCCGCCCACCTGCAACAACGGCTTGGGCGTGTGGTCGGTGAGCGGCCGCATGCGCTCGCCGCGGCCGGCGGCGAGGATCATGGCGGTAAGGGATTTCGAGATATTCCGCATGAAGACTCTTGCGAGTCGATATCAAAGCTCAAATAGTAATCGCAAACGCCCCGTCACCCCTTGCCCTGGTTTTGACTTGCCTCCCCTTACAGCCCTGCCGAAAATCGGACCTGCCGGGCGGATCAGCGGCGAAGGTGTTTGAGCCCCCCTACAAAAAACAAAAATCAAAACAGCAAGGCGGGGCGAGTTCTTCGCCGCCCGTCTGGCAGGGCCGAATTTCGGGAATTCGGTGCTGTCGGGGTGCCCTTCTTTTGGTTACTTTTCTTGGGCAAGCAAGAAAAGTAACTGGCCGCCGGGCTACTCCCGGCCTACGCTCCGTAGCCCAGACACACTCCGCTCGACGCAATGAAGATTGCGCCCTACACGCGCTCCCCCGCATGCAACCGCAACCCCAGCGCCCGCGTCACTTTCAGGATGGTGGCAAAACTGGGGTTGCCTTCGCCGGAGAGCGCCTTGTAAAGGCTTTCCCGCCCCAGCCCGGTGTCTTTCGCCAACTGGCTCATGCCACGCGCGCGGGCGATGTTGCCCAGTGCCTTGGCGATGAAGGCAGCATCGTCACCGGCTTCTTCCAGACAGGCATCGAAGTACAGTGCGAAGTCCTCTTCGGTTTTGAGATGCTCGGCGGAATCCCATTTGCGTAATTTGGATTTGGCCATGTTCAATCCTCCAGTTCGCGTGCGATGGCGAGTGCAAGCCTGATGTCCGCCTGCTGGCTGGATTTGTCTCCGCCTGCCAGCAGGATCACCAGTTCCAGCTCTCGCAGAATGAAATACACCCGATAGCCGGGTCCACAGTCGATGCGCGTTTCGCTCACGCCTTGGCCGACCGATTTGTGATCGCCGAAATTTCCCTCTTCCGCGCAGTCGATTCTGGCCTGGATTCGCCGCTTGCCCTGCTTGTCCCGCAAACCCTCGAACCAGACGTCGAATACGTCGGTGGTAACGACGGTCTTCACAGGCCAAATGTATCCTGTTTTATACACCCGTCAAGCACGGCATTCAGAACGTATACCCCACCTTAACCTCGCGCTGCTCCAGCCCATCCAGCAAAAACAGCATCGGCTTCAGCTCGTCGTAGCGCTCGCAGACACGGCGCAGGTAGTGCATCACCAGCGGCATGTTCTTCAGATAGCCATCCTTGCCGTCGCGATGGTACAGCCGCGCAAAAATGCCCAGCACCTTGATATGTCGCTGCGCACCCATCCATTCGAAGTCCCGCCAGAATTCGCCAAAATCGGCACGCACCGGCAGGTGCGCGGCGCGCGCCTTTTCCCAGTAGCGGATGACCCAGTCGAGTTGCTGCTCCTCGTCCCACTGGATGTAAGCGTCGCGGTAGATCGAGGCAAGGTCGTAGGTGATGGGACCGTAGACGGCGTCCTGGAAATCGAGGACGCCAGGGTTGGGCTCACTGACCATGAGGTTGCGCGAATGCCAGTCGCGGTGCACGTACACCTGCGGCTGGGCAAGGGTGTTGGCGAGGATGCGCTCGAAGACGATATCGAGGATGGCCTGCTGGTCGGCGGTCATGGTCACGCCCAGATGCTTGCCGACATACCACTCGGGAAAGAGCATCAATTCGCGCGTCAGCAGGGCGCGGTCGTATTCGGGCAGCATACCGGGGCGGCTGGCCTGCTGGATGCGGATGAGGGCGTCGTTCGCGGCGAGGTAAAGCTCGCGGGCACGGGCCGGCTCGGCTGCTGCGTCGGTGAGGGCGGCCAGATACGTGGTGTCGCCCAGGTCAGTCAGCAGCAGGAAACCCTGCGTCAGATCTTGCGCCAGTACCTGCGGCACGTGCACGCCGGCGTCGCCGAAGAGCCGCGCGACAGCGACGAAGGGCCGGCAGTCCTCGTGTGCCGGCGGGGCGTCCATCACGATATAATCGCGGCCTTTGGCATCGCCTGGATTCAGGCTGACACGAAAATAGCGGCGAAAACTGGCGTCTGCCGAAGCAGGCTGGATGTCCAGCGTGTCCACGCCCAGTTGCGACGCCGCCCAGTTTTGCAAAACCTGCACTCGATCCACTGCCAGCTCCGAATAACCCGATAACCTGCGGATTTTACCTTCTTGTCCAAGCTGTCCGGCCTTGTGTTCGTCGTGATGCTGCTCCCCGTCACGGGCGCGGCAGCACAGGGGCTCGTGCTGAAAAAGGATGTGGAGCTGCGGGGCTCGGCAGCCGCCGGCAAGGACGCGCCCCTGTTCCTGACGGCGGACAGGATCGAATCGACCGCCCCCAACGTCATCGAAGCCAGCGGCCAAGTCGAGGCCCGGCAGGGCGGCCTGAACTTCCACGCCAGCTGGCTGCGCTACGACACCGCGTTCGACAGCCTGGAGGCGCGCGGCGCGGTGCGGGTGGAAGAAGCGGCGATGCAGGTGCAGGGCGAATCGCTGAAGCTCAATCTCGCCACCTACGCGGGTGAAATGATCAAGCCGGTGTATCAGTTGCCCGAGCGGCAAAGCCGGGGCGCGGCCGAGCGCATCGATTTCATCGACCGCGAGCGTTTCCAGCTGGACGACGCGACCTACACCACCTGCCCGGTCGACAACGACGACTGGTTTCTGAAGGTGGAGTCGCTCGACATCGACCAGGGCCGCAACGTCGGCACCGCACGCAACGCCTCGCTGCGTTTCCTGGGCGTGCCGATCCTGTACACGCCGTGGATGGACTTTGCGCTCAACGACGCACGCAAGTCTGGCGTGCTGGCCCCTACCTTCGGCACCACCGAACGCAGCGGCCTGGACGTGCTGGTGCCGTACTACCTCAACCTCGCCCCCAACTACGACGCCACACTCTACCCCCGCCTGCTGTCCAAACGCGGCGTGCAGCTGGGCGCGGAGGTGCGCTATCTGCTGCCCGACCTGGCTGGCGAAAACCGCTTCGAATACCTGCCAGACGACCAGGAGGCCAATCGTTCGCGCTGGAGCGTGGCGCTGAAGAACGAATACCACATCAGCGAGAACATCCAGGCGGGCATGAACTTCAACCGGGTGTCGGACGACGACTATTTCCGAGACCTGTCGAATCTGATCGCCGCCACCTCGCAAACACACGTGGCCCAGGAAGCCTGGCTGACCACCCGGCGCGAACACTGGCAGGCCGAGCTGCGGGCGCAGAGTTTCCAGACCCTGCAGGATTCTACCGCCGCACCCATCGCCGAACCCTATGACCGCCTGCCGCAGGCCCGGCTGAACATGGCCTATACCCTGCCCTACGGCCTGGAATTCCGGCTCGATACCGAGGCCACGCATTTCGCCCACAACACCCTGACAGAAGGTACCCGCGCGCTGGCCTACCCCACGCTGCGCCTGCCGCTGACCAATTCGTTTGGCTTCCTCACGCCGCAGATCGGCTGGCACAGCAGCTACTACGCCCTCGACGACAGCGCGCCGGAAGATCGCATCTCGCGCAATCTGCCCATCTTCAGCCTCGATAGCGGCGTGACCTTCGAACGGCCGTTCGGATTTGGCGGCGAGCGTTTCACCCAGACCCTGGAACCGCGCGCCTACTACGTCTACGCGCCGTTCCGCGACCAGACCGACATCCCCATCTTCGACACCGCGCAGCTCGACTTCAGCTACGCGCAGATGTTCACCGAAAACCAGTTCATCGGCGGCGATCGCATCAATGACGCCAACCAGCTGACGCTGGCTGTCACCAGCCGTTTCGCCGAAACCGACAGCGGACTGGAACGGCTCCAGGTCACGTTGGGGCAGCGCTACTACTTCAGCTCGCAGCAGGTGACGCTGCCGGGCGTCGCGCCGCGCACCTCCAACGCCACCGACCTGCTCGCCGCCGTGGGCGGGCAGATCACGCGTGACTGGCGCGTCGACACGGCCTGGCAGCTGGATACCGAAACCGGCACCACCATCCGCCGGAACATCGGCGCATCGTATCGTCCCGCTCCCGGCCGCACGCTCAACCTCAGCTACCGCTTCATCGACCAGACCACCGAACAGGTCGACATTTCCGGTCAGTGGCCACTTGCGCCGCGCTGGTACGGCATGTTCCGCTACAACTATTCGGTGCGCGACAATCAGCTGGTCGAAGGCCTGGCCGGGCTTGAATACAATGGTGGCTGCTGGGCAATCCGTGGTGTGTTCCAGCGGCTGGCCACCAAGGAAGACCAGACCACCGACGCGCTGTTCTTCCAGCTTGAATTGAACGGCATGGGCCGCATCGGCTCCAACCCGCTCGACGTTTTGAAACTGAGTGTTCCCGGATACAGGTCTAGCAATGAACTCACTCCTCTCCCCTGATTGGCGTCGCCCGCTGCGGATGCTGGCGCTGGCGGCGTTTGCCTTCATCACCCTGCCCACCCAGGCGGCGGTCACCGCGCTCGACCACATCGTCGCGGTCGTCAACGATGAGGTCATCACCCGCCAGGAGCTCGACCGCCGCTACCAGGAAGTGGTGCGCAACCTGGCGCGGCAGAACACCCCGCTGCCGCCGCGCGACGTGCTCGAAAAGCAGCTGCTCGAACGCATGATCACCGAGCTGGCGCTGCAGCAGCACGCCCGCAGCACCGGCGTGCGGGTCGATCCGGCGCAGGTCGAACGCGCGCTCCAGCGCATCGCCGCGCAGAACAAGCTCGACCTGCCGGGCCTGCAGGCGGCGCTGGAACGCCAGGGCCAGAGCCTCGAAGCCATGCGCGCCACCATCCGTAACGAAATCCTGATCGCGCGTGCCCGTGAGCGCGACGTGGACAATCGGCTGTCGGTTTCCGACGCCGAAATCGAGGGCTACCTGCAGACCCAGGCACAACAGGGGGCCGAAACCGAATACAACTTCGCGCACATCCTCGTCACCGTGCCCGAGAACGCCTCGCCCGAGCTGATCCAGGAACGCCGCGCGCGTGCGGAGGACATCCTCGACCAGCTCGGCAAGGGCGCGGATTTCGGCCAGCTATCCGCCAGCTATTCCGACGCGTCCAACGCCCTGCAGGGCGGCGCGTTCGGCTGGCGCGAAGCCGGCAAGATTCCGTCGCTGTTTGCCGATGCCCTCAAGCCGCTCCAGCCCGGCCAGGTCGCGCCCCTGCTCAAGAGCAGCAACGGCTTCCACATCCTCAAGCTCAACGACAAGCGCGGCCTCGACGCCACGCTCAGCGTGACACAGACCCACGCCCGCCACATCCTCATCAAAACCAACGAGATCACCTCCGAATCCGACGCCCGCAACCGCCTGATCCAGCTCAAGGAGCGCCTCGACAACGGCGGCAAGTTCGACGAACTGGCGCGCCTGCAATCCGAAGACGCCAGCGCGTCCAAGGGCGGCGACCTCGGCTGGCTGAACCCCGGCGACACCGTGCCGGATTTCGAGAAGGCGATGAACGCACTGAAGCCTGGCGAGGTGAGTGAACCGATCCAGTCACCCTTCGGCTGGCACCTGATTCAGGTGCTGGAACGCCGCACCCAGGACGTGACGCAGGAACGCCAGAAGCTGCTCGCGCGCCAGGCCATCCGCGAGCGCAAGGGCGAGGAAGCCTTCCAGGACTGGGTACGGCAGATCCGTGACTCGGCCTACGTCGAGCTGCGTCCGATTGACTAAGCCGCTGCCCGTCATTGCGCTGACGGCCGGCGAGCCTGCCGGCATTGGGCCGGACCTCGCCGTCGCGCTGTCACAGCGCGCGCTGCCTTGCCGCCTCACTGTGCTGGGCGACGCCGGGGTGCTGGCCACGCGCGCGTCGCGGCTCGGCATCTCGGTCGTGCTCGACACCGGCGAAGCCATCCCGCCGCACCACCCCGGCCACCTGCACGTGCGCCACATTCCCGTTGCCACGCCGGTCACCCCCGGCGTGCTCGACCCGCACAACAGCGCGCACGTGCTGGCCCTGCTGGATGCCGCGCTCGCCGGCTGCATGAACGGTGCGTATCACGCCATGGTCACCGCGCCGGTGCACAAGGGCGTGATCAACGACGCCGGCTTCACCTTCACCGGCCACACCGAATACCTCGCCGACCACAGCGGCACGCCGCGCGTGGTGATGATGCTCGCCGGCGGGGACTTGCGCGTCGCGCTCGCCACCACCCACCTGCCGCTGCGCGAGGTGGCCGACGCCATCACGCAGCCGCTCCTGGTCGAAGTCATCCGCATCCTCGACGCCGATCTCAGACACAAATTCGGCATCGCCCAGCCGCGCATCGCCGTGGCCGGCCTCAACCCGCACGCCGGCGAATCCGGCCACCTCGGCCGCGAGGAAATCGAGGTGATCGAACCCGTGCTCGACTTCCTGCGCGGCGAAGGATTCAGCCTGATCGGCCCGCTGCCCGCCGACACCCTGTTCTCGCGCATCCGCCAGGACCCCGTCGACGCCGTGCTCGCCATGTACCACGACCAGGGCCTGCCCGTGCTCAAGTACGCCAGCTTCGGCGTAGGCGTGAACGTCACGCTGGGCCTGCCCTTCATCCGCACCTCGGTCGACCACGGCACCGCGCTCGATCTAGCCGGCACCGGCCGCGCCGAAGTCGGCAGCCTGATCGCGGCGATCGGGATGGCGCTGGAGATGCGGGGCTAGGGGCTAGGGGCTAGGGGCTAGGGGCTAGGGGCTAGGGGCTAGGGGCTAGGGGCTAGGGGCTAGGCAAGAGTATGGTTCAGGTTTCAAAAAAAGCGCGGCGCAGCCGCACAAACTTCCCTAATCCCTAGCCCCTAATCCCTAGCCCCTAATCCCTAGCCCCTAAATCCTGGCCCCTGAATCCCAACCCCCAGATGCACACCCCCCGCAAACGCTTCGGCCAGAACTTCCTCGTCGACGACGGCGTCATCCACGCCATCGTCAACGCCATCCGGCCGCAACCGGGCGAAACCGTCGTCGAGATCGGCCCCGGCCTCGGCGCGCTGACGCGGCCGCTACTCGAACGCCTGCCGCACCTGCACGTCGTCGAGCTCGACCGCGACATCGTCGCGCGCCTGCAGAAAACCTGGCCGGCGGAACGCCTCGCCATCCATTCCGGCGACGCACTGAAATTCGACTTCGGCACATTGGGCTGTGACCTGCGCGTCGTCGGCAACCTGCCGTACAACATCTCCAGCCCGCTGCTGTTCCACCTGATGACCTTCGCGCCGCAGATCCGCGACATGAGCTTCATGCTGCAGAAGGAAGTCGTCGAACGCATGGTCGCGGCACCGTCCACGTCCGACTACGGCCGGCTGTCGGTGATGCTGCAGCGCCGCTTCCACATGGAATGGCTGCTCGACGTGCCGCCCACCGCCTTCGACCCGCCGCCCAAGGTCGATTCCGCCGTGGTGCGCCTCATCCCCAAGACGCCCGCCGAGATCGCGCCGCTCGACGACACCCTGTTCGCGCGCGTCGTCGCCACCGCCTTCTCGCAGCGGCGCAAGACGCTGCGCAACACCCTGGGCGGCTTGCTGAAGCCTGCGGATTTCGTGGCGCTGGAGATCGACGCAGGCCTGCGTGCGGAGGCGCTGCCGCTGGGGGATTACGAACGGATCACCTGCCGCCTGATGGAAGCCTGAGCGGTCAGCGTCAGGCACCGGCCCCGGCCTGCGCCCATCCCGCCGTCCCTTTCTGGATGAACTCGATCGGGTAGCCGTCCGGGTCCTCGATGAAGGCGATGACGGTGCTGCCGTGCGACATCGGCCCGGCCGGGCGCAGCACCTTGCAGCCCTGCGCGGCGGCCGCATCGACCGCGCCGTGGATATCGTCCACCTCCAGCGCGATATGGCCGTAGCCGGTGCCGCGCTCGTATTCGGCCACGCCCCAGTTGTAGGTGAGTTCGAGCACGGATGCCTTGTCCTCGGTGTCGTAGCCGACGAAGGCGAGCGTGAACTTGCCGCCGGGGTAATCCTTGCGGCGCAGCAGCTTCATGCCGAGCACCTGGGTGTAGAAGTCGATGGAGCGGTCGAGGTCGCCGACACGCAGCATGGTATGGAGCAATCTCATCCTACTGTCCTCATTTCAGTTTCAAACCAAAGAACCTGCACAGGGAGACAAGGGCGGAAAAGCAGTACTCCCTGACCTCCCTGCGCAATTGACTCGCCACTCTGCACCCAACCCGTCGCTAAATCCGGAACAGGCTGTCGCCCATTTTGCGCAACTCGGCGCGTCTGGCCAGCGCATCCGGACACAACACAGCTACCTGCGCCCAGAAGCGCGGCGAATGGTTGAGGTGGACGAGGTGCGCCAGTTCGTGCGCGGCGACGTAGTCGATGAGCGCAAGCGGCGCCTGCGCCAGCCGCCAGTTGAGGCGGATATGGCCGCGCCGGGTGCAGCTGCCCCACTGGGTGCGAGCGTCCGACAGCGCGAAGCGGGATGGCGCACGGCCCAGCCGCTTCGCCAGACGCGCGAGCCGCCAGGCGAGCAGCCGTTCGGCGCGCCCGATCAGCCAGTCGCGCGCGAGCGCGTGCGGATCGGCACCCGGTTCGGCATAGAGATGCAGCACCCGGCCCCGCCGGAAAACTTCCGGGAACAGCGCGGGATGCAATTCGAGCCTGAGCGTCTGCCCCAGGTAGGTGATGACCATTTCGCGCGCGGCAAGCTCGCGCGGTGCACGCGCCTGCATCTTGTGCCAGGCCCGCGCGAGCCAGTCGTGCTGGCGCAAGACATAGCTTTCGATTTCGTCGCGCGGCGTCCACACCGGGGCATGGATGCGCACTTCCTGCGCGGTGACGGTCAACCCCAGCGTGCGGCGACGCCGCGAACGCCGCAGCTGGTAGGGGACGGCGGCGGCGCCGAGTTGCAGCAGGCCGCTATTGGCGCGCGGCAGCAGGGGGCAGCCTCGTCATTTCGGTTTCGATCCAGGCCTCGACGGCACGCGTGAGCTCGGCGGCGCTCTTGCCGGTGCTGTCGATCACCGGGCCGATGCGCACGGTGACGGTACCGGGGCGTTTGATGAAGGCGTTCTTCGGCCAGACTTCGCCCGCGTTATGCGCGATGGGCAGCACCGGCGCGCCGGTTTCCGCCGCTAGCCAGCCGCCGCCGATGCCGTACTTGCCCTTTTCGCCGGGCGCGACGCGCGTGCCTTCGGGAAACACCAGCACCCAGAATCCCGCTGCGAGTTTCTCGCGCCCCTGCGCCACGATCTGCTTCAAGGCCTCGCGCCCGGCGCTGCGGTCGATGGCGATGGGGTTGAGCAGGCGGAAGCCCCAGCCAAAAAACGGCACCTTCAGCAGCTCCTGCTTGATCACCGGCGACACCGGTGGAAACAGGCAGAGGAACGCCACCGTTTCCCACGCCGACTGGTGCTTGGCGAGGAGGATGGCGGGCGTTGTCGGCAGATGTTCGCGGCCTTCGACCACATAGCGGATGCCGAGCACGGCACGCGCCAGCCAGATCAGCGCGTGGTTGTAGCGGGTGATGGTGCGGTAGCGCGTGTGTGCCGAAAACGGAAAGGTGAAGAGCGCAACCACGCTGAAGAAGATGGTGAGCGCCGTCTGCAGCAGCGCGAAAAACACCGAGCGCAGCAGGTTCATGCGACAGCCAGCACGTGTTCCACCGCCGCAGCCAGATCATCGAACACCGGCGTGTCCTTCGGCAGGCCGCCCGCTGCCAGCGTGCGTTCTCCCTTGCCGGTCTTGACCAGCAGCGGACGCGCGCCCACGCTCGCTGCCGCCTGCAGGTCGCGCAAGGAATCGCCCACCGACGGCACGCCATCAAGTTCGCGGCCGAAGCGCACGGCAATCTCGTGCAGCATGCCGGCCTTAGGCTTGCGACATTCGCAGTTCATCTCGGCCGAATGCGGGCAGTAGAACACCGCCTCGATGCGCCCGCCCACTTGCGACACCGCCTTGTGCATCTTGGCGTGGATGGCGTTGAGCGTCGCCATCTCGAACAGCCCGCGCGCCAGCCCCGACTGATTGGTCGCCACCACCACCCGCCAGCCCTCGCGCGTCAGCCGCGCAATCGCTTCCAGGCTGCCGGGAATGGGCTTCCATTCGTCCGGCGACTTGATGAACTGGTCGGAGTCGAAATTGATGACGCCGTCACGGTCGAGGATGATGAGTTTCATGGCCGAAAGTTTACGCCGCCAGCCGCGACAAGTCCGCGACCCGGTTCATGGTGCGGTGCAACTGGTTGAGCAGCGCGAGGCGGTTGGCTTTCAGGGCGGGATCGTCGGCGTTCACCATCACGCTGTCGAAGAAGGCATCGACCGGGGCTTTGAGCGCGGCGAGTTTTTGCAGCGAGGCGGTGTAGTCGCCGGATTCGAAGGCGGCATCGGCGGCGGGTGCGATTTCGGCGAGCGCATCGGACAAGGCTTTTTCCGCTGGCTCAACAAAGCGCGCGGGATCGATTGCGGTCGGCACATCGCCTTCCACTTTCTTGAGGATATTGCCTACGCGCTTGTTGGCGGCGGCGAGGCTTTGAGATTCTGGAAGAGCAGCAAAATCTCGCACTGCGTAAATGCGTTTCGGTATTTCATGAAGCGGCGGCATGTTTGCAAATACAGCAGCTACCGACTCTACGCCCATGAAAGCCAGTTGATTAAAGCAACGCTCGTAGATAAACAGTCTAACTTCTTCGGCCACACCCCCATCTAAAGTGCCTGGGGTGAAAACCGACAAGCTGCATTCGATCAACTCATCGATCCCGAGAGGCATAGCCTCATTGTTCAATCTCGAAACCGTGTAGAGCGTATTGAAAGAACGGATGATCGAAAGCGCGTGGCGACGCAAGGCAAAGGGGTCTTTATCACCAGTCGGCTTGAGGCCGATGCCCCAAATACCCACCAGCGTTTCTATCCGGTCGGCAATTTGAAGAATCTCGCTAAGCAGATTGCTTGCCTCTGCGGATTCTTCTCTACGCACCAAATACTGGTCAGCAATCGCTTGTGAAACGCGCTCATCTTCTCCATCCCAACGCGCGTAATACCCTCCCATGATGCCCTGCAATTCTGGAAACTCGCCGACCATGTCGGTAAGCAGATCGGCCTTGGACAATTCCGCCGCACGGTCTGCCAAATGTTCCAACTGCGGATCAATCTTTTTCGCAACCCATTGGGCGATTTCTCGCACTCGCTGGACACGCTCGACCTGGCTGCCGAGCCTGTTGTGATACACCACCTTCGCCAACCCCGGCACGCGCGATTCCAGCGTCTTCTTTCTATCCTGATCGAAGAAGAATTTGGCGTCAGCCAGACGTGGGCGCACCACGCGCTCGTTACCCTGGATCACGGCGGAGGGATCAGTCGGCGCGATGTTGGAGACAATGAGGAATTGGTTGGTCAGCATTCCGCCTGCATCCAGCAGCGGGAAATATTTCTGGTTCGCCTTCATGGTGAGGATGAGGCATTCCTGCGGCACTTCGAGGAAAGCTTCCTCGAACTGGCCGAGCAGCACGTTCGGCTTTTCGACCAGCGCAGTCACTTCGTCGAGCAGCGCATCGTCGTCCACCGGCTTGAGACCCAGCGGCGCGGCGGCAGCCTGCAATTGCTGCACGATTTCGGCGCGACGCTCGCCAAAGCTGGCGAGCACCGCACCTTCATCCGCGAGTTGCGCGGCGTAGCTGTCGGCGTCGCGCAGGGTGATCCTGGCCTGCTTCGCTTCGAAGCGGTGGCCCTGGGTGATGCGGCCGGCTTGCAGACCGAGCACAGAGACCGGCACGACATCGGCGCCATGTAGCGCAACGAGCCCATGCACCGGGCGGACGAAATTGACGCTGCTCCAGCCATCGGCGAGCTGATAGGTCATCACCTTGGGAATGGGCAGCCTGGCCATCGCGGCTTCGAGGGCTTTCTGTAGGCCTTCGGCGAGCGTGACGCCAGGCGCGACGCTGTCGTGGAACAGGGCTTCGTTTTTGCCCTCGCCTTCGCGCCGCAGGCTGTTTGCCGCAGCGGCATCGGCCCCCAGCGCAGCGAGGCGTTTCAACAGGGCGGGCGTAGGCTGGCCGGCTGCATCGAGGCCGACCGACACCGGCATCAGCTTGGTCGAAACAGGTTTGTCGGCGGCACGCGCCAGCACGTTGGCGACGTGTGCGCCCAAGCGGCGCGGCGAGGCGAAATTTGTAAGCGCCGCAGTGGCCCCGGCCAGACCCTGCGAAACGAGGCTTTCGGCCAGCGCGGTGGCAAAGGCCTCGCCCAGTTTCTTCAACGCTTTCGGCGGCAGTTCTTCGGTGAAGAGTTCGACGAGCAGGTTTTGCGTACTCATGCCGCCTCCTTCTTCGCCAGCATCGCCTGCACTTCCTCGGCCCACTCGCGCGGCGCCATCGGAAAGCCCAGCCGCGCGCGGCTGTCGAGATAACTCTTCGCCACCGCACGCGCCAGATTGCGGATGCGGCCGATATATGCCGCGCGCTCGGTCACCGAGATCGCGCCACGCGCGTCGAGCAGGTTGAAGGTGTGCGCGGCTTTCAGCACCTGCTCATACGCCGGCAGCGCAAGCTGCGCGGCCACCAGTTCCTGCGCTGTCTTCTCGTGCGCGCCGAAGGCGGTGAGCAGGAAATCGACGTCGCTGTGTTCGAAGTTGTAGGTGGACTGTTCGACCTCGTTCTGGTGGTAAACGTCGCGGTAGGTGAGCCCCTCGGTCCAGGTCAGGTCGTACACGCTTTCCACGCCCTGCAGGTACATCGCCAGACGTTCCAGACCATAGGTGATTTCGCCGGTGATCGGCTTGCAGTCGATGCCGCCCACCTGCTGGAAATAGGTGAACTGGGTGACTTCCATGCCGTTCAGCCACACCTCCCAGCCCAGCCCCCAGGCACCGAGCGTGGGATTTTCCCAGTCGTCTTCCACAAAGCGCACGTCGTTCTGCTTCAGGTCGAAGCCCAGCGCTTCGAGCGAGCCGAGATACAGCTCCAGAATATCGGCCGGCGCGGGTTTCAATACCACCTGGAACTGGTAGTAGTGCTGCAGGCGGTTGGGGTTGTCGCCGTAGCGGCCGTCCTTGGGCCGGCGGCTGGGCTGCACATAGGCGGCCTTCCACGGCTCGGGCCCGAGCGAACGCAGGAAGGTGGCCGTGTGTGAGGTACCCGCGCCAACTTCCATGTCATAGGGCTGCAGCAGCGCGCAGCCACGCTCGGCCCAATAGCGTTGCAGGGTGAGGATGATGTCCTGGAAGGTGGGTTTCACGGCGGGGGGGCGTCACGGAAAACCCGCATTTTAGCGTGACGGCAGGCTTTACCGCACCGTCATGCCTGTCTTCGGCTCAACTGCGCTCAGATTCCCGCATACCACTCGTAACCGCGATCTTCCCAATACCCGCCCCGGCCTTTGCCGATATGGTCGAAACGCTCGACCAGTTCAATGCGCGTGAGGTACTTGGCCGATTTGTAGCCCAGCTGACGCTCGACGCGCACGCGGATGGGTGCGCCATTCTTGACGGGCAGCGGCGCATCGTTCAGGTCATACGCCAGCACGGTCTGTACGTGCCAGGCGTCGTCCATGTCGATGCTTTCGTAATAGTGCGACCCCTGTCCGTTCATCGGGTCGGCGCAATGGAACACGACATAGTTCGCCTGGGGGTGCGGCTCGACCTGCGCCAGCAGATGGCTGAGCGAAACGCCTTTCCATTTGCCGATGGCGCTCCAGCCTTCGACGCAGTCATGGCGGGTGATCTGGGTGCGGCTCGGCAGGGCTTTCAGCTCGTCCAGCGTGTAGGCACGCGGGCGCGCGACCAGACCGTCGACCTGCAGGCGGTAATCGGCAAAACCGCTGGCGACCCAGGTCTGGTAGAGCGGGTTGTTGGGGTTGCTGGTGCCGTTGCTGCGGAACTGCGGCGAGATGTCAGCTTCGCTGAATTCCTGCGCCATCGACTTGCGCGACAGCAGCAGGCGCTGCGTACCCTGGGTCAGCTTTTCGGCACTGCCGAGTACGCGGGTGAACCACGCATTTTGCGACAGCTGGTCGCAACCCGTGAGCAGCAGGCCGCTGCCCGCCGCCAGGGCGCGACCGAAGAAGCGGCGACGCGTATCGTCATGTCGGGTCATGGGGAGTTTCCTCGTGAGCAATGCGATAGCGCCCGGTGATCATCGAACGCAGGTTGTTCCACACGCCGCTGATGAAAACCTCGAACACATGGATGAAGACAAAGGCCACCAGCAGCCAGGCGGCGACGAAATGCAGCGTGCGCGCGGACTGCCGACCGCCGAACACGTCGATCCAGCCGGTGAACAGCGCGTTGAGCCCCGGCGACATCGCCAGTCCCATCAGGATCACCAGCGGAAACAGCCCAAAGATCACGACGAGATACGCCAGCTTCTGCAGGATGTTGTAGCGCAGCGCGTCTGCCCCCTGCGGATGGCGCAGGCGCAGGTGGTCGAGGATCGATTGCCCGATGCCGCGCCAGTCCGTGCGGCTGGGCCAGAGGTCACGCGCGAAGTGGCGGCTGGCCAGGGTGTAGAGCACGTAGCACAGGCCGTTGATCACCAGCACCCAGGCAAAAAAGAAATGCCAGTGCCGCGCCATCGACAGCCATTGCGTGCTCGGCACCGTGAGCCAGGTGGGAAAGCCGCGCGCGCTCGGGCGGCCATCCGGCCCGGCCGAGAGGCCGAAGACGCCGGTGGTGTTGAATTCATGACCGAACACACGCGTGACCCCGAGCGTCTTGCCACTGGCGTCGGTGCGCGTGGTCATCTGCAACAGCGGCGGTGCGCCGGTGTACGACGATTTGCCCCAGTACAGCGCCGGGTGAGCGTTGAAGATTTGCAGCCCGCTCAGCAGCAGCAGCGCAAACGCCAGCAGGTTGATCCAGTGCATCAGCCGCACCGGCCAGCGGTGGCGCAGATATCCCCGACTGCGGGCGACGGGATCATCGGGTGACATGGCGCTCCTGACGGGATGGGCTGCTGACACCATAGGTGATGTGCGGATAAACGCCAAGTTCGGCGCCGCCCGGCCGAGGGTAGCGCGCGAGTTCTAGGCGCTCGCCCCCTCCAGCGCCTCAATCTCTCCCGACAATTCCAGCCATTCCCCCTCTTCTATCGCCAGTTCGTCAATGACGTGTTGAAGTTGCTTGCCGGTTTCGGTGATCTCCTCGACGGAAAGCGTTTCACCCAGCCGGGCTTCGAATGCTGCCTTTTCCGCCTGCAGCGCGGCCATGCTTTTGTCGAGCTTCTCCAGTTTCTGCTTCAGCGATTTGAGCCTGCCCGATGACACCGGCTTTTTCGCAGCCACCACCGCAGGTTTCACTTCGACCACAGGCACTTCGGCCACCTTCCCCGCCTGCTTCAATTCTTCGCGAACGCGTTTGCCTTCCTCCAGCAGATAGCGCTGGTAGTCGTCCAGATCGCCGTCAAACGGTTCCACCCCGCCGCGCGTGACTAGCCAGAATTCGTCGCACACCGAACGCAGCAGGGCGCGGTCGTGGCTCACCAGCATGAGCGTGCCCTCGAATTCGTTCAGCGCCATCGCCAGCGCCTCGCGCGTGGCCAGATCCAGATGGTTGGTCGGTTCGTCGAGTAACAACAGATTGGGCCGTTGCCACACCAGCATGCAAAGCACCAGCCGCGCCTTTTCGCCGCCGCTCATGGTGCCGACGGCCTGCTTGACCATGTCGCCGCTGAAGTTGAAGGTGCCGAGAAAATTACGCAGGTCCTGTTCGCGACTGCTGAACTGGCCGGCGCCGCCGTTGGCAATCGTGTCGCGGGCGAGCCGGATCATGTGTTCCAGCGGCGTGTCGGCGGGGCGCAGCACGTCGAGTTCCTGCTGCGCGAAATAGCCGATGTTGAGGCCGCGGCCTTCGGTGACGGCGCCGGCGACGACGGCAAGCTCGCGCGCGATGGTCTTCACCAGCGTCGACTTGCCCTGACCGTTGGCGCCGAGGATGCCGATGCGCTGGCCGGCGAACACCGACTTGCTGACGCCGCGCACTATGACCGTGGGCGCGTCCGCGCCGCCCGCCGGCGGATAACCGAAGCTGGCGTCGTCGATCGTCAGCATGGGATTGGGCAGACTCAGCGGCTCCTTGAATTCGAAGGTGAAGTCTGCGCTCGCCAGCATGGGCGCGAGCCTTTCCATGCGGTCCAGGGCCTTGACCCGGCTTTGCGCCTGCTTCGCCTTGCTGGCCTTGGCCTTGAAGCGGTTGATGAAGGATTGCAGGTGGGCGATCTTGTCCTGTTGCTTGGCGAACGCCGCCTGCTGCAGCGCCATCTGTTCGGCGCGCATGTCCTCGAAGGTGCTGTAGTTGCCGCCGTAGCGGGTGAGTTGGCCGTTTTCGATATGGATCGTGACGTTGGTCACGGCGTCGAGGAATTCGCGGTCGTGGCTGATCACCAGCATGGTGCCCGGGTATTTTTTCAGCCAGGCTTCCAGCCACACCAGCGCATCCAGATCCAGGTGGTTGGTCGGTTCGTCGAGCAGCAGCAGGTCGGAGGGGCACATCAGCGCACGCGCCAATTGCAATCTCATGCGCCAGCCGCCGGAAAAGCTGTTCACCGGCTGGTTCAATTCACGTACCTGGAAACCCAGGCCGAGGATCAGCGCCTGCGCGCGCGACTGCGCGTCGTGCGCGCCGGCATCCGCAAGCGCCATGTAGGCGTGCGCCATGCGCTCGCCGTCGTCGCTCGCCTCGGCGGCTTCCACTTCGCGCTGCGCCTCGGCGAGCACGGTATCGCCGGCGATAACGAAGTCGGTCGCGGATTCGGCGGTTTCCGGCATGTCCTGCGCCACCTGCGCCATGCGCCACTGCGACGGCATGGAGAAGTCGCCCTTGTCTTCGTGCAGGGTGCCGTTCAGGAGCGCGAACAGGCTCGATTTGCCGGCGCCGTTGCGGCCGACGAGGCCGACCTTTTCGCCGGGGTTGATCGACACCGAGGCGTTGTCGAGCAGGACCTTGGCGCTACGCCTGAGGCTGAGATTCTTGAGGATGATCATGCAGAAGATGCGGCACGCAGGACACGCCCCGCCCAAATCGTAAAGCCGGATTCTACCCTGTCGCCTCGATGTGTCTGGCGGCCGACGGCCATTGTCAGTTTTCCGTCATGGCACGACACCGCACGCCAGGTGTCCCCACAACGCACATTCGCAACAATTTGTTTTTGTTAGGATTTTTTCTACCAGACGCGCACTGTCTGCGTGGCACACGCGTTGCAAGGCTAGAGGCAACCCCCTCATTGCATGGAGCCCGTCATGAAACTGCAATTCGGCAAAAAACAGCTGGTCCTCGAACTCTCCGCCTCACCCTTCGCCTGGTTCCACGGCCAGACCGAACGCATGAGCCTCACCAGCCTGTCGCTTCTGTTCGTGCAATTCTCGCTGTTCGCCCGCCAACCGGCCGTGTGATGCAACTGGGTCAGCGTACCAGCGTGAGCATGAGCCTCACCCGCACACCGTTCGGGCTATTCAACGGCAGCACCGGCCGCATGGCCATGTTCAGTCTCACCCTGCTGTTCATCGAATTCCGCGTGCTGCGCCGCTTGCCGGCCACCACGGCCTGAGCCTCAACGGCGGATTTCCAGCGCCGCCTCCAGCCCGCCCTGCGGGCGATTCGTCAGCGTCACCTTCCACCCGTTCGTTTCCGCCAGCTGCCGCACGATCGCCAGCCCCAGGCCGGTGCCGCCGGTTGCCTGCGCACGCGACGCCTCCAGCCGATAGAAAGGCCGGAACACTTTCTCCAGCTGGTCTTCTGGAATGCCCGGGCCGTCGTCGCGCACGACGATGCGTGCGAGGCGCGGCGTGCATTCCAGCGCAATCTCCAGCGCGCCGCCGCCGTAGCGTTGCGCGTTCTGGATGAGGTTGGCAACGATCTGTTGCAGCGCCAGCGGCCCCGCCTCGACCGTGCAGGCTTCCGCCCCCGGCGAGGACACGCCGAAGGCCTGCGCCTGCTCGTCCAGCCATCCGGCCAGGTCGATGCGCGATCTTGCTTCCGCCCGGGTGGTGCGCGCGAGTTCCAGATAGCCGGAAATCAGCTTGTTCATGTCGGCCAGATCCGCCACGGCCTTGTCGATGCGCGCGGGACCGGGGTCATCGCGCAGCATTTCCAGATTCAGCTGCAGGCGCGTCATCGGCGTACGCAGATCATGCGAAATACCGGCGAGCAGCGTGGTGCGGTTGTCGAGCAGATCGCGCACCTCGGCCGCCATGCGGTTGAAGCGACGCGCCAGCTCGGCGAGTTCGGCCGGGCCGGTTTCCGGCAGGGGCTCGGGCACCTGGCCCGCCCCCACCTGGCGGGCGGCGCGTGAGGCCTGGGCCAGCGGCACGGTGATGCGGCGCACCAGCAGCAGGGCCGTGAGCAGACTCAGGAACGCGCCCAGCATCACCACCGCAATCGCCGCGAGCGGCGGCTTGACGGCGTAGCGGTCGGGGAAGAAGCCCGCCATCAGCGCGTGGCCGCCGACCGGGATATCGAGCCAGACGGCGGCGGTGCCCGGCTGGCCGCGCAAGCGCACATCCTCGCGCAGGCGGCGCGAGAGCGCGGCCTCGATCTGCGTGCGGAAGGCAAATCGCGGCGCGGCCACGCTTGCCGCCACTGGCACGGCGGTGAGCCTCAGCCCGTGCCGGCGCGCAAGCTCCTTCTCGAACGCGGCGCGGGTTTCCGGCGGCAGTTCCACCCAGGTCTGCGCCGAGAGCACGATGAGGCCGGCGAGGTCGTCGGCCGAACGCTCGGCCACCGGCACGATGAGCGTGCGGTAAACCACCCAGCTCGCCGCCGCCTGGAACACGACGAAGGCGACCGCGAGCGTGATCGCAGTGCGCGCGAACAGCGAGGCGGTGAGCGACTTCAAGCCCTGCCCTGCGGGATGAACAGATAGCCCTGGCCGCGCTGGGTGCGGATGTAGGCCGGGTTGGCCGGATCGTCCTCGATCTTCTTGCGCAAGCGGTTGACGCGCACGTCGATGCTGCGGTCGAAGGGGTCGCGCTCGAAACCACGCAGCTGGTCCATCAGCCAGTCGCGGCTGAGCGCGCGATTGGCATGGGTGACGAAGATTTCCAGCAATTCGTATTCGCCGGTGGTGAGCGGGATGTCCGCACCGTCGCGGGCCAGCGTGCGGGCGTCGAGGTTGACCACGAAGGGGCCGAATTTTGCCAGCCGGGCAGTCCCGGCCCCCGGCTCGGTCACCGCCGCAGTACCGGCGTGCCGGCGCATCACGGCACGGATGCGCGCCAGCAGTTCGCGCGGGTTGAACGGCTTCGGCAGGTAGTCGTCGGCCCCCACTTCGAGGCCGATGATGCGGTCGATGTCCTCGCCCCGGGCCGACAGCATGATGATGGGCGGAAAGCCGGGCTGCGCGCGCAGGCGGCGGGCGATCGACAGGCCGTCCTCGCCCGGCATCATCCAGTCGAGCACCAGCAGGTCGGGGAGCCGCTGCGTCAGCAGCGCGTCGAGGGAGGGCGCGTCCTCGGCGGTTGCCACCGCATAGCCCTGCCCCTGCAGGTATTCGGCGACGAGCTCGCGGATGCCGGGGTCGTCGTCGGTAACGTAGATCAGGTCTTTTTCCATGCGGGCAAATATAGCAGCACGCTGCCGCAGTGATCCGGGGCTGGCCAGGCTGTTACACAGTGTTACAAAATCCCCCTTGCGTGAAACACCGCGCTTACTTTCCTCACCCACACTGCAAAGCGTGGAAGCGAACAACGCGACCACCGAAACGGAGACCATGATGAACGCACGCACCTACGGCATGTTCGGAATCGCAGCCCTTACCCTGGCGCTCGCCGCCCCGGTCCAGGCCGCGCCCGACATTCTCGACGGCCTGATCATCCTGGCAAAGAAGGACCGTTCCGACGAGCGCGACGTTCGCCGCGACGAGCGTTACGACGACCGCCGCAGCCTGACGCGCGACGACGACGAGAGCGACGACTACGGCACCGGCTACGAACGCCGCAAGCAGAAACGCGACGACCGTGACGATGATGACGATCGCAAGCGTCGCCGCTGAATCGCCCCCAACCCTGGAGAGTAAACATGAACGCACGCACCCACAAACTGACTGCCGCCCTGATCGCCGGCCTGATGGCCGCCGGCAGCGCACACGCAGGCCACCGCGGCGACAGCGACGGTTTCGTCGCCCAGGCCCGCGTGCTGTCGAGCACGCCGATCTACGACACCATCAACGAGCCGCGCCGCGAATGCTGGACCGAAACCGTCGGCTACGAACGCACCACGGTGCGCGACGGCAACAACACCGGCGGGGCCATCCTCGGTGCCATCGCCGGCGGATTGATTGGCTCAACCGTCGGCAAGGGCAACGGCAAGGTCGCCGCTGCCGCCGTCGGGGCCGCCACCGGTGCCGTGGTCGGTGACCGCTGGAAGGACGGCGACCGCTATTACGAATCGCGTCCGCGCCAGGTCGAGCGCTGCCAGGTGCACGACAACTACCGCCAGGTCGTCTCGGGCTATGACGTCCGCTATCGCTACGAAGGCCGCGAATACAGCACCCGTCTGCCTTACGACCCCGGCAAATGGCTTGCGCTGAACGTGAGCTTCACGGTTGCCGATACGCAGGGCGGCTGGAAGAACAGCCGCAACGACTGGAACGATTAAGCGAAGCCCGAAAGGAGAATGCCATGTTACGCACCCTCATCCTTGCAGCCGGCCTGTTGGCCGCTTCCGGCAGCGCCCTGGCTGACTACGACCCTGGCTATCGTCATGGCCGCGTGATTTCGGTCGAACCCAATTTCGTCATCTCGTTCGGTAATCGCCACCACGATGGCTTCCGCATCCTGTACGAAAGCAGTGGGCACCGTTACTGGACACACAGCTACCAGCACCCCGGCCCGGTGATCGTATTGCCGCCCCGCCATGTCACGCATGTCTATCACTCGCGCCATCACGGCTGGAATGACCGGCATGACCACCGCTACGACCGCCGCGACCATCGCCGCGACCACCGCCGCCACGGCCATGATGATTGAGCCTCAGCCGCCGGCAGCCGGCGCGGCCGGCAAGCCTGTCCCCAGCTTTCCCCGTATCTGGAAACGTACGCTGTCGAGCAAACGGCCGTCCTGATCCCTGCGCAACTCCAGGACATGCGAGCCTGAAACAGGCTTCCAGGGGACGCTGTGCAGCGGGTTCCCGAGCCGCTGCCCATCGATGAAAAACGTGGCGTCATGCGCCCCCGTCGCTTCGAGATACACCCGCTGCATCGCAGGCGGAATGTCCGGGTCGAGCGCGAGGATGGCCCCGTCGCCCGGGTAGACAATACGCGACGCGGGCGGCAGTTCAGCGCTGCGGGCCAAGGACGTGCCCGCTGCCAGCCATTCCCCCTGCTGACGCGCCAGGCCAGAAGGCGGGGCAGGCGAACCGGCCCCGGCCGGCGGCAGCATCTGCATCACGTCCAGCCACACCGGCGCGGCACCTGTCACCCCGGACACACCCCGCATCGGCCGGCCGTCGAAATTGCCCACCCACACCCCGACCGTGACCCGGCGCGAATAGCCCACGCACCAGTTGTCGCGCATGTCCTTGCTGGTGCCGGTTTTGACTGCACTCCAGAAGGGCGTGGCGAGCGGGTTTTCCAGGCCGAAAGTGACGCTGCGCGCGGCGCGGTCGGCGAGGATGTCGGAAACAACGAAGGCCGCAGCCGGATCGATGACACGCGCACCCGCAGACGCCGGCTGCGGCAGCACCTGCGCGCCGCCGGCAAGCCCGCCGTTGGCCAGTGTGCGATAGGCGTTGGTCAGCGACCACAGATCGACTTCGGACGCCCCCAGCGCCAGCGCGTAGCCGTAGAAATCGGCTTCCTGCGCGAGCGGGAGGCCGAGCGTGCGCAACCGGTCGTGAAAGGGATCGAGCCCCAGCAACAGCAGCGTTCGCACCGCCGGCACATTCAGGCTGCCCGCCAGCGCGGTGCGCACGGAGACGCGCCCGCGAAAGCGGCGGTCGTAGTTCTGCGGCACGTATTGCCCGGACGGTGTGGTGATGGCAACGGCGCTGTCGTCGAGTTGCGACGCCGCCGTGAGCACACCCTGTTCGAGGGCCAGCGCGTAGAGAAAGGGTTTGAGCGTGGAGCCGGCCTGGCGCGGCGCACGCACGCCGTCGACGAAGTGCTGGCGCGCGCCGCGCCGGCTGCCGACGTAGGCGAGCACGTCGCCGCTGACGTTGTCGAGCACCAGCACCGCACCGTCTTCCACGTCTTCGGCTTCCAGCGTCGCAAGCTGCGAAGCAAGCGCGGCCTGCACGCGCCGCTGCACGCCCGCGTCAAGCGTGGTGCGCACGCGATCGCCGGGCTTTAGCGCGAGGCGCGCGGCGAGATGCGGCGCATCATCGATCATGCGGGTATGGGCGAATTGCCCGGCAAATGCAGCCTGTGCCATGTGTGTAAGGCGCGCGCAGTCAGCCGCCGCCAACTGCGTACCCCGACAAGCACGCGCAGCCACTGCTTCGGTACCCGCCTGCGGCGCAGGCAGCAGCGCAGCCAGCAACAGGGCTTCGTCGCGCGACAGCGCCGACGCCCCCTTGCCGAACAGCATGGCAGACGCCGCCGCCACGCCGCGCGCCTCGCCGCGAAACGGCGCAAGGTTGAGATAGGCCTCCAGAATCTGCGCCTTGTCGAGCGTGCGCTCCAGCCGCCACGCCGCGAGCATCTGGCGAAATTTTCCCCACACGGTCTTGTGCGCGCCCGAGGCCAGTTCGGGTTCGAGAAAGCCTGCGAGCTGCATCGTCAGCGTGCTCGCGCCGCGCCGCTTCTCGCCGATGAGGTTCTGCCACGCGGCATGCCCCAGTGCGGCGAGATCGACGCCGCCGTGTTCTTGGAAACGCTTGTCCTCGAAACGAATCACCGCTTCCGGCAACACGGGCGAGATCGCGGCAAGCGGCTGCCACGCGCCACGCCGCACGCGGAAATCGACGCGCACTTCCTGCATCACCTCGCCGTGGCGGTCGAGTAGCCAGGCGGACGAGGGCGGATGCGCGCGCTGGATCGCCGCGAGATCCAGCGCATCGCCGCAGCCGGCCAGAGCCAGGCAGAAGCCGACTGCGGTGAGCCACTTCAGGCTGGGGCGTTTTCCCGCACTCAGTAGATACAAGTGCACACCCTTCTGTCAGGCAGGCCGGATCATCGTAGGTCGGCAACACTTTCCCGCCGCACGCCTCTGCTGGATGCGTGGATGTCGGCAAAGTGTTGCCGACCTACGGCCTCGCGCTCGCAAGCACGCAGCCTCAAGAAAACCGTGGGCCACGAAAAACCCGGCCATCTCACGGCATCACAACCCAGTCTGCTTGTGGCAGCTCGCCGAACTGCTCGGGCTGGTACATGGCCTCGACGCGCAGCGGCGGCAGCTTGAAGTGGCCGGGCGTATTGAGGCGCACGGTGTAGTCGAGCGTGAAGCGGCCCTTGGGCACCCAGGCGTAGTAGGCGCGGTAACGGTCGAAGGGACGGTCCTCGAAGGCCAGCCAGGCGTTGCCGCTGGCGCGGCTGCCGCGATCGGCCAGCGCGGATTCGGTCTGCAGGCCGCCGCCGAGCAGCGTCGCGCCCGCCGGCACCGGCGCATCGACGACCACCCAGCTCATGTCGGCCTGCGCGTCGACGCTGATGCGCACGCGCGCGAGGTCGCCGCGCGACCATTTGCCGGGCACCGCCTGTTCGAGCGCCTCGATGCGCTGGGTGACGCGGTAACCCGAAGCAAGCGGCGCTTTCAGCGGCACGGCCGCGCGGCTGGTGACGGTGATCCAGGGCTTGCCGCTGCCGATCTGGCTCAGTTTCAGCGTCTCGGCGGCAGCCGGCCAGGGCAACGCCACCGGCGCGGGTTTCGTCCAATCGATACTGCGGGTGCTGCCGGCCAGTTCGACGCGCGTCTGCCCGCTCACCGATTCCTGTTCGAACTGCGCGGCAAAGCGGTCGAGCGCGATCTTCGCCCAGGCGTTGGCTGTGGTGAGGTCCCAGCGACCCTGCTTCTGCCGCGCCATCAGGCCGCGCGCCAGACGCGGGATGTCGGCCTGCAACGCGGGCTCGGCGAGCAGCACCTCGAGCGCACGCGCGGTGTTGAGGTCGGGCGACACCATCAGCCACCACAAGCCGTCGCGCGCGGCGGTCGACCAGTTGAGCGTGGTGCCGCGCAGGTCCATGCGCGCGCGCAGAATGCCCACCGCCTCTTTGCGCTTGGCCTCGCGCGCGGGCACGCTGGCGAGCCGCTGCAGGATGGAGACGTAGTCGATGAGCGCGGAGCTCGGCCACTGGTTCGGCGTGAGCGGCAGTGCGTCGAGCATGTCGGGCGTGGCTTCGCCGTAGCGCGCCAGCGCCTCGATCGCGCCCAGCTTGCGCACGCTGCCGTCGGCAAAGCCGATGCCGGCATCACGCAGCCGACCGGCGACGTAGGCCTTGAGGCCTTCGAGCATCGCCTGCTTCGCGTCCTGTGGCAGTTCGCGGCGCGCGGCGTGCGCGCTGGCGAGCAGGTAGGCGGTGAGCGCGGTGTCGCCGGGCAGGCTCTCGCTCGGGAAGTAGCGCACCAGGCCGTTGGCGTCGAGGTGCATGGGCAGGCGGCTCATCGCGTCCGTCCACAGCGCGGCGTCGTCCAGCGCCAGCGCGCGCGACGCGCGCTGTTCCATGCAGGTGTAGGGATAGCTGCGCATGTAGTCGCGCATGGCAGACAGGTTGCCGGCCAGACGCGGCGAGGCGTCGACCGTGAGGCCGCCCTGCCCGGCCAGCGCATCGGCCGGCCGCTCGACTTTCACGACGTGGCTGCCGTCGAGCTGGAACAGGCTTGCCTGCAGGGCGCGCACCGGCACGGCGGGCAGCACGGTCTGTGTCACTTTCAGGCTGTCGCGTGCCTCGCCGGCGGCGGCGTCGACCTGCCAGGCCAGCGTGCTTGCGCCCGCTGGCACGGTCACCGGCCAGTTCACCGTTTTTGCTTCGCCGGGGGCCAGCGCCACGGTTCTGGACGGCACGTCGAGTCGGGTGTCGCCGGCCTTGAGGGTCGGCGAGAGCGTGACGGTCTGCGGCTTTTCGCTGCCGTTGCGCACGGTGAATCCCGCCGTGAACCCATCGCCCTCGCGCACCACCGGCGGCAGCCCTGCCAGCAGCATCACATCCTGCCGGGTCTGCACGCTGGCCGCCCCGTCGCCGAAGTAGCCGGTTCCGGCGTTGGCCACAGCGACGATGCGGAAGCGGGTGAGGCTGTCGTTGAGCGGCACCCTGAGCTGGGCGCGGCCGCTGGCATCCAGCTTGACGCGGGCCTGCCACAGCACGCGCGTATCGAACAGTTCCCGCGTCGGCAGCTTGCCGCCGCCACCGCCCGGCGGCAGACTCTTGCGGCCGAAGTGACGCTTGCCCACCACCTGCATCTGCGCGGTGGCGGTCTCCACTTCCCAGGGGCGCGTCGCCATCATCGCGGCCAGCAGTTTCCAGCTCGGATTCGGCGCGAGTTCGAGCAGGGCCTCGTCGACCGCCGCCACCGCGACTTCGGCGCCAGCGGGCAGCTTGCCGCCGTCGGCACGCGCCACCTGGATGGCCACCGGAACCGTGTCGCGCACCTTGTAGACGGTCTGCGGCGTCTTCACGTCCACCTTCAACGCAAAGCCGCGCTCGCCGACGCGCAACGATGTCACGCCGAGCTTGTACGCCGGCTTGCCCAGGTCGACCAGCGCGGTCGGCGCGGGCTCGCCGACGCGGCCGCGTACCGCCATCACCGACACCGCCACGTTCGGCGCGTAGGTCGACTTGATCGGCAGGCGCACGGTGGCATTCGATGCAGACAGAGGCACGACGTAGCTGTCGAGCACGCCTTCGCGTTCCACGGTGACGAGCGCGGTGGCGCTGCGGAACGGCAGCTTCACCTGTAATTCGGCGACCTGGCCGGGTTCGTATTTAGGCTGCTCGGGCAGCACGTCCATGCGGTCGGAATCGCTGCCGGCGAACCAGGCCTCGTCGCTGCCGGGCACCCACAGGTCGCGCCGCGCATACACCGCATTGCCCGCTGCATCGACGGCTTTGGCCCGCACGATGAGGCTACCGCGCGCCGGCGGCTTGAGGGCGCAGGCGAGTTCGCCGCGTGCATTGGTTTCGCCTACGCAGCCTGCGGCCACGCGCTTGATCTCGCGCACGTTCTCGTAGGCATAGAAGCCGCCGACCAGACGCTTGCGGTGGCTGTAGGTGCGCTCGGCATAAATGTCGGATTCAACCCGCGCATTCGGAACAATGCGGCCGTCGGCGTCGATCACCACCAGGGTGTAGCGCAGAGCGTCGCGCGCATTCCAGTCGCGCACGCGTATGCCGGGGATGCGCGTGCCGGGCCACAGCGTGGTGCGCTGCGAGGCGGTCTGGGTCACGCCGTTGGCGTCGGCGTAGTCGAGTTCCAGCCGCAGGGTGGCGAGCGTGTCCTGCTGCGGCAGGCCGGCAACGCTGAGCCGCGCCGCGCCGGCCTGGTCGAGCGTGGCGGACTGGGTGCGGGCGAGGCCGGCCGGTGTGGTGTCGGCCAGCGGGTCGGCCCCGTCCTCGAATTCGTCGAAGTTCTCATACACGTCCTCGTCACGCTGGATGCCTTCGATAACGTTGCCGTTGGCGAATGACGTGTCAGGAAAATCCGGATGCGTGTAGTGCAAGGGCTCGACCAGACTGCGCAGCTTGACCGGGAGATGGCTCGCGCCGCCGCCGGACAGGTACTGCACGCCGACGTCGACTTCGGCGCGCTTGGCACGGACGAGCTTCGCCTTGGGTAATCCAATCTGCGCCCGCATCGTCGGCAGACGGAAGGCGGACACGGTGAACTGGCCGGACGACCAGCTCCGCTGGCCGCGCACGAGGGTGATGTCGTAGGCACCGAGTCTGGCTTCACGCGGAATCGCCCACTGCGTGTCGGCCGTGCCCCGCGCGTCGAACTTCACCGGCAGCGTGATCGCCTGGCCGCTGCCAACATGGGTGAGCGTCAGCTTGTCCGGCAGCGCTTTCGCGCCCGGTATAGCAAACCCGCTGCCGGTACGGGTGCGCACGAAATGTTTCATCGCCAGCGTGTCGCCGGCACGCAGGAGGCTGCGGTCGAGCACACTGTGGGCGATGTCGGGGGCCCAGGTTTCGGCGGATGGCAGGGCAAAGCGCCAGGGCTCGATGCCGTCGTTCCACGAGGTGAGGGTGAAAGTACGATCCCGCTCGACGCGCGCGGACACCAACCAGCCACCCGGCCAGTGTTTGCACGACGGCGCAGTGCCGAGGCTTTTGGCGATGCGCGCACGGCCCTGCGTGTCGGACGTACCGGTCCAGACCGGTTTGCCTGCACACGAACTGACCGTGACCTGCGCACCCGCCACCGGCAGGCCGGTATCAAGCGCGGTCACCCACACCAGCGAGGATTCGCGGCCGATCTTGGTGTGCGCGACGAGATTGGTGACCAGCGCGGCGGTGTGCGTGTAAAACGCCGATTTGCCGTCCAGATAAGCTGCGCCGAGGCGCGGGCTGGCCAGTTCGACGACGTAGAAACCGGGCCCGGACAGGGGAATGCCGACGACCTCGAAAGCCTTGCCGCCACCGGGCTTGGGCACAGCAAACTCGCCAGCCGACGCGACGTTTTCCAGCACTGAAAAGCTGTTCGCCGCCTGTCGCGTGGGCGCTTTCTTCGGATTGACGTTTGGCACGCTGCGGCCATAGCGCACGCTTTGCAGATACTTCAGCCAGCCGATGACCATCGCGTCGTCGCCTTCGCGCACGGCGGCGAGTTTGCCGGGCAGCGTGAGCGTTCGGTCGTCCGCCCCCGTTTCCAGATTGCGCAGCGTGACCGGCAGCACCGGGTTGGCGGCTTCGAGCACGCCGAACTGGCTGGAGAATTTCGCCAGCGGCGGATAGGCATCGGTGCGGATCGCGAGCGGAAACTGCACGGCGTTGGCGAGCGCACGGCCGTCGTCATCCTTGAGACCGGCCGGCACCGACAGCGTGAGCGCGGCCTTCTCCGGGAACGGCCCCTTGAAGACGAGTGCATCGACCCAGGGGCTGGCGTCCTCAATGGCGGGCTGCCAGCTGCGGCCTGCTCCGTCGAGGCGGATCTTCACGGCGTCGTCGCGGCGGATTGCGCCCCCCAGGCCGACGCGGATATTCGTCAGCGGATTGCACGCGGCGCGTGCGTTCAGCTTGTCGCAGGTCGCGCGCAGGCGGAAGGCCGACCGCACGCGGTAATCGAAGGTCTGCGGCTCGCTGCTGGCGAGCCCGTTGCCCGCCTCGATACCGGCTTCCAGCACCAGGCTGACCTCGGCTTCGTTCGGCAGCGGCCGCTTGCAGCGCAGCACCTCGACCGTGTCGGCGTTGGGCGCAAAGCGGCGGCGGAACAGCGGATCGTTCTTCGCTTTCAATGGCGCCAGCGCGGCGTCGCGTTGCGCGCCCTGCAAGACTTCAACGTCGATACGGTCGGCCAGTCCGCTCACGCGGCAGGCAGCGTGCGCCGCGAGCGTGCCGGGTTTCACCCGCGCGTCGAAGGCGAGCAGGAAGGTCTGGCGCTCGTCGATGCGGGAGCCGTCCCACGGCCGTGTGGCGACAGCCTGCGGACCGCCGGTGTTGAAGCTGAATATCTCTGGCTTGAGCGGCTGCCCCGCTGCGTCTTTCATCCCGGCACGCAACGTGAAGGCGCAGCGCGTCGCGCCCGGCAGATCACGCTCGAAATCGTAGGCCCAGGTGCGCTCGTCCAGCCATTTGCCGCTGCCCGCGACCGGGCATTCGATCATGAACGGCGCGGCGGCCCGTGGATCGCCCAGCGCGACCATGGGCGCGTCGAAGCGCGCGGTAGCCTGGCGCACGCCCTTGACCGTACCCTGCGGGCTGAACACCTCGACACCCGCCGCCTGCGCGGCCAGCGCCGCACACATGCCCAACACACCGATCCAGACCCGCATGACTACCCCCCTGTGGTGCGGGCATTGTGGCAAGGACGGGCGGAATTGGAAACCGCGTCAGGCGTGATGCGTGACGAACGCGAGTTCGGTGCTGAAGTTGCCGACGCCACGATGGTTGGTGAGCGTCCAGCCGGCGGCCTTGAGGGCATCGGTCATCTCGCGCGTCATCTCGGGATTGCCGCAGATCATGACGCGGTCGTGTTCCGGGTCGACCGCCGGCAGGCCGAGACGCTCGGCGAGCGCCCCGGACTGGAACAGCACGCTGCCGCGCTCGGGCGTGGGAAACGGCTCACGGGTCACGGTCGGCACGTAGTGGAAACGGCCGTTCATGCGCGATTCGAGTTCGGCGCGATAGGCCAGCTCGGGCTCGGTACGCACCGAATGCACCAGCACCGCCTGATCGAAACGCGTGAACGTGGCCGGGTCACGCACCAGGCTCATGAAGGGAGCGAGGCCGGTGCCGGTGGCGATCATGTAGAGCACCCGGCCGGACTTCACATGATCGAGCGTGAGCGAGCCGGTGGGCTTGCTGTTGAGCCAGACCGAATCGCCAGGCTGCACATGCACCAGCTGGCTGGTGAGCGGGCCGTCGGGCACGTGGATGCTGAGGAATTCGAGTTCGGGTTCGTTCGCCGCCGAGACGATGGAATAGGCCCGCGCGATGAGCTTGCCCTCGCGCTTGAGACCCAGGGTGACGAACTCGCCGCTGGCAAAGGCAAAGTCCTGCGGCCGGGAGAGGGTGAAGCTGAAGGTCTTGTCCGACCAGGGGCGGACGGTCTGGACGGTTTGTTCGGTGTAAGGCATGGGAGGCTCCTGAAATTTTCCGCCGGATGATGCGGGTGAACTATGAAATTGACGTACCCGACAGGTGGCGGTTCCCGATTCCCGGAGCCTAGGCCCAGGCTTTTTTCCAGGCGGCAAGCGCCTGCGTACGGGCCTCGAACACGGCCTCGCGCACGCGCGCCGGGTCGGCGGCGCGAGCGACCGCGCCGGCGTCGACGCTGCGGGTGACAGCCAGCGCCTCGCGCAAATAGCCGGGCGCGGGAAAGGGCTTCGTCTCGTAGCCCGGGCGGCCGCGAAAATCGCATTCGCAGGCCTGCAGGAAGGCTTCGAAGCGCTCGGGCCGGCGAAAGGCGTCGACGCGTTCGAACAGTTCGACCAGTGTGGCCGGCCGCAATTCGGCGGCGCGGTAGGCGTTGCCGTGGTCGCGCGCGACGGCCACCGCCAGGTCGCGGCAATCGGCCGGCACGCGCAGGCGTTCGCACAGGGTGCGCACCAGCTCGACGCTTTTGGCCTCGTGGCCGTGGTGTTTCGGCCAGAACTCGGGCGGCGTGACGCCCTTGCCCAGGTCGTGGGTGAGCGCGGCGAAACGCACCGGCAGCTCGAAGCCCTGCGCCGCCGACCAGTCGACGACCAGCATGACGTGGACGCCGGTATCGACTTCGGGATGGTGTTCGGGCGGCTGCGGCACGCCAAACAGACGGTCGAGTTCGGGCAGCAGCCGGGCGAGCGCGCCGCAGTCACGCAGCACCCGGAACATGCGAGAGGGCTGCGCTTCCATGAGGCCGCGCGCGAGTTCCTGCCACACCCGTTCGGGCACCAGCGCATCGACTTCACCGGCCTCGGCCATGGCGCGCATCAGCGCCAGTGTCTCGGGGGCCACGCTGAATTCGGTAAAGCGCGCGGCAAAGCGGGCCACGCGCAGGATGCGCACCGGGTCTTCGGCAAAGGCCTCGCTCACGTGGCGGAAACGTTTTGCGGCGAGGTCGGCCTGCCCGCCGTAGGGGTCGACGAGCTGACCGGCTTCGTCCTCGGCCATGGCGTTGATGGTGAGGTCGCGACGCAGCAGGTCTTCTTCGAGCGTGACGTCGGGCGCGGCATGAACGACGAAGCCCTTGTAGCCGTGCCCCGACTTGCGCTCGGTGCGCGCGAGCGCGTATTCCTCGTGGCTGTCAGGGTGCAGGAAGACCGGAAAATCGCGGCCGACCGGCTGGTAGCCCAGCGCGGCCATGTCATCGGGCGTGGCCCCGACCACGACGTGGTCGCGGTCGGATTGCGGCAGCCCCAGCAGGCGGTCACGCACGGCCCCGCCGACGACGTAGGTCTTCATGCCGTCGGCTAGCGCCCCGCGTGCTCGCGGTAGTCCTCGTAGCGCGCACGCGGCGTGTCAGCACGCAGGTATTCGGGGGCGACGGCTTCGAGCGCGGCCGGCTGGAAGTCGAACACCGCCGGCCAGCCCCCGGAACAGACGTTGTCGGTGCACATCGCGAAATAGTTGTCGCGCGTCATCAGTTTGGCACCCGGCTTGAATTCCATGGCCCAGGCCTGGAAATACGACGGCCACTTGCCCAGCGGGATGATGCTGCGCCGCTTGCCGATGACGCTGCCGACGGTTTCGATCAGCTGTTTCAGGGTATAGACATTGGGCCCGCACAGGTCATAGGTCTGGCCGTAGGTGGCGGGATTATCGAGGCTGTCGGCGAAGGCGCGTGCCACGTCTTCGACATGCACCGGCGCAAAGCGGGTGCCGGCGCTGGCCAGCGGCAGTACCGGGAACAGTTTCAGCAGACGCGCGAACATCGACAGGAAGGAATCGCCCCGGCCAAAAATCACCGAAGGCCGGAAGACGGTGACGTTGAGTCCGTAGCCGTGAACGAATTTGGGGCCATCGAGGAACCAGCGCTCGTGTTCCTGGTGATGCAGCCCGGCTTCGCGCACCAGCGCTTCGCCCACGCCCTTCGAACGCTGGTAGGCGGAACGCGAGGTGGCGTCGGCGCCCAGTGCGCTCATGTGCAGCAGGCGATGCACGCCGGCCTCGCCGCAGGCGTGGACGACCTTGCGCACCAGTTCGATGTGCACGTGCTGGAAATCCCCGCGCCGCGCGCTGGGCAGATCGACCCGGCCGATATTCTTTTCGTGCAGGATGCCGACCAGGTTGATGACGGCGTCCATGCCGCGAAACTGTCTGACCAGTTCGTGCGCATCGTGGACGTCGGCTTCGACGACTTCCACGGTGGGCAGCAGGATCAGCGCCTTGGCCATTTCACGACGGTGCGACAGGACGCGGACCTGGAGGCCGCGCGCAGCCAGCTGGCTGACGAGATGGGTGCCGACGAAGCCGGAGCCGCCGAGGATGCAGATGCGTTCGATTTTCATGCGTTACCGGATCAGAATATTAGACAAGCCTGATTCTAATCGGCGTCCGCGCCGGGTTCCAGCGCAATCGCCGCATCAGGCACAACCGGTGCCGCACCGGCACGCGCCGGCACCTCGCCCAGCCGATCTTTCAGCAACACCGAGGGCTGGCCGAAACGGGCCGCGTAGTACATGGCGTTGCTCATCACCTTCTTCACGTAATCCCGCGTTTCGGCGAAGGGAATGGATTCGATATACACCGCCGCCTCCATCGGCCGGCTGTCGCGCCAGCGCTGCGCGCGCGACGGACCGGCGTTATAGGCAGCGGTGGCGAGCACGGGCGAGCCGTCGAGCGTGCGCTGTACATGGCTGAGGTAATACGAACCAAAGCGGATGTTGGTGGCCGGGTCCTGGATATCGGCCGGCCGGTATCCCCGGATACCGAGCTTGCCGGCGATCCAGCGCGCGGTCGCCGGCATGATCTGCATCAGGCCGGACGCACCCACATTCGAACGGGCCACGTTGACGAAGCGGCTTTCCTGCCGCATCAGGCCGAACACCCAGGCTTCGTCGATGCCGTTGTCGCGCGCCGCCTGCTGCGCCAGTTCGCGGTAGGGGGCGAGAAAGCGCAGTTCGAAATCGTGCAGCTCGCGGGTGCGCTCGGCGGTGTGGATGGCGCGGTCATACCACTCGGTACGGCGCGCCAGCTCGGCCGCCGCGAGGAGCTGCCGGTCGCTGAAGGTGCGGATCGTCCAGTTCCATTCGGCGTTGGCGTCGCTGCGCAGCCCCAGTTCGTGGAAGGCCATGGCACGCGCGATGCCCGGTTCGCGCCGCACGGCGTCGAGGTCCGCGCCGCCGGTCTTGGTGTTGACGGCAGGCGCGCCCAGCACCGGCCCCAGTTCTTCCTGGGCCAGCTGGCCGTAGTAATGGTGCTCGCGCGATAGGGCGAGCAAGAGCGGCAGCGCCGTGTTGCGCGCCCCCGTGGCGAGCGCCGCGCGGGCACGCCAGTAGCGCCAGACCGGCTGGGCGCGCAGGGGATCGCCCATGCCGTCGATGACCCGGCCCACCGTCTGCCAGTCGCCCGCACGCAGGGCGGCGCGCACCCACCATTCGCGCTGGCTGTCGGTGGTCCCCTGCACGCCCGCCCGCGCGAACCAGGCAGGCGCGACGGCCTCGTGGCGGCGCGCTGCCCACACGCCGAGGCGTGCCCACGCGGAACTGCGCTCGGTATCGGTGAGGCGCGGCGACCAGTCCGCCAGCGCACGCGCAGCCTGCGCGGAATCACTGCGCGCCAGCCGGTCGAGCGCGTAGAGCGCGATCTCGCGGTCACCCCGGCGGGCCGGGTCGAGCCCCGCCTGCAGCACGCGCGCAGGGGTGCGGGTCGCGCGGTCGAACAGCGCAGCCGCAGGGCGCTGCGACTCGGGCAGCGTCTGCGCCACGCTGCGCGCCACGCCGGGATTGCCCGCTTCCAGGGCGAGCCGCAGGCGACGCCACACGTCTTCTTCGTTGATGAAGCCTGCTGCCATCAACTGCGTGAATAGCGGTGCACAGGCAGACGGCAGGTCACGGCCGGTGAACCAGAGCGCGACCGCCTCGCGCACGCGGCTGCGATCGCCGCGCGCCCATTCGGCGCGATGGGCATAGCACTGGTGGATCGTTTCGGGTTTTTCCAGACGCGGGTATTCAGCCAGATAGCGGGCCCAGTCGCCGCGCGCGCCCAGGGTTTTCAGCCAGTCGGCGCGCAGCAGTTCGGCCGGGCGGCTGCCCGGGTAGCGCACCAGAAAATCGGCCACACGCTGATCATCGTTACGCGTCGGGAGCGTGAGCCGCCAGTATTCGACGTAGGGCGCGAGCACATGGTGGGCGGGCACGTCTTGCGCGGCCCGTTCGAATGCCTTGGACTGCTTCGCCGCCCAGGCCTGCCGGGCCTTGAGGATGGCGCTGTCGCCGGAGGCGGCAACGGCAGGCAAGGCCACACATGCGAACAACAGGGCGAGGCAGAAGGCACGAAACATGGGCGCGAGGGTATCACGCAGCTTGCCTGCACAGGCCAGACCGAATCACACTATCGGGAACACCCACACTTGCCTCGCCATGTCCCCTCCCCTGCCTGACGCACCCGATCTGCTCTTCGCCACCTTCCCCTCGCTGCGCGGACTCGACGCCGCCCTGCACACGCGCCTGTTGCAGACGCTGGTGTGGCAGCGTGCGCCGGGCGACGCCCGCCTGTTCGCCGCCGGCGACCCCTGCCGGGCATTTCCGCTACTGCTCGAAGGCGAAATCCAGGTGATGCGCACCACGCCGGACGGGCACGAGATCGAGCTGTACCGGATCCGCCCCGGGGAATCCTGCATCGTCAGCACCAGTTGCCTGCTCGGGGAAGCCAATTATTCGGCACGCGGGCTCGCCACCACCCCGGTCGTACTCGCCGCGATGCCGCACGATCTCTTCGACCAGCTGATCGCGCAGCATCCGCCCTTCCGGCATTACGCATTTGGCCTGTTTGCCGAACGACTCGGTCGCATGATGCAACGCGTGGAAGAGGTGGCGTTCCGCTCGCTGACCCGGCGCATTGCGGCTGTGATGCTGGATCAGCCCGGCGGGGTACTGGAATGCACCCACGAACGACTCGCCGCGCAGATCGGTGCCAGCCGCGAAGCGGTCAGCCGTGCGCTGAAGAAACTCGAGGAAGCCGGCTGTCTGGCGCTGGGCCGGGGCCGCGTCGCGGTGGCGGACCGCGCCAGGCTGCACGCGGAAACCTGAGCTTTGGTGACGTGCGTCACAGACGCCGGCGCGGCCCGGGTCTAAGGTGTTCCCACCTCGACCGAGGCCCCACCCTTTCTCAGGAGCACATCATGTCTTGCAACGTTGGAAGCATCGACCGCATCATCCGCATTCTCGCCGGCCTCGCCCTCATCGCCTGGGCCCTGATGGGCGGCCCCGTCTGGGCCTGGGTCGGCGTCGTGCCGCTCGCCACCGGTCTGTTCAAGTTCTGCCCGGCCTATACCCTGATCGGCATGAACACCTGCGCCAGCAAAAAGTAAATCAGGCCAGGAACAGCTTGTAGGCTGGATTGCGGGATTCGTCCCAGTAGCGGTAGCCCAGCCCGTCCAGAAATTTCTGGAAGCTGGGCTTTTCCTTTTCCGGCACCTGGATGCCGACCAGCACGCGGCCGTAGTCGGCACCGTGGTTACGGTAATGGAAGAGGCTGATGTTCCAGCCCGTGCTCATGCTCTGCAGGAACTGCATCAGCGCCCCCGGGCGCTCCGGGAATTCGAAGCGGTACAGCACCTCGTTGACCGCCTCCGGCGCGCGGCCGCCGACCAGATGGCGCACGTGCAGCTTGGCCATTTCGTTGTCGGTGAGATCAAGGGCTTCGAGCCCGTGCCGCCCCAGCGTGTCGACCAGGCGCGCACCTTCGCCCGCACCGGGCACCGACAGGCCGACGAATACGCGCGCAAACTTCGGATCGGAGTAGCGGTAGTTGAACTCGGTGATATTGCGTGCGCCGAGCAGGCTGCAGAAGGCCTTGAAGCTGCCCGGTGTTTCCGGAATCGTCACCGCCAGCACGGCCTCGCGCTTTTCCCCCAGTTCGGCGCGCTCGGCGATGTAGCGCAGGCGGTCGAAGTTCATGTTGGCGCCGGAGGCCACGGCGACCAGCGTCTTGCCGCGCAGCCGGTCGCCGGCGATGGCGGCCTTCATGCCGGCGACCGACAGCGCGCCGGCTGGCTCCAGGATCGAGCGGGTGTCCTCGAACACGTCCTTGATCGCCGCGCAGATGGCGTCGTTGTTGACGCGGACGACCTCGTCGACGTACATCTGCGCGAGCCGGAAAGTTTCCTTGCCGACCGTCTTCACCGCCACGCCGTCGGCGAAGATGCCGACCCGCGGCAGGGTGATGCGTTTGCCCTTGCACAGCGAGCGCGCCATCGCGTCGGCGTCCTCGGGCTCGACGCCGACGATCTTGATCTCCGGCCGCAAACGCTTGATGTAGGCAGCCATGCCGGCGATGAGCCCGCCACCGCCGACAGGGATGTAGACGGAGTGGATGGGGCCGGGGTGCTGGCGCAGCAGTTCCATCGCCACCGTGCCCTGGCCGGCGATGACGTCGGGGTCGTCGTAGGGATGGACGAACGTCGCTTTCGCCTCCCTCGCCAGTTCGGTCGCGTGCGCGCAGGCATCGTCGTAGCTGTCGCCGTGCAGGATCACCTGCGCGCCGCGCGCGGCGACCGCGTCGACCTTGATCTTCGGCGTGGTCGCCGGCATCACGATGGTCGCGTGCACGTCCAGCTTTTGCGCCGCCAACGCCACGCCCTGCGCGTGGTTGCCCGCCGAGGCGGCGACCACACCACGCACGAGTTGCGCGGGTTTCAGGTTCGCCATTTTGTTGTAGGCACCCCGGCATTTGAACGAGAACACCGGTTGCAGGTCTTCGCGCTTCAGCAGGATCTGGTTGCCCAGTCGGCGCGACAGATTGTGGGCGACGTCGAGCGGAGACTCCACCGCCACGTCGTAGACGCGCGAGGTGAGGATGCGTTCGAGATAGTCGTCGGGCTGGCTCATGACCGGGTTTGATAAATGGCTGCGATGCCGCTATCTTAGCCGGCTACGCGAAACGGACGAAGACAACATGACGCAAGACGAAATGAAGCAGGCTGTGGCACAAGCCGCAGTGGAATACGCCAAAGGCGGGATCATCGGCGTCGGCACCGGCTCGACCGCCAATTATTTCATCGACGCCCTGGCCGCCGTGAAGGGCCGCATCGACGGTGCCGTGGCCAGTTCGGAAGCCACCGCGGCGCGCCTGAAAAGTCACGGCATCCAGGTGCTGGATCTCAACAGCGTGGGCGAGCTCGAAATCTACGTCGACGGTGCCGACGAGATCACCGAACACTATGCCATGGTCAAAGGCGGCGGCGGCGCGCTGACACGCGAGAAGATCGTGGCGGCGTGCAGCAAGCAGTTCATCTGCATCGCGGACGAATCCAAGCTGGTCGGTGTGCTCGGCAAATTTCCGCTGCCGGTGGAAGTGGTTCCGATGGCGCGCTCCTACGTCGCGCGCGAACTGGTGAAACTGGGCGGCCAGCCCCGCCTGCGCGAGGGCTTCACCACCGACAACGGCAATATCATTCTCGACGTGCACGGCCTGTCGATCGTCGATCCGGTGTCACTCGAAACCGCGATCAATCACATTGTCGGCGTGGTGACGAACGGCCTGTTCGCCCGTCGCGGCGCGGACGTACTGCTGCTCGGCACCCCCACCGGCGTCAAGACCTACAGGAAATAAGCCTTACTGCGGCAGCCCGTTCTCGTCGGGCGGGGTCTCGTCCTCCGGCGGGGACGCGGCCGGCACCCGGTATTTTTCGGTTGCCCAGTGCCCCAGGTCGATGAGCTTGCAGCGTTCGCTGCAAAAAGGCTTCCACTTGTTTTCCGCAGTCCAGCTTACCGCTGCACTACAGGTGGGACAGGCGACGACGGGCGGCTTCACAGTGTGCAGAAGGTCAGGTCGAAATCGATCGGCTGGTCGGTGCAGGTGCGCATCTGCCCGCCGCCCGCGTGGACGAAGCGGATATTGAGCATGTACTTGTTGGCCGAGATTTCCGGCACGCAAGGCACGACATCGGTGAGCGTCACCCGGATCAGTTGGGGATTGCGCGATTCGAGCATGCGCTGGTAGCTGCCGGTGTCGGTGTGCTGCATTTCCGGCTGGCCACTGTCGCGCAGCAGGCCCAGCACGATCTCTACGGCGGACCGTATCGGCGCAAAGGGCGCAAGCCAGGCGTGGAGTTCGCGCTTGCGCGCCTCGACGTGCCGGTGCAGCCAGTGATGGTAGGAAGGCAGGTCGAATTCACACATGCCGCCGGGGATGCACGCGCGCTGCTTGATGGTCATCAGCCATTCGTCGTCGCGCAGGTGCTGACCAACCTTGCCGGGCAACTGGTGGATACCCTGATGCGCCGCTTCCATGCCCGCCAGCACGGATTCCAGCGTGTCCGTCTCGACGAGCGGATTGCCGCGCAACGCGGCAAGCGCGGCCTTCTGCCTATCCAGTTCCTGCAGCAGGTCGGTCTTGAGATCGGCCCGCGCCGCCACCTCGGCCAGCTCGAACAGGGTCAGCAGTGCGGCATGATGCGCAGGCTGCTCGGGCGACGCCGTGAAGGCGTCAACGCGTTCGAACAGGTCTTCCAGCCGCAGCAGGGTGCGGATGCGTTCGGAGAGGGGATATTCGTAGTGGATCACGCCGCAATTGATGCTTGTTTGCGTCGCATTGTCGCCGCTTGCAGCCGAATTTCAAAGCCCGCCGGCTGCCCGGGCCAGCGCCAGGTAGCGGCTGTGCAGGGTGGCGACGGCGGCATCCAGTGCGTCCGGGCTGCCCACGTTGTCGAGCCTGTCGTCGGCCGCGGCACGCCGGGCGTCGTCTCGAAGCTGCACGGCGAGGATGGCCTCGACCTCCGCCCGGGTGAGTGCGCTGCGCGCCATCACCCGCTCGATGCGCACCGCCTCCGGGCAATCGACGAGCAGAATGCGCTGCACGACGTCGGCGTAGGCCCCGGTTTCGAGCAGGAGGGGAACGACGAGCAGCGCATACGGCGCATCGAGCGTGGCCAGCGCCTGCCCGACAGATTGGCGGATGCGTGGATGCAGGATGGCTTCCAGCCTGGCGCGCGCTGTCGCGTCGGCGAATACCAGACGCCGCAAGGTGGCGCGGTCGAGTTCGTCCGCATGGGCAAACACGCAGTCACCGAACGCCCGGCGGATGGCCGGCAGGGCTGCGCCAGCGGGCGCGGTCAATTCGCGCGCGATGACATCGGTATCGATCACCGGCACGCCCAGCCGCGCAAAGCGTTCCGAGACCGCGGACTTGCCCGCGCCGATCCCGCCGGTGAGCCCGACGACGAACATCAGAACTGGGCGAGATAGGCCCGGGTCAGGTCGGCACCGAAGAACAGCGCGACCAGACCGCCGCCCGCGAGGTAAGGCCCGAAGGGGATGGGTACGCGGCGATCATGCTTGACGAACACGACCATGGCGATGCCGATGGCGGCCCCCACCACCGAGGACAACAGCAGGGTCACCGGCAGCATCTGCCAGCCCAGCCAGGCACCGATGGCCGCCAGCAACTTGAAGTCGCCGAACCCCATGCCGTCCTTGCCGGTGGCGAGCTTGAACAGCCAGTAGACCGACCACAGCACGAGATAGCCGGCGACCGCGCCGATGACGGCAGACGGCAAATCGGCAAAGTGGCCATGGAGGTTGAACAGCAGCCCCAGCCAGATCAGCGGCAGGGTCAGGCTGTCCGGCAACAGGGTGGTATCGAGATCGATGAAGGCCAGCGCGATCAGGGCCCACACCAGCATCAGTGCGCCCAGGGTTTCCAGGCTCACACCCCATTTCCAGGCGACCCCGGCGGACAGGAGGCCGGTCAGCAATTCGACCAACGGGTAGCGCGCGCTGATCGCCGTCCCGCACGCCGAACAGCGCCCGCGCAACAGGAGCCAGGACAGGATCGGGATGTTTTCCCGCGCCGTGATCATGTGGCCGCAGGCAGGACAGGCGGAGCGCGGGGTCGCGAGGTTGTATGGCCCGGCTTCTGCCAGAGCCTCGCCGCGCAGCTCGGCGCACTGTGCCTGCCATTCCGCCTCCATCATTTTCGGCAGACGATGGACGACGACGTTGAGAAAACTGCCGACCAGCAGGCCCAGCAAAAAAACCAGCCCTGCGAACAGGGCTGGTTCGGCCGTCAGCAGGGACATCAAACGACCTGGCCCATCTTGAAGATCGGCAGGTACATGGCGATGACCATGCCACCGATGAGCGTGCCCAGCACCACCATGATGATCGGTTCCATCAGACTGGACAGGGCCTCGACCGCATCGTCGACCTCGGCTTCATAAAAATCGGCGACCTTGGCGAGCATCGAATCCAGCGAGCCGGATTCCTCGCCGATGGCCGCCATCTGCAAGACCATGTTCGGGAATTTGCCGGAATTCTGCATCGCCACCGTCAGCGACGTGCCGATGGCCACCTCGCTCCTGATCTTGCTGGTGGCTTCGACGAAGACCTGGTTACCCGAGGCTCCTCCGACCGAATCGAGCGCCTCAACCAGCGGCACGCCGGCGGCGAACATGGTCGACAGCGTGCGGGTCCAGCGTGCGATCGTGGCCTTTTCGATGACCGGACCGAAGATCGGCAATTTCAGCATGACCCGATCCATGAACATCTGCACTTTGCGGGAGCGTTTCCAGGCCTGGAGCAAGGCATAGATGCCGCCGCCTATCGTGCCGAATATCGCCCACCACCATTCGACGAAAATATCGGACAGTTTCATCACCACCAGGGTGGGGCCTGGCAGGTCGGCACCAAAGCTGGTGAACAGTTCCTTGAACGCCGGAATCACGAAGATCATGATGACCGCGGTGATGATGAAGGCCACGACAATGATCGAAACCGGGTAGAACAACGCGGACTTGATCTTGCTCTTGATCGCGAGGATCTTTTCCTTGTAGATCGCCAGGCGCTCCAGCACGCCTTCCAGGATGCCCGCCGCCTCGCCCGCCCCGACCAGGTTGCAGAACAGGGCGTCGAAATACAGCGGGTGCCTGCCAAATGCCTGGGTCAGGCTGCTGCCCTTCTCGATGTCCGCCTTGATTTCCATCAGCAGGCGCTGCACCGACGGATTGGAGTGCCCGCGCGCCACGATCTCGAACGATTGAAGCAAGGGCACCCCGGCCTTCATCATGGTCGCCAGCTGGCGGGTGAACAGCGTGATGTCCTTGTCGGTGATTTTCTTGGCACTGCTGAAAAGCGTGCTTTGCTTCCTGACCTTGGTGACCGTGATGCCCTGCTTGCGCAGGTTCGCATTCACCACCGCCTCGCCACCGGCCATCATCTGACCCTTGACCTTCTTGCCGCGCTTGTCCATGCCTTCCCAGAGGAAGGACGCATCCTTGATTGATTTTGCCGCTGTAGCCATGGGTATGAATCCTTACATGTTGGTGACGGCCTCGACCTCTTCCAGCGAGGTGAGTCCGGCTTTCACTTTCAGCAAACCTGCCTGGCGAAGGTCAAGCACGCCTTCCCGCCTGGCCTGATCGGCAATGTCCGATTCGTTGCCGCCCTTGAGGATGATGCGCGTCATGGCATCGGTGATCGGCATGACCTGGTAGATGCCGACCCGGCCCTTGTAGCCGGTGCCGCCGCATATCTCGCAACCCACCGGCTTGTAAGGTTTCCAGCTTCCGTCGAGCTGCTCGGGCGTGAACCCTGCGGCCAGCAGGGCTTCCTGCGGGATGTCGGCGGGCTGTTTGCAATTGCACAGGCGACGCCCCAGACGCTGTGCGGTGATCAGAATGACGGACGATGCGACGTTGAACGGCGCGACCCCCATGTTCAGCAAACGGGTCAGCGTACCCGGCGCATCGTTGGTGTGCAGCGTGGACATCACCATGTGGCCGGTCTGCGCCGCCTTGATCGCGATGTCGGCGGTTTCCAGGTCGCGGATCTCGCCAACCATGATGACATCAGGATCCTGCCGCAGGAAAGACTTCAGCGCTGCCGAGAAAGTCAGCCCCGCCCTATCGTTGACGTTGACCTGGTTGATGCCCGGCAGCTGGATTTCCGCCGGGTCTTCCGCGGTGGAAATGTTCACGTCGGGCTTGTTCAGGATGTTGAGGCAGGTGTAGAGAGACACAGTTTTGCCGGAACCGGTCGGCCCGGTCACCAGGACCATGCCGTAGGGCCGTTGCACCGCGTTGAGCAGTATTTCCTTCTGCCACGGCTCGTAGCCCAGGGCCTCGATCCCCAGCTGCGCGCTGGTCGGATCGAGAATACGCATGACGATCTTTTCGCCGTACAGGGTCGGCAGGCTGCTGACCCGGAAATCGATGGCGCGCGTTTTCGACAGCACCATCTTCATCCGCCCGTCCTGCGGCACGCGCTTCTCGGCGATGTCCAGCCGCGACAGCACCTTGATGCGCGACGCCACCTTGTCCTTGATCGCCATGGGCGGCTGCGCAACCTCGTAGAGGATGCCGTCGCGGCGGTAGCGGATGCGGTAGAACTTCTCGTAGGGTTCGAAGTGGATATCGGACGCGCCAGCGTTGATCGCGTCGAGCATGATCTTCTGCAGGTAGCGCACCACCGGCGCATCGTCGATCTCGATCCCGCCGGTGTCCTGCTGCTGCGGCGCATCCTCGTCAGCGAAGTCGAGATTGAGCTCCTCGGCGTTGAGCACCGCAAGTGCGTTGTCGGCGGCTTGGCCCATCTTGTCGATGAGCTTGCCGAGCTTGTCGTCCTCGACCACGACCGGCTCGACCGCCTGCCCGGTCTGGAACTTCACTTCGTCCAGCGCCTGCAGCTGGGTGGGGTCGGAGATACCGATATAAAGCTTGCTGCCGCGCTGATACAGCGCGGCAACCCGCCGCTTCTGCATCAGCCTGGGGTCGAGCAGGCCCTGCGGCAGGCTGTCCGTGTCCAGCGCATTCAGGTCGACGAACGGATAACCGAAGGAAACTGCCGCGAACTCGGCTATCTGTTCGGCCTTGAAGCGCTTGCTGCGCACCAGTTCGGTCACGAAGGCATCACCCGACTGGCTGGCGCGCTTGCCGACGCTTTCCGCATCGGCTTCCGACAACCAGCCATGGTTGACCATGGCGCGCGCCAAGCCCGTCAGGGCAATGCCATTTGTCAAAGCACTCATCGCTCTATTAATCCTGAGTTATCCGGGTTTGAGGGTAACGCCCGGTCTGCCCGGCAACAAGGGCCGAATCGATTTCATAGGCCATAACGGCGATTTCCCGGCCAAATTGAGGTGTCGTGCCCCGCCGCTTCAGCGCACCTGGATACGCGCCATTTTCACCGCCCGGTCCTGGGTTTGCACGATTTCGACCGGAACGTCGCCCAGCTTGATACTCACCCCCGCCTCAGGAATGTCCTCGAACTGCTCCAGCAGCAGGCCATTGAGCGTCTTGGGCCCGTCCAGCGGCAGATCGAGGCCGAGCTTGCGGTTGAGGTGGCGCAGGGAAACGCCGCCTTCGACCAGCCAGCTGCCGTCGGTGTCGCGCCGCAGATAGCCGACATCAGACGGGGCCTGGGTGGTGAATTCGCCGACCATTTCCTCCAGCAAATCCTCCAGCGTCACCAGGCCCTGGAGTTCACCGTATTCGTCGACGACCAGCGCCAATCGCCTGCGGCCACGCTGGAAATTGTTCAACTGGGTGAAGAGCGGGGTGCCGGCCGGCACGAAGTAAGGCGTCTCGATGTTTTCACGCAGGACTTCGGGGTCGATTTCCTCACCGGTCAGCGCATGCAGCACGCGCCGGATGTGCAGGACCCCCAGCACGGTATCGAGCGAGTCCTGCTGCACGACCAGCCGCGTGTGGTGGCTAGTCGTGAGCTGCTGGCGCAGGCGCGCCGGTTCGTCGGCCAGGTCCACCGTCTCGATCTGGCTACGGGGCGTCATCACGTCGTCGACCGTGATGTCCTGTAGCTCCAGCAGGTTCATGAGGATGCGATGGTGCTCGCGCGGCAGCCGTCCCGACGACTCCAGCACGATGGTGCGCAATTCTTCCAGCCCCAGGCTGGTGCCCTGGCCGGGTTCAGGCGGCTTGATCCGGAGCAGCTTGAGGATGCCCTGCACGAATAGGTTGACGAACCAGACGATGGGATAGGCCAGCTTCAGCAGCGGCGTCAGCAGATACGCCGCCGGATAGGCGATGCGCTCGGGATAGGACGAGCCCAGCACCTTGGGAGTGACTTCACTGAAGACCAGGATCAGAAACGTCAGGATCAGCGTGGCGACCGACAGGGCAACGTCCGAATCACCGAACAGGCGGATCGAGATGATCGTCGACAAGGTGGCGGCTGCAATGTTGACCAGATTATTGCCAAGCAGAATCACGCCCAGCAGCTTGTCGGTGCGGTCCAGCAGGGCCTGTGCCAGTTGCGCGCCACGATGGCCTTTATCAGCCGCATGCTTCAGGCGATAGCGGTTGATCGCCATCATCGCGGTTTCCGTCGCCGAGAAACACGCCGACAGAAACAGTAGCCCGCCCAGCAGGGCAAACAGTGTGGTGATCGAGAGGGATTCCACTGGGTTGGGCTCGGCGCTCAGCGGCCCAGCAGCACTTCCAGCACGAACTGGGTGCCCAGATAGGCCAGCAATAGCAGGGTGAAGCCGGTAATCGTCCAGATCAGTGCGGTGCGCCCGCGCCAGCCCCGGTAATGGCGCCCCAGCAGCAAGCCGCCAAACACCAGCCAGGACAGGATCGCAAACACGATCTTGTGGGTGAATTGCAGCGGCGTACCAAACAACTCTTCGGAGAAAAACACCCCGCTACCCACTGCCAGTGTCAGCAGGACAAAGCCCGCCCCCAGCGTGCGGAACAGCATGGCTTCCAGCGTCAGCAGGGGTGGCGCGCCCGCCTGCAGATGCGTCTTGCGGTGCAACTGCTTCTCCAGCATCGTCATCAGAACCGCATGCAAGGCTGCCACCGCCAGCAGACCGTAAGCCAGGAAAGCCACGACGAGATGCGCGCGCAAGGCCAGCGCCTGAGAATTGGGAATGACGTGATCTTCGCTGAACAGGGCCAGCGCCAGTACCGCGAACGCGGCCAGTCCACTTACCCAGGATTGCAGTCTTGCGAGCGGGGCACCCCGACTGGCCAGCCAGTACATCAGTGCCATCAGCCAGCCTATCGCCGACAGCGAACTGCCGAATCCCAGACGAATGTCGCCCTGGCCCAGTACCGCGTGGTACAGCAGGGCCCCGTGGCCCAGCAACGCAAGCGGCAGAACGGTATACAAAGACAAGGTCCCGGGGGCAGACCGCAACCGCCAGGCCGACCAGACGTACAGGGCGCTCACACACAGGGTAAGCAGCAGAAGGGGGGACATTCGTTAAAATGGGGCGGTGAACTCAGCGGCTCATTATCCATGCCGCCCCCAACCGCAACAAGGAAGCCATGTTAGAAAACCTCAGCGGACGCCTCGCCGGCGTCGTCAAAACCCTGCGCGGGCAGGCACGCATCACCGAAGCCAACGTGCAGGACACCCTGCGCCAGGTGCGGCTGGCCCTGCTCGAAGCCGACGTAGCGCTGCCTGTGGTCAAGAGCTTCATCGAGGCCGTCAAGACCCGCGCCCTCGGGCAGGAGGTGATGACCAGCCTCACCCCTGGCCAGGCGCTGATTGGCATCGTCCACGAAGAGCTCACCGCGCTCATGGGCGGCGCGAATGCCGACCTCAACCTCGCGGCGACGCCGCCGGCCGTCATTCTCATGGCCGGCCTGCAGGGTTCGGGCAAGACCACGACCTCGGGCAAACTCGCGCTGCTACTCAAAGGTCGCAAGAAAAAAGTCCTGCTTTGTTCTGCCGACGTCTATCGGCCGGCGGCCATCGACCAGCTGCGACAACTGGGCAAGCAGCTTGACGTCGCCTTTTTCGAGGCCGGCGACGAGCGCGCGCCGCTGAAGATCGCCGCCGCCGCGCAGGATCACGCCCGCCGCCAGTTCTACGACGTGCTGATTGTCGACACCGCCGGCCGGCTGGCGATCGACGAGGCGATGATGGCCGAGATCAAGGCGCTGCACGCGGCGCTCAAGCCGGTGGAAACGCTGTTCGTGGTCGACGCCATGCAGGGCCAGGACGCGGTCAACGTCGCCAAGGCTTTCAACGAAGCCCTGCCGCTCACCGGCGTGGTGCTCACCAAACTCGACGGCGACGCGCGCGGGGGCGCGGCGCTCTCGGTGCGCCAGGTCACTGGCAAGCCGCTCAAGTTCGTCGGCGTCGGCGAGAAACCCAACGGACTGGAGCCTTTCCACCCCGAGCGCATGGCGCAGCGCATCCTCGGCATGGGCGACGTACTCTCGCTGATCGAACAGGCCAAGGACAGCGTCGACCTGGCCGAAGCCAAAAAGCTCGCCGACAAGGTCAAGAAAGGCAAGGATTTCGATCTTGAAGATTTCAAGGCGCAAATCCAGCAGATGCGCAAGATGGGCGGCCTGTCCGCACTGATGGACAAACTGCCCGGGGCCGCCAATATGGCGATGCCGGCCGGGGCCGACGACAAGGCCATCAACCGCGTCGAAGGCATCATCAACAGCATGACCCCGCTGGAACGCCGCAAGCCGGAAATCCTCAAGGCGAGCCGCAAGCGCCGTATCGCAGCCGGCGCTGGCGTGCAGGTGCAGGAGGTCAACAAGCTCCTGAACCAGTTCGAACAGGCGCAGAAGATGATGAAGATGATGGGCAAGGGCGGCCTGTCCAAGATGATGCGCGGCATGAAGGGGATGCTGCCCGGCATGCGCTGACCCGTATCCCGGCGCCGGTTTGTCACGCGCCGTCTTTTTGCTTATACTCCATATAGTTTCATGCAAAACTATTTTGCGCGCAGCATAATCGTGTGCTGCGCGGCGGGGAGGGCGGGCCTGCATTCCCCGAGAAGGCACCAGCCCGTACGCTGACCTCTCGGTCTGGTGACGCAAGCGCCCGGTCGCGCACTTCGGTGCCGGCCCGGGCATGGATGTCAGCGAATTCAGGAGACCTGATGTTAGATACGATCGATCTACCTCACCCCACTCCCCTTCTCAGCCGGGTTCCCTTTCCCCTAGGCCGGGCCGCAGTGCTCGGTGCAGGTGCCTGGGGCACGGCACTCGCGGCCGCGCTCCAGCGTGCTGGCGTCGTCACCACCCTGTGGGCGCGACGCGCCGACCATGCGTCCAGGATCCATACCACCCACAGCCACGATGACCTGCCCGGTGTCGAGCTGCCCCTCAGTCTGACCGCCACATCCGACCTTGCCGCTGCCATCCAGGGGGCCCAACTCGTGTTGCTTGCCGTGCCTGCCTCCGCCACGCGCGAACTCGCATCGCACCTCTCGGGCCGGCTCGCATCCGGCACCCTGGTATTGACTGCCAGCAAGGGCTTTGAGCGCGAAACCGGTGCCTTCATGACCGAGGTTCTGGACGACGCCCTGGGACGAGGCGTGCTGACAGGGGCACTCAGTGGCCCGAGCTTCGCCATCGAGGTGGCACGCGGCGAACCGACGCTGCTGACACTGGCCATGGCCGCCCTCGACCCACTGCATTCCGGCCACAGGACTGCCCAGCGGCAGGCAAATGCCCTGATGCGCGCGCTTGGCCACGCGGCAATACGCGTGGAGACGACGTCCGACGTCATTGGTGTCCAGGTGGGTGGGGCGCTGAAGAACCAGGTAGCCATCGCCTGCGGCATGGCCACCGCCCTCGGCATGGGCGAGAACGCCCGCGCCGGGATACTCAGCCGGGGGCTCGACGACATGCGGCAGCTGACCCTTGCACTCGGCGGTCAGGCCGACACCCTGCTCGGCAGTTGCGGCGTCGGTGACCTGTTCCTGACAGCCTCCTCCACCCAGTCACGCAACACCCGGCTGGGCATGCGGATAGTCAGGGAAGGCCCCGCCGCCAGGCTGGAACAGCACGAGCTAGCCGAGGGGGCGATCAGTGCCCGCACTGTCGTCGTCCTCGAACGCGAACTCGGCATCCGGCTCGATCTGGCGGCTGCGATACGCGATGTATTCGCCGGGGTCCGTTCGCCTGCGCAGGCACTCGCCAGCCTGCTGGAACCGCGTCCGCATTCCGCACCGCCGCGTCGCACAGTGGGGCAGCATGCTCCCGCCGCACGCCTGCCGGCCCTGTTGCGTCCGCTCGAAGGTTCCCGCCACGCCCCGGCCGCCATGCCTGCCACCGCGGTGCGCAGCCATGTCTGAGATCCGCCGCCGCACCATCCTCGCCACCGATCTCGACGGTACCTTTCTCGGCGGCAGCGACGCGCAACGGGCCACGCTCTATGACTGGATCGCCGCACATCGCGATGCGCTCACGCTCATCTTCGTCAGCGGACGCGGGCTCGATTTCATGCAGTCGCTGCTGAAAACCCTACCGGTGAAGCCCGACCATCTGATCGGCAACGTCGGCACCAGTGTGGCGGCCGGCCCGCACTTTGCGCCCATCGCGCCGATCGAGCGCTGGCTCGATGCAAGCTGGCCCTTCGACGCCGAAGCCCGCATCGATTCCGTCATGCGCCGACATCCCCGCTTGCGTGAGCAATCCGGTGTCGGCGGCCGGCGGCGGTCCTATTACTTTGACGATGTGGCCGACGCGGCGGCGGCGCGCATTGAAATCGAGGCACTGGGATTCGACGCGCTGATTTCCGACAATCTGTATTTCGACGTGCTGCCACGCGGCGTGCAGAAAGGCCCCACGCTCCTGCGCACGCTCGACGCACTGAACCTGCCGCCGGCGCGCACGCTGGTGGCGGGCGACACGCTCAACGACCTGTCGATGTTCGACACCCGGCTCGCCGGTGTGGCCGTCGCCAACCGCGAACCCGCGCTCGACGCGGCGATCCGCGACCACGCCAATGTCTATTGCAGCCCCCACCCCGGTGCCGCCGGCGTGCTCGATGCCCTCACACAATTCCACGAAACGGAGGACTTCCATGGCGTCATCGCTGGTCATCGTCTATCACCGGCAACCCTATGAGGAGCACGTCGTCGACGGCAAGACCGTCTTCCGCGAAAACGCCAGCCCCAACGGCATCGTTCCCGCGCTGAAAGGCTTCATCGGCCAGACCGCACGCGCGAGCTGGGTGGCCTGGAAAAAATCCCCGGCTGGCAAGCCGCCGAAATTCCAGCGCCGCATCACGGTCGAGGACAGCTACGGCAGCTACGAAGTCGTGCGCCTACCGCTCACCAGCGAGCAGATCAGCCAGTTCTACCATGTCACCTCGAAGGAGGCGCTGTGGCCCATCATCAACAGCTTTCCGGATCAGTATTCGACCGAGGACTGCGACTGGGCGACCTTCCGTGAAGTGAACCGCCTGTTCGCCGCCGCCGCCTGCGAGGAAGCGGCACCCGGCGCAGTGGTCTGGGTCCACGACTACAACCTGTGGCTGGTGCCGTACTTCGTGCGCGAGCTGCGTCCGGACGTGAAGATCGCGTTCTTCCACCACACGCCGTTTCCGCCGGCCGACGTGTTCAACATCCTGCCCTGGCGCGACGAGATCATCGACAGCCTGCTCGCCTGCGACGTGGTCGGCTTCCACATCCCGCGCTACGCGCAGAATTTCGTCGCCACGGCACGCTCGCTGCGTCCGGTTGATGGCATCGAGGAAGGCCTTGCCATCGAGGCCCTCGCCGCCACCGGCACGGCGCTGTCCGAACCCCTGACGCCGCTGTCGTTTCGCCACGCCGGACGCAAGATCCTCATCGATGCCTTTCCCATCGGCACCCACGCGCGCCTGATCCGCGAAACCTTCGACGATCCCCAGCGCCAGCAGCAGGTCGAGAAAATCCGTCACGACTTCCCTGACGAAAAGCTCATCGTCTCGGTCGGCCGGGTCGATTACGCCAAGGGCACGCGCGAAATGCTGCTCGCCTTCGAGCGCCTGCTGCAACGTCGCCCGGAGCTGCTCGGCAAGGTGCGCCTGCTGGTCACGGCGGTTGCCGCCGCCGACGGCATGCGCGCCTACAAGCGCGCCCAGCAGTCGATCGAACATCTCGCCGGGCGCATCAACGGGCATCACGGCACGCTCGCCTGGCAACCCATCCTGCTGTCGACGACGCCGATGCCGTTCACCGACACCCTGTGTGCCTTCCGCGCCGCCGACATCTGCTGGATCACACCACTGCGCGACGGACTCAACCTCGTCGCCAAGGAATTCATCGCCGCACACGACATGGACGATGGCGTGCTGGTGCTGTCCGAATTCGCCGGCTCGGCGGTTGAACTGCACGACGCCGTGCTCGTCAATCCCTACAGCCTCAGGCAGATGGACGCTGCGATCGACCGCGCGATCGACATGCCGCAGACCGAACAGGCCGAGCGCATGCAGCGCATGAACGCGCTGATCGACCGCTACGACATCCATTACTGGCGGCGTCATGTCCTCGATGTCTTTGCCACCCTCACAACCCCAGCCTAACCATGTAAGGAGAACGCCTCATGCCCCTGCGCAACCAGATCCAGCTCATTGCCTACCCGGACCGGATGGGCCACACGCTGGCGGATCTGTATGCCGTCGTCGAACGCCACTTTTCGCGCGCCATCGGCGGCATACACATCCTCCCGCCCTATCCGTCCAACGCCGACGGTGGCTTTTCGCCGCTGACCCACAAGGCCATCGACCCGCGCTACGGCGACTGGGACGACATCGAGCGCATCGCCGCCCGCTACGACCTCTGTCTCGACCTCACGCTCAACCACATCGCCGACGAATCGCCCGAATTCATTGACTTCGTCGAGCGCGGCTACGCCTCCGAACATGCCGACCTCTTCATCCACGTCGATCAGATGGGGGCGATCTCGCCCGACGACCTGGCAAAAATCCACATCCGCAAGGAAAAGGAACCCTTCCGTGAAGTGCGCTTCGCCGACGGTACGACCGGACGCGTGTGGTGTACCTTCACCGAACACCAGATCGACCTCAATTTCAATTCCCCCAAAACCTACGCCTATCTGGAAGACAGCATCCGCCACCTCGCCGAACGTGGCGTGAAACTCTTCCGCCTCGATGCCTTCGGCTATACCACCAAGAAAATCGGCACCAGCTGTTTTCTTGTCGAGCCCGACGTCTACGACATCCTTAAATGGGTCGACGGCATCGCCCGCGAACACGGTGCCGAAACCCTGCCCGAAGTCCACGACAACGCCAGCTTCCAGTACGCCATCGCACTGCACGGCATGCACCCCTACGGCTTCGCCCTGCCGCCGCTGATGCTGTATTCGCTGTTCGACGCCAACAGCGTCTACCTCAAGCAATGGCTGCGCATGTGCCCGCGCAACCAGCTCACCGTACTCGACACCCACGACGGCATCTGCATCCCCGACGTGGAAGGCGTGCTGCCGGCGGACAAGATCCAGGCGGTCATCGACAACGTCAGCCAGCGCAGCGCCGACCCCATTCTGCGCCGCTCCGCCGCCAACGTGCATTGCGTCGGCGCGATCTACCAGCTCACCTGCACCTTCTACGACGCGCTGCGCCGCAACGACGACGCCTACATCGCCGCACGCGCGATCCAGTTCTTCGCCCCCGGCATCCCGCAGGTGTATTACGTCGGCCTGCTCGCCGGCAGCAACGATCTGGAACTCATGGAATCGACTGGCGAGCTGCGCGACATCAACCGCCACTTCTACACCCTGGAAGAAATCGACGAAGCCGTCGCCCAGCCGGTGGTCAAGCGCCTGTTGAAGCTGATGGCCTTCCGCAGCCACTACCCGGCGTTCAACGGCGTCTTCCACCTGATGTATTCCAACGACAGCAGCGTCGCCATGTGCTGGCGGCTGGGCGAACTGCGCTGCGAGCTGTTCGTCGATCTCAATTTCAAGAAAGCCACCGTGAGCTACGTCGACGAAAAATCCAAGCGCGTGTTGTCGATGCGCTGCTGACGCTCGCTGCGCATACGACGCCGCAGCAGAGCCATGCAGACACTCGCCCCGCTCGATTACGCCATTGTCGCGCTGTATCTGATCGTCGTCGTCGCCGTCGCGCTGCGGGTCACACGCCGCAGCCCCGATGCCGACGAGCTGTTCCTCGCCGGGCGCACGCTCGGCTGGGGCGTGATCGGCCTGTCGCTGTTCGCCTCCAACATCTCCTCGACCACCCTGGTCGGCCTGCCGGGGGCGGCGTGGGCGCATGGCATTTCGGTCGCCAACTACGAATGGATGGCCGCGCTGGTGCTGATCGTGAGCCTGCTCTTCGTCGTGCCGCTGTTCGTCGGCAGGCGCATCGCCACCGTGCCCGAGCTGCTCGAACGCCGGTTCGACGCGCGGCTGCGCAAATACCTCTCTGCGGTATCGGTGGTGCTCGGTATCTTTCTCGACGCCGCGGGCAGTCTCTACGCCGGCTCGCTGGTGCTGCAACTGTTTTTCCCGGATTTGTCGCTCACCGCCAGCGTCGCCAGCATCGCCCTGTTCGCCGGGCTCTATACTGCCGCCGGCGGCCTGCGCGCGGTCGCCTACACCGACGTGCTGCAGGCGCTGGTGCTGCTCGTCGGCTCGGCGACGCTGGCCGTGATCGTGTTCGGCGAATTCGATTATTCCTGGACTCGCGTGGTCGCCTCGGTGCCCGCCGACAAGCTCTCCTTGCTGCGCCCGCTCGACGACCCGGCGCTGCCCTGGCTCGGCACACTCGTCGGCCTGCCCATCCTCGGCTTCTACTACTGGACGATGAACCAGTATGTCGCGCAGCGCCTGCTCGGTGCGCGCGACATCAAAGCCGCCAGCTACGGCGCGCTCTTCGCCGCCGGGCTGAAGCTGCTGCCGCTGTTTTTCATGGTGTTGCCTGGCGTCATGGCGATCTCGCTGCTGCCCGATCTCGATACACCCGACCGGGTGTTTCCAACCCTGGTCGCGACCTACGCGCCAGCCGGGCTCGCCGGGCTGATCCTCGCGGGGCTCATCGCGGCGATCATGTCCTCCGTCGATTCGGCGCTGAATTCGTCGTCCACGCTCTTGACGCTGGATTTCGTCCAGCCGCGTTATCCCCATCTCGACGTCCAGGCGCAGGCACGCCTCGGGCGTATCTTCACCCTGGTGCTGGTTGGGGTCGCCGCGCTCTGGGCGCCCGCCATCGCCGATTTTCCCGGCTTGTTCGCGTATCTTCAGCAAGGCTTTGCCTACGCGGCCTCGCCGCTCGTCGCGGTCTTCGTCATCGGCCTTGCCAGTCGCCGGGTCGGCGCGACGGCTGCGTTCTATGGCACGGCCGCCGGCCATCTGTGCAGCGTCGCCGGCTTTGCCGCCGCGCAGGCAGGCTGGATCGATCTGCATTTCACGCTGGTTGCGGGTGTGCTGGTCGCTGTCACCAGCGCAGCCATCTTTGCCTTGCAGTATTTCATCAAGACAGCACCCGACGCCGGACAATGTGCAAGCGTCAACCGCAGCACGCTGCCGCGCGTCCCCGACGGGGCCCGCTGGGGGAGTTACACCCTGATCGGCATTACCCTGGCCATCGTGCTGCTGTTTCGCTGACGCCGCCCCGGATGATCCAGCATAACCACGGAGATCGTTGATGACCTACATCCTCGCCCTCGACCAGGGCACCACCAGCTCGCGCGCCCTGCTGTTCGACGCCGCCGGCCGCATCCACGGCGTGGCGCAGCGCGAATTCGCGCAGCATTTTCCCCAGCCGGGCTGGGTCGAACACGACCCGGAAGAGATCTGGACCAGCCAGTGTGAGGTTGCGCGCCAGGTCGTGGCGGACGCGGGGCTCACCGCAACCGACATCGCCGCCGTCGGCCTCACCAACCAGCGCGAAACCACCGTGGTCTGGGATCGCCGCAGCGGGCAGGCGATCCACCGTGCCATCGTCTGGCAGGATCGCCGCACGGCCGGGCTGTGCGACCGGCTGCGCGCCGCCGGACACAGCGAGCTGATCGCACGCAAGACCGGCCTTGTGCTCGACGCCTATCTCGCCGGCACCAAGCTCGCCTGGCTGCTCGACAACGTGCCCGATGCGCGCCGCCGTGCCGTCGCCGGCGAACTCGCGTTCGGCACCATCGACAGCTGGCTCCTGTGGAAACTTTCCGGCGGCACCCTGCACGCCACCGACGCGACCAACGCCTCGCGCACCCTGCTCTACGACATTCACCGCCAGGACTGGGACGACGAACTGCTCGATCTCTTCGACATCCCGCGCGCCGTGCTGCCCGAGGTACGCGATTCGAGCGGTTTTTTCACCCAGACGACCGCCCTCGTCGACGGGGCCGCGCTGCCGGTCTGCGGCGTGGCAGGCGACCAGCACGCGGCGCTGCTGGGCCAGGCCTGCCTGCGCCCCGGCATGGTCAAGAACACTTACGGCACCGGCTGCTTTGCCCTCATGAACACGGGCGACACGCCGACCGCATCGGCCCACCGCCTGCTCACCACCACCGCGTGGCGGCTGAATGGGCACGCGCAATACGCGCTCGAAGGCAGCGTCTTCATCGGCGGCGCGGTGGTGCAGTGGTTGCGCGACGGGCTCGGCCTGATCCGCCACGCGTCCGAGATCGAGGCGCTGGCGGCGAGCGTGCCGGACAGCGGCGGCGTGGTATTCGTCCCGGCGTTCACCGGGCTCGGCGCACCGCACTGGGATGCCTACGCGCGCGGCGCGGTATTCGGCCTCACCCGCGGCACCACGGCGGCTCACCTGGCGCGCGCCGCGCTGGAGGCCATCGCTTTCCAGAGCGCCGACCTCATCACCGCGATGCAGGCCGACTGCGGGCTGGTGCTGTCCGAACTGCGCGTGGACGGCGGCGCGGCCGCCAACAACCTGCTGATGCAATGCCAGGCCGACCTGCTCGGCGTGCCGGTGGTGCGCCCGCAGGTGATCGAAACCACCGCCTTCGGCGCGGCCGCGCTGGCTGGCCTGGCTGCAGGCGTCTGGCCCGATCTCGACACCGTCGGCCGGGCCTGGCAGCTGGATCGCGTGTTCGAACCCGCCATGAGCCGCGACCAGGCCGCATCCCTGCGCGCCAGCTGGCAGCGCGCCGTGGGCCGTGCCGGCCACTGGATCGAACCTGCCAGCAGCGCGCCTGCCAGCGAGGCCGGCGCATGATGAATCGCGCCATCGCCTTCGACCGCCTGCGCACGCGCAGCACACCGTGGGATCTCCTCGTCGTCGGCGGCGGCGCGACCGGGCTGGGCGTGGCGCTCGACGCCGCCACCCGGGGCTACGCCGTGCTGCTGGTCGAACGCGACGATTTCGCCGCCGCCACGTCCAGCCGCAGTACCAAGCTGCTGCACGGCGGCGTGCGCTACCTGCGGCAAGGCAATATCCGGCTGGTGCGCGAAGCGCTCGCCGAGCGCGGCCGGGTGCTGGCCAACGCGCCGCATCTGGCCAGCCCGCTGCCGTTTGTCATCCCCGCCTACCGCCTGGGTGAGCGGCTGATGCTGGGCGCAGGGCTCGCTGTCTACGAACGCCTCGCCGGGCGCGCCAGCCTCGGCCGCTCGCGCATCCTCGACGCTGCCGGCACCCGCGCCGCCCTGCCCGGTCTGCGCGGCGACGGCCTGCGCGGCGGCGTGCGCTACCTAGATGGTCAGTTCGACGACGCGCGGCTGGCGCTCGGCCTCGCGCAAAGCGCCTGGGACCACGGGGCCACGGTGCTCAACTACACCGAACTCACCGCCCTCACCCAGCGCGGCGGCACGGTCAACGGCGGCGTGGTGCGCGACCTGGAAACGGGCGAAAGCTTCGAGCTCGCGGCCCGCGTCGTCGTCAATGCCACCGGCGTGTTCAGCGACAGCATCCGCCAGCTTGCACGCCCCAATGCCGAGCCCACGGTGGAACCCAGCCGGGGCACGCATCTCGTCCTGCCCCGACGCTTCCTGCCGGGCGATACCGCGCTGATGATCCCCAAAACCGACGACGGCCGCGTGCTGTTCGCCATCCCCTGGCAGGGCCGTCTGCTGCTGGGCACCACCGACGTGGCCGTACCGGAAGCGACGGCGGAACCCATGGCGCAGGCCGACGAGATCGCTTACCTGCTGCACCACATTGCCCGCTATCTCGATCCTGCGCCCAGCGCCACCGATATCCTCGCCGTTTTCAGCGGCCTGCGCCCGCTGGTCCGGCAGTCCGGCGCGCAGGGCACGTCTGCGCTCGCTCGCGACCACCTGCTGCACCACGAAGCCGGCCTCGTCAGCATTACCGGCGGCAAGTGGACGACCTACCGCGAAATGGCCGAGCAGACGGTCGATCTCGCCGCACAGCTCGCCGGCCTGCCCGCGCGCGCCAGCGTCACCGCCAGCCTGCCCCTGCACGGCGCGACAGCCAGCCCCGCCCCAGTCGACGACCCGCTCGCGCGCTACGGCAGCGACGCCCCCGCACTGCGTGCACTGGCTGCGGCCGACCCTGATCTGGCTGCGCCGCTCCACCCGGCGCTCCCCCTCACCGGTGCCGAGGTGATATGGGCGGCCCGGCATGAAATGGCACGCACTGCCGTCGACGTGCTCGCCCGCCGCGCCCGCGCGACGATCCTCGACGCCGGCGCCAGTCTCGACATCGCACCGGCCGTCGCCCGCCTGCTGGCACACGAACTGGGACACGACGAAGCCTGGATCGCCCAGCAGACCACCGCCTGCCAGCGCCATATCCGAACCTGCTGTCTGCCTGCAGCGGCCTGAACCCGCCGGTTGGCCGGGGCTTGAAATGCCCCCACCCCGCCCCCATCTCCCGTGCACGTTTTTGTTTTCACGGGAGAAAAGGCATGTCCGCCACCAGCAGCAAAGAAACCCTGGGCTTCCAGGCCGAGGTCAAGCAGCTCCTTCAGCTGATGATCCATTCCCTGTATTCCAACAAGGACATCTTCCTGCGCGAGCTGATTTCCAACGCGTCCGATGCCGCCGACAAACTGCGCTTCGAGGCGCTCACCGACTCCGCACTGTTCGAGAACGACCCCGATCTAAAAATCCGCATCGCCTTCGACCGCGACGCGCGCACGCTGACCATCAGCGACAACGGCATCGGCATGAACCGCGAGGAAGTCATCTCGCACATCGGCACCATCGCCAAATCCGGCACCCGTGAATTCTTCAGTCAACTGTCCGGCGACCAGAAGAAGGACGCCGCCCTCATCGGCCAGTTCGGCGTCGGCTTCTACTCCGCCTTCATCGTCGCCGACCGCGTGACGCTCACCACCCGCCGCGCCGGACTCACCTTTGATCACGGCGTGCGCTGGGAATCCGCCGGTGCCGGCGACTACACCCTGGAAACCGTCAACAGACCAGAACGCGGCACCGAGATCGTGCTGCATCTGCGCGAAGGCGAGGACGAGTTCCTCTCCGACTGGAAGATCAAGTCGGTCATCCGCACCTATTCCGACCACATCACCCTGCCCATCGTGATGAAGAAAACGGAATGGAAGGACGGCGTCGAGACCCCCACCCTTGATGACGAAACCGTCAACCGTGCCTCCGCACTGTGGGCGCGCAGCAAGAAGGACATCACCGACGACGAGTACCGCGAATTCTACAAGCACGTCGCCCACGACTTCGAAAACCCGCTCGCCTGGTCGCACAACCGCGTCGAAGGCAAGCAGGACTACATCTCGCTGCTTTACGTGCCGACGCACGCGCCGTTCGACCTCTACGATCGCGAAAAGCGCCACGGCATCAAGCTCTACGTGCGCCGCGTCTTCATCATGGACGACGCCGAGCAACTGATGCCGCAATACCTGCGCTTCGTGCGTGGCGTGATCGATTCGGCCGACCTGCCGCTCAATGTCTCGCGCGAGATTCTGCAATCCAGCCGCGACATCGAGGCCATCAAGTCCGGCTCGGTGAAAAAAGTGCTGGGCCTGCTCGAAGACCTGGCCGAAACCCAGCCAGAGAAATACATCGAATTCTGGAACGCCTTCGGCAAGGTGTTGAAGGAAGGCCCGGGCGAAGACTACGCGAACCGCGAGCGCATCGCCGCCCTGCTCCGCTTTGCCTCCACCCACACCGACACCGACGCGCAGGTGGTGTCGCTGAAGGATTACATCGGCCGCATGAAGGAAGGCCAGACCGCGATCTACACCATCACCGCCGACAGCTTCGCCGCTGCCCAGCACAGCCCGCACCTCGAAATCTTCCGCAAGAAAGGCATCGAAGTCCTGCTGTTGACCGACCGCGTGGATGAATGGCTGATGAGCAACCTCGCCGAGTTCGACGGCAAGCCGATCAAATCCGTCGCCAAGGGCGGGCTGGATTTGGGCGCGCTGGAAGACGAAGCCGAGAAGACCGCGCAGAAGGAAGCCGAGGATCAGCTCAAGCCGCTGGTGGAACGCATCAAGACCACGCTCGGCGAGCGCGTCAAGGACGTGCGCGTCACCCACCGCCTCACCGACTCGCCCGCTTGTCTGGTCACCGGCGAAGGCGACATGAGCGCCAACCTCGAACGCCTGTTGAAGGCCGCCGGCCAGGCCGCGCCGACGGTCAGGCCCACGCTGGAGATCAACCCGAGCCATGCGCTCGTCACGCGCCTGAACGGCGAATCCGACGAAGACCGCTTCAAGGACTGGGCGAACCTGCTGTTCGAGCAGGCGCTGCTGGCCGAAGGCGGCCAGCTCGACGATCCGGCGAGTTTCGTACGGCGCTTGAATGGCTTGCTGGCGATGCTGCCGGGTTGATCTACCCATGCGGCCACGCCTACGGGTCAATCGCACACCTGACACTTGACAATCGTAATCGAACGATTACAGTTGGCCTGCGTACACGATCAAACGCACCGAGGTCTTCACCGACTGGTTTGACGGCATCAAGGATGGGCTGACACGAGGCCGTCTGGCCGCTCGGCTGCGCAAGGCGACGCTGGGCAATCTGGGCGATATCCGGCCGGTCGGTGAAGGTGTCTTCGAGATGCGTGAACACTTCGGCCCGGGCTGGCGCATGTATTGCATCCAGCGCGGCACCACACTGATTGTGATGCTGGGCGGCGGCGACAAATCCACGCAATCCGCCGATATCGCCAAGGCCATCAAGCTGGCCGCAACCCTGGAGGATTGAACATGACCAAGAAAATCAAGGTCGCCGACCTGCCTGAATTCGACGCTGCCGAATACCTGGATGACGAACAGGCGGTCGCCGCCTATCTGACCGCCGTGCTGGAAGAGAACGACCCCGCTCTGCTGGCCGCAGCGCTGGGCGACGTTGCCCGCGCACGCGGCATGACGGAAATCGCCAAGGCCTCCGGCCTCACCCGCGAAGCGCTGTATCGCGCCTTGCGCGCCGATGCACAGCCCCGCTTCGATACCGTCAGCCGGGTGTGCGCCGCGCTAGGCGTCAAGCTGGTGGCGCAGCCTATCCCGCATTGAGGCTGGAAATTCAATCCGAGGCTGACTCTTTTGATTTCTATTTGATCGCGCTTTGATCGGGGCGGAAAAATCGAGTGGGCGGATGGACAGGCTAGAATCAATTTCATTTCAGCAGATTACCAAGGAGCCGCCATGCAAACGGTCAAACAAATCGTTCACGACATTGCCGATCACCTGCCGGACCAGGCAAGCTTCGACGATGTCATGTATGCCCTCTACGTGCGTCAAAAGCTGGAGCGCTCGCTGAAGGCAGCCGAAGAAGGGAAAATCACCTCGCAGGAAGCAATGGAAAAACGCTACCTGAATCATGAAGGTTGAATGGTCGGACTGCGCGCGGGACGACCTGGATGATCTTGTACGTTACATCAGCAGGGATTCAGCGTTTTATGCCCGGCGTTTTGCCGAAAGAATTGTCCTGTCCACACGACGGCTACAGCACTTTCCGGAAAGCGGCCGCATGATTCCGGAGGTGGAAAACAAAGCCCTGAGAGAAATCATCGTTCAGGGCTACCGGGTCATGTACCGCCTGGAGCCTGACCGTGTACTCGTGCTTGCGGTGATGCATGGTAGTCGTGATGTCGCCGGGGTGACGGGCAAGCCTTGGGACGAAAATTAGAAGGGGGGTTTTATAGTGAGCCTGGCCCCTTTGATTCTTTCTTTGATTCTTTTATCCATGCTGTTTTCAACTTCTCCCATTGAGGAATCCGACGAACCTATCGATTGGCGCGTTCCGCAAATCGAGGCACTGAAACTGTCAATCTCTGCTGCCGACCGGGGCGAATTTGCCAGCTCCCAGGAAGTAGCAGACTTCTTCAAGTCCTGAGACACCTGAACAGGCGTAGCGTGTTCAGGTTTAGCTACCGGCACACGACATGGCTCACCCGGCTCTTGCCAGATTCAGCGCCAGCAAACGGCGCAGGATGTCCTCGTCCGGCATGGCCGGCGTGTAGTCGGCCCAGCCGTAGGCGGCGGCCACGGCAGCGTCGAGATCGCGGTGGGCGTGGTCGAGCCAGGCCGGGCGGGCGTTGTAGAGGTTGGTCAGCGTACGCTTTTTCAGCTCGGCTTCGTGGCCCGGTTTAGCCACCGGGCGCAGCGGAAAACCGGCGGCTTCTTCCTCCCGCGTGCGCACCCAGTCCACCCACTCGGGCGGATTGAGCCAGGCTTCGCGCAGGGTGTTCAGGTGGCGCGCGGCGGCGGCAATGTTCTCGGCCCGCTCCGATTCGGCATAGCAGGTGGGCGATGCCAGGCCGGATGCAGCGGCGGTGTCGCGGGGCGTGAGGCCTTCGGGGAAGGGGAAGGTTTCGAAGGTGGTGGTGGGGGTGTAGCGCGGACGGTCTTCTAGCGAGGTGCCCATGCGTAGCGACCACAGTTCGTGGAAGCGCGAATGCAGGATGCCGAAGGTGATGTCGTCGGCGCGGGCGATGACGGTCAAATTTTTATCTGGAACAACGGGTGGCGTCATCCACGCGAAAACACGGTGTTTGGAAACCTCAGGCGTAACTATGAATCTGGCCAGCCCGGCAATGGCGGCCCTCATCACCGGACGAGACCACTGGAAAATCCACCACATTTCGTTTGTTCGCTTTTCGCGCTTGCCCACACGGGTGGGTTTGACGTGCTGCGCGACATACGCAAATGGCAATTCATATAGCGACGCCTCCGACTCTGGCATACCCGTGCCGAAATCGACGATCCACTTGTCTTGATTGCGTCGGGTGATATCGAGGCCGTTGCTCCAGGGTTTGACAATCAGGCTGTTGGGCTTGCCGTTGGGATTGGGTTGCCTGAGCCAACTTCGGCCAAGTTCTCCGGAGATATCAAACGGCCCGGTTTTCTGGATACCGAGATAAGCGGTGTTTGCGTTTTCTGAAAGCTTTATCGCCTGGGTCAGATCGATCACACCTTCACCTTCCCGCGCGGTCAGATCGGCGTGGATTTCATTGACCGATTGCCCATCAAGCAAAGAACCCTTGCTATTCCCAAAACACACCAACGAAACCCGCACCGCCGCGCCGTTGTTGATCCAGGGCTCATCGCTCCAGGCTTCGAAGATGCGTGTGGTGTCCACGATGCGATCAAGCACCTTGCGACTCGCGCCGCCGCGTATGGAATTGGTGGCAACCAGCCCGGCACGTTTCGCCTTGCCGGATTCGATCTGGGCGCGGGCTTTCTCGAACCAGTAGGTGACGAAATCAGCCCCGCCGGGGACGCGGCCGTTGTATTTGATGCGCAAGGCCGTGGCGTAGTCACGTCCTAACTGCGCGAGCATTTTCTTGTCGCCGAGAAAGGGTGGATTGCCGACGATAACTTCGGCGTCGGGCCATTCAGGCTCGCTTGACCAGAACGCGCTCGGCGTAGGCATACTGAAATTAAGTACAGCATCCCGGTTTTCGATGTGATCCAGCGGGCGCAGGATGGGATCGCGGCGAATTTCGTAACCGTGGGCGAGCATCCATTGAATTTCGCCGATCCAGACGGTGACGCGGGCGAGTTCGGCAGCGTAGGGGTTGAGTTCAATGCCCAGCACGTTGGCGGGGCTGGTTTCTATGACGAGTTCGCGGTGCAGGCCCAGGGCTTCGGCGTCGAGGTTGGCGCGGTGTTCGATGTCCTTGAGCGTTTTGAGGGCCAGGTAGAGGAAGTTGCCGCTGCCGCAGGCGGGGTCGAGCACCCGAAAGGCTTTGAGCTTTTCGAGAAAGGCATTGAACAGGCGCTGGCCTTCGAGGCGCGCGTCGTTGGGCCGGTATTCGTCCTTTTTCTTGCCCTTGAGGTAGCCGAACTGCGGTGCGAGCTGTTCGATCTGCGCGCGGATGGCCTGCCACTCGTCGAGCAGCGGGGTTTCGACGACGGGCCGCACGAGCTTGAGGATGGTGGCGGGGTCGGTGTAGTGCGCGCCGAGCTGGCTGCGCATGTCGGGGTTGAGGCCGCGTTCGAACAGGGTGCCGAGGATGGCGGGCTCGATGTCGTTCCAGCGCATGCGCGCAGCGTCGAGCAGTTGCACCACGTCTTCGGTGGTGAGCGCGGGCACTTCGATCTGCTCGAACAGGCCGCCGTTGAAATACGGGATGGTTTCGAGTGCGAAGTCGCCGCCTTTCTGCATGGCAACAAAGAGTTCGGCCAGCCGGGTCTGCGCTTTTGCGCCGTCCGGGTTGCTCTTGTCGAGCACGGTTTCGAACAGTTTCTGCGGCAGCAGCTGGGCGTCTTCGGCGAACATGCAGAACACGCACTGGATGAGGAAATGCGCGGTGTGCAGCGGGTCGCCGCCGCGCGCGTTGAGGCGTTCGGCGAGCGCCCCCATCTTGCGCGCAGCAGCTTCGGTGACGGCGTGGGTGGTGAGCGCGGGCTTGAACCGTTCGGGTTCGCTGAACAGCCAGCGCAGCTTTTGCAGGTTTTCTGGCTGGCCGATGTCGTCCACCAGGATGGTGTGGACTTCGGTGGGCGTGCCGGTGAAGTGGGTGTGGATCTCGATGCGCTTGCGGTCGCTGACGACGAGCAGCGGCGGGCTGTCGAGCGACAGCGTGTAGATCATCAGCTGCCGCAACGCGGCACCGAGGTCGGCCTTGGGCTGCTTGTATTCCCAGGCAAAGCAGCCGCGCTTCCACACGTCGGCCCAACCCTGGCTGGCGCTGCCGGTCTTGGTGAGGCCGCGTTCGTACTGGTATTCGCCTTCGATGCGCGGCGGCTCCACCCCCAGCAGCGCACACAGGTCTTCAAAGTGCGCCTGCGCGCCGGCACGTTCGGTAAGCGTGTTGTCGCGCCATTTGGCGATGAAGGCTTGGGGAGTCATGGCGCGATGCTACCAAACCCCGTGCTGAAATCGCGCGCACGCTGCCCGGCCCTGCGTGCCAGATATAAGACAAGTGGGATCGCCCCCATTTGTCTGGTGATCCATTCGAACGCCAGGTTCAGACAGGTATTGAAATGCAAAAACGGTTTGAGAATCAGGCGTCTGGCACCTAGCCCTCAATCGCGGGCCAGACGCCTCATGAACGCTTCACGCGAGCCCGCATTGATCCAGCCCGTGGCGATGGTCTTGCTGTGCTCGTTATTCACCCGGCCACGATGGATGTGTGAGGGCGAGGCGGGAAAGATCACCAGTTTGCCCCGCTCTGCTACTTCGTGATGCTGTTGCCAGTGGAATTCGGTGCCGGCCTCGTCGACCGAATTGCAGTAGAGAATCCAGGCCAGCACGCGGTGCATCGGCTCGGTGACTTCGTCGCTGATCGTCCAGTCGCAGTGCCACTGACGGAAGCCCTCGCCGGGCGCGTAACGCTGCAGGTTGAACAACGGCATCACGAACAGCGCCTGATCCGGGCAGACCTGTCGGAACAGCGGTCGCTCCTGTAGGTAGCGCTCCAGACCTGCCGAGACACCCCGCACGATCAGATCGGCAAGCGCGAATGCCTCGGGATCTGTTCGGCTGAACGCCACGAGGCTGATGTCCGTCGATACCTTGGCAGGCTCCGCATCACGGCCGCCGGAACCGAAGGCGACGCCCGGCCGCTGCAGATCGTGGCGCCGATCAAAGAAATCCATGACGCCATCCGCCACCGCTTCGAAGCCGGCATTGTGGTAGCGACCGATCAGTTGCATGCCAGGGGCTCCTTCTATGAAATGGCGACCAAGACATCCCGCCGTTGCCAGTGGTACTGCGAACAAGTCAAGGCTGTCGCAGCCCATGGGAACGCTGTCAAGGCGGGTAACTTGATTTGACCCAGTAGCTGAACTGGCGCTGACAGAAGCGCCCAAAGCAGCCCGGCGCGTTTCGCCTTGCCGGCTTCGATCTGGGCGCGGGCCTTTTCGAACCAGTAGGTGACGAAATCGGCGCCGCCCGGAACACGGCCGGCGTATTGAAGGCGCAGTTCGCAGGTGTAGTCGTCGCCAAGCTGGCTGTGCATGTCGGGGTGTAGGCCGCGTTCGTACTGGTACTCACCTTCGATGCGCGGCGGCTCCACCCCCAGCAGCGCATACAGGTCTTCAAAGTGCGCCTGCGCGCAGGCACGTTCGGTGAGCGTGTTGTCGCGCCACTTGGCGATGAAGGCTAGGGGGGGCATGGCGCGATGCTACCAAACCCCAGAGTGAATTCGCGTACACGCTGCCAAGCCCGGCGTATCAGATAATGCGCCCCCCGAGACAGCCGGGATGACAGACCACCTCTGGCCAAGCCGGACTTTTTGGGTATAATTCTCGGTTTTCTCCGTTTCCCGGTGGGTTGAATCATGGTCGTTATTCGTCTTTCGCGCGGCGGCGCAAAAAACCGTCCCTTCTACAACGTGGTGGTTGCCGACTCGCGCTGCCGTCGTGACGGCCGCTTCATCGAGCGCGTCGGTTTCTACAATCCGGTTGCCCCGGAAGGCGCGGAAGGCGTGCGCCTGAACGCCGAGCGCATCGGTTACTGGGTGAGCAACGGCGCGCAGATGTCCGACACCGTCGCCCGTCTGGTCAAGCAGAACAAGCCCGCTGCCGCCTGATTTGGCTGACGCCGCCGACTGGATCGTGATGGGGCGCATCGCCGCCCCGTTCGGCGTCAAGGGCTGGGTCAAGCTCCAGCCCTACAGTGAAGACCCGGGCACGCTGATGGATTTCGAATCCTGGCGCGTCGGTCGCGGTGAGCAGCACAGGGAGTTTGTCGTCGAAGCGGTTCAGGATCATGGCAACGCCCTGGTCGCCAAACTGGCCGGTATCGACGACCGCGACGCGGCGTATGCCCTGCGTGGACAGGAAGTATCGGTGGTGCGGGCAGACCTCCCGCCCCCCGGGGACAACGAGTTTTACTGGTCGGACCTGGTTGGTTTGCGCGCCGTCAATCGTGAAGGTGCCGAACTGGGCAAGGTCGACAGCCTGATGGAAACCGGCGCGCACGATGTGCTGGTGATCAAGGGCACACGCACGCATCTGGTGCCCTTCGTCGCGGCTTTCGTCGGCAAGGTGGACCTGGCGGGCGGCACAGTTGAAGTGGACTGGGGCGAAGACTGGTGATGCGTTTCGACGCGCTCAGCCTGTTCCCGGAGATGTTCGATGCCGTACTGGATTACGGCATCACCCGGCGGGCGCTGGATCGCGGGTTGTACCGGTTCAAGTCGTGGAACCCGCGCGATTTCACCGACGATGCGCACCGCACGGTGGACGACCGCCCCTACGGCGGCGGCCCCGGGATGCTGATGCTGGCCGAACCGCTGGATCGCGCGCTGAATGCGATCCAACAGGATCTGGAACAGGAGAGTTTGACGCCGTGGGTGGTGCATTTTTCACCGCGCGGCCGCCCGCTCAACCACACGCGGGTGATGGAATTGAAGGAACGGCCGGCGCTGGTGCTGCTGTGCGGCCGCTACGAAGGCATCGACGAGCGCTTGCTGGCGAAGCGTGTCGATGAGGAAATCTCGCTCGGCGACTTCGTACTGTCGGGCGGTGAGTTGCCGGCCCTGGCGCTGATGGACGCGATCATCCGGCAGTTGCCGGGGGCGCTCAACGACGCGGAATCGGCCGTACAGGATTCGTTCAGCCACGGGCTGCTCGATTGCCCGCACTACACCCGGCCCGAGGTCTGGCAGGGCGTGGACGTGCCGGCCGTATTGAAGGGGGGCAACCATGCGGCCATTGCCAAATGGCGGCACGAGGAAAGTATGCGGTTGACGACCGCGCTGCGGCCCGACCTGCTGGAACGGACGCAGAAAAAGGATTGACCGGTTTGCCCATTGGGCGGACCGGAATGAAGCGGTACCGGATTGGGAATCCCATCCGGGCCATGTGAAACGGCGTGATGTCCCTCCTCCCCGAGGCACCTCTCCCGCCTTGATGTAAGGAAACATCATGAACATCATCGAGCAACTCGAACAGGAAGAAATCGCCCGTCTGGGTAAGACCATCCCCACCTTCGCCCCCGGCGATACCGTGATCGTCCAGGTGAAGGTCAAGGAAGGCAACCGCGAGCGTCTGCAGGCCTACGAAGGCGTGGTCATTGCCAAGCGCAACCGTGGCCTCAACTCCGGCTTCACCGTGCGCAAGATCTCCGCCGGCGAAGGTGTGGAACGGACCTTCCAGACCTACTCGCCGCTGGTCGCCAGCATCGAAGTGAAGCGCCGTGGCGACGTGCGCCGCGCCAAGCTCTACTACCTGCGCGAGCGTTCCGGCAAATCCGCCCGCATCAAGGAAAAGCTGCCGGCCCGCAAGGCCACGACAGCTGCTGCCGCCACTGCCGAATAAGCCCGGTGCAGCCTGCAACAACGCCCGCCCCGAGCGGGCGTTGTTGTTTGCGGGCGTCGTAGAATGACGTCATGTCCGACTACGACGCCATACTTGACGCGCCCCCCTGCCGCCTCGGCGCGATCTTTTCCGGCGACATTCTCACACGGCTGGATTTTCTCCCCAGCCACGCACCGCCCCCCACCCGGCTTGACGACCGCGCACGCGCGCTTGCCCGCGAACTGGAGGCGTATTGGCGCAACCCCGCCCATCGCTTCGAACTTGCCGTGACGCCGCACGGCACACCTTTCCAGTTACGCGTCTGGCAGGCGCTGCGGACTATCCCACCGGGTTCGCCGCTCACCTATGGCACGCTCGCCCGGCAACTGGGGTCTGCGGCCCGCGCGGTCGGCCAGGCCTGTGGTGCCAATCCGCTGCCCATCCTGATTCCCTGCCACCGGGTGGTGGCCGCCAACGGCCTGGGCGGCTTCATGCACCACGCTGCGGGTGCGCCGCTGGATGTGAAATCCTGGCTGATCGAGCATGAACGATCCGCTGATTGACCGCTTCTGCGACCATCTCTGGCTGGAAGACGGGCTCGCAGACGCCACGCTGGCGGCCTATCGCCGCGATCTGCGTGGCTTTGCCGCCTGGCTTGGCAAGGAACGCGCGCGCGCGCTCCCGGATGCCGGGGCGGGCGACATCGAGGCCTGGCTGGCCTGGCGGTTTGCCCAGCGCACCCAGCCGCGCAGCGCCGCGCGCTACACCTCCGCACTCAAACGGTTTTACCGTTTTCTGCTGCGCGAACGGCTGATCGAAACCGACCCCACGCGCAATCTCGACCGGCCCGCCCTACCCCGCGCCCTGCCCAAGACCCTGAGCGAGGCCGATGTCGAGCAGTTACTGGCGGCCGCCGGCGACGATACACCGGCCAGCCTGCGCGACCGGGCCATGCTGGAAACCCTCTATGCGACGGGGCTGCGCGTCTCCGAACTGGTGGCGCTGAAACTCACGGCGCTGAACCTCAACGACGGTGTGCTGCGCGTCGTCGCCGGCAAGGGCAACAAGGACCGGCTGGTACCGCTGGGCGAGGAGGCGGTGCGCTGGCTCGGCCGCTATCTGAGCGAAGCCCGACCCCTGTTGCTGGGCGCGAAACGCAGCGAGGCTGTGTTTGTCACGCCACGCGGCAGCGGCATGACCCGTCAGGCCTTCTGGCATCTGCTCAAACGGCGCAGCCGACAGGCGGGCATGGAAAAACCCCTCTCGCCGCACACCCTGCGCCATGCCTTTGCCACGCATCTGCTCAATCACGGGGCTGACCTGAGGGTGGTGCAGATGCTGCTGGGTCACAGCGACATCTCGACCACGCAGATCTACACGCACGTCGCGCGCGAACGCCTCAAGGCGCTGCACGCGCAGCATCATCCACGCGGCTGACTGCTACACCCGGTCGCTGGCCCGCGCGAGATAGAACCACTCCTGCCCGGGCTGCGCGCCGGGGTTGGGAAACACCACATAGCCATCACTGTCGGCCCTCACTTCACGGCCGTCGTGTCGGGTGCCGATGCATTCCCCCTGTTTCACCGGGTCGAAGCTGGCCCAGGGCCGGCAGAAGGTATCACCTTCGGCAATTCGATCCACCACCGAGTACAGGCGCAGCGCCTCGCTGCGTGTCACGGGCTCGGGCGCAGGCAGCTGCGCGAGACGCAGATGCGCCAGAGTGTTGCGAATTGCCCGGTAGGCCACTTCCGGTGCCTGGGGATCATCGTGCTGCCCGCATTCCAGGGTGAGCGCAATCCCGCCCTGTGCTCGCATGTATTCCGTGGTGCCCACGCCGTAACGCGCGTCCGCCTCGCGGCTCGACACACCAGCGGCCACCCGGCGCGCCACACCTGCAGCGTAGGTATCGAGCCAGCCGTCGACGAAGCGATGCACCCCCAGGCGCAGCGCCAGGGCGGTTTCCTCGTCCGCCCGCGCAAACGGTTCGAGCGTGCCGGTGTTGTTCTCGGGGCCGAGCATCACGAAAGGCTGGCCTGCTGTGTGGAAGGAATGCAAGTCGAGCAGCACGTCGTGCGCCGCCAGCAGGGGGCACAACCAGTTGGCGACCTGGTCCTCGAACTGTTCGGGTGCCGCAGTCGGGACCAGATTGCGATTGAGATTGCGGTCGCCCATGCGCCGGTTGTGTGCGTAGGCCAGCGGATTGGTCACCGGCACGAAGCTTACCCGTCCCGCCGTCAACACCAGTTCGCCGCGCTCGATTTCGGCGACCACGCGACGGATCGCCTGCGTGCCGCAGGTTTCATTGCCGTGCACCGCCCCCAGCACGATCAGGCACGGTCCTGTTGCCAGCCCGTCGAAGCGGATGGACTGGAAATGCAGGGATTCGATTCTGCTCATGGATTCATGGCCTTGAAAAACAATGACACACTGGACACCAGCAACAGGCCGCCCACCAGCTGCATCATGCGTCGCGCACTCAAGCCGACGTGCACCCGGCCACCGAGATACAGGGCACCGAGCATCAGCGGCAGCGCCGCCGCGTAAGCGAGCCAGACCGACGGCGTCAGCAGCAGCCCGGCCAGCACAAAGCTCGCGATGCGCACCAGCCCCTCGACAAAGAATACGGCGGAGAAGGTCGCACGCAAATCACTTTTGTCGCGGATGCGGTGGGAAAGATAAATCACATAGGGCGGGCCGCCGGTACCAAACAACGCTCCCACGACGCCGCCGGTCAGCGAGGCGGGGAGCGCCCACAGGCGCGAAATGGGCTTGTCGCCGCCGATGCCCAACAGTGTGCGCAGCGCGAACAGGCACACGAACACGGCCAGCGTGATGAGCATGGGCCGTGCCGGCAGGCTGACGAGCAGACTCGTGCCCAGCACCACGCCAACCACGCCGAAGGGAATCAGCCACCCGACTTCGCGCCAGTCCACCCGCCGGGTATTGAAACCGCCAATCACCAGCGAGGCCGTGAAATCGAGCAGCAACAAGAGCGGCACGACGAATTGCAGGGGCAGGAACAGAGCGAGCAGCGGTACCGCAATCAGGCCGGATCCAAACCCCGTCACCCCGCGTATCACATAGGCCGTCAGCAGGATGACCGCCGCTGTGGCGATCTGCTCGACCGTCACGCGCGGCTGCCGCGCTCGATGGTGATACCCAGCTCCTTGATGCCGGGGACGATGGCGAATTTGGTCACCGACACCTTGACCCAGGGCGCGCCGAATTCCTCGCGCACAATGGCCGCAACATGCTCGGCGACCGATTCGACCAGGGTGATGGGCTGCGGCGCATTATGCAGATAGTCCTTCACGCGCTTGGCCACCGCGCCATAGTCGATGGTATCGGCCACGTTATCCGTGCCGCCCGCCGTGCTGTGCGGCAGACCGATCTCCAGGTCGAGCCGCACCGGCTGCGGGACTTTGCGTTCCCACTCGTATATGCCGATAATCAATTCGAGACGAAAGTCCCGCAAGAACAAGATATCCATTGCCTCGCGCCCAGCCGGGCTCGCCAAAACCCGCCATTCTACTGACTAATGACCACGCTGCCCCTCGTCCTTGCTGCCTATCTGATCGGCTCCCTGTCCTTTGCCGTCATCGTCAGCAAGCTCATGCGTCTGCCGGACCCGCGCAGTTTCGGTTCCGGCAACCCCGGTGCCACCAATGTGCTGCGCACCGGCCGCAAATCGGCCGCCGCCCTCACCCTGCTCGGCGACGCCCTCAAGGGCTGGGTCGCCGTCGCCGGCGCGCAGACCCTGGGGGCAGACCAGACCACCGTGTTGCTGGTCGCGCTGGCCGTCTTTATCGGTCATCTGTTCCCGATCTTTTTCCGCTTTCAGGGCGGCAAAGGCGTGGCCACGGCGCTCGGCGTGCTGATCGGCCTGAATCCCTGGCTGGGACTCGCCTGTCTGGCTACCTGGCTGGCCATGGCAAAACTGTTCCGTATTTCCTCGCTGTCCGCGTTGACCACCGCCGTACTTGCCCCGGTATACGCCACCCTGCTGGTGGGCTGGGGCAATACCGCCATCGCCGTACTGGCGCTCGCGCTGCTCCTGGTCTACCGTCACAAGAGCAACCTCATCAATCTCGTCAACGGCGAGGAAGGCCGTATCGGACGCCCCTCCTGACCCATGGCCCTGTTCGAAAAATCCATCAGCTACGCCAAGGATAGCCTCGCGGAAGTCTCCCGCGATGCGATCGACCGCGCGGGCGAACGGCTCTCCGATGTGGTGAAGGACGGGGTCTCGCAGGCGGGCACCGAACTCAAGGACGTCATCCTCCAGGCCAGCCAGGAAATCGACGGCAAGCTGGACAAAATTTCTGAAGAACTCCATGCGCAGCGCCAGTTCACCAAGGACGACGTGCGCGAGCTGGTCGATTACGCCGGTGAAAAACTCGGCACGCTGATGGACGAACGCATCGTCCGGGCCAAGCTCGAGATATCCGAACTGGTGCAGGAGAAGGTCGAATATTTCAAACGCGAGGTCGACGGTTTTTTCATCGAACGTCAGCGTGACCTGGCGCGGGAACGCCGACGCCTGTTCTTCAACGTCGCCATTGCCGTACTGGCCTCGCTCTCGCTGGGTTTCGTGTCATGGCTGTACCACCAATATCTCGGCGGCGAATTCGATGTGTTTGCCGCCTTCCGCATCGTCTTCGCCTCTCTGGCCGGCGGTTACGCCGTCTGGCTCGCCGTCAGGCTGGTGCGGCGCTGGTTGTCCATGTCGGAACACAAGAAGGACACGCTGTTTCTGGTGAGTCGATACTGGGGCGTGCTGCGCCCGGAAAGCGTATTCGGCACAGTGATATTGGTCTGCCTGATGGCCGTGCTGGTAGGCTTCCTGCTCTTTCCCGACCAGGTCGCCCGGCTGACCGGTAGCGAGGTCCTGCTGAACAGCCTGCGCCAGGCGTTTCCGTTCCTGCGTCCCTGATTGGTCCGAAGCTTCAGTCGACCGCGTCCAGCGTGGCCAGATCCCAGCGGGGCCGGATCGCAAAGCCCAGGTCGGGCCGGGCGTGGGCGAGACGCTGCGCGCCAGCGTAGGCAATCATCGCGCCATTGTCGGTGCAGAATTCCAGCTTCGGATAGAACACCTCGATACCACGACGCGACGCTTCCGCACTCATCTGCGCACGCAAACGCCGGTTTGCCCCCACGCCCCCGGCCACGACCAGGCGCCGTGCCCCGCTGTGGCGACAGGCTGCGAGGCTCTTGCCCACCAGCACATCCACCGCAGCCGCCTGAAATGCCGCCGCGATGTCGGCCGAAGCACCCAGCCCCACCTTCTTGACCAGCGTGAGCACGGCGGTTTTCAGCCCGGAAAAGCTAAAATCGAAGTCGTCGGAATTGAGCATCGGACGGGGCAGCACAAAGCGCGCGGCGTCGCCGGATTCGGCGAGTTTCGACAGGGCCGGCCCGCCCGGATAGCCCAGGCCAAGCAACTGCGCGGTTTTATCGAAGGCCTCGCCCGCCGCATCATCCAGCGTTTCGCCCAGCAGGGTGTAGCGCCCCACGCCCGCCACATGCATCAACTGAGTGTGCCCGCCCGAAACCAGCAGCGCAACAAAGGGAAACTCTGGCGGCGTGTCGGAAATCAGCGGCGACAGCATGTGCCCTTCGAGGTGATGCACGCCCACGGCTGGAATGTCCAGGGCATAGGCCAGCGCGCGCGCCATGCCCGCCCCGACCAGCAAGGCCCCCGCCAGCCCCGGCCCCTGCGTGAACGCGATGCCGTCCAGCTCAGTGAGCGAGCACCCGCTATCGGCCAGAATCCGCCGCGTCAAAGGCAGGAGACGGCGGATATGGTCGCGCGACGCCAGTTCCGGCACCACCCCGCCATAGTCGTTGTGCATGGCTATCTGGGAATGTAGGGCGTGCGCCAGCAGGCCGCGCGCGCTGTGATAAAGCGCTACGCCGGTTTCATCACAGGAGGATTCGACACCGAGAACGAGCATGGCAAGGGCGGAACAACTGAAGAGTCACAGGGACTGGAAAAAACCCCCAAGGCTTGTTATTATTCTCGTTTTTCCCCCTTCCAGGAAGCCGTCTTCACATGCCTCACGTCAAAGTCAAGGAAAACGAGCCGTTTGATGTCGCCCTGCGCCGCTTCAAGCGCTCCATCGAAAAAGTCGGTCTGCTGACCGAACTGCGCGCCCGCGAGTTCTACGAGAAGCCCACCGCCGAGCGCAAGCGCAAGCTCGCCGCCGCCGTCAAGCGCCAGAGCAAGCGTCTGCGCGGCCAGCAGCTTCCGCCCAAGATGTACTGATTCCGCACTTTCGCGGAATTGTCCCGTCGTGTCGCTCAAAGCCCGCATCACCGACGACATGAAGTCTGCCATGCGCGCTAAGGAAACTGCGCGCCTGGGAACGATACGTTTGCTGCTTGCTGCCATCAAGCAGCTGGAAGTGGACGAACGCATCGAGCTCGATGACGCGGCCGTGAGCCGCATCGTCGAAAAACTCATTAAGCAGCGCAAGGATTCGATCACCCAGTTCCAGGCCGCCGGTCGCGACGACCTAGTTGCCGCCGAGCAGGCCGAACTCGTCGTACTGCAAGCCTACTTGCCCGAACAGCTCTCTGCAGCCGAAGTCGAGGCTGCGGTTGTTGCGGCAATCTCCGAATCCGGAGCCTCCACCGCGAAAGACATGGGCAAGGTAATGGGCCTGCTCAAATCCTCCCTGGCCGGCCGTGCGGACATGGGCCAGGTTTCCGCGCTGATCAAAACCCGCCTCGGCTGAAGGCGCGCCCCGCACGGGGGCTTATCATGCTGCCACCATGATCCCGCGCGATTTCATCGACACCCTGCTGGCCCGCGTCGATATCGTCGACGTGATCGACCGTCGTGTCCCGCTGAAAAAGGCCGGCCAGAACTATCAGGCCTGTTGTCCGTTCCATACAGAAAAATCGCCTTCGTTCACGGTCAGCCCGACCAAACAGTTCTACCACTGCTTCGGCTGCGGGGCTCACGGCACGGCGCTCGGTTTCCTGATGGAATACGAGCACATGAGCTTCCCCGACGCCGTCGCCGCGCTGGCGCAGGACGCGGGGCTTGCCGTCCCCGAATCGGCGCAGACGCCCGACCGCCCCAAACCCCCGCCCGCCCTGTGGGATGCGCTCGAACAAGCTGCCCGTCTGTACAGGCAGAAACTCAAGGACAGCCCTCACGCCATCGATTACCTGAAGCGACGCGGTCTGACCGGTGCCATCGCCGCTCGCTACGGCATCGGCTATGCGCCCGACGGCTCCCCCCTCAAGCAGACCTTTCCGGATTACTCGGCCGATGCGCTCACTTCATCGGGGCTGGTCGTTGAAAACGAAGGGCGGCGCTACGACCGTTTTCGTGACCGCATCATGTTTCCGATCCGCAACGCCAAGGGACAGATCGTCGGTTTTGGCGGCCGCGTGCTCGACCGGGGTGAACCGAAATACCTCAACTCGCCCGAAACCCCGCTTTTCCACAAAGGCTCGGAAATCTATGGCCTGTACGAAGCGCGTGCGGCCATCAAGGCAGCCGGGCGCGCCATCGTCGTCGAAGGCTACATGGACGTCGTGGCGCTCGCCCAGCACGGCGTGGAATTCGCCGTGGCCACCCTGGGCACCGCCACCACCCCCATCCATGCGCGCACCCTGCTGCGCCACACCGACCAGCTGATCTACGCTTTCGACGGCGACAACGCCGGACGCAAGGCCGCGTGGCGCGCGCTGGAAAACACTCTGGAAGCGCTGCAGGATGGCAAGGAAGTCCGCTTCCTCTTCCTGCCCGAAGGCGAAGACCCCGACAGCTATATTCGCGCGCAGGGCAAGGACCGCTTCCTGCAACTGCTCGACAGCGACACCCTGCCGCTGTCGGCCTTCCTCATACGCGAGCTGGTGCGCGACCGGCGGCTCGACACCCAGGAAGGCCAGGCCGCCCTGCTCAAACAGGCGCGTCCACTAGTCGACAGGATCGCCGCCCCATTGCTGGCCAGCCTGATCCGCCGCCAGTTGGCAGAGCGCGCACGCGTTCCCCTCGAAGAACTCGGACCGCCCGGGCGGCCTTCTTCACGCTTTGCCCGGCCGCTGTCCCGGCCCGGCAAACGCCCCGCGCCCTCCAGCCTGCGGAGCCTCGCCCGCATCCTGCTGATGAACCCCGGCCGCGCTGCGGAAGTTGACACACGCTGGCTCGATCCCCACGACCCCCTGAGCCAGGCCGTCCGGCAGCTGGCGGTATGGCTACCGACGCTGGGGCCCGACAGCCGGCCCGCCATGCTGTCCGAGGCAGCACGTGACACCACCCTGGCCACGCTCATAGACGAACTGATGGTCGACCTGCTGGAAACCGATGACCAGTGGGACTGGAACACCGAGTTCGATGGCGCGGTCAATCAGATACGCGCGGACTGGCGCCGCCGCCGGATGGGAGAACTCGCCGCCCGGCCCCTGTCTAGTCTGAGCGCGGAGGAACACGCCGAGCTGAGCGATCTGGCACGGTCCTAGCTTGATGAAAATGTCAAGACAATGACCATCATTGCGGTATAATGCTCGGTTTTTGAAAGATTTTTTCGGCCTCGCCACACACGGCTCGCCGGAAAATTTGAGCGGAGAAAGCCTGTGGCAGTACGTGGAAGAAAACCGGGCGGTGGCGCCAAAAAACCCGAAGCGCTCATCACGACCAAGGAGCTGACGCCGGTTGAGGCCGAAGCCCGTCGCACCCAGCTCAAGAACCTGATTATCCTGGGCAAGGAACGCGGCTTCCTGACCTACGCCGAGATCAACGACCACCTGCCCGACGAGGTGCTGGACGCTGACCAGATCGAAGGCGTGATCAGCATGATCAACGACATGGGCATCCAGGTCTACGACGAGGCACCGGACGCGGAAACCCTGCTGATGCAGGAAGCCACGCCTGCCGTCGCCGACGAGGACGTCGTCGCCGAGGCCGAACAGGCGCTGACCACAGTCGATTCCGAATTCGGCCGCACCACCGATCCCGTACGCATGTACATGCGCGAGATGGGCTCGGTCGACCTGCTCACCCGCGAGGGCGAAATCGAGATCGCCAAGCGCATCGAGGAAGGCCTGCGCCACATGGTGCAAGCCATTTCCTCGTGCCCGCTCACCATCCAGCAAATTCTCGACATGGCCGCCCAGGTCGAGAAGGACGAACTGCGCATCGATGAACTGATCGACGGGTTTGTCGAAGTCGAAGCCGAAGCCTCTGCGGAAGAAGAAGCAGAAGTCGAAAATGTAACTGACGACGAGGAAGAGGACGAAGACGCCAGCGCCGCTGTCGCCGCCGCCAACCTGGCGCAGCTCAAGGCCGAAGCGCTCGCGCAATTCGACTACATCCGCAAGGCCTACAAGAGGGCGCAGACCGCGCACGCCAAGTACGGCCTCGGTAGCGCCCAGCACATGAAGGCCCAGTCCGAGGTGACCGAACTCTTGATGGCGATCCGGTTTTCGGTACGCCAGGTCGACGGGCTGTGCGAGCAGATTCGCTCGGCTGTCGAGGAAGTCCGTTCACACGAACGCAAGATCATGGATTTCTGCGTGAATCGCGCCGGGATGCCGCGCGCGCATTTCATCAAGACCTTTCCCGGCAACGAAACCAATCTTGCCTGGCTGGACAAGGAAATCGGGGCCAAGAAAGGCTATTGCTCGACGCTTGCCCGGCTTCAGTACGAGATCAAGGCGCATCAGGAAGCCCTGATCGCCATGCAGGATCGCGTCGGCCTGCCGATCAAGAACCTCAAGGACATCAACAAGCAGATGTCCACCGGCGAAGCCAAGGCCCGCCGCGCCAAGCGCGAGATGATCGAGGCCAACCTGCGTCTGGTGATCTCCATCGCCAAGAAATACACCAACCGCGGCCTGCAATTCCTCCCGCCAGGCGATCACGCGTTCGATCGCCGACCAGGCGCGCACCATCCGCATCCCGGTGCACATGATCGAAACCATCAACAAGATGAACCGCATCAGCCGTCAGATCCTGCAGGAAACCGGCATCGAGCCGGACCCCGCGACGCTCGCGGTGAAAATGGAAATGCCGGAAGACAAGATCCGCAAGATCATGAAGATCGCCAAGGAGCCGATCTCGATGGAGACCCCCATCGGCGACGACGAGGATTCGCATCTGGGCGACTTCATTGAGGATTCGAGCACCCTCTCACCCGACGATTCTGCGATCTACGCCAACCTGCGCGACGCTACCCGCGAAGTGCTCGACAGTCTCACCTCGCGCGAGGCCAAGGTGCTGCGCATGCGTTTCGGCATCGAAATGAACACCGACCACACGCTGGAAGAAGTCGGCAAGCAGTTCGACGTGACGCGTGAACGGATCCGCCAGATCGAGGCCAAAGCCCTGCGCAAACTGCGTCACCCGACCCGCTCCGAGAAACTGAAGAGTTTTGTCGGCAGCGGCGAGCAGTAATCCGGACAGTTTTCCCGGGCCTGTAGCTCAGCTGGTTAGAGCAGGGGACTCATAATCCCTTGGTCCACGGTTCAAGTCCGTGCAGGCCCACCAAACTTTTCCAATTTCGTTGATAATCCCGTCACGAAAAAGACAAGGATGTTCGATGGAAGGGGAAGCCAGAAAGCCGGGCGAGCGCCGTCTGCAAATCCTGCAGACACTTGCCGCCATGCTGCAGGAACCACAACCGGAAAAAATCACCACAGCCGCACTTGCCGCCCGCATCGGCGTGTCGGAAGCGGCGCTGTACCGGCATTTTTCCAGCAAGGCGCAGATGTACGAAGGCCTGATCGAATTCATCGAACAGACCCTGTTCGGGCTCATTGCCCGCATCACGGCCGACACGCCCTCGCCTCTGGCCCAGGTGGAAGCCATACTCGCCATGCTGCTGAATTTTGCGGCAAAGAATCCCGGTATGACGCGGGTGCTGATCGGCGAGGCCTTGGTCCACGAGAACGAACGCCTGCAAAAACGCATCAACCAGCTGCATGACCGGCTGGAAGCACAATTGCGCCAGTGCCTGCGTCTGGCCGGCGAATCCTCGGCCGAGTTCAGCGCGCCGCTCGCCAATCTCCTGCTCTGTACCGTTGTCGGACGCTGGCATCAGTTTGCCAAGAGCGGTTTCACCCGCGCCCCCGGCGGGGATATCGAATTGCTGATTTCGCGGCTGCTCGCCGTTCACCCAGCCTGAGCAGCCCGACCGCCGCATACCGGACAATCCGGATCGCGCGGCACCCGGACCACCCGCGCCTCGGTGCGCAGGCCATCCCACAGCATCAGCCGTCCGGTTAGGGATTCGCCCACCCCCACCAGCAACTTCAGCGCCTCGGCGGCCTGCATCGCGCCGATGATGCCGACCAGCGGCGAAAACACGCCCGCTTCGGCACAGCGCACTTCCGCTTCGCCCGCCTGCTCCGGAAACAGGCAGTGGTAACAGGGCGCACGGGGATGTCGCGTATCGAACACCGCCACCTGCCCGGAAAACCCGATCGCCGCGCCGGAGACCAGCGGTTTGCCCTGCGCCACGCAGGCGCGATTGACAGCATGACGCGTCGCGAAATTATCGCTGGCATCGACAACCAGATCGACCGCGCCGACGAGTGCCTCAAGTCCTTCCCCAGACAAATCCTGCGCATGGGGTTCGACCCGTATTCCGGGGTTGATGGCGTGTATCCTGCGCGCGAGTGACTGTGCCTTGTTTTCCCCCAACGCGGCGCTGTCGTGGCCGATCTGGCGTTGAAGGTTGGTGAGATCAACGGTGTCGCCGTCCGCCAGCACCAGTCGTCCGACACCCGACGCGCCAAGGTAGAGCGCAGCCGGGCAGCCCAGTCCGCCCGCACCCACGACCAGCACATAGGCCTGCACAATACGCGATTGACCTTCGACACCGATTTCGGGAAGCAGGATATGCCGGCTATAACGCAGCAGTTGCGGATCGTCCAGACTCATGCGGGCAAGATGAGTCCTATTTGTAGTCGCGCCATTCTTCCGGCGTGTCGTCACGATCGCCATGCAGATGGCAATCGTAGACTTTCATGAATGCCTGCTGGGATTTGAGATCGGGCTCGTTCGCCGCGACATTGCGGCGCTGCACGCTTTCGCAATAGTAGGCCAGCGCGCGTCGCAGCTTGCTCATCAGGCTGCCGTCGAGGTGGAAGCCCTGACTCGCCAAGGCGGACTCCAGGCCTTCCAGCGTGTACTCACACACGTGATAGTGCACGATGACGGTGTGGGGGCGCGTGCCTCGCTGCACACGCAAGCCCTCCAGACCGTCGAATAAAGCCAGCACGCGCTCCACCTGCCCGGCAGGCAGGGGATGGAACACGATTTCCCGGCATTTTTCGAGGTCACATGGACGCATGGCACCCCCATCTGGCGATAGGGGCCAGTATACCGCCTGACAACAGCAGGCAGCCGTTCAGCGATTCTGGAGAATCTGCAAGCCCTTGAGCAGGTTCAACGCCTGATTCACCTGGAAATCATTCCTGGACACGACTTCACCCGGCTCGAGCGGTACGCGCTTGTTGTCCTTGCTGTCCGCAGGCTTGCTTGCAGGTGCTGGCTTGTCCGTCTCGTCCGCCTGACTCGCGGGGGTGGAAGGAACCTCCTCCCCTGCGGGATTCGCCAGGTGCTTGTCGAGATCCGCTTCGCGTATGCCGAGCCCATCGTCATTTTCCGGCATGGCGGGGTCTTCGATGACGATGTCAGGCTCGATCCCCTTGGCCTGGATGGATCGGCCGTTGGGCGTGAAATAGCGCGCCGTGGTGAGCTTGATCGCCGTGCCGTTGCCCAGCGGCAGGATGGTCTGCACCGAGCCCTTGCCGAAAGTGCGCGTACCCATAATGACCGCGCGCTTGTGATCCTGCAGTGCGCCGGCGACGATCTCCGACGCCGACGCGGAGCCGCTGTTGACCAGCACGACCATGGGCACCTGCTTCACGCCTTCCGGCAGATTTTTCAGATAATCGATCTGCATCGGGCGAAGATAATGCTCGCGGCTGGCAGTCAAGCGCATCTTGGCGTCTTCGGTGCGACCTTCGGTGTAAACCACCAGGCTGTCCGGCTTGACGAAGGCGGCGGTCACGGCCACGGCACCGTTCAGCAGACCACCGGGGTCATTGCGCAAATCCAGGATCAGGCCCTTGAGCGGGGCCTTGTTGTCCTTGTAGAGCTTGCCCAGCGCCTCAACGAGCAATTCGCCGGTGTGCTCCTGGAACTGGGTGACACGAACATAGCCGTAGCCATTCTCCAGCAACTGGGATTTCACGCTGCGGATCTTGATGACGGCACGCGTCAGGGTCAGCACCAGCGGCTTGTCGACGCCCTTGCGGACGATGGTGAGCTTGATTGTCGAACCGGGCTTGCCGCGCATCCGCTTGACCGCGTCGTTCAGGGTCAGCCCCTTGACCGGGGTATCGTCGAGCTTGACGATGAGATCGCCCGCCTTGACGCCCGCCTTGAAAGCCGGCGTATCCTCGATGGGCGACACCACCTTGACGAAACCGTCTTCCATCCCGACCTCGATGCCAAGGCCGCCGAACTCGCCCTGGGTGCCAACCTGAAGGTCCTTGAACCCCTCTGCATCGAGGTAGGCCGAATGCGGGTCCAGGCCACTCAACATGCCGTTGATCGCTTCGTTGATCAGCTTCTTGTCTTCGACGGGCTCGACATAATCGTTCTTGATGCGCGCAAAGACATCCGTGAAGGCGCGCAACTCCTCGACAGGCAAGGCTGTCTGCGCGTCCTTGTCGGCAACCGCCGAAAGGTTGACTGTCAACGCTGCACCGGCCAGCAAGCCGGCCAGTCCCACCAGAACGAATTTAGCCTTGTGCGTCATTTTCTCTCGGCGTGTCATGTTCACTTCTTCACCCACAGCATGGGGTTCACAGGGCGGCTTTGGTGCCGCATTTCAAAATACAGACCGGTATCAGGCTGTCCACCGCTGTTGCCCACGGAGGCCAGGGCATCGCCGGGCCGGACCCGCTCGCCCACCTGCTTATACAGACTTTCATTATTGCTGTATAGGCTCATATAGCCCTCGCCGTGATCAACGATGATGAGGTTGCCGAAGCCGCGCAACCAGTCTGAAAACACCACCTGGCCTGCTGCGATCGCCTTGACCGCAGTCCCTTGACCGGCGCGGATGAACAGGCCTTTCCAGCTCACCCCACCGCCTTCTCTCGGAGCCCCAAAGCGATTCATGAGTTCCCCGGCCACAGGCAGCCTCAAGCTGCCTTTCAAGCGGGAGAAGGGCCGGTCAGCCTGGAATGCCTCGGGTGTCGCGGTATTCACCCCTACAGGCTTGCGTGGACGCCCGTCAGGTTCCTTGTCAACCTTGCGCGCTTCCCGGGCCTTCTGGGCGGCTCGCGCAGCCTGTTCGGCCATGATCCGGTTCAATCGTTGCACCAGTTGCGTCAGCGCACGCTCATCGCGCTTCAGCGTTTCGATTTCCCGTCTCTGCTGCCGGATCTGCACAGACAATTTCTGAAGCACCGCTTCACGCGCACGCCGTTCGCTGATCAGCTTTTCCTGTTCTGCGGCCTGTGCGGTGCGCAGGCGTTGCAGCGCGTCGGTCTTTTCTTGCGCCTGCTGCTCCAGTTCGGCGAGACGGGCAAGATCAGCGCGAAGTTGCCCCACCTGTGCCTGTTGCGCACGTGAGAGCGCAGCGAGATAGCGCAAATCGCGCGCCGTCTGGTTGGGATCCGTGCCGTTCAGGATGCGCTTCAATGCATCGCCTTCACCCCGCAGGTGGCTGCTTTTGAGGGTACGGGCCAGACGTGCCTGTTCTGACTCAATGTGCGCAGACACGCTTTGTATCTGGCGCTTCAACGCCTCCAGCGTGCTTTCGGTTTGCTGGCGTTCACCGTCGAGCTGGCGCAGTTGACGCAGCCCCGCACTCACCGCCTGTTCAGTGGACTTCAGTTCGTCTGTCGCTTCGCGGCGTTGCGACTGTGTTGCCTGGAATTCCTTCTGCAGTGTTTGCAGGCGGGATTTCAGCGCATCCAGTTCGGTTTGCTTGCGCTCCGCCTGGTTCGCCCCTGCGACCAGCGGCGCAAATAGGGCAAGCGCGACGAACCAGGACCGGGCCTTCACCCTATTCGAAATGGACCAGCGACTCGCCCGTCATTTCGGGCGGCTGCGGCAGGCCCATCATCTTGAGGAGGGTGGGGCTGATGTCCTCCAGCGCACCGGTATCAGCCAGCGTGGCGCGGCGGCGTCCGATGTAGATCAGGGGGACCAGATTCATGGTGTGCGCCGTGTGCGCCTGGTGGGTTTCCACGTCACGCATCATCTCCGCGTTGCCATGGTCGGCAGTCACCAGAAGTTCGCCGCCATTGGCCAGTTGCGCCTCGACCACTTTACCCAGGCAGGTATCCACGGTTTCGATGGCCTTGATCGCGGCCTTGAGATCGCCGGTATGCCCGACCATGTCGGGGTTGGCGTAATTGCAGATGATGAGGTTGTACTGCTTGCTATTGATAGCGGCGAGCAGCTTGTCGGTGACCTCGAACGCGCTCATCTCGGGTTTGAGGTCATACGTGGCCACATCGGGCGAAGGCACCAGCACGCGGTCTTCACCGGGGAAGGAAATTTCCTCGCCGCCGTTGAAGAAGAAGGTGACGTGCGGATACTTCTCGGTTTCGGCGATACGCAGCTGGCGCAAGCCGAGGTTGGCGACGTATTCGCCCAGGCCGTTCTTGATGCGCTCGGGCGGGAAGGCCACCGACACGTCGAAGTCGTCGCTGTAGCCCGTCAGGGTGCAGTAGGTGGCGAGCCTGGGCGTCACCTCCCGTTCGAACTCGGCGAAATCGGGTTCGATGAACGGGCGCGAGAGCTGACGGGCGCGGTCGGAGCGGAAATTCAGGAACACGACCGAGTCGCCATCCTCCATGGTCACCGGCTTGCCGTCGGGTGGCAGGATCGCAGTGGCCTTGACGAACTCGTCGCTTTCGCCGCGGGCATAGGCCGCTTCCAGACCCGACAGTGGCGTTTCTGCCCAGAATTCTGTCCGCCCCAGGGTGAGCAAGTCATAGGCGGCCTTGACCCGTTGCCAGCGGCGGTCGCGGTCCATCGCGAAGTAGCGGCCTATCATCGTGGCGATGTGCCCGATACCGGTTTCGGCAATCTTGTCCGACAGGCGCTTGAGGTAGATTTCCGCACTTTTCGGTGGCGTGTCCCGGCCATCCAGGAAAACGTGCAGACAAACCTTGCGCAGTCCCTCGCGGCGCGCCAGTTCGAGCATGGCGTGGAAATGCGATTCGTGGCTGTGCACCCCGCCATCTGACAAAAGGCCGAAGAGATGCAGCGTCTTGCCGTTGTCTCGCGCCAGATGCACGGCATTGAGCAGTGCCGGATTGGTGTAGAAAAAACCCGACTCAATGGCGCGATCAATGCGCGTGAACTCCTGGTAAACCACCCTGCCGGCACCGATGTTGAGGTGCCCGACCTCGGAATTGCCCATCTGGCCTCGCGGCAGCCCGACCTCCATTTCCGAAGCATGGATCAGGGTATGCGGGTTGCCCTTCCAGAATCGGTCGAAATTGGGCTTGCTGGCCTGCGCGATCGCGTTGTCTTCGCGTTCGGCGCGGCAGCCGAAACCGTCGAGGATGATGAGGAGAACCGGCAAGGTCTTCATGAAAAAATGTGTATGTCCCGAAGCGTTTTTATGGGAATATTTTAATATATGCGTGATTGCTAATCTACATTTCCTTCCCGCTCGACACGGACCGGCAATCAGGAAAACGTCGATCGAGAGGGTACTACACGAACAGGATCGGGGTAATGAACATGTCTGCAGACTGGGACGCAGTGGATCTCCTGGACAAGGACGAACATATCGAGCAGGCCTCACGCGCGATGAAGGCCATGTCCCATCCGTTGCGCCTGAAAATCCTGTGCGTACTGGGCGACAAGGAGGTCAGCGTGCAGGACATCGTCGACAACGTCGGCACCTCGCAGAGCAATATCTCCCAGCATCTCGCCATCCTGCGCGACAAGGGCGTCCTGCGCACCCGCAAGGACGCCAACCGCGTCTATTACCGCGTGGGTGACACGCGCACGCTCAAACTGCTGGGCATGATGCGCGACGTCTTCTGCGGTTTTTCCAAGTAAGGCTCTCCTGCCTCCCCCGCCCGACTGACAGGCGGGCGGGATGGCTTGCAGCGTCATGCTGCGGCATACTCGCGCCTGAACATCCCTCCGCACGCCAGAATCAGCGCACAAGCGCTTGATTGAAATAATAAATTAGAATATTCTAATGAACGATTTTTTGGAGATGTGCCCGTGCTGACCCCTGCCCGCCTGCTCGCCAGTCTCGTCCTCGCCGCGCCCTCAGCCTGGGCTGCCCTGCCTTTTGCTGTCGCGCCTGTCCAGTATCAGGTCACAGATACGGCCTATTCGTCTGAAGCCTCGGTCGAAGCGGTCAAACAGTCAACCGTCGCAGCACAAGTCTCCGGCCGGGTATCGGCGGTGAACTTTGACGCGGGCGATTACGTGAAATCAGGCACGGTCATTGTTCGCCTGTCGGCACAGGAACTCGGCGCGGCTGTCGCCGGCAGCCAGGCGCAGGTCGCCCAGGCTGCCGCCAACCTGGCCAACGCCCGCGCCAACTACGAACGCCAGCAGCAGCTGTTCCAGCAAAAATTCATCAGCCAGGCTGCGCTTGATCGCGCCACCTCGGAATTTCGCGCGGCCGAGGCTGCGGCCCGCGCCGCCCGCGCGGGGGTCGGCCAGTCTGCCGCCCTGTCGAGCTACACCACCATCGTCGCGCCCTTCTCCGGCGTCGTCGCCGCCCGCCATGTGGAGGTCGGCGAAACGGTCACGCCCGGCAAGCCGCTGATGACCGGCTTTGACCCCAAAGACATGCGCGTCATCGCCAACATCCCGCAGTACAAGCTCGCCGAGGTGAAAGCCGCGCCGCGTGTTTCGGTTGAAATCCCCTCGCTCAACAAATGGATCGACGCCACTGGCGTGACCGTGCTGCCCTCGGCCGACAGCGCAACCCACACCGTCAAGGTGCGCATCGAGCTGCCAGACAATCTCGAAGGCGTGATCCCCGGCATGTTCGCCCGTGCGCATTTCTCGGTAGGAAGCGCGCGCAAGCTCGTCATACCCGCCAGCGCCGTGGTGCGCCGTTCCGAAATCACCGCCGTCTACGTGGTCGACAAGGACAAGGTCAGCCTGCGGCAATTGCGCCTGGGCACGCCGGACGCGCGCGGCCGGGTCGAAGTGCTGGCCGGCCTGAACCCGGGTGAGACGATCGCGCTCGATCCGGTGAAGGCAGGCATCTACGCCAAGCGCGCCGCCAACGCCGCCAAGCCATAATCGGGGACGCGCATGGGACCCTCCGGACGCATCGCCCGCTTCTTCCTCACTTCCCAGCTCACGCCGCTGATCGCGCTGATCGCGGCGCTACTGGGCCTGTTCGCCATCCTCGTCACGCCGCGTGAGGAAGAGCCACAGATCAACGTGACCATGGCCAACGTGTTCATCCCCTTCCCGGGCGCGTCGGCCAAGGACGTTGAGGCGCTGGTGGCCACACCAGCCGAGCAGGTGCTGTCGCAGATCGCCGGTATCGAGCACATCTACTCCGTGTCCAAACCCGGCATGGCGGTGCTGACCGTGCAATACCTGGTGGGCCAGGACCGCACGCAGGCGCTGGTGCGGCTGTACGACACGATCCAGGCCAACCGTGACTGGGTGTCACCCGAACTCGGCGTCGGCGAGCCCATCATCAAGCCGCTCGGCATCGACGATGTGCCCATCGTCACCGTCACCCTGTGGACGCGCGACCCGGCACGCGGGGCGTACGAACTCGAACAGGCGGCACACGCCGCCGAGATCGAGCTCAAGCGCATCGCCGGCACGCGCGAAGTCACCACCGTCGGCGGCCCCGGCCGCGCCGTACGGGTGATGATGGACCCCGAACGCATGGCGGCCTTCGGCGTGACGGCCAAGGACATCCGCGACGCGCTGCAGGTGTCCAACGCCGCCCAGCCGTCGGGCACACTGGTGTCCAACAACCAGGAAATCCTCGTCCAGACCGGCACCTTCCTCACCGGCGCGGCCGACGTGAAACAGCTGGTCGTCGGCGTGTCGCAAGGCCGCCCGGTGTACATGAACGACGTCGCCACCGTTGTCGCCGGCCCCGACCAGCCAGCGCGCTACGTCTGGTATGGCCCCGGTGCCGGTGGCGCGGACCAGCCCGGCGTCGGCCAGACCTACCCTGCCGTCACTCTCGCGGTATCCAAGAAACCCGGCGAAAACGCTGTCGATGTCGCCGAGAAAGTGATCGCCCGCGTCCAGGCGCTGGAAAACAGCGTGCTGCCCGAAGGCGTGGAAGTCAGTGTCACCCGAAACTACGGTGCCACCGCCGACGACAAGGCCAAGAAGCTGATCCAGAAGCTGATCTTTGCCACCGCCTCGGTGGTGCTCCTGGTGCTGTTCGCCATCGGTCGCCGCGAAGCGCTGATCGTCGGCGCGGCGGTGCTGCTGACGCTTGCCGCCACCCTCTTCGCGTCGTGGGCGTGGGGCTTCACGCTAAACCGCGTGTCGCTGTTCGCGCTCATCTTCTCCATCGGCATCCTGGTCGACGACGCCATCGTCGTCGTGGAAAACATCCACCGCAGGATGGGGCTGGATCACGACGGACTCGAAGCCATCATCCCGCGCGCGGTGGACGAAGTGGGCGGCCCGACCATCCTCGCCACGCTCACCGTCATCGCCGCGCTCCTGCCGATGGCGTTCGTCTCCGGCCTGATGGGCCCGTACATGAGCCCGATCCCGATCAATGCCTCGATCGGCATGGTCATTTCGCTGGCGATCGCCTTCATCGTCACGCCCTGGCTGGCGCTCAAGCTCATCAAGCAAGGCGCGCATGGCCACGCCGAAGCGGGCAACGACAAGCTGCTCAAGCTGTTTCGTGCCCGCCTCACACCCTTCCTGCGCGGCGAGGCTGGCAAAGGTGCAAGGCGCAAACTCTGGCTGGGCATCGGTGCCGCGATCCTGATTTCGGTTGCGCTGCCGGTGGTGCAGCTGGTCATCCTCAAGATGCTGCCGTTCGACAACAAGTCGGAGTTCCAGATCATCGTCGACATGCCGGTGGGCACACCGCTGGAAAAAACCGCGCAGGTACTCGCCGAAATGGGCGAAGCCGTGGCAAAGGTACCGGAAGTCACCGACTACCAGGCCTACGCCGGCACTGCCGCGCCGATCAACTTCAACGGTCTGGTGCGGCAGTATTACCTGCGCAGCGGCCCCGAAGTCGGTGATCTTCAGGTCAATCTTGTCGACAAGCACGAACGTGACCGCAAGAGCCACGACATCGCGCAGGCAATCCGCCCGGTGGTCGAAGTCATCGCCAACAAACACGGGGCCGACGTCAAGGTGGTTGAAGTGCCGCCCGGGCCGCCGGTGATGTCGCCTATCGTCGCCGAAATCTACGGCCCCGACTACGACGCGCAGATCACCGTCGCCAAACAGGTGCGCGGCGTATTCGAGAAAACCGACGGCATCGTCGCCATCGACGACACCGTCGAGGACGACGCCCAGCGCTTTGTGCTGCGCGTGTTGCAGAACAAGGCGGCGGTCGCCGGCGTGGCGCAGAAGGATGTCGTCGCCGCCATGAAAATGGGCCTGTCCGGCGAGAACGTCACCCCCATCCACGGCAGCGGGGCCAAGTATGAAATTCCGGTGCGCATCACGCTGCCGCCGGAAAAGCAGAGCGGCATCGACGAACTGCTGAAACTCACCGTGCGCGGCAACGACGGCAACCTCGTGCCGCTCTCTGAACTGGTCGAGGTGATGCCCACCGAACGTGAGAAAACCATCTATCACAAGGACCTGCTGCCGGTCGTCTTCGTCGTCGGCGACACCGGCGGTGCGCTCGATTCGCCGCTGTATGGCCTGTTCGGCATGCGTGGCGAACTCAAGGATCGAGAACTCAAGGAAGGCGGCACGCTGGCTGAGTATTTCATCCAGCAGCCCGACGACCCCTATGCCGGGTTTGCCCTGAAATGGGACGGCGAATGGCAGGTCACCTACGAGACCTTCCGCGACATGGGCATCGCCTACGCCGTCGGCCTGATCCTGATCTACATCCTGGTGGTCGCGCAGTTCAAGAGCTATCTCACGCCGCTCATCATCATGGCGCCGATCCCGCTCACCATCATCGGCGTGATGCCCGGCCACGCGCTGCTCGGCGCGCAGTTCACCGCCACCTCGATGATCGGGATGATTGCGCTCGCCGGCATCATCGTGCGCAACTCCATCCTGCTGGTCGATTTCATCAACCAGCAAACCCGCGACGGCATGGATTTCCAGGAAGCCGTGATCCAGGCTGGCGCCACCCGCGCCAAGCCCATTGTGCTGACCGGTCTGGCCGCCATGCTGGGCGCATTTTTCATCCTCGACGACCCGATCTTCTCCGGCCTCGCGGTTGCGCTCATCTTCGGTATCGCGGTCTCCACCCTGCTGACGCTGGTCGTCATCCCGGTGCTGTACTACGCCGCCAACTACCGTACATTTTCCCGTCAATAATTCTCACAGGAGCTTCAACATGACCATCGAACGCATCGTCCGCATCGTGGCCGGATTTTTCATCATGCTCTCGCTGGCGCTGGCGCATTTTTCCGGCAGTGTCGACATGACCCAGTTGTCGTGGCTGTGGTTCACCGCCTTCGTCGGCTTCAACCTGTTCCAGTCCGGCTTCACCCGCTTCTGCCCGATGGACATGATGCTGAAGAAGGCGGGTGTGAAGCAGGGTTGCGGTCTCTGATCGGGCGCACATGGATACGCAATTCCTCCAGGCAAACTGGATGCTCCTCGCGCTGGCCGGGGTGTCCGGGGCCATGCTGCTGTGGTCCTTCGTCGGCAGCAAGCTGTCAGGCGTCGAACAGGCCGACACCCTGAAAGCCACCCGCCTCTACAACGACGAGGCGCTGGTGCTCGACGTGCGTGAAACCGGCGAATTCGAATCCGGCCACATTCCCAAGGCCAAGCACATTCCGCTCGGGCAGCTCGGCAAACGGCTGGGCGAACTCGACGCGCACAAGGACAAGCCGGTTCTGGTCAACTGCCGCAGCGGCGCGCGCTCTGCACGCGCCTGTGGCATCCTGAAAAAAGCCGGGTTCACCACCGTCTACAACCTGGCCGGCGGCATTCTGGCGTGGGAACGCGCCAACCTGCCGGTGACCAAAAAGAAATAAGCGAGAAAGCACCATGCAAAAAGTCGTCATGTACTGCACTGCCGTCTGCCCCTACTGCGTCGCCGCAGAGCGCCTGCTGAAAAACCGTGGCGTCACCGAGATCGAAAAAATCCGTATCGATCTGGAACCGCAGAAACAGGATGAAATGATCGCCCGAACCGGCCGCCGCACCGTGCCGCAGGTCTTCATCGGCGACACCCATGTCGGCGGCTTCGACGACACCTCGGCGCTCGACGCCGCCGGCAAGCTGGTGCCGCTACTCAACAGCTGAGTGCCGCGCGGCCGGGCTTGCAAATGGCCCGGGCGGCTCCATATGGCAGACATTGCGTCATCAGGATATCGCCATGGAACTCGTCTGCCCCCACTGTCTCGCCATCAACCGTGTGCCCGACACGCGCCTCGCCGACGGCCCCAAATGCGGCCAGTGCAGCACCCCGCTCCTGCCCGGTGTGCCGGTCGATCTCACCACCGATAGCTTTGACCGTTTCGTCGAGCGTTCAGGCCTGCCGGTTCTGGTGGATTTCTGGGCCGAGTGGTGCGGCCCATGCAAGATGATGGCCCCGGTCTTCAAGCAGGTGGCGGCCGAAATGGCCACGCGCGTGCGCTTTGCCAAGGTGGAAACCGAGGCGCATCCCAAGCTCTCGCTGCGCGCGCACATCAAGAGCATTCCCACCCTGGTGCTGTACCGTGAAGGCGAGGAAGCCGCCCGCGTGTCGGGCGCGCTCGACGCGCGCAATCTCAAGGCGTGGCTGGCGTCACAGGGCGTACATTAAAGCCGGGTTAGAATGGTCGTTTTGCCGGTGCGCGCCGCACCGGTTTTCTGATCCAGGGAGACACCATGGCGGACGAACTGCAACAACCCGTATTCAATATCGAAAAGCTCTACGTCAAGGACCTGTCGGTCGAAGTCCCGAACGCACCGGGCATCTTCACCGAGCGCGACGCCCCCAAGATGGACGTGAACCTGTCCACCGAAAGCCGCGCGCTGGCGCAGGACGTGTACCACACCAGTATCACCGTCACGGTCACCGCCAAGGCAGGCGACAAGACCATGTTCCTGGTCGAGTGCACGCAGGCCGGCGTGTTCCGCATCCAGAACGTGCCTGCCGACCAGATGCCCATGGTGCTCGGCATTGGCTGCCCCAACATCGTCTTCCCCTACTTGCGCGAAACCGTCTCCGACGTGGTGATCCGCGCCGGCTTCCCGCCGCTGCTGCTCAACCCGGTTAATTTCGAGGCGCTGTTCATGCAGCAGCAACAGGCCCAGCAACAACAGGCCGAGCCTGTGCAAACGCATTGAGCATCCGCTTGGGCGTAGCGGCCCTGTCGCTCGCGTTGCTCTCTCCGGCCCACGCGCTGGACTATCGCAGCACGGCGCGCCCGGCGCTGCTCTACGATGCTCCCTCGACGGCTGCGTCGCGCGTGGCTGTGGCCAGCGCGGGCTTGCCGCTGGAAATCGTGGTGGATACCGAGGGCTGGGCCAAGGTACGCGACCCCGGCGGACAACTGGCCTGGATCGAGAAAGCCGCGCTCGGCGGTGCCCGGACGGTAATGGTCAAGGCCGAACTCAGCGACGTGCGGCGTGAGCCCCGCGCCGACGCCGAAGTCGTGTTCCGTGCCGTACGCGGCGTGCTGCTGCGGGTCACGGGCGAGATGCGCGCCGACGGCTGGCTGCCGGTGCGTCACGCTGACGGCCTTACCGGCTGGCTGCCCGCCTTCGAGGCATGGGGACAATGAAACTTACCGTGCTGGGTGCCGGGGCCTGGGGTACGGCGCTCGCCGCCCACTGGGCCTCCGAACACACGGTCACGCTCTGGGGCCGCCATGCCGACGAACTCGACGCCATGCGCCGCACCGGTGTCAACGCGCGCCATCTGCCGGATTGCCGCCTGCCCGCCACGCTCGCGTACGAAGCTGACTTTGCCACGGCGGTCGATCATGCCGACCTGTTGCTGATTGCCGTCCCCAGCCACGGCCTGCGCGCCACGCTCGATGTCCTGGCGAAACGCCCCAACCTGCCACCGCTGGTCTGGGTCTGCAAGGGCTTTGAACAGGGTACGGGCAGATTGCCGCACCAGCTCGTCCTGGACACCGTGCCGAACACCGCCGCCGGGGTACTGTCCGGTCCCAGCTTCGCGCTCGAAGTCGCCCGGGGTTGCCCCACCGCCCTGACGCTTGCCTCGCATGACGCCGCCTGGGCGCAGCGCCAGGCAGAGGCGCTGTCCGGCCCGCGTCTGCGCATCTACGCGCACGACGATGTGATCGGCGTGGAAATCGGCGGCGCGCTGAAGAATGTCATGGCCATCGCCGCCGGCATCTGCGACGGACTGAAGCTGGGCCACAATGCCCGTGCCGCACTCGTGACCCGGGGGCTGGCCGAGATGACCCGGCTCGGTGTCCACCTGGGCGGCCATGCTGAAACCTTCATGGGCCTGTCGGGCCTGGGCGATCTGATTCTCACCACCACCGGCGACCTGTCGCGTAACCGCCAGGTAGGCCTTCGGCTGGCACAGGGACAGAGCCTCGATGCCATCCTCGCTGAACTGGGGCACGTGGCAGAGGGCGTGACGACCACCCGCGAGGTCGACGCCCTGGCCACGCAACTGGGCGTCGACATGCCGATCACCCGCGCCGTGCGCCGCATTCTTTACGACAAGCTGCACGCCACGCAGGCCGTCGACGCCCTCCTGAACCGGAATATTCGCCCCGAGTTCTGAACCAGGGGCTTCAGGCCCGCCCAGCCATGCCCGTAATAGCGTCATCGCGCTTTGCGTCCCGTTTTCTCTTCTTGCATGACCCTACCGCTCACGTCGCCACCGAACAAACCCATGCGTGGCCTTTTCTACGTTCTGGTCGGCTTCCTCGTGGCCGCCTATGGTGCGGCGCTCGTCCGCCACGCGTTCGAAACCCGCCAGGATGCCGAAGCCAGCCTGCGTTACCTGAACAGCACGCTGGTGCAGAATACCCGCACCACCCTGCGCAACTACGAGCTGATCCTGCGCGGCATCGGCACCGAACTGGCCGCACTCGACACGCTTGATTCACCGGAAAGCGGGCGCGCCCTGTTCGAGCGCATTCGCAGCATCGACCCCGGCATGGCAGGCTTTGGCCTCGCCCGCACCGACGGCCAACTGCTGCTGATCAGCGGCCTGCCACCGGGTACCCCCCTGCCCAATCTGCTACGTCAGGCAGAAACGCACGACAGCTTCCTGAAATGCCTGCAGACCCGCAAGCTGGAAATCGGCCGGCCCTACTTCATGCAACTGCTGAAGCAATGGGTCATACCGGTTCGCGTCCCCATCCTCGGTGCGCACGGCGAACCGGTGGCGGTGATGACCGCCGGCTATCCGATCGCAGGCGGCCATTCCCTGCTCGCCCATGCCAGCCTGCCGCCACGCACCACCACGGTCCTGCTGCGCGACGACGGCTATGTCCAGTATTTCCATCCGCTTCCCGCCGGCGACCGCGAAACCATCCTGAAAAAGTACTTCACGCGCCAGGCCGCCCCCGGTACCCTGCGCGAACTGTCGCAACATAAAACAGCGCAGGGCGTCCTGCTGCTGGACCTGCCCCGGCTGGGCGGCCTCCACCTGGTCGACTACCAGCGCATCGACGAATACGGGCTCACCGCCGGGGCCATCCTCCCGCTCGGGGCGCTGGTCCGGGAATGGCTGGACAGATCGATCCTGCCAACGATGCTGCTGGCCGTCTTCCTGGTCGGGGCGACACTCGTCTATCGCCGCGCGCTGCGTCGCCAGAACACCACCGACGCCGCCGTGGCGCGCCTGTCAGACTGGCGCGAAGCCGTGCTCGACAGCGCCCAGTACGGCATCATCTCCACCGACACGCGCGGCGTGATTGTGAGCTTCAACGCCGCCGCCGAACGGATGCTGGGCTACCGCGCCGAGGAAATGATCGGGCTGGCCACCCCCGAGCGCTTCCACGACGCCACCGAAGTCTCGCTGCGCGCCGCCGAATTGCGGCGTGAACTCGGTATCGCGCTCGAGCCCGGCTTCGAGGCCTTCGTCGCCCGCGCCCGGCGCGGTGAAATCGACGAACGCGAATGGACCTACGTACGCCGCGACGGCAGCCGTTTTCCCGTACGCCTGTCGGTGAGTGCACTGCACGCGCCGGACGGCCACATCGAGGGCTTTCTCGGCATTGCCGCAGACCTCAGCGCACATAAGGCCGCCGAGGCGGCGCTGCTCGAATCGCGACAGGCGCTCATCGAACGCAACGACAGCCTGCGCGTGATCAACCAGCTGTCGAACCGCATCCATGCCTCGCCCGAACTCGACGATATCCTGCGCGAGGCCATGGAGGCGCTGGCGAGCCTGAGCCATGCGCCCCACATCACCATCTATCTCCTCAGCGACGACGGCAGCCGGCTGGAACTGGCCGCCAGCAGCGGCTTCAACGACGCCTTCCTCGACCAGACCCGCAGCATCCCCCTCGCCGGCAGCCTATGCGGCGAGGCCGTCACCCACAAGCAGATCATGATCTGCGAGGACTTCCGCGAGGACCTCCGTATCCTGCCCTCCCTGCGCGACAACCTCGCCTCGGTCAACCTGCGCACCGGCATGGTGGCCCCACTGGTCTATCACGATCAGGCGCTGGGTGGACTCAACGTCGTCTACGGCGAACGCCACGCCTTCAGCGAAATCGAGATCGACACCTTCAGTGCCTTCAGCAATACCGTGGCACTGGCCATCGCCAACGCGCGCAATGTCCGCAAACTCGCCTTCCAGGCCAGCCACGACAGCCTCACCCAGCTGCCCAATCGCAGCGTGCTGCACCGGGATTTCGCTGCACGTATCGGCAGCGCCGGTGCCTCCGTGTCGGCCTTGATGCTGCTCGACCTCGACCGCTTCAAGGAAGTGAACGACACCCTCGGCCACCATGTCGGCGACCAGCTGCTGACCCAGATCGGCCCGCGCCTGGCGGCCGGGCTCGCCGGCCGCCAGGCGCTCGTGTGCCGGCTGGGTGGCGACGAATTCGCCCTGCTTGTCACCGGCATCGACGACGACGAGTCGGCGGTGCGCCTGGCGCAGCAGGTGAGGGCCGCGCTGCGCGACCCCTTCGTCATCCAGGGCATTCCGCTCCAGGTGGGTGCCAGCATCGGCGTCGCGGTCTACCCCGCGCACGGCGACACCAGCCACGACCTCCTGCGCGCCGCCGACGTGGCCATGTACCAGGCCAAGCAGAGCGGGGCGGGCGTGGCCGTGTACGACCGCGATTTCGACACCTACAGCCCGGAGCGCCTCACGCTCGCGGTGGAACTGGCGCACGCCGTGGAAAACGGCGAACTGGTGCTGCACTACCAGCCCAAGCTCGACCTCGCGACCCGCCGCGTCACCGGCTTCGAGGCCCTGGTGCGCTGGCGCAACCCGCGCCACGGTCTCTTGTACCCGCCAGCCTTCGTGCATCTGGCGGAAATGAACGAGGTCATCCACCCCTTCACCCGCGCCATTCTCGATCTGGCGGTGGCCGACAGGCAGCGGCTCCGCGCGCATGAACACGCCCAGCCGGTCGCCATCAACCTGTCGGCGCGCAACCTGCTCGACGACCGCTTTACCACGCATCTGAAACAGGCGCTCGACGCCGGCCGGATCGGCCCCGGCGAAATCGAGATCGAACTCACGGAAACTGCGCTGATGCAGGACCCGGACACCTCGACCGCCGTGCTGCGCGACCTCGCCGGACTCGGCTCCAACGTCGCTGTCGACGACTACGGCACCGGCTATTCCTCGCTCGCCTATCTGCGCCGGCTGCCGCTTTCCGCCCTGAAGATCGATCGCACCTTCGTCTCCGGCATGGTCGACAATGCCCAGGACGCCATCATCGTGCGCTCGACCATCGCGCTCGCCCACAACCTCGGGCTCGGCGTGATCGCCGAGGGCGTGGAGACGGCCGCTGCCGCCGATGCACTGCGCAGCATGGGCTGCGACCAGGCCCAGGGCTATTACTTCAGCAAGCCGCTGCCGCTGGACGAACTGCTGGACTGGCTCGACCAGCCCCTCTTCGAAACCGTCTGAAGCTCAGCGGACAGCCGCAGCCTCTTCGGCGATGCGACTGATAGCGGCAACGAAACCGGGATCCTCGCCTTGCGACAAAGCCGGCAGGGCGGCGCGAAAATCCGCCCGTCGACACCACTCGTGCATGTAGTCCGCCCACGACTGCCACAGGCGCGCCTGCTGCCGGCTCATGTCGTCCTCGTAAACCAGCACGTAGGCGCGTTCGAACAGGGCGACAAGGATGGCGAACAGCGCTTGCTTGCGTTCGCGCTGCTCATCGTTCAGCTCGCCCCGGTCTTCGGGTGAAAGCAGGTGCAGGTCGGCATTCTCGATGACCAGCCGCATGAAATCCGCGTATTCATCCGACAAGCGCAGGAAGAGTTCCTCCTCCTCGCTCTGGCGCTCGCGCCGCTGATCCAGCAGGTAAACCGCGATCGCGAACGGCAGGCCAACGATGGTCACCAGGTAACTTGCTGCTTCCAGCCATTCCATCCCCGTCATCATTCCCCTCCCGCAAAGCCGTTCTGCCGCCACGCCTCGAACAGCGTGACGCTGACCGCATTCGACAGGTTCATGCTGCGCGATCCCGGCCGCATCGGCAAGCGCAGGCGATGATCCGGTGCAAACGCTTCGAGAATCTCGGGTGGCAGCCCGCGTGATTCCGGGCCGAACACAAAGACGTCGTCGGGCGCATACGTGACCGTCCCGAACAGCCGACTCGCCTTGGTGGTGAGCGCAAACCAGCGCCGCCCGGCCAGTGCGGCGCGCACCGCCGCCCAGTCCGCGTGCACCGTCACGCAGGCCATGTCGTGGTAATCCAGGCCGGCGCGCGCCACCTGCCTGTCCGACAGGTCGAAGCCCAGCGGTTCGACCAGATGCAGACGGAACCCGCTGTTGGCCGACAGGCGGATGAGGTTGCCGGTATTGGGCGGAATTTCGGGCTGATACAAGACAATATCGAACATGGCCTGGCGCACCGCGCATGAAATGGACTGAGCGCACTACAATGCAGTGACTCGAACAAGACGCATTGTATGGTCCCCTACCTCACTACCGCCCTCACCGGCCCGCTGCTCGAACTGGAAAAGCGCCTGCTCGACGCGCAGCCCACCATCGAACACTGGTTCCGCCTGCAATGGAAAGAACAGGCCGCGCCCTTCTACACCTCGGTGGACATCCGCAACGCCGGCTTCAAGCTGGCACCGGTCGACACCAATCTGTTTCCCGGCGGTTTCAACAATCTCAACCCGGCGTTCATGTCGCTGTCCATCCACGCGGCGATGGGCGCGGTGGAAAAAATCTGCCCGGACGCGCAGCGCCTGCTACTCATCCCCGAAAACCACACGCGCAACACCTTCTACCTGCAGAACGTCGCGGTGCTCGCGCACATCCTGCGCCAGACCGGTCTCATTGTGCGCATCGGCACCCTGATCCCCGAGATTACCCAGCCGACCACGCTGGACCTGCCCGCTGGCGGCCGCCTTACGCTGGAACCGCTGGTGCGCAAGGGGGATCGCGTCGGCCTGGCTGACTTCGACCCCTGCGCCATCCTGCTCAACAACGATCTCTCCGCTGGTGCGCCCGACATCCTGCAGGGCATCGAGCAGACCGTGATGCCGCCCCTGCACGCCGGCTGGGCCACGCGTCGCAAGTCCCGGCACTTCGGGGCCTACCGCCACGTCGCCACTGAATTCGCGCGGCTGGTGAACATCGACCCCTGGCTCATCGACCCGTATTTTGACCAGTGCGGAAAAATCGATTTTCACGCGCGCCAGGGCGAAGACTGCCTCGCTGAAAAGGTCGAGAAGCTGCTCGCGCGTATCCAGAGCAAATACGACGAATATGGCATCGACCAGCCGCCCTTCGTCATCGTCAAGGCCGACGCCGGCACCTACGGCATGGGCATCATGACGGTGAAATCCCCCGACGACGTGCGCGAACTCAACCGCAAGCAACGCAACAAGATGGCCGTCGGCAAGGAAGGCGTCGAGATCAGCGAGGTGCTGATCCAGGAAGGCGTCTACACCTTCGAAAGCATCAATGAAGCGGTCGCCGAACCGGTGGTGTACATGCTCGACCACTTTGTCATCGGCGGTTTCTACCGCGTCCACACCAGCCGGGGGTCCGACGAAAACCTCAACAGCCCCGGCATGCATTTCGTACCGCTGGCCTTCGACACCACCTGCTTCACGCCCGATCGCGGGGCCAACCCCGACGCCGCCCCCAACCGCTTCTATGCCTACGGCGTGATCGCGCGGCTGGCGATGCTGGCCGCCAGCATCGAGCTCGACGAAGCCCTGAACGAGGCCGAAGACGCGGTCGCTGCATGAAGCTGCTGTTCGTCGTCGACCCGCTCGCCGGGCTCAAGCCCTACAAGGACTCCAGCGTGGCGATGATGCGCGCGGCCCATGCACGCGGCCACGCAGTCCACGCCTGCGAAGCGTCCCAGCTCTACATCCGCCAGGGTGACGCCTGCGCCGATTGCGAAGCGCTCGACGTCTTTCCAGAAGACACCTGGTACCAGGTGTGCGGCAAACGCGAGTGGCGGCTGGCCGATTTCGACGCCGTCGTTATGCGCACCGACCCGCCGGTCGATACCGACTATCTTCTCGCCACCCACCTGCTCACAGTGGCCGAAGACAACGGCGCGCGCGTGCTGAACAAGCCTTCGGCCCTGCGCGATTTCAACGAAAAGCTCGCGATCCTGAATTTTCCGCAGTTCACCGCGCCCACCCTGGTGGCGGCGCAGGCGGTCGAAATCGAAGCCTTCCTGCTCGAACAGCGCGACATCATCGTCAAGCCGCTCACCGAAATGGGCGGCACGGGCATCTTTCGCCTGGCCTTCAACGACCCCAACCGCAACGCCATCCTCGAAACGCTCACCCACCGCGGCCGGCGGCCGATCATGGCGCAGCGCTACCTGCCCGAGATCAGCGAGGGCGACAAGCGCATCCTGCTGATCGACGGCGAGGTCATCCCGTTTGCCCTCGCCCGCATTCCCAAGGCGGGCGAGACACGCGGCAACCTCGCCGCCGGCGGCACCGCACGGGCGCAACCGCTCTCCGACCGCGACCGCGAAATCGCCGAAACCCTCGCGCCGTGGGCGCGTGAACGCGGCATCTTCCTTGCCGGGCTCGACGTGATCGGCGACTGCCTCACCGAAATCAACGTCACCAGCCCCACCGGCTTCCAGGAAATCCACGCCCAGGCCGGCGTCGACGTCGCGGCGCGTTTCATCGAGGCGCTGGAACGCGCTTGATGCGACGCGCGCTGGCTTTTCTTTGCGTGCTGCTGCTGGCCAGCTGCGCGCGCGAACCGGATATCGTCAAGCAGCAGGCCTACGTCTTCGGCACCCTGGTCGAAGTGAGCGTGGTGAACGCGCCGGGGGCCGAGCTAGCCATAGCCGAGGTGCTGGCGCGCTTCGACGCGCTGCACCGCCAGCTGCACGCCTGGCAGCCCAGCGAACTCTCCCGGCTCAACACCGCGCTCGCGCGCGGCGAATCGATGACGGTCTCGCCCGGCCTTGCCACCCTGCTGACAGACGCGCAGGCGCTCGCCGCACAGTCCGACGAACTCTTCAATCCGGCCATCGGCGGGCTGATCGCGCTGTGGGGTTTTCACGCCGACACACCGCAGGGGCGTGTGCCGGATCGACAGATACTGACAGACCAAGTTGCGCAGCAGCCGCGCATGGCGCAGCTGGTGGTGGCCGGCACACGCGTGTCGAGCATCAACCCTGCGGTGCAGCTCGATCTGGGCGGCTACGCCAAGGGCGCGGCGCTCGACCAAGCCGCCGCCATCCTGAAACGGCACGGCATCGCCAATGCACTCGTCAACATCGGCGGCAACGTGCTCGCCCTGGGCGAGGCCGGCAGCCGGCCGTGGCGCGTCGGCATCCAGCACCCGCGCAAGCCCGGCGTGCTCGCCACGCTGGAACTCGCCGATGGCGAGGCGCTCGGTACCTCGGGCGACTACCAGCGCTATTTTGAAGCGGCAGGCCGGCGATATTGCCACCTCATCGACCCGCGCACAGGCTGGCCAGCCAAGGACATGCAATCGGTGACCATCCTGGTACAGGGCACACGGGCGGGCACGCGCTCTGACGCGCTATCCAAGCCCCTCTTCATCGACGGGGCCGGCCACCTGGCGTCGCGCGCCCGCGCACTCGGCATCGACACCTGGCTGGCCGTCGATGCCGCAGGCAAACTGCTCATCTCGCCTGCGATGCAGGCGCGCCTCCGTTAAACTACGTTTTTGATTTTGCTTGTGATCCCCACGCCATGATCGGCATTCTCATCGTTGCACACGGCTCGCTCGCCGACAGTCTCGTCGAATGCGCCATCCATGTTCTCGGCACGCACCCGCCTGCGCTCGCCACCATTGATTTCACCGGCCACGCCGACCCGGACGAGCGGCAGACCGTGCTGCACGCTCGGCTCAAAGCTCTCGCCGCGTTCAACGACAAACCCGGCGACGGCGTGCTGGTGCTCGCCGACGTGTACGGCGCGACGCCGTGCAACACGCTGTGCCGGCAACTGCTGCCAGACCACGTCGAAGGCATCTCCGGAGCCAACCTGCCCATGCTGCTGAAAGCCCTGACCACGCGCGACACGCTGACACTGCCGCAGCTCGTCGCCAGCATCGTCGAAGGCGGGCGCGACAGCATCCAGCATATTTCCGAGACCATGTGCCATGCCGCAACGGGACATTGAAATCGTCAACAAGCTCGGGCTGCACGCCCGCCCTTCCGCCAAGCTCACCCAGCTGGCCTCGCGCTTTTCCAGCGAGGTTCACATGACGAAGAACGGCCGCCGCATCAACGCCAAGAGCATCATGGGCGTGATGATGCTCGCCGCCGCCAAGGGCAGCACGGTCACGATCGAAACCGAAGGCCCGGACGCCGACGCCGCGCTCGACGCGCTGGCCGAGCTGATCGCCAGCGGCTTCGGCGAGGAATGAGGCCATGAGCTTCTCGCTCCACGGCATCGGCGTTTCGGGCGGCATCGCCATCGGCTACGCCCACCTCACGTCCAATGCGCGAGTCGAGGTCCCGCAGTACATGCTCGACAAGCAGTACATCGACGAAGAGCTCGCGCGTTTCGACGAAGCCATCCTCGCCACGCGCAGCGAACTCGAAACCCTGCGCGACCACATTCCGGCCAATGCGCCGGCGGAGCTGTCGGCCTTTCTCGACATGCACCTGATGTTCCTCGGCGATTCGATGATCGCCGAGGAACCCAAGCGCCTCATCCGCGAAACCCAGTGCAACGCCGAATGGGCGCTGGCGCAGCAGATGGAGGCGCTGGTCGCGCGCTTCGAGGAAATCGACGACGCCTATCTGCGCAGCCGCCAGGAAGACGTGGTGCAGGTGGTGCAGCGCGTGCTCAAGTCACTGATGGGTCATCCCAGCCACCTGCCGCTGGATGTCGATTTCGACAGCGAACGCATCCTCGTCGCGCACGAGCTGTCACCGGCCGACATGGTCATCTTCAAGAACGTACACTTCGCCGCGTTCGTCACCGACCTCGGCGGGGCCACCTCGCACACCGCAATCCTGGCGCGCAGCATGGCGATGCCGTCGGTGATGGCGATGCACAACGCGCGCGGACTTATCCGCGACCACGACCTGCTCATCGTCGACGGCCGCGACGGCGTCGTGCTCGTCAATCCCGACGAAGCCGTGCTGGCCGAATACCGGCTACGGCAAAACCAGTGGCGCATCGACACCGACAAGCTCCAGCGCCTGAAATCCAGCAAATCCGCCACGCTCGACGGCACCACGGTCGAGCTCATGGCCAACATCGAACTCGTCAGCGACATCGACGCCGTGAAGGCGGCCGGCGCGCACGGCGTGGGCCTGTTCCGCAGCGAATTCCTCTTCCTCAACCGCGCCGACCTGCCCACCGAAGACGAACAATACGAAGCCTACAAGGCCGTGGCCGAGGCGCTCGACGGCAAACCCGTCACCATCCGCACCCTCGACCTCGGTGCCGACAAGCAGGCGCCCTGGGGGCACACCGTCGCCGACAATCCCGCGCTCGGCCTGCGCGCGATCCGCCTCTGCCTCGTCGAACCCGGCCTGTTCCACACCCAGCTGCGCGCCATCCTGCGCGCCTCGAAACACGGCCGCGTGCGCATCCTCGTGCCCATGCTCGCCAACTTCGTCGAACTGCGCCAGACCCTGCAGCGCATCGACGAAGCCAAGGACTCCTTGCGCCGTGACGGCCTCAAGTTCGACGACGGCATCCCCGTCGGCGGCATGATCGAAGTGCCCGCCGCCGCGCTCTCGGCCACGTTCTTTGCCGAGCAGCTCGACTTCCTCTCGATCGGCACCAACGACCTCATCCAGTACACCCTCGCCATCGACCGCGCCGACGACAGCGTGGCGCATCTCTACGACCCCTTGCACCCAGCCGTGCTCGGGCTCATCCAGCAAACCCTGCGCGCCGGTGCCAAGGCAGGCAAGCCGGTTTCCGTCTGCGGCGAAATGGCCGGCGATCCTCTGCTGACGCGTTTGCTACTGGGATTGGGCCTGCGCTCGTTTTCCATGCAGCCCGCCAGCCTGTTGCAGGTGAAGCAGCAGGTTCTGCGCTCGCATCTGGATGAAATCAGCCCCATCGCGCAGAAGCTGTTGAAGAACACCGACCCGGAGAAGACTGCGGCATTGCTGGGGCGGTTGAACGGATAACCCTCCTGCAACAGGATTGGGGTTTCACCACCAATCAGCAAATGCAGGTCGATAGCTTCATGTCTCATGGCGTGCGATCTTTCCCTTCCCGGCTGCGCCCCGCACTCGCCGCTCCGTGAACACGTCGAGCGTTTACTATTGCACACATGTTTCCCCTGCCCGATCTCAAGCTGGTCCGGCGACGCCAGCGCGTGCGCCTGCTCTCTGTCCGGCTATGGGCGCGACGCGTCCTGTTCTGGACAGGCGCGGTCGGCGTCGGACTCGCAGCAACCGCTTTTGCACTGGGTAGTGACTCTGCCCAGGCGTTCTTTCATCAGCTCATTGCCGACCGGCCCTGGCTTCCCCTGCTCGTCACTCCCCTGACCCTCGCGCTGGTCGCCGCGCTTACCCAGCGATTTTTCAAGGGTGCTGAAGGCAGCGGCATTCCGCAAACTATTGCCGCGCTGCGCATGCCAGACGGACGGGCACGCGATCAGGTACTTTCGCTCAAGACTGCTTTCGGCAAGACGCTGCTGACCTGCCTGGGCATGGCCGGCGGTGCCAGTGTCGGACGGGAAGGCCCGACCGTACAGATCGGTGCTGCCCTGCTCTACAACCTGCGCTGGCTGATCCGTTTTCCCATCCACATGATGGAACGCGGGCTGATCGTCGCCGGGGGCGCAGCCGGCGTGGCCGCCGCGTTCAACACGCCGCTGGCCGGGATTGTGTTCGCCATCGAAGAAATGGCGCGATCATTCGAAGAACGCTCCAGCGGCACCTTGCTCACCGCCGTCATCATTGCCGGCCTGGCTGCGATTTATGTCCAGGGCGATTACACCTATTTCGGCGAATCCAGTGCAGCTCTGAGCGGCGTCCGGGGCTGGGCAGCTGTGCTCGTCTGCGGTATCGCGGGAGGATTGCTGGGCGGTGGTTTCAGTCGTGTCCTGCTCGGCTTTACCCTGAAAGGACTCCCCGGTCAGTTGGGCATCATGGTGAAAGCCCATCCGGTTAGCTTTGCCGCCAGTTGCGGGCTCGCACTCGCACTAATTGGAATGGCTTCTGGCAGCACGGCCTACGGCAGCGGCTACGAAGAAGCCCGCCGCCTGATCGAAGGCGGCGAAGCGCCCGCTGCCGGCTACGCGTTTTGGAAAATGCTCGCGACTTTCGTATCGTTCATCAGCGGCATTCCCGGCGGCCTGTTCGCGCCGAGTCTGTCCGCAGGTGCCGGGGTCGGCCAGGCCCTCGCTGATCTCTTCGGCATGGTCGATGGTCGCGCACTCGCCATCGTCGGCATGGCGGCCTACTTCGCGGGTGTGGTCCAGGCACCGATTACGGCATTCGTCATCGTCATGGAAATGACGGCCAACCACGACATGGTCGTTCCGCTCATGCTAGCGACCCTGATTGCGGCCGGAGTTTCGCGCATGGTATGCCCTCGCCCGCTCTACAAGGCACTGGCGGACGGTTTTCTGGCCCGTCAACACGCAAACCCGCACCCAACCGCACGATCCTGACCCCTGCAGGTGAGCGGGGCCAGCTCAGCCCGCCAGCGCCGCCGCGATCTTCGTCAGTTCCGCCTTGTCCTGCCTCAGGGCACCGATGTCGTCCTTGATCTGGGCCATGCGCCCGTGCAGGGTGCCCATGTTCTCCAGAATGCGCTGAAGGTTGCCCAGCCGGCCGTCGAGGTATTGCTTGTGCTCGCGGATGCGGGTCATCACCGGATCGAGCGCAATGCGCAGCCAGCGTTCGGCGTCGGTGCGGGCCAGGTCGAAAGCCTTCTTGGCTTCTTCTGCCAGGCTGGCAAAAAAGCGCCGGATCATGAAGCGCTTTTCCAACATGAGGTTGGCGGGGTCGCGGCAGAATGCCTCGGTTTCCTGCACCAGCGTCTGCAGGCGGTTGCGATAGGCGGTGAGGTCAAGTCGCGGCACCTGCATCCTGGGCAGGTTGTGCTGGCGATGAAAACGGATGTAGGCCTGCTCCAGGGCGTCGAGCATGTTGTCGGCAAGCTGGCTGGCCTGCTGCAGGCGATCATTCATCTGTTCAGACAGCTGGCGGATGCCATGGGTGAGGCCGCGCGTGGTCCAGCTGCCTTCCATGGCCGAGCGGGCATCGGCGAGGATGCCGTCGAGCGTGGCCTGCGACAGATTGCCGAGCAGGTGGTCACCCTGCCCCTGCAGGGATTTGCGGGTGACGCGGAATTGCTCGGCGGTGGCGTCGTAGGCGTCCTTTTCCTGTTGCAGGGCAGCGCGCGTCTGGGCGATGAGGTCGCGGTTCTTGCCGGACAGCTGGGTAAGCTGGATCAGCTCTTCGCTGCTGCGCTGGATGCGCGCGGCCAGACTGGACTGGCTTTCGTCGAGCATGTTGCCGATTTCGCGGGCGACGGCGTGGTGCAGCATGTCGCGCCGCGAGGGGATGACCTGGTGCGCCAGCAGATATTCCAGCGCGTCGATGCCGGAACGCAGGCGCAGCGCGACGTCGCCGCGTATCTTCGCCGCCAGCGCCTTCTGCGCGGACACGGCGAACACGCGGCTGCGCGGCAGCTTGAGCACGCGGGCGGTTTCTTCGACCTGGCGCTCGATGCTGGCCTGGATCTCGGCCTCGGACTTGAGGTCGTCCCACTGCATGTCGATCTTGTTCAGCACGGCGACGTGGTAGTTGGCATGACGATGCACGTGCTTCTGCCAGATTTCGAGATCGGAGCGCGTCACGCCGGTGTCGGTGGCGAGCAGGTACATCACGGCGTGGGCGTTGGGGATCACCGACAGGGTGAGTTCGGGTTCCGCCCCCAGCGCGTTGAGGCCGGGGGTATCGAGTATGGTGAGCCCGGCCTGCAAAAGCGGATGCGGATAGTTGACCATGGCGTAGCGCCACGCCGGCACATCGACCGTGCCGTCGGCTCGCAGCTGGTGGCGCATGGTGTCGTCCTCGCCGCTCCACAGACCGAGTTCGATGGCCTCCACCGCTGGCATGGGACGGGTCTCGGTCAGCTTCTTCAGGCTGTCGGCCAGCTGGCGCGGGTCGGCGGGGTCGAGCGGAATCCGCACCCATTCGATGGGCATGTGCTTCAGCCGCGCCAGGGTTTCGCCGCGCGCGCGCGTTTCTATCGGCAGCAGTGCCAGCGCCGGCATTTCGTCGGCGTTGTAGTGCAGCTCGGTGGGGCACATGGTGGTGCGCCCCGCGTCGGACGGCAGCAGGCGCTGGCCATGGTCGGCAAAGAACAGGGCGTTGATGAGCTCGGTCTTGCCGCGCGAAAACTCGGCGACGAAGGCGACCACCAGCTTGTCCTGGCGCAGGCTGGCGGCGGTGTCGGTGAGGCGCAGCGTGCGCTCCACGTCGATACCGTGCTGGCGGTCCAGCCAGTTGGCGTAGTCGGAAATGGCGGTAGCCAGACGCAGCCGGCGTTCGCTGAAATCGGCGACTTCCTGTTCGAGATGCACGCTCATGAGGAGATCATGTCTGTTTTACCAGTTCGAGCCAAGGGCGCTCCACCCCGCGCACCGCCACGGTCTTCTGCCGCGAGGCATCGCCGCGCACCAGGGTCACCGCGGCCTTCGCCACCCCCAGACGGTCAGCCAGCCAGGCGAGCAGGTGCGCATTCGCCTTGTTATCGACTGGCAGCGCGGCAATCTTGAGCTTGAGGCGGCCGCCATGCTCGCCCACGGCCTGCGTCGCCCGGGTGCCGGGCTGCACGTGCAGCTCGATCAGCCAGGCTTCGCCCTCGCGGCGCGCCCACGCGGGCGGCAGATTCCCGCTCACAGGGCACCGATGAGCGCACGCTCCAGCGCCATCACCGGCACCATCAGCACCAGCTGGCAGACGATGAACAGCACGATCGGCGAGAGGTCCACATTGGCGATCAGCGGCACAAACTGGCGGATCGGCCGCAGGAAAGGTTCGGACAGGGCCTGCACCACCGGCATCAGCGGCGTGTGCGGGTTGACCCACGACAGCACCGCGCTCACCAGGGTGATGCCGATGATCAGATAGATCCCCAGCGACAGCAAGCGGACCAGCGCCAGCCCCAGGAATACCGGCCAGACGCCGCCGCCTGCCAGGGCGAAGGGAAAGTCATTCAGCCAGTAGCCCGACAGTACCACCAGCAGTTCGACCAGATAGGCCAGCAACAGGCAGGCCCAGTCCAGCCCGAACACGCCAGGTACGACACGGCGCAGCGGTTTCACCGCAAAGTCGGTGAGCGCGACGACGAACTGCGCGAAGGGGTTGCGGAAGGGCACGCGGAAGAGCTGCATCATGAAGCGCAGCAACACCGCGATGGCGAACAGGTTGCCGATCGTCTGGATGAGGAAATGCAGGGCACCGGCGATCATGCGAGCCTGCCGAGTTCATCGCCGAGTTCGGCGCTGCGCAGGCTGGCGGCGCGCACGGCCGCCTCGAACGCAGACGCCACGCCTGCCGCATCCAGCGCCATGATGCCGCGTTCGGTGGTGCCGCCCTTGGAGGTCACCCGCAGGCGCAGGGTCGCGGGCTCCTCGCCGGATTCGAGCGCCAGCCGGGCCGCGCCAAAAAAGGTCTGGAGCGCAAGCTGGCGTGCGGTCTGCGGGGACAGACCCTGGGCGACCCCGGCGGCCTCCAGCGATTCGATACAGTAAAAAACATAGGCCGGACCGCTGCCCGATACCGCTGTTACCGCGTCGAGCTGCGTCTCGTCGTCGACCCACACCACGCCGCCGACGGCGCGCAGCACCGCCTCGGCGTCGGAACGCGCGTCCGCCGACAGGCCGGGCGCAGCATACAAACCGGAAATGCCAGCGCGCACCAGCGCCGGCGTGTTCGGCATGGCGCGCACAATGCGCTCGTGCCCGCCCAGCCAGCGCGCGAGGTCCGCCACCCGCACGCCTGCGGCGATGGACAGCACCAGCTGCCCGGCCATGCGTGTGGACAACGCCGCCGCCACCTCGGGCAGCGACTGCGGCTTGACCGCCAGCACGATCAGGCCGTGCAGCCGGGCTTCGACCAGATTCGCGTGGGTGACGACACCGAAGCGCGCGGCCAGGTTGGCACGTGCATCGGCGTTGATTTCCACCACTTCGATGCTCGTGGGGTCGGCCCCGCTGGCCACCAGTCCGCCGATGATGGCGGCGGCCATGTTGCCGCCGCCAATGAAGCTCATTTTATGCATGTTGAATTTTCCTTGAACCAAATAAGGCAGACCCGACGCGCACGAGGGTCGCGCCTTCCAGTATGGCGGCTTCGAGGTCGGCTGACATGCCCATCGACAGGGTGTCGAGCGCATGGCCGCGTGCGACCAGGTCGTCGAACAAGTCGCGCACCCGGCGAAACGCGGCCCGCTGCGCCACAGGATCGGTTTCTGGCGCGGGTATCGCCATCAGCCCGCGCAACGCAAGTCCCGGCAGCTTACCCACGGCCTCGGCGAGACCCAGCAGCTCGGCGGGCGCGACGCCGCCCTTGCTCGCCTCGCCGCTGACATTGACCTCGATGCACACCGACAGCGGCGGCAGAGTGGGCGGGCGCTGGGCCGACAGGCGTTCGGCAATCTTCAGGCGATCCACGCTGTGTACCCAGGCGAAGCCTTCCGCGATCGGCCGCGTCTTGTTGCTCTGGATCGGGCCAATGAAATGCCATTCCAGCGGCAGATCGGCCAGCGCCGCGATCTTCTCCTCTGCCTCCTGCAGATAGTTCTCGCCGAAAACCCGCTGTCCGCAGGCGGCCATCCCGCGCACGGCGGCGGCGTCGAAAGTTTTGCTCACCGCCAGCAGCGTCACGCTGTCCGGCGCACGTCCGGCCTGTCGCAGGGCGGCTTCGATCCGGCTCCGCACCCCGTGCAGGCGTTCACACGCCAACGCGGCGGCAGGCTCAAGTTCGCGGGTTTTCAGACCGTTATCCATTGCGATTATTATCTTCCAAAACCCCACTCAACGAGGCACGCGTGGACATCTCCGAACTGCTGGCATTCGCCGTCAAGAACAAGGCTTCCGACCTGCACCTTTCTTCCAGCCTGCCGCCGATGATCCGGGTCAATGGTGACATCCGCCGCATCAATCTGCCGCCGATGGACCACAAGGACGTGCACCGCATGGTGTACGACATCATGAACGACAGCCAGCGCAAGGTGTACGAGGAAACGCTGGAGATCGACTTCTCGTTCGAGATCCCCTCGCTGGCGCGCTTCCGCGTCAACGCCTTCAACCAGCAGTACGGCGCCGGCGCGGTGTTCCGGACGATTCCGTCGAAGGTACTGACGCTGGAAGAGCTCAACTGCCCGCCCATCTTCAAGGAAATCTCCGACCAGCCGCGCGGCATCGTGCTCGTCACCGGCCCCACCGGCTCCGGCAAATCGACCACGCTGGCGGCGATGATGGACTACGTCAACGAGAACCAGTACTCGCACATCCTCACCGTCGAGGATCCGATCGAATTCGTCCACCAGTCCAAGAAATGCCTGATCAACCAGCGCGAAGTCGGCCCGCATACGCTGTCGTTCAACAACGCCCTGCGCAGCGCGCTACGGGAAGACCCGGACGTGATCCTCGTCGGTGAATTGCGCGATCTCGAGACGATCCGCTTGGCGCTGACCGCCGCCGAAACCGGCCACCTGGTGTTCGGCACGCTGCACACCTCGTCGGCCGCCAAGACCATCGACCGCGTGGTCGATGTGTTCCCGGCGGCGGAAAAGGAAATGGTGCGCTCGATGCTGTCGGAATCGCTGCGCGCGGTCATCTCGCAAACCCTGCTCAAAACCAAGGACGGCACCGGCCGCGTCGCCGCGCACGAGATCATGATCGGCACGCCCGCCATCCGCAACCTCATCCGCGAAAACAAGGTGGCGCAGATGTACTCCGCTATCCAGACCGGCGGCAACCTGGGCATGCAGACGCTCGACCAGTGCCTGCAGGACCTGGTTAAGCGCAACATCGTCGCCGGTGCCGTGGCACGCAACGCGGCGCAAAACAAGGACGCCTTCTTCGGCTAATCTTCCCCGAGGACCCGCCCGCCCAGCCGACCATCGAGGTATCCATGAACGCAGAAAAAACCGTCCACGACCTGCTCCGCCTGATGCTGGCGAAGAACGCCTCCGACCTGTTCATCACCGCCGGCTTTCCGCCCGCGATCAAGGTCGACGGCAAGATCACCCCGGTTTCGCCGCAGAGCCTGACGCCAGCACATACCCAGGAACTGGCGCGCTCGATCATGAACGACCGCCAGTGGAAGGACTTCGAGGCGACCAACGAATCCAACTTCGCGATCAACCCGCCCGAAATCGGCCGTTTCCGGGTGAACGTGTTCGTGCAGCAGGGCCGCGTCGGCGTCGTGATGCGGACCATCAACACCCGGATTCCCAAGCTGGAAGAGCTGAACCTGCCGCCCATCCTGAAGGACGTGGCGATGATCAAGCGCGGGCTGGTGATCTTCGTCGGCGGCACAGGCACCGGTAAATCGACCTCGCTCGCCGCGATGGTCGGCTTTCGCAACGAAAACGATGCCGGCCATATCATCACCGTCGAAGACCCGATCGAATACGTGCACGAGCACAGGAAATCGATCATCACCCAGCGCGAAGTCGGCATCGACACCGACAACTGGTTCTCGGCGCTGAAGAACACCCTGCGCCAGGCACCCGACGTCATCCTCATCGGTGAAATCCGCGACCGCGACACCATGGAATACGCCATCGCCTTCGCCGAGACCGGCCACCTGTGCCTGTCGACGCTGCACGCCAACAGCGCCAACCAGGCGCTCGACCGCATCATCAACTTCTTCCCGGAAGAAAAGCGCGACCAGCTGCTGATGGACCTGTCGCTCAACCTCAAGTCCTTCATCTCGCAGCGCCTGATTCCGCGCAAGGGCACCGCCGGCCGCGTCGCCGCCGTGGAAATCCTGCTGAATTCCCCGCTGATCTCCGATCTGATCTTCAAGGGCCATGTCCACGAGATCAAGGAGATCATGTCGAAGTCGCGCGAACTCGGTATGCAGACCTTCGACCAGGCGCTGTTCGACCTCTACGAAGCCGGCCTCATTTCCTATGAAGATGCGCTGCGCAACGCCGACAGCCTCAACGACCTGCGCCTGAAGATCAAGCTGCACGGCCAGGAATCGAAGGGGCGAGACATGATGGCGGGGCTGGATCACCTCGACATCGTCTGACCGCCGGCCTGCCGCTGTCTCTATCTCCTCAGCCCTTGGCCACATTGCGGCCGGGGGGAATCCCGTCTCCTGCCCGCTGCCGCAAGCGCCCAGTGTTAGTGCGCGGCCGTGGCGTATGCACCACAGGATTTCATCGCCGCTCCATCCGGGCACCATTCGTGTTCAATCCGGTCGAAATTGCGCCGATACTGTGTATGGCACAGTCATTGCGAGCGTTGTATCAGGGGTCCGTTGCCCATCAGGAAAAGGAGACACCATGAGTTTGTTCAATCAATACATCGAACGCTACCGTCGCGAGGAAGAGGAATACTCGCTTGAGGAGTTCCTCGATATCTGCAAGCAGGACAAGATGGCTTACGCCAGCTCGGCTGAGCGCATGCTGGCCGCGATCGGCGAAGCGGAACTGGTCGACACCCGCCAGGACCCGCGGTTGTCGCGGCTCTTTTCCAACAAGGTCATCAAGGTCTATCCGGCGTTCAGGGACTTCTACGGCATGGAGGACACGATCGAACAGATCGTCTCCTACTTCCGCCACGCCGCCCAGGGCCTGGAGGAAAGAAAACAGATCCTCTACCTGCTGGGCCCGGTCGGCGGCGGCAAGTCCTCGCTGGCGGAAAAGCTCAAGCATCTGATGGAAAAAGCGCCGTTCTACGCGATCAAGGGTTCGCCGGTGAACGATTCGCCGTTGTCGCTGTTTTCGGTCGACGAGGACGGCGACATCCTGGAGCAGGAATACGGCATCGCGCGCCGCTATCTGGGAAAGGTGCTGTCGCCGTGGGCGGTCAAGCGCCTGCACGAGTTCAACGGCGACATCACCAAATTTCGTGTCGTCAAGCGCTGGCCGTCGGTGCTGGGGCAGGTCGGCATTGCCAAGACCGAGCCGGGTGACGAGAACAACCAGGACATCTCCTCGCTGGTCGGCAAGGTCGACATCCGCAAACTGGAGAAATTCTCCCAGGACGACCCCGATGCCTACAGCTACTCGGGCGGGCTGTGCCTCGCCAACCAGGGCCTGCTGGAGTTCGTCGAAATGTTCAAGGCACCGATCAAGGTGCTGCACCCGCTCCTGACCGCGACCCAGGAAGGCAACTACAAGGGCACCGAGGGCTTCGGCGCGATTCCCTTCGACGGCGTCGTGCTCGCCCACTCGAACGAATCCGAGTGGACGACGTTCAGGAACAACAAGAACAACGAAGCCTTCCTCGACCGCATCTACATCGTCAAGGTGCCGTACTGCCTCAGGGTGTCGGAAGAGGTGAAGATCTACCGCAAGCTGCTGCAGCACAGCTCGCTGTCGGATGCGCCGTGCGCCCCCGGTACGCTCGATATGCTTGCCCAGTTCGCGGTGCTGACCCGGCTGAAGGAACCGGAAAACTCCAGCATCTACTCGAAGATGCGCATCTACGACGGCGAGAACCTCAAGGACACCGACCCCAAGGCCAAGAGCTACCAGGAATACTGCGATTTCGCCGGCGTCGACGAGGGCATGACCGGCGTCTCGACCCGCTTCGCCTTCAAGATCCTCTCCAGGGTATTCAACTTCGACCACAGCGAGGTCGCGGCCAACCCGGTGCACCTGCTCTACGTGCTCGAACAGCAGATCGAGAAGGAACAGCTGCCGCCCGAGACGGAACAGCGCTACGTCGCCTATCTCAAGGAATACCTGTCGCCGCATTACGCCGAACTGATCGAGAAGGAACTCCAGACCGCCTACCTGGAGTCGTACTCCGAGTATGGCCAGAACATTTTCGACCGCTACGTGACCTATGCCGACATGTGGATTCAGGACCAGGAATTCCGCGACCCGGACACCGGCGAGATCCTCGACCGTGGCCAGTTGAACGCCGAACTGGAGAAGATCGAGAAGCCCGCCGGCATCGCCAACCCCAAGGACTTCCGCCACGAGGTGGTCAACTTCGTGCTGCGCGCGCGCGCCCAGAACCAGGGCAGGAATCCGGCCTGGACGAGCTACGAAAAACTGCGCGTGGTGATCGAGAAACGCATGTTCTCCAGCACCGAGGACCTGCTGCCGGTCATTTCCTTCAACGCCAAGGCGTCCTCCGACGAACAGAAGAAACACCACGACTTCGTCGCCCGCATGGTCGCCAAGGGCTATACCGAGAAGCAGGTCCGGCTACTGGCTGAATGGTATCTGCGCGCGAGGAAGACCTCTTGACGGGGATGCAGCCATGAATCGTCTCGTCGACCGTCGTCTCTCCGGCAAGAACCGCAGCGCCGTCAACCGCCAGCGCTTCCTGCGCCGCTTCAAGGCGCAGATCCGCCGCGCCGCCGCCGAGGCGGTTTCCGGGCGCAAGGTGTCGGACCTCGCACGCGGAGAGAAAATCTCCATCCCGGCCAAGGACCTGACCGAGCCCATCTTCCACCACGGCCCCGGCGGCCGCCGTAACATCGTGCTCCCCGGTAACCGCGAATTCATCAGCGGCGACCGGGTCGACCGTCCCCAGGAAGACGGCGGCGGGGGCGGCAGCAGTGGCGGCTCGCCGGACGGCGACGGCATGGATGCCTTCGTGTTCGAGCTGTCGAAGGAAGAGTTCATGGACTATTTCTTCGAGGATCTGGCGTTGCCGGACCTGGTGAAGAAGCAGCTCGCCACCACCCCCGAGGTGAAGTCGACCCGGGCCGGATTCGTCAGCCAGGGCAACCCGTCGAGCCTGCACGTGGTGCGCTCGATGAAGCAGGCCATCGGCCGCCGCCTGGCGATGGCCGCCGGCCCGCGCGACGCTCTGCGGGAGGCGCGCGAGGCGCTCGCCGAGCTGACCGCCCGCGGCCTCGACGCCAGCCCCGAGGCCGACGCGCTGCGCGAGGACATCGCGGCGCTGGAAGCGCGCATCGCCGCGGTGCCGTTCATCGACACCTGGGACCTGCGCTACGCCCACCGGGTCGACCAGCCCACCCCCAGCAGCCAGGCGGTGATGTTCTGCCTGCTCGACGTCTCGGGTTCGATGGACGAGGACCGCAAGAACATCGCCAAGCGCTTCTTCATGCTGCTGTATCTCTTCCTCACCAAGCGCTACGAGCGCATCGAGCTGGTGTTCATCCGCCACCATACCGTGGCGAAGGAAGTCGACGAAGAGGAGTTCTTCGCCTCGCGCGAGTCCGGCGGCACGGTGGCGTCGTCCGCGCTCGAACTGATGCACGACATCATCGTTTCGCGCTACCCGGGTGCCGTCTGGAACATCTACGCCGCCCAGGCATCGGACGGTGACAACTGGGAGAACGACTCGTCACGCTGCCGCGAACTGCTGCTGCACGACATCCTGCCGCTGACGCAGTATTTCGCCTACGTGGAAATCGAGGCCACGGAGCCACAGAGCCTGTGGCACGAGTACGAAAAGGTCAGCGCGGCGAGCCAGCGTTTCGCGATGCAGCGCATCCTCACGCTCGAGGACATCTACCCGGTATTCCGCGACCTCTTCAGCAAGAAGGAAGCCTGACATGCCAGTCGAAACCGAATCACGCGTTTCCACTCCTCGCCAGCCGCTGTCCGACGGCTCGGAGTGGACCTTCGAGCTGATCGACCGCTACGACCGCGAGATCGCCCGGGTCGCCGCCCACTATGGCCTCGACACCTATCCCAGCCAGATCGAGATCATCTCCTCGGAACAGATGATCGACGCCTATTCCTCCGCCGGCATGCCGGTGGGCTACCACCACTGGTCCTACGGCAAGCAGTTCCTGTCGACGCAGAAGAACTACCAGCGCGGCCGCATGGGGCTGGCCTACGAAATCGTCATCAACTCCAGCCCCTGCATCGCCTACCTCATGGAAGAAAACACCATGACCATGCAGGCGCTGGTGATTGCCCATGCCGCCTACGGCCACAACTCGTTCTTCAAGGGCAACTACCTGTTCCGCACCTGGACCGACGCCGAGGGCATCCTCGACTACCTGGTGTTCGCGCGCAATTTCGTCGCCGACTGCGAGCAGCGCCACGGCGAGGCGGCGGTCGAGGAACTGCTCGATTCCTGCCATGCGCTGATGAACTACGGCGTCGACCGCTACCGGCGGCCGGCCCGGCTGTCGATGGCCAAGGAACAGGCGCGGCAGACCGAGCGCGAGGCCTACCTGCAGTCGCAGGTCAACGACCTGTGGCGCACCCTGCCCAGCCGGCACACGGACGCGCAGGAAAAGGCGGCGACCCGATTTCCCGCCGAGCCGCAGGAGAACCTGCTGTATTTCATCGAGAAGAACGCCCCCAGGCTGGAGCCGTGGCAGCGCGAGATCGTCCGCATCGCACGCAAGATCGCGCAGTATTTCTACCCGCAGCGGCAGACCCAGGTCATGAACGAGGGCTGGGCCACATTCTGGCATTACACCCTGCTGAACCACCTGTACGAGGAAGGCAAGCTCACCGACGGCTTCATGATGGAGTTCCTGCAAAGCCACACCAACGTGGTCTACCAGCCGCCCTTCCACAGCCGCTTCTACAGCGGCATCAACCCCTACACGCTGGGCTTCGCGATGTTCCAGGACCTGCGCCGCATCTGCGAGCATCCCAGCGACGAGGACCGCCGCTGGTTTCCCGAACTGGCCGGCAGCGACTGGCGCAGCTCGCTCGATTTCGCCATGCGCAACTTCAAGGACGAGAGCTTCATCGCCCAATACCTGTCGCCGAAACTGATCCGCGATCTCAAGCTCTTCGCCCTGGTCGACGACGACCGCGAGGACAAGCTGGAAGTCGCCGCGATCCACGACGACGCCGGCTACCGCACCGTGCGCCAGCGGCTCGCCGACCAGTACAACCTCGGCAACCGCGAGCCCAACATCCAGGTCGCCGAGGTCGACGTCTTCGGCGACCGCACGCTGACCTTGCGCCACACCATGCACGACCGCCGGCCGCTGGGCGACTCGACCGCGGAAATGCTGCGTCACGTCGCCCGCCTGTGGGGCTACCCGGTGCGCATCGAAAGCGTGGACCAGGACGGCGTCGCCCGGCAGGTGGCGAGCGCGGGCTAAGATGGGTGGCACTGGTGCGCCGGCTGCCTACTCCGGATTGATCACCGCCTTCACCTCGAGCCCCTGGTTGCCCGGCAGCGCCTTGATCACCTCGGCGGCCACCTTCAGCGCCTGTTCCTCGCCGCCGTACTTCACCTCGAGATGATCGTCGTCGGGCATCGGCGCGCCGATCGACATCGGAATGATCGACGCCTTGCCGCTGCCGTGCGAACCGAAATCGGCGACCAGGTAATAGCTGCGGTAGACCTCGGCGCCGTCGTCGAGGGTGCCGGTCAGGCGGAGCGATGCGGTAATCATTGGGCGGCCTCGTTGTGCTTGGGTTGTCTGTCTTTCAGGAATAGATGGGTAGAAACCAGGTCGGGTATTGTTTCCGCTCATACCTTCCTCACGCCATCGCCGTATTTCGCCACAACCTTGTCCACCGTCAGCAGGGTCAATCCTTCGACCCGCGCCTGCGCGACGAGGATCCGGTCGAATGGGTCCCTGTGCAGGCTTGGCAGTTCGTTCACTGCGACCGTATGCTCGCTGGTGACGGGCAGTTCGCGATAGCCGCTCACCAGCAGCATGCGCCACAAGCGGCGTGGATCGACATGAAAATCCGCGCGGTCGAGGCCGTTCTTGATGCTGATCTCCCACAGGCTGGCGGCACTGAAAACGAGGTGATTGACGGGATCGAGCAGCAGTGCGCGCGCCCTGGCCGACAGCCGCTTCGGCTCGCTCGCGGCCCACAGGAGCAGGTGGGTGTCCAGCAGCAGATTCAAGCCTTACCACCCGCGAACAGACCTTCGATCTCGCTGCCGCCCATCTGGTCGAAGTCGTCCGGCACGGAAAACTCGCCCGCCATGAAACCCAGGCGGCTTGCCGTTCCCGCTTCGCCGGGACCCAGCGGGATGACCTTGACCATGGGCTTGCCGGCCTTGGCGATGATGAAGGATTCGCCCTGGGCAGCCTGTTCGACCAGCCTGGACAGCTGGGTTTTGGCATCGTGGATGTTCACTGTCAACATGACAAGCCCGTATTGAACTAACAGTGGTTAGTTTACGCGAAACAGGCGCGAGGGCAAGCCCTCAGCGCGCCCGTTACTGCAGGTTTCCGGTAGCCGGCTTCTTCGCCTTCATCGACCCCGCAATCAGCTTGTACTGCAGGAACCGTGTCTCGATCTGGCCGTTGAACAGCGGAATGCGGCGACTCGCCTTGAGGCCGATCAGTTTCGGCAGCAGCGGATCGCCGGAGATGATCCACGCCTCCCAGCCGGCGAAATGCTTCTTCAGCCAGTCGCCCAGCCGCGGATACCAGTCGGCGAGGTCCTCGGCGTCGCCGATGCGTTCGCCGTAGGGGGGGTTGGTGATGATCGTGCCGACGGGCGTGGGCGGCGCAAGGTCGAGTGCGTCGGAGACGCGCAGCTCGATGGCGTCGGCGTAGCCGGCGGCGGCGAGGTTGTTCTTCGCCTTGTCGAGTACCCAGCGGTCCTGGTCGGCACCGAAGAGCGGCAGCGATGTGAGCGGCTTTTCCTTGGCCTTTTGCTCGGCCCGGATGCGCTGCCACAGCGCGGCGTCGAAGTCACGGTAGTGCTCGAAGGCGAAGTGCCGGGCGCGACCAGGGGCGCGATTGAGCGCGATGTCGGCGGCTTCGAGCAGTAGGGTGCCGGCGCCGCACATGGGGTCGAAGAGCGGCGTGCCGGGTTCCCAGCCGGACAGCAGCACGAGGCCGGCGGCGAGGTTTTCCTTGAGCGAGGCGGCGCTGGCTTCGCGCTTGAATCCGCGCTTGAACAGCGGCTCGCCGCTGGTGTCGAGGTAGAAGGTGACCGCGTCTGGGGTGAAGAAGGCGTACACCGGCACGTCGGGCGACTCGGTGTCGACGCTGGGCCGTTCGCGCGTTTCCTCGCGGAAGCGGTCGCAGATCGCGTCCTTGATCTTCAGCGTGATGAAGTTGAGGCTTTTCAGCGGCGCGTTCTGCGCGCCGACCTTCACCGCGATGGTCTTCTGCACGTCGAACCACTCGGGCCACGGCAGGTCGAGCGCGGCGCGGTAGATGTGCTCTTCCTTGCGGTAGCGGGTGTAGCCCACCTTGCGCAGGATGCGGGTGGCGATGCGCGAGGTGAGGTTGGCGCGCATCTCGGCAGCGGCGTCCGCCATGAACAGTACGCCGGCGGGCAGTTGCCGCACGACGGTGGTGCCGGCGGCGGCGAGTTCGGCAACCAGCAGTTCTTCCAGGCCGCGCGGGCAGGTGGCGAAATGACTGGCGGGCGGCAGCACCTCGCGTTCGGGACGGACGGGATGCGGCGTGCGAGTGCGACGGGGTTCGGGTTTCAAACAGGGCTTTCGAAAGGAATCAGAAGGGCTTGAGCACCACCAGCAGCACCACGACCAGCAGCACGATCACCGGAATTTCGTTGAACCAGCGGAACCAGACGTGGGATTTGCTGTTCTGTCTCGTTTCGAAGTCACGCAGGCGGCGCTTGCAGACATGGTGATACCCCACCAACCCGGCGACGAGCGCAAGCTTCGCCCACATCCAGTTCATCGACAGCGGGAAATAGGCCAGCCAGATCCAGATGCCGGAAATCAGCGTCAGCCACATGATGGGGGTGACGAACCGATACAATTTGCCGGCCATGATGAGCAGGCGGTCGTAGGCGGCGTCGTTCTTCTCCATCGCCAGATTGACGAAGATGCGCGGCAGGTAGAACAGCCCGGCGAACCAGCTCACCACCATCACGATATGAAACGATTTCAGCCACAGCATGGATAAAGCCCTGATAAAAAAATGGACGCCGAGTCCGCTGACCCTGATTCTACTGGGTTTGATTGCCTGGCTGTGGTTCCGCCCGCCGGCGGAGGTGAGCGACGAGAATGTCGCCACCCCGCCGTGGGAAGTGACCCTGCCGGACGGCCGCACGGTCACGAGCGAATCGCTCAAGGGCCGCGTGGTCCTGGTGAATTTCTGGGCGACCTGGTGCCCCTACTGCCGCAAGGAAAAGCCGGTGATCGACGATTTCTGGCAGGACACGCGCGACCGGGGTTTCGAGGTGGTGTCGATCAGCGTCGACGACACGCCGGAAAAAATCGCCGCGTGGATGCGCGACAAGGGTTACACCTTCATGGCCGCGCCGACCAATGCCAGCGTCGCTGCCGCGTTCGGCAACGTGACGAGTGTGCCCACCTCGTTCATCGTCGACGCCGACGGCCGCATCCGCCACAAGATCGCCGGACAGGTGCATTACCCCCGGCTGGAAAAACTCGTCACGCCCCTGCTGAAAGCACCCGCGCCATGATCGATCCTGCTGCCGCCGAGCGCCGTCTCACCGAAGTCGAAGCCAAGCTGGCCTTCGCCGAAGACCTGATCGAGACGCTCAACCAGACGGTTTTCCGCCAGCAGGAACAGCTCGACCTGTTGCAGGAGCAGCTGCGCGTGCTGCACCGTCAGTTGCGCGACGCCCTGCCGGCGGAGGAACGCAACCTGCGCGACGAGATTCCCCCGCACTACTGAACCGCGATCTTCACCACCACCTTGCGGATAAAGCCGTCGCTCACCAGCGGCGCGTGCGCGTCGTCGGGAAAGAACAGGCAGAACGCACCGGCAGGCGTGGCGATCCAGCTGGCGGGCGCGTCATCGAAAAAGCGGATATCGCGCGCGACGTCGTAGTCGGTGCGCGGATGGATGCAGTCCGCCAGCGGCCGCCAGCCCATTTCGTCGACGCCTTCGAGCACCAGCTGGATGTCGATGTAGCGGCGGTGGCACTCAAGCTTCGCTTCTTTACGGGTGCGCCCGGCGCAGGCCTCGACGAGGGCGAAGAGCCGGTCGCCGTCGATATCATGCCGGCCCGGCGGCAGGGCCGACAGATCGGTCGCGGCACCAGTCGAACGCCCGCGCAAACAGCGGGTGCAGTGCACGATAGCGCGTGGCCTGTTCCAGATGGTCAAGGATCATGCGGATTCACCCAGCGCGCCGGCTGTGGCCTTGGCGCGGTACATGGTTTCGTCGGCCTGGCGCATCAGCGCGTCGAGCGTGGGGGTGTTGTGGCTGCACGCGGCGACGCCGATGCTGACGCCGGGCCGGGCCGGCGGCGGCATGTCCGGCAGGACGGCACCGACAGCGGCGCGCAGGCGCTGCAAAAGCGCGTCGAGGGTGGGTCCGGGCGCGGTGTCCGGCAGCAGCAGCAGGAATTCGTCGCCGCCGACCCGGCCGATCAGGTCGGATTCGCGGCAGCAGGCCTTGAGCGCCTGCGCCACCTGCACCAGCACCGCGTCGCCGCCGGCGTGACCGAAGGCGTCGTTCACCGCCTTGAAATCGTCGATGTCGAGATTGAGCAAGGTCAGCGGCCGCCGGGTGCGCCTGGCCAGCGCAAACAGCTCTTCACCGGCGGCATGGAACTGGCGGCGATTCGCCAGCCCGGTGAGCGAATCGCTCAGGGCCATGGCGCGGATGCGCTGATGCGCGGAGAGCGAATAGGCCGCTAATCCACCAGCGGACAGGGCAGCAGCCACGATCAGCATCTCCATCGCCCAGCCCCAGCCCGCTGCACGCTGAGGTGACGGGCGCATCGCCAATTGCCAGGTACCGCCGGGAATGACCACATCCATCACCACCGCTGCCGGGTCATCGAACAGCGCGGCCTGGCCCAGAAACACCTCGCCTTCGGCGCCCAGCCCGTCCTTGCCGCGCAGCGCAAACGGCCTGTCGCCGTGCAGGCCGTTGGCGCCCAGGCCGGCGCGCTCGAAAATCGGCCGCGGGTCGATCGCCACGGCTGCCAGGCCCCAGTAGCGGGTTGCGCCCCCGGGCGCGGTGAACACAATCGGAATGCGGTTGACGATGCCGACGCCGCCCTGCACCAGCTCGATCGGCCCGGCGATCACCGGGCGCAGCTCACGCATCAGGCGCAGCACCGCTTCGCGCTGCGTCGGCGTATCGAGATAGCGCAGGCCCAGTGCCTTCTCGTTGCCGACACGCGGGTAAACCAGGCGGATGACGTTGTCGGGTGCCAGCACCACGCTGCGGATGGCGGGTTGCACGCGCACCAGCGACGCAGCGACCTGCTCGAAGGCGGTTTCGGAAAAATCGGGATCGGCGAGGACGAAACTCGACAGGCCCAGGCTCAGCGACAGTGCCGCATTGAGCTCGGATTCCAGCCGCGCCCGCACGGTGGCGGCTTCGGCCTGGAGCACCGCACGCTCGGCCTGCAGGCGCCGGTCGTTTTCCAGCCAGACGAAGCCCTGCAACAGCAGCCAGACCCCCAGCGCGGCCCCAACGCCGACGGCGAGCGGCCAGCCATGCAGGCAGGCCGCGAAATGAAATCGCCCGCCGTCAGCGGCTAATGGGTTTGTAGCGGATACGTTTGGGCTTTGCGCCTTCTTCTCCGAGTCGCTTTTTCTTGTCGGCTTCATATTCCTGGTAGTTCCCCGCGAAGAATACTACCTGCGAGTCACCCTCGAAGGCGAGGATGTGGGTGGCGATACGGTCGAGGAACCAGCGGTCGTGCGAGATCACCAGCACGCAGCCTGCAAATTCCAGCAACGCGTCTTCCAGCGCGCGCAGGGTTTCCACGTCCAGATCGTTCGACGGTTCGTCAAGCAGCAGCACGTTGCCGCCGGCGATCAGGGTTTTCGCCAGATGCAGGCGGCCGCGTTCGCCACCCGACAGCTTACCGACGATTTTCTGCTGGTCGCCGCCCTTGAAATTGAAGCGGCCGAGATAGGCGCGCGAGGGGATTTCGTAGCGGCCGACGGTGAGGATGTCGCGGCCCTCGGCGACTTCGTCGAACACGGTTTTGTTCGCGGATAGGGCATCGCGGCTTTGATCGACGAAGGCCATTTTCACCGTCGAGCCGATGACGACCTCGCCGGAATCCGGTTTTTCCTGCCCGGCGATCATCTTGAAGAAGGTCGATTTACCCGCGCCGTTGGGGCCGATGATGCCGACGATGGCGCCGGGCGGCACGCTGAAAGAGAGATTGTCGATCAGCAGGCGGTCGCCGAAGGCTTTGCTCACGCCGTTGAATTCGATCACCTTGTCGCCCAGCCGCTCGCCGACCGGGATGAAGATTTCCTGCGTTTCGTTGCGCTTCTGGTATTCGACCGAATTCAGTTCCTCGAAACGCGACAGCCGCGCCTTTGACTTGGCCTGGCGCGCCTTGGGGTTCTGCCGCACCCATTCGAGTTCCTGCTTCATCGTCTTGATGCGGCCGGCTTCCTGTTTGGATTCGGTTTCCAGCCGCGCTTCCTTCTGCTCCAACCAGCTGGTGTAGTTGCCCTTCCACGGGATGCCGTGGCCGCGATCCAGCTCCAGAATCCATTCGGCGGCGTTGTCGAGGAAATAGCGGTCGTGCGTCACCGCCACCACGGTGCCGGGGTAGCGCACCAGAAACTGCTCCAGCCACTCGACCGACTCGGCGTCGAGGTGGTTGGTCGGCTCGTCGAGCAGCAGCATGTCGGGGTTGGACAAGAGCAGTTGGCACAGCGCGACGCGGCGCTTTTCGCCACCCGACAGGTTGCCGATCACCGCATCCCACGGCGCCAGGCGCAAGGCATCGGCCGCGATTTCCATCTGCGTGTCGAGGTCGGTGCCGGCGGTGGCGAGGATCGCCTCACATTTCGCCTGCTCCTCGGCGAGCTTGTCGAAGTCGGCGTCGGGCTCGGCGTAGGCGGCGTAGATTTCCTCCAGCCGCGTTTTCGCCGCGACGATTTCGCCCAGCCCGGCTTCCACTGCCTGGCGCACGGTATGCGCCGGGTCGAGCTGCGGCTCCTGCGGCAGGTAGCCGATGCGGATGCCCGGCATCGGGGTCGCCTCGCCTTCGATGTCTTTATCCACGCCGGCCATGATGCGGATCAGCGAGGACTTGCCCGAACCGTTCAGACCCAGCAGACCGATCTTCGCGCCGGGGAAGAAAGACAGCGAGATGTCCTTCAGGATTTGCCGCTTGGGCGGCACAATCTTGCCGACCCGGTTGAGGGAGTAAACGTATTGCGCCATGGGGACTCGATCAAAAAAACGATTTACAAAGAGGACATGAGGACAAGAGGTCAGAAGAAGAATCCAGGCCTGTCCTCTTGTCCGCCTTGTTCAGGGTTTTATTTTTTCTCCGACGGACAGGCGGCGAATTCGCAACGCGGGCCGGTGCGGCTGACATAACTGCCATCGGCACAGGCCTGCACGTCGGCCGGGCACATCACCGGGCTGTCTTCTGCCGCCATGGGCGGCGGTGGCGGCCCGGCAGGCGAGGGTTTGGCGGATGGGGCTGGTGCGGGGGTCTGACAACCCGCCAGTGCCAGCAGCACGGCGAGTGCAGCGCCGCGCGCGATCACGACAGTTCCTTGTCGAGCTGTGCGCGCAGCTTGGCGAAGTCGAGCTCGCCGAGTTTCTGGTCGAGGATGCTGCCGTCCTTGCCGATGAGGAAGCTGGTCGGCGTGAGCTGTACGTCGCCGAAGGCACGCGCGTGCTCGCCCTTCACGTCGAGCGACACCGGAAACGGCAACTGCCGCGTCTGCACGAAGTTGGCGACGTAGTTGGGCGGGTCGTAGCTCATCGCCACGGCGACGATCTCGAAACCCCGGTCCTTGTAGTCGCGGTAGGCCTCGATCATGTCGGGCATTTCCTTGATGCAGCCGGGGCAGGAGGTGGCCCAGAAATTCACCAGCACGACCTTGCCGCGCAGCTGTTCGAGCGAGAGCTGTTGGCCGTCGAGCGTGGTGAACGTGGCGGCCGGTGCCTGCGGCTTCTGGGTGAGGGCGTAGGCCAGCGCACCCAGGACGGCGAGCACGACAAGGGCGATGAGCAGGGGTTTGGTGGCTTTCAATGGTTTTCCTTGAATCTTGAAACTTGCGACATGAATCTAGCCTTTGTACGACTGGGCCAGTTTCACATAGTGCCTGGCCGAATACGCGAAGTAGGCAATCTCGTCGGCGGTCAGCGGGCGTACCGCCTTGGCGGGCCGGCCGAGGTAGAGGTGCCCGGATTCCAGCACCTTGCCTTCGGGTACCAGCGAGCCGGCGCCCAGCAGCACATGCTTTTGCACCACCGCACCGTCGAGGATGATCGAGCCCATGCCGATCAGGCATTCGTCTTCAATGGTGCAGGCGTGGAGGATCACGGTATGGCCGACCGTGACCCGGTCGCCGATCACCAGCGGCCCGCCGTCGGGATGGGCCGGCGTCTTGTGCGACACATGCAGCACGCTGCTGTCCTGGATGTTGGTGGCGCAGCCGATGGTGATGCGGTTCACGTCGCCCCGGATCACCGCGCCCGGCCAGACAGAACTGTCGGTGCCCAGGCTCACCTCGCCGATGACCGTGGCGCGCGGGTGCACCCAGGCACCGGGCGCACACTCGGGGGCCACCCCGTGGTGCGGGGCAAGCGGAGAATCGTAAACCTTGTCCGTCATGGGGTTGAAAATCCTGTATCCAAGTCGAAAGTATAATTCCCCCTCCCTCCCGTAATGCGTGCTGCCATGAATCCGCTCCTCGATTTTTCCGCCCTGCCCCGCTTTGCCGAGTTCAAGCCCGAATTCGTCACCCCCGCCATCGACCAGTTGCTGGCCGATTGCCGCGCGGCCGTCGCACGCGCTGAAGCGGCCGATACTCCGGCCGAGTGGAACGCCTTCGTTGCCCCGCTCGACGACGCCAACGAAAAACTCGGCCGCGCCTGGGGTCAGGTGTCGCACCTGCATTCGGTGATGGACTCGCCCGAACTGCGCGAGGTCTACAACGCCAACCTGCCCAAGATCACGATCTATTACGCCGAACTGGGCCAGAACGAGGCGCTGTTCGGCAAGTTCAAGGCCTTGAAGGCCGGCCCCGGCTACGCCGCCCTGTCGGCCGCGCGCAAAAAGATCGTCGAGAACGAACTGCGTGATTTCCGTCTGGGCGGGGCCGAACTGCCGGACGACAAGAAGGCCCGCTTCATGCAGCTGCAGGAAGAACTGGCGCAGATTTCCGCCAAGTTCGAGGAGAACCTGCTCGACGCGACCAACGACTACCACCTCATCATCGACGAGGCGTCCGAACTGGCCGGCATTCCGGACGACGTGCTGGCGATGATGCAGGCCGCCGCCGAAGCCGACGGCCAGACCGGCTGGAAGATCACGCTGCACATGCCGTCCTATCTGCCGGTGATGCAGTACGCCGACAGCCGCGAACTGCGCCAGATTCTCTATCGCGCCTACGTCACCCGCGCGTCCGAATTCGGCAAGTCCGAATTCGACAACACGCCGCTCATCGCGCAGATCCTCAAACTGCGCCGCGAGGCCGCCGAACTCCTGGGTTTCAGGTCCTACGCCGAAGTGTCGCTGGAAGCGAAGATGGCCGACACGCCCGCGCAGGTTCTCAAGTTCCTCGACGAGCTCGCCGCCCGCGCCCGCCCCTACGCCGAACAGGATTTCGCCGAACTGACGGCCTTCGCCCGCGACACCCTGGGCTACGACACGCTCGAAGCCTGGGACAACGCCTACGTGTCGGAAAAACTGCGCGTCGCACGCTACAGCTTCTCCGACCAGGAAGTGAAGCAGTACTTCCCCGAACCGCGCGTGCTGGCCGGCCTGTTCAAGCTGGTGGAAACGCTTTACGGCCTGCACATCCGCGAGGACAGCGCGCCCGTCTGGCATCCGGACGTGAAGTTCTACACGCTGACGGATCATGCCGGGAAGCAGATCGGCCAGTTCTATCTCGACCTGTACGCGCGTGCGTCCAAGCGTGGCGGCGCATGGATGGACGACGTCATCACCCGTCGCCGACTGTCTTCAAGCAATGGCGACGCCGGCGGCGTGCAGACGCCGGTGGCCTACCTGAATTGCAACTTCTCGGCTCCGCTCGGCGACAAGCCTGCGCTCTTCACCCACGACGAAGTCATCACCCTGTTCCACGAAACCGGCCACGGCCTGCACCACCTGCTCACGCAGATTGAAGAGCTGGGCGTGTCAGGCATCAACGGCGTGGAGTGGGACGCCGTCGAACTGCCCAGCCAGTTCATGGAAAACTTCTGCTGGGAATGGGACGTGCTGAAGCACATGACTGGGCACGTCGACACGGGCGCGCCCTTGCCCCGTGACCTGTTCGACAAGATGCTGGCGGCGAAGAACTTCCAGTCCGGCCTGCAGACCTTGCGCCAGGTTGAATTCGCCGTCTTCGACATGCGCCTGCACGACGATTTCGATCCCACTGGCACACGCACCGCAATGGACCTGCTGAACGAGATCCGCACCCGGGTCGCGGTCATCATCCCGCCGGCCTGGAACCGTTTCCCCAACAACTTCTCGCACATTTTCGCCGGCGGCTACGCGGCGGGCTATTACAGCTACAAGTGGGCGGAAGTGCTCTCCGCCGACGCCTACGCGCTGTTCGAGGACGAGGCCGAAGGCTACGGTGGCGTGCTGAACCCGGAAGTGGGCCACCGCTTCTGGAGCGAAATCCTCGCCCAGGGCGGCGCACGCCCCGCGCTCGAATCGTTCAGGGCCTTTCGCGGCCGCGAACCGACCATCGACGCCCTGCTGCGGCACAACGGCATGGCCTGAGGTCCATTTACAAAGAGGACGTAGAGGCCCTTTCACATGGAGGACAAGAGGAAAGTCCTCATGCATCTTTCGCCCTCTTGTCCTCTTTGTGAAAACCCGGCCCTAAAGCCCACCCCCACCCGTGCCGATAATGGGATGATTTCGTCTTTCGGGAGGCAGGCATGAAAGCAGGATTCATCCTCGTGGCAATGTGCGTCGCGGCCAGCGCTGGTGCCGCCCAGCTGTACCAATGGAAGGACGCACAGGGCCGCATGGTCTACAGCGACCAGCCGCCGCCGCCCAGCGTGAAGAACGCGCAGCAGAAGGCCTTCAAGGGCAGCGTGATCGAGGGCACCGAGGCTTATGCGGTGAGGCTTGCTCACGAAAAGAACCCAGTCACGCTCTATGCCAGCGCGTGCGGCACGCCCTGTGACCTGGCACGCACATTCCTGACCGACCGCGGCGTGCGGTTCGGCAGCCGCGACCCGCAGGCCAGCCCGGACGCGCAGCTGGAATTGCAGAAGCTCACAGGACGCCAGAACGTGCCGGTGCTGGTGATCGGCAGCGAAAAAATCGATGGCTTTGAAATCGGGGCCTGGGATGCCGCACTCGACCGCGCCGGCTATCCCAAGCCGAAGCCGTCCGCCGTCAAGCCCGCGCCGGCCCCCGCTACCGCACCGGCCGCGCCCACGCCCTGAACCCGGGGTCGGCGCGGCATCCTTCAGCAGGACGGCACCAGGCCCACCACGCGCAGCCAGCGCAGGGCCAGGTCGTGGGCATGCAGTTGTTGCGCCTCGGCGCTGCCTGCCGGCTGCCTGCCCGGGTCATCCCCGGTTTCGACGCCGGTGAGGACGTACTCGACGGCTCCGTCCGGCGCACCGAAGGCTTCGTATACCGCAGGCATGATCGGCACATGGTCGCCATACCAGCACAGGCTGGCCGGTCGTCCGCATCCCGCCAGGGTCTGGCGCAAGCGGGCGACCATCCGGTCGGCGTTGCGCAGATGGCGCAGATAAATGGTCAGGTCGTCACACCCCGCCGGCGGCGGAACGGCATACAGCGTATCGATATCCGACGGCACCGCCCGTTCGAGGTGCAAGGGCCCGTGGTTTTCCATGGTGATGACGAAGACGAACACCGGCCCTGTGGCCTGCCGCAAGAGCGCATCGACCTTGTCCGCCACGGCGGCATCGCCGATGTAGGGTCCGGCGCGCATCGTCTCGTCGAAGGCGCGGATATCCACGAACGTGTCGAAACCCAGGCGGGGATAGACGCGGTCGCGCCGATAGAAACTGGCGGGGTAGGGATGGATGCAGACCGTGAGATAGCCAAGACGCTTCAGATACGACGCCAGCGACGGCACCGCGCAGCCGGCAGCCACGGCGCGATGGGGATTGAAGCGGTGAACGCCCAGGGCGTCCTCGCCGAGCCCGGTCAGGAAGGCAAACTCGGTGCGTACGGTATTGGCCCCCCAGGCGGGAACCCGCAACTTGCCGTGGGCCACGGCGTCGGCCCGCAGGCGGTCGAACCCGGCCAGCACGTCCTGACGGATGCCCGGGTACAGGGATCGCGGATCGAAGAAGGATTCGCTCTGCACCGCCAGCAGATGCGGTAAGTCTCCGGCCGGCCGGCCCTGCGGCAGGGCATCGAAGGGTGAGGCGACCGTCAGCGGCACCTGCTCCGCTTCGGCATAGCGCCAGAGGGACGCCAGCAGTCCCAGCGCGCGCACGTCCTGCGCCGGCTGGAAGCTGACCGGCAGCGCGTGCCGCGTGCCCGCCAGTAAGAGCAGTCCGCCTGTCGCCAACACCAGCGCAACCCCGCCCAACTGGCCGGACCCGGCGAATCGCTGCGCGGGAGCCGCCTCGCCCCACCAGCCGACGGCCACCGCGAGGACAAAGCCCGCCACCGCGCCGAGGAATTTTCCCCATCCCAGAAACGGGATGTAGAGACGCGGATGCCGGATCGCATCGGTGAAATACTCGTAATCCTGGAACACGAAAGGCTCGCGCAGCGATTTGAATTTTGCGTTGTTCACCAGCACCAGCAGCAGCAAAAAAGCCGACACGGCGGCGGCGGCGAACCAGGGACGGCCCAGCGCCAGGGCAAGCGGGGCGTGGGCCGACAACCACAGCCCGGCGTGCAGGGCCCACGCCGCCCAGGGCCTTGCCAGCAGCGGGCGCGGCGTCATCAGGCGTTCGATCACCGCCGACAGCGCCAGCCCGGCAAACGCTGCGGCGAGCACCGAAACAAAAGCCGCTTCAACGACCATAACCGAGCCAGCGCACGATGCGGATCGAAATCGGGGCCGGCAGCACCGCCAGCCACCAGCTGCCCCAGTTGAGCGGGAAGGGGAAGCTGATGCGCGCCCTGTCGCGCGCGAGTCCCCGCCGGATCACGCGCGCCGCGCGCGCCGGCTGCCAGGCGAAAGGCTTGGGCCCGGGCATGTCGTCACACATCGGTGATTTGACATAGCCCGGCATGATCACATTGACCTTGATGCCTTCCGCCGCCAGCCCGCCCCGCAGCGCCTCACCATAGGCTTTGAGGCCCGCCTTGGTCGCGCAGTAAGTAGGCGTGACGGGCAGGCCGAAGTACGCCGCCAGCGAGCTCAGCAGTGCGATCTGCCCGCTGCCGCGCGCCCGCATCGCCGGCAATATCGCCTGCACGACGCGCATCGCAGCCTTGAGGTTGACTTCCAGCAAAGCCTCCACCGCAGCCCATGGCTCGGGTTCGCCGGCGGGCCCGACATGCGTGTTGACGCCGGCATTGACGATCACCAGGTCGGGTGCACCGGCTGCGCACACGCGCCCCAGCCAGGCCAGCAGCGCGTCGTGGTCGCGCAGGTCGAGCAGGCAGGTTTCCACGCGCGCGCCCTGCGCTTGGCAACGTCTGGCCAGATCGGCCATGGCCTCCGGCTGGCGTCCCTGCAGGATGAGCGCTGCGCCAGCCCGGGCGTATTCGAGTGCCAGCGCACTGCCAATCGCACCCGTTGCGCCCGTGATGAGAACGCGCGCGGGCCCGCTCACGCCAGCGCCTCCAGGGGCGAACGTTGTGCGCCCAGCACGCGCGCGCCGTTCTCCACGGCGAGCGCGATCCCGGTCGAACAATAGAACCCGCCATTGAGCTGCGTCGCGTGCATCACGCAGCGTCGAAACCGGGCGAAGAACGCCTGGTCGGGCGGTACCGGATTGCGCCAGAACGCGTCCAGAGGCAGCTGCGAGGCGAGCCCCGGCAGGTTGTAGATCGGGTCGCTCAGGGTCAGGGTCGGCGTGCCAAGCTCCAGCGCGATCATGCCCACCGTGCTGTTGACCGTCACCACGCCGTGGGCGTGCGACACGAATGCAGTGGTATCGCCCTGCTCGAGATAATCCACCCGCCCACGGATGTCGAAACGCCGCTCGCAGTCCCCAATGATCCGCCCGAAATTCATCAGCCCCATGTCGAGCGGATGGTTCTTGACGAGGATGCGCGTGTCGTGCGGCGCGTGGCGGGCAAACGATTCGAGTACATGTTCGATCACCTCGCCCATGTGGCCGAAACGCGAATGGTCGCGAACCTGGGCATCCGTGTTCAGTTGCAGGGGCAGCAGATAATAGGGCAGCCCGGATGCGAGCATCTCCCGTGCCCGCCGCTGCTCGCGCCGGCGGATCGCGCGCAGCCAGGCGAAGCGTCGCACATAGCCCGCGTACTCCACCGGTGCCGTCACCCCCGCGTGGGTGCGGTAGCGCGGAAACAGCACGGGATTGGCGAGGCCGGCAACATGGTAGGCCACGTCATGAATCGCGCGCGTGTGGAAAGGCGAGAAAAACTCGACCGCCTGCGGCGTTTCGGCGAGTCGCGCCCCCGCTTCGCGGAACCAGTCGGGATCGCGCGGCAACAGCGAATGGCCGTTGACCCCCTCACGCTCGAGCGTCACCCACCAAGGCCGGAAATAGCCCTCCTCGAACACATGTGTGCGCACGCCGCACGCTTCGCCGTGCTCGACCGCAGGACGATGCACGGGACGCCGGTCGCCGAACAGGACCTGGTCGGTAATGCCGTAACGCCGGTATTTATCGTCGAGATACTCGCGCAGCCGGCTGGTATCGTGGCCAAACCACCAGGACCTGCGCCCGCCCCAGTAGAGCGCATCGCCGGCGCAGAAATTGATGCGATGCACGGCGTGTCCCTCGCGCCTGAGCCGGTCGGCGAGGCGCGCGAAAAAGGGTGTGCTGGGCCCCTGCAGGAACAGAAACGAGCGCTTCACCTCACCCCCACCACCCGCCGCAGCCCCACCCTGAAGGCCTTGCGCCACCAGGGGGTCCTTCCGCCGCTTCGTTCCCGCCACGCCAGGAGCGCGTCGAGCGCGGCCTCGGGGCTAACGGGCACGTCTTGCCTACGGCCGATGTAACGCGGATACAGGATCAGCGCCCCCGCCACCAGCTCGTCGAGCGTCAGCCGGCGAACCCGACGCGCCACGGGCACCGTATCCGTGGTCAGCCCCCAGCCGGCGTAGAACGGCTGACCATGGCAGACCACCTCGCGGCCGCGCAGCAGGGCCTCGAAACCGGCCAGCGAGGTCAGGCAATGCACCGCATCCACCTCGCGCAGCAAGGCCCCCATCGACACCTCGCCCACGATTTCATCGCACCAGCGCCTCGCCTCGTCCTCACCCCTGCCCGGCGCGCGCAGGCCGGCCACCACGTCAGGGTGCGGCTTGTACAGCAGATGTGCGTCGGGTTGGGCGGCGCGCACGGCCTGCAGCAGTGCCAGGTTGGTCCGGATGCCTGGCGCGCCCCAGGTGATCGAGGCATCGCTCTCCACCTGTCCGGGCACCAGAATCACCCGTGCTGCCCCGGCTGGCCGCTGCCAGCGCGCGACCCCCACGTTGTACTTGGTCAGCCCCGTCGCCACAATGCGCGCGCGCAGGGCGGACGCCCGTTGCAGCAACGCGGCGGAAAACTCCGTCTCGGCGAGCAACACTTCGAGATCCGACGGTCGCGTCGCATCGAAATAGAGGCCACGGGCGTCCACCACCCAGGAAAGCGGCCGGATCAGGTCCGCCCCTACCCCGACGGAACGCAGAAAGCCATCCTCGATGCGCACGACTCGGATACCCCGACCCGCAGATTCCGCAGCGGCGTGCCGCCCCCATACCGCCAGCAGCGCGCCGTCCGGCACCTCGGTGAGCCGCGCGACAAAACGCAGCCGGGCTCCGGGAAAGCACACCCGCAGCGGCCTGCGCTTCCAGTGCGAAAACCCGAGTGCATGGACGACCGGCGTCGACATCGTGTTGCTCATCCGGAACACTGCGCGAGGAAGGCCTCGACCCGGTCGAAATGCGCCTGCCAGGTCGGGGCCTGCCAGTCCGCCATGCGCACCAGTTGCGCCGTCCGGCGCGGGCCATGGTCTGCCGCGTAGTCCAGAACCGCTTGCCGCCAGCCCGCGCCATCCAGCGGATCGAGATAGTCGGGCACTTCGCCGGCGAGCTCGCGGAACACCGGCAGATCGCTCGCCACGACCGGCGTACCCGACGCCAGGGCTTCCACCAGCGGGATGCCAAAGCCCTCGGCAAACGAGGGAAACAGCAGTGCCTGCGCGTGATGCAGCCAGGTCGCCAGCTTCGCGTCGTCGCAGCCGGGCAATTCGAGCACGATGCTGTCCAGTGCCGCGCAGCGCTCCAGCATATCCACCACCTGCTCGCATTCCCAGCCGCGCTGGCCGATCACGACCAGGCGTGGCATGGGGCGGATGTGTTCGTCGGCAAGCTGGCGCCAGAGATTGAGCAGCAGCAAATGGTTCTTGCGCGGCTCGATGGTGCCGAGCACGACGAAATACGGCTCGGGCAACGGCCGTTCGGCAGCCGGTTGGGGAAACCCGGGCGCGGCGAGATGCGCCGCGATCCAGTTCGGCACAGCCCGCCCCAGCCGCGCGGCATGGGCTTCGAGCGCGCGCCCCGTGGCCGCCGAATTCACGATCAGGCCATGCGCGCCCAGCATCGTCGCCAGTCTGCGACCATGCCTTTCCGCCTCGCCTGGCCGCCCGTATTCCGGGAACGCGAGGGGAATCAGGTCGTGCAGGAAATAAAGCGAGCGCAGGCGATAACGGCGGACACGCTCGGCATGATCCGCGCGGTCGAGCCCGCTGTGACCGGTATTGAGCAGGAAGCTGCCCGGCGCGGGCAGCCGCCAGTTCAGGACGTAGGCCTTGCCGACCAGATTGCGGATGCGCCTGGCCTGCCGCCCGTCGGGGGACAGCAGCCAGTCGAACAGGCGACGCGAATCCGCCTGCGAAAACAAGACCCAGCGTCCGGCGAATCGCACCAGCGCCTGCGACCGCTGCCGGAAATGCCCGACATACGCCAGCCCCACCCTGTCCACCCCGGTCGGCCGTCGCCCCTGCAGGGCACGATCGAGCAGGCGGGTGACATCGTGAATCAGGCCGGGGGCGGCGGCGGACAGACCCGCCGGGGTGGGGCAGAACACCCCATCCCCGCCTGCCACATGGGTCGATGCTGGCTTGCCAGCTGGCGGCGTGTCTCCAGCCGGCCTCATGCCTCGCGCCCCGCTTCCTTGCGCCTCAGGACGTGCTGCCGGCTTTGCATGACGGACAATCTGGTCGCGACCGCGAAAACCCTGTCCTCACCTGCCCAGATTCACCAGATTGTTCACCGAGAATAGGGACGCGGTGAGGATGTTGAGAAACTTCTGCAATTCGGCAGCCGGGGCGTTGGCTACATACACCACATCCTTGTCCCGCATCGGAAAATTCTGCGCCACCAGGAAGGCGCGCGGATCCCTCAGGTCCACCCGGTACACCACCGGCACCTTGCCTTCCGGCGTTTGCGGCAGGGGTTTCGCGCCTGCCTCCCCCGTGTGCGGCGCACCGGGCGAAGTCAGCACACCCGGCTCCTCGAAACGGAAAATGAACACCCCGCGCGCATCGGCCTGGTTGTCACGCACCCCGGCCATCCGGCCCAGCGCCTGCGCCAGCGTGATGCCCTGCGCCTCGAAATTCACCTCCTCGTTCCGGCCCGTCGCGCCCAGCGCGGTGAAGCTCAGGGGCTGGAACAGGGCCGTCACCACGTCGCCCGGCAACAGATAGACGTTCTGCTTCGGGTCCTGGATCACCTTATCCAGCGGCATGGCCATGACCTTGCCCGCCCGGCTCAACTGCAGCGTGATCTTACCCACCGGCTGGCGCACCCCGCCGGCCACCGCCACGGCATCGAGCAGCCGCTCGCCCCGGGCGGTCAGCGGCATGCGCGTGCTGGCTGTCACTTCGCCCACCACCGTGACATTCGACGTCGCATTGTGGATCACCCGCACCAGCACCTGGGGCTGGTTGGCCTTGCCCTTGAGGCGTTGCACCAGATCGGCCTCGATCTGCTGCGGCGTCTTGCCCGCCACCGGCACCGTGCCGGCGAAAGGCACATTGATCACCCCCTCGACATTCACGATCTGTTCCGGAAAGCTCGTCTGGCGCGTCGTGGTCAGCCCGCCGCGCGCATCGGCCGCCGCCACCCCGAACAGGGCCGCAGGCGGCGCTTCCCACACCGAAACCTCCAGCACATCGCCCGCCCCCACCACATACCCCGGCGGTGCCTGGCCAGACAGCGACTCGGCAAAGGAATCTGCCCGCTGCGCAGCCAGCACCCGGCGGGCCACCGCATCGTCCAGCTCGACCACCGGAATCGGCGACTCGATCTTTTCCTGCTCGACCACCTGCTCCACGCTGGGGCCGGCCGTGGGGAGCCAGGCGGGATAGGTGGAGCAACCGGATAGAAACAGGATCGGAAAACTAATTAAAAATCCTGCACGGTTCACTTTTGCTTGCCTCGCCATTCGAATATGCAAGAAGCCAGTTCCTTCCCAAAATCTTGTGGAAAATCCTTTAGACGCCGAGTCGGATTTGAGCCTTCCAGGAGGTAACACGCATAGCCGTATGTTTCCATCTGCTGGATATACTGTGCCGCAGTCCTGCCGGAAACTCTTGCGAGCTGCTCAGGGAACAGTTCAGAGAGAATGACTGGCTTGCGTCGACTGAGCGCATTGACTGCTCCGGCAAAAACCAGAGGCTCAGCACCCTCGACGTCGATCTTGATGACATCCGGGGCAACATCGGGAAGAAGTTCATCCAGCCTCACGGCACGCACTCGTGCCGATTCAAGCCCGGCCTGTCCAGGGGCACCTTTCGTCACAAACGAGCCTCCCGGATTATCAGTATTCGCGCCCCAGTTGATCATGAGTTCGGACGTCTCGTCGGATAACGCATATTCCCATAGATGGACAAAGGCGCGCAGGCCATTCTGCGCGACGGTCTGTGCAAGCATGCTGTAAGTGACCGGTCTTGGCTCGAATGCGTGAATCGTGCCGGTGGGGCCAATGTGCCTGGCAGCAACCAGAGAGAACCAGCCAATGTTGGCACCGATATCCAGCACGGTATCCCCCGCATGCAACCTGCTTATAAAAAACGCGGTTTCGTCCGGCTCCCAATCGTCATTGAGACAGCCATGCGATACATACCGGTCATGCAGGTCAACCCACATGAGGTACTGATCAAGAACCCGTGTCGCCACCCATTTCGACTCTGAGTATTGCGCCTGCAAATACTTGGCCCTGAATTCCTGGCTGGCCATCAAGGCCTTGCCAAGGTTTTCGATGGTGCCCAGTGACATATGCGCCTGGAGCGCTTCTTCGCTCTCAGGTTCGCGTCCTAGGATCAGGCGGAAACCAGCGATGACATCTTCGGCGTCAAGGCCTGATTTTTCCTGTGACTTTTTCGACTTTGACAATATGGTTCGCATTTAGACCTCGTTCATCTGTCATATACAAGCCGTTCCAGGAAGGACTCCCACTGCGGCAAAATTGCTTCTGGCTGGTATCGCGCGGCAACTGCTCGGCCCTTTTCCTGCAGCTGCGCGCGCTTTGCCGGCGCATCCGGTTCGTAGAGCACCTTCTTCAGCGCATTCACCAGGCTCATGGTGGAATAGGGATCAAAGAATTCTGCGGCATCGTCGTAGACTTCCCTGTGCACGGGAATGTCCGAAGCGATCGTGACCCCACCGCTCGCCATCGATTCGACACCCGAGAAGTCGAAGCCCTCTCCAAGGCTTGGGCAAACTGTTGCAGCCGCATGGCGATACAACACACGAAGGTCTGGCGCAGGTACCGCATTCAGCATGAACAGTTGGCCGCGATCTATCCAGGACTTGAATCCCGCGAGGACAGGTTCGTTGTCCCAACCGAGCGTTCCCACAACAACGAGCTTGATCGCGGGATCAACTTCAGCCTTGAGCACCTCCCACGCCGCAAGCAAACGGACATGATTCTTTCTCGGCTCGATCGTGGAAACCATCAGGAGATATTTTTCATCTTTTCTTGGCAGATTCATTGAAAAAAAGTTTTCCTGTTCCCTGAGCGTCAAAAATTTCGGTAGCCAGGGCGAGTCCCGCATTTTGGGATCGGAACCGTAATACCTGGATCTGATGATGCCCGGCACGAAATCGAAAACGGTATCGTCCTCAAAGTAGTGGTGCGAAACCATGTTGTGGATGACGACCGCCCTGTCTTCCAAAGCCGGGAACAGGCGGAGCAGATCCTGTCGCGTCGCCTCGGAGACACAGGCAAACCAGGCCCCGGATTCAACGTTGCTCAGCAGCGCATAGAAATGCGTGGTCTGATGAACCGATTTCTCAGGGATAGTGTGCGGCATGAAGACAGGTATCGCATCGTGGTAGCGAATCACCATCCTAGTCCCCTTGCCGATACGCGCGGGGTAGGGTGTCTGGCCGATGAACACATCGAACCCCTGGGTATCCAGCTTTGGATAGAGCGGTTTGTCGCTCCAGTTCAGGTTGCGCAATCCAACCATATGCATCGAACGCCAGGGGACGCGGTTTACACGATGGTTCGCACTGGCCGCAAGCTCAAAATCAGATGCGGGAAGCGTACGGGAAAAGAGCGTACGCCACGTGAAATCTTCGAAGCCTGTCGCGTCGAACCGGGTTAATCGGACTTTTCCAAGATTTGTCAGAACTCCGCCACGAAGGATGAATGCTTCCGCTCGTTTCTGGAACCAATCGGCAATGATATCCGGAACATTCCGGTAAGGCCTCTCGGTCATGGATATGACCACATTCGACAACTTCTTGTATTTTTGCGCATCGGAAAGTCGCTTCCCCCAGCGCCGGACCTTCACGGGCAATCCCTTTGCCAGTCGCCGATGGGACGTTTGCAGCATGCCCTCTACTTCGACCGAATCGAGCTTACGCAGTCCACGGAACAAAAGACGCACCTCTTGGGGGATGCCGGCAAACCCTTCGAGCGCGGGGCGCAACTCCAGCAAAACCCTTATTTTTTTTTCAGTCATGATTCAGCAATTCTGATTGTAGAAATCGTACGCCTCTCCGGCGTCTTCAAATGTAAGCAGCTTTCCCTGATACAGCAGGCACACTCGCCCGCACTGCTCCTTGATGTTGTGAAGCTCATGCGACACCATCACCATCGCCCGGTCCTTGCGCTTTTCGAACAGTTCAGTCTGGCACTTGGCATGGAAGCGTGCGTCGCCGACTGAAATCACCTCGTCGATCAAAAAGCAGTCGAATTCGACAGCCATGGATATGGCAAAGGCGAGCCGCGAACGCATGCCGGAGGAATAGCTCTTCACCGGTTCGCGAAAATATTTCCCCAACTCGGCGAAATCCTGCACGTAGTCGATCTTGTCCCGGTAATCAACGCCGTATACGCGACAAATGAACTTGAGGTTGTCCAGGCCGGTGAGACTGCCTTGGAAAGCGCCCCCGAAAGCAAGCGGCCAGGAGAGGCTCATGCTGCGCTGGATGCGGCCGCTATCGGGTCGCTCCGCGCCGGAGAGTATGCGGATGAGCGTCGACTTGCCGGCACCGTTGCGGCCAAGAATGCCGATCTTCTCGCCGGGGCAGATAGTCAGATCGATCCCGGCCAGAACGGTATGCAGCCCGCTGCGGGTGGGATAGGACTTGCGGATGCCAGACAGCGTGATCATTCGGGCTGCACCCTGCGGGCAGTTTCCTGGACGAGCAGCAAGCCGAGCAGGCTCAGCACCAGATTCGCCACCACGAAATAAGCGGGGCTTTCATAGGTGGGAACCACCTCGCCGAAGTAGCCGTGGCGCAGCATTTCGACGCCATGCACCATGGGCAGCCACAACACGGCTTCCTGAGCGGCCTTTGGCAACCAATGCACCATGAACATCGCGCCTGATAGCGGAAAAAGGAGGTAGGTCACCACATGCCAGGATCGCTCGAAGGTTTCCGAGCGTTCTGAAAGCGCCCCGACGATGAGGCCCAGCGCCAGGGCAAACCATCCGAGCAAAACCCAGCCCACAATGATCAGCCAGACGTCGCCCGGCCACTGCATGGCACCGATGCCGGCAAAGAGAACGGAGAGCACGACCAGCGACGCCGTCGCCCCAACCCACTCCAGGATGACGCGCGAAACGAAGATGTCGATGACCTTCACGTTGCGGTGATACATCAGCGCAAGGTTTGGTTCGATGGCCTTGGAGCACCGGTTGGCAGCGTTGCGCCACATCAGCACCGAGGAGTAGCCGGTGATGGCGAAGGCAATGATGGGAATGCTGGAAACAGTATGCAGCTTGGCCAGATACCAGAGCCCCGCCACGCCCAAGGTGAACAGCATGGGTTCGAGCATGATCCACAACACGCCGAGTCCATGCCGGCCATAGCGGGTGATCACCTCGCGCAGCAGCAGTGCATGGATGACGCGCATCTGGATGGCCAGTGAACGGGCAAGCGGCGTGTCGGTCACGGCGATCAATCCTGATGCTCCTTGACGCTGGCGATGAGCATGGAGAGCACCCCCCAGGCGATCAGCCCCAGCACGAAGACGGCGAGGATGGCGCGTAATCGCCGTGGTTCCATCGCGGCGTCGGGCAGGCTGGGCTGGGCGATGCGTTCAAGATAGAGCTGCTGGCGCTGGGCCTCGTTGCGCGCCTGCTCCAGCGAGCTCAGCGCGCTGGCGAGCTGCCGGTCGGCAAACTCTTTTTCCAGCGCCAGACGCTGGAAATCCGCCGCCTTGCTCGCCAGGGAACGCCTGCCGCCCGCCACCCGACCGGACTCGGCCTCGATTTCGGTTTCCAGCATCTGGATGCGCTTCCTGAGCACCGGGATTTGCGGGTTCTCATTGGTCAGCATCTGCAATTGCGCCAGCTGCGATTTGGCGGCGATCAGTTCGTCCTGCAGTTTGGCAACCTGCTGCAGGGGAATGGCGGACTGTTTTTCCGGATCGATGACGCCCTTTTCGTTACGGTAACGCGCCAGGGCCAGCGCCGCGCGCCCGGCTTTCTTTTCTGCCATGGCCACTTCGCTGGTGGCGAAGCGGATCAGATCCTGGCGTCCGCGTTCGTTGAGCTGGTTGACCAACGCTTCGCCCATTTCGAGCAGGGATTGATTGATTTTCTGCGCATCGTCGGCGGCGAAGGCACGCACCCTGACGGTGGCGATGGAGGAAAGCGGATCGAGCTGTACGCTGACCCCCTGCTGATAATAGCGGTGCATGTTCTCGAAGCTGTCGTCCCAGTCCAGCCCCGGGAAACGGCCGATGATGTCGCCTTTGGCATAGGCGCTGCGGAGGTCTATTTTCTCGTCGAGTGCGCGCAGGGCGTCGCGCGACAGGATGAAGTCCTGCACGGTGTAGCTGTCGTCCTGCGAACGGGCAAAGCCGGAGCCCTTCAACAGCGCACCCAGCGGCGAAGCGGTTTGCCGTTCCGGGCTGCGGACGACGAAGCGGGATTCGCTGATGTAGACATCGGCCGCGATGAAACCGAAATAGACGATGGCTGCCAGAGTGGGCAGAACGACGGTCAGCCAGAACAGCCGGTGCGTCTGCCAGGAATGGCGGAGGCTGGCTGGGCCCAGACGGAGGGCGAGGGAATCGGGCAGGTTCATGAAAAAGTGCTTTTGATCAGGTGGGTGTGATGGAGGCGAAACCGGCTGGACCAGCCGCGCCGCTTGCGAGAAACGGCAACGCCGGCTGCATTAGTGTTGCGAACCATAAATAGGGGAACAAAATGAAACGGATGGATTTTTTTCGCAGGGCAAGGCGCGAGGAGGCGACATAGCTGGCTCTATGGCAACGACGAGCAACGCCGCCATGCGGAAAAAGACGCCGTTTAATGTTTCGATATTTATGGTTCGCAACACTAGGCGAGCTCCCCGAGCATGTCGACGGTCTGGCCGATTTGCGTCCCGCTGTGCAGGCAGCTGAGGAAGAAGCGCAGTCGCGCAGCCGCCTCGATTACTGCTGGATGGACGATGGGCTG
>NCGY01000027.1 GCA_002281775.1 Hydrogenophilales bacterium 16-64-46 | reverse complement strand
CGTTCGTCATGCAAATGACCATCGGCGATTCCGATGCGCAGCGGCGCGCATTCATGCAAATCGCCAAGGTGCTGGAGGATATCGGTCCGCACAAGGTGAGAATCGAGGTGGTGGCCTACGAGGGTGGCATTGCCTCGCTGCTGGCCGACAACAACGATACTGCGACGCTGCTCGCCGCGCTGGCGCGGGAAGGCGTTCGCTTCAAGGCTTGCCGCATCAGTATGCGTGGGCAAGGGTACACCGATGCCGATTTCCCGCTGGAGGTAGAGTTCGTCCCCGCCGGCGCGCCGGAGATGATTCGCCTGCAGATGGAAAATTACCGCTACTGGCGTCCCTGAGCGCCAGAGCGAGTCACCCAGCGCAGCAGGACAACTGCTTCACGTCCTTGGTGAAGGTCTGGGCGCAGAGCTTCAGCCCCTCTACCATGGTGAGGTAAGGGAACAGTTGCCCGGCCAGATCGGCGACCGTCATACGGTTGCGAATAGCCAGCGCGGCAGTCTGGATGATCTCGCCGCCTTCTCCCGCCAACACCTGTGCACCCAGCAGGTGCCCGGTATTTTTGTCCGCCACCAGTTTGATGAAGCCACGCGTGTCGAAATTCGCCAGTGCGCGCGGCACATTGTCGAGCGTAAGGGTGCGGCTGTCGGTTTCCATTCCAAGCGTATTTGCCTGCGCTTCGGTGAGGCCCACCGTGGCCACTTGCGGGTCGGTGAACACCACCGCCGGCACCACCGAGAGATCAAGCACGGCATCGCCGCCGGTCATGTTAATGGCCGCGCGGGTGCCGGCCGCCGCCGCCACGTACACGAACTGCGGCGCAGTGGTGCAGTCGCCGACCGCATAGATGTGGGGTACGGAAGTGCGCAGATGGTCGTCTACGACGATGGCGCCGCTGGCATCCATGGTTACGCCCGCGCGCGCGAGATCGAGCCCCGCTGTGTTGGGTTTGCGTCCGGTGGCGATGAGTAGGCGGTCACCGCTGAGCGCACCTATGCTTGTTTCAAGCTCAAATGCCTTGCCGTCGAAGCGTACGGATTTCACGGCGGCGTTCGTGAGAACCCGCATGCCCTCTTCTTCCAGTGCCGCTTTGAGCCCGTCGCCAATGGCCGGGTCTTCCTTCGACAACAGCGTGCCGCGTGCCACGAGGGTGACGCGACTGCCCAAGCGCAGATACGCCTGCGCGAGTTCCAGCGCGACCACCGAGCCGCCGTATACGATCAGATGGGTCGGCGTTTCCTCGGCGATCAATGCCTCGGTCGAAGTCCAGAACGGCGTTCCGGCGAGACCTGGCACGTCCGGAATCTGCGGCGAGCGGCCAGTGGCGATCAGGATGTGGTCGGGCGTGCGGCGCTGTTCGCTGCCGTCGACTTGGCGCACGACGAGGGTCCTGGCATCCTCGAAGCGCGCGAAGCCGCGCAGCAGTTTAATGCCGGGATTGCTTTCCAGAATGCTTTCGTATTTGGCGTGGCGCAGTTCTTCCACCCGCGCCTGCTGCTGCGCGACCAGTGCCTTGCGATCCAGCACGGGCGCATGCTTGGCCAGACCAGGAAACGGGTGTTTGGCTTGCAGATGCGCCACGTGGGCTGCGCGAATCAGAATTTTCGACGGCACGCAGCCGACATTGACGCAGGTGCCGCCGACGATACCCGCTTCGATCACGGTCACTTCAGCGCCTTCTTCCACTGCGCGGATGGCGGCCGCGAAGGCGCCCGAGCCGGTGCCGATGATGGCGACGCTGAGTTTGGCTTCGGTCTTGGGCGAGGCGCTGCGCGCGACTTCCGCGCCGAAGCCCTTGGCGCGCACGGCATCGAGCAGAGCTGATGCTGGAACGTCGCTTGCGGCTTCAACCTGGACGGTGCCTGCGGCGTAGGACACGTCGGCACGGCTTACGCCTGCGACCGACAACAGTGCTTGTTTCACGGATGCGGCGCAATGGTCGCAGGTCATGCCCGTTAGGTGGAGGATCTGCTCGCTCATTTGGTTTTTTCACCTTTCACGGTGGATTCAT
>NCGY01000026.1 GCA_002281775.1 Hydrogenophilales bacterium 16-64-46 | reverse complement strand
GAACGTGGGCGATGTGCAGGATGCAGTGGCCACTGCGATCGGCGGCAAGGAGGCGGGCACCCTATTCCAGGGCGACCGTCGCTTCGACATCATCGTTCGCCTACCAGAGAACCTGCGTTCCGACCTGGAAGCAATCAAACGCTTACCGATCGCATTACCACGGGCACAGGGTAGCGGCAGTCAAAAAACCTATATTCCTCTCGCAGAGGTCGCAAGCCTTGAGTTGGCTCCGGGGCCAAACCAGGTTAGCCGGGAAAACGGCAAACGCCGAATCGTCGTGAGCTCTAACGTGCGTGGCCGCGACATTGGCTCGTTTGTCGCAGAGGCCGAACAGCAGCTCCAGCAGCAAGTAAAGATACCTGCGGGCTATTGGACAAGCTGGGGCGGGCAATTCGAACAGTTGCTGTCGGCCACTAAGCGTCTGCAAGTCGTAGTGCCGGTGGCGTTGCTGCTGGTGTTTGTGCTGCTCTTCATGATGTTTGGCAACGTTAAAGACGGATTACTGGTCTTTAGCGGCATTCCCTTCGCGCTGACGGGCGGTTTGGTCGCGCTCTGGCTACGGGATATTCCAATGTCGATCTCGGCGGCAGTGGGCTTCATCGCGCTCTCTGGTGTGGCAGTGCTCAATGGCCTCGTGATGATTTCCTATATCCGCAGCCTGCGCGAAGGAGGCATGTCACTGGATAAGGCGATTCGCGAGGGCGCGCTGACGCGGCTGCGTCCGGTACTAATGACAGCACTCGTGGCATCGTTTGGTTTCGTGCCGATGGCGATTGCCATTGGGACGGGCGCTGAAGTCCAGCGCCCGCTGGCGACCGTGGTAATCGGCGGCATTCTGTCCTCGACTGCGCTGACGCTTCTGGTGCTGCCAATTCTGTATCGACTGGCACATCGACGAGACGAAGATGAGGAAGATTTCACTGCCGAGTTTGCGCCTTCGCCGGCAAAGACCTAACGGTTGCCGAGGCACTGTAACGGTATGTGGTTTCGACTCTTTTCTTGCCGGTATTTGCATGGGCTGCGCGCTTACTTTGGCTGTGCCACATTTTGGGCAGGGTGTAGCGCAGCGCTAGGAAAAGCAAAAAATGGATATTGAAACTAAATTTCTTTATGCCTCGCGCATGATGCTCGCTGCGCTGATAGGCGGCTTGATCGGCTGGGAAAGAGAACGCCATGCCAGCGATGCGGGCATTCGAACTTACATGGCGATTTCTATAGGGGCTTGCGCTTTCAGCTTGATATCTTTTCATGCGGCCAATGATGCTGGCCGTATCGCAGCCCAAGTGGTCACCGGCATGGGTTTTATCGGAGCGGGAGTGATTTTTCAGGGCAAAGGGGGAATTGCGGGACTGACAACCGCCGCACCGCTCTGGGCGACAGCGGCAGTGGGCATGGCCAGCGCTTTCGGGATGTATGTGTTGGCGACCCTCACCGGGGGACTGATTTTTGCAACCCTCGCGCTTCACCACTTACCCGGCTGGAAGCGGCTTAGCAAAAATCATCACGACCAAGACCATTCCCAATAAGTGAGTGTCGTCAGTTTTTGTCATCGTTAAAACAATTGCAAAGGAGAATGACATGGGATTTCTCGAACGGATGTTGGGCAACTTGATGGGCGGCAGATTCGGCGGCCACCACGGCGGCTATCGAGGTGGTCATCACGGCGGTTCCAAACATGGTGGCTACGGTGGCTATCCAGGCTATCCGCAGGGCACAGGCCCGGACGGCGGCAATGCTGGCAATCCCTGCCCCAAATGCGGCGGCACCAATGCGGGCGAAGCACGCTTCTGCCAGCAATTCGGCACCTCGCTGTCGCCCGGCAAATGTTCCGGCTGCGGCGCGGAACTGCCGACAGGCGCCCGGTTTTGTGGCCAATGCGGCGGCAAACCCTGGCAGTAGCACAATGCATTTCTCAGGCATGATTCGCATCTCCAGGCCGACGCTGGAAAAGCATCAGGTCGCCATTTATTTCATGGCTGTGTTTGCCGGCCTGCTGGCGGCCGCCGTCGCGGGGCCATCCACTGCCGCCCTGGAAGCCTGGATCAATCCGGCGCTGGCTGCACTGCTGTATGTCACTTTCCTGCAAGTGCCGATGGCTGCCCTCGGGCAGGCGCTGACGCATGGGCGCTTCCTCTCGGCGCTGCTGATCGTCAACTTCGTTGCGGTTCCGCTGGTGGTACTCGGGCTGATCCAGTTCCTTCCTGCCCATCCGGCCCTTCAC
>NCGY01000025.1 GCA_002281775.1 Hydrogenophilales bacterium 16-64-46 | reverse complement strand
TGATGGCCGACGGCAAGCCAAGCAGAAGACCGCCCGCCGCAAGCCCCTGAACGAACCGACGGCGCGGCAGGTCCGGCACCGCCAAAGAAAGCGTAGAACCAGGCATCAAACAATGTTTCATGTGGGGCATCCCTCCAATTCAGATTTGACTGCATCCTAAGGGGGCGCATCCAACATGAATCTGACGACTGCATTACAAATGTGTAATGCGGTGCCGCTGCAGGTGTGGGCTGTGGCAGGATGCAACCATCCAAGTTAGTCTCCTGAATATGAAAATCCTGATCGTCGAAGACGAGCCCAAGACGGGCGATTACCTGAAGCAGGGGCTCACCGAGGCCGGCTTCGTCACGGACCTGGCGCGCGACGGATGGGACGGGCTGGAGCTTGCCAAGGCGGGGCACTACGACCTGATGATCCTGGATGTGATGCTGCCCGGCATCAACGGCTGGCAGGTGCTCGAAGGCGTGCGCCGGGCCGGGGTCGACATGCCGGTGCTGTTCCTGACGGCGCGCGACCAGGTCGAGGACCGGGTCAAGGGTCTGGAACTGGGGGCCGACGATTATCTGGTGAAGCCCTTCGCCTTTGCCGAGTTGCTGGCCCGGGTGCGCAGCCTGGTGCGCCGCGGACATAGCAGCCTGGAATCCACCGTTCTCAAGGCGGCCGACCTGGAACTGGATCTGCTGCGGCGACGCGCCACCCGGGCGGGGCGCAAGATCGAGCTGACCGCCAAGGAGTTCGCCCTGCTGGAGCTGTTTCTGCGCCGCCCGGGCGAAGTGCTGCCGCGCAGCCTGATCGCCTCGCAGGTCTGGGACATGAACTTCGATTCCGACACCAACGTCATCGACGTGGCGGTACGCCGGCTGCGGGTCAAGATCGACGATGGCTTTGAATTCAAGCTCATCCATACCGTGCGGGGGATGGGCTATGTGCTGGAAGCCGGCCCGGAAGGCACGATCCCATGAAATCTCTCTCACTGACCACCCGGATCAGCCTGCTCTTTGCCGTGGCCGCGGCGCTGGTCCTGCTTGTAACGGGCTATTTCCTGACGCAAGAGGTGGAAGACCATTTTGAAGAGGAGGACCGGATCGAACTCAATGGCAAGCTGGAACTCGTCCGGAACTTGTTCATGCAAGCCTCGAACAGCAAAACCCTGGACCGTCTGCCCCAGCAACTGGACGACGCCCTGGTTGGCCATCATGGGCTTGCCGTCGTCGTGACCGATGCGACGGGGGATATCTGGTTTGCCACCTCGGGCGCGGATTTTCCGCGCACGCTGCTGCAAGCCTGCCAGGCGCGGCCCGCAGCATGCACGGATGGGAGCTTGCATCAATGGGTGCAAAACGGCGTCAGCCATCGGGGCATGGCCGCGGCGATCACGGCAGGCAGCGCCGGGCCCTACACCGTGGCCGTGGCACAGGACATCGAGCACCATGCGCTTTTCATGGACACCTTCCGCTCGGTGCTGGTAATCGCCATTGCCTTGGCCGCCCTCGCCATGGCCGGCCTGGGCTGGATCGTTACTCGCTGGGGGCTCTTGCCCTTACGTCAGGTCACCGACACTGTGGCGGGAATTTCCGCCGAACGTCTGGGTGCGCGCCTTCCGGCTTCGGGGCTTCCGGCCGAACTCATGCCGCTTGCTACCGCTTTCAATGCCATGCTGGCCCGTCTGGATGAATCATTCCGGCGGCTTTCGGAGTTTTCCTCCAACATCGCGCACGAACTGCGCACGCCCATCTCCAACCTCATGACCCAGACCCAGGTCGCGCTTTCCGGTGCGCGCGACAACAACGAATACAAAGAAGTCCTCTACTCCAGCCTGGAAGAATACGAACGCATGGCCCAGATGGTCGGCGACATGCTCTATCTTGCCCAGGCCGACAACGGCCTTCTTACTCCAGGCCGGGAAAGCGTCAACCTTGCCGATGAAACACAGGGCCTGTTCGATTATTTCGAAGCGTGGGCGGAGGAGCGCGGCGTTTCGCTGGCCTTGGCGGGATCGACCACCGTGCCGGGCGACCGGCTGATGCTGCGGCGTGCGCTCAGCAACCTCCTGTCGAACGCCATTCGGCATACGCCGCCCGGCCAGACCGTGAGCGTATTGCTGGCGATGCAGGGCGACAAGGCCGTCATTACCGTCGAGAACCCCGGCCCCGAAATTCCGGCTGAGCACCTCCCCAGGCTTTTCGACCGTTTCTACCGCGTCGACCCGTCGCGTCAACGCAAAGGCGATGGCGCCGGGCTAGGGCTTGCCATCGTCAAATCCATCATCGACGCACATGGCGGTTCGATCAAAGTCGCAT
>NCGY01000015.1 GCA_002281775.1 Hydrogenophilales bacterium 16-64-46 | reverse complement strand
GATGCCCTACGAGGTCAGCGTGGTCAGTGTGCCCGCCGATCCGAACGCCGGTTTCTATCGCTCCCTGACTCATTCCCCGAAAGGAAAAATCATGACTGATATCACTATCACCGAAAACGACCCCGCCACCCGCTCACAGCGTCGCTCATCCAATCAGGCCGCGCTAGACGAGCGCGATCGCGTGCAGGAAATCGCCGCCATCGGCCATGCCCACAATCTGCAGAATGATGCAAACCGCGCGATTGCAGACGGTACCAGTCTCGACGCCTTCCGCGCGATTGCCATGTCCCGCCTGCGCGACACCGGCACGCTTCGCCCGGCCGAATCGCCCGAACTTGGCCTGAGCCGTCGCGAGGTCGAGCAGTTCAGTTTCGTGAAAGCGATCCTGGCTCAGACGATGGACCCGAACTATGCGCGCCGTGAAGCCGGCTTCGAGATGGAAGCCTCTCGCGCCCTGGCTCAGAAATTGGGCCGGGAACCCCAAGGCATTTACGTGCCTGGAGAGGTACTGCGCCACCAGTCGCGCGGCCGGCGCGACCTGGTGGCCGGCACGCCGGCTTATGGCGGCAACCTAGTGGCCACGGAACTCCAAGCTGATAGCTTCATCACGCTGCTGCGGAACCGCAGCCATGTAATCAACCTTGGAGCCACCACGATCGGCGATCTGGTCGGTAATGTTGCCATCCCCTCCCAAGCCGGCGCCGCATCCGCATTCTGGGTTGCGGAGGGCGGTGCACCAACCGAATCGGCGCAGACCTTCGGTCAGGTTCCGCTCACACCCAAGACCGTGGGCGCATTCACCGACTTCACGCGCCGCATGCTGCTGCAGGCAACGCCGGATATCGAAAGCATCGTGCGCGCTGACCTGGCGGGAATCATCGGGGTGGAAATGGATCGCGTCGCCATTGCCGGCAGCGGTCTCAGCAATGAACCGCTCGGCATTCTGAACGCGAGCGGCATCGGCTCCGTAGCGATCGGCACCAACGGCGGCGCAATCACCTGGACCCACGTGCTTCAGCTGGAGGAGGCGATTGCCAACGCCAACGCCGACGATGGCGCCCTTGCGTACATGACCAACAACAAGGCGCGGCGTGCGCTGAAAGGTACCACCAAGGTCAGTGGCGACGCCGGAGCGGGCTTCATCTGGTCTGACGAAGCACGCGATGCATCCGGCTACGGAACGCTGAACGGCTACCGTTCAGCGGCCTCCAACAACGTGCCGAGCAACCTGGTCAAGGGCACCTCCGGTGCTGTGTGCTCCGCGATGATCTTCGGCAACTGGTCCGATGTGCTGATCGGCCAGTGGGGCGGGCTCGATATCCTGGTGGACAAGATCACGAATGGCACCTCCGGTGGCACGCGTGTGATTGCCCTGCTTGATATGGATATCGCGATCCGTCGCGAGGCCAGCTTCGCTGCGATCAAAGACGCCACCACTTAAACGAATACTCGGGCATGCGCCGCCTTCTGAGACAGTTCAGCCATAAGCTGGCGGCGTCGAGTTCCTTTCCTGGGTGGGCTTCGGCTTACCTGTTATGGCAGGACACGGGACCAGGGCGGTAGACCTGGTATGGCGCACCCCCGATGCTCGCTCAACACAAAGCAGTGACGCAGTGCACCTTGAGAACCCGCCCTTGTGGCGGGTTTTCTTTATGAGATGAACCGATCATGCGACGCTGCCCAGCCTGCAAACTGCCTACCCAACCGAATGAAATCGGACTGACATTCAGCGCCAGCAGCAACGACAACAGTACGCATGGCGTGATCGGTGTCTGCATGCGTTGCACTGCCGCAGGCCGTCGCCTGCCAAAGTCCGCCTGGTTCAAGACCGTGGCGCGTGCCGGCGACCGCGCGTTGGCAAGTCCCGGCCCGTACCTGTGCACCACCTACCCAACTCTGCAGACCGCCCAACTCGCAGCCGCCATGCTGCAACACCCGCAGCACGTCCTGGCGACGTTGGATGCGATTGGCTGGGGCGATGATATGAACCGTGCGATTTGATATCGTCCTGGCGGGGTTTCTGTCAGAATCGTTCGGCGAAAGAGTCGCGCGCTGCTTCTTACCCAACTCGTGTCGACGATGGTATTTTTGATGGTATCTGGATAGGTGGAAATCTATAAAGCAAGCAGCCGTAAGGGTTGCATTTGTTTTTTCGATTCGTGTCGGGGCACCACACGGATTACAGTCGGGCTGGGTTTTGGTCGTTAACTGGCTAGAATGAAACCTGACACAGGACCGAATTCAATGCCGCTTTTTCCTATCGATACCTTGCCCCGGCGCAGCCGCCGGATGACCACGTGGGCCCTGGCAGTGCTTCTCGCCGGATACTGCGCTGCGCCCCTTGCCGAAAGTGAGCCGGGCGATCGCTTCGAATCCGGCAACCGCAAGGTGTATGCCTTCAATGAAAGCCTCGATGAGGCGGTGCTGAAGCCCACCGCGACAGCCTATGTCGACACGATTCCCGAACCCGTGCGCCTGGCTACCAGCCGCTTCTTCGACAACCTGCTCTACTTCGACACCATCCTCAACGGCTTCCTGCAGGGCAAGATCGGGCAGGGCTTCTCCGACCTGGCGCGCTTTGGTGTGAACAGCACCTTCGGTCTGCTCGGTTTCTTCGACGCGGCGACGCCTCTGGGCCTGCCGCAGCATGACGAAGACTTCGGCCAGACCCTTGCCGTCTGGGGCGCGGGCAGCGGCGAATACCTGATCTACCCCGTACTCGGGCCGAGTGGCGTGCGCGATACCGGCGGCATCGTCGTCAGCCTGCTCACCAATCCGGTCATGTACGCAGCTGCGCCAGTCGCGATCCCGCTTGGCGTGCTCAACATCGTCGATTCGCGCGCGCGCCGTGAAGGTTTCGTGCAATTCCGCGACCAGGCCGCGCTCGACCCCTACATCTTCACCCGCGAGTCCTACCTGCAGAACCGGACGTTCGAAGTCTACGATGGCCAGCCGCCCCGGCAGAAGCCCGAACTCTTCGAGTTCGAGGAAACCGTCGAGCCGGTGCTGCCGGAAACGGCCGTGCCCGTGGCAACGGACAAGCCGGCCTGAACCGCTCCATCAGAGGGCAGCGCTGGCTGTCCGGCAGGTGGAATAAGCGTTCTTGACCGCTGTCGCCGGACGAAACCTGCAGTTAAACAGCTTGCCTGCCGATCCAGCCCGCGCCGATTTGGCCCGATGTGACGCCACGAATGTCGCCCGTCCCGCAGACTGCCGCCACCCGGCTATGCCTCATCCGCCACGGTGAAACCGACTGGAACGCCGGAAAGCGCATCCAGGGCCATACCGATATTCCCCTCAACGCCACTGGCCGCGCGCAGGCGCTGGCCATGGCTTACACCGCCGCGCACCAGCGCTTTGCTGCCGTCTACAGCAGCGACCTCGCGCGTGCGCGCGAAACCGCCGAGGCGCTGGCATTGAGGGAAGGCGAAACCGTGCGCACGCTGCCCGCCCTGCGCGAGCGCCACTACGGCTGTTTTCAGGGGCTCACGCTGGTGGAAGCGGCGCAGCGTCATCCCGAGCTCTACGCGCGCTACCTCGCGCGCGATCCGGGCTGCAATTTTGACAGCGGCGAAAGCCTGACCGATTTTGCCGAACGTGTCGCCGGGGCGCTGGCCTGGCTGGCCCGCCACCATCCCGGCCAGAGCGTGGCGGCGGTGTGCCACAGCGGCGTGCTCGACGTGATCTACCGGCGTGCCACCGGCCGGCCGCTTTCCACGCCGCGCGATTTCGAGATTCCCAACTGTGCGTTGAACTGGTTCCATGTCGATGCCCGGGGCTGGCATCTCGACGCCTGGGCCGACCGCCACCATCTGTCCACTGTGCTCACCGGTGCACCGGAATGAACCTCGTGCTGCTGCGCCATGGCCACAGCGAATGGAACCTCGCCGACCGCTTCACTGGCTGGACCGACATCGCGCTCACCGAAGTGGGGCTGGCCGAGGCTGTCGCAGCCGGGCGAACGCTGGCGCGCGCCGGCCTGGCCTTCGACGCCGTCCACGTGTCCGCGCTACGCCGCACCCGGCAGACCGCCGAGGCGGTGCTCTCGGCGATGGGTGCGAGCGGGCTGCCACTGGCCGCCGACTGGCGACTGAACGAACGCCATTACGGCGCGTTGCAGGGCATGAACAAGTCGGAAATCTTCGCCACCTGGGGCGAGGCAGCGTCGCGCCGCTGGTGGCGGGGCGTCGATGCCGCGCCGCCACCGCTGGCGCATGACGATCCGCGCCACCCGCGCTTCGATCCGCTCTACGCCGATGTGCCGGTCGCACAACTGCCGGCCAGCGAAAGCCTGCGCGATTGCCAGCGCCGCCTGCTGCCGTACTGGGAAAGCATACTGGTACCGGCGCTCGCTGCCGGCCAGCGGCTGCTGGTGGTGAGCCACGGCAACACCCTGCGCGCGTTGCTCATGCACCTCGACGCCCTGTCGGACGCGGCGGTAGAAGCGCTGGAAATCCCGTCCGGCGTGCCCTGCCTCTATGCGTTTGACCCGGCGATGCGCGTGCGGGGGCACACCTGGCTTGAGGGGTGACTTGATCGGGGATCAACCAAGAAGTAGGGCGGGAACACTTTCCCGCCGGAGTGCCAGGGTGCCAGGTGCCAGTGGTCTGGCGCGGTGTCGGAAAAGTATTGCCGACCGACTGGATTGGCATGAGTCGGTTGAAGCGCGTGTTGATCGTGGCGTCAGCCTGGAGTCTGCGCCAAGTCCTCGGCCAGTCCCGCGTGGGCAATCTCGCCCGCGTGCACATGCAGGCCTGCCGCCAGTCCCGCGTCGGCGTCGAGCGCGGCGAGGCCCCGGTCGGCCAGCGCCTGCACGTAGGGCAGGGTGGCGTGGGTGAGCGCCTCGGTGGCGGTACGCGCGACCGCGCCGGGCATGTTGGTGACGCAGTAGTGCACCACGCCCTCGGCGACGAAGAAGGGATCGCTGTGCGTGGTCGGGCGCGAGGTTTCGGCGATCCCGCCCTGGTCGATGGCGACGTCGACCAGCACCGAGCCCGGCGGCAGGGTACGCAGCAGCGCCAGCGGAATGAGGCGCGGGGCGTGACGGCCGGGCACCTGCGCTGCGCCGACGACGATGTCGGCGTCTCTCAATGTGTCGGCCAGCGCATCGGGAGACGAAAACCGGGTGGCCACGCGCGCCCCGAACAGGGCTTCGGCCCGCGCCAGCGCGTCGGCGCTGCGGTCGAGGAGCGTGACCCGCGCGCCCAGCCCGGCGGCCACGCGCGCCGCGCCCAGGCCCACCATGCCGGCACCGATGACGACCACATGCGCCGCAGCCACGCCGGGCAGGCCGCCGATCAGCTTGCCGTTGCCGCCGTGGGTCTTGTGCAGGCCCAGCGCACCCATCTGCGGCGCAAGCCGGCCGGCGATGTCGGACATGGGCGCGAGCAGCGGCAGGCGGCCGGCTGCGTCGCGCACGGTTTCGTAGGCCAGCGCGGACACGCCGCGCGCCATCAGTTCGCGCGCCAGCTGCGGCGCGGCGGCCAGGTGCAGGTAACAGAACAGCATTTGTCCTGACTGCAAACGCGTGACCTCGTCGGGCTGCGGTTCCTTCACCTTTACCACCAGCGGCGCGGCCCACACCGTCGCCGCGTCGGCGATCTGCGCACCGGCTGCGCGGTAGGCGTCGTCGCCGTAGCCCACCGCCACACCTGCACCGCTTTCCACCGACACCTGATGCCCGGCCTCGACCAGCGGGTGCACCCCGGCGGGTGTCAGCGCCACGCGGTATTCGTGGTTCTTGGATTCTTTCGGGATGCCGATGTGCATCGCACGCTCCTGGATGAATGCCTGTGAGGCTGACCTATTTTGCTGGCGCGGGTTCGATGCGTTCGAAGCGGTAATACGCCGGCAGCGCGCGGTCGATGCGGATCTCGCGCGTGGCCGGGGCCACCGCCACGCGGCGGACCCGTTTGTATGGCCCCATCATCGACGGTGCGGCGCGGATTTCATACAGCCCCGGCGCAAACAGGCGCGAGGCTTCCAGCACCAGCCCGGGGGCGTTGTCACGCTGCCGCACACCGCCGTAGGGCCGCGCCAGCGGCTCGCCGATGAACAGGCCCTGACCGGGCATGGCCACGCTTTTCCAGTAGGCCTCGATGAGCGTTTCTCCCTGCAGGTAGTGCGACATGACGAGGCCCGGAGAGGGGAACTTGGCGGGGAAGTTGCACGGCTCCACCACCGCGCCGTAGCTGCCGGTCGCGCCGGCTTCCAGCCATTTCAGGCTCGACATCTGGCCACCACCGAACAGCACGCCACCTGCCGAGGTGAGATGGTCGGCGACCGCGCCGGGCAGGAAGCGGTTGCTCTCCAGCGCCGCGACGTGGGTGGAGCCGGTGAAGTAGAACAGCACATCCGGGCGGTTTTCAAGTGCGTCCGACTCGACGATGTCTATCGCCAGCGCCGGGCCAAGCACCTTCTTCACCATGGGGAAATCCGCCGCCCGCACGTTGCGCGCCTTGTCCGAGGTGCTCAGCAGATACGCGGTGCCCGCCGGTGCGCTGTCGTCGGCGGCGACGCCGCGATCGACCAGCTTTCTCGCGTCGGCGAGGCTGGCGGCCGCGAGGCTCATGGTCGGGCGCAGGGCGTAGCTGTCCCATGGCCGCGTCACGCCGCTGTTGAAATACGGACTGGCTTTGGTCGGTTTGCAGCCACTGGCGCAATACGCCGGGTCGAAGCCGAAAGCGAAAGCGCTGGTGATCGACATGCAGTCGACGCGATACGGCTGCGCCCAGGTGAGCGCATACGCCTGCACGCCCCTGGGTGTCTTGCGGTCGACCTGGCGCTTGAGCTTGATGAATTCCTCGCGGCCGAGCGTGGCGCGCCCGGGCTTGATGCGCACGCGGATCAGGTTGGCGTCGGGGATGCCGCGCTTGTGCTGGTAGTAGGCGGCGAGCGCCACGCTGTCCGGGTCGTCCTCGTTGACGATCACGCCCAGTTGGTCGGCCGTGAGATGCGGCTGTTCGAACGACGCCAGCACCGGGCGCTCGGGTGCGGCAGACGCAGGCCCGGTCAGCAACGCGAACAGCAGGCCGAATGCGGCGAGGCCGCGCACCGCACTCATCGGGCGAGCGCCGCCACGCATTCGTTCACCAGCTCCGGGCCCCGGTAGATCAGCCCGGAATAGACCTGGACGAGTGTGGCGCCGGCGGCGATTTTGTCCTGCGCGTCGGTGCCCGAGAGGATGCCGCCCACGCCGATGATCGGCACCTCGTTGCCCAGGTGATGCGCCAGCGCGCGGATCACGCGGGTGGAAGCCTCGCGCACCGGCGCGCCCGACAGGCCGCCGGCTTCGTCGGCGTGCGGCAGGCCGGCCACTGCCTCGCGCGCGAGCGTGGTGTTGGTGGCGATCACCGCGTCCATGCGATGCATCATCAGGAGCGCGGCAATCGCGGCGATCTGTGTGTCGTCGAGGTCGGGCGCGATCTTCAGGGCAATCGGCACATGTTTTCCGTGGCGCTGGGCGAGTTCGCCCTGCCGCAGCTTGATCGCGGAGAGCAGCGCGTCGAGCGCCTCGTCCTTCTGCAGTTCGCGCAGGTTCTGCGTGTTGGGCGAGGAGATATTCACCGTCACGTAACTGGCGTGCGCGTATACCTTGTCCAGGCAAGCAAGGTAGTCGTCCACCGCCTGTGCGTTCGGCGTGTCCTTGTTCTTGCCGATATTGATGCCGAGCACGCCGGTAAAGCCGCTGGTCATGACGTTCTTCACCAGATTATCGACGCCGAGGTTGTTGAAGCCCATGCGGTTGATGATCGCCTGTGCCCGGGGCAGGCGGAACAGGCGCGGCTGCGGGTTGCCGGCCTGCGGGCGCGGCGTGACCGTGCCGATTTCGACGAAGCCGAAGCCGAGTGCGCCCAGCGCATTGATGTGCGCACCATCCTTGTCGAGCCCGGCGGCGAGTCCCACCGTGTTGGGGAAATCGAGCCCCATCACACGCACCGGCGTGCCCGCGCTGCGCGGCAGCAGGCCCAGCAGGCCGAGCCGGTGCGCCACGTCGAGGCTGGCCAGCGTCAGGCGGTGGGCGTCTTCGGGTTCGAGCGAGAACAGGGCAGGGCGGAGCAGCGGATAGAGCATGGGTCAGGCGGCGGTGTGAGGCGGTGTCGCGGGTTGGATGGCGGCTTCGACCGAGCCGGCGTGGGGATCATCGAAAGTGGCCTGGTCGAAGGCGTGTTCGCTCTTGGCGACGATGCAGCTCACGGCGGCGTCGCCGGTGACGTTGACCGTGGTGCGCATCATGTCGAGCAGGCGATCGACGCCGATGATGAGGGCGATGCCCTCCACCGGCAGGCCCACCTGGCCCAGCACCATGGTGAGCGTGACCAGGCCCACGGCGGGAATCGCCGCCGTGCCCACCGAGGCGAGCGTGGCGGTGAGCACCACCAGCAGGTAATCGGTGAGCGACAGATCGACCCCGTAGACGTTGGCGATGAACACCGTGGCCACGCCCTGCATCATCGCCGTGCCGTCCATGTTGATGGTGGCCCCAAGCGGCACGCTGAATGAGGCCACACTGTTGTGCACGCCCATCTTTTTTTCCACCGTGTGCAGGGTGACCGGTATGGTCGCGCCGGAACTGGCGGTGGAAAACGCAAACGCCGCCGGGTCGCGCATCTTTTTCAGAAAGGTGAGTGGATTCAGCCCCGCCAGGCTTTTGAGCAGTACCGGGTAGACCACAAAAGCCTGCACCGCCAGCGCCGCCGTGAGTGTGAGGAAATACGCTGCCAGCGGCAGCAGCAGGTCGAGTCCCTGGCTGGCAAAGGTGCGGGCGATGAGTGCGAACACGCCGTAGGGGGCCAGCCGCATGATCCATTCGACCATGTGCATGATCACCGTGTTGAGGTCGCCGAACAGGTTGAGTACGTGCTGGCCGCGCTTGCCCGACATCGTCACCGCCACGCCGAACAGCAGGGCAAAGACGATGATCTGCAGCATGTTGCCTTCGGCCATGGCCGCCACCGGGTTGGTCGGCACCAGATCGATCAGCACCTGGGTGAGCGGTGGCGCGTCCTTGCCGCTGAACGTCGCCGGGCTGTCGCCGGCGTCGAAATTCTGGCCCGGGCCCACGCCCACCGCCAGGCCCAGCGCAATGCTTACCGCCAGTGCGGTGGTGAGCAGGTACAGCGCCAGTGCCTTGGCTCCGATGCGCCCCAGCGCCCGCAGGTCGGACAGCGCGGTGACGCCGGCCACCAGCGATACGAACACCAGCGGCACCACCATCATCTTCAGGGCCGACACGAAGAGCGTACCGACCACCTTCAGCAGGCCGTCGACCAGCACGGTCTGCACCCAGGCTGCCGCGCCCAGCTGGTTAAGCGCCACACCCAGCACCATGCCGGCGAGCATCGCAATCACGATCTGGCGGGTGAGATGATGGGCAGGCGCGGACATGGACGGCACCGAACACGTAACAGTGCCGAGTGTAGCAGGCAGGTACTGCCGGCCCGCTGCCCGGTCGGGCCGGCGGTGTTATCCTCATGGCTGACGCAGCACCGCGCCTGTCCTTCTGTTCGTTACTACCGTCCTGTCTGACCCCCCCCATGATCATGCTTTCCTTGCCCCGCGCCTTTGTCTTCCTTTTGTTTGCCTGGTTTGCGCCCGCAGCGTTTGCGGCCTTGCCCCCGCCGCCGCCGCTGGCCGCCAAGTCCTGGGTGTTGATGGACGTCACCAGCGGTGCCGTGCTGGTCAACCACGATGGCAGCGTGCGCCTGCCGCCGGCCAGCCTCACCAAGCTCATGACCTCGCACGTGGCGGCGCTGGAACTGCAACGCGGCCGCCTGAAGGAAGACGATCTCGTCCTCGTCAGCGAAAAGGCCTGGCGCATGGGCGGCTCCAAGATGTTCATCAAGGTCGGCAACCAGGTGGCGGTGAAAGACCTGCTTCGCGGCATCATCGTGCAGTCCGGCAACGACGCCAGCATTGCACTGGCCGAACACATCGCCGGCGGCGAGGACACCTTTGCCGCGATGATGAACGACGAGGCCAAGCGTCTGGGCATGGCCGACACCCGTTTCGTCAACGCCACCGGCTGGCCCGCCGAAGGCCACTATTCCAGCGCGCTCGACATGGCGAAGCTCGCCCGCGCCATCATCCTGGAAGACCCTGCGCACTACGCGCTCTACAAGGAAAAGGAATTCGTCTGGAACGACATCCGCCAGCCGAATCGGAATCTGCTGCTGTGGCGCGACCCCAGCGTCGACGGCCTGAAAACCGGCCACACCGAAGAAGCCGGGTATTGCCTGGTGGCGTCGGCCGAGCGCAACGGTCAGCGCATGATTGCCGTGGTCTTCGGCACCGGCAGTGAGGAAGCGCGCGCACAGGAAACCGCCAAGCTGCTGGGCTACGGCTTCAACTTCTTCGAGAGCAAGACCTTCTACAAGCAGAGTGAAGCCATCCAGACGGTCGAGGTCTGGAAGGGGGCGGCGTCCAGCGTGAAAGCCGGCGTGGCCAGCAACTTTTCCGCCGCGCTACCCAAGCGTGCCGCCGGCGGCTACCAGGCCCGCGTGGTGCTGCTGCCGGGTGAGCGCATCGCCCCGATTGCAAAAGGTGCGGCGCTGGGCCGCGTCGAACTCGTCAACGCCGACGGCAAGGTGGTGTCGCAGGCCCCGCTGGTGGCGCTGGAAGCCGTGGAAGAGGGCGGCTTCTTCCGCCGCATGTGGGACGGTCTCCGGCTCTTTTTCCGGGGGTTGTTCGGCTGAGCTTGCGGAGTCGGAGGCTCGATCATCTCTGTACAAACCGGGTGTCGGAGTCAGGCGCAGGGCGGCCGGGGTCGGCGGGAAATCAGTAGCCTCGGCGAATAGCCTTGCGCGCAGGCAAAAAATCCATACAATTTAGACTATGTCTAATTGGTCGCAGCCGTCTTTTCTTCTCTGCCTGTCGAACGTCCTGTTCGGCAGCTTTCTGCTGCGCGTCGCGCGCACATACTGACCCCCCTCCCCCAGCAGTACCCCGCGCCGCGAGTCTCTCCCGGCACACTGAATATAATGCGTCGGACCGATCGCACCGCGTGTGACGCCGACCCTCCATGGAGCCCGCCATGAACGACCGTTTGTATATTTTCGACACCACCTTGCGCGACGGCGAACAAAGCCCCGGCGCGTCGATGACCAAGGACGAGAAACTCCGCATCGCGCGCCAGCTGGAAAAGCTCGGCGTCGACGTGATCGAGGCCGGCTTCGCTGCCGCGAGTCCGGGTGATGCCGATGCAATCCGTGCCATCGCAGAAACCATCACGAACTCGACCGTCTGCTCGCTTGCACGCGCCAATGAGCGCGACATCCGCGCCGCCGGCGAGGCGATCCGACCGGCGAAGCGCGGCCGGATCCACACCTTTATCGCGACGTCGCCGATCCACATGGAGAAAAAGCTGCGCATGACGCCCGACCAGGTCGTCGAGGCGGCGGTGATGGCGGTGAAGCTCGCGCTTGAATACACCGACGATGTGGAATTTTCTGCCGAGGATGCGGTGCGTTCCGACATCGACTTTCTGGTGCGTGTCTTCGACGCCGTGATTGAGGCTGGCGCAAAAACCATCAATGTGCCTGACACCGTTGGCTATTCCATCCCCGCCTTGTGGGGCGAGCGCATGAAGGAACTCATCGCGCGGGTAAAGAATGCCGACAAGGTCGTCTGGAGCACGCACTGCCACAACGATCTCGGCATGGCCGTCGCCAACTCGCTCGCCGCGGTGATGAACGGCGCGCGCCAGGTCGAGTGCACCATCAACGGCCTCGGCGAACGCGCCGGCAACGCTTCGCTGGAAGAAATCGTGATGGCGGTGCGCACCCGCCGCGACGTGTTCAACTGCGATTCAAGGATCGACGCGACGCAAATTGTGCCCGCCTCCAAGCTCGTCTCGACCATCACCGGCTACCCGGTGCAGCCGAACAAGGCCATCGTCGGTGCCAACGCCTTCGCGCACGAATCCGGCATCCATCAGGACGGCGTGTTGAAGCACCGCGAAACCTACGAAATCATGCGCGCCGAAGACGTGGGCTGGCACGCCAATCGTCTCAGCCTCGGCAAGCTTTCCGGCCGCGCTGCGTTCAAGAGCAAGCTGGGTGAATTGGGCATCGTGCTCGACACCGAAGAGGCGCTCAACGCGGCGTTCGCGCGCTTCAAGGATCTTGCCGACAAGAAGCGCGAGATCTTCGACGAGGACTTGCAGGCGCTGGTGTCGGACGAAGGCTATGCTGCCGAGCACGAGCGTTTCAAGCTGGTGTCGATGAAGGTCTGTTCGGAAACCGGCGAAGTGCCGCACGCGAGTCTGGTCTTCACTGACGACGGCAGCGAGAAACGCGCGGACGGCAACGGCTCGGGGCCGGTCGACGCCGCGTTCAAGGCGCTGGAGTCGGTGGTCGGTAGCGGCGCGGACCTGTTGCTCTATTCGGTGAACAATATCACCAGCGGTACCGATTCACAGGGCGAGGTCACCGTGCGGCTCGCCAAGGATGGCCGTGTGGTGAACGGGCAGGGCGCGGACACCGACATCGTCGTGGCCTCGGCCAAGGCCTACCTGCACGCCCTGAACAAGCTCGACTCCAAGCTCGAACGCGCACACCCGCAGGTGTAGACAGCTGGAATCAAAAACGCCCCGCTTAGCCGGGGCGTTTTTTCAGGGAGACCGGGATCTGCTCCGGAATCTGCTGTTGAAAAAGAGATACCCCGCTGTCTGTCGTTTGATGTGTGCAATGTTTAGTAGTGGATCGGCAGCAAACGAAGTACAGCGGTCGTGCGGATGGCTGCTCTGTAGTAATGACGAGTGGCTGCTCATGGCCGATTGCCGCCAATGACAGCTTCAACACCGGATTCCGTTCCTCGTTCGTCATCGACAAGACGTTCGACCTGCATTCAGTAGCAGATTCCGGACACTAGTTGTTATGCCTGCCGCCGCGACGGCGCGCTGAATTTGGCGTAGTAAATCGCGGCGAAGAAAAACACCACCGACAGCGCAATCTCGGCTGATGCCAGCACCTGCGACAGGCCGCGCTCGCTCCAGGCGCGCATCACGCCCTCGCTGAAATACGCCAGCACCAGCATGGGGGCCCACTGGTAGGTATAGCGCCGGCCCTTGAGGATGCCCATGAGCGGGGCCAGCAGCGGCAGGGCTTTGAGCACCAGCCACGAGCCGCCGGGACGCATCGGGGCCAGCCACAGCTCCCAGGCCAGACAGAGAAAAATCAGCGCGATCAGACTCGCGCTGGCGGTCAGTTGCAGGGCTTTCATGCGGCGAGCTTGCGTGCGGTTTCGGCGAGTCGCCTGCCCAGTGCAAGGCACAGGCTGCGTTCTTCTTCGCTGAGCGGCCTGTCGTCGTCGACGCCTGCCCAGTGGCTGGCACCGTAGGGGGTGCCGCCGCTCGCGGTGGTGTTCACTTCAGGCAGCGTGTAGGGCAGGCCGAGGATCACCATGCCGTGATGCAGCAGCGGCGTCATCATCGACAGCAGGGTGCTTTCCTGTCCACCGTGCAGGCTCGCGGTGGAGGTGAAGACCGCAGCGGGCTTGCCGACCAGCGCGCCCTGCGCCCAGAGCGCGCCGGTGGTATCGAGAAAATGCTTGAGCGGCGCGGCCATGTTGCCGAAGCGCGTGGGTGAGCCCAGCGCCAGGCCGGCGCATGCCTCGAGATCAGCCAGTTCGACGTAGGGCGCGCCGTCGTCCGGCACAGGGGGCGCGGCAAGCTGCGTGCGCGGCGCCACCGGCGGCACGCTGCGCAAGCGCGCCTGCACGCCGGCGACCTGATTGACGCCGCGTGCGACCAGCTGCGCCATGCTGCGCACGCTGCCGTGCGCGCTGTAGTAGAGAACGAGGATGTCAGTCATGCTGAATCAGGAGAATGTCCATCAGACAAAAACAGTGAAATCGACGAGGTCGAAACTCGTCGTGCGCTCGTGCCGTCGGCCGAAACTCAGCAAGGAAGGGTAGGGCGAGGGCCAGAGTTCGGCATCCATGCCGGAGGCGTAGAGGTCGCGCGGCAGCAAGAGGCGGTCGGGGAGTTTGAGTGCGGCGAGTCCGGGCACGAACAGGGCTGGCTCGGGACGCTTGCGTTGGCCGCGCAACGGGCGCACCCAGACCGGCTGCACCCGGGGCGCGAGCCGCTCCAGGCCGAATTCGACGCGGCCGCCGTCGTGCATGACGATCCAGCGTATCGTGGCCAGCGACCAGGCGGCGTCGGTGCCACGTGGACGCAAGGCAAGGGCATCGCCCACTTTCAGGTTCAGCGGCGTTTCCGGGGTGCCTTCCAGAGCGAGTCCGCCGGCACTGTCGTTGCGTATCGTCCAAAAGCTCGCGAGTACCGGCGCGGCGACGCTTCGCACCCCTACGTCGTCGATGGCCAGATGTCCGTCCTCGCTGGGGGGCACATCGGGTTTATCGGGGCAGACGCCGGCGTCTGCCAGCAGGCGGTGTATGGCGGTCAGCCCGACCACCACCTCGATCCCGCCGGTCTGGTCAACGTGACGCTTGAAGCTGCGCTGGGGGGCGTTGCGCCATTGTCTCGACAAACGCCTGGCCAGGGTCAGGGTCAGGTCTTCGTCCAGCTCCGCTGGCAGGCCGATGCGCCGCGGCGATTCGCCGAGGTGCAGGCGATGGGCAATTTCATGCAGCCGCCGGCAGAGTGCATCGGTGTCGAGCCAGAGCGGCACGGGTCCGGGCTCGGCGCGCACGGTCGGGCCGCGGTCGCTGTCAGGGTCGACGGGGAAGCCCGCCATGCCCGGTGATCCCTCGCGCAACTCGGCCAGACTGCCGAATGCGTGCAGGAAAGCCTGCACCAGTGTCTGCTCGCTCCGGCTCAGGTGCGGCGGGTCGGCCATTGCCATCAGCAGGGTCTGGCGGTAGCTCAGGCTGACGGATGCCACGCCGTTGCGGCTGAGGTCTGCCATGCCGTGCCGACGTGCGAGGGCATGGTTGTGGTGCAGATCCAGCCACAGCGCGGCGGGAACCGGGTTGTAGGTGTAGGCATGGACAGCGTGCAGGTCACGCAGGGCGGCGAGCAGGCGGGCCATCGGTTCGGCCATGCGGCGTGTCGGCTGCTGGGGGGTGCCTATTCCCCGGATCCCGTGCTTGCAGGCGATGACGTACTCGCGGTGCAGGTCGCGCAGCAGGCTGGCGGCCAGGCGTTGCTGCGCATGAGGCGGGACACCGGTTTCGCCCAGCAGCGAGGCGAGGCCGGTGGTCACGCGGCCCAGCGCGGGTCGATGGAGCGCCAGCAGCGTGGCGCGCAGGTTCGCGTCGAGCAGGCTGCGGTTCATGGCTGCCAGGGTCTGCAACAGCTGCCGCGCCGCGACGACGGGGTTGGCGAAAGGCAGGCGCGCCAGCCAGTCCGCCGCCTGGCGCGGGTGTGCCTCGAAGGCATGGCGCAAGGCGGGATCGGCGGGCGGGAGGCTGAGTTCGGGCATGGTGCTTAGTCGAACACGACGGTTTTGTTGGCGTAGACCAGCACGCGGTTGTCGAGGTGCCACTTCACCGCACGCGACAGGACTACCTTTTCCAGGTCGGCCCCCTTGGTGATGAGGTCGTCGAGGCTGTCGCGGTGCGAGATGCGTGCCACATCCTGCTCGATGATCGGGCCGTCGTCGAGGGTTTCGGTGACGTAGTGCGCGGTGGCACCGATCAGTTTCACGCCGCGCTCGAACGCGCGGTGGTAGGGCTTGGCACCATGGAACGCGGGCAGGAAGGAATGGTGGATGTTGATGATGCGGTTGGGGAAGTGGCGGATGAAGTCCGCCGACAGCACCTGCATGTAACGCGCCAGCACGATGAAGTCGATTTTCTGGTCGCGCAGGATCGCGAGCTGCATTTTTTCTGCTTCTTCCTTGTTATCCCGTGTCACCGTCATGTGCTGGAAGGGCACCCGGTAGGCGTCGGCCAGCCAGCGTGTGTCCTCATGGTTGCTAAGCACGATGGGTAGTTCGCAGTGCAGTTCGCCGCTCTGGTAACGGTAAAAAAGATCGGCCAGGCAATGGTCGAACTTCGAGACGAACACGGCCAGACGGGGCTTGCGGCTGGATTCGGCGAGCCGCCAGGTCATACCGAAGCGCTCGGCGATGGGCCGGAAAGCCGACGCGAAATCCGCCAGATCGAGCGTGAAGCCGGCGAGGTCCCACTCCACCCGCATCAGAAAGAGCTTCAGTTCGGCGTCCTGATGCTGGTCGGCGTGCAGGATGTTGGCATCGTGCAACAGCAGGAAATCCGCAATGGCCGCGACCAGACCTTTCTGGTCAGGGCAGGAAATCAGCAGGATTGCGCTATGTCGCATGGGTCGGATGCCGGGTTTTCAGGGATGGAAATTTCATACCATCATAACCAAAACTCCCCTGTTCCAGAGGGGGAATCCCGTTTCGTCGTTCCTCTGAAGCGGGCTCACGGGTTAAAATGTTTTTTGTTTATTAGTTACTCTTAATAAACTTAAATTATCCGCAACCGGCGTGCCCGCTGGCCGCAAGTACAGGAACCCTCCGCATGTCGACGTTTACCGAATCCTTTGCCGTGAATCTGACGCTGGCCGTTCTGCTGGTCTTTTCCATCGTGACCTGGATGCTGATCCTGGCCCGGGTCTGGCAGAGCGTGCGTGACGCCCGTCGCGACGCCGCCTTCAAGCAGGCCTTCTGGGCCGCCAAGGATTTGCACGCCGGTGAGGCCATTGCACGTGCGCAGCCGGGCGATCTCGCCGCGCTCACCGTGGCGGGCTTCGAGGCCATTTCCGAGGACAAGGAAGCGCCGCTTTCCCTCGACAGCCTGGGCGACCGCAAGGACATCCTCGAACGCACCCTCAAGAGCCAGCTGCAGCAGATCCAGCACCGCAAGGAATACGGCCTGATGGCACTCGCCAGCATCGGCAGCACCGCGCCCTTTGTCGGCCTGTTCGGCACGGTGTGGGGCATCATGCACGCGCTGCAGAACATCAGCCTGTCCAATTCAGCCAGCCTCAACATCGTCGCCGGCCCGGTGGGCGAGGCGCTCGCTGCCACCGCCTTCGGCATCGCCACCGCGATTCCCGCCGTACTCGCCTACAACTACGGCGTGCGCCGCGTGCGCACCACGGTCGCCGGCATCGACCAGTTCGCCACCGATTTCCTGCATCTGGTGATGAAGTCGCCGTACCGTGCCGAAAAGAAGGCCGACGGCAAAAAAGACGAGGGCAAGTGACATGGCCCTGCTGCGCCCCAATGACTACGTGCCGATGAGCGAGATCAACGTCACTCCCATGGTGGACGTGATGCTGGTGCTGCTGGTCATCTTCATGGTCACCGCGCCCTTCCTGCTGCAGGCGGTACCGGTCAGCCTGCCCAAGACCGCGCCGGTGGCCAAGCTCATTCCGGTGAAGAAGGTCGAGCTCATCATCGATGCCGACGGCAATGTCTACGTCGACCAGGACCAGGTGGCCGGCGGCAATCTCGAAGCCCAGCTGCAGGCGCGGCTCAAGGCCGATCCCGAACTCGCCGTGCAGCTCAAGGCCGACTATCGCGTCGCCTACGGCCGCATTGCCGAAGTCATGGCCGCGGTCAACCGCGCCGGCATCGTGCGCATGAGCTTCGTGACCGCGTCCACCCAGCCCGATGCCGTCCGCTGATACTGGTTTGATGCAGCCCGTCACCCTGCGCTCCGGCCCGGATTCCGCGGCGCGGGCCGACAGCCGGGTGCAGCCCTACGGGCCGCTGGCGGTTTCGCTGGTCCTGCACCTCGTCGCCCTGTTGCTCATTGCGCCCTGGCTGGTGATGCGCAGCGTGCCCGCCCCGCCGGTCGAAGTCGAGGTCATGCTCGAACCCGCCACGCCCGAGCCGCGCGCCGCGCGTCCCGAGCGGGCGGTTCGCGCGGCCGCGCAAAGCCGTCCTGCGCCCGTCCCGCCAGCGCGCGCGCAGCCGGTGAAACCCCCGCTGCCCGTGGCCGCGCCCAAGGAACTGCCCAAACCCAGTCCCACGCCTGCGACGCAGCCTGGCCAGGGTCTGTCGGGCCGCGCCGCGCTCGCCGCGCGCGAGGCGGCCGGCCTGTCCGCGCCGCGCAAGGCAGTCGCACCCTCGCCGGTGGCCCCGCGCCATGCCGGCGATGAAGCCCTGCAACGCGGCACCCAGGTGGTGCGTCCGGTCTTGCGCACGCCCAGCCTCGGCAGCGCGCCCCAGCCTTCGGCGCGCAGCGCGGCCGTGCCCAGCCGGCCCGGCGAAAACCGCACCGACGGCCCGCTGACGATCGCCGGCCCGGCCGCGCAGTCGCAGGCCGCCGAACCCGAATTTCGCCAGGCCGCGCGGCAGGGCGGTCAGTCCGGCATACGCGGCGGTAGCCGCGCGCTCGATGATGGCCTGTCGCGCCTGCCGGGCAGCCCCGAGCAGCAGGCGCTGGTCGCCGCGCGTGCGGTACCGCGTTCGACACCCGGTGCCACGGCCAGCGGCGGCTCGCAGCAGCCCGCGCTGGCCGCACCGCCGGTCAGCCTGGGCACCGGCCAGGGCCGTGTCGCAGCTGCCGAAAGCCTCACGCCGGGTGCCGCGCGGCTGGCATCGGCCGGTGTCGGCCAGGCCCCCATGGGCGCATCACGCGCGCCGGCGGCGACCGGCAGCGGGCGTGGCAGCGGGCCCGGCGGCGCAAGCCGCAGCGCCGGCCCGGCCGAACGTGGTAGCGGCCTCATGCAGGCGGGTGCGCCGGCAGCGGCCGGCAGCGGTGCCGCGCTTGCCGGGGGCGGGCAGGGTGCCAGCGTCACGGGCGAAGGGCGCGCGCAGCAGCTGGCCGGCGGCGGCGGCGGGGTGCGCGAAGCGGCGACGCCGCTGCTCAACGCCACCGACACCCATACCGGTGCGCGCCAGGATCAGGAGAGCGGCACCGCCCAACTGAGCGGCCGTGCCGACAGCGCCGCGCCGGCCCAGCCCGTGCGCGAAGCGCGACTGGCCGCGCTGCAGACCGAACAGGCCAGCGGCGAGGCGCGTGTCATCGAGGAACGTTTCAACGCGCCCGCGCTCAAGGTGAATTCGCCGCGCTCGATCTGCGAACTGCCGCTCATGTTTGCCGGCTTCGACCGCAAGCCGATCCCCCAGGGACTCGACTCGATCAATGCCACCGCCGCCAGCCTGCCTGACGAAACCCCGCCGCGTCATCACCCCGGCAACCAGTTGCCGCGCTATCCCTTCCAGGCGCTGGGGTCGCGCGCCGAAGGCCGGGTGGTGGTGCGCGCCGAAGTCCAGGCCGACGGCCGCGTGGGCCAGAGCTGGATCAAGCAGAGCAGCGGGGCGCAGACGCTCGATCTTGCCGCGCTCGATACCGTGCGCGGCTGGCGTTTCCATCCCGGCCAGCGTCACGGCATGGCCGTGGCCATGTGGCTCGATGTTCCGATTGAATACAAGTTGCCGTAAGGAGTGCACCCATGAACCGATTGATTCTGGCACTTGCCTGTGCAGGTTTCCTTCAGCTGGCCCACGCCGCCGAGGCCCTGCCCGAGTGGATGCGTTATTACCAGATGGCCGCCGAGCGTGGCGACCCCGAAGCGCAGATGAAAATGGGCTGGGCGTATGAAAAGGGCGACGGCGTCGAACAGGACGAGAAGAAAGCCGTCGACTGGTATCGCCGCGCCGCCCTGCAGAACGAACCCACCGCCCAGTACAACCTGGCGCTGCTGCTGATCGAAGGACGGGGCGTCGCGGCGAAGGATCCCGCCACCGGCATCGATTTCCTCACCCGTGCCGCCGCGCAGAACCTCACCGCCGCGCAGAGCTACCTCGCTGCCGTTTACGAGCGCGGCGAAATCGTGCCGAAGAACGACGCCGAAGCCGTGAAATGGCTGACCCGTGCCGCCAACAACGGCGACGCCGCCGCCATGAATAACCTGGCGCTCAAGTACGCACAGGGCGAGGGCGTCGCACGCGATCCCGCGCAGGCGGTGCAACTGCTGCGTGAAGCCGCGGAGCAGGGCAACGCGCTCGCCCAGGCCAACCTCGGCACGGTCTATCGCGAAGGCCTCGATGGCGTGGTGGTCGATTACGCCGCCGCCCGCGAGTGGTTCGCCCGCGCCGCCGAACAGGGCAACGTCGCCGCCCAGGCCAAGCTGGGCTGGATGGCCCTGAAAGGCCAGGGCGTACCCGCCGACCCGGCCGCAGCGATGAAATGGTTTGTCCAGGCCGCGCAGCAGGGCGACCTTGATTCGCAGACCCAGCTGGGCTGGATGGCCGAGCAGGGCGAAGGCGTGCCGAAGAACGAAGCGCTGGCCGCGCAGGCCTATCGTCAGGCCGCCGAAAAAGGCCATCCGGTGGCCGCCAACAACCTCGGCACGCTTTACCGCGACGGCCGGGGCGTGCCCACCGACATGACCGAAGCCCTGCGCTGGTACCGCGTGGCCGCTGACGCCGGCGACCCCATGGGCCAGATCAACCTCGCCAGCCTGCTCGAAAGCAACCCGGCCACCTTCGACGAGGCGCTGACGGTGTATCGTCGTGCCGCCGAACAGAACCAGCCCGCTGCGCAAAGCCGGCTCGGCTGGCTGCTGCTGGAAAAGCACCAGGACACCGAAGCTGTGCAGTGGCTTACCCGCGCTGCCGACCAGAACGACGCGCAGGCGCAGAACAATCTCGGCGTGCTGTACGAAAGCGGTCGCGCCGTGGAAAAGAACCCCGCCACCGCTGCCCAGTGGTACCGTCGCGCCGCCGAAGCCGGCGACGCCGCCGCGCAGAACAACCTCGGCGCGTTGCTGCGCGACGGCCACGGCGTGCCGCAGGATCTGGCCCAGGCCAGCGAATGGTTCAAGCGCGCCGCTGACCAGGGCTACGCCAAGGCCATGCTCAACTTGGGGGCCCTGATGGAACAACGCGCCAAGGCCATGCCCGCCGCGCCGACCGTGTCCGGTGTACCCGCCACCGCGCCCAAGCCCTCCGCGCCTGCCCAGGGCGGGGCCACCCTGCCGCTCAACGAGCCTGGCGCACCGGTGGCGCAGCCATTGCAATAGGGCGTATGCGGGAGCCTGTTGCCTGAGCAGAACTTGGGTTTGTCACCTTGTTTCGCGACGCCATGCGCCTGCGTGTCAGAGTATGTGTGTCGGGCAGAGCGCCAGAATCCTGGCGATTTTGGATAGCAAGCATGTTGTTTCCGCTGCGTTGGCCCGGTCAGCCCGGCGGCGAATTCGAAATGTGAAGAAGATTGCTGGTTTGATCCCGGCCGGGGACGCTGACTGAAAAAACGCCGCTCGTTGAGCGGCGTTTCATTGAGATTCGATAGCAACTGGTCTCTGATGAGGGGCCTGATTTTCGAAGCGTCCTGGGGTTTAAAGTCCGACGGCTTGTGCGGTCACACCATGCCGCCGAATGGCCTGAACGATATCCGAAGCATGTGTGACGCTTGAATCGTATACGACCTGGATGATGTGGGGGTTGTTGGCGTGGTGGCTGGCAGCGGCGACGGCCTTGCCATCCAGAATCGAGTTCTCGATGGCCTCAAGTGCGGCGTTATCGAGGGTTTCTTCGATATGCACAAGGAAATCAATGGTTTCCATCTTCACGCTCCTTTACTAGATTAGACTCCAAGGAGGCGCTTGTCGGGCGACAGCAGCCAAGTCTCGTTGCTCGTGACAGAACGCCTTTGGGCCGAACACGTCTGGCTGAATAGTGTCCAAGCCCTGATTCAGGGTAGACCCTTTGTCCGCGATTGCTATCAAGCCTGCCGAAACTTGCCGATTAAGCCATCCATCAGGCCCACTGGGGCGTGCGTGCAGGGCTTACAGGTTTTCTTCGAGAAAGCGCTCGTAATCCTCGGCACTTACAATGTGCGTGCCGTCGCAGTTGAACTGCATGTGGATGACGTCGCGAATCATGCTGAGGGTGATGTTGCGCAGATAATAATTCTGGATGCTGCGCAAGTCGGGCAGGCGTGCAATCGTGGCGGATATTTCGTCCGGCGAGATCGGTTTCCAGCCTCGGTAGCAGCCTTCCCACAAGTGTTTCTGCTGCGCGGGCAGACCGTCGAACCAGGCGCTGGTCAGAACTGTGCGGTAGAGTTGCCTGACGGTGTCGGCTTTTTGTGCGTAGTCGATACGTGGAAAATGGCGATCGAGATACACCTCGTCCAGAAATTTCCTGACTTGATGGATTTCTTCGCAGAACGGGTTGAGCAGACTCACCGTCCTGATTTCGCCACTGTTGAAACCGATGAATACCTGAAGAACACTTCGCTCAAGCAGCAGTTCTTCCAGGCGTGGCATCAGTTTCGGCAGGATCCTGTCGACCGCGCTTTCATAGCGTTCACGGAAAAGCGCGGTCTCGCGCAGGGACGGGTCGCCTTTGATGCTGACATGAAGATGTTTGCTGGCGATCCCGGTGTTGCCGATCAGGGTCTCGCGCAGCATCAATTCTTCGGTGCGTTTTTCCAGCAGCGACTTGATGCTGGTGGCGATTTCCTCATCGGTTCGAACCAGATCGAGAAATTCTTTTTTGGCGACCCGCATGAAAACGGTGTCCTCGACCGTTGCCGCCGAAGCCGTGCGTCTGCCATTGAGAAACACTGCCATTTCGCCGAAGCATTCTCCCGCGCCGAGGGTATGGATTTCCTCCTTGACCGCGAATTTCTCGATGTAGATCGCTACCCGGCCGGACTCGATGAAGTAGATGAAATCCGCCTCATCGCCTTCGGTAAAGACGCATTCGCCCGCGTTATGAGCTGCTCTTGTGGCGCGCGAGCGGATTTTTTCCAGATCGCTGTCCGACAAACCGCATGAACTGATCGGCATGTTTTTATTCTCCGCGATTGATATCAATGCGCGGGATCAGCGCGCTGGAATCAATATAGACGCTTTCACTACGTCCACCAAAAAGGGTGCGCGCGGGGATCGGGATCAATAGGGGCTGGCGGTGATACCTGAAATGGACGCAAGGCTGATAATCAAGCGAGCGCGGCAATCCACTGGGTGGCTCGGCGCAATTTGTTGGCCATGTCCTTGTTCAGGTTTTCCAGCAAGGCGATTTTCAGCAAGGGCGTCGTATCCGAAAGCCGGTTGAAGTCTCCAGCTTCGAGAATGCAGCATCTGACTTCGGTGTCCGCGATGACCGTGGCGCTGCGGGTGGTCTGACCGAGCAGAACCATCTCGCCGAAATTCATTCCGGGTCCCATCGAGGAAATGCGTTGACTGCCCCCGTTCTGCAGGGGGACCTGGATACTGACCTGGCCGTGTTCGATGAAAAAGATTCGACCGTCGCCGGCCTGGCCGGACGTCAGGATGCGTTCGCCCGACGCATAGTGTTCAAGGCGCGTCACCGCCTCGACCTGCTTCATCAGGGGCTCGGGCACGCCTCTGAACAGCGGAAAATCGGCCATGGAGGTGACGCTGTCGGGTAACTGTACGGTTGTACAGAGCAGGCGGTTCTCGCACCACTCGACCGCCAGATCATTGTCTTCGAAATTGAGAAATCCACGGTCGCCATTGCCGGTCGATTTGCCCAGCGGCTCGATCAGGGCTGGGCGATCATGGATGCGCGAAAACACCACGGCAAGACCTTCTTCCATGAAGCCGAGACGCGCCTGATTAAGCAGTCTGGCGGCGCTTTCGGAGATGCCTGTCACCAGATGCATGTCGAGAATGAAGCTATGGCTTTCGGGTGCCATTTCGCGCATTTTGCGGATGACGTATTCGATGCCGTCCACCGCCAGCAGGCCGTGCAGGCACAGGTATTTGATGCGATGGGCATATTCCTTCAGGCAGACGCGCAATTCAGCCCCCGGTTCGCGCCGCGAGGGGGCGTCGGCACCGGTATAGATGCGGCTGAGGGCGGTTTTGGGATCGCCCGCGCGGGTAAAGACGTGCAGGCTGAAATCCCTGGAAAACTGCTTGCAGGCTTCGATGCCGCGCACGCTGTTGCCCTTCTCGTCGAGCGGGGGGGAGAACACCCCGATGCCGAAACGGCCCGGCAGGGCGGCGATGATCCCGCCACCGACGCCACTCTTGGCGGGAATCCCGACCTCGTACAACCAGCTGCCCGCATAGTCGTACATGCCGCAGGTCGCCATCACGCTCAATACCCGCTCGACATGTTCGGTCGGCAGGGCGCGCTTGCCGGTGAGAGGATGCACGCCGCCATTTGCCAGGGTCGCCGCCATGAAAGCCAGATCCCGACAATTGACCAGAATGGAGCATTGCCGGAAATAGTTTTCCAGCGACGCCATGGGTTCGCCATCGGTGATGCTGAAGTTCTTCAACATCCAGGCGATGGCACGATTGCGGAAGCCGGTTTCGCTTTCGGAGCGATAAACCGATTCGTCCACGCTGATGTCCCGCCCCATGAATGCCGACAGGGACGACTCGATCCGTTGCCATTGCGCCTCGGGTGTGTCGCCGCTCACCAGACTGGTCGAGGCGATTGCACCAGCATTGATCATTGGATTCAGCGGTGCACCAGTTTGGGGATGAAGGCTGATGGAATTGAAGGCGTCGCCGCTCGGTTCCACACCCACTCGGCTGGCAACGAAGTCGCGTCCGCGATCCGCCAGGGCAGTGGCATAGACGAAGGGTTTGGAAATGGACTGGATCGTGAAGAGCTGTTCGGAATCCCCCACGGAATAGGCCACGCCGTCCATGGTCACCAGACAGATGCCGAACCAGTTGGGGTCAGCCTTGGTGAGTTCCGGAATGTAACTCGCCATCGCGCCCCCATTCAAACCGGCAAGACGACCGTGGAGCTGTTCAAGGTAAGTCTGGATCGGGGATCGCAAGAGATAGTCTCCAGGGTTGGACTCGGCATCAACAGCAAGTTGTGAGCCATCTCATGTCGTTACCCATTGTGGGTGGAACGCGGTGGGTGTTGAGATGGGATGAGCCAGGCTCGGATGCGGAATCGTACCATCCCGAATCGTCATGACAGGAAACGCGAGTTGTCGCTTTGTGAACGACTACAATCGTCCAGGGCACAAGCGCACTCTTGCGTTGCCAGGGTGAAATCATTTTGCCCGTGTGCTTTTCCGGGGATTATTCCGCCCATGAAGAAAAGTGAAACACGAACCGGCTTTTTTCTGCGCTTGTGTGGCGTGGCGATGGTGTATTTCGCCGCGGCACATGCCGGGCTCATGTTTGCCATTGTCGGCAGCACGGTCACACTCGTCTGGCCGCCGAGCGGGATTGCACTGGTGGCCATTCTGGCTTTTGGCTACCGCATTGCACCTGGCATCGCCCTCGGCGCCTTTCTGGCAAATGCCTGGACCGGATTGCCACTCATGATTGCCGCGGGTATCGCCACCGGCAATGTGCTCGAGGCTTTGGCAGGTGCCTGGCTACTGAAACGGCTGGCGGGCTTCCGGAACACGCTGGATCGCCGCCGTGACGTGTTCGGCTTGATCGTTCTGGCCGCCATGTGCAGCACGATGATCAGCGCATCGCTTGGCGTGGCCAGCCTGGCCCTGGGGGGTATTGTTGCTTACGGCGAATACGCCTCGGTGTGGTTGACATGGTGGCTGGGCGACATGATGGGCGTGCTCGTGGTCGCCCCACCCTTGCTGGTCTGGCTCTATCATCCCCGTCCCGTGCTCTCACCGCCGAGGGTGGCCGAGGCTGGGGTCCTGCTCGCAGCGCTCCTGCTGGTCAGCTACCTGATCTTTGCCACCCCTGAGTTGGCCGGTCACGGTTACTACCCGGCGTCGCTTGCCATCCTGCCCTTCGTCATCTGGGGCGCGCTCCGCTTCGAGCATTGGGGTGCCGCCCTGGTCACATTGCTCATTTCCGCGCTGGCCATCTGGGGGGCGACTCACGGAACCGGTCCCTTTGCGCTCGGCACGCTTGCCGAGAGCCTGATTGGCTGGTGCATTTTCGTCAACGTGCTTGCCGTGACCGGCCTTCTGCTGGCGGTTTTCAGCGCCGAACAACAACGCGCGCGGGCGGCGATCAGAAGCGCGCAAGAAGTGCTGGAGCAACGGGTCAGGGATCGCACCGAACAGTTGGCAAAAACCAATGCAGGCCTGCGCCGGGAAATGGCCGAACGCAAACGTCTGGAAGCTGTATTGATCCAGGCCAGCGAAGCGCAGCAGAAAAGCATCGGCAGGGAATTGCACGACGGCCTGGGACAGCACCTGACCAGCATTGCTTTCCTGGGTGCGGCTTTGCAGCAACAGCTCAGTGATCGGGTGCAACCGGAAGCTGACGCGGCCGGCAGAATCGTGGAACTGGTCAACCAGTCGATCGACATGACCCGCAGGGTGGCCAGAGGACTCTATCCTGCGGCACTGGAATCCCTCGGGCTCTCCGCGGCACTCGAACAGTTAGCGGACAACCCCAGATCGTTGCATGGCTTGCACTGCGAGGTCCACGCCGATTTTGAGGCGCAGAGGGTTGATCCGCACATCGCCATCAATCTGTACCGGTTTGCGCAGGAGGCCATCAATAACGCCGTGAAGCACAGTCAGGCCCATCGTCTCTGGATTGATCTGGCTTGCGACAATCTACAGTGTCGCCTGTCGGTCAGAGACGATGGTATCGGCTTTACTCCCGAACATGATGGGCAGGGGTTGGGTATGCATAGTCTGCGCGCCCGGGCGAACATGCTCGGTGGTGAACTCGAAATAACGAGAAATGCACAAGGTGGAACAACTGTTGCTCTCATTTATCCTGCTCGCATGGGAGAACAAAATGAACGCCGACAACACAAGCGCCGCCAAAGCGACCAGGCAAGGTAAAGCCCGCATCCTGATGGTTGACGACCACCCCATCGTCCGCGAGGGCATGGCGCAGTTGCTCAACCTGTACGACGACCTCCATTTATGCTGCCAGGCTTCCAATTTGAAGGAGGCGCTGGCTGCCATGTCTGCTTGCAGTCATGACCTGGCCATTGTCGATATTTCCTTGAATGGCGAATCGGGCCTGAACCTGATCAAGATTTTCCGGGCGCGCTATCCGACGCTGTCGATACTGGCCATGAGCATGCACGATGAATCCCTGTTCGCTGAACGCGCCTTGCGGTCGGGCGCCAACGGCTACCTCATGAAGCAGGAAGGCACCCGGAATATCCTGCTGGCCGTGCGCCAGATACTGGCTGGAAATGTCTATCTCAGCGCGGCCATGCACACGGAAATAGTGCAACGCATGGTTGCGCCTCAGGGTGATCGCCCCAGCCGTATCGGGGGGCTGAGCGAGCGCGAGTTCGAAATCCTGTGTCTCATAGGACTGGGGTTCGGCAGCACACAGATAGCCGAAAAGCTCAACCGCAGCATCAAGACCATCGAGGCCCACCGGGCCAATCTCAAGGAAAAACTGCAAATGAAGAGTGGCCGCGACCTGGTCCGCTTTGCCGTTCAATTGCTTGAAACGAACTGAATCCAACAGCTGCCGTTTGATCAGGCACATCAAGGCCAAATAGGGGAATCCCCTAGCGTATGACAGGGGGTTCCCCTCATTACCGGACGGCTGGAGAGGGCATACCGTAGGCACGGTTGCGCCCCGCTCGTCTTCGACGGGCGAGGCGTGAGCCTGTTCACCAACAGGGCATATACCGGTTGTCAGGATTTTTTACAGATTTCCTGCCGATTTTAATGGCTTGGGTGCGGATGGCGGTTACTGATTGAATTGATTGGGATTTTCCGGGAACGCCGTTCCACGCATGAATATTGCGTGGTATCTGGAAATGGAAATAAATAAATTCTGAAATATTAAAACTGCTGTCGGAACCTGCCACTCGGGATGCGTTTCGTTAGAGAGAGGGAGTCGATGTGTTCAGGTTAACCGTTATCAAAAGCGGTTCATTACGTGCAGTCCCGTTGCTTGCTGTTCTGGCAGCGCTGTATTCCCCGGTCCACGCGCTGGCATCGTGCAAGGAGCCTGTCGGACGGTTTGCCTCTCTCGACGGGCGGGTTCAAATTCAAGGTGATGCGCAGCAGGGATGGCGTACCGCCAAACTTATCGATCCGCTGTGCAAAGGCGATACGATCCGCGTGGGGGCGTTCAGCCGGGCGGCAGTGGTGTTGGTCAACGAGGCGGTGATGCGTCTTGATCAAAACACCACCATGCGTCTCGTTGACATCAGCGGCAACAAGGAAAAGCGTTCCCTGCTCGACCTGGTCAAGGGTGCCATTCAGTCCTTCAGCCGCAAGCCGCGCCTGTTTTCGGTCAATACGCCTTATCTCAACGGATCGATCGAGGGTACCGAGTTCGAGATTCGGGTGGCGGAGGATCGCGCTTCCCTGCTGTTGCTTGAAGGCCGGGTGCTGGCGTCCAACGAGCAGGGCAAGGTGGTGATCAACCCGGGCGAGGTCGCCGAATCGCAAGCGGGTGCAGCGCCGACCTCGCGCGTCGTGGTCAAGCCGCGCGATGCGGTGCAGTGGGCGCTCTACTATCCGCCTGTCCTCGCCACGCCCGCCGGGCAGGACGATGCCGTGGCGAGCCTCGACGCCCTCAACCAGATCCCGGAGGACGGGCGCAGCGTCGAGCAACGTCTACGCCGCGCCGCCTTGCTGCTGGAGGTGGGGCGTCAGGACGAGGCTTCCGGGGAAATCGACGCGGCCCTGAAAAGCGATCCCGATTCCGGCCTGGCCCATGCCTTGCGCACCATCATCCATGTGGTGCGCAACGAACGCGAGCAGGCGTTGACGATGGGCGAGCGGGCGGTGGCGTTGAGCGACACGGCGGCGACCCGGATCGCCCTGTCCTATGCCCAGCAAGCCGATTTCCGCATCGAAGCGGCGCGCGACACCCTGCTGCAGGCGACCCAAAACCATCCCAAAGACGCCCTGGCGTGGGCGCGCCTCTCCGAACTCCAATTGATGCTGGGCGACAAGCCGCAATCGCGCGCGGCCGCGGCTCAAGCCACCAAACTCGCGCCTGATCTCGCGCGCACCCACCTGGTTCAGGGTTTCGCCGATCTGGCCGATTTTCGCGGTACGCAGGCCGGGGCAAGCTTCCAGCGTGCCATCGAACTGGACGCCTCCGACCCGCTGGCGCATCTGGGGCTGGGGCTGGCGCGGATCAGCGAAGGCCAGATCGAGGCCGGGCGCGGCGAACTGGAAGTGGCGGTCGCGCTCGACGCCAACCAGGCGCTGTTGCGTGCCTATCTGGGCAAGGCCTATTTCGAGGAAAGACGCTCCCCGCTCGACAGCCAGCAGTTCGAGATCGCCAAACAGCTCGACCCGAACGATCCCACCGCCTATCTGTACGACGGCATCAGCAAGCAGAGCGCCAACCGTCCGGTCGAGGCACTGGCAGACCTGGAACAAACCATCGCCCTCAACGACGGGCGTGCGGTGTATCGCAGCCGCCTGCTGCTGGACAAGGATCGTGCGGCGCGCGGCACCAGTCTGGCGCGCGTTTACAATGACCTGGGCTTCCCGGAACTCGGCGTGAATGAAGCGACGCGTTCCCTGTCGATCGATCCGGCCAACGCCTCGGCGCACCGGTTTCTGTCCGACAGCTATCAGAGCGTGCGGCGGCGCGAGATCGCGCGGGTGAGCGAACTATTGCAAGCGCAGATGTTGCAGGACCTCAACCTCAACCCGATCCAGCCCAGCACCAGCGAGACCAACCTCAACATCGCGAGTGCGGGTGGGCCTGCAGGCGCAGGCTTCAACGAATTCACCCCGCTGTTTCAGCGCAACCAGGTGCAGCTCAACGCGGCCGGCCTGGCCGGGAACAACGACACCACGGGGATGGAGGCGACGCTGACCGGGGTGTACGACCGTTTCTCCTTTGGCTTCGGCGCGCTGACCTATGACACCGACGGCTGGCGCCCCAACAACGGACTGGAGCAGGACCTCTACAACGTCTTTGCCCAGGCCGCGCTCACCGATCAGATCAACGTTCAGGCCGAGTTCCGCCACCGTGAATCGACCGAAGGCGACCTGGCGTTCAATTTCGACCCGGATAACTTCAAGAACGACAAAACCGTCGAGCGGGAGCAGGACACCACTCGACTGGGGCTGCGCTATTCCCCTTCGATCCGCTCGCATTTCCTGCTGTCCTATATCCATGGAGAGCGTGACGAGGCACAGCAAGAAGTGTTTCCGGGAATTGCAACCACTAGTGGGGAAGCGGACGAAACGGCTGATCAGGTCGAGGCCCAGTACTTGCAGCAGCTGGATGGCTTGAACCTTGTTGTGGGTGCAGCGTGGAGCAAATCCGATCGCGAGGATACCCAGGCAGTCGTTTTTCTGCCCCCGCTGGATTTTTTGAATGGCCCGCCCACGCAATCGGCGTCTACCATCGAGAATCCACGTGCCTACACCTATGCCTATCTTCGTCCCGGCACCGTGGTCTGGACGCTCGGAGCGAGCTACGACGACTTCAAGGACGATTTCGCAGACACGTTCGAGGAGACCAGCTTCAATCCCAAGCTCGGCGTGCAATGGGATATCCAACCGAATCTTCAGTTGCGGGCGGCGGCTTTCCAGGTCGTCAAACCCGGGCTGGTCAGCAACCGTTCCCTGGAGCCGACCCAGGTGGCGGGTTTCAACCAGCTGTTCGACGACGTGAACGGCACCAAGTCGCAGCGTTACGGCGTGGGCATGGACTGGCGTGCCCACTCGACCATTAAGTCGGGGATCGAATTCACCCGGCGCGACATGGACGTGCCAGTTTTCGGGGGTACCTGGGTCACCGAGGAACGTGACGAGCAATTGCACCGGCTATACCTGGACTGGATCCTGAGCGATCGCCTGGCGCTGCATTCCGAGTTGGTGTACGACCGCTTCCACAGCGAAAGCGGGTTTGCGACCGAGTCCATCAATGGGGTTCCGGAAAAGTCAGTCACCTGGAGCCTGCCCATGGCGCTGACGTACTTCGACCCTTCGGGCTTCTTCGCCGGGCTGGGGGTGACTTACGTCGATCAGTCGGTGCGGCGCTCAGCGACTGCTGACTTCTTCGCCAGCCTCGATGGTTTCCAGATTTCCGGCGACGATGATTTCGTCGTGGTCGATGCCTCGATCGGCTACCGCTTCCCGCAGCGGCGCGGCATGCTGAGTCTGGTGGTCAAGAACCTGTTCGACACCGAGTTCCAGTACCAGGACGACAGCTACCGGGAATTCCGCGACGAACCGTCGACGGGGCCGTATTTCCCGGAGCGCACCGTCATGGGACGTTTCACCCTGAGTTTCTGAGGCGTGTCGCTCGCCTTAAATTGCGACCCCACCATTTCAATCACTGATCATGAAGGAGCAGGAAATGAACCAACCCATAATGATGCGGAGTCTTACCACGGCAATCCTCCTTGGCCATGCAGCGCTGGCTTTGGCGTCTGACAACTCGGCAACGGTTTTCCCCGCCGAAGGCAACAAGCAATGTTCTGACTACGCGGCGAACAGCACCATCCTGCAGATGGGCACGTCCAAACCCGCTGCCGCAGGAACCCTGAGTGGAACAGAAAACCCCATGGACGCCGACACCACGGGAGAATCGGCATCCTACACGCTGAGCGGTGGAACCGTTGCTGGCTTCAGCGCCACTACCACCCCCATCGACTATGCCATTCTGAAGTCGGGCAGCGCAGTTTCGGTTTTGATCTATCCCTCGGGTGGCGTCACCGATGACGCCGACATGCGCCTGACCGTGAATGGTGTCGACAAGACCATCACCGCCATCAGCCTGTGCTATGGGCTGGGCAACGAGGTGGCACCGCCGCCCCCTCCGCCCCCGCTGCAGACTCTCAAATCCTGCGACATCGAGGCATTCCTCGATACGACAGGCGTGTCCTGCCCAGCCAGCGGCGAGCGCACCCTGGTGTGCAATTTCGAGTTGGATAAATCGTTCTTTGGGCTGAACGACGGCAGCGATAGCTGCTGCGTGTGCAACAGCGCTGCACTGACGGAATGTGACCCCACCCAGCCGGCGGGCGGCCCCAACGCCTGCCTGAACGACGGGGCCAGCAAAACGACAGCCGCCGAGGTTCCGGTTCATATCGAATTGAACAACGATCCGTACATACAGTCATGCGTGGCGGGCAGATGCACCTATATTAAGTTCTGAGATTCGCGGGATGGTATGGGAATGCCCTCCCCTTCGTCTGGCAGGGTGAAGTTGAATCGGATGCTGGTCTTGAGCTGAACAGGCGCAGGGCCAGCAGTTTTTCCAGGCTGGCAGATCGTTTGCTGTTCCATGGAGCGGAGTGAATGACAACAGCAGTTAGTCCGGGTTGTCCCGATTACGCTGCCGCGATTTCCTATGCGCTGTGCCGTCTGCGCACCGAGCTATCCCCGCTGCTCACCTACCACAACCTTGCCCATACCGAGGACGATGTCATGCCCGCGGTGGTGCGGCTGGCGCGGCTCTGCCATCTGCCAGAACCAGACATCCGCATGCTGGAGGTGGGTGCGGCCTTCCACGATATCGGCCAGATCAAGACCTCGCTGGGGCACGAGAAGGTCGGCGTAGAAATCATGTCCGAGGTGTTACCTGGCTTGAACTTCAGTATCACCGACATTGCCCGCCTGACGGGCATGATCGAGGCTACCGAAATGCCTCAGAGGCCGCGCAACAATGAGCAGGCACTGCTGGCCGACGCCGATCTCGATTCTCTGGGGCGAGACGATTTTTTTTCCACCAGCAAGGCGCTCTGGCACGAACGGGCGGCATGCGGCATGGATATCCCCTGGCTGACCTGGCTGCAAATCCAGCTGCAGTTCCTGCAGACGCATCGTTATTTCACCCCGGTGGCGCAGGCCTTGCGGGACGCTGGCAAAAAAAGAAATATCGAGATGCTCCAAAGCCTGCTCGGTGCTGCGCATGTTCCGGGCCTCACGGTTGACTGAGACGCGCTGACGCCGGCATTCCCGAGCGCGGAAAGGATCAGCGCCGAAGAGGGCCCGGACGGGAGCGAACAGGGTTCATTTCGCGTCCATGCGGATCACGCGCGGGTCGTCAGGGGACGCGGTGCCGTCGAGATACAGCTGACAACGCGTGCGGTAAAAACGTGTCGGGCCGTCATCCGGGAATTCATTCTGTATTGCCTCGAATGCCGCCGCCGCATCGGCCCATTGCGTCGACTGAAACAACGCAAGGGCGGCGGCGAACTGTGCGGCAAGCCGCATCTGGCTATCGCTTGCGCGGGTCGTTGCCGCCATGATCTCGACGATGGGGATGCCCTCGGTCTTGCCGACGAACTGGAAGGCCCCCAGCGGCCTGAGCAGCAGTCCGTCCAGCCCTTCGATCACCGGCTGGGTGGCGAGAATCCGGGTGCCGACGTGTTTGTTCAGGCCTTCGATACGGGACGCGGTGTTGGCGGTGTCGCCGACGATGCTGTAGACGAAATGGCCGCCGCCGCCAGCATTGCCGACATAGAATTCTCCGTTGGCCATCCCGACGCGCAGCGACGCCTTGAGCAGGGTGTGGCGCAGCCGGAAGGTGTCGATGGCCTCGGCGGCATCCAGCGCGGCAAGAATCGGCTGCATCCGCACCGCGACGTTCGGCTGCTCTGATGTCCATGCGCACATGATGGCGTCGGCACGGAACTCGGTGACGCTGACATGATGGCGCTTGAGCGCCTGGGCGAGGGTGTCGAAGTAATCGTTGAGGAAGATCGCCAGCCGGTCGGGCGGCAATTGCTCGGATATGGTGGAAAAGCCCGACATGTCGGTGGCGAGACAGGTGCCGTGCATGACCTTGTTGAAGGCGTTCGGGTCGCTGCGATTCTCGGACAGGTCGCGGGCGACGCTTTCCGGCACGTAATAGCCGAGCGCTTTGCTGATGCGTTGACCGCGCCGCCGTTCCAGCAGGTATTGTGCGATTAGCCCGAGGAAAAGCGCGAGCGGAAACTGCAGAAGCAGCGGGGTGGCAAGGGGTAGCCAGTGGTCACCGTTATTGAATAGCCATTGGGCAATCGCGCCATAGGCAGCAGCCAGCGCTATCGCCAGCGGCACCCCCAGCATGGCAGGCAGAAAGTAGGCCAGTGAACCGATGAGCAGGCTGAAACCCACCAGCAGCGTCATGCCCTGCACATTGCTGACGGGCTGGATCGAGCGATCGGTCAACAGATTGCCGAATGCGGTCGCTGCGATTTCAACCCCGCTGAGGTCTATCCCATCGTCACTGGTGAATACGGTGTAGAAACGGTCTGGATGGCCGGGGTCGTACAGGTCAGAAAATCCCACGAACACAGTTTTACCGTGCAGGTCCGGCTGTTGGGCTGTGGCAGCAGCGTCCGGCCGCAATACAGCCTGGAAAGGGAGGGTCTGGATTGTTCCTGGCGGACCATAGAAATTCAATATGCGGTGTGGGTTGCCACCATAAAGTCCGCGCAGCCCCTGGAGCAGTTGTCTCCGTCCGGCATTGTTCGGGGATTGCTCGATCAGTGTCGATAGCCTGGTAGCAAGTTCGGGATCGTTTTCGAAAGCGCTGCGGAAACGGTGCATCAAGTCGCGCACCTTTTCTGCTTTGCCGATCTTGTCGATTGATGGCGGCAGGCTGTCCATGTCTGGAAACTGGAGTTGGCGTAGTAGCGCCAGCCACTCCGGATAGGCCTGCAGTGCATGGACCTGCAAGGCGGCAGCGGGCAGGGTGGGGGCGTCGCCGACGCTTTCCTTGAACACCCAGAACTCATACACGCTCGCATCGATCTTGGGCAGCGGAAACGTGGCCAGTCCCTTGGCGGCATCGGCCAGCGCTGGCAGGGGTTTGATCAGATTTTCGATCCAGACCGTGCCGGTGACGCGACCGCTGGCATCGGTCAGGGGTTGGCGCTTGCCGGTCACCAGCTCGATCAGGGTCACCCGGTCGGATCGCTCGACCGCCTGGATGAATGTATCGTCGTCTCGGCGGTTCTTCGGCTTATCGAACTGCATGTCGAAAACGATAGCGGAAGCACCACGCCGCGTCAGTTCGTCGACCAGTTGCGCATGGATGGAGCGTGGCCAGTCCCGCGGCAGGCTCGGCAGTCCGAGCTGGTCGCCGGTGCGGCCGTCGATGCTCACGACGATGACGTCGGCGGGTGGGGCAATAGGTCCCCGAATCTTGAAGAGCCAAGGCAGGCCGACGTTGCGTTCGAACGTGGTGCCCAGGTCGGTGAGTCCGAACAGGGCCCCCAGAATGCCCGTGCTCAATCCCACCAGGAGTCCCATTAACAGGTGGCGTTTCAGGATTTTCACGAAGGTGCCTGCCCGGGAAGGATAGCGAGCATCATAAGGGATATCAGCGCGCCCGCATGGATACAACGCGCCTGCTACACCCCCGCCTGTGCAAAAAACCGGCAGCATTTGCGCGTCACGCGTCGTCGGTCGGGAGCTTGGGTGGGTGCCCGGTAACGTATTCATCGGGCTTGCCGACGTGTTTTTCCCCGCCAGCCCGCATCGGGCGGTTTCCCGGTTCATTCCTTGAGCATTGTCGTGCATCAGCGGCTTGATTTGCCGAGGGTTTTTTTCGCCCGGTAAAAAATCTGCCGCGTGGGTGGCTTTCCGGGTTGACATGTCCGGCGACCCACCTAGAATTTGTATTCGCCTCCCGGTCGCACCACAACATGTTGTGAATAAAAGCGTGCACGGGGGTTGGGAAAGCTGTGCATAACCCGGTATGAAACCCGTCCGGAGCGGGTTCCGGGGCACGGTATCCGGTCTGTCGTTCACCACCACCAAGGAGCCCCGTCGATGCTGTCCGTCGCCACCGAAACCGCCCAAGCGGCCCCCATTCCACCCCTCGAAACCGCCGAACCGGCCGTGATCGACTCGCGCTATGCCGACTACAAGATCATCCGTCGCAACGGCGCGGTGGTCGGTTTCGCGCCGAACAAGATCGCCATCGCCGTCACCAAGGCCTTCATCGCGGTGCAGGGCGGGCAGGCGGCGGCGTCGGCGCGCATCCGCGAACTGGTCGAGGCGATCACCGGCCAGGTCACGGCGGCGTTGCTGCGGCGCGCGCCCAACGGCGGCACCTTCCACATCGAGGACATCCAGGATCAGGTCGAGCTGGCGCTGATGCGCTCCGGCGAACACGAGGTCGCGCGCGCCTACGTGCTCTACCGCGAAAAGCGCACCCAGGAACGCGCCGCACAAAAAGCCGCCGGCGTGCCCGACGTGCAGCTGCACGTGCTGGAAGACGGCGTCAAAAAGCCGCTCGACACCGCGCGCCTGAACGGCCTGCTGGCCGACGCCTGCACCGGGCTGGGCGACAACGTCAAGGCCGAGCCGATCATGCACACCGTGCTGCGCGACCTCTACGACGGCGTGCCGATGGCCGAGGTCGAAAAGGCGCTGGTGCTCGCCGCGCGTTCGATGATTGAGCAGGACCCGGCGTATTCCTTCGTCACCGCGCGCCTGCTGCTCAATTCCATCCGCCACGAAGTGCTGGGCGAGGCGGTGACGCAGGCGCAGATGGGCGAACGCTACGCCGAGTATTTCGCCAGCTTCATCAAAAAGGGCATCGCCGCCGAACTGCTCGACGAAAAGCTCGCGCAGTTCGATCTCGCGCGTCTGGCCAAGGTGCTCGACGCCGACCGCGACTACCAGTTCGGCTATCTCGGCCTGCAAACCCTGTACGACCGCTACTTCCTGCACATCGAAGAGTCGCGCATCGAACTGCCGCAGGCCTTCTTCATGCGCGTGGCGATGGGGCTGGCGATCAACGAGATCGATCGCGAAGCGCGCGCCATCGAGTTCTACCAGGTGCTGTCCTCGTTCGACTTTATGTCGTCCACGCCGACGCTGTTCAACGCCGGCACGCGGCATTCGCAGCTGTCGTCGTGCTACCTCACCACCGTCACCGACGACCTCGACGGCATTTATCAGGCGATCAAGGAAAACGCCATGCTGCAGAAGTATGCAGGCGGCCTGGGCAACGACTGGACCCCGGTGCGCGCGATGGGCGCCCGCATCAAGGGCACCAACGGCAAGTCGCAGGGCGTGGTGCCCTTCCTCAAAGTGGTCAACGACACCGCCGTGGCGGTGAACCAGGGCGGCAAGCGCAAGGGCGCGGTGTGCGCCTACCTGGAAACCTGGCACCTCGACATCGAGGAGTTCCTCGACCTGCGCAAGAACACCGGCGACGACCGCCGCCGCACCCACGACATGAACACCGCGAACTGGATTCCGGATCTGTTCATGCAGCGGGTGATGGAAGGTGGCGACTGGACGCTGTTCTCGCCGAACGACGTGCCCGACCTGCACGACCTCTACGGCCGCAAGTTCGCCGAGGCCTACACCGAATACGAGCGCAAAGCGGACCGTGGCGAGATCAAGGTATTCAAGCGCATTCCCGCCACTCAGATGTGGCGCAAGATGCTGTCGATGCTGTTCGAAACCGGCCACCCCTGGATCACCTTCAAGGACCCGTGCAACATCCGCAGCCCACAGCAGCACGTCGGCGTCGTCCACTCGTCCAACCTGTGCACCGAGATCACGCTCAACACCAACGAGCAGGAGGTCGCCGTGTGCAACCTCGGCTCGGTCAATCTGGTGAATCATCTGAAACGTGATTCTGATTCGGGGCAGCCCGTGCTGGATCTCGACAAGCTCAAGACCACCATCCACACCGCGATGCGCATGCTCGACAACGTCGTCGACGTGAACTACTACGCCGTCGGCAAGGCGCGCAATTCCAACCTCAAGCACCGTCCGGTGGGTCTGGGCATCATGGGTTTCCAGGACGCGCTGCAGGAACTGCGCGTGGCCTACGCGTCGAACGAAGCCGTCGAATTCGCCGACCGCTCGATGGAAGCCGTCGCCTACTACGCTTTCTGGGCGTCGACCGAACTCGCCGCCGAGCGCGGCCGCTATTCCAGCTACGAAGGCAGCCTGTGGAGCCGTGGCATCCTGCCGCAGGATTCGCTGAAACTGCTGGCCGAGGAGCGCGGTGGCTATCTTGAGGTCGATACCTCCAGCACACTGGACTGGGACAGCCTGCGTCAAAGGATCGCCGAGCACGGCATGCGCAACTCCAACTGCCTGGCGATCGCGCCCACCGCGACCATCGCCAACATCGTCGGCGTCTCGGCGTCGATCGAGCCGACGTATCAGAACATCTACGTCAAATCCAACCTGTCGGGCGAATTCACCGTCGCCAACAAATACCTCGTCAACGACCTGAAAAAGCTGGGCCTGTGGGACGAGGTCATGGTCGCCGACATCAAGTATTTCGACGGCAGCCTGGCCAAGATCGACCGCATCCCGGCGGATTTGCGCACGCTCTACGCCACCGCGTTCGAGATGGAAACGAGCTGGCTGGTGGAATGTGCCTCACGTCGCCAGAAGTGGATCGACCAGGCGCAGAGCCTCAACATCTACATGGCCGGCGCGTCTGGTAAAAAACTCGACGAGACCTACAAGCTGGCGTGGGTGCGCGGCCTGAAAACCACGTACTACCTGCGTACCATGGGCGCCACCTCGGCGGAGAAGTCCACCGGCAAGGGCGGCGAGTTGAATGCCGTGTCGGCGAGTGGTGGGGCAGGGGCGATGGCGCGTAATACGGCTGCGATGAATACGGCACCGCAGCATCTGCCCGAGCCGGAGATTGTCGGCAAGGCGTGCACCATGCGGCCGGGGGATGCGGGGTTCGAGGAATGCGAGGCTTGCCAGTAAGCCGGGTCGGGATTGCGACGTCATTGCGAGGCGATGCCGAAGCAATCCAGCGTTCGCGCGATGGCAGCAGGCGTAGGTTGGGCTGACAAGCCCAACATGTCGGATGCTGATGATGTTGGAACGGCGAGTGCAGTGCATGGGGTCGTTGGCCGGGGGTAGCCCGGCGGCTAGTCACTTTTCTTGTCTCGCCAAGAAAAGTAACCAAAAGAAGGCGACCCCGCTGCGCCACCCCTGCGGGGCGGGCCTCGACTGAACCGAGCCATCGGGGCGGCTGCGCAACTCGCCCTGGCGAGGCGCACAAAACGCGCCTCACTGCGGAGCTCGAACAGTGCTCGCCTTCATCCCCGCTGACTCGATCCAGTCGAGGTGGCGCAGAAGGGGCAGACAACAGGAAAGTAGGGTGGGCTCCGCCCACCGCCAGATTAGTTAAAAGTAGTGTGGGCCCAGCCCACTTTGGGACAACCAAAGGAGAATTGAACGATGCTGAACTTTGAAGAAGACTTCACCCCCGCCGCCCCCCGCATGGCCGCTGCTGCGCCCATGCCGGTTGCCGATATCGCCGATGAACCGGCGGTGGCCCAGCGCGTGCGGGCGTCCGACAAGCGCATCATCAACGGCGCGACGGACGTGAACCAGCTCGTTCCCTTCAAGTACAAATGGGCGTGGGAAAAATACCTCGCCGGCTGCGCCAACCACTGGATGCCGCAGGAAGTGAACATGAGCCGCGACATCGCACAGTGGAAGGACCCCACCGCGCTCACCGAAGACGAGCGCCGCCTGGTCAAGCGCAACCTCGGCTTCTTCGTCACGGCGGATTCTTTGGCCGCCAACAACATCGTCCTCGGCACCTACCGCCACATCACCGCGCCCGAGTGCCGCCAGTACCTGCTGCGCCAGGCGTTCGAAGAGGCCATCCACACCCACGCCTACCAGTACATCGTCGAATCGCTG
>NCGY01000014.1 GCA_002281775.1 Hydrogenophilales bacterium 16-64-46 | reverse complement strand
GCCTTGGTGACGTGCTCATTGATTAGGGCACGAATATGCGCTTCAAATTCGCTCTCGTTCCGGTAAGTCAAAGCGGCTCCTCTAAAGACGCCCAACGTTAATTAGCCGACAAATGCCGGCATACTGGTTTATTGGATGTGTCGGATAAACCGGGTTGTCGTGCTAACCTGCTGATTCCATTAGTTGTCATGTCCAATAATCCTCCGTAAATACCGAGTTGCGCATGCCGGAACAACCTGCTGAAAACCCGAGACTCCTGGATCAGTTGCGGGATCGAATCCGGGTGATGCATTACAGTCTGCGCACCGAGCAGGCTTATCTGCAGTGGGTCAAACGATACATCCTTTTTCACGGGAAACGCCACCCTGTGGAGATGGGCAAAGAGGAGGTTGAGGCGTTTCTGACTTCTCTGGCTGTGGAGCGGCATGTGTCGGCTTCGACCCAGGGCCAGGCGCTGGCAGCCATTCTGTTTCTATACAAGGAAGTGCTCGGGCAGGAATTGCCGTGGCTGACAGACGTGACGCGCGCCAAGAAGCCGGTGCGCCTGCCAGTCGTGCTGTCGCGCGGCGAGTTGCAGGACCTGCTGCAGTGCATCGATGATCCCTTGATGGATTTGATCATTCGGCTGCTTTATGGATCGGGCATGCGTTTGCTGGAAGCGCTGCGCCTGCGCGTGAAGGATGTCGAGTTTTTCCGCAACGAAATTGTCGTGCGCGAGGGCAAGGGCAACAAGGATCGGGTGACGATGTTGCCGGCAAGCCTGAACGAACGTCTGCGATTGCATTTGCGTGGTGTGAAGGCGCAGCACGAGGCGGACCTGGCCGCTGGCCAGGGCGAGGTCTGGTTGCCTGATGCGCTTGCGGTCAAGTATCCGAATGCGGGCAAGTCCTGGGGCTGGCAATATGTTTTCCCGGCATCGGGGTTTTCGGTAGATCCACGCTCCGGGGCGATCAGGCGGCACCATGTGGATGACAAGCGGGTTCAGCGTGCTGTGCGCAAGGCTGCCGTGAAGGCGGGCATTGCGAAGCCGGTTACGCCGCATACGCTGCGGCATTCGTTCGCCACTCACCTGCTTGAATCCGGCTACGACATCCGTACGGTGCAGGAACTGCTTGGCCATGCGGATGTGTCCACGACGATGATCTATACCCATGTGCTGAATCGGGGCGGGCGCGGCGTGCGCAGCCCGCTCGATCAATGAATCGCTTTGCTTGAGATGAAATCAAGCTGGATGCTGGTGGCGGCCGCCCTGTTCGCGCTGATGGGCGTGTTGGTCAAGCATTTGTCGGCGCAGTTTTCCAGTGCCGAGCTGGTGTTCTACCGGTCCGTGTTTGGGCTGGTGGCGATCTGGGTCGTGATCGCGGTTTCGCATCGCCGGCTGCTGGCACCGCTGGCTACGCCGCACGGGTGGGCGCATGTGTGGCGCGGGCTGTCGGGGTTTTCGGCGCTGGTGCTGTTCTTCTTCGCCATTGCGCAGTTGCCGCTGGCCACGGCGGTGACACTCAACTACACGGCGCCGCTGTTTCTCGCGGGCCTGTCGGCGTGGTGGCTGAAGGAGAGGCATGGCCGGGGGCTGATCGCGGCGGTGTGGCTGGGGTTTGTGGGGATAGTGCTGCTGTTGCAGCCACAGGTGGACGGGCAGGCCTGGGTGCCGGCCCTGGCGGGGCTGGTGTCGGGGATGCTGGCGGCGGTGGCGTATGTGAATGTGAAATCGCTGGGCAAACTGGGCGAACCGGAATGGCGGGTGGTGTTCTATTTCACGCTGTTGTCCACGCTGGGCGGGGCGGCGTGGATGGCGGTGGCGGGGTTTCACCGGCCTGCTGCTGCAGACTGGCCGTGGCTGGCAGGCTTGGGGGTGACGGCAACGCTGGCGCAACTGGCGCTGACGCGTGCGTATCACCGGGGTCGCACGCTCACGGTGGGGGCGCTTGCCTACACCACGGTGGGCTTTTCGGCGGTGTACGGCGTGGTGTTGTTCGGCGAGCATTTGCCCATGCTGGCGTGGGTGGGCATGGCGACGGTGGCGGCGGCCGGGATTCTGGCGGTGCGCGCGTCCAGCCCGGCCCGGGCCGATTCGCTATAGTTGGAACATCATCCTTGCAGGAGTGCAGCCATGATCAGTCTCGATATTCAGGGTAACCGTGTCGCCGTGTCGGTGATGGGGCAGTTCACGCTTGAGGACTACCGCGAGTTCGAGCAGGCGGTGAACTATGGCATTGAATTCCAGGGCGAGGTGAACGTGCTGTTCGACCTGCGCGACATGCTCTCCTACAGCCTGGATGTGGCGTGGGAAGAGCTGATGTTCTCGCGCGAACACAAGCACGATTTCGGGCGCATTGCCGTGCTCACCGGCGACCAGTGGGTGGCGTGGAGCATGTGGCTCAACCGCCTGTTCATGTCGGCGGATATCCGCCTGTTCGACGATCTGGATATGGCGCAGGCCTGGGTGGCCGGGGGCGAGTTGCCGGTCGCGACAGAATGATCCGGCTGGCAGTCACGCTGTTGCTTGGCTGGCCGCTGGCGGGGATGGGGGCGTGGCAGACGCTCGACGAATCGCCGGAAGGCCTGCGCCTGATCGACCCTGCACGGGTGGAGGCGCGTGGCGGCGCGCTGCATTTCCATGAACGGCTGCTATTGACTGCCGGCAAGATCGATCCGGCGAGCCTGCGTCCGATGCGCGAGGTGCTGGAGCGGCGCGTGCTGGACTGCGGCACGCGCCGCGTGGCCACCTTGTCGCGGGCAGTGTTCTCCGACCAGGATGCGCTGATCGAACACCGGGCCGCGCCGTATGCGCAATTGAAGGCGTCCGACTGGCGAGTGCTGCCAGCCGACGATCCGCGTGTCAGGCTGCTGTGTCGCCGACCCTGACCCGCGCGGGGCGGAAAACATCGGCGTTGTCGTAGTAGCCGGGGTCGGCATTGGCAGCGTCCCAGCCGGGGATGCCCTGCACCGGCAGCGGCGCAAGTCGGTGGGGTGAGTCGAGGCCGGGCAGGGCGGCGCAGGCGGTGGCTTCATCGTCTGCCGGGTGCCCCAGCCACAGGCATTTTCCGGTCATGGCGGGGTAGGGCGCAAGCGCCTTTTCCAGCAGGGCATGGCCCACCACCACCACGCGCAGGCCGGATTGCACGGCCTGGCGCTGTTGCCGGAAAAGCGTCTGCCAGGCGTGTGCTTTGATCAGCTCGTACAGGTTGCGGTCCTCGCCCATGAGCCATACGCCGGACTCGTCGAGCATGGTGAGCGCGTCGCGCCGGCGGCTGCGCGCCGGGCCGGTTTCCGCACGCATGGCGCTGACGTGGGCGGCGTTGAGCGCGGCCTTGAAACGTGGGTAGCGCAGCCACACCAGCGCATTCAGCGCGTCGTGCCAGGTGTCTGCACGGGTGGGGACGGTGCCGCTCTCGAGGATGTGGGTTTCGTAATCGCGCGCGGCGAGCTTGCCGTGGGGGGCGATGAAGCGCAGCGGCCTGCCCTGAGCCTGCACGATGTTCAGCACGGCCGCCTGCGCGTTGAGGGCGGAGAGTGCGGGCAGGCCGTTTTCCAGATCGAGCGTGGCGATCAGGGGCTGGTAGGGTCCGAAGACGGGGTGCGAGAAGTTCAAACGGCAGGGTTCAGGCAGGCGATGCGTTTGTCGGGACTACGGCGCAAAGCCGCCGGTGGCGGCAAAGCGGTCGCAGGCCGCGACAAGCTCGCGCGCAATGCCGGGTTCGAACGCGGAATGGCCAGCGTCCGGCACGATCACGTAGCGCGCTTCGGGCCAGGCGCGTGCGAGCTCGTCGGCGGAGACGATGGGGCAGACGGCGTCGTAGCGTCCCTGCACGATCACGCCGGGCAGGGGGCGGAGGGCATCGATGTTGTCGAGCAGGCTGTTCTCTGGCAGGAAGATGTTGTGGACGAAGTAATGCGCCTCGATCCGGGAGAGCGACAACGCGGTCCTGTCGCTGCCGAAGGCGGCAACGAGTTCGCGGTTCGGGAGCAGGGTGGAGCACGAGGCCTCGAAGGTGGCCCATTCGTAGGCCGCAGGCTGGTGGATGCGTGGATCGGGATCGACCAGCCGGCGGTGGTAGGCCGTCAGCAGGTCGTGTCGTTCGTCCGCCGGGATGAAATCGGCAAGCCGGCGCTGGGCTTCAGGGAAGAACGCGCGGATGCCATAGAGAAACCAGTCGATCTCGCTCCTGCGGCAGAGGAAGATGCCGCGCAGCACCAGGCCGAGGCAGCGATCGGGATGCGCCTCGGCGTAGGCCAGCGCCAGCGTGGACCCCCAGGAGCCGCCGAACACCAGCCACTGCCCGATGCCGAGTGCATGGCGCAGCGCCTCCATGTCTGCGACGAGGTGCGGCGTGGTGTTGTCGCTGAGCTCGCCGTGCGGTACCGATTGCCCCGAGCCGCGCTGGTCGAACAGGACGATGCGATAGCGCGCCGGATCGAAAAATCGCCGCTGCGTGGGCGACGTGCCGGAGCCGGGGCCGCCGTGCACGAACAGCACGGGGATGCCGTCCGGGTTGCCCGAGGTTTCCCAGTAGATATGGTGCAGCGCGTCGACAGCCAGATGGCCGCTGGCATAGGGCGTGAGGGGGGGATAGAGCGGATTGGGGCGGACCATGGGGGGATTATCCTAGAAACCGAAGTTGACCGCTTGTCAGCCTCGTGAGTGCCTTACGAATACAGGTTTTTATGCTTTCGATAACGTTCACCCCATAGGTGAGGCCGCTACGCACCTGCTGGCACGCCTGCTCGTGCGCCTGCCTTTGTCGCGCCTCCTTGCGGGCCCCGGCCCGCAGCGTCGTTGCTTCGCGGCAGCCACCCGATCCAACGCGCCATCAGGCGCGTCCAACTGCGGCTTCTAGGGTTATTGATCCGAAACCAATGAAGTTGAAAACGAGTGCCAGCGTCGGCATACCGAATTGGCCGGATAGCCGCACAGGGTTTCGGATCAATAACAATCAAACCTCGGCGCGTTATTGATGGAAAATCACAGTTCTTGAATTTCCCATCAATATCCTCGACGACAGGCGGGCCTGTATTCAAGTAATCGGCGTTTGCCTCGATAATGAAGTCACCCGGGCGGCAGGCATGTCGCCGGTTTGCTGCGGGTGATCAATAAACTATACGAGGAGTCTTTACAGATGAACCATACCGTCAAGGTGGCCCTGCTGGGGCTGGGTGAAGTGGGCGAGAAATTCGCCGAGCATTTCCTGGAGAAAATCCAGGCGGAGCACGTCAACGTGCAGATCGTCGCAGTGGCGCACCGTAACCTGGAGTCGCCGGTGGCAATGGGCTTCCGCCACAGCGAGGTGCCGGTGTTCGAGGACGCGATGGAGGTGGTGTCGCTGGGGGCCAAGGTCGACATCATCTTTGACCTGACGGGCGACCCGGACCTGCGCAAGAAATTGCGCATCGCACTGCAGGACAGCCACAATCACCACACTGTGATCGCCCCCGAGGTTGTCGCGCACCTGTTGTGGAATTTTTTCGGTGAAGGCGATCTGCCGCACAGTGGCCGAACCGGCTACTGATTGCGCAGGCACGCACATGTCCCAGCCATTTCGCCACGCTCACGCCGCCCACCCAGACTGGACCGAGGCCGCGCGCCTGTGCATGAACCAGCTGGGGACGCCCCCCGCTGCCGCCACGCTGGGCTTCCTGTATGTGTCAGATGTGTTCGTCAGCGAACTGGACGCGATCCTCAATTTCTTCCGGGTCGCAACCGGCGTGTCGCACTGGACCGGCAGCGTGGGCGTGGGGGTGTGTGCCACCGGAACGGAATATCTCGAAGAGCCGGCGATTGCCGTGATGCTGGGCGAATTCCTGCCGCAGGATTTCCGTGTGCTGCCGTCGGCGCACGCACCGCAGGAGATCGAGGCGAGCGACGGCTACCTGGCGCTGGCACACGGCGATCCGTCCAATCCCAACATGCAGGCGCTGATCGACGCCCTGTCGGCCCAGGTGACAAGTGGCTTTGTGGTGGGCGGGCTCGCCAGTTCGCGCGGCGAGACTGCACAGATCAGCGACGAAGTGGTGAAAGGCGGCCTGTCGGGCGTGCTGTTCTCGGATCGGGTGAAGCTGGCCACGCGGCTGTCACAGGGCATTTCGCCGCTGGGCCCGCGCCACATCATCACCGAGGCCAGGAAGAACATCATCGGCTCGCTCGATCACCGGCCGGCGCTGGACGTGATGAAGGCAGAAATCGGCGAGGTGCTGGCGCGCGATCTGCGACGCGCAGCGGGATTCATCTTTGCCGGCCTGCCGGTGCGCGGCTCGGACACGGGCGACTATCTGGTGCGCAACATTCTCGGCGTCGACCCGCAAAACAATCTGGTGGCCATCGGCGAGTACGTGCAGCCGGGCGACGAGCTGCTGTTCTGCAAGCGCGACCAGGAAAGCGCCGAGGCCGACCTGCTGCGCATGCTGGAAGCGATCCGCGCGCAACTGGGCGGGCCGATCCGGGGCGGGGTCTACGTCTCGTGCCTGGGGCGCGGCCAGCACATGTTCGGCGCGCCGCACCGCGAACTGGGGCTGATACGCGACACCCTGGGCGACTTCCCGCTGGTGGGCTTTTTCGCAAACGGTGAAATTTCACACAATCGCCTGTATGGTTATACCGGCGTGCTGACCCTGTTCGGCTGAATCACTTTTCTTCAACGGAGATCCCATGAGCCTGACCGCCATGAAAGAAGACGAAATCCTGCTGCTGCGCGAGGAGATCGAAATGCTGATGAGCGAACGTCGCCAGCTGCTGCAGGTGACCGGTGCGGCGGCGGTGTTTGTCGCCAACCTCGATACCGACACGCTGCCGGATGAAGCCGATACTCTGGACGCCGCGGAAATGCTGGCCGAGCAGCTGAACGGGCTGTCGGAAGAAACCCTCAAGGACGCGCTCGAATCCGTGCGCGCCGAACTCGACCCGGTGCAATAAGCCGCACCGGCATCTGCCGCACCCGTGGCCGGCCGGAGACGTTTTGTCCTCATCGTCGGCCTGACCGCGCTGGCCTACTGGCTGGCTGCGTTCGTCAGCCTCAAGATTTCCACCTATGTCGTTGGCGTGGCCGCTGCCGTCTGGCTGGCGGCCGGTATCGCCGCGTTTGCCAGTCTGCGCTTCGGGATGGTGGCCGTGCCCGGCGTGTTGCTGGGCTCGTTTGCCGCCAACAGCATGATCCTGCCGCCGGCCCCGGCGCTCGCCATCAGCTGCGGCGCGGCAATGGGCGCGGCGCTTATGCCCTGGCTGGCGCGCCAGCTCAACCCCTTCAGCTCGGCGCTGGATTACGTGGGCAGCGTGGCGAAATTCGCCCTGGTACTCGCCCCGCTGGGCAGTCTGACCAGTGCTGTGGTCGGCACGCTGACCCTGTATGGCTACAGCCTCCTGCCGCTGGAACAGTTTGGCCGGGCGTTCTGGGTGTGGTGGCTGGGCGATATTCTTGGCATCTATCTGCTGGCCCCCCTGCTACTGACGGCATCACGCTGGGACCTGCTGCCGACCAGCCGCCGTGCGCGCATCGAGGGGCTGGTCCTGATCCTTGCCATGCTGCTGCTGACGCGGCTGATGCTGCAGTATGTGGTGCCGATGCGGCCGGCGGAGATCGTGCTGTTCGTCATGCTGCCCGGCGTGCTGTGGGCGGCGCTACGCTTTTCCATCACCGGCGCGAGCCTGGCAATTTTTCTCGCTGCCCCCATCTTGCTGGGCATGGCGCTGGTGTCGTATGGCGGCATCAATCCCACGACGACGCCACAGGACGTGTTCGGCCTGCAGGTCAGCATGATCGTGATGGCGATGGGCGGCCTGTTCGTTGCATCGGCGCTGACCGAGCGGCGCTATTCGGAAATGCGGCTCGACATGCTGGCCAACCACGATCCGCTCACCGGCCTGCCCAACCGCTCGTATTTCCAGGATTTCCTCGGCCACACCCTGGCGCGCGCGCAGCGCGAAAAAATGCAGGTGTCGCTGCTTTTCATCGACCTCGACCGTTTCAAGCACATCAACGACAGCCAGGGGCACGAAGTCGGTGACCAGGTGCTGCGCATCGTCGCTGGTCGGCTCGACGAACAGCTGCGCGCCGACGATTTCGTCGCCCGCCTGGGCGGCGACGAATTCGCCGTGGTGCTGATGCACCCGTCCACCTCGCGCGCGGCCAGCCGGGTGGCCAGAAAGCTCATTCAGGCCCTGTCCGAATCGTTCAAGATCGAGCAGCGCCGCTACGCCATCGGCGCGAGCGTGGGTATCAGCGTCTATCCCGACGATGCGCAGGACGCCAACACCCTGTTGCGACAGGCCGATCTCGCGATGTACCAGGCCAAGCAGCGTCGCAGCGGGTTCGAGTACTACAGCGACGAACTGAACACGCGGGCGCAACAGCAACTCATGCTGGAGAACGGCCTGCGCCAGGCGCTGGACCGCAAGGAACTCACGCTCGTGTTCCAGCCCAAGGTCGATCTGGCGAGCGGCCGGGTGGTCGGCCTCGAAGCCCTGATCCGCTGGATGAGCCGATCCGGCAGCCTCGTCGGGCCGGGGCATTTCATCCCGGTGGCGGAAGAAACCGGCCTCATCGTGCCGATTGGCCGCTGGGTATTGCGCGCCGCCTGCGAACAATGGGTGGCATGGCGGGACGCCGGGCTCGCCCCACCGCCGGTGGCGGTGAACCTGTCACCGCGCCAGTTCGGCGACGAGCGCCTCGCCGACGACATCGATGCCATCGTGCGGGAAACCGGCATGGACAGCTCGTATCTGCAGGTGGAGGTGACAGAGAGCGCGGCGATGGAAAACCCGGAGCGTACCTTCGCCATGCTCGACGCCCTGCGCCAGCGTGGTCTGCACGTCTACATCGACGACTTCGGCACCGGCTATTCCAACCTCGGCCAGCTGAAGCGCATGCCCATCGACGCGCTCAAGATCGACAAGAGCCTGATCGACGACGTGCTGTTCGAGGGTGACGCGGCGGAAATCGCCACCGCCGTGATCCGGCTGGCGCACGCGCTCAACATGCGCGTGGTGGCCGAAGGTGTGGAAACCCCCGAGCAGATGGCCTTCCTGAAAGCGCGCGACTGCGACGAGATCCAGGGCTTCGTGGTTGCGCGGCCGATGCCGCCGGACAAGGTCAGCGCGCTGTTCACGCAGACCTTTCTCATGGTCTGACCGCGGCGGCTTGGGCCGCGCCGCCACTCGGCCACATCCACCGGACAAGTCACGGCGCTGGCTCAGTGTCCTTCGACGCAGATTTCCTTGCGCAGCACCGCCAGTGTCGTGCGCCAGATCAACACGGCGATGACCAGGCTCAAGAGGCCCAGCAGGCCGGCTGCCAGCCAGCTATAGAAGGCAGCCCCGGTTTGCTTCGCCATCAGCAGCGTGGCGATGGTCATGGCGGCGAGCGGGAAGGAATACGCCCACCATGACAGGAAGAATTTCAAGCGCGAGAAATAGCGGGTCTGCGCGAACAGCAGCAGGGTGAAAAGAAGGCCGGTGAAATACAGCACGCGGGCGAAGGCGTCCACTTCGCCGGTCAGGTTGAACCAGGAGATGAAGCCCACGGCCGGCGGCGCGATGAAGATGAACAGCGTCGGCATGAAGCGGTCCGGCAGGCTGCCATGGAAGATCAGGCGGTTGAAGATGATCGCGGTCAGAAGCGGCCAGAAGAACACGCCGATGCTGAAAAAGAACCACGAGACATCGACCGGTGCATGGTGCACGCCGGCGATCGGGATCAGGATGTTGCCCACCACCGGAATGAACCAAGCCGGGTTGAGGTGCGTGATTTCGTACTTGGTATGGTGAATCCACGATGACAGCACGTAGAGCGTGATGCCCAGATGCACAACGGAACCGATGCTCCACAGCCACCACGACAGCGCCGGTTGCTGATGCAAATAGGCAATGGACAGCAGCAGCAGGCTGATGGAAATGCTGGGAATGAAGGCGAGCTTGACCGGATGGCGGATCTCGCCCATGACCTCGCCAGGATGCTTGACGGCCTTGAGCGCATAGACCACTGCCAGCACGACGAACAGGATCGTGGTGCAGGCGAGCAGCAAGGAACTGAGCCCGAAGCCGGGGTCGAAAACCTGTTCGGCCCGGTCCCAGGCAATGCTGAACCCGGCGAGTCCCATGATGATGGAGAACGCCGAGACCGGGAAGTTTTTCAGCCGGGAAGCGGTTTCGGGGGGGCAGGTTTCAGTCATGTCCGGTTCTGTTATGCGTGTGGGTAATAGGTTGGGCACTGGGGGTGGTTCAATGCCCGATACGGAAAAAGGCAATCGTGGCGATGCCGGCGAGGATCAGTCCGACCTGGATCAGCGACGACTTCAATGCCGTGTGGCGATGCAGGCTGGGTACCAGGTCGGCCACGGCGATGTAGATGAAGCTGGCGGCGGAAATCGCCAGCACGAACGGAATCGCCGCGCGCGTTTCGGCCAGCCAGAACCAGCCGATGATCACGCCGGGCAGCGTGGTCAGCGAGGACAGCAGGTTGTAGACGAAAGCCCGAGACTTGCTGAGGCCACTGTGCAGCAGGATGGCGAAATCGCCCAGCTCCTGCGGGATTTCGTGGGCGATGACGGCAAGCGCGGTGGCGATGCCCAGCGGCACCGAGGTCAGGAACGCCGCCGCGATCACCACGCCGTCGACAAAGTTATGGAAGGCGTCGCCCAGCAGGATCAGCGTGCCGGCCTGATGGCCGTGTTCTTCGCAGTCCGCATCGTGGCAATGACGCCAGATGACGAGCTTTTCCAGGATGAAAAAGCCCACCAGACCCGCCAGCACCGTACCGGTGATGGCCAGCGGGGCCGCATGCTTGAGGCCTTGCGGAATCATGCCTAGAAAGGCCGCGCCCAGCAGGGTGCCGGTGGCGTAGGACAGCAACCAGGGCAGCAGGCGCTGCCGCATCGCGTCCGGAAACGCCAGCAGCAGCGCCGAACCAGCCATCGCACCGACGCTGCCGAGCAGACTGAACAGGATGGCGAGGGTCATGTGCGTGCGTTCCCGGCGACGCTCGGGGCTGGGGCGCAGGCCGGTGCAGGCCGGGATCGGGTAGGCATGGAAGCGATCAGATCAAAGTGGCTAGTCGCGTTCAACGCCGCTTGAACAAGCCGACGAAGCCGTCGTTCAGCGCGGTTTCAAACGCCACCCTGGAAACGTTTTGCTTGCCGTCCTTGAAGCTGAGCTGATTGACCATGCCCTTGCCCTGCTCGACATTGACCGCGAGGGCATAGACGTTGGACTTGCCGGCGAGATAGGCCGCGATGGCCTTGTCCTGGGTTGCGGCCTGTTCCGCCCACTTTTTGGCGGAGACCGTCAGGTGGAGAAAAATCGCGCCCGGATAATTGACCCCGGCCAGTTCGGCCAGCGTGTTGCGCACCGATGCCGCATTGACTTCGTCGGCAACCTGGCCGCCGAACAGCAACGCCACAGCGTCCTTGTCCTTGAAGCTGTCAACGGCGCTTAAAGCGGTATCAGGATCGGTGTAGGCGACGATATCGAGACGGCGCAGCGGCTTTTCGCCCGCCTTGCTGGCGGCCAGGCCCTCAGCCTTGTTGCTGGAGACGAACCCGCCCGCCAGCGAACCTGCCAGCGAGACGCAGATGGTGCTGTTGTTGACGGCGATGCCGAGGGTTTTGGCCTTGATCACGTCGGTGATCGCCAGGCTTTCGAGTTGGCCTGCGTAGGCACGCACGATGAACTGTTCGCCCAGCGTCAGGGATTGGGCCGAGACCGCCAGTGAGGCGCTCATCGACACGGCGGCCACGATGGCCAGTGCGGTACGGGAGATTTTCATGGTAAACGGGCTTTCATGGAGTGGGTTAGGGGACGCCAGCCAACCGGACGTACAGGTCGGAATGTGGCTTACCATTGACACATGCCGCCGCAGGTGTGGTCAGTGACGTGCATCACAAACCTCAGCTTGTTTGTCGCGCGCCTGCGGATTCCGGGTGGCGAATGCCTGGGCCAGAAAGTCCAGTATGGCCCCCTGGTGTTGCAGCAGCGCATCGCTGACTTCGTGCCCGCCTTCGAGCGCCAGCAGGCGCACCTGTCGTCCGGCTGCAAGGCCGGCGGCGAGCAGGCGGCGGGCATCGTCGAACGGCACGCTTGCATCGTCGCGGCCGTGCGCCAGCAGCACCGGGCAATGCACCCTTGCGATGCTGCGCAAGGGCGCGATGGCGTCGAAGCGGTGGCCGATCAGGTGCTGCACCTGGTGCAGCACCAACCAGCCAATCGGGATGAAGGGCAGGTGGTGATGCGCCAGCAGGCGGCGCATCACCTCGCGCGGGTGGGCAAACGCCGACACGCTCACCACGGCGACGACATCGCGGCGATGGCTGGCTGCCAGCAGCACCGCGCCCGCGCCGACCGAATGGCCGAGCAGGGCGATGCGATGCGGATCGACTTCCGGCTGCGTGGCGAGCCAGTCCAGCGCATGTTCGACGTCTTCGGCAAAACGCGGCAGCGAGCTGAAATCGTCGTCGTCGCTGCGGCCGTGGCAGCGCGCATCCAGCAGTAGCACGGCGTAACCCGCCTCAAGCAGCGGGCGAACGGCAGGCAGCATCAGCGCCGCATTGGCCCCCCAGCCGTGCATCACCAGCACCGCAGGCGCGGGCTTGCCGGATGGTGCGGCGATCAGCCAGGCGAATAACTGCGTGTGATTGGCTCTTGCGATGGCGACTTCGCGGGACGGCAGCCCCAGCTTGGCCGGGCTGATTGTGTGCGCAAGGCGCGGGGCGCGAAAGCTGCGCAAGATGGCCGCGCGCGTGCCCCAATGGAGCACGCCGCCCAGTGCCAGTAGGCCGAGAGTTTCCAGGATCATGGCACGGGCGGTGGCGCAGACTTGGCGTGTCAAGGGTGCGAAAAATACATCTTGTCCTGGTTGAGCTTGTAGCTCCACGGCAGGTTGGCGTTCTTCCAGCCGTTCACCAGACGCCAGTTCTTGCGTTCACCGTCTTTTACGCTGTCGCCTTCGAAGCCGTCGACGACGACATACACCGAGCGATAGCCCTTGCCTTCCAGCATCCTGGCGCTGGGTGCGCCGCGCTCACCGCCGGAACGGCACATGAGGATGACCGGGGTAGTCTTGTCGAGGCCGCGTTTGGCGAGCGCGGCGGCGATGTCGGTTTCGAAATGTGCGTTCGGCACCATGGCGAATACCGATTTCTTCTCGTTCCAGCCGCTGGTGCTGGCGGTCATCAGGGGGATGTTGATGTCGACCACGTCGGTGAAGCCGGTGAACATGATTTCGACCGGGTCGCGCACGTCGACGAACAGCACCTTGTCGCCCTGGGCTTGTTTCATGTCATGGGCTTCTCGGGACGTGAGATAGAGGTCCCAGACGGTCTGGCGCGCCGGGTTGGCGGGCTTGTCGGCCGCCAAGGCTGCCGTGGGCAGGATCGCGGTGCCGAGTGCGGCGGCGAGGAGAAGGTTGGCTATCGTTTGCTTCATGGGTTGGCTCCGGAGGTGGATGGCGCGCCCGACGGGCGTGAAAAAAGTGAAGTAGCGAAGGTGTCGTTTTGATGCGGCCGGGCGAGACACGCCGATGGAGGGCGCGTTCCATTCCGCAGCCCACGCCGGGCTTGACCCGGCGCGGGCGCGCTGCAGGGGTTGAGTGAACCCGGGTCAGGCGGCTTCGTGTTCGCAGGCGTGGGTATTTTCGCCGCGGTTGCGCATGTGCTCGCCCAGCTGGACGAACTGCGCATACAGGGCGTGACGCAACTCGGCGTCCGCGACCGTCTCCGCCAGCGCCATCTTCATGCACAGCAGCCACTCGTCGCGTTCCTGGGGACCGATGGCGTAAGGAAAATGACGCCGCCGCAGCATGGGGTGGCCATGCTTCTCGATGAAGCGCTGCGGCCCGCCGAGCCAGCCGGAAAGAAAATCGAACAGCTTGTTGCCGGATTCGGTGAGATCAGCCGGGTGGATCTTGCGTGCGGCGTAGGCCTCGGGCAGTTCGTCCATCAGTGCGTAAAAACGGTCGACCAGCCTGCGGATGGCGACATCGCCACCGATGCGTTCATAGGGGGAGGAAACGTGGGGATGGGCAGCAGCTTGCATGAAAACACCTCAGAAAAAATAGCGCAGGTAGAAAACCAGCCCGACGCCCATCAGCGCCCAGGCGACGACGGCACCGAGCAATACGCGCAGGATGCGGTTATGCGGAACGAAGCCGACGCCATGCACGAAACCTGCTGACAGGCCCCACATGATGAGCATGAGGACGCTGTGGCTGATCGGGCTGCCGTCTGCCATCGTGAGCGGGAGGGGAAACAGTGTGACGAGCAACATCAGCGTGATCGCCGTGGCCAGCGAGACGCCTCGCGCCCAGCCCTGTTGAAACAGTGCCGTCATGCTGCACCGTGCTTGCGGTAGGCGTGCAGGTAATACCATTCGAAAAAGCGCTTGGCCCAGTGGAGGAGCCGCATGGGCGGCAGGATGAGCGCGCGCTTTTCATCACGGTAGACCAGGATGCCCCGGTCGAGCGTGTCGACGATGCACACCAGTTCGGGCTTGAAACGGGCAACCGGCGGCTGGCCGGCCAGTGCGCCGAGCAGGTTTTCGGCGGCGGCCCGGGCTTGCAGGTCGGCCATGTGCGCCTGTTTCGGCAACCAGTCGGGGCCGGGGTAACTGCCCGCATCGCCGGCAACATACACCTTGTCCGCACCGGCAACCTGACAGTGTGCGTCGGCCTGGAAAAATCCGCCTGCGGACAGGGGCAGGCCGGCTGCATCGGCCCAGGCCGGACCGGTCATGCCCGGCATGAAAAGGGTGAGATCGGCCCCGAAATCGCCGCCTTCGGTCTTGACCCGATCTGTGTCGAAGCCGGTGAGTTTGTGGCCGAGCCGGGTGTCGATGTCGCGCTTCTTCATCTCGCGCAGCAAACCCGCCACCGCCTTTTCGCCCAAACGCTTGCCCGGCTCCTTCGCCGGATTGAAGAACACCAGCTTGAAACGATCGCGCCGGCCTTGCTGGCGCAGCAGGGTGTCGATGCCGAACAGCAGTTCGAACATGGGCCCGCCGCGCATCGCGCCCGGTTCTTTGGGATTGCTGCCAAACCCCAGGGCGATCGTGCCACCGGCAAGCCCGGCCAGGCGGTCGCGGATGGTTTCGGCGGCTGTCGTGCCTTCGCAGATTGTCAGGGCGTGCTCGATGCCGGGCAGGCTCTTGAGGAAACGCCCGCCGCTGGCAATCAGCAGGGCGTCGTTGCTCAGCGTGCCGGTGTCGGTGAGCACGGTGCGTCCGCCATCGGCGAGTCCGGTGACCCGGCCCGCGTGAAACGTGACACGCTGTTCGGCGAGAAAGCCGGTCAGGTCGATGTGCAGGTCGCGGCGCTGGCGCAGGCCCGCGGGCATCCAGATCAGGCTGGGGTAATACACCAGTTCGGCCTGCGGGGCGACCAGGGTGATACACACCTGCGCATCGCGTTTCCGCAGGGTGCGGACAGCGGTGAGCGCAGCAAAGCCGGCCCCGATGATGACGATGTGCGGTGTGCTCACGGCAGTGGACTCAGCGGGTTGCAAGTTTGCCCAGCGCGGCGTCGATGCCGCTGTCCATGCGCGCGGCGGACTGTTTCAGGACTTCGCCCAGCTTCGGTTCCAGCATGCCGGCCATGGCACCCGCGTTCATGCGCGAGACGACGACGCGGCCGTCGTCCATGGCGTACACCGAGACGCTGCACGGCATGAGGCCGGCGACGTAGCGGGTGGCTTCGTTCTTGAGCAGCGGCACGGTTGCACCGCCGCTGGCGAATTCGAGGATCACGAGCCCACCGGGCAGCTTGACGTTCTTCTTCGCCAGTCGACTACCGAGGTCGATCTCGGCCAAGTGAGTCCAGCCGTCAGCTACGAGCTGCGTTTTGAGCGCGCTGACGGTATCGGCAAACGATGCGGGGCTGAAGTTTTCGCTGACGATGGCGCGCGGGTTAAGTGGGGTGGGGTCAGCAGCAAGGGTTGGCGTGGCACACAGGGCGAGCAACAGGGCGGGCAAGGCAAGACGGAACGACACGGTGGGGGTCTCCAGACAGAAAAATAGCTTGGGTGATCAGGCGTTCGGCGAGGTGCCGCGCTTGTTGTTGTCCTCGATGGCGCACTCTCTGGCGTCGCACATCATGGCGGCCATCGAGGCCAGCAGGACGGCCATCGTGACACCGAGTATCCAGGCGAAATACCACATGGTTTTCCTTTCAGTACTTGAGTTTGATGGTGGTACGCGTGCCGGCTTCGGGCAGCGCGATGGCGGCATCCTTGAACGCGGGCTTGCCTGTGACCGTGGGGTTGTTCGACAGCCCCCAGCCTTCTTTGGGGATCATGCCGAGGAAGCGGTCGAGCTCGCCGTTGGCGTTTTCGTCGTGGTAGGCCAAGACTGCGACGGGGCCGGGTTTCAGGTTGTCGAGCGCCAGGGTGGTCTGGCCGGTCTGAAGCAGATGCCTGCTGCTGGCGCGGGCTTCCTTTGGAAAGCCTTCGGCGCGGTCGAATACCAGCACCACGAGTGGCCCGGCAGCGGGCTGCACACCGTCAATCGATACGGTCAGCGTGGCGGCACCGGCGCTGGGCAGGCACAGCATCAGGGGCAGGGCAAAATGGCAGGCGTTGAACATGTCGGGGCCTCAGTAAACGGATTTGTCGTTGGCGGCGACGAATTCGGTCGTCACCTTGCCCCACATCACCTTGTAGCACCACGAGGTGTAGACGACGATAAGCGGCAGGAAGATCACGGTCGCGGCGAGCATCAGCCCGAGGGTGAAATGCGACGACACCGCGTCGTAGACGGTGAGGCTGGAGCGCGGGTCGGTCGACGACGGCATGATGAAGGGGAAGAGCGACACGCCAGCCGTGCCGATGATGCCGGCCGACGCGACCGACGACGACCAGAACGCGAGCCCGGCCTGCTTCATGCGCGAAAACAGCAGGCTCGCGAGCAGCCCTGCAAACGCCAGAGCCGGTACTGCGATGGTCAACGGCCAGCGTTCGTAGTTTGCCATCCATGCGCCTGCCTGCACGACGACGGTCTTGGCGAGCGGGTCGGGCAAGGCGTTGGCGTCGATCGCGCTGGTGATGAGATAGCCGGGGATGGCGGTTGCGACCCACACGCCTGCCGCCGCAAAGCCCGCCAGCGTCACCACGCTGGCGAGCGCGCTCGCGTTGCGCACGCGGCGGTAGATGTCGCCTTCGGTGCGCATCATCAGGTAGTTCGCGCCTTGCGTCGTGATCATCGCCAGGCTCACCACGCCGACGAGCAGGCTGAAGGGGTTGAGCAGATCCCAGAAACTGCCGGTGTAGGTGGACATCAGGTAATCATTGAACGAGAACGGCACGCCCAATAACAAATTGCCGAACGCCACACCGAAGATCACCGGCGGCACCGCACCGCCGATGAACAAGCCCCAGTCCCAGGCGCTGCGCCAGGTCGGGTTGTGGACTTTGGAGCGGTAGGTGAAGCCGACCGGGCGGAAGAACAACGCCCACAGCGCGGCCATCATCGCCCAGTAAAAGCCCGAGAACGCGGTGGCGTAGACCAGCGGCCACGCGGCGAAGATCGCGCCGCCTGCGGTGACGAACCAGACCTGGTTTCCTTCCCAATGCGGCGCGACGGTGTTCAGCAGCACGCGACGTTCGAGGTCGGTTTTGGCGACGAAGGGCAGGAGCGTGCCGACGCCCATGTCGTGGCCATCCATGATGGCGAAGCCGACCAGCAGCGCGCCGACCAAGAGCCACCAGACGAGTTTGAGAGTTTCGTAGTCCATGCTGTGGGTTCCTTTAAGCGTGCGCGGGTTTCACAGCAGCAGTTTCGCCGTGCCGGGTTTCACCAAAATAGCGGCCGGTACCGAGGCTCGCAGGCCCCAGACGCGCGTACTTCTGCATCAGATACACCTCGATCACCAGCAGTACGGTGTAGAAGATGACGAAGCCCGCGAGCGAGGCGTAGACGTTGCCGACGCTCAAGTTGGACACCGACAGATGCGTCGGCAGCACGCCGTAGATCGTCCACGGCTGGCGGCCGTATTCCGCGACCACCCAGCCGAGCTCGGCCGCGACCCACGGCAGCGGGATGAACCACAGCGCCCAGCGCAAGAGCCATTTCTTCTCGATGAAATTGCCCTTGATCGAATAGAACAGCGCGAGCGAGAACAGCGCAAGGAAGGCAAAGCCCAGCGCGACCATGATGCGGAAGCTCCAGAACAGCGGGGTGACGTCCGGAATCGTGTCGTCGACCGCCTGCTGGATCATCGCGGGCGTCGCTTGCGAGACATCGACCGTGTATTTTTTGAGCAAGAGGCCAAAGCCGAGGTCGGCCTTGTGTTGTTCGAACAGCGCCAGTGCCGCCGCGTCGTCGCGGTTTTTACGCAAGGCTTCGAGCGCAGTCACGGCATGGATGCCGGACAGAATCCGCTCGTGATTCTTGGCCTTGATTTCCTTGATGCCGGGCAACTCCTTGGTGAGCGAGCGCGTGCCGATCAGCCCCATCACATAGGGGATGTGCAGCGCGTAATCGTTGCGCATTTCGGCTTCGTTGGGAATCGCGAACACGGTGAACGACGCCGGCGCGGGCTCGGTTTCCCACATCGCTTCAATGGCCGCCATCTTGGTCTGCTGCGCCTCGCCGACGGTGTAGCCGGATTCGTCGCCGAGCACGATTACCGACAGCACCGAGGCAAAGCCGAAGCCCGCCGCGACGCGGAACGAGCGCCGCGCGAATTCCAGATCGCGGCCTTTCAAGAGGTAGTAACTCGAAATCCCGAGCACGAACAAGGAGGCGGTGACGTAGCCCGCGCTCACGGTGTGGACGAACTTCGCCTGCGCGACCGGGTTGAACACCACCGCCCAGAAATCGGTCATCTCCATGCGCATGGTGATGAAAGAGAATTCTGAGCCGACCGGGTTCTGCATCCAGCCGTTGGCGATCAGGATCCACAGCGCCGAGAGGTTGGAGCCGAGCGCCATCAGCACCGTCACCATGAAATGCTGCCATTTGTTCAGCCGGTCCCAGCCGAAGAAAAACAGGCCGATGAAGGTCGATTCGAGAAAGAACGCCATCAGCCCTTCGATGGCGAGCGGCGCGCCGAAAATGTCGCCGACGTAGTGCGAGTAATACGCCCAGTTGGTGCCGAACTGGAATTCCATCGTGATCCCGGTCGTCACCCCGAGCGCGAAGTTGATCCCGAAGAGCTTGCCCCAGAACCGCACCATGTCCTTGTAGACCGGACGGTTGGTGATGACGTAGGTGAGCTCCATCACCACCAGCATCACCGCGAGACCGATGGTCAGCGGCACGAACAGGAAGTGGTACAGCGCGGTCACGGCGAACTGCAACCGCGAGAGATCGACGAGTTCTTCAGTAATCATGGGGCGCTCCGGGGGCAGTGCGTGTGGATTGTTGTGGGTTGCTGATGTGGTCGGCCAGCGTATCGGCATCCACGGGCACGCCGTGGTCGGCGAAGAACGCCTGGTACAGGCCGATGATCACGACCAGCTTGATGACAAGGGTGAGGGCAATGTCACGCACCAGTCGGTGTCGCAGGCAGTCAGGGAGGTCAAGTTTCATCAGCATATCCTGATGTTTGCAAGCTGCGTGCCAGGTATGCACGATAGAAGGGCAAAAATATTCTTTGTCTATTCATGGGCTTGGGTGTGTCGAGGCGGCAGATTGTCCTGTTGGGCGTGACAAATATGGCGAGGCTGCTTCAAACTGTCTGACGATTCTGTCATGGGGTGCCAAGCCGTGTCTCCCACCAACGAGCTCATCTGCTTCCTTGAAACCCATCCGGACCCCCAGATTGTAGTGGCTGCGGATTACCGGATTCTGGCGTCCAATGCGGCATATCGTCGCATCTATTCCGGCGGCCGCGATGTGGTCGGCCAGTTCTGCTATGCCGTCTCGCACGATTACGCCCGGCCCTGCGACGAATGCGGTGAAGCCTGCCCGATGGCCGCCAGTCGTGCCAACGGTGAACCCGCTCGCGTACTGCATCTGCATCATACGCCGCGCGGCGAGGAGCATGTCGACGTCGAACTGACCCCGATCGTGGGGGCCAGCGGCAGCATCGAATATTTCGTCGAGCGCATGAGCATGGTGCGCGAGGCCAGCAGCCTGCCCGCCGAACGCGGGCTGGTTGGCAAGTCGCCCGCCTTCAACCACATGCTCGAACTGGTGCGGCGGGTGGCCCCCGCGCCGACCACCGCCCTGCTGCTGGGCGAGTCGGGCACCGGCAAGGAACTGGTGGCGCAGGCCATCCACCAGCATAGCGGCCGCGAGCGTTCGCCCTTTGTGGTGGTGGAATGTTCCGGGCTCACCGAAACCCTGTTCGAGAGCGAGCTTTTCGGCCACGAAAAAGGCGCATTCACCGGGGCTAACCAGCGCAAGATCGGTCTGGTTGAAGCGGCTTCCGGCGGCACGCTGTTTCTTGACGAAGTGGGCGACATTCCGCTGTCGCTCCAGGTGAAGCTCCTGCGCCTGCTGGAGTCGGGTACCTTCCGCCGGGTGGGCGGGGTCGACACCCTGCGCGCGGATTTCCGTCTCGTGGCCGCTACCCACCGCGACCTCAAGGCCATGGTCGAAACCGGTGAATTCCGTCGTGACCTCTACTATCGGCTGAGCGTGTTTCCCATCGAACTGCCGGCGCTGCGCGATCGTCAGGAAGACATCGACCTGCTCGCCGACACCCTGCTGACGCGGCTGGCACCCGGGCGCGCCTATACGCTGGCTGCATCCACCCGTGCCCTGCTGCGGGCGCATGATTTCCCCGGCAATATCCGCGAACTGCGCAACATCCTCGAGCGCGCCACGCTGATGGCAGACGGCGACACCCTGCTGCCCGAACACCTGCCGCGCGAGGTGGCCGGTCGCGAACGCGCCGAACTGGCGGCCACGGTGGACGGCGTGGTGTCGCTCGACGTGGCGGAGCGGCGTTACCTGCAATGGGCGCTGGGCCGCCTGGGCGGTGACCGCAAGGCGCTGGCGCGGCAGCTCGGCATCAGCGAACGCACGCTCTACCGTAAGCTGGCCTGAACCGCTTACACGTCATCGGTGTTGAGCTTGCGCCGCATGACCGGCAGCGCGCCGCCGCATTCCTGGATGTCGTCGGGCAGGGTGTAGAACCACATCTGCCACATCGATACGACCCACTGTACCGTGAACGAGAACCCCATCAGCACGCCGCTGATGATGATGAACCAGGCAAAACCCGGAAACATCTTGGTGAGATACCACGAGAAGATGTCGGTGAGGATGGTGAGGAAAGGCAGCACGATCACCACGCATTTCAGCCACAGCGGCTTCAGGTAGGCGTGGGCAAAGATGCTGCTGACGATGAAGAATATGAATGTGATGCCGAACAGGTGGATGTGCGAGACGCGCACCAAGGTCGGGATCGTTGCGCCTTCGTCCTTCTGCGTGAGCTTGCCGAGTTCTTCGTACGACGTGAGTTTGGGCAGGTGCGGGTTGCTGCCGTCGTGGCAGGCCAGGCAGCGCGATTCGACAATGGGTTTGACCTTTTCCTCGTAGCCCGCCTGTTTCGAGCCGTCCTTCACCCACGAAAAGATCACCTTGCGCTCCTCCGGCGGCAACATGTCGGCCATGGGACCTTTCAGTGCCGTTTCCAGGCGTGTGTCGCTTTCGCTACCATGATACGCGGTGCGGATATCCTTGGCGGACACCATGCTGGGGTCGCCATCCAGCCCGGCGTGGCTGAAGAACACCTGCAGCATCGCGAAGAGGTAGCCGGTGCCGAGCACCAGCAGTGTCATGGTGTAGACCATGCGCATCGACATCGGCAGGGCGCTGAAATGGTAGAAGTGGCGGTTGCTCATGCGGGTTTTTCCGTCTTGGGTTAGGTCTGCTGGCAGAACTTCAGTACTTGGCACCCTGATCGATCCAGTCGGCGATCAGCTTCACGTCCGCCTCGGGCAGCGCGGCCTGGCCGTGCGGCATCCGGATCGACGGGTCGGCCTGGCCCGACACCAGGCGGTAGAGCGTGCTGGATACGCTGGAGCCCGCCACTACCACCGGGCCGAACCGGGTGCCCTTCATCATGGCGTCGTAGCTGTCGAGACGCAGGCCGGATTTTTCGTAACCGGGGCCGCCCGGCACGTGGCACGACACGCACTTGGCGTCGAGCAGCGGCTTGATGTTGCCCTGATAGGTGAGGCTGGGCTCGCCGCTGCAGCCGGACAGGGCGACGAGGGCAAGGGCAGACAGCGCTACGGTGGACAGTGGTGCATTCATGAGGGGCTCCTGGAGATCCGGTTCGACCGGTTGTTGAAAGGCATAAGCAAATGCTAATAGAGCATAAAATCTAAATCAAGAGTTGTATATCTTTTTTAATGGATTGGGTGAAAAAAATGTGGCGCCGACCCGTTACCGGGTGGGCGCCACATTGGGTGGCTGTGCTGGCCTGGGTCAGTCGAGCAGTTGCTCCAGCACAAAGGGCAGGATGCCGCCCTTGTTGTAGTACTCGACTTCGATCGGTGTATCGATGCGCAGGGTGAGGGCCACCCGCTCCGTCTTGCCGTCGGCGCGGTGAATCACCAGGGCCACATCCTGTTGCGGCACGATACCCGTCTCGATGCCTTCGAGGTCGAAGGTTTCGCTGCCGTCGAGCTTTAACGTGGCCGCGTCGACGCCGTCTTTGAACTGGCAGGGCAGCACGCCCATGCCGGCAAGGTTGGCGCGGTGGATACGCTCGAAGCTCTTGGCGACGACGGCCTTAACACCCAGAAGGGTGGTGCCCTTGGCGGCCCAGTCGCGGCTGGAGCCGGTGCCGTATTCCTCGCCGGCGAAGATGATGAGCGGTTTTTTCTCGGCCTGATACGCCATGGCGGCGTCGTAGATCGCCAGCTCCGCGCCGTCTTTTTTCGTCACGCCGCCTTCGGTTCCCGGCACCATGAGATTCTTGATCCGCACGTTGGCGAAGGTGCCGCGCATCATCACTTCGTGGTTGCCGCGGCGCGCGCCGTAGCTGTTGAAGTCGGCCTTCTGCACGCCGTGTTCGGTGAGGTACAGACCGGCCGGCGAGGTCGGCTTGATGCCGCCGGCGGGGCTGATGTGGTCGGTGGTCACCGAATCACCGAAGATCGCCAGCGGGGTCGCGCCCCGGATCGTGGTACTGGCATGATTTCCATGAGCGAAGAACGGCGGTTCCTGGATGTAGGTGGATGTGCGATCCCATTCGTAGACCTCGCCGGTTGGCGCGGACACGGCGTCCCACAGCGGGTTGTCCGCGCCGACGTTGGCGTAGCCCTGGTACGCGGCAGCGTCGGACGCGCAGGGCAGGACGGCGGCGATTTCTTCGGCAGTCGGCCACAGGTCTTTGAGGTACACCGGGCCGTTTGCGCCGATGCCGAGCGGCTCGGTCGCCATGTCCACCCCGACCTTGCCGGCGAGCGCGAAGGCGACCACCAACGGCGGTGACATGAGGAAGTTGGCTTTCACGTTCTGGTGTACGCGCGCTTCGAAGTTGCGGTTGCCGGAGAGCACCGAGCAGGCGACCAGATCGTTGTCCAGAATGTCCTTTTCCACCGCTTCGGGCAGGGGGCCGGAATTGCCGATGCAAGTGGTGCAGCCGTAGCCGACGACGGAGAAGCCGAGTTGTTCCAGGTAGCCCAGAAGCCCCGCGCTCTTGAGGTATGCGGTGACGGCGCGCGAACCGGGGCCGAGGCTGGTCTTCACGTGCGCCGGGGTCTTCAGGCCCGCTTCGACCGCTTTTTTCGCCAACAGGCCGGCGGCGAGCATGACGCCGGGGTTGGAGGTGTTGGTGCACGAGGTGATGGCGGCGATGACCACGTCGCCGTGTTTCAGACCAGGTGTGGCGGTGTCGGTCTTGCCGTAGCCGCCGGCGTCCTTGGGCTTGGCGAGCAGCTCGGCGAACGCGGGTTTCAGGTTCGCCAGCGCGATGCGATCCTGCGGGCGCTTGGGTCCGGCGACCGAGGGTTCGACGGTGGAAAGATCGAGCTCCAGCGTCTGCGAGTAGTCGATGTCGCCCGCTTTCGGAATACCGAACAGACCCTGCGCCTGGTAGTAGGCGCGAATGAGATCGACCTGCGCCGCGCTTCTGCCCGTGGACGCGTAGTACTGGCAGGTGGCCTCGTCGACCGGGAAAAAGCCCATGGTCGCGCCATATTCCGGGGCCATGTTGGCGATGGTCGCGCGGTCGGTCACCGGCAGGACGGCCGCGCCTTCACCGAAGAACTCGACGAATTTGCCGACCACTTTTGCGCGGCGCAGCATTTCGGTGATCGTCAGCACCACGTCGGTGGCGGTCACGCCGGGTTTGACCTGGCCGTGGAGATTCACGCCGACCACGTCGGGCGTGAGGAAATACACCGGCTGGCCGAGCATTGCGGCTTCGGCCTCGATCCCGCCCACGCCCCAGGCGACGACACCCAGGCCGTTGATCATGGTGGTGTGGCTGTCGGTGCCGACGAGCGTGTCTGGGTACGCCGTGCCGTCTTTTTCCATGACCCCGCGCGCGAGGTATTCCATGTTGACCTGATGCACGATGCCGACGCCGGGCGGCACGACCTTGAAGGTTTCGAAGGCCTGCATGCCCCATTTCAGGAACTGATACCTTTCCCGGTTGCGCTCGAACTCGATCTTCATGTTGAGATCGAGTGCGTCAGCGCTGCCAAATCTGTCCACCTGGATCGAATGGTCGACGACCATGTCGACCGGCACCAGCGGCTCGATTTTCCTCGGGTCCTTGCCCTGTTTTTGTGCGGCCGAACGCATTGCCGCCAGATCGGCGAGCAGCGGCACACCGGTGAAGTCCTGCAGGATGACCCGGGCAACGGTGAAGGGAATTTCCTCGGTGCGCGCTGCGTTGGGCTTCCAGGCGGCGAGCTGCCTGACGTGCTCGGCCGTGACCTTGACGCCGTCGCAGTTGCGCGCCACTGATTCGAGAACGATACGGATCGACACCGGCAGGCGCGCAAGTTGGCTGCCGAGCGCGGCTTCAAGCTTTTTCAGGGAGGCGAACTGCTTGCCGCCGGCGAGTGCAGGCAGGGTGTCGAGGATGGGGAAAGCGTCGGTCATGGTGGTCTCGGCCAGGGTCAAAATGAAAATTCAAGCAACAAGCGTGCGGGCTGTTCTCAGGCTTCCCACCGCATCTGCCGGCTGTCCTTATGCTTCCCGCCGCATCTGCGGGAAGAGGATCACGTCGCGGATCGAGGGCGAATCGGTCAGCAGCATTACCAAGCGGTCGATGCCGATGCCGCAGCCGCCGGTGGGCGGCAGGCCGTGTTCCAGCGCGCGGATGAAGTCGGCGTCGTAGTGCATCGCCTCCTCGTCGCCGGCTTCCTTCTGCCGCACCTGCTCCATGAAACGCTCGGCCTGGTCTTCGGCGTCGTTCAATTCGGAAAAGCCGTTGGCCATTTCGCGACCGGTGATGAAGAGTTCGAAACGCTCGGTGATGTCGGGCTGGGTGTCCGAGCGGCGCGCCAGTGGCGACACCTCGGCCGGGTAGTCGATGATGAAGGTGGGCTGCATCAGCTGGGCTTCGGTGGTTTCCTCGAAGAAGCTCAATTGCAGGCCGCCGAGGCCGTCGGTTGGGCGGTACTTGGCTTTCATCGCCTGCATCTGCGCCACCAGCCAGTCACGGTCGTTGAGCTGTTCGACGGTGTAGTCCGGGTTGTATTGGCGGATGGCATCAACAATCGTCAACCGCGCAAACGGCTTGCCGAGATCGATGGTGTTGCCCTGGTAGATCACCGTGGTGGAGCCGGTGGCGGCCACCGCAGCGGCGCGGATCAGCGCTTCGGTGGTGTCCATGAGGTAGCGGTAATCGCGATAGGCCTCGTAGAACTCCATCATGGTGAATTCGGGGTTGTGCCGCGTGCTCAAGCCTTCGTTGCGGAAGTTGCGGTTGATCTCGAACACCTTCTCGAAACCGCCGACCACCAGGCGCTTCAGATACAGCTCGGGCGCGATGCGCAGGAACAGCTCCATGTCGAGCGCGTTGTGATGCGTGGCAAACGGCTTGGCCGCCGCCCCGCCGGGGATGGGATGCATCATCGGGGTTTCCACTTCGAGGAAGTCGCGCTCGACCATGAAGGCGCGGATCGCCTGGATGATCTTCGAGCGGCGGCGGAAGGTTTCGCGCGCGTCGTCGTTGGTGATGAGGTCAAGGTAGCGCTGGCGGTATTTCTGTTCCTGGTCGGCGAGACCATGGAATTTTTCCGGCAACGGGCGCAGCGCTTTCGACAGCAGGCGGATCGATTTGGCCTGGATGGTGAGCTCGCCCTTGTTGGTCTTGAAGAGGGTGCCGGTTACACCGAGAAAATCGCCGAGGTCCCAGTGCTTGAACGCGTCGTGCGCATCGAGGCCGGTGACGTCGTTGGACACATACACCTGGATGCGGCCGCTCATGTCCTGCAGGGTGGCGAAGCTCGCCTTGCCCATCACGCGTTTGAGCATCATGCGGCCGGCGAGCTGCACCAGGATGGCTTCAGGTTCCAGCGCTTCCTTGGATTTGTTGCCGTGCTCGGCAGCCAGTTCGCCCGCGTAATCGTGGCGCTCGAAATCGTTGGGGAAGGCGATGCCCGCTGCGCGTATCGCGGCGAGCTTGGCGCGGCGATCGGCGATGATCTGGTTCTCGTCGAGGGCGGGGGCGGTGATTTCGGTGGTCATGGGCAAGGATTCAATAAAAAGTGATGACGTCAAGGCCGAGCGCACGCGCGGCATCGGCCTGGGATTTGTCGGCGCTGGCGAAACGCCGTGCGCCGAAGTGGCGGGCGTAGGCGAGGTGCAGCGCATCCAGCGCGCGCAGCGGAACCTCGGGCAGCAGGTCGATCAGGTTGCGGGCTTCGTCGAAAAGCCCGCTGGATTCGGGATAAACCCGCCACATCCGGCCGAGGATGTCACGGTCGAATTCCGCAAGCGCGTTGCGTTCCAGCATCGCCTCGATCTGCACAGCGCGGCGGCGGCGGGCGAGCAGACAGCGAAATTCCACCAGGACGAGCGGGCTGGTGCAGACCTCATCCTCGGCATCGGCCCAGTCGAGCACGTCGAGCGAGCGCGGTTCGCGGATATAGCACTTGGCTAGCGCGCTGGTGTCGATATACGCGCTCAAGAACGGTCCTCGCGGTCCTCGGCGATGAGCGCTTCACTGGGCACGTCCTGCATGGGCTGCGATTCCAGAAACGCGCGCAGCGAACGAATTTTGCGGCGGGGTTCGACCGGCAGAATGCGCGCCACCGGCTCGCCGCGATTCATCACCAGCACCTCGTCGGCGTCGGCGAACATCTGGTCGGGGTGCGACAGGCCTTCGCGGGCCTCGCGTATTGTCAGGGTTTTCATGCAAGCGCTCCGGGAGCAAACGTGACACAATTATAGCCGATGTGACACAGTGATTTTCCAGCCGGATAATCAGAATTAACCAACGCTTGCCCGCTCTATTTCACCCATGTCCGACACCCCCCTGAGCCTGCTCAACCGCGTCTTCGGCTATCCCGCGTTCCGCGGCGAGCAGGCCGCCATCATCGATACGCTGGTGGCGGGCGACGACGCGCTGGTGCTGATGCCGACCGGCGGCGGCAAGTCGCTGTGTTTCCAGATTCCGGCCTTGCTGCGTGACGGCTGCGCGGTGGTGGTGTCGCCGCTGATCGCGTTGATGCAGGATCAGGTCGCGGCGCTACGGGAACTGGGGGTCGCCGCCGCCTTCCTCAATTCCAGCCTCGACGGTGCCACCGCCATGCAGGTCGAGCGCGACTTCGCCAGCGGCGGCCTGAAGCTGCTTTACGTCGCCCCGGAACGCCTGCTCACCCCGCGCTTTCAGGCGCTGTTGGACGACGCCCGCGTATCGCTGTTCGCCATCGACGAAGCGCATTGCGTGTCGCAATGGGGGCACGATTTCCGCCCGGAATATCTGGGTCTGTCGGCACTGCACGAACGCTTCCCTCAGGTGCCACGCATCGCGCTCACCGCCACCGCCGACGCCGCCACCCGCGCCGAAATCCTCACCCGGCTCGATCTCGGTGCCGCACGCGTCTTCGTCGCCAGCTTCGACCGCCCCAACATCCGCTACCGCATCGCCGAAAAAACCGACCCGCGCCGCCAGTTGCTCGATTTCCTCGCCGAGCACAAGGGCGAAGCCGGGATCGTGTACTGCAGCACGCGCAAGAAGGTCGAGGACACCGCCGACGGCCTGAAAGCAGCGGGCTACATCGCGCTGCCGTATCACGGCGGCATGGACAACGCGACCCGCGCCCGTCACCAGGAACGGTTCCTGCGCGAGGATGGCATCGTCATGGTCGCCACGCTCGCGTTTGGCATGGGCATCGACAAGCCCGACGTGCGCTTCGTCGCGCACCTGGATCTACCGCGCTCGGTCGAAGGCTACTACCAGGAAACCGGCCGCGCCGGCCGCGACGGCGAGCCCGCCGAGGCGTGGATGGCGTGGGGCCTGCAGGACGTCGTCACGCAGCGCCGCTTCATCGACGAAGGCGAGGCCGAAGACGCGCACAAGCGCATCGGCCACGCCAAATTGGATGCATTGGTCGGCCTGTGTGAAGCCGCCAGCTGCCGCCGCGTGGCGCTCTTGAGCTACTTCGGCGAAGCCAGCCCGCCCTGCGGCAACTGCGACGTCTGCCTGAACCCGCCGACGCTGTGGGACGGCACCGAGGCCGCGCAGAAGCTGCTCTCCACGGTCTACCGCACCGGCCAGCGCTTCGGCGCCGGCCACGTCATCGACGTGCTACTCGGCAAGGCCACCGACAAGGTCGACAAATTCGGCCACAGCCAGTTGAGCGTGTTCGGTGTCGGCGCAAGCCAGACCGACAAGGTCTGGCGCGCCGTGCTGCGCCAGCTGGTGGTGCGCGGCCTGCTGGAAGTTGACCACACCGCCTACGGCGCGCTCAAGCTCACGCAGGCGGCCAAGCCGGTGCTGAAAGGCGAGGAACAGGTGTGGCTGCGCGCTATCGCCGCCGCGCCACCGCGCCGCAAATCGCGCCTCGCCGCCAGTTCAGGCGCAGGCGTGCACGACGACGAAGATCCGCTCTTCCTCGCCCTGCGCGCCTGGCGCCGCGAAACCGCCAACGAAAAAGGCGTGCCCGCCTACGTCATCCTGCACGACGCCGCCCTGCGCGAAATCGCCGCCCGTCGTCCTGCCACGCTGGCGGAACTGGGTGAAATCCCGGGCCTGGGGACGAAGAAGCTGGAAGCCTATGGCGAGGCGGTGCTGGGGGTGGTGGCGGAGGGATGAACTGCTTTTCTGCCGAGACGGTGCTATGCGTCGCAGCATGTACGCGTGGATAGTCCACCCCAGCATTCCCGAACGCCCGCTCGCTCAGCGCACCCGCCGCTCCACCGTCAGCACATCGCCCCGCGCATCCACCACGGCATACAGCCGGGGTTGCGGGCGGCCGGCCCAGTTGGGGGCGGGCAGGGGGCTGTCCAGGTAGATGACCTGGGCACCGTCGAACTGGTGTTCCACCTCACCGTGGGCGAGCAGTTCGTTGAGCGCGGCGATGCTGATGCCGCGCTGTTTCATGCGGCTGAAGGCCAGGGGACTGATCTTTCCGAGTTTCATGCCGGGTTCTCCTGTGGGGTGAATGCGCGCGCGCATTGGTTTTTTCCGTCGGGGTCTTTATACTGTATGTAAATACAACTGTATATGCATACAGTAAAGAAAGGAAGCCCCATGCGTGACCTCACTGCCCGCCAGGAAGAAATCCTGGCCCTGATCCGCGAATGGATCGAGACCACCGGCCTGCCGCCGACGCGCGCGGAAATCGCCGAACGCTTTGGCTTCAGCTCACCTAATGCGGCAGAGCAGCACCTCAAGGGTCTGGCGAAAAAGGGCGTGTTGGAGCTGGTGCCGGGTACCTCGCGAGGCATCCGGTTGGCGGGCGGCGGTGGTTTACCGCTGGTGGGTCGGGTGGCGGCGGGTAGTCCCATCCTGGCGCAGGAGCACATCGAGCGGCATGTGCAGGTCGAAGCGGCCCTGTTTGCGCCACGAGCGGATTACCTGCTGCGCGTGCGTGGTATGAGCATGAAGGACGCCGGCATCCTGGACGGCGACCTGCTGGTGGTGCACAAAAGCGACGAGGCGCGTAGTGGCCAGATCGTGGTGGCGCGCATAGGTGACGAGGTGACGGTCAAGCGCCTGGACAGGCGCGGCCGCAGCCTGCGCCTGCTGCCGGAAAACGCCGACTTCGAACCCATCGTGATCGACCCCGCGGGCGACGCGTTCGCCATCGAGGGGATAGCGGTGGGGGTGATCCGCGCGGGGTTCTAGTACGTATTTGCCCAGCGGGCATGTCGCATGTCCGGGCAAGCGCGCCCGGTGCGCACGCGACTGCGAGCCGCATCCCGCTGGTTTCAGCCAGCTTGCCGGGCTGTTTTTCTCAGTTCCGCTTCAACCCGGATAATCCATTAGGACGTGTGATGATGGCGAGCCGGTTTGCGGGGCGCGCGGGCCAAGCCCACAGCCCGGCCTATGGGCGCGAAGCACGGGGCACCGCAAAGCAGCCGCCAGCGCGCGCGTAGGCCCGAAGGGCCATCCTGATGGATTATCCGGGTTTAACCCAGCAGTTGCCCGTGCTCGCGAGTATCGTGGAACGCCACTTTCGGCCAGCGCTCCTGCGCCAATTGCAGGTTCACCCGCGTGTCGGCCAGATACACTAGATTGCCATCCACGTCCTTGCCCAGCTTGAGTGAGTTGGACTTGGTGAATTCGGCCAGGTGCGCCGCGTCCGGGCAGGTGACCCAGCGCGCGGTGTAGATGCCGGCGTTCTCGAACGTGGCTTCGACGCCGTATTCGGTGCGCAGCCGGTGGGCGACGATCTCGAACTGCAGCGGCCCCACCGCGCCGATCAAAAGCACATTGTCGGCAAACGGCTCGAACACCTGTACCGCGCCTTCCTCGCCCAGCTCCAGCAAGCCCTTGTTCAACTGCTTGGCGCGCAGCGGGTCGCGCAGGCGCGGCTTGGAAAAGAGTTCCGGCGCAAAGTAGGGAATGCCCTTGAATTGCAGGTTCTCGCCTTCGGTGAGCGTGTCGCCGATCTGCAGCTGGCCGTGGTTGTGGATGCCGATGATGTCGCCGGCGACGGCGTCGTCCATGCGTGCGCGTTCGTTGGCCATGAACACCACGGCGTTGGCGATTTTCATGTCCTTGCCGGTGCGGCGGTGGCGCACCTTCATGCCCGGCGAATAGCGGCCCGAGCAGACCCGGAAGAAGGCGATACGGTCGCGGTGGTTCGGGTCCATGTTGGCCTGGATCTTGAAGACGAAGCCGGTGAATTTGGGTTCGGCGGGCTCGACCACGCGCTCGATGGCTTCACGCGGCAACGGCGACGGTGCCCAGTCGGCCAGCGCTGCGAGCACTTCGCGCACGCCGAAGTTGTTGATCCCGGAGCCGAAGAAGACCGGCGTCTGCTTGCCCGCAAGAAACTCTTCGAGGGAAAAACCCACGCCCGCGCCGCGCACCAGCTCGATTTCGCCAAGCAGCGTGTCGGCCTCCAGCGGGAACAGCTCGCGCAACTTCGCTTCACCCAGACCTTGCAATGATTCGAAAGTCTGTCCGGCGTTTTCCTCGCCGGCCTTGAAACGCAGGATTTCCTCGCGGTCGAGGTGATACACGCCCTGAAAACGCTTACCCATGCCGATCGGCCAGGTGACGGGCGCGCAGTGGATTTTCAGGATCGACTCGATTTCGTCCAGGAGTTCCAGCGGCTCGCGCACTTCGCGGTCCATCTTGTTGATGAAGGTGATGATCGGCGTATTGCGCATGCGACAGACTTCGAGCAATTTGATCGTCTGCTCTTCCACGCCCTTGGCCGCGTCGACGACCATGATCGCGGCGTCCACAGCGGTGAGCACGCGGTAGGTGTCTTCCGAGAAGTCCTTGTGGCCGGGCGTGTCGAGCAGGTTGAAGACGCAGTCGCCGTAAGAAAACTGCATCACCGACGAGGCGACCGAAATGCCGCGCTCCTGCTCCACTGCCATCCAGTCCGAGGTGGCGAACTTGCCGCTTTTCTTGGCCTTGACCGTGCCCGCCATCTGAATCGCGCCGCCGAACAGCAGGAGCTTTTCGGTGAGCGTGGTTTTACCGGCGTCGGGGTGGGAGACGATCGCGAAGGTGCGGCGCTTTTTGACGTCGCGCACCAGCGCGGCGGCGCCGGCGGGAGCCGGCGCGATCTGGGGGGTATCCATCGGGGAAGGCAGGTCGAATTGCGGCGGAGCGCAATTTTAAGCGATTTCCCCTGCGCCCAGCCGGGCTGGGCTCAATCGCAGACGCAATCCTTGGCTTTGTGGGCGGTTTTCTTCTTGCGCTGGGGTTTGATGCTCTACGGTCCGCCTCGTCCAGTTCGGGGAACACCACGCGCGCCGTGCGACCATCGTCCAACCAGCCGAGCAGCACGCAGGCCTGATCGCCGTGCAACAGCAGCACGGCCGGAAACAGGCAGGGTTCAGAGCATCAAGCGGTTTTTTCACCACAGAACTGGTGAAACCAGCACACTGGGCCGCCCGCTGGTCGCCGCTTCCCGGCTGAGCGTGCCGCCATGCGCACGGACGACGATCAACAGGCATTCGAGCAGGGTGTCGAGACTCTCAGCGCGGCGGCTGGCTGGGCGATGTGGCTGGGTACCGTCAGGGGTCACGGCGATATCGATGCCCAGTTAGCGGCATGGAAGCTGCATACTCTGGTGAAGACATGGCACCAAGCCCCCGACCCGCGGGGGCTTGGCGGGGGCGGGGCACAAAGACAGACGCCTGCAGAAGCAGGCGTCGATCACCCGGCGCGGCCCCCTCAGGCAGGGGTGCCGACGCGATCCCAGGCAACGATGATGGGTTGAACGACGGGTGCGGGCGGGCTGGCCTGGGGGGAGGTGGCGGCCTGGGCCGTGGCCACGCCCTGTAGCAAAACCACGACGGCGCCTGCGATCAGGGAGAGAGGAAGCATATTTTTCATGCGGCCTCCTCAGTTGCGTGTCGCGGCGTCGTCGAACACCAGGCGGGCGGCGTCGAAGCTGGCTTCGGTGCGTATCCGGTGGCGGACGGGATCAAGTCCGAGCGTATCGACCAGTGCCTGGCTCAGACGGAACAGGCTCTGGGTATCGAGCGTCGCACGGCAGGCCACTTCGAGCGCATTCCACAGATACGCCGGCTGGCGGTCGCGCTGGAACAGGCGTTCGCAGGCCCGCATCAGGGTTGTGCCCTGGCGTACACGGGCTTCGCCCTGCGGCAGTTGCAGCAGGTCTTCGAACTGGCTACCGAGAATTTCGTTTTCGATTGCGGCCGAGAGCTGCGTATCAGACCCGGCCAGTGCTTCGAGCGCAGCTTCGGACAGACTGCGTGCGCGCACGGACCCGGGTTCGCCGATGCTGTGGGTCAGGCTCGCCCAATGTAGCAGGCGCGCACGGCCCGGATCATGTTCCGGCAGGGTGGTGACCAGATAGTCGGCAAGCGCCCGTGCACTGTCATCCTTGCTCGCGCTCATCAGGTCGTACAGCGCCTTGATGTAGGGCGGGCAGGGATCGAGCAGGGTGACATGGGCCTTGATCCAGAGATCACGCTCGATGTCGCGCAGGCGTTCCTGGTTGTGTTCCGCAATGGCCTTGGCGCTGCGCGGATTTTCCCAGTTCTGCACCGTGGTGACGGACACATTGGCCATCACCGCGAGTGCTTCCTGCGATACGCGATAGCGGCGTCGCAGGGTGTAGATCCAGTCGGCCTCGAATTCACGCTGCGAGGCATAACGGCGAGTCGGCTGGGACTGGCGCTCGTGTTCGCTCCATTTGTGCTGCAAGTAAGACATGAGAACTCCCTGTATGCGGTGGCGCGATTGAAGAGTAGAAAACGCCCAGCGGGAACGCCACCAACCGGGTTGGGGTGGCACAACCGGCGAAAAGATCGATACAGGGGAATTTACGGCTGCAGGCAGACGGGATTGAGCACGTCAGGCAAGAAAAAGCCCGGTCAGCGATGACCGGGCCCGGAATTTGGTGCGCCCGAAGAGATTCGAACTCCTGACCCCTTGGTTCGTAGCTCCCCGGTGGGATACTTTATCAATCTTAATGAGTGTGCATCAATCCATATAAAACAGTATGTTATTTACATACCGAGGTTAACGGGCTAACATGAAATTTAATGGTATTTAACTGTCAAAGTTAGCCCGGTGTTAGCCCACCAAACCAAGGGGTCGAAAAATGGCGAACAGAATCAGGTTCAAAAAGGAAGTTTTGGAGGCATTGCCCGCACCAGAAAAGGGGCGTTCAACGCACTACGACGACCAGGTTCAAAAATTGGCCGTGCGGATCACATCGGCAGGAACGAAAACGTTCTACGTCATTACCCGTGATGGTGATTCAGTGGCTTGGCTCAAGCTGGGCACATTTCCCGATATGACGGTCGAAATCGCACGCAAGGAAGCGCAGAAACACCTGGGCGACTTTGCCAAAGGTGCCAGCCCGGTCAAGGCCAAGCGCATCGAGAAAAAGCGATTAACGCTAGGCCAAGCGTTCGACAACTACCTGACGTTGTATGCAGCACCGCGCGGGGTCAAGACAGCCGATGACACCCGCATGATCTGGCAGCGTTGCATCGGCACCATGCCAGACGAACCGGCGAAGAAGCACGGACGCAAGCGCGAAAAGCATCCGGCCGGCGTGGACTGGTCGAATCGCAAAATTGACGAAATCGGCAGCGCCGATGTGCGGACCTTGCACGCTGAAATCGGAACTAGCACCCCCGTCCTGGCGAACCGCGTGGTCGAAATCATCGGCACCATTTATGCGCGCGCGGCTGAGTGGGGTTACACCGGCCTGAATCCAGCAAAAGATATTCGCCCGTTCAAGGAGGTGAAGCGCGACCGATTCATTCAGGCCGATGAGCTGCCCGCGTTTTTCAAGGCGCTGGCCGATGACACGTCCGAAGACTTCAAACACTTCGTCCTGTTGTGCCTGCTGACCGGTGCACGGCGCGTCAATGTGCTGTCGGCTCAATGGCAGGAAATCAACCTGGCATCGGCAGTCTGGCGCATACCCGACACCAAAAACGGCGACCCTGTTGTGGTTGCGCTGGTGCCGGAAGCTGTCGAAATATTCAAAGCCCGCAACCCGGACGGCGGGAAGAAAACCGGCTTTGTGTTTCCTGCTGATTCGAAAACGGGTTATCTGTCACCCCCCGCCAAACGCTGGCAGGCGCTACTCAAGCGGGCAGGCATGGCCGACTTCAGGATTCACGATCTACGACGCAGCCTTGGCTCATGGCAGGCCATCAGCGGGGCATCGCTGGCGATTATCGGCAAGAGCCTTGGCCACAAATCAGCCGACGCGACGTTGATCTATGCGCGGCTGAGCATGGACCCAGTGCGTGCATCAGTGAATACGGCGACCACCGCCATGCTTCAGGCGGCAGGCGTCAAGAAGACTGGACAAGTGAAGCGGATAGGGGGCACGAAATGAATGACTCCGACGAAGAAGTATTCGACCCAGACTTCGAAGCGGATGTGTTTGACAACGACATCGAAGATGCCATGACCATGTTCTACCAAACAAAGGACGGCCAATGGTTGCTTGAGGCGATCCGGCGGTCTGGCCAGTATGGCAAGCCCCTGTGTGCGCGTGTAAGCGAGGCGCTCAATGGGATTCTTGAGAAGTATCGCAGCGGCGAGGCGCGGACCCTGGATGAGGCCTTCGGCGTGAGCCGACCAGGAAACTGGTCGCAGAGCGCCGTGCGCGCAAGGTCACGAAAAACAGCCACCGGCATGTCTGTGGCGGGTGCAGTCTGGCATTCGGTTATATCCCTGCACATGCAAGGGAGGCCGATTGACGAGGCCTTGTTTGAAGAAGTCGGCGAAAAGTACGGCGTGAGCTGGTCAACGGCACGGAACTATTACCGTGAGTGCAAGGCCCTGATGGAGCAGGGTGACTAGATATCCATCTGGGGGCAAGGTTTTCTGAAACTCTTGTTTTTACCGCTGCAAAGTTGGTGCGTAGTGTGCTGATCCATACCGGTCTTGCCGGGTTTTTATGGAAAGCACATGATGACCAACGCAACCACCTTGGCCGAAATTCTCCGGCCTAAAAATTCCGACCTTGTAAACGAACCGGAAGCAGCAGCAATCCTCGACGTCGCACCCGGCACGCTGTCTGTATGGCGCTCGACCGGGCGCTATAACCTGCCTTTCGTCAAAGTCGGCAGGAAAGTGCGGTACAGCCGCACGGCGCTGCAATCCTGGCTGGAACAGCGAACCCGCAATAACGGCGCAACAGAGTAAGGCTGCGCCATGACGTACACCGTAAGCAATGACCCCCATGCCGACCCGCTGTTGATGGTGCTGCCCCTACAGGGTGAAGTCACCCGTGCAGTGGGTGAGGACCTAAACAGTTCGGGGCACGGCAAGTGCTGCGCCGGCTGTGACAAACCGTTCACGGTCGCGCGCAAGCAGCGGGCTGTCGGCCGCATGACCCACTTCGACGATGCTGCCGGGCGGCTGTTCACCACGACCTGGCTTCTCTGCGGGATATGCGCCGCCGCGATCCGCCGCAATGGCGGCCGCCTGCCCGCGCACCTGGTGCAAGAGGCCCGAGACGCAACGTCTGCCGGTTTGCTGCTGGCAGCGCCTGCCGAGGGCAACGCGTGAGCGCCGACGTTCTGCTATCCCAGCTCGAAAACGTCAAGCGCACCGGAGACGGCCGCTGGATCGCGCGCTGCCCTGCGCATGAAGATCGCCGCGCATCGCTCACCGTGCGCGAGCTTGGCGACGGCCGCGTCCTGGCGCATTGCTTCGCCGGCTGCTCGATCACCGAAGTGCTTGGCGCTGTCGGGCTCGACATGACCGCGCTGTTTCCCGAGAAAAACATCGTCGACGGCAAGCCAGAGCGCCGGCCGTTCCCGGCTGCCGACATCCTACGCGCCGTGAGCTTCGAGACGCTGATCGTTTCGCTGGCCGCGGCGCAACTGGTGAAGGGCAAACCTCTTGTCGGCGATGACCTGGAACGATTGAAGCTGGCGGCATCGCGTCTGCACGCCGCAGCGGAGGAATACAACCGATGAGCGACCTCGAAGATCGCGGCGCGGCTGCGCTCGACAAGCTGGCCGAAAAGAAGCCTCGCAGAAAAAAGGGTCTGCACCTGGTCAAGTCTGGCGGCGAGACATTCAACCCGGCAGGCGGCCGTGTGATCCGACACGAACCCGGCAAACTGCCCGAAGTCCTCAACCAGACCGGACTTGCCCTCGCGGAAAAGTGCGACAACCTGTTTAGCTACACTGGCCGCCTGGTGCGCGTCTATGCGGCACCGGAAACGGCCAGTGGTGGCGTGCATCGCCCACGTGGTGCATTGGTGCTGCATCCGGTCGATGGATCACATCTGACCGAGCTGGCGACCGCTGCGGCCAGCCATGAACGCTACGACGCACGCTCTGAAGGCTACAAGCCGTGCGACTGTCCGCGCCGTGTCGCCGACGCCTACCTGGCGCGCGGCAACTGGCCAGAGCTGCGACCGCTGGCTGGCTTCATCGAAGCGTACATTGTCACCCTTTCAGGCCGCCTGATAGACAAGCCCGGTTATGACCCAGAGACGGGCTTGTTTCTGGCGTGTTCGGACATTCCCGGATGGTCTGCACCACAGGCCAAGCCAACCCGCGCCAATGCGCAGGCGGCGCTCGACGTGCTGCTAGACCTGGTGCAGGACTTCCCGTTTGTCGCCGATGAGGATCGCGCGGCCGTTGTCGCCGGCATCATCACCGGCCTGCTACGCAGAGTGCTCCCCGCTGCCCCCATGATGGCAGTAACAGCGCCGACTCCCGGCACCGGCAAAACACTGATTGCCGAGACCTTCGCTATCATCGCCACCGGTCGCCGCGCCAGCGTGCTGTCGCTCGGACACGATGACGCTGAAGCCGAGAAGCGGCTGGCAGGTGTGCTGTTGGCGGGCGACGCGGTAATCGCCCTGGATAACATCGAGCGGCCACTGAAAGGCGACCTGCTCTGCCAGGTTGCGACCCAGCAGTTTGTGCGCCTGCGGCCGCTCGGTGCCAGCGGGATGCTGTCGATTCCCACGCACGCCTTGATGGTGGCGACCGGCAACAACCTGTCCATCGTCGGCGACCTGAAGCGTCGCGTGTCCCTGATCCGCATGGATAGCGGACAGGAAAGGCCCGAGCAGCGCACCTTCTCACGCGACCACCTGGAAGACGTGTTCAAGCGGCGCGGCGAACTGATCCGCGCCGCACTTACCTTGCCGCTGGCTTACCTGGCAGCGGGTGCGCCGTCTATCGATGGCATGCACCCGCTGGGCGGGTTCGAGCAATGGGACAGGATGGTGCGGCGGCCGCTGGCCTGGCTGGGTCTGCCCGATCCGCTCAAGGCATCCGAAGGCCTGCGCGAACAGGACCCCGACCTTGAGGGCATGCGGCTGCTGCTCAGTGCCTGGTGCGCTGCGTTCGGCAGCGAGCCCAAAACAGCGGCGGAACTGGCTGCGGCTGGCATGGCTTTCCGTCCCGTGTCTGATACCTACGAATTCCCGGAACTGCGTGACGCCCTGCAACTGGTGTGCAACGAGAAGCCGAACGCACGCCGACTGGGCTACTGGTTGCGCAGGCACCAGGATCGCATCGTCGACGGGATGCAGGTCAAGCAGTCCGGCAGCGACGGGCACGCAAAGGTTGCGCGCTGGACCGTTTTGAATTGCGGGTGATGCGGGTAATGCAGGGCATGTTTCCTACAAGGTGTGAAAAGTGTCAGAGACAAAAAATATATATGGGCCGAAACATCGCACGCATTACCCGCATCACCCGCATGTGTGTCTCCACTTATTCCCCTGGGTGGCGTGGGCTGGATGCTTGCCCATCGATGCAGCCGACTGGTGCAGACGTGTGCACAGTCATAGCCCTGTACCCGGCAGCGGGTCCTTCCCGGCCGGTATGCATACGGGCCGAAACGACCCCGGTATTTCTCTAGTTCTGCAATCCACTAATGGGGTTATGCCATGACCATGCTGCCTGATGTTGATGATGTCGTGACTCAAGGCCGGTTTGGTGAGCTGGTCGGAATCTCCCAGCCCGCCGTATCCGATCTGCTGAAGCGCGGGGTGTTGAGCCGCGACGCCACTGCCGCCACCTGGCTGCTTGAGTATTGCACCAACCTGCGGGAGCAGGCCGCAGGCAGGCAGGCTGACGGCGGCATGAACCTGGCGACGGAACGGGCCCGGCTGTCGCGTGCGCAGGCCGATATCGCCGAACTGAACCTGCGCGAGCGGAGGGGCGAGCTGGTGCCGATTGCAGGTCTGGAACACAAGCTCAAGGCCGCCGTCATCGCCGCCCGCGAATACCTGCTCCAACAGCCGCCGCGTCTGTCCGTGCTGATGGACGGACTCGACCGCGCCGCGCGCGAAGAGTTGCTGGTTAAGGCCTTCGAAGAATTCCTGCATCGCATCGCCGACATGAACGGCGCACCTCGTAACGAGCCCGACGACGACATCGAATAACCCGAGCACGCTCCGGTGGTCCCTGGCGGCCGCCACCTGGGTACTTTTTTGGCCGCCGACACTATGAAAGGAAACACCATGAACCTTGAGCAATTTGGCGTCACCCTCGCCTGCGATCACGCAGCCCCCATCAGCATCACCACCGAGTCGGTCGCGGGCTTGGTGCTGACCTTGCACCTGCACCGCGCGAGCCTGGCAAAGGCCAACGAGGTGCTGCGAGTCGAGAACCCAGCCGGTGTCAACGAGCGCCTGTCCGCAGTGCAGGCATCCCTGATCGGCATGGCCAGCGCCCTGGACAACACCCTGTCCGAGTTGCTGCGAGTAGGCCGTGAACAAGGCCTGCAATTTCATTCCATCGGCAACGTGCCTCACCATTGAGCGCGACATTCCTTGCCTACAAATGTCGCTCCCCGCCTGCGAGAGTTTCAGTCTTGGATTGTGGAGTGTGGAAACGTCTGCACAGGCGGCTGGCGGTGCGAAATTCCTTGCCTACGAATTTCGCCATCTTGCTCCAACAATACAAACACGTTCGAACCCGAGTGGTCCGATACACGACACCAGTTCAATAGCTTCGCGCTTGCCGGTGCTGTACCGAGTTCACCGAGGTGGGAGCGCGCCGACAAGGGCGCGTCTGGTCAGAACTGAAGCCAGCTCCTGGAGCTGTTTCTGGTTTGCCTGGGCGCGCCCTTTTGCTTGCGCGGCCTGGCTTGAATGGAGGGCCGAACATGCCCGAATTCTTCATCCGTGAAATCGAGTTGCGCGCCGCCGATGCGGACGGCGACCTGATTCCGTGTGTGCTTTCGACCGAGCAACCGGTCGACCGTGGCGAATACCACGAAGTGCTGGGCCACAAGCCCGGTGAGGTCGACCTGTCGCGCGCGCCGCTTCCCGTTGTCATGCAGCATGACCATACCCAGCTCAATGTTGGCGTCGTCGAGCAGGTGCGCATCGAGGGCGGCAAGCTGAAAGGCTTGGCGCGCTTCGGCTCCAGCACACAGGCACGGGAAATCCTGGCGGACGTGAAGGCCGGAATCATCCGCAGCCTGAGCGTCGGCTATCAGCTTCTCAAAACCGTATCTGAAACCGGTCGCACCGTGCGCTTCGCATGGATGCCCTACGAGGTCAGCGTGGTCAGTGTGCCCGCCGATCCGAACGCCGGTTTCTATCGCTCCCTGACTCATTCCCCG
>NCGY01000024.1 GCA_002281775.1 Hydrogenophilales bacterium 16-64-46 | reverse complement strand
GACGATGTATTCCTCGCTGAACTTGAAGTTGTTGTAGGGCGAGACGTATTGCTGGAATTCCTTGAGGGTCTGGTCGGCGAGGTTGCCGCGATCGACCAGAAACAAGATGCGGCGCGCCCCGGCGAACTTGATCAAGCGGTAGATGAAGGAAATCGAGGTGAAGGTCTTGCCCGAGCCGGTGGCCATCTGGATCAGGGCGCGCGGGCGGTTTTCCTTCAGGGATTTTTCCAGGTTATGGATCGCCGTGATCTGGGCGGGCCAGAGGCCTTCTTCCTTGAGCGGCGGCATGGCTTGCAGGCGGGAGAGGAAGGTGGCGGGTGCTTCGTTTGCGGCGGCCGAATTTCCCTCTCCCCCGGCCCCTCCCCCGCTTGCGGGGGAGGGGAGAAAGGCGAGCCAGTCGGCCAGCAACTTGGGCTGGTGGAAGGCGAACACTGGGCGCGAGCGCGGAACGGGGTCGAGGCCGTTGGTGAAGCGGGTTTCGACGCCGGTGGTCTGGTAGGCAAACGGCAGCGGGTTGCTCCAGCGCGGCAAACCGGCAGGCAGGCCCTTGGTGTATTTGTCAGACTGGGTTTCGACGCCGGTGAGGGTGACACCTTCCTTCTTGGCCTCGATCACCCCGGCCGCTTTGCCGTCCACATATAAGAGATAGTCGGCGAAGCCATAGCCGGGCAGCGGGAATTCACGGATGGCGACGCCACGCGCGGCATGAATGTTGGCGGCGGCGGCATCGCAGACGTGCCAGCCCGCCGCCTCCAGCAGCACATCAATTTTTCCCCTAGCTTGTCGTTCCGGCTGTGGAGCCAAGACATCCCCTTTTTGTTATCTGCCAAATAGTCGCACATCCAGAGGAATGCCAGTTAGCCCCCTCCCAACCCACGCTTCCCTATCCAAACTTGCAGGCGCGGTCACTTCTATACGCTAAGACGTTCACAAATCGAAGGCTTTCAGAAACTGCTCGGCCGTAACGATGGGGCACTCAAACTGATCGGCCAGGCTCAAAAAATCCCGGTCGCCGCTGACGAGGGAGTCAGCTTTTCCTGCGACGGCGAGTTGCAGGAATGGCTGATCGAATGGATCGCGACAGTCGGGAGTAGCAGGTGGCGAATTAGGGATGCGCACGGTGGCACACCAGGGCAGGTAATCAGCCAGCAATTCCTGTTGTTCTTCATCACTGAGCTTGAATTTGGGATAAGCCAGCACGCGGATCAGCTCGACCGTGGTGGTCTTGGAGACGAGCGGCACGCACTTGCCGCCCTGCCAGGCGTGGCGCAACGCCGCGAGCCGGCCGTTGGCGAACACCAGGGCGGAAAGCACCAGATTGGTATCGAGCACCACCCGTGGCGGGCGGCTCATTTTTTCCGCTTGGCCGTGGATTGGCGCGCCCAGGTGACGGCGTCGGCGATGTCCTGCTCGTTCAGATCGAGCTCTGCGAGTTTGGCGCGCACCGCATCGGCGCGCTGGATGCGCACGGGGGTGAGGATGACCTGGCCATCCTTGGTTTGCACGTCGAAGTATTCAACTTCGCCCAGCGCATTGGTCACGCTCTTGGGCAGGGTGAGCTGGTTCTTGGCGGTCATCTTGGCAAGCATGGTCAACCCGATTCAGAAAACAAGGATTCCTTACAATAGCTCTGTTTCTTGATAGGCTCAAGCCTTGATTTGTGTGTGGGGGCTTGCGAGGGTTGTCGTCGCGCTGGGAAACGCAAGCCAACGTCACCCCGGCGGAGCGTGGTTGTTGCCGCTTCAGCGGCTTTACAACCACGGCCTGCCCCTTGCGGGTGAAGGCCGGGGTCCAGTTTTATCAGGCTGGATTCCGGCGTGCGCCGGAATGACGCGGCGAGGGTCCTCTTCGCTTGTGCACTTAGCCGGGCAGCATGCCTCACAACACCTGACTCACCTCGAACACTGCGTCGATGCCCTGCCCGTTCCAGTTGTATTCGAGATAGGCGGCATGCAGGCAGTTTTTCAATAATGTCGTGCTGAAGGCAGCCAGGCATTCGCCAGCGGGGTGCCGCACCGAGGGGTAAAGAATGCCGCGTACGCCGTCGGACCTTAGTTTTCGGCCGATGCCTTGGGCATGGCCGTAGTCGTCGGGATCGACGATGCGCGGGGCGGCCTGGCTTGCCTCGCGCAAGTCGGCCACTTCGCCCTTCGCTTTCACTTTGTAAAGCCGCATTTGCAATCGCATTGGGGGCTCGTGGGTGGCCTCCATGAAAAGGGCCGCGTGATACCGGGTTTCGGCGATGGCGGTGTCGGGCTTGCGTGCGCAATAGAACACGCCATAGGTGCCCTCGCTGAAGCGGCTGCCCTGCGGGTTGAGATGGGTGAAGGCGGCCATGATGCAGGTGCTGCCGGGGCCGAACAGCCGCTCTTCGGGGGGAACCAGGCTGATCTCGCCGACT
>NCGY01000013.1 GCA_002281775.1 Hydrogenophilales bacterium 16-64-46 | reverse complement strand
TGGCTTCGACGTGGGTCGCAAAGCAGCGTAGGGCATACCGAGGGTCAGAGCACCTCGTAAATCCAACTGAAAAACTTTAGTCGCAAACGACGAAAACTACGCCCTGGCCGCTTAAGGTCCAGGACTCACACTAGCCTGTTCATGGGCTAGGTCGGGGCAACCCGGCAGTGAGTTAATTTTCATGAAATCGTGCCGGTCCGGGTCGCTTGGGCGGGTGCTAAATCCAAGGCGACTCGGCAAGATCCAGCCTGTTCGGCGGGCGTGATGGCGCTTAAAGCTTAAAAACACCGGACTAAGTATGTAGAACTGCCTGTAGAGGGCTTGCGGACGGGGGTTCGATCCCCCCCGGCTCCACCAATACTGAAGCCCCAACTGTTATCAGTTGGGGCTTTTTCTTGTCTATTTGCGCCAGTTCCCGCGTGTTGTTGGGGGCTCCTGCGGAAGCCTGCGGACTTCGCCAACCGCCAGAATTGGCCGTTCCCGGCCACATTCCACTCTCTCCTGGCCATTCCTCGCTCCGACCTCGCTCCCTTGAACTGGCCCGAAGTCCGCAAATGCCGCAACTCAGGCTCTTACAGATCAAAGGGTTACGCGCGGACGAATCAAGCGGTTGGATTGCAGCATTGGCTACCGGAGGCCTCGCTGAGATGCCAGCGCGCGGCTAGTTGTTTCTGATTGAGGTGAACGACTTCCATTTTGGTCTCCTTCCGAATGAGTTGGCAGGAGTCCATGAAGGCGCTGTTCCGCGCGTGAGCCAAGCGATATGTGGCGCTGCCCCATTCGCCGCCAACAGGAGATCGTGGAGCAGTTCTGAAAACCGCGCCACATTGGGTGTAAATGGGTGTCAATTTGGAATTGAGAGCGGCCCAGCATTTCCCGATCGGGAAATAAATGGCCGAGTCATGCCCTAAGCACACCGAACATTCCCGATCGGGAAATATCCCTTGCACTTAGTCCGGTTGTGCCCGATAATTTCCCGAACGGGAAACTGAGCAAGCCATGACATCTATTCGATCACCTCAACAACTCGGCGATGCACTGCGTGCCGCTCGCAAGCAGCTCGGGCTGACCCAGCCCCAGTTGGCGCTGGCGGCTGGGGTGGGTGTGCGCTTCATTGTCGACCTTGAAGCAGGCAAGCCCACCTTGCGGCTGGAAAACGTACTGCGGGTCATTGATGCCCTGGGTGGAGAGGTCCAGTTGAGCGGCTTGCCATCCGTTGCGTCCGACGATCAACGAGAGGATGACAGCCATGGCACATGAGCTGGACGTCTGGCTTTTCGCAGATCGTGTCGGCACGTTGGCGCTGGTCGATGGGCGGCTAAACTTTTGCTACGCACCCGGTTGGCTATCACACAACGACGCCGTTGCCTTGTCCGCCTCACTCCCCCTGCAAGCAGAGCCGTTCGATGATCGCAAAACGCGTCCCTTCTTTGCTGGTCTTCTACCGGAAGGGCAGATGCGCCGCCTGATTGCGCAGCAGTTCCAGGTGTCTGGACAGAACGACTTTGCGCTGCTGGACCACATCGGTGGCGAATGCGCAGGAGCCGTGACCTTTCTTGAGCCGGGGCAGGCTTTGCCTGTTCCGACCGGCAGCGATGACGTTCAATGGCTAAGCGACGAAGAAGTCGTGGCCATCCTGGATGAGTTGCCGCGTCGTCCCATGCTGGCAGGCAAAGACGGCTTGCGGCTTTCCTTGGCAGGTGCCCAAGACAAGCTGCCAGTGGTTTTCGATGGTGCGCGCATCGGGCTGCCCCGAGGCGGTACGCCTAGCTCCCACATCCTGAAACCTGCCATCCACGCTGTTGAAGACAGCGTGATCAACGAAGGATTCTGCATGGCACTGGCTGAGGCCATGCAGCTCAAGCCAGCGAAATCAAAAATTCACCAGGTATTGGATCGCTCCTTTCTACTGGTTGAGCGCTACGATCGACTGATCGATGCCCAGGGGCACCGGCAACGGCTTCATCAAGAGGACTTTTGCCAAGCATTGGCCGTGGTGCCGGAAATGAAATACCAGAATGAAGGCGGTCTGGATCTGGCCCAGTGTTTTGATCTGGTGCGCAGTGCGACGCGCCCCAGTGCGCCGCAAGTCCTGCGACTGCTCGACTACGTGATCTTCAATGCGCTGATCGGCAATCATGATGCGCACGCCAAGAACTTCTCTCTGCTGTACTCAGGCAAGGCCCCCGTTCTGGCACCGTTCTACGACACGCTGTCGACGGCGGTGTATCCAACACTGACGCAGAAGATGGCGATGAAAATCGGCAGCAAGTACAAGTTCAGCGAAGTCCAGGCGCGGCACTGGGAGCAGTTTGCAGAAGGCGTGGGCTTTACCAAGGCGCAGGCCAAACGGCGCATTCTGGAATTGGCAAAACTACTGCCAGCGACGGCGCGCAAGCTCCAGTCTGACCCCGGACAAAGTTTTGCTGGCAACGCCGTGGTTGAGCAAATCAATACCTTGATTGAACAACGCTGTGCCCTGACGATTCGACGGCTCACCGACCCCGCCTCCGACGCCGACAAGGACGCAGCTGCCGAGCCTTCCGTTTGAACCACTATGCGGACGCGGGTTCGATTCCGGGTTTGGGAATTGAACTGACATCCAATCGCAGACGAGTTTGATGCCCGTTTCCGGCGACCAGCATGGCTGAAAAACCTGCTTGCAGGTCTACAATCGGGCAGGCTTTTCGATGGAGTTCGCACTGGTTCGCAGCAGTCCGCAGCGCTTCGATTGCGTACTTTCAATAGTCGTTTGGTGCGGGGTTCCACCCCACCACCAATACTCACGCCCCAACTGTTATCAGTTGGGGCTTTTTTTGTCTATTTGCGCCAGTTCCCGCGTGTTACTGAGGGTTCCTACGGAAGCCTGCGAACTTCGCCAGCCGCCCGAATTGGCCGTTCCGGGCCACATTCCACCCCCTCCTGGCCATTCCTCACCCCGACCTGGCTGGGGATGCCTCTTGAGGCCTCACCGATGCGTTTGCGCAAGATGTGCAGTAACAAGCGCAGTGGCAGGCCTTCCTGAGAAAGAACCGCCTGGAAGCGCTGGCGCTGAATGACGTCCTTGCTGCACGGGTCGCGTTCATGCTTCCCGTCAGCAAGTCGGCCAATGCCAACGCGGTGTTTTCAGCGCGCTGGCAGGCAGAGGTAGTCCGTGTTCGCCTGTAGACGCGGGTTGATTTTCAATGAGGAAGGCCGATTCGCTCCCGCTGCTCATCTCACAGCGCAGTCGGGTCCGCCGACAGATCAAACAGCGTGATGTAGTTCAGTCCCGCGTCATCGAGGGTGGCTGCCACGATGCGGGTGGGGGCGTTCATGCCGTTTTATTCGCGCTGCGCCGGCACCAAGGCAACGGTGGAACACTTCATCCGCGCAGCGGCCAAGGAATTCGGCGCGCGCGACATCTCGCTCAACGCCCTCGGCTCCGGCCCGATGGCCACGCCGTTTATATACGGCCAGGAAACACCCGATGCAGTGAGGTATCACCAATCGGCCACCGCGCTGTCACCGTTCAACCTGATCGGGCTGACAGACATCGGGGACGTAGTGCCCTTCATTCGCCATCTGGTGAGCGAGGGCTGGTGGATGACCGGCCAGACCATCCTCATCAACGGCGGATACACCACCAAGTAAACCCACGATCAGCACACAGGCGGTGTAATTAGAGCGGATGCACGCCCGCGTGCCGCTTGCCGGATGGACCTGGTATGCGGCAGCATTCAAAACAAACAAGGGAGAGAATCATGCACGTGGCACTGGTGATCCTGGGAGGCATTGTCCTGCTGGGCCTATTAATCCTGTTTGGCTGGTTGTGGGGCGCGAGCCCGGCGGCGATGGCGCTGGCGGCCAGGGTGTTCATGCCGGTCTGGCTGCTGGTGGCGATCGTCAACATGTGGGTGGGTGTGCAGCACGCGGGCTACAGCGTGCGCGAGGAATTGCCCATCCTGTTCGTGGTCTTCCTCGTGCCGGCCGTTATCGCTGGATTCGCCGCCTGGCGGCTGGCGCGCGGCTGATCGGATTCACATGACCCCAACCGCTTCGCGTCCCGTCTCGTTACTGCGCGCGCGCGACGGCCATCACGCCCGCGTCGGCTTCGAAGAGCTGTTCTTCGATCTGGTCTACGTCTTCGCCGTCACCCAGCTCGCCCATCTGCTCTTACACCACCTGTCGTGGACCGGCGCGGTCGAGGCACTGATCCTGTGGTTTGCGGTCTGGCTAGGCTGGCAATACACCAGCTGGATGACCAACTGGTTCGACCCGGAAACGCCGCGCATCCGCGCCCTACTGTTCGGCAACATGTTGCTCGCGCTGTTGATGGCCGCGAGCTTGCCGGGCGCGTTCAGCGCGCAAGGCTGGGTGTTCGCCTTGACCTATGTGCTGATGCAGGTCGGGCTCGCCGGCATCATTGTGCTGCACCTGCCACGCGCCCACGCGCTCGCTGCAAACTACCGGCGCATTCTCGGCTGGATGCTGATCGCTGCGGTCTTCTGGATTGCCGGCGCGCTGGTCGAACATACTCTGCGCGTCGCTCTGTGGGGGCTCGCCGTGCTGTGCGCCTATGTCTCGCCGATGATCGGATTTGCCCTGCCGGGGCTCGGTCGTTCGCACACTCGGGAATGGACGATCGAAGGCGGGCATTTCGCCGAGCGCTGCGGGCTGTTCGTGATCGTCGCGCTCGGCGAGACCGTGCTCGCCAGCGGCGCGTCGCTCGCCCGCGCCGGGGTCTGGAATGCCGACACCGTGCTCGCGCTGGTCAGCACCTTCGCCAGTACGCTGGCCCTGTGGTGGCTGTATTTCGGTACGTCGAGCAAGGCCGCCACACGCGTCATCACCCAGTCAGTTGACCCGGGCCGCATCGGCGCGTATTTCCACTACGCGCATGTGATCCTCGTCGCCGGCATCATCGTCACCGCCGTCGGCCACGATCTGGTTATGGGTCACCCGCACGACCGGCCCGCCACCGCGCAACTCGTGGCGCTGCTCGCCGGGCCGGCGATTTATCTCCTGGGCAGTGCGGTCTACAAGAATGTGGTTTATGGCGTGCTGCCGATGTCACACGTGACCGGTGCGCTCGCGCTGCTCGGCGTCGGGCTTGCCGTGCCGCACGCCTCGCTGCTTGTCACCGGTGGGCTGACGACCGTGATCCTGCTGGCGGTCGGCGTGTGGGAAGCGCGCACGTGCCGCCATCAGGCGTAAGGGCATCGATCAGACCGGGCATTTGCCTTTCCTCAACAGCGTGACACACTGAATTCAAAGTACGCTGCCTGCCCCAATGACCGACCTCGCCACCTGGCTCCCGCCCGAACTTGCCGCCCTGCCGCGTTACCTGATCGCGCTGGCGATCGGCCTCCTGATGGGGCTGGAACGCGAGCGCAATCCGGCGGCCAAGGCCGGCCTGCGCACCTTTGCCCTGACGGCGCTGTTCGGCGTGTTGTCCGCGCATCTGGGCACGGCGCTGGCCAGCGTCTGGCTGATCCCCGCCGGCCTGCTGCTGGTCGGCGGCATGATGATCGCCGCCTACCAGCGTGCGCCGGATGAAGGCGGCGACCCCGGCACAACGACGATGGCAGCGCTGATGCTGTGTTACGGGCTCGGCGTGCTGGTGTGGCACGACGAGGCGCAGCTGGCGGTGATGCTCGGCATCGTTGCGACCATGCTGCTGTACTTCAAGCCCGAGCTGCGCGGCATCAGCGAACGGCTCTCGCGCCGCGACCTGCTCTCGGTGCTGCAATTCGCCGTGCTCTCGCTCATCATCCTGCCGCTGGTGCCGAACCGCGACTACGGCCCCTACGGCGCGCTCAATCCCTACCAGATCTGGTGGATGGTGGTGCTGATCGCGGGGGTGGGGCTGGCGGGCTACGCCGCGCTGCGGCTGGTCGGTCAACAGCGCGGCGCGGTGATCCTGGGCCTGCTCGGCGGGCTGGTGTCGTCCACGGCGACCACCCTGGCGTTCAGCCGTCATACCCGCGCCGCACCGGCCATGCTGCCCGTGGCGGTGATCGTGATCGTGCTGGCCAACCTGATGGTGCTGGTGCGGCTGGGTGTGCTGGTGGCGGTGCTCGCGCCGTCCGTGCTCCCCGAACTCCTCCCGGTGCTGATCGGCGGCCTGATCGCCGGCGGGCTGGGCGCGGCCTACGGCGTGCGCCGGCTCAAACCCGCCGGCGACCTGCCCGACCTGGCGATGAGCAACCCGACCGAGCTGCGCACCGCGCTCGGCTTTGGCCTGATGTATGCGGTCGTGCTGCTTGCGGCGGCGTGGCTGTCGGACGGGCTGGGCACGCGCGGCCTGTATGCCGTGGCGGTGATGTCGGGCCTCACCGACGTCGACGCGATCACGCTGTCGAGCCTGCGGCTATTCAATCTCGACACCCTGCCGGCAGCCGCCGTGGTCAACGTCGTTGTGCTCGCCACGCTGGCCAATCTGGGGTTCAAGATGGGGCTGGCCTTTGCCATCGGCGGGCCGCGCATGGCGCGCCACGCGGCTGCCGGCATGGGGGCCGTGGGTCTGGGGCTGATCGGTGCGTGGGCTATAATGCGCGGCTTTTCCGCCTGACCGAATCGCCATCATGGAAGCCGAACACCTCAATCAGATCGAATCCCGCATTGCCGACCTGGGCACGCGCTCGGGCCAGCTCAGGGGGTTTCTTTGACTACGATCGCAAGCAGGATCGGCTAGAGGAAGTCGTCCGCCTGTCCGAGGCACCGGATTTCTGGAACGACCCTGAAAAAGCCCAGGCACTCGGCCGCGAGCGCCGCGCGCTGGAAGACGTGGTGCTGGTGCTCGACCGCGTCGCCTCCGGGCTGGCCGATGCCCGAGACCTGTTCGACATGGCCAAGAGCGAAGGCGACGACGACACCCTGATGGCGGTGCGCGACGACCTTGAAGGCATCGAGGCCGACGTTTCCCGGCTCGAATTCCGCCGCATGTTCAACAACCCGGCCGACCCGTCGAACTGCTTCCTCGACATCCAGGCCGGCGCCGGCGGCACCGAGGCCTGCGACTGGGCGTCGATGCTGCTGCGGCAGTACCTCAAATACGCCGAGCGCAAGGGCTTCAAGGCCGAGCTGCTGGAAGAGTCCGAAGGCGACGTCGCTGGCATCAAGTCCGCCAGCATCAAGATCGAAGGCGACTACGCCTACGGCTATCTGCGCACCGAAACCGGCGTGCATCGCCTGGTGCGCAAATCGCCGTTCGACTCGTCAGGCGGTCGCCACACCAGCTTCGCCAGCGTCTTCGTCTACCCCGAAGTCGACGACTCCATCGAGGTCGACATCAACCCCGCCGACCTGCGCGTCGACACCTACCGCGCGTCCGGTGCCGGCGGCCAGCACATCAACAAGACCGACTCGGCGGTGCGCATCACCCACCTGCCCACCAACATCGTGGTGCAGTGCCAGAACGACCGCTCGCAGCACAAGAACCGCGCCGAGGCGATGTCGATGCTGAAATCCAAACTGTACGAAGCCGAACTGCGCAAGCGCCAGGCCGAACAGGACAAGCTCGAAGCCGGTAAATCGGACGTCGGCTGGGGCCACCAGATTCGCAGCTACGTGCTGGACAACTCGCGCATCAAGGATCTGCGCACCAACGTCGAAACCTCCGCCACGCAAAAAGTGCTGGACGGCGACCTCGACATCTTTATCGAAGCGAGCCTGAAACAGGGCGTGTGATGGAGGCGTCAGGAAACAGCGCCAGCCTGGCTGAATTTCTTGCGCCCGGCCTCATTGCCGAAGACATTCCGCCGCTGTTTCCGCTGCTCGCCGCCCGGCCGCTGATCGGCGCGCTGATCGCGCTATTCCGTGGCGGCGACGAAGAAGTGCTGATCCGGCTGATGGTGCTGCGCGAAGTCGGCCTGCGCGCCGACGCGCCGGAATGGACGCCGCGCGAACTCGAAGCGCATTTCGCTTATCTCTCGCAAACCAAGCTCAACACCGTACTCGCGCGGCTGCGCGAACACGCCCTGCTGCTGTGGGACGGCGAGCGCCGGCTGTACCAGTTGTCGACCGAGGGCCGCATGGTGCTCTCGGCGCTGTCGAACCTGCTGGCGTTCAACGCCGAGGCGGACGGCGAACTGGGTTTTCTTGCGGCACAAGTGGCGGCGGGTGCTGCGGTCGGCAAGCTCGCGCCGGAAGCGCTTTCGCACCTGCTGGCTCGGCTGGGCGAACTGGAAGAAGAATTCGCGCAGGCGGTCGCCTCGGGTTCCGAGTTCAGATTGCGCGCCGCGCAAGCGAAACTCGCCTCGGTGCAGCAATGGCTCGATCGCGCCAACGCGGTGATGAAAAACCTGGCCGACGCCGGCCTCGACGACGCCAGCTGGCGGCTCGCGCAAAGCATCGGCCAGCGCCAGTCGCGGCTGCTGCGCATGGCCTCGGTGTTCCAGCGCGAGCTGGCCGCCATCGCGCGCCAGCAGGTGCATCTGTCGCAGGGCGGGCTGTCCACCTCCGAACTGGCGGCCTGGCTGAAGAATCAATCGCTCGACCAGCTCGCCGCGTTTACCGAAGGCCGCCTGGCGACCACGCCGGAATGCAGCTTCGTGCTGCCCGACGTGATGCTCGACAATACCGAGGAGTTCATCGCGCGCGAGCAGCCCAACCGCAAAACCTCGGCCATGCCCGCGCCCGCCGAGATCGAATACACCCGCGACGTGCCGCTGGAACCGCCGCGCGAACTGCTCGACCTCACCCGCATGCTGGCCGGCCTCAACGTCCCGGCCAGCGTCGCCGACACCGTCGTCGGCGGCAGCTTCGGGCAGGCCTCGTATCGCCTGTCGCTGCTCGCGCTCATCGGCGAAACCAATATCGGCCCCGAACTCGCGCCGCTGGCCGAGCTGCCGCTGACGCTGCAATGGGACGACGACCTGCAAGCGGTCGGCCGCGGTGAAGTCGTCCGCATCAGTGCAGGCCGCATCCTGCCGCAGCAAAATATCGATGAGCCTCCCGCATGAATACCGACCTCGCCGCCCGCCTGATTGCCCGCCTGCTCGCGCTGCGCTATTTGCCGCGCGACGATGCCGAGGTGCGCCGCCTGCTGATTGATACTGCTTTCCGCGACGAAGTCGAGGCGCGGCTCGCTGCCAGCGGTTTGCGCCTTCTTGCGCAGCCTTTCGCCGCGCATGTTTCGGTCGCACTGGCGCGCGAACAGGAGGCCGCTGTGTTCGAGCAACACGATGCCTGGCAGGCGTCGAACATCGGCCTGCCCAAGGATGCGGTCGCGCTGCTGGTCGTTCTGTGGGCGCTCATCATCCTGCCCAAGCGCGAGCGCCAGCTGGCCGGCGAATCGACGCAAGCCGACACGCAAAACGAATTGTTCGAAAGCGTGAAGCTCACCCCCGCCGCGCACGACGCGTCGCGCGGCATTGCAGAAAACGTGCTGCTGGAAGACTACGGCAAGCTGCTCGGCGGTAAAGCGCGCCTGCAGCAGTTCGCCCTGCCGCAACTGTCGCGGCTGGGCTTTATTGATCGCCGCAACAAAATTATTCACGAGGGCCCGCTGCTCGATCTGGCGTTCGACTACGCCGAGTTCGCGCCGCGCATCCTCGAAGGCGCGCTGTCCGACCTGCTGAAGCAGCGCGGCGTATTGGAAGAACGCGATCATTCGATGCCCGAAATCGCAACAGAATCCGGGGACGATGCCTGATGTTCCGCCTGCTCGAACTCGAAACCGTCCACTGGGATTTCTGGCGCAGTTTCCGCCTGCCGCTCGACGCTTCAATCGTCACCATCTCCGGCCCCAACGGTTCGGGCAAGACGACGCTGCTCGACGCGCTGCGTACACTTTTGGCTTTGGATTGCTCGAAAAAACGCGACTACAAACGCTACGTGCGGCGCAACGGCGAGGACTTCTGCTGGCTGCGCGGCGTCATCGACAACCAGCGCGCACCGGGTTCCAGCCGCCGCCCGTTCGGCCTGCCCTACACCAGCGACCGCATCACGCTGGCCTGCCGCATCGACAAAAAGGGCGGCGACTGGACGCGCAAATACTGGATCGCCGACGGCGAGGTCGGCCTCGCCGACATCGAAACCAAGGGCGAGGAATTCGGCGTGCGCCTGTACCAGAACCAACTGCACGCCGCCGGCCTGTCGCCCGCGATCGCCCGCGTGCTCTCGCTCGAACAGGGCCAGACCGACAAGCTGTGCGAGCTCTCGCCGCGCGAGCTGCTGGATCTGGTGTTCCAGGTATTCGGCGACAAGGAAGTGCTCGACCGCTATCAGGAAGCGCGCCACCATCAGGAACACACCGCGCGCGAACTCGACGCCGGCCAGAACCAGCTCGAAGCGCTCGGCAACAATCTGGAAAAACACGAACAGAAGGTCAATCGTTATCGCGAGTGGCAGCGCCTCAACCAGGAACGTGTCGAACTTTTCAGCGAAACGCGCCCGCGTCTGGAGTACTGCCTGTTACAGCGCGAAGCCGAGCACGCCGCGCGCACGCTGCTGACGCAACGCCGCGACTGGCGCGCCAAACGCGGCGAACGCAGCGCGCTGAAGCTGGATTCGGATGCGCTCGATGCCGCGCTCGCGCAGGCGCTGCTGCGCAAAGAGGCCGCAAGCGACAACGAAGCCATCCAGAACAAGGCGTTGAACGAAATCAACCGCGAACTCGGCGGCTGGGAAGTGATCGTCAAACAGCAGCAACGGCTGGAACAACAAGTGCAGTCTGCGGGCGGCCAACTGGCCGACGCGCGCGAAATCGAAACGCTCGAATCGCAGCGTGCCGAGTTGCTGGTGAAAATCGCCAGCCTGCAACAGCGTCAAACCCAGCTCGACGAGATGCTGGAAAACCTCGCCGCCGGACGCCGCGCCGACCCGCACGACGTCGCCGCGTTTCGCCTGGCCTTGTCGCAGGCCGATATCACCCACCACCTGCTCACCGACGTCGTCGAAATCGTCGATGCCAGCTGGCAGCCTGCGGTCGAAGCCGCGCTCGCGCCGTTCGCCCACATCGTGCTGCTGCAGCACGCGCGCGACGCCGAACGCGCGATGACGCTTGGCGAAAAACAGCGCTACCGCAACTTCATCGTGCCCGAATGCGTCGCCGCAGGCCTGCCGCCGCAGGGCTCGCTGCTCGAAGTGGTGCGCTTTTCCAGCGCTGTTCCCGAATGGCTGCTGCGCACGCTGGAACGCACCCGCCGCGTCGAGGATGTCGCCGCAGGCAGCAAGCTGCCGCGCGGCGAAGACTGGATCACCCGCAACGGCTATCTGCGCGAACGGCGCGGCGGCCGCTTTGCCGCGCCCGAGCAGATGCGCTTCGGCCGCGCCCGGCTGGACGCATTGCGCGAAGAACGCGCCGCGCTCGACAAGCAACTGGCCCCGCTGAAAACCCAGCAGGCCGAACTCGGCGGCAGGATCAACGGCATGAAAGCGCAACTCAGCGGCGAGACCGCCGCCGCGCAACTGGCCGCGCGCGCCGCCGAGTTCGCCGAGGCGCGCACGCAATACGAGGCGCTGGTGCTGCGCCGCCGCGACAACGGCGTGCTGGCCGCGCAGCAGGAGCGCGCCGCCGCCGACGAGGCGGTCAACGCCGCGCGCAGCCGCCGCACCCGGCTCGATAGCGAGCTTGCCCGGCTCGACCGCGACATCGCCGAGCGCGAAAACCGCAGCGGGCGCGACGAACAAATCCGCCGCCGCCTGCAACTGCGGCGCGACCGCCGCCAGATGCCCGCCGCCTGGCGTGATGCCGCGGCCAACCAGCAACTGCTGGAAAAATGGCGCGACGCCACCAACATCGACCGCCGTCTGGCCGAAATCGACACCAAGTTCGCCGACGAAAGCTGGGAAACCGACGACAGCGTCGTCGCGCTGCGCGACAAGATCGCCGCCAACTACCGGCAGATGGAAACCGACCTCGCCACCCGCCGCCGCGACAACGCGCTGGCTGGCGAACAAACCCAGGCCGCGCGCGAAAACTACGTCGCCGTGCTGCGTCATACTGTTGGCCGCTACGCCAAAAACCTCAAGACTCTGGGCGAAGTCGCCGGCATCAAGGTCGAGCACGAACCCGTCGCGCTCGGCAACGACGACGTGACGCTGGCGCAGGCCGGGCTGTCGGTGCGCTTCGACTTCGACGCCAAGGGCTTCATGGGGATGAACGACGGCGACGCCTCCGGCGGCCAGCAGGTGATGAAATCGCTGATCCTGCTGGTGGCGCTGATGATGGAAGAATCGCGCCCCGGCGGCTTCGTCTTCATCGACGAGCCGTTCGCGCATCTCGACATCGTCAACATCGAGCGCGTGTCGGGCTTTTTGAAAGCGACCAAAGCGCAATACCTGCTCACCACCCCGGTCACCCACAACGTCAACATCTACGACCCGGCGACGCTGACGCTGGTGACCTTCAAGAAACGCCCCGGCGAGGCGTGGGCACCGGGTGTGAAGGTGTTGATGCGCGACACCTCGACCGCACACTGAGCATGCTGCGCGTCGTCGTGCTGAGCAAAACCCGGCGGCAGCGCGACTCCGATCAAGCACCACGCGGGCTCGACAGCCTGCCCGACGACCGGCGGCAACTGCTGAAACGCTGGATCAAACGCGGCGGCGACAGCCGCTGGGACACGCTGCGCAACGACGCCGGCGTGGGCGGACAGAATCTGGCGCAGGCGTTGCTCGACTGGCTGCTCGACAACGGCTGGATCCAGCTCGACGAAAAATTCGAACGTGCGGCGTGGTGGCCGTACCGGGTGCGCTTCCGCGAGCCCGCGTCCCTGCGCGCCGCCCTCGGCATAGTCGATGCGGATGCCGCCGCCGCGCAATGGCAGGCCGTGCGCGCCACGCTGCCGCCCGACACGCCCCTGCTCGACGCGCTCGACACACTGCCGCCGAAAGCCGCGCTGGCGCGCGTCGGCCTTGCCACCAAACTTGCGCAATGGCAGCACGAACAGCGCAGCGGCACGGAGCGCGATTTTGCCTTGTTCGCCCGCAACGCCACCAAGGCCATCTCGACCGCGGAATGGACCTGGCTCGGCGAAGCCACCGATCTTGCCGAGTGGGGCATCGAACGCCACACGCCGCTGCTGCTGATCACCGCGCCGATCACGCTTCAACTCCCGCACGCTGTGCTGAACCTCGCCGCCTGCGCCGATTTCTGCGCGCTGACGCCGGCGACGCTGGCCGCCGCGACCACTGCCGATGGCGCGCCCACACGCTGGCAACTGGTAGAAAACCGCACCAGTTTCGAACGCGTCGCCCGCAATCGCGAAGCTAACGCCGGCGTCATCTGGCTACCCGGCTTTCCACCCGGTTGGTGGCGCGCAGCCGTGGCGCATCTGCTCGCACTGGCCCCCGCGCCCGCCGCCATCGCCTGCGATCCCGACCCTGCCGGCGTCGCCATCGCCCTGCAAGCCGGCGCGTTGTGGCAAACCGCCGGTCTCGACTGGCAGCCCTGGCACATGGATATCGCCACCCTGCAAAGTCTTGCCGGCCACGGCGCACTCAACGCCTGGGACAGCGCACGCATCGCCCAACTGCGGCAAACGCCCGACCTGCCCGCGCCGTTTGCGGCGCTGCTGGATTACATGCAACAGCACAACATCAAGGGCGAACAGGAAGGCGCGTTGTAAGCGCGCATGGCTGGCTTGCGTCACCCTGGGTTGATGTATATCCTGTATATACATAGGAGGTTTACCATGCTCACGCGCGTATTCAAAAGCGGCAACTCGCTGGCCGTTCGCATCCCCAAGGAACTCGCCATCGTCGAGGCCAGTCAGGATGTCGAAATCGAGAAAGTCGGCGATACCCTCGTCCTGCGCCCCGTCGTCAAACGCAAGCTGACCGGGCTGGCCGAGGCGTTCGCGATGTTCACGCCCGACTTCATGGCCGAGGGCCGCGAATTCCACGAGCAGAAAGAACGCGACTGGAGCGGATTTGGCGAAGCAGCGCAGCTTCACCAGAAATCCGCCGACTACAAATCCGGTAAGTAGCCACCATGCGCTACATGCTGGACACCAACATCTGCGTCTACCTGATGAAGGCGCATCCGCCCGAAGTCCTGGCACGCTTGCAGCAGCTCGATCACGGCGACGCCGTCATGTCGATCATCAGCTACGCCGAATTACGGGTAGGTCTGGAAGGGCTGGGGCCTACGCGCGGACAGAACGAACGCGCGCTGCACCTGCTCACCCGCGACATCCCTGTCCTACCCTTCGACGAAACCGCCGCCGAACGCTATGGCGTGCAACGCGCCGCCGTCCGCGACCGTCGCCGCGACGCGCTGGATCGTCTCATCGCCGCGCACGCCGCGAGCCTCGGCCTCACGCTCATCACCAACAATGAAGCGGATTTCAGGGATTACCCCGGTCTCGTTGTTGAAAACTGGGTGTGAGCCGCTCCATCGTCTAACTGTTATCCATCCGCCGCCGGAGACCCCATGCGCACCGAAACCCCCGTCACGCTGTATCTCAAGGACTACACCCCGCCCGCCTGGCTGATCGACACGGTCGATTTGCATGTAAGCATTTTCGAGGGCCATGCTGAAGTCAGAACCCGTCTCGCCTGCCGCCGCAATCCGGCCGCGCTGACCGGCGCGCTGGTACTGAATGGCGAGGCGCTGGAACTGGTGGGCCTGACGCTCGACGGCACCGCGCTCGATCCGACGCGTTACACCTGCGCCGACGGCTTGCTGACGATCGCCGCGCCGCTGCCCGACACCTTCCAGCTTGAAACCACGGTGCGCATCCACCCCGACCAGAACACCCAGCTCTCCGGCCTGTACAAATCGAAAGACGGCTACTTCACCCAGTGCGAGGCGGAAGGTTTCCGCCGCATCACCTACTTCCCCGACCGGCCGGACGTGATGGCGGTGTTTACCTGCACCGTCGAAGCCGAGCACGCACGGTTTGCGCAACTGCTGTCGAACGGCAACCCGGTCGCCTCGGGTAGCAGCGACGACCCGGCGCGCCACTGGGTGCGCTGGGAAGACCCCTTCCCCAAGCCTGCGTATCTGTTCGCGCTGGTCGCGGCCAAGCTCGACGTGCTCGATGACACGTTCACCACCGCGTCGGGCAGGCCGGTGAAGCTCGAAGTCTTCGTCGAACCCGGCAAGCTCGACCAGTGCGGCCACGCGATGGCGGCGCTGAAAAAAGCCATGCGCTGGGACGAGACGCGCTTCGGCCTGGAATACGACCTCGACCGCTACATGATCGTGGCGGTCGGCGACTTCAACATGGGTGCGATGGAGAACAAGGGCCTCAACATCTTCAACACCAAGTACGTGCTGGCCCGCCCGGACACCGCGACCGACGCCGACTACCAGGGCATCGACCGCGTCGTCGCGCACGAGTATTTCCACAACTGGACCGGCAACCGCGTCACCTGCCGCGACTGGTTCCAGCTGTCGCTGAAAGAGGGCCTCACCGTCTTCCGCGACCAGGAATTCGGTGCCGACACGCACTCGCGTGCGGTCACCCGCATCCAGGAAGTGCGAGCACTCCGCGCCGGGCAGTTCCCTGAAGACGCGGGGCCCATGGCACACCCGATCCGGCCCGCGTCCTACGCCGAAATCAACAACTTCTACACCGCCACCGTCTACAACAAGGGCGCGGAAGTCATCCGCATGATCCACACGCTGCTCAGTGAAAAAGGCTTCCGCGCCGGGATGGATTTGTACTTTGAGCGCCACGACGGCCAGGCCGTCACCTGCGAGGATTTCGTCGGGGCGATGCAGGACGCGAGCGGTGTCGATCTCACGCAGTTTCGCCGCTGGTACGCGCGCGCCGGCACGCCGGTGCTGAAGGCGACAGGCGCATACGACGCGGCGGCGCAGACCTACACGCTCACCCTCACGCAAACCCTCGCGCCCACCGCCTACGAAAAACGGCTTCTTGATGCCGGCCAGACGATAGCCGATGGCGCGCTGCATATCCCCGTCGCCGCCGGCCTCGTTCTGCCCGACGGCACGGATGCCGCCCTGCGGCTCGCGGGCAAGACAGGGACATCCACCACCCGCGTGCTCTCGCTCACCGAATCCACGCAGACGTTTGTATTCGAAGCCATCCCCGCCGCGCCCGTCGCCTCGCTGCTGCGCGATTTCTCCGCGCCCGTGCGGCTGGAATTCGAGCAGACCGACGCCGAGCTTGCCCACCTGATGGCGCACGACTCGGACGCCTTCAACCGCTGGGAAGCCGGGCAGCGTCTCGCCACGCGCATCCTGCTGGCGGGTATCGCCAAAGGCGGCCAGGGCAGCGACTGGATCCCGACCGCCTTCCTCGACGCCTGCGCCCGCGTGCTCGCCGACGGCCTCGAAGGCGACCCCGCACTCGCCGCCGAAGCGCTGGCCCTGCCGTCCGAAACCGTGCTCGCCGACAGCGTCGCCGCAGCGGGCAAGGTCATCGACCCCGACGCCATCTTCAACGCGCGCCTCGCCCTCCGCCGCGCGCTCGCCGCGCACTGCCGGGCGCAGTTCGAAGCGGCCTTTACCGCACTCGCCCCCACCGAACCCTACGCTCCCGATGGCGCACAGCTGGGCCGCCGCGCGCTGCGCAACACCTGCCTCGCCTACCTCGCCGAAGCCGCGCCCTCGGAAATGGCCCCGCGCCTCGCCGCGCTGGTCAAGGCCAGCGGCAACATGACCGACGTGTTCGCCGCGCTCGCCACCCTCGTCCAGCTCGACGTGCCGGAAAAAGAAACCGCGCTCGCGGCGTTCTACGAGAAGTGGAAAGACGAAGCGCTCGTCGTCGACAAATGGCTATCCGTACGGGCCACCGCGCGCACCACCGACGCCCGCGCCATCCGCACGCTCATGGCCCACCCCGCCTTCGACCTGAAAAACCCCAACCGCGTCTACGCCCTCATCCGCGGCTTTACCGGCGCCAACCCCCGCGCCTTCCACGCCTTGGATGGCAGCGGCTACGCGTTGGCAGCAGATGTGATCAGCGAATTGCAGGCCATGAACCCGCAGGTCGCCTCCCGCATCGCCCGCAGCTTCGACCGCTGGCGTCAGTTCGACGCCAGCCGGCAGACGCACGCCCGCGCCGCGCTGGCGCGCATCGCGGCGGTCGAAGGGCTGGCGAAGGATGTGGCGGAGGTGGTGGGGAATGCGTTGAAGGGGTGATCGCCGCCTCGACTGCATCAGCGCCGCGTTGACCACGCTGATGCCTGTTTTGCGCCAGTCTCGTACCAAGTGCTGAATTGCGGGGCTTTCCTCCCCTTAATCCCGCCTTTGTCAGGCCCCACCCTCCCCTACCATGCCAATCATCGTGAAAGGCCCCGATGGGCCAGGATGCCCAACATGGCAGAACCCACCGCCAACATCGACATTGCCAACCCCTCCGAGGTGGCACGGGAAACCTTGCGCCGCCTGGCCTTGCGCCGGATTGCACCCACGCCGGACAACTACCAGGCGCTGTACGAGGAAATCACCGGTCAGCGCAAACCCGCCACCGCCCTGGCGCAGGCTGCAACGGGCAGCGCCGGCACCGTACTCACCGGCCTGGTCATGGACCTCAACCTGCATCACCCCGAATTGTCGACGCCGGTCGAAGCCCTCGACCAGGCGATGCGCCGCAACGACTGGGGCACCTGTCGCAAACAACTGGGGCTAATCGTCCGCCAGCTCAAGCAGAGCGCGACGCCTGCGCAGGGCAGCGAGACCGTGGTCCTGCTGCGTGAGCTGCTGGCCAAGACCCTGGAATTCGGCGTGGTGGTGCAGCTCTCGCACACCCCGGCGCTGTCCGAAAAAGCGCAGAAGCTCGCTGCGATGGTGCGCGAGGCCCACACCGCCAACACCCTGCGCGACGCCGCTTCCGGCCTGAAAAGCCTGTGGATCGACATCGACCTCAACAGCTCGCAAGGGCAGGACCAGCAGGAAACCCTCAAGCGCATCCTGCTGCTCTTGGTGGAAAACATCGGCGAGCTGCTCGACGACGACACCTGGCTGCGCGGCCAGCTCGACATGGTGCAGGACGTGATCGCCGGCCCGCTCAGGATCAAGGACTTGCAGGAAGCCGAGCGTCGCCTGAAGGACGTGATCTACAAGCAGGGCCTGGTGAAGCACGGCCTGCGCGAGGCCACCGCCACGCTCAAGGCGGCGATGACCGCCTTCGTCAACCGCATGGGCGACGTGGTGGCGGTGTCAGACGACTACCACCAGAAGCTGCTCAGCCACGTCGAGCACATCAGCCAGACCGAGGACGTGCTCGAACTCAATCGCATTCTGGAAACCCTGCTCGATGAAACTCGCGCCGTACAGTCCGGTACCCGCGCGGTGCAGCAGGAACTCCTCGCCGAGCGTGATGCCGCCTTGGCTGCCGAAGGCCGTATCCTGGCGCTGGAAAAGCAGATCGCCGAAATGAGCGCCCTGGTGCGCGAAGATCCGCTGACGCACAGCCTCAACCGGCGCGGCATGGAGGACGAATTCGCGCGCGAGACCGCGCGTGCGGAACGCTACCAGACGGCGTTCTCGATCGCCGTGCTCGACCTCGACAACTTCAAGAAGCTCAACGACGATCGCGGCCACCAGGCCGGTGACGAGGCACTGATTCATCTGGTGCAGGTGGCCAAGGACGAGTTGCGCATCACGGACCAGGTCGCCCGCCTGGGTGGCGAGGAGTTTCTCATCATGATGCCGAATACCGGGCGCGACACCGCCGCCACCATCGTCACCCGCCTGCAGCGCGGCCTCACCAAGAAATACTTTCTCGACAGGAACGAACGCGTGCTCATCACTTTCAGCGCGGGCGTGGCCCAACGCATGCCGGGCGAATCGCAGGAAGCCCTCATCGCCCGCGCCGACGCCGCCATGTTCGAGGCCAAGCGCAGCGGCAAGAACCGTGTCTGCCTCGCCGACGACCCCGTGGAAACAGCCCCTGCACGGGCCTGAGCAAATTTTTGACCATGCCCCTTAACTTTCTCCGACCCCCGACGATTCCTCCCACAACGGCGGTTCATGTCGCAACAGCAACCTGATCCACGTCAACGGCAACGCTCCCCCGTGGGGAACAGGAGCCGGAATCTTCGACCCACACTTCAGGAGAATCATCATGGCACAAGTCATCAACACCAACGTCGCCGCCCTCTTTGCCGGCGCAGCCCTCAACAAGTCGGCCATCGGCCTGCAAACCGCACAGCAGCGCCTGTCCTCCGGCCTGCGCATCAACAGCGCGGCTGACGACGCTACCGGCCTCGGCATCGCCACCGACTTCGACTCGCGCATCCGCGCCGCCAACCAGAACATCCGCAAGGCCAACGACGGCATCTCGGCCGCACAGGTCAACGACGGCTACCTGGCCCAGATTCAGGAAAACACCCAGCGCCTGCGCGAGATCTACATCCAGACCGGTGCCGTGACCAACGAAGAAGCCGTCGGCCTGTTCGCGGAAAATGCCCGTCTTGACGGCCTGGTGACTGCCAGCACCGCAGTGACGGTGGACGAAGGCGGCGGCACCGCCGGCGGCTATGGCGGCACCTTCACCGCGGCCACGACCTACGCCAACCTCGCAGCCTTCGACACCGAGCTCGACGCCATCGTCACCGCGCGTGCGGAATTCGGTGCCGACATCAGCGCGCTCTCCTCCGCGGTCGCCTCGTTGCAGATCGCCGTGGTGAACAACTCGGCCTCGCTCAGCCGCGTGCTGGACACCGACTACGCGGCCGAAACCGCGGCGCAGGCCAAGAACAACATCCTGCAGCAGGCCGGTACGGCGGTTCTGGCGCAGGCCAACCAGAACCCGAGCACCGTGCTCTCCCTGCTGCGTTAATGAGTGCGGCAGTTCGTTGAACGAAACGTCCCCGGCTGGTCTCCAGCCGGGGTTCAGGCATGAAGGAGGTCACCATGATCATCCAGACGACACATTTACCCGCACATCAGGCGCTCCAGCCCGATACGCGCGCGCATGGCGTCGCACCGACCCAGCCCGTTTCCAGCACGCCCCCCCCGGCGGGCGCATCCGTCGCTGCCACGCCCGAAGTCGTGCAGCAGGCCGTTGCAGTGATCAACCAGGCCCTGCAGCAATCGAATCGCACACTCGAATTCAGCGTCGACACCGACACCCGGCAAACTGTGGTGAAAATGGTGGACACCGCAACCGGCGAACTGCTGCGCCAGTTCCCTTCCGAGTCGGCACTCGCCATCGCCCGTGAAATCGAACAGTTCCAGCAAGGGCTGCTCATCACACGCCAAGCCTGACAGGGAGATCCACATGGCCAGCATCTCGTCATCGACCCAGACCGCAATCGACGTACCTTCGCTCGTCGCACAATTGATGGTGGTCGAGCGCCAGCCGGTCGAGACACTCAACACCAAGATCAGCGCCACCGAGGCCAGCATCTCCTCCTGGGGAAGCTTGTCCAGCCTGCTCTCGACTTTCCAGACCGCCACCCAGACCCTGGCCAGCAGCCTGGAAAAACTGGCTGCAAGCTCGTCCGACACCAGCGCCTACACGGCCGTGGCAGACAGTTCCGCCATACCGGGCAGCTATTCGGTCAGTGTCAGCCAGCTGGCACAGGCACAGAACCTGGTCACCGCGGGCCAGGCCAGCGGTACGGCGGCCATCGGCGACGGTGCCCCCACCACGCTCACGTTCGATCTCGGCACCATCAGCGGCGGCACGCTCACAGACGGCGTCTACAGTGGTGCCAGTTTCGTCTCGAACGGCGACGGCACCGCCAGCATCGTCATCGACAGCAGCAACAACACGCTGGAAGGCATCCGCGACGCGATCAACGCCGCCGGCATCGGCGTGGTCGCGACCATCGTCAACGACGGTAGCGGCACCCCCTACCGCCTGACGCTGAGTTCCGCCGAAACCGGTGCCAGCAGCAGCATCAAGATCAGCGTCAGCGGCGGAGACGGTTCGATCGACGCGCTCCTCGGCTACGATCCGGCCGGCACCCAGAACCTGACGCAGACGCTTGCCGCCCAGAATGCGGAGCTCACCGTCAACGGCATCCCCATTGTCAGCGCATCTAACACGGTCAGCGAACCGATCCAGGGCGTCACGCTCACACTCAAGAACGTCACGACCACCGCAGCGACGCTGACGATCGATCGCGACATCGATGCCATCAACACCGCTGTCGAGAGCTTCGTCGAGGCCTACAACGCGCTGAACGCCCAGATCAAGTCCAGTTCCATCTATGGAACCGAGGACACGACGGCCGGAGCGCTTTCGGGCGACAGCACGCTGCGCAGCCTGCAGGAACAATTGCGCAACGTCTTCAATACCGCCACCAGTGGCGGCGTGCTGACCCAGCTTGCCGAGATCGGCATCAGCTTCCAGAAAGACGGCAGCCTCGCCTACGACAGCACCCAGCTGGAAGCCGCGATTGCGACGAACTTCGACGATGTCCTCAACCTCCTGACCTCGTCGACAGGCTTTCTTACGCGGCTCGATGACTGGGCCGACTCGACGCTTGATATCGACGGACTGATCAGCCAGCGCACCCAGAACCTCAAGGACAAGGTCAGCGACTACAACGACCAGATCGACCTGCTGGAAATTCGCCTGGAAGCCATCGAGACGCGCTACACGCGCGAGTACACCAACCTCAACCTGCTGCTGGGCAGGCTCAACACCACCAGCACCTTCCTCAGCCAGCAACTACTCGCCCAACCCAGCTCGGAATAAAAAGGATCACCCCATGTACAGCCCTGCTTCCACTGCTGCCCGGGCCTATGCCCAGGTCGGGATCGAGTCCGACGTGATTGCCGCCAGCCCGCATCAGCTCATCGTCCTGCTCTACCAGGGTGCTGAACTCTCGGTTCGCATGGCGATCCGTCACATCCAGGACGGCGAGCTGATGAAAAAATCCACCGCCGTCACCAAAGCCGGCAGCATCATCCGCGACGGCCTGCGTGCCGCGCTCGACACCGGCAAAGGCGGCGAACTCGCCGGCCAACTGGCCGCCCTCTACGACTACATGGATCAGCGCATCATGCTCGCCCACCTGCAGAACGACCCTGCGCCGCTGCACGAAGTGCTGGGCCTGCTGCGCGAATTGCGCGAAGCCTGGCAGGCCATCGGCACAAGCACCCGTTCGACCGCCCCCACTTTCACCCATTCTGTCGCCGCCTGATCCGGAGCGCCAACATGACCACCCCAGCCATGACCAGCAACGAAATGCTCAGCACCTACGAAGCGCTCTCCGAACTCACCAGCACCATGCTTGCCGCCGCCCGCCAGGGCGAATGGGACGAGGTCGCCAGCCTCGAAGCCCGCTGCCGCGACCATATCGGCAACCTGCAGCAGTCCGGCCCCATCGCCCTCGACGAACGCGAACAGCGCGCCAAGATCGCCATCGTGCGCGCCATCCTGCAGAACGACGCCCGCATCCGGGCGCTGGCCGAACCGCGCCTGCACGAACTGCAGCAACGCCTTTCCCACACCCGCCAAGGCCAGCGCGGCATGAAGGCCTACCACGCGCATCGCCTCTGAGCCATGCTTTCCCAGGCGCTGTCCCGCGTTGTCGCCGTCCAGCCCCTGCTCGACGCCGTCGAACGCGACCAGGCCGACCCGCGCGCTGCCTTCGCCCAGTTCCTGATCGGCCAGCTCGTCACTGGCAAGGTGCTGGGCCACCACCGTGACCTGACCCTGGTGCGCATCGAAAACCACACCGTGGCGATGCGTCTGCCCCGCCACGCCGCCCAGGGCGAAACCCTCAAACTCAGTTTTGCCGGCCACATGCCGCAGCCAGTCTTCGTGCTTGAAGCGGGCGACGCCCAAACCAGCAGCGTGCCGCAGTTGAGCCAGACCGCGCGCATGTTGTCCGAGATCATGCAGCGCGTGCCCGAACGCAGCCTGCCCACCCTCACGCCACCCGCCCCCCTGCTCGACACCCCGCCTGCCAGCCCGACTGAACTCGCGATCGCCCTGCGCGGCGCGCTGGTGCGCAGCGGCCTGTTCTATGAATCGCATCTCGCCAACTGGGCCGCCGGCCGCGACAGCCTGGAAGGCCTGCTGCGGGAACCGCAGAACCGCCTGTCGGGCGAACCGGCCGCGCTGGCCGCTGCCGACGCCGGCGGCAAAGCCAGCCACCCGCTGCACACGCTCCTCACGCAGCAGCTCCAAGTGCTGGAAACCCCCCAGTTCGCCTGGCGTGGCGAGCTGTGGCCGGGCCAGCCGCTGGAATGGGAACTGCAACGCGAACCCGATGCACGCGACGGCCAGGCCGCCAGCCACACGCCCGCAAGTGACACCTGGCGCTCGCGCCTGCGTGTCACCCTGCCGACGCTCGGCGAAATCGACATCGAATTGCGCCTCGACGCGCAGCAGGCCTTCGCCATCCGCATCATCCCCACCGACGCCGACAGCCTGCTCCGCCTGCGCGACAGCCAGCCGCACCTGAACGCGCGCCTCCTCGCTGCCGGCCTCAATCTCGCTGCCCTGGACATCCGCCCCGATGAGCACGCCTGATCCGCAGCGGCAGGCAGCCGCCCTGGCCTACCGTGAAGGCGACGCCGCGCCGCGTCTGGTCGCCAAGGGACGCGGTCTGGTCGCCGACGCCATCATCGAAAAGGCACGCGCCTCGGGTGTGTACGTACACGAATCACGCGAGCTGCTGGCGCTCCTGATGCAGATCGACCTCGACAGCCACATTCCGCCGCCGCTCTACGTTGCCGTGGCCGAACTGCTGGCCTGGCTCTATCACCTTGAGCACGCCGGCCACCTTGAGAATTCCGCAAAAATGCCGTTAGAAACAGGGAAGCCCCCCTCTCCCTGAAACCATGCAGTCTCCCAAGCTTGCCGACAATGCTCCGCCCCCGGATCGCGACACGATCCTGTCGCGCTTCGCGCTGCATTCACGCTCGGAAATCCTCTCGCTATTGCGCGCCATCATGCAGCGCAAGCTGCTGGTCAATCTCGACCTGCCGGGCAGCCGCCACATCGTCGTCACCTCGGTGATTGCGGTCGACGCCAGCACCAACCGCCTGATTCTCGACGTGGCGCGCGGCGATGCGCTCAATCGCGAACTGCTCTCCGGCAAGGGGGCCGAATTCATCACCCAGCTCGACGGCGTATCGATTTCCTTTGCCACCGGCCCGGTCAGCCTTGTCGATTACGACAAGCTGCCGGCGCTGTCCGTGGCCGTGCCGGCATCGCTCATCCGGCTCCAGCGCCGTGAGCACTTCCGCGTCACGCTGCCCATCGCCCGGCCGGTCAAATGCATCGTCCCGCCGCAGGGCGACAGCGATCCGGAGGCCATCCAGACCCACATCGTCGACATCGGCTGCGGCGGCGTCGCACTGATGGACCCCAGCGGCCGGCTCGGCACCGATACCGGACGCGTGCTCGAACGCTGCCGCCTGCTGCTGCCGGAACTCGACCCGGTGATCACCACCCTCGAAATCCGCAACGCCGCCCAGATCCGCCGTCCCAACGGCGCTTTCCAGACCCGCCTCGGCTGCCGCTTCATTGGCCTGCCGAACGATGCCGCCGCCATGCTTCAGCGCTTCGTCATGAAGATCGAGCGCGACCGGCGCAATACCCTTTAACCGCTTTACCGGAGACCCATCATGATGCAAACCATGCAGCAGGAAATAGACGAACGTACCAATCTCACCAGCTCGAACAAGCTGGAGCTGCTGCTGTTCCGCCTCGGCAACGACCCCTTGCTCGGCCGCACCGAACTCTTCGGCATCAACGTCTTCAAGGTACGGGAAATCATCCCCATGCCCACCGTCACCGCCGTCGCCGGCTCGCCGCAGCACATGATGGGCGTGGTCGACCTGCGCGGGCAGATCCTGCCGGTGATCGACCTCTCAGGCGTGTGCAACTGCACCCCGTCCAACGGCCACCAGATCCTGCTCATCACCGAATACGCCCGCACCACCCAGGCGTTTGCCGTGGAATCGGTGGAAGACATCGTGCGGCTGGAATGGCGCCAGGTGCTGTCCGCCGAAGGCAACGCCGCCAGCGGCATGGTCACCAGCATCGCGCGCCTCGACGGAGAAAACAGTGATCGCCTCGCCCAGGTGCTCGACGTGGAGACCATCCTGCGCCAGGTCATGCCGTCGACCAGCGATGTCGAAGTCGACCCCGAACGCATCGGTCCCAAGGTCGAAATCAAGCCCGGCAGCGTGATCCTCGCCGCCGACGATTCGCTCGTCGCGCGCACCATGATCGAGGAAGGTCTCACCGCCATGGGTCTGCCCTACCAGATGTGCAAGACCGGGCAGGAAGCCTGGGACCAGCTTCAGGCCATTGCGGTCAAGGCGCAGGCCGAAGGCAAGACCGTCAACGACAGGATCGCGCTGGTGCTCACCGATCTGGAAATGCCGGAAATGGATGGCTTCACGCTCACCCGCAACATCAAGCAAGACCCGCGCTTCTCCAGCATTCCGGTGGTGATCCACTCCTCGCTGACCGGCTCGGCCAACGAAGCCCACGTTCGCAAGGTCGGGGCGGATGCCTACGTCGCCAAGTTCGTCGCCGAAGACCTCGCCAACGCCCTGCGCCAGGCCCTGCGCACCCTGCACTGATCATTTTTTCTTGCGCAAACGACCATGACGACACCCCGCCCTTCGACGCAGGATGGCTTTTTCGAGCACCACGGCCTGTGGGCGCCCGGCGTGCGCCTGTTCCGCGCCATCGACTTCAAGCTCAAGGCGGTCCTGATCAGCCTGATTTTCCTCGCCCCCATCCTCGCCACCTTTCTGGACATCTCGCAGGAAATGCATGTAACCGTGGCTGCGGTGGGTCTCGTCGTGGCAACGTATTTCTTCATCTGCTTCTACAAGGTCATGGTCGGCGGCCTCGATGAAATCAAGGCACATCTCGACGCGATGGCTCGCGGCGACCTCACCAGCTCCCCGCGCGCCTGGGGACGCGACGAAATCGCCTCGCTGATGCACAACCTCACGCAGATGCGTGCGTCGTACTGCCAGCTCGTCGCCCAGGTGCGCCACGAAAGCGACACCATCGTCCACGCCTCGCGCGAAATCACGGCCGACACGCGCGACCTCGCCTCGCGCACCGAGCAGACCCTCGGCAACCTGCACGAGGCCACCCGCACCATGGCGCAGATCGACGCCAGCGTGCAATCGACCACCGAGATGACCGCCCGTGCCGCCGCGCTCGCCACCGAAAACGCCGCGCTGGCCGAAACCGGCGGCCGCGTCATAGCCGACGTCGAAACCACCATGCAGAACATCGACGAGGCCTCGCGCAAGATCAGCGCCATCATCGGCGTCATCGACGGCATCGCCTTCCAGACCAATATCCTGGCGTTGAACGCCGCCGTCGAAGCGGCACGTGCCGGCGAACAGGGACGCGGCTTTGCCGTGGTGGCGTCAGAAGTGCGGGCGCTGGCCCAGCGCAGCGCCGGGGCCGCCCGCGAAATCAAGGACCTCATCACGATCAACGTCGATCAGGTGGCCAGCGGGACGCATACCGTACACAACGCGGGTGAAGCCATCGGCGCACTGGTCGGCAAGGCCGCCGCCATCAACGACATCATGGCCGACGTCGCGCGGGCGGCCGGCACCCAGAGCCAGGACATCGGCCACGCGAGCCAGGCGGTGGCCGACCTCGACCATCTCGCGCATCTCAACACCGCCGTGGTCTCGGCCTCGACCACCGCCGCCGAATCACTCAAGCAGGCCGCCTTTACCCTGGCCGACAAGGTCGTCAGCTTCAAGCTGCCGGCCGAAGCACAGGCCCGCTTCCAGGCCACGCTGGCCGCAGCGGCCGACGTGCCAGCCGCGGATTTCGACTTCAACGCCGCCATCGAGGCGCATCAGGCCTGGAAGATGAAACTGCGCCGCGCCGTCTCCAGCCAGGAAAAACTCGACATCGACACCATCTCGCGCGACGACTGCTGCGCCCTGGGCAAATGGATCCACGGCCCCGGCGGCCACCATCATGGCCACGCGCCGCGCTTTGGCGAACTGAAGGACAAACACCGCGAATTCCACCGCGCCGTCGGCCAGATCGCCCGCAAGATCAGCCAGGGGCGCAGCGAGGATGCCGAACGTCTGCTGGGTTCCGGTTCGGCGTTCACCGCGCTGTCGACCGATGTCGTCAGCATGCTCAATCGTTTCAAGGGGGAAGCGGGCGGCAAGGGCAAACTGCGTCGCGCGGCTTGAGGGTTACGGCGGCAAGGTATTGCCGTCCTACAGCCCGTAGGTCGGGAACACTTTCCCGACAAAACGCTGGCGTGGCGAGGGCTTTCCGATTCCTGATGTTGCACCCCAAGCCGGGGTTGCGGCGGCAAGGTGTTGCCGCCCTACGGCTAGGTTGGGTGCTAGGGATTAGGGGGCCGTGCGGCTACGCCGCGCTTCATGAATTCATGGGGCGCGGCGTAGCCGCACAACATTCCCTAGCCCCTAAATCCTGCCCCCAAGCATTCACATCCCCATATTCATGATCGTCTGATACGCCTCGACCAGCTTGTTGCGGACCTGGATGGTCTGCTGCAGGGCGATGCCGGATTTCTGCAGGGAGATCATGGCGTCGGACAAGCTCACCGAATTGTCGCCCAGGGCAAATCGCTGCGCGAGCTGCTGGGAATCCTGCTGCATCCGGTTGACCTGGTCGAGCGAGGACTTCAGCGCGGTCGAAAAATCGGCCTTGCCGGCCGCCGGTGCGGCATCAGCGAGTTTGCCGACGGCGGCACCGGGCGGCGCGGCCTGGGCGCTGGCGGCGCGCAGCTGCGCGACCATGGCTTCGATACGGCTGGTGTCGATGGCTCCAATACTCATCTGGCGTCCCCTTCCGGGCGGTTTTCCACGCTCACACTTTAGCCCGCTGCCGGGCAAGCCAAAGGCAGGAACAAGGCGGAAAACCGGCTTCTTTTCCCGCGATTGAAAATCCTGCCGCTGCCGATAATTCCCTCACGAGTCCGCGCACAAGCGCGACAGCAACCGGCAAGGAAAAGAAGCAATGGCAGCGACAGGCGAAATCGTGGTACCCGGCGGGATGATGGACTTCACCCGGACCCCGGGCGGACGCAAGATTCTGCTCGCCATCGGCGCGGCGGCCGTCGTCGCGGCGATGGCCGGTGTGTGGATGTGGGGCCAGCAGCCTGATTACCGGGTGCTGTTCTCCAATTTCAGCGACCGTGACGGCGGTGCCATCGTCGCCGAGCTGGAAAAGATGGGCATACCCTACAAATACGCGGAGGGCGGCGGCGCGGTGATGGTGCCGGCGGAAAACGTTCACGACGCGCGCCTGAAGCTCGCTTCGCAGGGCCTGCCCAAGGGCGGCAACGTCGGCTTCGAGCTGATGGAAAACCAGCGCATGGGTTCGTCGCAGTTCCTCGAACAGATCAATTTCCAGCGCGCCATGGAAGGCGAACTGGCGCGTTCCATCGAGTCGGTTTCGGCGGTGCAGGCGGCACGCGTGCACCTGGCCATGCCCAAGGATTCGGTCTTCGTCACCGAACAGAAAATGCCGACCGCCTCAGTGCTGCTGAACCTGCACCCCGGCCGCACGCTCGACCCGCAGCAGGTGAGCGCCATCGTGCATCTGGTCGCCAGCAGCGTGCCCGAACTCTCGCCCAAGAACGTCACCCTGGTCGACCAGAACGGCAACCTGCTGTCTGACGCCGGCAAGCCACTGGCCAGCGGCCTCGATCCCACCAAGATGAAATACGTGCAGGATCTCCAGCAAAGCGTGGCCCGCCGCATCGAATCGATCATCAGCCCCATCGTCGGGGCCGGGAACGTGCGCGCCGAGGCCACCGCCGACGTCGATTTCTCGCGCAGCGAACAGGCGGTCGAATCCTACAAGCCCAACCAGACGCCGGACGCCATGGCGATCCGTAGCCAGCAGTTGAGCGAATCGGCCAACGGCGGCGGCGCAGCGGGCGGCGTACCGGGTGCGCTTTCCAACCAGCCGCCCGCCCCCGCCACTGCGCCGGTCAACGCGCCCGCCCAGGCTGCCGCCGCCACCCCCGCAGGCGCAGCGCCAGTCGCCACCCGCAAGGATTCGACGGTCAACTACGAAGTCGACAAGACCATCCAGTACGTGCAGCAAAACGGTGGCGGGCTCAAGCGCCTGTCGGTCGCGGTCGTCGTCAACCACCGCAAGAGCGTGGCCAAGGACGGCAAGGTCAGCTACAAGCCGCTTTCGGCGGCGGAAATGACCCAGATCAACAATCTGGTCAAGGAGGCCATGGGCTACAACCAGGCACGCGGCGACACCCTCAACGTGGTCAACAGCCCCTTCGCCCAGCCCGAGGTCGAAGCCATTCCGGAAACCCCGATCTGGAAGCAGCCGGCCATGATCGACACCGCCAAGACCACGGGCAAGTACCTGCTGATGGGCATTGCGCTGCTGCTGCTGTATTTGCGCGTGCTGAAGCCGCTATTGAAAAAGCTGTCCGAGCCGCTGGCGCTACCGGGCCCCGCTGCGCCCGGCATGGCCGGCCAGCCGCAGCTGGCAGGCGCCGGCGCGGAGGGCATGGTCGCCCTGCCGCCCGGTGCCCGCAACTATCAGGACAACCTGACCCGCGCACAGCAACTCGCCAAGGACGATCCGCGCGTGGTCGCCAATATCGTCAAAACCTGGGTAGGCAGCAATGAGTGACAACCAAGGCATCCAGAACGCAGCCGTGCTGATGCTCGCCCTGGGCGAGGAAGGCGCAGCCGAAGTGATGAAGTATCTCGGCCCGCGCGAGGTGCAGAAGCTCGGCGAAGCGATGACCAGCATGAAGTCCATCCCGCAGGAGCGGGTGGAACAGGTGCTGAACGATTTCAGCGAGGTGGCTGCCAGCAATTCCACCCTGGGGCTCGATTCCGACGAATACATCCGCAGCGTGCTGACCAAGGCGCTGGGTGACGACAAGGCTTCGTCGCTGCTGAACCGCATCCTCGGCGGCACCGGCGACGCCAGCGGCATCGAAAGCCTGAAGTGGATGGACGGCGAATCGGTCGCCGACCTCATCCACAACGAACATCCGCAGACCATCGCCACCATCCTGGTGCATCTGGACAGCGACCACGCCTGCGAAATCATGGGCTGCTTCACCGAGCGTCTGCGCAACGACGTCCTGCTGCGCATCGCCACGCTCAACGGCGTGCAGCCGACTGCACTGCGCGAGCTCAACGACGTGCTCGCCAAGCTGCTCTCGGGCGGCGGTGCGGCCAAGAAGCAGAGCATGGGCGGCACCCGCGTTGCGGCCGACATCCTCAACTACATGAGCGGCAACAACGAGGCCTCGGCCATGGAGTACCTGAAGAGCTACGACCCGGACATGGCGCAGAAGATCATGGACGAGATGTTCGTGTTCGAGAACATTCTGGAGATCGACGACCGGGGCATCCAGCTCATCCTGCGCGAAGTGCAGTCCGATTCTCTGATCGTCGCGCTGAAGGGCGCGAACGAGGAACTGCGCGAGAAGATCTTCAAGAACATGTCGCAGCGCGCGGCCGAAATGATGCGCGAAGACCTCGAATCCAAGGGCCCGGTCAAGCTCTCTGAAGTGGAAGCGCAACAGCGCGAGATTCTCACCGTGATCCGCCGGCTCGCCGACGAAGGCCAGCTGACGCTCGGCGCGAAGGGCGAGGAAGCCTATGTCTAACGCCGCCAGCACGGTCATCCGCAGCGAAGACCCGGCCGACTACCCGGCCTGGGAGCCTGCGAGCTTCGACACTACGCCACGCGACGTGAAGATGAAGCGCAGCGAGGTGGCGTTGCCCACGCTGGAACAGATCGCCGCCATCGAGGCTCAGGCGGAACAGGAAGGTTACGCTGCGGGCCATGGCGAAGGGCGGGCGGCGGGACTGGCCGAAGGCCGCCAGCTGGCCGCCGAGGAAGCGGCGCGACTGGCGGCTCTCGCCACTGGCTTCGACGCGCAGACGCGCCAGGCCGACGAGCTCATTTCGCAGCAGGTACTCGATCTGGCGCTGGACCTCGCCCGCGCCCTGCTCAAATCCGCCCTGGCGGTGAAACCCGAACTGGTGATTCCGCTGGTGCGCGAAGCCGTGCGCACGCTGCCGGCGGTGCAGCAGCCCGCGCTGCTGTATCTCAACCCGGCCGACGTGGTGCTGGTGCGCGAACGCATCGGCGGCGAGCTCGACAAGACCGGCTGGCAGCTGGCCGAAGACGACAGCCTCGAAGCCGGCGGCTGCCGTGTTGAAACCCCCAGCAACCAGATCGACGCGACGCTCGGCACGCGCTGGCAGCGCCTGGTCGCCGCGCTGGGCCAGCAGACGGACTGGCTCGCATGAACGCGCCTGCCCCTGCGGCCGATCTCCACCAAACTGATCTCCGCCACGCCGGACGCTGGCAGGCCTATCTCTCGGACTGCCGCGAGCTCATCGCCATCGCCGAACCCATGCGCATGTCCGGCCGCGTCACCCGCGTGGCCGGCCTGGTGATGGAAGCGGTGGGGCTGAAACTCGCGGTGGGCAGCGCCTGCACCGTGCCCCTGCCAAATGGCTCGGTGCTCGAAGCCGAAGTCGTCGGCTTTGCCGGCGACCGCCTCTACCTCATGCCGCAAAGCGACATCGAAGGCCTGGTGCCGGGCGCGCAGGTGTTCCCCGCCGAAGTCATTCCCACCCTGCCGGGCGTGGGCCAGGTCAACCACCCGCGCCGCCGCCCCAGCGACCGCACCCGCCACCTGCCGGTCGGCGACGGCCTGCTCGGCCGCGTGCTCGACAGCAACGGCCGCGCACTCGACAGCCTCGGGCCGGTCCAGGCCGAAGCGAGCGCCCCGCTCTCGCGCCGCGTGGCCAACCCGCTGTCGCGCGCGCCGATCAACGAAATCCTCGACGTCGGCGTGCGCGCGATCAACACCCTGCTCACCGTGGGACGCGGCCAGCGCATGGGCCTGTTCGCCGGTTCCGGCGTGGGCAAGAGCGTGCTGCTCGGCATGATGGCGCGCTACACCTTGGCCGACGTGATCGTCGTTGGCCTGATCGGCGAACGCGGCCGCGAGGTCAAGGAATTCATCGAACAGATCCTCGGCGGGGAAGGGCTGGCGCGTGCCGTCGTCGTCGCCGCGCCGGCCGACACGCCGCCGCTGATGCGGATGCAGGGCGCGGCCTACGCCACCGCCATCGCCGAACACTTCCGCGACCAGGGCAAGAACGTGCTGCTGATCATGGATTCGCTCACCCGCTACGCCATGGCGCAGCGCGAGATCGCGCTCGCCATCGGCGAGCCGCCCGCGACCAAGGGCTATCCGCCGTCGGTGTTCGCCAAGCTGCCGGCGCTGGTCGAACGCGCCGGCAACGGCAAGCCCGGCGGCGGCTCGATCACCGCCTTCTACACCGTGCTCACCGAAGGCGACGACCAGCAGGACCCCATCGCCGACGCTGCGCGCGCGATTCTCGACGGCCACATCGTGCTCTCGCGCACGCTGGCCGAATCGGGCCACTACCCCGCGATCGACATCGAACAGTCGATCAGCCGCGCCATGCACACCATCACACCACCCGAGCAGCAACATCTCGCACGCCGGCTCAAAAAACTCTATTCGCGCTACGAGCGCAGCCGCGACCTCATCAGCGTCGGGGCCTACGCCCCCGGTACCGACCCCGTGCTCGACGAAGCCATCCGCCTGCGCACCGGCATGGACGGCTTCCTGCAGCAGGCCATCCACGAACGCGCGGGTGTCAACGACAGCCTCGCCCAGCTCGAAACGCTGTTTAACCTAGAAACCGCAGTTGACCGCTTCTCACCTTTGGGAAAACCGCATGAACGCTGACTTTTCTGCCTTCGATACACTCATCCGTTGGGTGAGACCGCTACCCGCCCGCTGGCACGCCGGCTCGTGCGCCTGCTTTTGTCGCGCCTCCTTGCGGGCCCCGGCCCGCAGCGTCGTTGCTTCGCGGCAGACACCCGATCCAACGCACCATCAGGCGTGTCCAACTACGGTTTCTAGGTTCAACTGAGACCCAGACCATGGCCAGCCTCTCCGCCCTTGCCACCCTCGTCGAACTCGCCACGCGTGACGCCGACGAGGCCGCGAAAAAACTCGGTGCCTGCGTACGCATGCGCGAAGAAGCCACGCAGAAACTCGCCCTCCTGGTGCAGTACCGCGACGACTACGCGCTGCGTTGTCAGTCCGACATGGCCAACGGCATCGGTGCGGCGCAATTCAACAATTTCCAGGTCTTCATGGGCAAGCTCGACCAAGCCATCGCCGGCCAGCGCCAGGTGGTCGACGACCTCGGCCGCCGCGCCGACCAGGCCCGCTCCGTCTGGATGGCCTGCGAACAGAAGAAACTCACCTACAGCACACTCGGCGAACGTGCCGCCCTGCAGGTATTGCAGCGCGAAAACCGGCGTGACCAGAAGGCCAACGACGAGTTCGCCGCGCGCGCCACCCAGCCCAAACTCCCCACCCCCTGAACCATCACGCCGACCGAGACTGCCATGACCGCTTCCCTGCCCCCCGTTCAGTCCGCCAGCCCGCTGCCCGCAACGGCAGCGCCGTCGGCGTCCGACAGCGCTGCGCCCGACGTGCCCTTCAACCAGGTCCTGTCGGGCGAGATCGCGCAGCAGCGCGGTCGGTCCACGGAAGCCTCCAGCAACGAGACCGATCCGGCTACAGATTCCCAGCCGACTTCCGAGACCGAGCCCACGCCTGGCTCGCCAGCGGCAGCGCGTCCAACCGCCGAGTGGCTCGCCAACCCACCCGCCGAGCCCACCGAGCCGGCAGCGGCCACCGCCACCCCGGCCGCCGACACCCTGCTCGCCTTGGCGCTCAACCCGGAGCTGCAAAAGCCGATAGCCAGCCGCCTGGCCCCCGCAGACGGCAAAGCGGGCGACAGTCCGGCCATCAGCGCCGATTCCCCCGGCCGTAGCGCCGCCCGCGCCGCCTGGTCCGATGCCCGTAACGGCCGTACCGATGCCCTCGCCCAGGCCAGCGATTTAGCAGGCGAAGGCCTCGCCCGTCATATCGCTGCCGACGCCCTCGCCGCACGGACCGACAGCGCGCGCGGCACCGAACGCCAGTCCGATTTCATGACTGCACTGAGCCAGGTCCAGGCCAGCCAAGCCCAGGCCAGCCAGCTGCAGACCACCCAGGCCGCCAGCACCGCCGCCACGCCCCTGCAGGCCAGCGACCGCCTGAGTCCCCAGCTCGGCTCAGCCGCATGGAATCAGGCTTTGGGTGAAAAAATCGTCTGGATGGCCGCCGGTAGCCAGCAGTCCGCCACCCTCACCCTCAACCCGCCCGACCTCGGCCCGCTGCAGGTGGTGCTGAACGTCTCCAACGAACAGGCCAGCGCGCATTTCTTCGCCGCCCAGCCCGAAGTGCGGCAGGCGCTCGAAGCCGCCCTGCCCCGCCTGCGCGAGATGATGCAGGACGCCGGCATCCAGCTCGGCCAGGCCAACGTCAGCGCCGACACCGCCCGCCAGCAGGACAATTCGCCCCGCGACACCCCGCGCAACAGCCCTGGCTTCGCCGACAACGGCACGGAGGGCATGGCCGACGTCAGCCTCGCCGCGTTGCCTGTGCGCAAGGGGCGCGGCCTGGTCGATACCTTCGCCTGAGGGTAGGGGTAGGGGTCAGGGATTAGGGGGCTGTGTGGCTTTGCCGCGTTTTCATGAATTCATGGGACGCGACGCAGTCGCACAACACCCCCTGACCCCTGAATCCTGACTCCTGACCCCTAGCTTGCCAAACCAAGGAAATCCCCCCCTTTTCCCCCTCTTTTCAAGGCATCGCCGGGTATGGCCGATAGCAATAATGTCTGTAAGCCAACCCGAACGTTCGCAAAGGAACCGAAGCGATGTCCAAGCCCGCCGAAGCTGCACCTGCGGAAGCCGCACCGAAGAAATCGAAGAAACTGCTGTTCATCATCATTGGCCTGGTGGTGGTGCTGGCCGGCGGCGGCGCGGGCGCGTGGTTTATGCTGAAACCCGGCGCTGACGCGCACGCCGAGACCAAGGAAGAACCGCCGAAGACGCCGATCTTCACGCCGCTGGACACCTTTACCGTCAACCTCATGGGCGGCGAGCAGTATCTCCAGACCGACATCACGCTCCAGTTCTACGACCAGGCGCAGGTCGATCTGGTGAAGCTGCACATGCCGCGCATCCGCAGCCGCCTGCTCACCCTGCTGTCGAGCCAGACCGCCGACACCCTGCAAACCGAGGACGACAAGAAAAAGCTCACCCAGGCCATCCTCGCGGCGGTGAACCAGCCGGTGGTGCCCAAGGGCAAGCCGCAGGAAGCCGTCGACGTGCTGTTCACTTCCTTCGTCATCCAGTAACGGACGCTGCACCATGGCCGATGCATTTCTCTCGCAGGAAGAAGTCGACGCCCTCCTGAAGGGTGTGACAGGCGAAGCCGACGAGGCGCCGGTCGAGGACATCGATCCCCATGCGGTTCGCCCCTACAACCTGGCGACGCAGGAGCGTATCGTGCGCGGGCGCATGCCCACGCTCGAAATCATCAACGAGCGCTTCGCCCGCCTGATCCGCATCGGCCTCTACAACTTCCTGCGCCGCAATGTGGAAATCTCGGTCGGCCCGGTGCGTGTCTCCAAATACAGCGAATTCATCCGCAACCTGGTCGTGCCCACCAACCTCAACCTGGTGCAGTTCAAGCCCCTGCGCGGCACTGGCCTGATGATCTTCAACCCCGACCTGGTGTTTCTGGTGGTGGACAACCTGTTCGGCGGTGACGGGCGCTTCCATACCCGCATCGAGGGACGCGACTTCACCCAGACCGAGCACCGCATCATCCAGCGCATGCTCGCCATCGTCTTCGAGTCCTACGCCAAGTCGTGGGAGCCGATCTATCCACTGGAATTCGAATTCGTGCGTTCGGAGATGAACACGCAGTTCGCCAACATCGCCACACCCAACGAAGTGGTGGTGCACATCACCTTCTCGATCGAGCTTGGTCAGAACAGCGGCGAAATGCACTTCTGCCTGCCCTACTCGATGATCGAGCCGATCAAGGACCAGCTCACCAGCGCGCTCCAGGCGGAAAACCTCGAAGTCGACAAACGCTGGCTGCGCCTGATGCGCCAGCAGGTGCAGCTTGCCGAAGTTCAGCTCGTGGCCGATCTGGGCACGGCCAAGGTGAGCCTGCGCGATATCGTCAACCTCAAGGCCGGCGACGTGATTCCGCTGGACATTCCGCCCACGGTCGAAGCCAAGGTCGACGGCGTGCCGGTGATGGAATGCGCCTACGGCAAGTTCAACGGGCAATACACCCTGCGCGTCGAGCGCATGCTGGCCACCGGGGCCAGCGACCTTCCCACAGGAGAACAGCATGTCTGACAACAGCACCCAGGCCATTGCCGAAGACGACTGGGCGGCCGCCATGGCCGAACAGGCCACCGTCGCCCCCGCGGCCGAACCCGCCGCCGACCTGTTTCCCGATCTGTCCGGTAAGCCCGCTGGCAACGGTTTCGCCAGCGACATCGACATGATCCTCGACATCCCCGTGCTGCTCACGGTGGAACTCGGGCGCACCAAGATCGCGATCAAGAACCTGCTCCAGCTGGCGCAAGGCTCGGTGGTCGAGCTCGACGGTCTCGCCGGCGAGCCGATGGACGTGCTGGTCAACGGCACACTCATCGCCCAGGGCGAAGTGGTGGTGGTAAACGACAAATTCGGCGTGCGCCTCACTGACATCATCACCCCCGCCGAACGCATCCGGAAACTCAATAAATGAAGCGGTCTGCCACCGCCCTGCTGACGCTGCTGCCGGCGCTGGCGCAGGGTGCAGAGGCCACCGCCGCCGCCCCCTCCGCCGCCGGCAGCCTGCTCCAGGTGTTTGTCGGCCTCGTCGCGGTGCTCGGCCTCATCGCCGCCACCGCCTGGATGGCCAAGCGCATGGGGGTGGCCCGCACCGGTTCGTCGGCGCTGCTCAACGTGGTCGGCAGCGCCTCGGTCGGCACCCGCGAACGCGTGGTCGTACTGGAAATCGGCGACAACTGGCTGGTGGTCGGCGTCGGTCCCGGTAATGTCAATGCGCTCGCCACCCTGCCCAAGGGCGAAGCGCCCGCCAGCCCTGCGGTTCCGCTGCCGCCCTTCGCCGCCCGCCTGCAATCGCTCCTCGACAAGAACCGTGGCACACGCTAAATCCTTCCTCCGCGTCGTCGCCCTGCTGGGGCTGGCTGCGCTCCCCGGGCTCGCCCTCGCGCAGGCCGCTGGCCTACCCGCCTTCACCAGCACGCCTTCGGGCGGCGGCGGGCAAACCTACTCGCTCAGCCTGCAAACCCTGCTGCTGCTGACCTCGCTGTCGTTCCTGCCAGCGGCGCTTTTGATGATGACGAGCTTCACCCGCATCATCATCGTGCTTTCATTATTGAGACAGGCGCTCGGCACGCAGGGCTCGCCGCCCAACCAGGTGCTGATCGGCCTGTCGCTGTTTCTCACCCTGTTCGTGATGAGCCCGGTGCTCGACAAGATCTACGTCGACGCCTACCAGCCGCTGTCGGAAAACCGCATCCAGATGGGCGAAGCGCTGGAGAAGGCAGCCGTGCCGCTGCGTGCCTTCATGATGAAACAGACGCGCGAATCCGACCTGGCACTGTTCGTCCGCATGTCGAAGTCGCCCGCCCCCAAAACTGCCGACGACATCCCGCTGCGCGTACTGATCCCGGCCTACATCACCAGCGAACTCAAGACCGCATTCCAGATCGGCTTTGCCGTGTTCATTCCCTTCCTCATCATCGACATGGTCGTCGCCAGCGTATTGATGGCCATGGGCATGATGATGGTGTCGCCCGCGCTGGTGGCGTTGCCGTTCAAGATCATCCTGTTCGTGCTGGTCGACGGCTGGAACCTGCTGCTGGGCTCGCTCGCCCAGAGTTTCTACTGATTTTTTGCCAGATCAACCATGACTGTGTCGCCTTCGCCTTGCCGTACTCGCTGGTCTGTCTGCGGCTCGGCTTCGTGTCCTGCCTGATCTGGCGAAAAAATTGAAAGGACTCGTTGCATGACTCCCGAAAGCGTAATGTCCCTTGGCCAGGGCGCACTCGAAATGACCCTGCTGGTCTCGGCCCCGGTGCTCATCGTCACCCTCGTCGTCGGCCTCATTGTCAGCGTCTTCCAGGCCGCCACCCAGATCAACGACGCCAGCCTGTCGTTCATTCCCAAGGTCGTCGCCGTGCTGCTCACCTTCGTCGTCGCCGGGCCGTGGATGCTCACGGTGATGACCGATTACATGCGGCGGCTGCTGACCGACCTGCCCGGTATCATCGGCTAGCGATTAACGTGATAAATACACGCAAGCAGGCAGGGGCCCGCCATCGTAGGGCGGGAACACTTTCCCGCCGCAAAGGCGGGCATGACGCGAAGATGTCGGCAAAGGGTTGCCGACCTACGGATGCTTCGCCTTGCCCTGCTATTGCACTGTCTTCAGCTCGTCTTCGCGTCCCGGCAGCATCTGAACGCGCCTGATGTGAATCCACCATGCTGAGTTTCACTGACGCCCAGCTCAACACCTGGCTGGTGGCCTTTGTCTGGCCGCTGGTGCGCATCCTGGGCTTGCTCATGGCCGCCCCCGTGTTCGGCCACCGCAGCGTGCCGGCGCGGGTGAAGGTCGGACTGGGCGTGTTCATCGCCCTCATCGTCTCGCCCACGCTGCCGCCCCTGCCCGACGTGGCGCTGGGCTCGTGGCAGGGTTTGTTCATCCTGGTGCAGCAGTTCCTCATCGGGCTGGCCATCGGCTTCACCATGCGCGTGGTATTCGCCGCCGTGGAACTGGCCGGGGAAATCGTCGGCCTGCAGATGGGCCTGGGTTTTGCCAGTTTTTTTGATCCGCAGTCGGCGGCCCAGACGCTGGTGCTGTCACGGTTTTTCAACCTGCTTGCGATGCTGGTGTTCCTGGCGGTGAACGCGCACCTGCTGGTGCTGGGTCTCGTCGCCGAAAGCTTCACCACCTTGCCCATCTCGGCTGCGCCGCTGGCGGCAGAGGGTTTTCGCAGCGTGGCGTCCTTCGGTTCGACCATCTTCGTCGTCGGTCTACAGATCGCCCTGCCGCTGATTGCCGTGCTGCTGATGACCAACCTCGCGCTCGGCATCCTCACCCGCTCCGCGCCGCAGTTGAACATCTTTGCCATCGGCTTTCCCATCACCCTCGGCGTGGGCCTCATCGTGCTGGATTTCTCCATGCCCTATTTCGCGCCGCAGATGGAAGGCATGATCCGCCAGGCCCTGCAGGCGGGCGACAGCATCCTGCGCGCGATGCGCCCGTAATGCGCCTCAGATGAACAGGCAGACGTCGGTTTCGCCGGCGAACTCGAAGAAGGTCGCTGCGCCGCCGTACTCGATGCCGTCGATGAAGTCGGCGTGCGAAAAGCCGAACAGCTCGACCGTCATCTGGCAGGCGATCATCTTCACCTCGGCTTCCTGACAAAGATCGCGCAGATCGGGGATCGTCGCCACACCGTTGTTGGCGATGGTCTGCTTCATCAAGCCGGTCGCCACGCTTTCATAGCCGGGCACCAGCGCCTGTAGGGCGTTGGGGATGTTCCAGTTGAGGCTCCTGAACCACTTGGGGCCAAAGGGCATCTTCATCGGCATACCGGGGTTACCGAGCGGGCTGACCTTGAGACCAGACAGATCCCTGCGCAGCAGTTGCAGGCCGTAGAAGGTGAAAAATATCTGCACCTCGTAACCCAGCGCGGCGGCGGTCGAGGCGAGGATGAAAGGCGGGTAGGCCCAGTCGAGCGTGCCCTTGGTGGCGATCAGCGCCATTTTCTTGGTGTCGTCCATGTCAGTCTCCTGGCTTGTGCCGCGCAGGGCGGCGGGTTGATCATGGTTCGCTTGCGGCTTCGCGCACCAGGCCATTGAGCGCGGTGGCCACGCGCTTGAGCGCCGCGTCGCAATGCGTGTCCGGATGGCGATGCCCCAGCCCGGCCGGGTCACGGTAGCCGATCCAGCGCTTGCCGCTGGCGTCTTCCCAGGCCAGCACGTGCAGCGGCAGGTCGATGCCGTAGGTCTGTGCGCATTTCAGCAGCGGCGTGCCGTTTTTCGGATGGCCGAAGATCAGCAGTTCGGTCGGCCGCAGGGTCTCGCCGATGCTCGCCGCGCCCGCCGCGTGGTCGATGCGGGCAAAAATCTTCAGGCCGCGCGCCTTCACCAGCGTTTCCAGCCGGTCGAGGCTCGCCCGCGACGAATGCACGGAAGGCAGGGTAATGAGACCGTCAGCCGCATGGGCGGAAGGGATCAGCAGGGCGAGGGACAGGGCGGTGGTGGCAAGCGGGGTCATGTAGAGTCTCCAGGGGGATACGTGTCTGTCGGCACCACCGTCGGTTCCTGACAGGGCGGCCGAATTTATCCTGTTTATTTCAGGTTCGGCTGTTCGCCCAGCGCAGGGTCTGTCTTGCCCACTTTTCCGCCTCCTCGATGGTCTGGGGATTCGCGGTGACCAGCGCGATACTGCCCTCGCCCGCCGGCATCAGGCTGACGGTGAGGCCGTTCCTGTCCAGCCGCAGCGGCATGGTGATCTTCTTCGTCGGCATGATGATCAGGGTGATCTTGCCGTGCGGGGTATCGAAGACGATGTGCTCGCCGCTGCCGCCGCCCGGCAGCGGGCAGTGGTCGACGTAGGTCGGCCTGCCCGGCGGGATCAGGCTGTCGAGTCCGCCGCGCCGCGCCGAGGTCATCAGCGTGGCGGCCGGAACCTCGGCGCTGGCGGCAAGTGCATGTGCATCGTGTTCCACGTGTGCGGCGATGCCCATGGCCAGGGTCTCGGCAGGCATGCCCTGCGTCTGTTTCCAGACCACACCCAGCACCACGGCAAGCATCAGGCTGGCGGCGAGTGCAGGCACGGCGATGCGCGGCGCGAGCCACTCGCGCCAGCTGCTCGCGCGGCGGAGCAGGATGCGGTCCGCCAGGCCTTCCGGCACCGGCACGCACATGGCCTCGTAGAGTTGCTCTTCCTGTAGCCTGAGCTCGCGGTAGAAACGGGCGCAGGCCGGACAATCGGCTTCGTGCGCCAACGCGTCGTGCCCCGGGTGATGCGGATTGGCGAGCGCGGCGCGGCGGAATTCGAGGCAGTTCATGATGCATTCTCCTTGCTTGAAGCGGCCGGCTCTCCCAGCCACAGACGGCGCAGCGCAAGCCGTGCCCGGGTCAGGCGCTGCATGGTCGCCGCCTCGCCTATGCCCAGAACCGAGGCGATCTCGGCACAACTGAACCCTCCCAGCGTCTGCATCAGCAAGGGTTCGCGAAACTGCGGCGAGAGCATGGCGAGCTGTTCGCGCACCGCGTAGTCCCGTTCCAGATCGACGCCATCCGAAATCGGCAACTCGCCCAAGTCGGCATCCTCCATGGGCAGCGCCTTGCGCTCGTACAGGCGCGCGTGCTCGTTGCGCAGGATGCGAAACAGCCAGGCCTTGACCGAGGCCGCCTCGCGCAGCTGGTCGCGTGCAGTCCAGGCTCGGGCGAAGGTTTCCTGCACCAGATCCTCGGCCACGCCGCGATCGCGGCATTGCCAGTACGCAAAACGGAACAGGTCGGCCGAATAGGCGCGTACCAGACGCTCGAATTCGTTCGCCTTCATGGCTGGCGGACCGGCTGGTAGTGTCTCATCCCGATATCGGGCACAAGCCGGTCTGTATCGCACAGATCGCCCCTGCCCCCTGATATGCGCGTGTGTTCATGGGTGTTTCCAAAAGTTGAACGTGCCTGGAAAGGCGGTTTCCCGATATCAGAGACCCGACCCGGATCGGTTTCCTGACAGCCGCGCCGAAATATTTCACTGCGGCCCCCGCTCACGGCTCGGGATGCAACGCAGACAGTGCCTGCGACAGGCCATCCGCCCCGACCACGCGACAGTGCTGGCGCGACAGTTCGCGTGGTTCGCGCACCCCGCAGGCGTGGGCGATCAGGCCGACTTCGTAGGTGAGGTTGCGGTGGTAGTGGGCGACGCGTTCGGCCTTGTCGGCCGGCACCAGGCCGCGTTGCAGGCGCGGGTTGTGGGTGGCGATGCCGGTGGGACAGGTGTTACGGTTGCATTGCAGCGCCTGGATGCAGCCCAGTGCGAACATGAAGCCGCGCGCCGAGGCGGCGAAGTCCGCGCCGGCGCACAGCGCCCAGGCGACGTCGGCGGGGGTGACGAGCTTGCCTGCGGCGACGACCTTGATGCGTTCGCGCAGGCCATGCGCGACGAGCTTGTCGACCAGCAGCGGCAGCGCCTCGCGCAACGGCAGGCCGACGTCGTCCATGAGCGCCTGCGGTGCCGCCCCGCTGCCGCCTTCGGCCCCGTCCAGCGCGATGTAATCCGGTGCACAGACCGCGCCGCGCGCGACGATGGCGGTACACAGGCGATCCAGCCAGGCCGGATCGCCGAGCACGGTCTTGATGCCGACGGGTTTGCCGCTGACCACGCGCACGCGCGCGATCATGTCGAGCAGCGCGTCATCGCTGGCGATTTCCGGATGCCGGTTCGGGCTGATCGCCGCTTCGCCCACGGCGATGCCGCGTATCGCCGCGATCTGCGGCGTCACCTTCGCCCCCGGCAGGATGCCGCCCTTGCCAGGCTTGGCCCCCTGCGAGAGCTTGATCTCGAACATCTTCACCTGCGGATGCGCGGCAATTTCCATGAGCCGGTTCTCGTCCAGCCGGCCGGCGGCGTCGCGCACGCCGAACTTGGCGGTGCCGATCTGGAACACGAGGTCGGCCCCGCCTTCGAGATGCCAGGGTGACAGCCCGCCCTCGCCGGTATTGAGCCAGCAGCCGGCCAGCTTCGCGCCCGTCGACAGGGCGAGCACCGCCGGCCGCGAAATCGCCCCGTAGCTCATGCCGGAGATGTTGAAGATCGACTGCGTGACGTAGGGATGCGGGCAATCCGCGCCGATGGTCACCGCGCGCGGCGGCACGGCGTCCTCGTTGAGCGTGGGATACGGCGTGTTGGCGAACAGCACGGTGCCGGCCGGTCGCAGGTCGCGCGTCGAACCGAAGGCGATCGTGTTGTCGACATTTTTCGCCGCGCGGTAGACCCAGGCGCGCTGGGCGCGGTTGAAGGGCATTTCCTCGCGGTCCATAGCGAAGAAATACTGGCGGAAGAAGGTGCCGAGCCGCTCGAACGCATAGCGGAAATGCACCAGCACCGGGTAGTTGCGACGCAGCGCCTGGCGCGTCTGCGTCACGTCGAGCACATAAGTGACGACCAGCGTCAGCGCCGCCAGGCCGACGACAAAAATGAACAGCGCCGCCAGAATTTCCAGCGCGGTCAACAGCCAGCCCGTTTCGCTACCCGCCATGTCGCCCTACCCTCATCCGGATGCTGTCTGTCGGATCAGGCGGCGTTTCCTGACAGGTTCGCAAAAAATACATCCGCTTCACGCAGGCGAAGGCAAGGCTGCTGCCCGGCCGTTGCAGGGCATGACGGCATGGGGTCAATCAAGCCGGGCGATGGCCTCTACCGTCTGCGCGCGGCAGGCGCTGATCGCATCGCTGATGCGTTCGTTGCTCGCCGTGTCGTCCTTGAGCCCGGGCGACTCGGCCTCCCACACGGCAAGGAGCTGCGTCCCGCAGGTGGCGGCGGGCGGCGGCATCAGCGCGGTGAGGTCGCGGATCGCGAGCACCCGGCCCCAGCCTGATACCGGGTTGCCCTGCTGGGCGTCGCCCGTGTAATGCGCGTGGTCGGCGATGGTTTGCAGCTCGCCCAGAGCGTGCAGGATTTCAAACCCGGCCTGGCGCACGGTCCGCTGGTCCTCGGTCACTTCGTGTCGCCAGGCGGAATACAGCAAGGTGAACACCGCCACCGCCATGCTGACCAGCGCGACGGCGTGGTTGCCCAGTTGCTGGCGAATGCCGCTGCGCTCGCTCATGCGCCGCTTCCCTCACACGGCGCGGCCGGCTCAACGCAGGCCCAGATCGAACATGATCGAGCCGTACTCATCGCCATAGCCCCGTTCCGGGCCGGCCGTGCCGATCACATAACCGGTTTCGTCGATGTCGGGGTTGGGAAAGCCCGCTACGACCTGGTCGACATGCAGGCGCTTGCGGGTATCCGGCAGGCTCGTGCCGACATAGCCCGGGGCGTTGAGATCGCTGACGATGTCGCCGTAGAGATCAGGGTTGAAATCCCACGGGCCGGCGGCCTGAACGGGCGTGGCAAACAGGAACGCAGCGGCGAGGACGCTGGCAGTCAGGGTCAGGGTTTTCATGGTGGTTCTCCATCAGGTTGAGCGGCGACGAAATGTCTGCCGTTAACCTGTAGATCGCCCGGCGGGGCCAAACCTGACAAGCCGAGAATAAAAAACCTTGCCTCGCGTTCCACCCCGGCTGATCGCGTCTACAGTAAATCCATGACAAGCCGCTTGCTCCTGTTTGCGCTTCTGGCGCTGTCGGCGTGCGCCGCACAGGCCGACCAGGCCTGGAAAACCCACGTCGCCCGCGTTGTCGTCGAACGCAACGACGGAATGCGCGAAACCGGCTCGGCGGTCGCGCTCGCCGGCGACCGGCTGGTCACCAACTGCCACGTCATCGAACACGCGGCACGCATTGAAATCGAACTTGGCGAACGAACCCTGTACGCCAAAGCCGATGCGGGTGACCGCTACCGCGACCTGTGCTTTCTCCGGGCAGATGGCCTCGACGCATCACCCGTCCCCAGCATCACCATCGGCGATACACGAGTCGGTCTGGACGTGGTCGCGGCAGGGTTTCCCGGCGGTCGCTACACGCTCAACCCGGGCCGCATCGTCGGCTTGCACACCTGCGAATGCGACGGTGGCAAGGTCATCCAGACCTCCGCCCCCTTCGACCGGGGCGCGAGCGGCGGCGGGCTGTTCGACGCACACGGCCGGCTGGTCGGCATCCTCACCTTCAAATCGCGCGGCGGCGGCAATTTCCACTTTGCCCTGCCGCTGGGCTGGCTGCGTCACCTCGCCAGCCAGCCGCTCGACAGCATCACCGGCGAATCCAGCTTCTGGGCCAGCGCGGGAAAAGAGAGCGGCTATTTTCTCGCCGCGTGTGGCCTGGGTGAGCGGCAAGCGTGGCGCGAGCTGGCAGCGCTCACCGAAGAATGGCGGGAACGTGAACCCTACAATCCGGAAGCCTGGATGGCCACCGGGCGCGCGTACCAGGGACTCGGCCGCGCAGACGACGCGCTGACCGCCTACCGGCATGTGCTTCAACTCGACTCTACCCATGGCGAAGCACAGTGGGCGGTGCAGCAGATCGAACTGCTCGGTGACACGCCGGGTCAGCCGGGGGGCGGCTGACCACAGGACACATCAAGGCTCGCGGGCCGCCGTGCGTACCAATTCATCCAGATTCCGCGTCTGCTGTATGAGGATGGTGTTACACGCGGCATCGGGATGCGACTGTGCCACGCCGGCCGGATCGTGGTAGCCGATCCAGCGCTTGCCCTTCACGTCTTCCCAGGCCAGCACGTGCAGCGGCAGGCTGATGCCGTAGACCTGCGAGCATTTCAGCAGCGGTGTGCCGCCCTTGGGGTGGCCAAAGATCAGCAGCTCGGTCGGCCGCAGGGTCTCGCCGATACTGGCCGCGCCCGCCGCGTGATCGATGCGCACAAAAATCTTGAGCCCGCGCGACTGGGCCAGCGTTTCCAGCCGGTCAAGGCACACTTTGGCAGTCTGAAGACAGGGCACGGCGATGAGGCCGTCGATGGCGTGAGCAGGGGTGCCCAATAGGACAAGCAACAATGCGGGGATGGCAGGCAGCTTCATGGTTTTATCTCTCAACGATCAGACACCGGGCGGGGCACAACACCTTCTGCACGGCCCCGCAGCCTCATGATTTTGCGTTCTCTTGGAGCGGCGAAGTTCACAATCACCACCAGTAGACTACTTGTATCGAACTTTACGATTGCGGATTTCAAGTCAGGTTCAATCCGGTCGTTAAGCCTACTATCGCGCGTGTTCTAGCTTAATCAATTGTAGTGGATCGCAACGCACATGAATTCCCTGAGCTTCGAGTTTAATAGCGGGACTTGCCCGCCTTACGGTAACGAAGCGGCAGCTGCGCTCCATGCCCTGGGCCCGCCAGATCATCTGGGCACCCACCTCCTGTTGGAATTTCGGCTCACGCTGCTGGACGCGCCCATTTTTTCATCGCTCCTGGCACACTTGACGAGGACGGAGACGATCCAGTTTCGACACCTGATCGCGCAGCACCTGGAAATATTGCTGTCGCCGGATCTTGCGCCCGACACACACCATTCGGCGATACAGCGCCTCTGCAATGCCCCGCTTCTGACAGGCCTGGATAGCCAGGCAATATTGCCGACCCTGCAGGATTTCCACGCCCTGTTACTGAAACATCTCGCCAGCCATCCAGCAAGCATCGAACGGTTTCACGACATCAACTCTGTCCTCCTCGGCCGTTTCCTCAATGAAAGCCGCTGGATGCTCGAAGAGATACGTTGCGTCGAAGAGAAAATCCTGGATACGCTGAGAGGGATCGAACGCATCGAACTGCCCGGCGCACGTCCCGAATTCTGGGTCGAATCCGTCATCGCGCACCTTCAGCACGCCATGAATGGCCTGACCGGCATCAGCTTCAGCCGCGCGCGCCCGGAAGGGGGGCTCGTCATGGAGTTCGCGTCAAAGGGCTTGCCCGCAGTGTGCGCCCTTGTTCTGAACAACACTGAAGCCGATGCTGTTGAACACGCCACCCAGTTTGCTCACACGTCGCAAGCCGACTGTATTGTGAACGTGGCCGGGCTATCGGGCGAAGTCTTCTCGTCAAGCTGGCGCCACCTGCTGGCCCGCAATCATGTTCGCGCCCTGGCCAGCGTTCCCGTCATCAGCAACGACGGCACCAACCGCGGCGTGTTCACGTTCTGGGGAAAGTATCCCGGCCTGTTTCAGTCCTGCCTGATGCAGTTGTGGTTGCGTTCGTTCCAGCACGTCGCCACGCTGCGTTTTGCTCATCTCGCGCGCGCATCGGCATCAGGGTCGCTCCTGCCCATGAACGAACGGCGGCGCTATCGCAACCTGCTCGCCAAAGGTCGTCTGGTCATGTTCTATCAACCCATGCGCGACCTGACCAGCGGCAGAATTTTCAAGTTTGAAGCACTGGCTCGCCTGCGTGCCGATGACGGCGAAATTCTCAGTCCGGCAACATTTCTCCCGGCATTCACCATCGACGATCTGATCCTGTTATTCCAGCTCGGACTCCGTCAAGCGCTCGAATGGATCGCGCAGTCGGACAGGACGGGGCAAGTGTTCGATCTTTCGTTCAATCTGCCGCCTGAAGTGCTAGCCCTGCCCGATTGCACAGCTATCGTGCGCGAGGCCTTGAGCCACGCCGGTGTCGCGCCCGAGCGGCTGTATCTCGAACTGCTGGAAACCGAAAGTCTGCCGCTGTCCGGCAGCGTGGCAGACACCCTGCGCAAGTTGAGCGAACTTGGCGTTGCTCTGGTCATGGATGACCTGGGTTCGGGCCATAGCGGCATCAACCGCCTGAGCGAGTTCCCGTTTCAAATAGCCAAACTCGACCGCGATTTGAGCCGCAAGATTGCCTCCATGGGCAAACGGGGGGTCGATTTTCTCGATTCCCTGGTACGCATGATCCATGCACTGGGTATGTCCTGCACGATGGAAGGTCTGGAAAACGAGGAAATGATCGAAGTCGCCAGACTCATCGGCGTGGATCACGCACAAGGGTACGTCATCGCGCACCCGATGCCGCCCGAAGTGGCCACAAACTGGGTGAAAGGGAACCTGACCACCCGGCCCGGGCAACCGCACTATCCGATGGGCCAATACGCGCTGCGCTTCGCGCGTCAGATGCAGGGCATCGACTGGGATCGTGCAATCGACATGCATCTCTCCTGGCAGGAGGAATACCTGGCCGCGTTCGATGCAGGCAACGCGCCGCACTGGCGAATGGTGGGCAGGGACGATGCCTGCATGCTGGGCCGCTGGCTCAAACAGGCCCGGATCACACACATGGGGGAGCAGTCCTATCTCGACGCAATCGATCAGGCTCATAGGGCATTCCACTCGGTCGCCGGTGAACATGCCCGCACGTGTCAATGCGAGGATGCATCGCACGTCAGTGGCATGTGCGACAGAATCAAAATCGCGTCGGATGCCTTGCTGCGCGAAATCGAGCGTTACCGGGCGACCGCCCGGTCTGCTGCCTGAGCCGCCCTGGCGCTGATCCGTGCGCGCCACCGAGGGTTAAGGCCCAGCCGGGATCAGAACCCCAGGCTCTCCAGCAGATCGTCCACCTGCCCCTGATCGGCCACCACGTCGCTGCGGCCGGCGGGGTTGATCTGCGGGCCGTTAAGCAGACCGGGCTGAGAGGGCGAGTCTTTCCTGGCCTCGTTGGGCGCGTAGTCGACCAGGAACTGCACCAGCTGCTGTTCGAGCTCGTGCGCCAGATCGGTGACCTTGCGGATCACCTGGCCGGTGAGGTCCTGGAAATCCTGCGCCATCATGATTTCCAGTAATTGTTCCTTGGTCGCGCCGGTGTCCTTGCGCATGTCGGCCAGGCACTGCATGGTGAGCGTGGCCATGTCGCGGTAGTTGGCTTCGGAAAACGGCTCGGCCATCACGCGCTTCCAGCCGCCCAGCACCTCGTCGGCCCCGGCGTCGATGCGCTCCTGCATGGGGATGGCGGTGTCGGTGGCGTTGAGCACGCGCTGCGCCGCCTGTTCGGTCATGCGGGCGACGTAGTTGAGGCGGTCACGCACGTCGGGCATTTCGACCGTGGCCTTTTCCAGCACCTTGTCGAAGCCCAGCTCGCGCAGGCGGTCGTGCAGGGCCCGCGTGATCTGGCCGACGCGCGCCAGCATGGCTTCCTGGTTGCAGCCGTCGGACTGCGTGGCAGCCGACGTCATCACGTCGGCAATCGCGCTGGCGAAGGGAGAGCCCATGTCAGGCTCCCATTTTTTCAAAGATCTTGGAGAGCTTCTCGTCGAGCGTGGCCGCGGTGAACGGCTTGACCACATAGCCGTTGGCCCCGGCCTGGGCAGCGGCAATGATGTTTTCCTTCTTGGCCTCGGCGGTGACCATCAGTACCGGCAGCTTGGACAGGTTCGCGTCGGCGCGAATCTGCTGCAGCATGGTGAGGCCGTCCATATTCGGCATGTTCCAGTCCGACACGACAAAATCGAAGTTGCCGGCCTTGAGCTTGGCCAGGCCATCGGCGCCGTCCTCGGCTTCTTCCACGTTGGCGTAGCCCAGTTCCTTGAGCAGGTTGCGCACAATGCGGCGCATGGTGGAAAAGTCGTCGACGACGAGGAATTTGGTGTTCGGATCAGCCATGTTCTTGCTCCACTTGAAACGTTTTCAACTACCCGTGTAATCGGCATTGCACCCGCAAACTTGACCAGACAAACGTCTTATTCCTGGCTTACACCCGCATCGCACGGCTGCCCTGGGCACTGAACACCATCATCACGCGCCCCGGCAATTCGGACAGCGGCCCCACGTCGTGGGTGGCACCGATGGCGATGGCTTCGCGCGGCATGCCGAACACCACGCAGGTCGCTTCGTCCTGCGCCAGGTTGTAGGCGCCGGCCTGCTTCATTTTCAGCATCCCGGCCGCGCCGTCCTTGCCCATACCGGTGAGGATCACGCCCACGGCGTTCTTGCCGGCCGCCTGGGCGGCCGATTCGAACAGCACGTCGACCGAGGGGCGGTGCCGGTTCACCGGCGGGCCGTCGTCGAGCTGGGTCATGTAGTTGGCCCCGCTGCGCACCAGCTTCAAGTGTGAGTGGCCCGGCGCAAGATAGGCATGGCCCGGCAACACGCGTTCGCCGCCTTCGGCCTCCTTCACCGAAATCTTGCACAGCTTGTCGAGCCGGTTGGCGAACGAGCGGGTAAAGCCCTCGGGCATGTGCTGGGTGATCAGCACGCCGGGGCTGTCGGACGGCAGCTGGATCAGGAATTCCTTGATTGCCTCGGTGCCGCCGGTAGAGGCACCGATGATGATGAGCTTTTCGCTGCTGATGAGTGGGTTGCGCACCGAGGCGAGCGCGGCGCTACCCTGCCCTTGCGCCAGCGGCGGCGGGGTGGCACGCACACGCGCACGCGCCGCAATGCGGATTTTTTCGGCGATCAGTTCGGCGTATTCGAGCATCCCGCTCTGGATCGACATCTTGGGTTTGGTGATGTAATCGACCGCCCCCAGTTCCAGCGCACGCAGGGTGATTTCCGAGCCGCGCTCGGTGAGCGACGACACCATCAGCACCGGCATCGGCCGCAGGCGCATCAGGCGTTCGAGAAAATCCAGCCCGTCCATCTTGGGCATTTCCACGTCGAGCGTGAGCACGTCGGGGTTGGTCTGTTTGATGAGATCACGCGCCGCCAGTGGATCGGGTGCCGCGCCCACCACTTCCATGTCGGGCTGGGCGTTGATGATCTCCTTCATCACGCCCCGGATCAGCGCCGAATCGTCAACGATGAGTACCTTGATCGTCATGGTGTTGTCCTCTCCCTGTCAGAACAGGTCGACGTCGCCCGCGACGCGGCTGCCCTGCAGCTGGGTCGCGTAGGCCTGCTCGCGTTTCACCAGCGTGTAGTTGTTGAGCTGCTTGAGTTTTTTCACCAGCACCTTGCCGGTCTGGGGAAAGAAATACACCTTGCGCGGATGCACGTCGTTGAGGTCTTCCGCGACGATGCGGATGTTCTCCGCCTTGAGGTAGGTGCGCACAAAGTCGGCGTTGCGCTCACCCACGTTGATGGCGGTGAAGCCGCGCAGCACGTTGCCGCCGCCGAACACCTTGGCTTCGAGGTTTTCCCGGCGTGCGCCAGCCTTGAGCAACTGGTTGATCAGCACTTCCATGGCGTAGGCCCCGTAGCGCATCGACGCCGAACTGGGGTTGTTGGGGTCGCCCGAGCCATCGGGCAGCATGAAGTGGTTCATGCCGCCGATGCCGAACACGCGATCACGCACGCAGGCCGCCACGCACGAGCCCAGCACGGTGACGATGAGCATGGGCTTGGCGGTGTAGTAGAACTCGCCCGGCAGGATCTTGGCGGCTTCGCAGTCGAAGGTGCGGTCAAAGTAGAAATTGGTGGCGAGGTGTTCTTCCAGCAGGGCACTCATGCGCCCGCCCCTGCCATGCGCTTGCGGTGCGCCAGTTCGTAGACGGTCTTGCCGCGCAGCGCAAAGGCGTCGGAAGCGTAGACGAAGTTTTCCGAATGGCCCGCGAACAGCAGGCCATCAGGTTTCATCAGCGGCACAAAGCGCGACAGGATTTTGGACTGGGTCGGCTTGTCGAAATAGATCATCACGTTGCGGCAGAAGATCACGTCGAACGGGCCTTTCACCGGCCAGCTCGCCCCCAGCAGGTTCAGCGGCCGGAAGTCGATCAGCTGCCGCAGTTCGGGGCGTACGCGCACGAAGCCGCTGCGTTCCCCCTTGCCGCGCAGGAAAAAACGCTTGGCCCGCTCGCGCGAGAGTTTCTCGATGCGCTCGGCAGCATAGACGCCGTCAGCAGCGGTCTCCAGCACTTTGGTATCGATGTCGGTGGCGACAATGGTCACCGGCGGCGTCAGGGTGTTGAACACCTCGCACAGCGTCATGGCAATCGAATAAGGCTCTTCGCCGGTGGAACTGGCCGAACACCATACCGAAAACGGCGCGCCGGTTTTCCGGGCGTGTTCGGCCAGCAGCGGAAAATGGTGCTCTTCGCGGAAAAACGAGGTGAGGTTGGTGGTGAGCGCGTTGGTGAAGGCTTCCCACTCGTCTTCGTCGCGGCCGCTTTCCAGACTGTCGAGATACACCTCGAAGGAATTCAGTCCCTTTGCGCGCAGCCGCCGCGCCAGGCGGCTGTAGACCATTTCCTGCTTGCTTTCCGACAGGGCGATACCGGCCTGGCGGTAGATCAGCGACCGCACACGGGCAAAGTCGCGGGGGGTGAAGGCAAACGCCTTCAGATCGTCTTGTCTGCTGACGGGCATGACGGTCTCTAGTGTCCTGAGTTGGGAGTTCGTGGCAGGCGTAGTGGCAAAGTGAAATGCTTGCAGGATAAAAATGGCCAGGACGTTTCCAGCCGCGAAGCCGAGCGCAGCCGGGTTGGGCACCCGGCGAGCGAGGCGACAAAGGATGGGAGCGGTCTGGGCATTTTTATGGCGCGAACTTCCAACTTAGGGCACTAGATCATCCGGTTAGGCACAGCCTCGCCCGAAGGCAAGTCTGCGTGCGCGTTCAGGCGGCCAGCCGGTGTGCGTGAGCGGGTTCGGCGCGCGCCTCTCGCGACGCAGTCGGGCTCACGGCACGCCGGACCGGTGCCTGCCCCGGATTGAGCTTGAAAGTGGCCACCAGTTCCGCCAGCCGGGACGATTGCACCTGTAGGCTTTCAGCCGCTGCCGCCGCTTCTTCCACCAGGGCGGCATTCTGCTGGGTGATTTCGTCCATCTGGCCTACAGCCTGATTGATCTGGTCGATGCCGGTGCTCTGCTCCTGGCTCGCGTTTGCCACCCCGCCGATGATGTCGGCCACCAGTTGCACCGAGGTGACGATGTCATCCATTGAATCGCCGGCCTCGTCGACCAGCTTGCGGCCGGCCTCCACCTTGCCGACGCTGTCTTCGATCAGGGCCTTGATCTCCTTAGCCGCACCGGCGCTGCGCTGGGCGAGGCTGCGGACTTCAGAGGCGACCACGGCAAAGCCCCGGCCTTGCTCACCGGCCCGCGCAGCTTCCACCGCCGCGTTCAGCGCCAGGATATTGGTCTGGAAGGCAATGCCGTCGATGACGCCGATGATGTCGGCAATCTTCTTCGAGCTGGCGTTGATGCCGGCCATGGTGCCGATCACTTCCTTCACCAGCTCGCCACCGTGCGCGGCAATATCGGCCGTGGAGGTTACCAGCTGGTTAGCGTGGCGCGAGCTTTCGGCGTTCTGCTTCACCGTGCCGGTCATTTCCTCCATCGAGCTGGCGGTTTCTTCCAGGCTGGAAGCCTGCGACTCGGTACGCGCCGACAGGTCGGCATTGCCCGAGGCGATTTCCACTGCGCCGGCGTTGACCACGTCGGCGCTTTCCTTGATCTGGCCAATGGCCCAGCGCAGGTTCACCTGCAGCACGCGCAGGGTGTCGAGAATGTTGGCAAGTTCCGTCGCGCCACCCGACTCGATACGGCTGGTCAGATCGCTGGCCGACAGGCGCTGGATCTGTTGACGAATGACCACCAGCGGCCTCGCGATGCTGCGATAGGCAAACCAGCCGCACATCCCGGCAAGCGGCACGCCGAGCCAGGCCAGCACGGCAGCCAGGTTGGCCGCACTGGTGCTGCCACTGCTGGCGGAACTGGCCAGCACGCCAAGGAGGGCGAATACAGCCGCCACGGCCACCGAAGCCAGCGTAAGCTGTGCTTTCAGTGAATGTGGCATCCATGCTGCGAAACGATCGCTCCAACGTGTGCGCAACGCCCTGCCGTTGTCGATGCGGAGGCTGCGGTCGCCCCCCCGCATCGCCCGATAGGCGGTATCTGCTGCACGAATCTGCTCGCGCGTGGGTTTGGAACGCACCGAGGTATAGCCAACGATGCGATCACCTTCGAAAATCGGTGCCGCATTGGCCTCCACCCAGTAGTAATCGCCATTCTTGCAGCGGTTTTTCACCAGCCCTGTCCAGGCACGGCCGGCACGCAAGGTGCGCCAGAAATCGGCAAACGCCTCGGGCGGCATGTCGGGATGACGCACGATGTTCTGCGGCGCGCCGATCAGTTCGCTCTCGTCGAAACCGCTGATCTCGATGAAATCGCGGTTCACATAGGTGATGTTGCCGTGCACGTCGGTACGCGAGGTCGGTGCTTCACCATCGCGCAGGACGTATTCGTTATCGGTTACAGGTAGATTGGTACGCATTGCTGATTCCTTCTTGACTGGCGTGGTGCGCCGCTTGCTCTCCGAATATCCTCAACCTGGTTGTTACCAAGCTGATCCTTATTGCGCCGATACGGCGGGAAGGAATTCCTGCCCTACGACATTTGCCACGGTGGCGGGCATGATGTTCCCGCCGGACTGCATTCATAGCTGGTCGGGAACACCCCCCCGATTTTTGATCAAGTCAGAACTCTTCCCACTCGTCGGCTCCGCCCCCCGAGGCCACTTTCTTCGGCCGGGCCGTTGAGGGGGATACCGATTTATCGGACGGGCGGCTCTTGGGCTTAAGGGGCGTCACGTCACGCGCAGGGGTCGAGGCCATGCGTGCCCCCCCCGGGCTGCCGCCTCCCAGTCCTTCCACCCGGAATACGCTGACCGCTTCTGACAGTTTGCCTGCCTGTTCGCGCAAGCTCTCGGCTGCCGCCGCCGCTTCCTCCACCAGTGCCGCGTTCTGCTGGGTCATTTCGTCCATCTGACCGACCGCCTGGTTCACCTGCTCGATGCCCGC
>NCGY01000012.1 GCA_002281775.1 Hydrogenophilales bacterium 16-64-46 | reverse complement strand
TAGTTTTCGTCGTTTGCGACTAAAGTTTTTCAGTTGGATTTACGAGGTGCTCTGACCCTCGGTATGCCCTACGCTGCTTTGCGACCCACGTCGAAGCCATGTCGGCCCCATGTAAAGCACGTGCAGTGTACCGCATGGAGGGGGTGGTCGGGCATGAAGTTCCCGGCTGGCAGACCTCAACCGAGTCCGGGCAGCGGGCTGTGCGTGTGCGCAACGCCCAGCATATAGCCAAACACAGTAAGGGCGGCAATCCAGGCGGCGATGCGCTGGCCGCGTGTTTTGCCGCGCGTGAGGGCGACGGTGCCAAGGCCGATGTAGATCAGCAGGGCGACGACCTTGGCGGCGAGCCAGCCTTGTTCCAGTGGCGAGAGCCCCAGCGTCCAGGCCAGCGCGATGCCGCTTGCCAGCAGGACGGTGTCGTTAAGGTGGGGGGCGATGCGTACCCAGCGCGCGGACAGCTGCTGCGAGCCGGCGATCATCCACGCGCCGCGCAGCAGGAAGAGTGCGAGCGTGATGGCGACTGTGACGAGATGCAGGGTCTTGAGGGTGGTGGGGTCCACCCTTCAGCCCAGATAGTCGAGCGTGTCGAGCGGATGGCGGATTTCGGCGAGCGCGCCCCAGGTATGGGGGGTGTCGGTCGCGTCGAGGTAACCCCAGGCGGCGACCAGGGCGGGCATGCCGGCGGCGCGGGCGGCCTGGATGTCGCGTTCGGCGTCGCCCAGATACAGACAGGCAGCGGGGGCGGCTTCGCAGAGCTCGGCGGCGGCGAGCATGGGCGCGGGGTGCGGCTTGGGCTGCGGGCAGGTGTCGCCGGAGACGATGCAGGCGGCGCGCTCGGCGAGGTCGAGGATGGACAGCAGTGGTTCGGTGAAACGGGCGGGCTTGTTGGTGACCACGCCCCACTTCAGGCCGCGCGCCTCGATGGCATTCAGCAGGTCGAGAATGCCGGGGAAGGGCTGCGAATGGCGGCAGATATTGGCGGCGTAGAGTTCGAGGAATTCCTCGCGCATGGCGGCAAATCTGGCGTCGTCCGGATGCAGGCCAAAGCCCAGGCCCAGCAGGCCGCGTGCGCCGTGCGAGGCCTGCGGGCGGATGATGTCATCGGGCAGCGGGGCGAGGCCGTGGCGGGTGCGCTGGATATTGAGCGCGTAACCGAGGTCTGGCGCGGTATCGACGAGTGTGCCGTCGAGATCGAACAAGACGGCACGGATACCGTGAAGCGTCGCCATCTCAGGCCTCGTCGCGCCGGGTCGCCAGCAGGTAGTTCACGCCGGTGTCGGCTTCCAGCTTGTAGACCTTGGTCAGCGGGTTGTAGGTCATGCCGATGAGCTGCTGTGTATCGAGACCGGCTTCGCGCGCCATGCGGGCGAGTTCGGCGGGTTTGATGAACTTGGCCCAGTCGTGTGTGCCACGCGGCAAGAGATTGAGGATGTATTCCGCGCCGATGATGGCGAACAGATAGCTCTTGGGGTTGCGGTTGAGCGTGGAGAAGAACACCCAGCCACCCGGCTTAACCAGTCTTGAACAGGCAGCCACGACGGAAGCGGGATCGGGCACGTGTTCGAGCATTTCCATGCAGGTCACGACGTCGAATTCGCCGGCGTGCTGCGCGGCAAAGTCTTCTGCCGCCACCATCTGGTAATCCACACTGCGGCCGGATTCGTAGAGGTGAAGTTTGGCGACCTTGAGCGCCTTTTCCGACAGGTCGATACCGGTGACCTGGGCACCCAGCCCGGCCATGGCTTCGGTGAGGATGCCGCCACCGCAGCCGACGTCAAGCACGCGTTTGCCGGCGAGCGGAACCAGCTGGTCGATCCACTTGAGCCGCAGCGGATTGATTTCGTGCAGCGGGCGGAATTCTGAATTCGGGTCCCACCAGCGGTGGGCCAGCTCGGAGAATTTGGCGATTTCGGCGGCGTCGACGTTGCTCATGCGTTCATCCTTTCAGTTTGCTGCGCCAGTATCCGGCACGGGCGGCGAGGTCGTCCGGGTCCTGATCGACCAGGCGGCGATGGTCGAGTTTCATCACGCCGTCCACCCACACATGCGTGACGTGTTCGCGGCCGGCAGCGTAGACCAGGTGCGATACCGGGTCGAACACAGGCTGGCATTCGGGGCCGGAGAGATCCACGGCGATCAGGTCCGCGCGCTTGCCGGGGACGATGCTGCCGATGATCTCGTCGAGGTTGAGTGCACGGGCGGCGTCGAGCGTGGCGGTTTTCAGCGCGGCAGCGGCGGGCAGGGTGGCGGCGTCACCGCTCGTGCCCTTGGCGAGCAGCGCGCCCAGGCGCATTTCGGTGAATACGTCGAGGCGGTTGTTGCTGGCTGCGCCATCCGTGCCGAAACCGAGGTTGACACCCGCCCGTCGCAACGCCGCCACTGGCGCGATGCCCGAGGCGAGCTTGAGGTTGGATGTGGGGCAATGGCCGACGTGACAGCCGTGGGTGGCGAGCGAATCAATTTCGGCTTCGTTCAAATGGACGGCGTGCACGCCGATGAAATTGGGTCCCAGAAGGCCCAGCCGCGCCAGCCGCTCCAGCGGGCGCACGCCGTATTGCTTGAGGCTGCCGGCAATTTCGTCGGTGGTCTCGTGGATGTGGGTGTGGATGGGCAGGCCGAGTTGCTCTGCCAGAGTATTGATGTGGCCGAAGGTGGCGTCGGAAATGGTGTAGGGCGCGTGCGGCGCAAAGGCAAACGACAGCAGCGCCTCGTCTTTCAGGGCATCGCGCAAGTCGAGGCCCCGGGCGATGTAGGCGTCGGCGTCCACGGCGTAGGCGGACGGAAATTCCAGCACGATCATGCCCAGCACGGCGCGCATACCGGCCTGCAGGAAAGCCTCGGCCGCCGCGCCGGGGAAGAAGTACATGTCGTTGACGGTGGTGACGCCGCCCGCCAGCATCTCGGCGGCGGCGATGAGGCTGCCGTCGCGCACGAAGGCCTCGCTGACGTGCCGTTTCTCGGCCGGCCAGATGTGTTCGTTGAGCCAGGTCATCAACGGCAGGTCGTCGGCAAAGCCCCGCATCAGCGTCATCGCGGCGTGGCAGTGCAGGTTGACGAGGCCGGGCATGAGCACCTGGCCGGGCAGTTCCAGCGTTTTCCCGGCTGCATACCGCTCGCGGGCCGTATCGCCCGGCAGAACGTCGAGAATCGCACCGTTCTTCACCACCACCGCGTGGTCGGCGAGCGCGCCCGCAGGCTCGATGGGCACGAGCCACTGGGGCAGCAACAAAAGATCGGCGGAGATGGGCATGGTGGCGGGATTCTCGCCGTTTACGCCCCGATTGGCAAAGGCCGGCGGGGCGGACGACCATGCTAAAATCCCGGGCTTTGTAGCCAACAATAAAGCCGGATATGGAACAGTTTGCCAAGGAAACCCTCCCGGTCAGCCTCGAAGAGGAGATGAGGCGCTCTTATCTCGATTACGCGATGAGCGTGATCGTGGGGCGTGCGCTGCCGGATGTGCGCGACGGCCTGAAGCCCGTGCATCGTCGCGTGCTGTTCGCGATGAACGAGCTCTCCAACGACTGGAACAAGGCGTACAAGAAGGATTTCTCGCTGCGCTACCCGCTGATCGACGGCCAGGGCAACTTCGGCTCGGTCGACGGCGACAACGCGGCGGCGATGCGTTACACCGAAGTGCGCATGGCGAAGATCGCGCACGAGCTGCTCGCCGATCTGGACAAGGAAACGGTCGACTTCGGCCCCAACTACGACGGCTCCGAGCAGGAGCCGCTGGTGCTGCCGACCAAGATTCCCAACCTGCTGATCAACGGCTCGTCCGGCATCGCGGTGGGCATGGCGACCAACATCCCGCCGCACAACCTCACCGACATCTGTACCGCGCTGTTTGCGCTGCTGGAAGACCCGGAAATCGACATCGAGTCGCTGATCAGCATCGTCAAGGCACCAGATTTTCCCACCGCCGGCATCATCTACGGCCTCTCCGGCGTGCGCGACGGCTACCGCACCGGCCGCGGCCGCGTGGTGATGCGCGCCACCTGCCACATCGAGGATGTGGGCAGGGAAGGCGGCAAGCAGGCGATCATCATCGACGAATTGCCCTACCAGGTGAACAAGGCCAACCTGCTGATCAAGATCGGCGAGCTGGTGCGCGAAAAGCAGATCGATGGCATTTCCGACCTGCGCGACGAGTCCGACAAGTCGGGCATGCGCGTCTACATCGAACTGAAGCGCGGCGAGAACGCCGACGTGATCCTGAACAATCTGTACAAGCAGACGCAGATGCAGGACACCTTCGGCATGAACATGGTGGCGCTGATCGACGGCCAGCCGCGTCTGCTGAACCTGAAGGAGATGCTCGACGCCTTTCTGCGCCATCGGCGCGAGGTTGTCACGCGGCGCACCGTGTTCGATCTGCGCAAAGCGCGCGAACGCGGCCACATCCTCGAAGGTCTGGCGGTGGCGCTGGCCAATGTTGACGAAATCGTCGAACTGATCAAGTCCTCGGAAACGCCGGTCATCGCCCGGGAGCGCCTGCTGGGCCGCGCCTGGAAGTCGGCGATGGTCGAGGAGATGCTGGCGCGCATCGACCCCGAGTATTCGCGGCCGGTGAACATCGGTCCCGAGTTCGGCCTGCACGCCGACGGCTATCGGCTCTCGGAAATCCAGGCACAGCGCATTCTCGAAATGCAGTTACAGCGCCTGACCAATCTGGAATCCGACAAGATCATCGGCGAATACAAGGAGATCATGGCCAAGATCGCAGATCTGCTCGACATCCTCGCCAACCCCTCGCGCATCACCCAGATCATCCGCGACGAACTCAAGGAAATCCAGGACCAGTTCGGCGACGCACGCCGCTCGGCCATCGTCGAGAACGCGCAGGACATGTCTATGGAAGACCTGATCAAGCCCGAAGAGATGGTCGTCACCCTGTCGCACGGCGGCTACATGAAGTCGCAGCCGATGGACGACTACCGCGCGCAGAAGCGCGGCGGGCGCGGCAAGCAGGCGGCCGGCACCAAGGATGAAGACTTCATCGAGAAGATGTTCATCGCCAACACGCACGATTACATACTCTGCTTCTCCAATCGCGGCCGGCTGTACTGGCTCAAGGTCTACAACGTACCGGCGGGGGGGCGCGCCGCGCGCGGCAAGCCCATCGTCAACCTGCTGCCGCTGGAAGACGGCGAGAAGATCAACGCGCTCTTGCCGGTGAAGACTTTCGACGACGAGCATTATGTGTTCATGGCGACCTCGAACGGCATCGTCAAGAAAACCCCGCTATCCGAATTCTCGCGTCCGCGCACCGCCGGCATCATCGCCGTGGGGCTGGACGACGGCGACTTCCTCATCGGCGCGTCGATCACCGACGGCCGCCACGACGTGATGCTGTTCTCCGACGGCGGCAAGGCCGTGCGCTTCGACGAGAACGACGTGCGCCCGATGGGCCGCACCGCGCGCGGCGTGATCGGCATGAAGCTCGCCAAGGGACGCAAGCTGATTTCGCTGCTGGTGGCCGAGGACGAGAACGACTTTGTCCTGACCGCGACCGAGAACGGTTTCGGCAAGCGCACCCCGATCACCGAATACACCCGTCATGCGCGCGCCACGCAGGGCATGATCGCGATCCAGACCAGCGAGCGCAACGGCCGGGTAGTGGCTGCCACGCTGGTGAAACCGGACGACGAGATCATGCTGATTACTACAGGCGGCGTGCTGATCCGCACCCGGGTGAAGGAAATCCGCGCCATGAGCCGCGCGACTCAGGGCGTGACGCTGATCAACCTGGACAAGGGCGAAACCCTGATCAGCCTGGAAAAAGTGGCCGAAACCGATAACGAAGAGGATTTAAGCGCATGACCATCTACAACTTCAGCGCCGGCCCCGCCGTGCTGCCCAAGGCCGTGTTGCAGCAGGTGCAGGCCGAGATGGTCAACTGGCACGGTTACGGTATGTCGGTAATGGAAATGAGCCACCGCGGCAAGGAATTCATGGGCATCGCCGCCGAGGCGGAGGCCGACCTGCGCGAGGTCATGAGCATTCCGGGCAACTATAAGGTGCTGTTCCTGCAGGGCGGCGCGTCGAGCCAGTTCGCGATGGTGCCGATGAATCTGCTGCGCGGGAAGGCGTCGGCCGACTATCTGAACACCGGCGAGTGGTCGAAAAAAGCGATCAAGGAAGCCAGGCGCTACGGCAAGGTGAACGTGGTCGCCAGCAGCGAGGACAGGAACTTCAGCTACGCGCCGGCGTTTGCCCAGTGGCAGCGCGACCCGAACGCGGCCTACCTGCACTACACGCCGAACGAGACTATTGGCGGTGTCGAGATTTTCGACATCCCCGAGTCGGGGAACACACCGCTGGTCGCCGACATGTCGTCGACCATCCTGTCGCGCCCGATGGACGTGTCGAAATTCGGTGTGATCTACGCCGGCGCACAGAAGAACATCGGTCCTGCAGGGCTCACCATCGTCATCGTCCGCGAAGACCTGATCGGCGAAACGCTGCCCGGCACGCCGACCATGTTCGACTACAAGATCCACGCCGACAACGAGTCGATGTACAACACGCCGGCCACTTTCGGCATGTACACCGCAGGGCTGGTGTTCAAGTGGCTGAAGGCCAACGGTGGCCTCGCAGCGATGGAAAAGACCAACCGCGAGAAGGCCGGGCTGCTGTATTCCAGACTCGACAGCACCGGCTTCTACAACTCGCCGGTCGCCGTGGACAACCGTTCGCTGATGAACGTGCCGTTCACGCTCCACGACGCCGCGCTCGACGACGCCTTCCTCAAGGGGGCGAAGGACGCGGGCCTCTTGCAGCTGAAAGGCCACCGTTCGGTGGGCGGCATGCGCGCGTCGATCTACAACGCGATGCCTCTTGCCGGCGTGCAGGCGCTGGTCACCTACATGAACGACTTTGAGAAGACACATGGCTAAGGCCATGAAAATCCTCACGCTTAACGCGATCTCGGCGCGGGGACTCGCGCGCCTGCCGCAGACCTACACCGTAGGCGGCGACGTGACCGAGCCCGACGCGATCCTGGTGCGCTCGACGGTGATGCACGACATGGAGATTCCCCCGACCGTGCGTGCCATTGGCCGCGCGGGCGCGGGTACCAACAACATTCCGGTGAAGAAACTGTCCGGATGTGGCGTGCCGGTGTTCAACGCACCCGGTGCTAACGCCAACGCCGTCAAGGAACTCGTCATCGCCGGGATGCTCCTCGCGGCGCGCAACATCGTCCCCGCGATCCGCTTTGTCGAAGGCTTGAGCGGCACTGATGAAGAACTGCACAAGGCGACCGAAGCGGGTAAAAAAGCCTACGCCGGCACCGAACTGCCGGGGCGTACGCTCGTCGTCATCGGGCTCGGTGCCATCGGCTGTCATGTCGCCGAAGCCGCGATCAAGCTCGGCATGAATGTCGTCGGCTACGACCCCGCGATCACGGTCGACGCCGCGTGGCGCCTGCCGTCGCAGGTCAAGCGCGCCGAGTCGGTCGAAGACGCGCTGCGCGTCGCCGATTACGTCACCCTGCACGTACCCCTGATCGAGGCCACTCGCGGGCTGATCAATGCCCAGCGACTCGCTGTCATGCGTACAGACGCCGTATTGCTGAATTTCGCGCGCGAGGGCGTGGTGGACAACGCCGCCACCGTCGAGGCGCTCAACGCTGGCAAGCTCGCGGCCTACATCTGCGATTTCCCGGCGAACGCCTTGAAGGGGCATCCGAAAGTCGTCGCGCTGCCGCACCTCGGGGCGAGCACAGAAGAGGCCGAAGAAAACTGCGCGGTGATGGTCGCCGAACAGCTCGCCGACTATCTGGAGCACGGCAACATCCTCAATGCCGTGAACTTTCCCAATGTGGCCATGGCGCGCGAATCAGCGTACCGGCTGGCGATCGCCAACGCCAACGTGCCGAACATGGTCGGGCAGATTTCTTCCGTGCTCGCCGCCGCCGGGCTCAACATTCACAACATGGTCAACAAGTCGAGAGGCGACATGGCCTATACGCTGGTGGACGTGGACAGCGCAGCCACGCATGCCGTGATTGCGCGTCTGGCAGCAATCGATGGCGTCCTCGCGGTCCGCTACCTGCCCAGCTGAATCATGAATCAAGACAATCTCAACGCACTTCGCGAGCGTATCGACAGCCTGGACGATACGATATTCGACCTGTTGTCGGAACGCGCGCGCGTCGCCATGGAAATCCGCCACGTCAAGCAGGGCGAGGTGATTTATCGCCCCGAGCGCGAAGCCCAGATCGTGCGCCGCCTGCGCGAAAACAATCCCGGGCCGCTGTCGGGTGACATGGTCGAGCGCCTGATCCGGGAGATCATGTCGGCCTGTCGCGCACTGGAAGAAGTGACGCGCATCGCGTTTCTGGGGCCGGCGGGCACCTTCAGCCAACAGGCTGCCTACAAGCAGTTTGGCCATGAAATCGACGCATTGGCTGAAAACGACATCGATGCCTGTTTTCAGGCAGTGGAAACCGGACGCGCTGATTTTGCCGTCGTGCCGGTCGAGAACTCCATCGAAGGCGCTGTGGGCCGCACGCTGGACTTGATCGTGACGACCCCGCTGCGCATCTGTGGCGAAGTGGTGCTGCCGATTCACCAGACGCTGATGCGTCAGTCTGGTGAATTAACAGGAATCGCCCGTGTCTACGGCCATGCCCAATCGCTCGCCCAATGTCAGCAATGGCTGGCGCGGCATCTGCCCCAAGCGGAACGCGTAGCGGTTGTCAGCAATGCGGACGGCGCGAGACGTGCCGCTATGGAACCTGATGCCGCCACGCTGGGTGCCGAAGCGGCGGCCGCCCTATACGGCTTGCAGGTGCTGGCCCGCAATGTCGAGGACGAAGCGAGCAACACCACCCGTTTCCTGGTGCTGGGCAAAACCGATGCCCAGCCGTCCGGATGCGACAAGACCTCGTTCGTCATGGGGGCCCGGAACCAGCCCGGTGCCGTGGTGAAATTGCTGCAACCCCTCGCCGATCAGGGCATTTCGATGAGCCGACTGGAATCGCGGCCGGCGCGTCGCGATCTCTCGGCGCAAGGAAACTGGGAATACCTGTTCTTTGTCGTGTGCGAGGGGCATCGCCAGGATGCGCCCGTGGCGGCCGCACTGGCGGAAATCGAATCCCGCGCGGCCTTTCTCAAGATTCTTGGTTCCTACCCTGCCGTCTCCTGATGAACTGCTGTGACCTGATTCCGCACTGGGTGCGCGACATTGCGCCCTACCAGCCCGGCAAACCCATCTCCGAACTCGCACGCGAACTGGGGCTGGATGAGGCCGATATCGTCAAGCTCGCCTCGAACGAGAACCCGCTCGGGCCGAGTCCGCGCGCCCTGGCCGCCGCGCAGGACGCACTGCACGACATGGCGCTGTATCCGGACGGGGCCGGCTTTGCCCTCAAGGCCAGGCTCGCGGCTAAATTCGGCATCGCTGCCAAGCAGATCGTGCTCGGCAACGGCTCGAACGATGTACTGGACATGGTTGCGCGCGCCTTCCTGGCACCGGGCGATTCGGCGGTGTTTTCGCAGCATGCCTTTGCCGTCTACCCGATTGCCACGCAGACCGTCGGGGCCACCGGCGTGCCGGTCGCAGCCCGCGCCTACGGCCACGACCTCAACGCCATGCGAGCCGCCATCCGCGAAGATACGCGCGTGGTCTGGATCGCCAACCCCAACAACCCCACCGGCACCTTTCTGCCGTGGGCGGACATCGAGGCTTTCCTGGCCGCCGTCCCCGAGGAGGTGGTGGTGGTACTCGACGAAGCCTATGGCGAATACCTGCCCACCGACGACCGCGCCGACACGCTGGCCTGGATCGAACGCTTTCCCAACCTGATCATCAGCCGCACCTTCTCCAAGGCCTACGGCCTGGCAGGCCTGCGCGTGGGTTACGGCATCGCGCAGCCGGACGTCATCGACCTCTTGAACCGGGTGCGCCATCCTTTCAACGTCAATGCTCCCGCACTCGCAGCGGCCGAGGCGGCGCTCGATGACGTCGAATTCCTGCTGCGCAGCTACGCGCTCAACAGCGCCGGCATGGCACAGCTCGTCGCCGGACTCAAGGACATGAACGTTGAAACCGTGCCGTCGAAAGGTAATTTCCTGCTGGCGAAAGTGGGCGACGCCGCGCGCATCAACCAGGCGCTGTTGCAGCAGGGCGTGATCGTGCGACCGGTCGCCAACTATGGCCTGCCGGAATTCCTGCGCGTGTCAGTGGGGCTCGCCGGGCAGAACGCACGTTTCCTCGAAGCCTTGAAGACGTGCCTGTAATCGTCGATACAATCGCACTGGTCGGCACCGGCCTTATCGGCGGTTCCTTCGCGCTGGCGCTGAAACAAGCCGGCGCGGTGAGCGAAGTGCTGGGGCTTGGCCGCAACCCGGCGCACCTGAACGTGGCGCGCGAACTGGGGCTGATCGACCGTGCCGTGGAATGGGAGGACGCAGGGCGGGCCGATTGCATCCTGCTGGCGCTGCCCGTCGGCGAAACCGAAACCGTGCTGCACCAGCTTTCGCCGCATCTCAAACCCGGTGCCATCGTCACTGACGCCGGCAGTACCAAGGCCACTGTCGTCGCGGCGGCGCGTGCGACGCTGGGCGCGCGCGTGGCGGATTTCGTGCCGGGCCACCCCATCGCCGGCTCGGAACAGAGCGGCCCAGGTGCCGCACGCGCCGATCTTTACCGGGGCAAACGCGTGGTGCTGACGCCGCAGACCGACACCCGCGCCGATGCGGTCACCACCGTGCGCCACCTGTGGGAGGCCGCGGGTGCGCAGGTGGAAATCCTCGATGCCGTGCAGCACGACCGTATCTTTGCTGCCGTGAGTCACCTGCCACATCTGGCAGCGTTCGCGCTCGTCGACGAGCTGGCGCAGCGCCCCGACAGCGAGACCTTCTTCCGTTTCGCCGCCAGCGGTTTCCGCGATTTCACCCGCATCGCCGGCTCGTCGCCGGAGATGTGGCGCGATATCGCGCTGGCCAATCGCGACGCGCTGCTGGTCGAGCTGGATGCCTATCTGGGCGCGCTTCAAACCTTGCGCACAGCCCTGTCGGCGGACGAAGCCGCGACGCTGACCAAGATTTTTTCCCGCGCGCGCGAAGCGCGCGAAAACTGGATCAACAAGCAGGACGCCTGATGGAATTCCTGGATTTGCCCCCCGTTCGCCATGCGCATGGCACCGTTCAACTGCCCGGATCGAAGAGCATATCCAACCGCGTGTTGCTGTTGTCAGCGCTGGCTTCCGGCACGACACAGGTGCGTGCGCTGCTCGATTCCGACGACACCCGCGTGATGCTCGACGCCTTGCGCGCACTCGGCATCGGCGTTGAGCGGCAAGGAGACACCGACGACTACGCGATCACCGGCGTCGGCGGCGCATTCCCCGTCAAGCAGGCGGAACTCTTCCTCGGTAACGCCGGCACGGCCTTCCGTTCGCTGACAGCTGCGTGCGCTCTGTCGGGCGGCGAATATGTGCTCAAAGGCGTGGCGCGGATGCACGAGCGGCCCATCGGCGATCTGGTCGACGCGCTGCGGCTGCTCGGCGCGAAGATCGATTATCTGGGGGTCGAAGGCTACCCGCCGCTGGCTATTCATCCAGGCAGCGATGATTCAAATCCTTTGGCGGGGGCATCGACCCAAGTGCGCGGCAACGTGTCGAGCCAGTACCTCACCGGCCTGTTGATGACGCTGCCCTTGCTGGGCAAGACCACGCGCATCGACATCGACGGCGAGCTGATTTCCAAACCCTACATCGGCATCACGCTGGCGATGCTGCGCCGCTTCGGCATCGACGTTCAGCAGGACGGCTGGGCCTCGTTCACGGTCGGTGCCGGCGCGCGTTATGTCAGTCCCGGCGAAATCTGGGTCGAGGGCGATGCCTCGTCGGCCTCGTATTTCATCGCCGCTGGTGCAATCGGCGGCGGACCGGTGACGGTCGTCGGCGCGGGTTCGGAATCGGTGCAGGGCGACGTGCTGTTCGCCGACGCGATGGCGCAGATGGGGGCAGTCATCGAGAAAACCGCCAACAGCATCACCTCGCGCGTGCCGGCGTCGGGCAAGCTCAACGGCATCAGCATCGACTGCAACCACATCCCCGACGCGGCGATGACGCTCGCCGTGGCCGCGCTTTTCGCCGAGGGCCCGACCACGCTCACCAACATCGCCTCGTGGCGGGTCAAGGAAACCGACCGCATCACGGCGATGGCGACCGAGCTGCGCAAGGTCGGTGCGACGGTGGAAGAGGGCGCAGATTTCATCCGCGTCACGCCGCCGGAGAAGCTCACGCCCAATGCGGTCATCGACACTTACGACGACCACCGCATGGCGATGTGCCTGTCGCTGGTATCACTCGGCGGCGTCCCGATTCGCATCAACGATCCAGCCTGCGTGAACAAGACCTTCCCGACCTACTTCAAGGTGTTCGCCGGGGTGGTGCAATGAGCGGGGTACCGGTTCTCGCTATCGACGGGCCTTCGGCCTCGGGCAAGGGCACGGTCGCCGAGCGTGTCGCGCGTGCGCTGGGTTTCCACTTCCTCGACAGCGGCGCGCTCTACCGGTTAACCGCGCTTGCCGCGATGAAAGCGGGGGTAGCGCTCGACGACGAGGTCGGTGTGGCGGCACTGGCGGCCGCCTTGCCTGCGACCTTTCGCGACGGCATGGTATGGCTGGCGGGCGAAGACGTGACCGACGCCATCCGCGCCGAGGCGGTGGGCGAGGGCGCGTCGAAAGTGGCGGCCCTGCCCGCCGTGCGCGCCGCCCTGCTGGATCGCCAGCGTGCCTATCGCCAGCCCCCCGGCTTGGTGGCGGACGGACGCGATATGGGGACCGTGGTGTTCCCGGATGCGGAGACCAAGGTCTTTCTGACGGCCAGTGCGGAGGCGCGTGCCGAAAGGCGCTATAAGCAGTTGATCGAAAAGGGGAACTCTGCTAGCCTACTGGCCCTTGTTGCGGATATGCAGGCCCGCGACGCGCGCGATACCGCGCGTGCCGTCGCCCCGCTGAAACCCGCGCCGGATGCGCTGTTGCTCGATACGACCCACATGGGGATCGAGGCGGCTGTACAGGCGGTGCTGGATCATCACCGCACGCAACAGGGAAATTGAGTGCCAGCCCCGCGCCCGCGGGATGGCGATGTGCAACCAACCCCGTCCTCACCGACGGACAAGAAGGTTTTTAATGTCTACTGCTACCGCTTCTGCCGCCCCCGCCGCCATGGATAACCTTGGCATGGAAAGCTTTGCCGCCCTGTTCGAGGAGTCACTCTCGCACCAGGAAATGCGCCAGGGTGAAGTCATCACCGCCGAGATTGTCGCCATCGACAATAACTTCGTGACGGTCAATGCCGGCCTCAAATCCGAGAGCCTGATCCCGGTTGAAGAATTCAAGAACGATGCGGGCGAGATCGAAGCCAGCATCGGCGATTTCGTGGCCGTGGCCATCGAATCCATCGAAGACGGCTTTGGTGCCACCAAGCTCTCCCGCGAGCGCGCCAAGAAACTGGCTGCGTGGCTGGATCTGGAAGCCGCCATGAACGAAGGCCGCATCGTCAGCGGCATGGTGCAGGGCAAGGTCAAGGGCGGCCTGACCGTTCTGGTGGCTGGCCTGCGTGCCTTCCTGCCGGGTTCGCTGGTCGACATGCGTCCGGTCAAGGACACCACGCCCTTCGAATACAAGGAAATGGAATTCAAGGTCATCAAGCTCGACCGCAAGCGCAACAACGTCGTCGTGTCGCGCCGTGCCGTGCTGGAAGAGACCATGGGTGCTGACCGCGAAGCACTGATGGAAAACCTGAAAGAAGGCTCCATCGTCAAGGGCATCGTCAAGAACATCACCGACTACGGCGCGTTCGTCGACCTGGGCGGCATCGATGGTCTGCTGCACATCACCGACATGGCCTGGCGTCGCGTCAAGCATCCGTCCGAAGTGGTGCACGTCGGCCAGGAACTCGAGGCCAAGATCCTGCGCTACGACACCGAGAAGAACCGTGTGTCGCTTGGCATCAAGCAGCTCGGCGACGATCCGTGGGTAGGCATCGCGCGTCGCTATCCGCAGGGCACGCGCATGTTCGGCAAGGTCGCGAACCTTACCGATTACGGCGCGTTCGTCGAGATCGAAGCCGGCATCGAAGGTCTGGTGCACGTCTCGGAAATGGACTGGACCAACAAGAACGTCAGCCCCTCCAAGATCGTGCAGCTGGGCGACGAAGTCGAAGTCATGGTGCTCGACATCGACGAAGACAAGCGTCGCATCTCGCTCGGCATGAAGCAGTGCAAGTCGAACCCGTGGGAAGACTTCTCGATGAACTTCAAGAAGGGTGACCGTGTTTCGGGCGCGATCAAGTCGATCACCGACTTCGGCGTGTTCATCGGTCTGGCGGGCGGCATCGATGGCCTGGTTCACCTGTCCGACTTGTCGTGGAGCGTGGCCGGCGAAGAAGCCGTGCGCAACTTCCGCAAGGGCCAGGACGTGGAGGCCGTGGTCCTCGGCATCGACCTGGAACGCGAGCGCATCTCGCTCGGCATCAAGCAGCTGGAAGGCGATCCGCTGACCAGCTACGCCTCGGGTCACGAGAAGGGCAGCATCGTCAAGGGCACGATCAAGACCGTGGAAGCGAAGGGCGCGACGGTCACGCTCGACGGCGACATGGAAGGCTACCTGCGCGCGTCGGAAGTTTCGCGTGACCGTGTGGAAGACATGCGCAGCCACTACAAGGAAGGCGACGAGGTCGAAGCCATGATCATCAACGTGGATCGCAAGAACCGCGTGATCAACCTGTCGATCAAGGCCCGCGACATGAACGAACAGGATGCCGCCATGAAGAAAATGGCATCCGAGTCCGCAGCGTCCACGGGTTCGACCAACCTGGGCGCGCTGCTCAAGGCCAAGCTCGACAACAAGAACGCCGAGTAAGCCATGACCAAATCCGAGCTGATCGCCCAGCTTGCCGCCCGGCATTCGCAGTTTTCCATTGCGGATATCGAAATGGCAGTGAAAACGATCCTCGACGCGCTGGCAAAAAACCTGTCGCGCGGCGAGCGGATCGAGATTCGCGGATTTGGCAGTTTCAGCCTGAGCTACCGGCCTGCCCGCGTCGGGCGCAATCCCAAGTCGGGCGAGAAGGTGCAGGTGCCGGCCAAGTACGTGCCGCACTTCAAGGCAGGCAAGGAACTGCGCGATCGGGTGGACTTCCACCCCTGAGCATCAGACGCCGGCGTTGCGGATAGTACTGAAACGGCGTCTTCTGACGCCGTTTTCTTTTGCCGTCGGCTTTTTGCAGACAGCGGGCAAAGGTAGAATGCGCGATAGAGGCGCGCGACCGCACATGAACAATCTCACACGCTACATTGGCCTGGCGGCAAAAATCCTGATCTTCCTGCTGGTGCTGGGCTTTGCCCTGAAGAACAGCCAGACGGTGATTTTTTATTCCTATCTTGGTTACATCTGGCAGGCGCCGCTCATCGTCATGCTCGGACTGGCCTTTGTCCTGGGCGGGGTGACCGGTGTGCTGGCCCTGCTGCCCACCCTGTTTCGCCTGCGTCGCGAAGCCGCCCGCAAGACAGCGGATGAAGCTGCCACCTCGATGCCGCCGCCGTCCGCCCCCCCCCTCGTCTGAACCGATGGAATTCGAACTCTGGTGGCTGCTGGCGTTTCCGCTCTTCTTTGCGCTGGGCTGGCTGGCCGCGCGGGTCGATATCAAGCAGGTTGTCACCGAATCGCGCGCCCTGCCAAATTCCTATTTTCGCGGCGTCAACTTCCTGCTCAATGACCAGCCGGACAAGGCCATCGAGGCCTTTCTCGAAGTCGTCAAACTCGAACCGGAAACCATCGATCTGCACTTTGCGCTCGGCGGGCTGTTCCGTCGGCGCGGCGAGTTCGACCGGGCCATCCGGATGCACGAGAACCTGCTGGCCCGCGAGGGCCTGGTCGAGGAACAGCGGCTGCGCGCCCTGTCTGAACTGGGGCAGGACTATCTCAAGGCGGGCCTGCTCGACCGGGCGGAACAGGTGTTCACCAGGCTGCTCGACTCAGCGCAGCATGGGCTGGCGCGCACCTTCCTGCTGGAAATCTACGTGCAGGAAAAAGACTGGCACAAGGCCATCGAGGCGGCAGGGGTGCTGGAGCGCGACACCCACAAGCCGCTCAATGCCGAGATTGCCCACTTTCACTGCGAACTGGCGTTGCTGGCCGCGACGCGGAACGATGTCGCGGCGGCGAGCAGCGAACTGGATGCGGCACTGGCGGCCAACCGCCAGTCGGTGCGCGCCAACCTGATGGCCGGTGACCTTGACGCGGCGGCGGGCCGCCACGAAGCCGCCATTGCCGACTGGTGGCTGGTGGAAGCCCAGAGCGCGCCGCACATGGCCCTGGTCGTCGAACGCGTGCTCGGCAGCTATCGTCTGCTGGGGCGTCTGGCCGAAGGCGTGCAATGGTTGCGCGGCCTGTATGCGCGCCAGCCTTCGCAGGATGTCTTCAACGCGCTGTACCTGGCCGTATCCGAGAGTGAAGGGGCGACGGCGGCCAGCCAGCTTGCGCGCGAGGAACTGCGCCGCAACCCCAGCCTGCGCACGCTCGACCGCCTGCTCGAAGCCCAGCTGATCGACGCCGAAGCCGGCGAGCGCGAACTGCTGCAGGTCGAAAAAAGCCTGATCGCGTCGCATAGCCAGCGCATGATGCGCTACCAGTGCTCCAGCTGCGGTTTCAAGGCGCGGCAGTTCTTCTGGCGCTGTCCGGCGTGCGGACGCTGGGACAGTTTTGATCCGGAGCGGCGGGAGGGGGAAGCGTGAACGGCAAGCGGCTGGTGGTGAGCGGGAAGGACACGGCGTGAATTCGACCAGGATCATCGTCGCACTGGATTTCCCGGATGCGGCCTCGACGCTGGCGCTGGTGTCCCGGCTCGATCCTGCACTGTGTCGTCTGAAGGTGGGCAAGGAACTCTTCACCGTGGCCGGGCCGGACCTGGTGCGCGAACTGGTGGCACACGGTTTCGAGGTTTTCCTCGACCTGAAATTCCATGACATTCCCAACACGGTGGCGGCGGCCTGTCGTGCTGCGGCGGGACTGGGTGTGTGGATGCTCAACGTGCATGCCGCGGGCGGGCGTCGCATGATGGAAGCTGCACGCGAGGCGCTGGCCGACCTGCCGCACCCGCCGCTGTTGATCGCAGTAACTGTGCTCACCAGCATGAATGCCGAAGATCTGGCGGAAGTGGGGGTGCAGGACGCCCCCGCCGACCAGGTGTTGAGGCTGGCACGACTGACACAGGCCTGCCAACTCGATGGCGTAGTCTGCTCGGCGCAGGAGGCGACGCTGCTGCGCGCCAGTCTGGGGACGGATTTCCGCCTGGTGACGCCGGGCATCCGGCCGGCCGGGGCGGCCAGCGGCGACCAGCGTCGCGTGATGACGCCGATCGAGGCGCTGAAGGCCGGTGCGACCGATCTGGTGATCGGGCGGCCCATCACCGGCGCGCTTGATCCCCTCGCGGCACTGCAGCAAATTCGGGCCGATATCCAGAATGCTTAGGACCACGCGTTCCATGGCTGAATCCATTTGAATCGAAATTCATAATCCAGGGAGACAACACTTGAAAATCACGGTCATTGGCACCGGCTATGTCGGCCTTGTTACCGGCACCTGTCTGGCGGAAGTGGGCAACGAGGTCCTCTGCCTCGACGTCGATCCGAAAAAAATCGACACCCTGAAGGCCGGCGGCATCCCCATCTACGAGCCCGGCCTCGAAGACATGGTCAGGCGCAACGTCGCGGCCGGCCGTCTGTTTTTCACCACCGACATCGCGGAGTCCGTGGCTTTCGGCCAGATCCAGTTCATCGCCGTGGGTACGCCGCCGGACGAAGACGGTTCGGCCGACCTGCAGTATGTGGTGGCGGCCGCACGCAATATCGGGCGGCATATGCAGGATTACAAGCTGGTGGTCGACAAGTCTACCGTGCCGGTCGGCACCGCCGACAAGGTGCGCGCGGCGCTCGCCGAGGAGCTGGCCAGGCGCGGCGTAGCGCTTGAATTCAACGTCGCGTCAAACCCCGAATTTCTCAAGGAAGGCGCAGCCGTTGACGATTTCATGAAGCCCGACCGCATCGTCGTGGGCACGGATTCGGACAAGGCCACCATGCTGCTGCGCCAGCTCTACGCGCCGTTCCAGCGCAACCATGATCGCCTCACCGTGATGGACATCCGCTCGGCCGAGCTGACGAAATACGCTGCCAACGCCATGCTGGCGACGCGCATTTCTTTCATGAACGAGCTGGCCGTATTGGCGGAAAAACTCGGTGCCGACATCGAGCAGGTGCGCCATGGTATCGGCTCCGACCCGCGCATCGGCTACCACTTTCTCTACGCCGGCTGCGGCTACGGCGGCTCGTGCTTCCCCAAGGACGTACAGGCCCTGCGCCGCATCGCGCAGGAAAACGGCGTGCCCGTTCGGGTACTCGATGCAGTCGAGGAAGCCAACGAGGCGCAGAAACAGGTGTTGGTCGACAAGCTCGTCGCACGCTTCGGCAAGGACTTGCAGGGCAAGCGTTTTGCCATGTGGGGCCTGGCGTTCAAGCCCAACACCGACGACATGCGTGAAGCCCCCAGCCGTACCATGCTCGAAGCCCTGTGGGCGATGGGTGCCAGCGTATCGGCCTACGACCCGGCCTCGATGGAGGAAACCCGCCGCATCTATGGCGAGCGTGCCGACTTGCAACTGGCCGACAGTCCAACGGACGCGCTGCAGGATGCCGACGCGCTGCTCATTGTCACGGAATGGAAGGTCTTCCGCAGCCCCAACTTCGATACGCTGAAATCGCTGCTGAAATCACCGGTGATCTTCGATGGTCGCAATCTCTATGAGCCGCGCGCCATGCGAGAGCTCGGTTTCGAGTATTTCCCCATCGGGCGCCCCTGATGACCCTGCGCGACGACATCCGGCGAGCCCGCATCCTGGTGGTGGGCGACGTCATGCTCGATCGCTACTGGTTCGGAGAGGTATCGCGTATCTCGCCCGAGGCGCCGGTACCTGTGGTGCACGTCAAGCGCAACGAGGACCGTATCGGCGGGGCGGGGAACGTCGCGCGCAATGCCGCTGCCCTTGGGGCACAGGTCACGCTGCTGTCCGTGGCGGGCAAGGACGAGGCTGGTCAGGCCCTGCGTGGCCTGCTGGAGAAGGAACCCTTCGAGGTGCATCTGCACGAGGATCCGGCGTTTTCCACGATCACCAAGCTACGGGTCATCGGCCGGCAACAGCAGCTGCTGCGTGTCGATTTCGAAACCCCGCCTAGCCATGAAATACTCGCGGCAAAGCTGGAGGCCTATCTGGGTCTTCTGCCTGCTTGCGATGCCGTTATCCTGTCGGATTATGGCAAGGGCGGGTTGACCCACGTCGTGCGCATGATCGAACTCGCCCGCGCCGCTGGCAAGCCCATTCTGGTCGACCCCAAGGGTGACGATTGGATACGCTATGCAGGAGCCACACTGATCACACCGAACCGTTCCGAATTCCGGGATGTGGCGGGAAGCTGGAAATCCGAGCTTGAACTCGCCAACAAAGCGGCGGCGGTGTGTGCGGAATTCGGGATAGATGCCTTGCTGCTCACACGCAGCGAGGAAGGTATGAGCCTGTTCGATGCGCGCGGTGCGCATCATGAAGCCACCCAAGCGCGCGAGGTGTACGACGTGTCCGGCGCGGGTGACACCGTGATTGCCGCGATGGCGACGGCGCTTGCGGCGGGCATGGATGGCGTGGAAGCCATGCGGCTGGCCAATCGCGCCGCAGGCATCGTGGTGGGCAAATTCGGCACGGCCGTGGCCAGCGCCAAAGAAGTTTTCGGAGAAACGGCATGAGCCATTACATCGTGGTTACCGGCGCAGCCGGCTTCATAGGGTCGAACATCGTCAAGGCGCTGAATGCGCGTGGCGAGACCAATATCATCGCAGTCGACAACCTCAGCAAGGCCGAGAAATTCAGGAACCTGGTCGACTGCGAGATTGCCGATTATCTCGACAAGGCCGAGTTCCTCGATTTTGTCGAGGAGGGCGTGCTCGACGGCAGTGTGGCCGCGATCTTCCACGAGGGTGCCTGTTCTGACACCATGGAAACCGACGGTCGCTACATGATGGAAAACAACTATCGCTACAGCGGCGCGCTGCTCAAGTTCTGCCAGGATGAAGGCGCGCAGTTTCTCTACGCCTCGTCGGCCAGTGTCTACGGCGCTGGCCATGTGTTTTCCGAATCGCGCGAATTCGAATCGCCACTCAACGTCTACGGCTACTCCAAGTTCCTCTTCGACCAGAGCGTGCGCCGGCTGTGGAACGAGCGCACGGCGCAGATTGCGGGTTTCCGCTATTTCAACGTCTATGGGCCGCGCGAGCAGCACAAGGGCCGCATGGCGTCGGTCGCTTTTCACTTTTCCAACCAGTATCGCGCCAGCGGACAGGTGAAGCTGTTTGAAGGCTGCGACGGTTATCCCAACGGCGAGCAGCGGCGCGATTTTGTCTCGGTGGAGGATGTGGTGCGTGTGAACCTGTGGTTCCTCGACCACCCCGAGGTGTCGGGCATCTACAACGTGGGGACCGGTCGCTGCCAGAGCTTCAACGACGTGGCCGTTGCGGCGGTGAACGCCTGCCGCGCCGCCGAAGGTAAGCCGGCGCTGAGCTTGGCCGACATGCAGGCGCAGGGCATCGTGAGCTATATTGCCTTTCCCGAGGCGTTGAAGGGCAAGTACCAGAGCCATACCGAGGCGGATATCTCGGCCTTGCGGGCGGCCGGCTACGACGCGCCGTTCTATGATGTACAGACCGGCACGGCACGTTATATCGAGCATCTCCTGAAAGCATGAGCGACTACAAATCCATCGAGGACACCGTCGGCAACACCCCACTGGTCCGCCTGAAGCGGATGCCGGGGCTGACCAGCAACATCGTGCTGGTGAAGCTGGAAGGCAACAACCCGGCGGGCTCGGTCAAGGACCGGCCGGCGTTGTCGATGATCGACGCGGCGCAGGCGCGCGGCGATATCCAGCCCGGCGACACGCTGATCGAGGCCACCAGCGGCAACACCGGCATTGCACTGGCAATGGCGGCGGCCATGCGCGGCTACAAGCTCATCCTGCTGATGCCGGAAAACGCTTCGATCGAACGCCAGCAGACCATGCGGGCCTTCGGGGCCGAGTTGCAGCTGGTCAGCAAGGAAGCCGGCATGGAGGGTGCGCGCGATCTGGCGCTGGCGATGGAAAAGCAGGGCATCGGCAAGATCCTCGACCAGTTTGCCAATCCGGACAACCCCGAGGCGCATTACCGTTCGACCGCACCGGAAATCTGGCGTGATACCCAGGGCCGGCTCACGCATTTCGTGTCCAGCATGGGCACCACGGGCACCATCATGGGCTGCTCGCGCTTTTTCAAGGAACGCAATCCGGCCATCCAGATCGTCGGCGTGCAGCCGGTGGAAGGTGCGCAGATTCCCGGTATCCGCAAGTGGCCAGAAGAATACGTGCCCGACATCTGCGATTACGACCGCGTTGATCGCATGATCTACGTGACCCAGTTCGACGCGGAAGAAACCACCCGGCGGCTGGCGCGCGAGGAGGGTATCTTTGCCGGTATTTCCTCGGGTGGCGCACTGTGGTCGGCGCTCCAGTTGTCGAAGGAAGTCGAGAATGCCGTGATCGTTTCCATCGTCTGCGACCGGGGAGACAGATATCTGTCCACGGGCGTGTTTCCAGCCTGATCCCTTGGCCAAAGCCAAAACCGTCTACACCTGTACCGAATGCGGCGGTCAGTCGCCCAAGTGGCAGGGCCAGTGTCCGCACTGCAACGCCTGGAACACCCTTGTCGAAACCGTCGCCGAATCAGCCAGGCCGCGTTTCGCCGGGCTGGCACCGGCCAGCACCCTCCAGCTGCTGCACGACGTCGAGGCCTCCGAGGAAAGCCGCATCGCGACGGACATCGGCGAACTCGACCGCGTGCTGGGTGGCGGTCTGGTGCCGGGGGGGGTGGTCCTCATCGGGGGCGATCCCGGCATCGGCAAATCGACGCTGCTCTTGCAGGCCTTGGCGGGACTGTCCGGCAACCGGAAAACACTTTATGTCAGTGGCGAGGAATCGGCGCGCCAGGTTGCGCTGCGGGCGCGACGCCTCGCCCTGCCCGAGACGAATCTGCCGGTTCTGCCGGAAATCCGCCTGGAGGCCATCCTCGCGCAGCTCGACGCGCTGAAGCCGGAGGTCGCGGTCATCGATTCGATCCAGACCGTGTATTCCGAAGCGCTGACCTCGGCACCGGGTTCGGTGGCGCAGGTGCGCGAATGCGCCGCCCAGCTCACGCGCCACGCCAAGCAGACCGGCTGCGCGATCATCCTCGTCGGCCACGTCACCAAGGAAGGCGCGATCGCCGGCCCGCGCGTGCTCGAGCATATCGTCGACACCGTGCTGTATTTCGAGGGCGATACCGGATCGAGTTTCCGCTTGGTGCGCGCGTTCAAGAACCGCTTCGGCGCGGTCAACGAGATCGGCGTGTTCGCGATGACCGAGAAGGGCCTGAAGGGCGTGTCCAACCCGTCGGCGATATTCCTCTCGCGCCACGGTGAACCCGTGCCCGGTTCCTGCGTGCTCGTCACCCAGGAGGGCACGCGGCCCCTGCTGGTGGAAATCCAGGCGCTGGTCGATGCCAGCCACGCGCCCAGCCCGCGCCGGCTCTCTGTGGGACTGGAGCAGAACCGCCTCGCCATGCTGCTCGCCGTGCTGCATCGCCATGCCGGCATCGCCTGTTTCGATCAGGATGTGTTCGTCAATGCCGTCGGCGGGGTCAAGATCAGCGAGCCCGCCGCCGACCTCGCGGTGCTCGCCGCCATCGTCTCGTCGCTCCGTAGCCAGCCGCTGCCCGACAAGCTGGTGATGTTCGGCGAGGTGGGGCTGGCCGGCGAAATCCGCCCGGTGCAGCGCGGCCAGGAGCGTTTGAAGGAAGCCGCCAAGCTCGGCTTCACCCAGGCCATCGTGCCGGCCGCCAACCAGCCGAAGCAGAAGATCGCCAGCATGGCGGTACATGCCGTGCAGCGGCTGGACGAGGCCATAGGCCTATTTCGGGACACAAGGGTCTGACTTGCCTGCAACGATCGATTTCAGACCTGTCCAGAAACCGAAAGACATCTTCTTTGGAAAGAACTGCCCGATAAGGCCGTTCATCTTCTCGTTGGTACCGCGCTCCCACGAAGCGTAAGGATGGGCGAAGAAGAAGTCGGCCCCAAGCTCGCTGCGATCCGCTCATGCTAAGCGAATTCCTGCCGTTGTCGGCCAGGCTGGCCACCAGTTCATCGGGTACGTCGTGTTTCTTTATGGTCATCATTACTCTTGGCAATGCAGCAGTTTCCCGCCGGGTGACCGTTTACACAAAAACTCCTAAAACCTGGCTGAAATAATCTATTCGGTGTGCTTGAATAGGCCACCTTTACCACCCGTGCCGTGCGGATGCATCAGCGCGACCCGGGCACGACACGGCTCAGATAAACAGACACACGTCCGACTTCTGCGCCTGCGGCAGAAAGCTCGCCGCGCCGATCCAGCCTTCGATCTCCGGAATGAAATCGTCCTGCGAATAGCCGAACAGGTCGACCGTCATCTGGCAGGCGTAGAGCTTGGCGTCGGCTTCGAGACAGGCGCTGCGCAGTACGTCGATGCTGGCGACGCCCTTGTTCTTCACTGTCTGCTCCATGAGCCCGGTCGCCATTTTTTCGAAGCCGGGGATGCCGGCCATGACGACGTTCGGCACTTTCCAGTTGATGTCCTTCAGCCACTGCGGGCCGAAAGGCATCTTCATCGGCATGCTGGGGTTGCCCAGCGGGCTGATCTCCAGGTGCAGGTCTTTCTTCAGCAGTTCGAGCCCATAGAAGGTGAAGAACACCGACACGTCCCAGCCCAGCGCGCCAGCGGTGGAGGCGAGGATGAAGGGCGGGTAGGCCCAGTCCAGCGTACCCTTGGTGGCGATGATCGACAGGGACGGCACATGCGCGGCTTCGCGCTCGGCCATCCTGGCTTCGAAGCGCTGGTCAAACCACTGATTGAATACGGCCTGGTCCAGGGTGGCGATGTTGGTTTCGTTTGCGCCCATGGTCGTCTCCTCAGTTTTTGCGGATCAGGAATTCGAACTCGCCTTGCTTCTCGCTCGACGAGACCAGTTCGTGGCCGGTCTGCTTGCAGAAGGCCTGCATGTCCTTCAGCGAACCGGGGTCGGTCGCCACGACGGCCAGGGTGTCGCCCTGGCCGAGATCGGTCAGGGCTTTTTTGGTGCGCAGGATGGGCAGCGGGCAGTTCATGCCGCGTGCATCGAGAGTCTGGGTTGCGTGGGTGCTCATGGTGAAACCTCCTTTAATAGATGACCGTTCGGTCAAGACAATCGGCAAAAAAAATTGCCGGGCGAAAAGGCTTGATGACCTGGAGATAAGGCTTGGCGAGAGAAACACGAGATTATCGCTAGACCGGTCGGTTAACTCGTAGAGGAAAAAAATGCGGCTGTCTGACATAGCGCTCAGGCAGCCGATTCGACGCGCAGCGTCTTGATGGCGGGGGCGAGGCGGTAGATGACCTCGGGGTCGTTCTGCGATTTGGCCAGCAGGATCACGCCTTCAAGATAAGCCAGCATGGCCTCGGCGGTGCGGTCTGCATCGAGCGGCGCGATGGTGCCGGCGGCGACGGCTTCCTCCAGGGTGTCCTTGAAGCGGGACTTGGCCCGCGAAAAGATCGCCAGGAGCTTGGCGCGCAGGATGTCGTCCTGTGTGCTGACTTCGAGCGTGAGGTTGCCGAAGATGCAGCCCAGCATGCGGCCGTGCACCTGCTTGATCGATTTTTGCCAGAAATAGGCGGCGTCGACCAGATAGTCGATGCGCTCCATCGGCGGCAGGGCAGGGTCGAAGGCCTCGGCGACAAAGCCGTTGGCCCACTCGTCGGCGAATTCGTCGACGACCGCAAGCACCAGATCGCGCTTGGACGGGAAGAAATGGTAGAAGCTGCCCTTCTGCACGCCGGCGCTTTCGCAGATTTCCTGGATGCCGACGTTGGCATAGCTGCGCGAATGGAAGCGCGGCTTGGCGGCAGCGATGATGCGGGAGCGAGTATCGGTAGCGACGTTCATGGAACGGATGCTAGTTGACCGTTCGGTAAAATGCAAGCCCCACGCTGTTTCGCCGCACGTAAACCGCAATTCATCCCGGGCCGGGTGAGGTCCTCGGGGTAAAATGCCGCCCATGTCCGAAGCCGAGCTGCTCGATTCGCCCCAGTCCAAGACACCGCCCGCACCCGTCATCAAAGTGCGGGGTGAGCTGTTCACCGAACTGCCGCAGGATCTCTACATTCCCCCCGACGCGCTGGAGGTGTTTCTCGACGCCTTCGAAGGCCCGCTCGACCTGCTGCTCTACCTGATCCGCAAGCAGAACCTGGACGTGCTCGACATCCCCATGGCGGCGCTGACCCGGCAATATATGGCCTACGTGGAGGCGGCGCAGGCCACGCGGCTGGAACTGGCGGCGGAATACCTGCTGATGGCGGCGATGCTGATCGACATCAAGTCGCGCATGCTGTTACCGCGCCGCGAGCAGGCCGAGGAGGCGGGCGAGGGCGATGATCCGCGTGCCGAACTGGTGCGCCGCCTGCTGGAATACGAGCAGATGAAACTGGCTGGCCAGCGGCTCGATAGCCTGCCGCAGGCCGGGCGTGATTTCGAGACCGTCAGCGTGTTCCTGCCCGCTGTGGCCCGGCGTTTGCCGAGCGTGCATCCGGAAGAACTCGCCGCCGCCTGGCTGGCAATCCTGTCGCGCGCGAAGAACCGCACCCACCACCGCATCGGTCGCCAGGAACTGTCGATCCGCGAGCACATGAGCCGCATCCTCAAGCGTCTGACACCGGGTGAATTCATGGCATTCAAGGACCTGTTTCCGGAATCCTCAACGGTGCACGAACTCGTCGTCACCTTCCTGGCGGTGCTGGAGCTCACCAAGGAAACCCTGGTCGACGTGACGCAGGCCGAGGCCTTCGCCCCCATCTACGTGAGGCTGCATGAATCTTCAACCGAACCAGAATCCTGACGATCTCAAGCGCGTGCTCGAAGCCGCGCTGCTCGTCGCCGTCGAACCGCTGACGCTGGCCGAGATCAGGCGCCTGTTCGAGACCGCGCCGGCCAATGCCGACTTGCATTCGGCACTCGACGCCCTCTCCGCCGACTGGCACGGCCGCGGCGTGGAACTGGTGCAGGTCGCCGACGGCTGGCGCTTCCAGAGCCGGCCCGAGATGCAGCCCTGGCTTACGCGCATGAAGGACGAGAAACCGCCGCGCTATTCGCGCGCGGTGCTGGAAACGCTGGCGATCATCGCCTACCGACAGCCGGTGACGCGCGGCGACATCGAGGACATCCGGGGCGTGTCGGTCAATCCCAACATCGTCAAGACGCTGGAAGAGCGCGGCTGGATCGAGGCCATCGGCCACCGCGACGTACCCGGCCGGCCCACACTGTTCGGTACCACCAGCGCCTTCCTCAGTGATCTCGGCCTCTTGAGTCTGTCCGACCTGCCACCGCTGGAAGAGCTGGGCACGCTGGTCGCGCCGAACGAAACCGCGCTCATCCCGGAAGTGCGCGAGCATGATGCGAACACCGTGGTCGGTGCGATCATCGAAACCGCCGGCGCACACGTGCCCCAGCCCTTTTGCGCAGTGATCGAAATCGCCGCCCCACATCTTTACGAAAGTCCCTGACATGTCCCGTCCCACCCCCATCCGGCGCTCGCCGACCGCCGTCCCCAAGGGCCGAGCCGCTGCGCGCCTGGCGCAGGCCATTGCACCCGAAGCCCCGGCCGAACGCCTGCAGAAGGCGCTGGCCACCGCCGGCATCGGCTCGCGCCGGGAAATGGAAACCTGGATCAGTGAAGGCCGCGTGCAGGTCAATGGCGAGGCCGCCACCCTGGGCAGCAAGGTCGGCCCGCGCGACATCGTGAAAATCGGCGGCCGCCGCGTCTACCTGCGCTTCGAGGACACGCGCCGCACCCGTATCCTCATTTACCACAAGTCCGAAGGCGAGATCGTCACCCGCGACGACCCCAAGGGCCGCGCCACCGTGTTCGACGCGCTGCCCAGACTGCGCGGTGCCAAGTGGATAGCCATCGGCCGTCTCGACTACAACACGGACGGCCTGATGATCTTCACCACCTCGGGCGAACTCGCCAACCACCTCATGCACCCGCGCTTCGAAGTCGAACGCGAATACGCCGTGCGCCTGCTGGGTGAACTGTCCGACGAGCAGATCCAGCAACTCACCGACGGTGTCGAACTCGACGACGGCCCGGCACAGTTGCAAAGCTGCTTTCGCGCCGGCGGTGAGGGGGCCAACCGCTGGTACCGCATCATCATCAAGGAAGGTCGCAAGCGCGAGGTGCGCCGCATCTTCGAACACCTGGGCTTCACCGTGTCGCGGCTGACCCGGATTCGTTTCGGCCCCATCGCGCTGCCGCCGCAGCTCAAGCGTGGGCAGAAGATCGAACTCGAAGACGAGATCGTCGCCCGCGTGCAGGAATGGGCCGGGCTCGAAGCCGGGCCGCGCCGGCAGATGCGCGGCGTGCCGGACAAACACACGCGCAAGCCACGCATCCGTTAGGACAGCACGGCACAGCAATCGAATAACAAATACGCAGGGAGCTTCTCGATGCTGAAAATGGCGCTGTCAGGCCTGGTCTGCCTGCATGTGTCGGCGGTCTGGGCTGCCACAGCCGATACCTTTTCGGAAGACGTATTCCTCGCCGATCTGCCCCTGGTGTCCTCGGCTTCGCGCTTGCCGCAGGCGCGCGACCGTGCCCCAGCCGCCGTCACCGTCATCACCCGCGAAATGATCGAGGCGTCCGGTTTCCGCCAGTTGCCCGACGTGTTCCGCCTGGTGCCCGGGATGCAGGTGAGCTGGGTGGCAGGCAACATCCCCACGGTCACCTACCAGGGCTTGTCGAGCATCTTCTCGCGCCACGTACAGGTGCTGGTCGACGGCCGCTCGGTCTACAACCCCGGCTACGGCTCGGTACAATGGCGTGGCATTCCGCTCGCGGTCGACGACATCGAGCGCATCGAGATCGTGCGCGGGCCCAACGCGCCCGTCGACGGCATCAATGCCGTCGTCGCCAGCATCCACATCTTCACCCGCCCGGCCGCCGCCACGCCGGGCTGGACGGTCGCCGGCACGCTCGGCAGCACGCAGATCCGTGACGGCCTCGTGCGCGCCGCCGGCGGGGCGGGCGACTGGCAATGGCGCGCCACGCTCAATAGCCGCCGTGACGACTGGCTCGACAGCCGCAACGACCTGGCGCGCGACCATCTTATCGACACCCGTGCCGAATGGCGGCCCAATACCCGCGACGAAGTCGTCTTCCAGGCCGGCGGCGTGCTCGGCGAATGGAACGGCAGCACCGTCGACTTCACGTTTTCGCCCACCCAGACCACCGACTTTTCCAGCGCCTACGCGCAGGCGCAATGGACGCGCACCCTGTCCGCCGACAACGAATGGCACCTGCGCTTCGACCACAGCCATACGCGGGCCGACGAGACTTTCCCGACCCTGGTATTTCCCCCCATCGGTGCCCTTACGCCGGACAACCTCGACTACTGGTACAGCCGCACCGCGCTGGAGTTTTCCATGCAGGCGCGGCCGCTGGATAGCCTGCGCACCGTTTGGACCGCAGAAGCCCGCCGCGACCGTGCGCACTCGCCCAGCCTGGTGGGGGACACCACCCACAGCGGCACTGTGTATCGCCTGTCGGGCACGGCGGAGTGGAGTCCGGTCCGTGACTGGGTCCTGCACGGCGGCCTCATGCTCGAAAATCATTACTACGCCGGCACCCGGCTCTCGCCGCGCCTGGCCGTCAACTGGCTGCCTGTCGAGGGCCATGCCTTCCGCGCGGGCGTCAGCCGCGCGTACCGCTCGCCCACCATCCTTGAACAGGAAGCGGACTTCGCCCTGCGCAGTCCCATCTTTGGACTCATCGACCAGATCGCGATCAGCCCCTTCGAACTCGATCCGGAACGCATGGACAGCGCCGAACTCGGTTATCTCTACCAGCGCGGCAGGCTCGACCTCGACGTGCGTCTCTTCCACAACCGCCTGCACGACCTCATCGACAGCGATGGCAACTATGTCGTGACGGGCGAGCTCAGCCCCAGCATCACCACCGTGGTGTTCGCCAACCTCCACGAAGCGCGCCAGACCGGAATCGAGTACCAGCTGCGCTGGCAGGGCGGCAAGTCGACCTGGTTCACCCTTGCGCAATCCTGGACGCGCACCCGCGCCGACACCTCGGACCTGCGCCGCTCCGCCCCCAGCCATCAACTGTCCTTGCTGGCCAATCACGACTTCGGTCCCATCATCGCCAGTCTGGGCTACTACTATCGCGGCGACATGCGCTGGGTCAACTACGACGACGTGCCCGCCCACGACCGCCTCGATCTGCGCCTCGCCAAACGCTTCAAGTGGCAGGGCGCACGCGCCGAAGTCGCGCTGGTCGGCCAGAGCCTGCTCGGCGACTATCTGGAAATCCAGGGCGAGGGCGACCTGACGGTGAACCCGGATCGCGCGTTCGAGCCAAGGGGCTACGTGGCGTTGCGGCTGGATTGGTAGGCACGACGAAGGCGGCGACATGAGTTGCGCCACGTCGCCACGCCCCATGACCCCGGGTCACCGGCCCCCCGCAGGGTCCGGCGGCGGGCTTATTTCTCGGTCAGCTTCTTGATGACGCTCGCGGCCCATTCACGGCCGCCCAGGCCAAAGGCCAGCGCGAAGGCCAGACCAATGGCACCGAAGCCGATCTGGAAAGCGGCGGTGAGGAGGTCGGTGCCGATGTCGAGCTGCTCCAGCGCGACGAAGACCACGAAGACGATCACGCCGTACTCGGACAGCGTGCTGAGGGTGAGCGCGCCCTGCACGCCGATGTTGTTCAGATAGGCGAACACCATGCGGTTGATGAAGCGTGCGACGAGTACGCCGAACACCAGCACCAGGATGGCGACGATGATGTTGGGAATGTAGAGCACGATCTTGTTGAAGAGATCAGCCACCATGTGCAGGCCGAGGCTGTTGGCGACCACCACCACCACGATGAAGATGACGATCCAGTAGGCGAGCTTGGCGAGGATGCGCGACAGGCTGAGATCCAGATTGCCTTGTTTAAGAAAAGCTTCGATGCCGGTCTTCTGGGCAATCGAGTCGAACTTCAGCACGTCCAGAAGCTTCAGCACGCCCGTGCGTATCAGATTGGCAAACAGCCAGCCGAGAAACAGCAGTACTAGGGCGGCGATCAGTTGCGGAACAAAGCCAGCCAGCTGGGTCCAGAAGGCAGTGAAGGAAGCGACGAACACGTCCAGTTGCTGTTGCATGATGAGCTCCTTGGTTTGCGGGTTCGGGGAATGCGGATTCGGGTGGCCGATTGTTATTGTGGGCCGGTCGCCATTATAAACGCAGCGAATTGGCAGGCCGATACACGCACCCGGCGCAAGCGTGACGTTCAGAAGTCTTCGTATCTGAGCAGGAACACGAACTGGTCGCCGCCTGCGGTGTCGAGCCAGGTGAAGGGCAGGGCAGGGTAGGCGGCTTCGAGCGCGTCACGGTTGTGACCGATTTCCACCACCAGCACACCGCCGGGATTGAGGTGGGCTGGGGCGGCAGCGAGGATGGCACGCGTGGCGTCCAGTCCGTCGGCCCCCGAGCCCAGCGCGAGCGCCGGTTCGGCTCGGTATTCCGGCGGCAGTGCAGCGACCGATTCGGCATTGACGTAGGGCGGATTGCTGATGATCACGTCGTAGCGACGGTCCCCCAGGGCGGCAAACAGGTCCGATTCGACCAGCCGGATGCGGCTGGCGAGGCCATAGTCGGCGACGTTTTGGGCAGCCACGGCGAGCGCGTCTGCCGATAAATCAACCGCGTCGATCTGCGCCTGGCCAAAGGCTTCGGCGGCGAGGATGGCGAGGCAACCCGAGCCGGTACACAAATCGAGCACGTTCGCCACCCCGTCAGCATCCTCGACCCAGGGTGAGAGTTGGTCCGCCAGCAGTTCGGCGATGAAGGAACGCGGCACGATGACGCGCTCGTCCACGACAAAGCGGTGCCCCGCGAGCCAGGCTTCGCCGGTGAGGTAGGCCGCCGGCACACGGTCGCGCACGCGCCGCTCGATCACCGCCTTCAGCGATTCGGCTTCGCCATGGGTGAGGCTGGCGTCGAGAAACGGCTCCAGGCGGTCGAGCGGCAGCTTGAGGGTGGCGAGGATCAAATACGCCGCTTCATCGAAAGCGTTGTCCGAGCCATGGCCGAAGAACAGCTTGGCTTCGTTGAAGCGCGACACGGCAAAGCGCAGCCAGTCGCGCACGGTGATCAGGGATTCGGTGTCGTCGAAGGCGGTCATACGGAGAGGTAAAGGGTGAGCGGTGAGCGGAAAGTAGCGGATCAGCCGAGGAGTTTTTCCAGCGTCTTCTGGTACACCGCCGTCAGGCGTTCGATGTCGTCGAGTTCGACGTGTTCGTTGAGCTTGTGGATACTGTTGTTGAGCGGGCCGAATTCGACCACCTGCGGACAGATGTCGGCAATAAAGCGGCCGTCCGAGGTGCCGCCGGTGGTCGACAGTTCGGGCGTGACGCCGGTGATTTCCCGGATGGCGTCACTCAGCACCTGGCACAGCGCGCCCCGGGGCGTGAGGAAGGGTTTGCCGGACAGGGTCCACTCAATTTCGTAGTCGAGGCCATGGCTGTCGAGGATTTCGTTGACCGCATCCTTCAGGCCGTCGGCGGTGCTGGCGGTAGAGTAACGGAAGTTGAAGAGGATTTCGACCGTGCCCGGAATCACGTTGGTCGCACCGGTGCCGCCGCGAATGTTGGAGATCTGCCAGGTAGTGGGCGGGAAATAGGCGCTGCCTTCGTCCCACATGGTGTCGGCGAGTTCGGCGATGGCAGGCGCCGCCAGGTGGATGGGGTTCTTGGCGAGATGCGGATAGGCGATGTGGCCCTGCACGCCCTTGACGGTGAGCCTGCCGGACAGCGAACCGCGCCGGCCGTTCTTGATGGTGTCGCCGAATTCGGCGGCGCTGGTGGGTTCGCCGACGATGCAGTAATCGAGGAATTCGCCGCGCGCGCGCAGCGCCTCGACGACCTTCACCGTGCCGTCGGTGGCCGGGCCTTCTTCGTCCGAGGTGAGCAGCACCGCGATCGAACCGCGGTGACGGGCATGACTGGCGACAAAGCGTTCGATGGCGACGATGAAGGCCGCGTCCGAGGTTTTCATGTCGGCCGCGCCGCGCGCGTAGAGCTTGCCGTCGCGCAGGGTGGGGGTGAAAGGGTCGCTGTCCCATTTATCGAGCGGGCCGGTGGGCACGACGTCGGTATGCCCGGCAAAGCACACCAGCGGCGGCAGATGGCCGCGCCGCGCCCACAGGTTGTCGACGCCGTTGTGGCGATGCCGCTCGATGTGGAAGCCCAGCGCGTCGAGGCGGGCCTCGATCAGGTCGTGGCAACCGGCGTCGTCCGGCGTGAGGGATTTGCGCTGGAGCAGATCAACTGCGAGTGCGACCGTGGCGCTGGACGCGACCGCCTGGGCGAGCAACTCACTGGACACGGAGCGCCTCCCGGATGATCTGGTCGATTTCGCTTTCGATCGACTGCACCTCGGCGGCACCGGGGCTGCCTGCGGCGAGCACGCCGGGGCGGGCGAAAAACACCGAGGACACGCCGTCCTTGTGCGTCAGCGATACGTGCAGCGGGCATAGCGCCAGCAAAGCCGGATCGGCGTTGGCGATGCGGTTGGTGAGCACGGGATTGCAGAACACCAGGCTGCGCATGGTGCTGAGCTGGTTGCGGTTGTAGTCCTTGCCCAGGCGCTCGGCCATGCCGGCGAGGGTGCGTCCCATATTGGGTTCGAAGATGACGTAGTAGCCCTTGTCCTCCAGCGCCTGGTAAAGCTTCTGGTAGGCCACATCGGCCGGCAGCTTGGCCGTGTAGCGCAGGATGGCGTCGCCTGCCAGCGCGGGCAGGGCAGAACAGGCAAGCAGCAGGGCGGCAAGGCCGTGCAGGGACAGGGTGGGGAAGCGCATGGGTGGGAGGCTCAGAGATCGAAGAGGGCGGCGTAGTCGGTTTCGGCAAAGCCCACGTGGTAACGGCCGTCGCGTTCCAGCACCGGGCGTTTGATCACACTCGGCTGGGCCAGCATCAGGGTGATCGCGCCAGCTTCGTTGCCGGCCGCGTCTTTCTCGTCATCACTGAGCTTGCGCCAGGTCGTGCCGCGCGTATTGAGCAGCGCCTGCCAGCCGGTCTGCTTCGCCACCTGCTTCAGCCAAGCTGCGTCCACACCCTGTTTCTTGAAATCGTGGAAGGCCACTTCGTGGCCGTGTTCGGCGAGCCAGGCGCGCGCTTTCTTGACGGTGGTACAGTTGGGAATGCCGTAGAGTGTCATGGGTGCGACAGCCGGCGCATCGCGCCAGCGTAGAATCCCGGAGAAACGAAGCCGCAATTCTACCCGAGCCCATGTCCCGCGCCGTCCATTCTTCTGCCGTTCCGGCATCTGCCGTCGATCCCAGCCTGCGTTCCGTGGGCAGGCTGTTTCCTTATCTGTGGGAGTTCCGTGGCCGCGTGCTGCTGGCGCTGGCCCTGCTGGTGGGGGCCAAGCTCGCCTCGGTGACGGTGCCGCTGGTGCTCAAGGACATCGTCGATGCGCTCGACAAGCCGCGTCCTGAATTGGTGCTGCCGCTCGCGCTCATCATGGCTTACGGTTTTTTGCGGTTTGCCAGCACCACGTTTGCCGATCTGCGGGATGTGATCTTCGGCAAGGTCACCCAGCGGGCGATGCGGCGCATCAACATGGCGGTGTTCGAGCATCTGCACACGCTGTCGCTGCGTTTCCATCTGGAACGCCAGACTGGCGGGCTCACACGCGACATCGAGCGCGGTGCCAAGGCGGTGTCGAGCCTGGTCGGCTATCTGCTGTTCCGTATCACGCCGACGGTGCTGGAAATCCTGATGGTGGCGGCCGTGCTCGTGGTCAAGCTCGACTGGGTGTTCGGTGCGATCACGCTGGTGACGCTGGTTGCCTACATCGGCCTGACGATGACCATTACCGACTGGCGCACACAGTTCGTGCGCCGCGCCAACACGCTGGATTCCGAGGCCTACACCAAGGCCATCGACAGCCTGCTCAATTACGAGACGGTGAAATACTTTGCCAACGAGCGGTATGAAGCCGCCCGCTACGACAAGAGCCTGGCCGAATGGGAAGACATGGCGCTGAAGTCGCAGCGCACGCTCGGTCTGCTCAACGCCGCGCAGGCCGGCGTCATCGCGCTCGGGGTGACGGCGATGGTCTGGCGCGCAGGTGCCGGGGTGGTCGAGGGCACGCTGACGCTGGGCGACCTGGTGATGGTCAATGCCTTCCTGTTGCAGATGTTCCAGCCGCTCTCTTTTCTGGGTGTGATGTATCGCGAGATCAAGCAGTCCACCACCGATATCGAGCGCATGTTCGCCCTGCTCAACCGGCCGCGCGAAGTGGAAGACCGGGCTGACGCGCGGCGTCTGGAGGTGTTCGCCGGCGAGGTCGCCTTCGATCACGTGTCCTTTGCCTACAACCCGGACCGGCCCATCCTGCACGACATCAGTTTTGCGATTCCGGCGGGCCGCACCGTCGCCGTCGTCGGGGCCTCGGGTTCCGGCAAATCCACGCTCGCCCGGTTGCTGTTCCGTTTCTATGACGTGCAGCAGGGCGGCATCCGCATCGACGGACAGGACATCCGGCATGTCACCCAGGACTCGCTGCGCCAGGCTATCGGCGTGGTGCCGCAGGACACGGTGCTGTTCAACGACAGCATCTATCACAACATTGCCTATGGCCGCCCCGATGCGGACCGTGAGGAAATCGTCGCCGCCGCGCGCGCGGCGCACATCCTCGATTTCATCGAGCGCCTGCCACAGGGCTGGGAGACGGTGGTGGGCGAGCGCGGCCTGAAACTCTCCGGCGGGGAAAAACAGCGCGTCGCCATCGCCCGCACGCTGCTGAAGAACCCGGCCATCCTCATCCTCGACGAGGCGACTTCGGCGCTCGACACCCGCACCGAGAAGGCCATCCAGGCCGAGCTCATGGAAATGGCGAAAACCCGCACCAGCCTCATCATCGCGCACCGCCTGTCGACCATTATCGAGGCGGATGAAATCCTGGTGATGGACGCCGGCCGCATCGTCGAGCGTGGCCGGCACGCCGACCTGCTTGCACAAAACGGGGTGTATGCCCACATGTGGGCGCTCCAGCAGCAGCGATCCGAAGGAAGCGAATCGCAGTAGGGCACGCTCCGGGCGAAGCTTGCATGTAGTCTATTTGTAGACTATTCTGCGATAAGTGGTCGTAAGAAAACTCAGGAGTATCGTGATGCCCCCAGCCGAACACGTCGCCGAGTCCCGGCCGCGCTACGCGCCGCAAGCCAGTTCCCGCGACATGGCCGCAGCCGGGCTGCGTGCGTTCTTCAATATCGCGCGCGACTGGGGGCTCAACACCGACGCGCAGATGGTGTTGCTGGGCGCGCCCGGTCGGTCGACGTTTTTCAAGTGGAAAGCCACACCCGAGCGCGCCGACCTCAAGCGCGATACGCTGGAACGGCTGTCCTATGTGCTGGGTATCTACAAGGCGTTGCAAATCCTGCTGCCCGACGCGGCCGCTGCCGATGCCTGGGTGAACAAACCCAATAGCGCTGCGCTGTTTGGCGGCAGGAGCGCTTTGGAACGCATGCTGGCCGGCAATGTGGCCGACCTGCTGGCGGTGCGGCAGTACCTCGACGCCCAGCGCGGTGGCTGGGCCTGAGTCGCCGGTCTTGGACACCCCCGAAACCCGGATCGGCTGGAACCCGGCCTTCCGCGTCATCCCCAGCCGTTATCCCGCCGTAGGCCTGTTCGAGCGAGTGGCGCGCGCGGAAGACTTTGACGCCCTCTACGCACTCGAAGCCCTGACCAACGACCGGATCCGTGACGAGATCGGCAACATCAGTCTGGTGCCGGTAGAGGAACGGCTGTTCGGGCCGGGCAGCACCTGCATCATGGCCGCGTTCACCCATCCCAACCCGCTGGGCAGCCGTTACAGCGACGGCAGTTACGGGGTGTTTTATTGCGCCCGCATGCGCGAAACCGCCATTGCCGAGACGCGCCATCATTCGACGCTTTTCATGCAAGCGACACAGGAAGACCCCATTCGTCTGCAGATGCGGCTATATAGTGTCGAGGCCAGAGGACAGGCGGTCGATCTGCGGACGCTCGCCGAAGCCGACCCCCGCATTCTTGCGCCCGACGACTACCGTTACACCCAGTCCCTGGGACGCGCACTCCGGGCAGCCGGCGCACAGGGTATCGTCTACCCGTCGGTGCGCCATGCCGGGGGTACTTGTCTGGCTGCCCTGCGCACGGCCATCGTCAAAAACTGCCAGCACGCGGCCTATCTGGAATACCACTGGACAGGGCGCGCAATCGAGGCGGTGTACGAAGTGAATCGGGTGCTCTGAGACCGATTGCCTGAAAACCGCCCACAACCTGTCCGGAAACCAGTCGACATGACACCTTCTGCCTCATCCAGCGCGGCATCGCGCCTGCTTCAGCCTGGCGTACGGCCGCGCGAGGTGTGGGCCTGGGCCATGTTCGACTTCGCCAATTCGGGCTACACCACGGTGGTGATCACGGCCGTGTTCAGCGCCTATTTCGTCTCGGTGGTGGCGGGCGACGCACCATGGGCGACGTTCGCGTGGACGCTCGCACTGTCGCTGTCGTATGCCGCCATTTTGCTGACCGCACCCCTGGTCGGAGCCTGGGCGGATGCGCACACGGGCAAGAAGAAACTGCTGTGGTTGACCACGCTGGGTTGTGTGGGCCTGACCGCGCTGCTGTTCTTTGCCGGGCCGAACGCGGTGGTGCTCGCTGTCGTGGCACTGGTGTTGTCCAATTTTTTCTTCGGGACGGGGGAAAACCTGATCGCGGCGTTTCTGCCCGAACTCGCCCGGCCGCGTGCCCTGGGTCGGGTATCGGGCTGGGGGTGGTCACTGGGCTATGTCGGCGGGCTGGTCTCGCTGGGGGCGAGTCTTGTCTGGATCGGCTGGGCACAGGGGCAAGGGCAAGGTGCGACTGAATTCGTGCCGGTGACGATGCTGATCACAGCGGGCGTGTTCATGCTCGCCGCCCTGCCTGCACTGACGATGCTGCACGAACGCGTCAGCCCACAACCGGCCACTGTGAAGCGCAACGCCTGGGCGCAGGTACGCCACACCCTGGGCCATCTGGCGCAGCTACCCGACCTGAAGCAGTTTCTGCTTTGTACCGTGCTGTACCAGGCCGGCATCCAGGCGGTGATTACGCTGGCGGCGATCTACGCTAACCAGGCCTTCGGCTTCACCACCCAGCAGACGATCATGCTGGTGCTGGTCGTCAATGTGACCGCTGCGCTGGGCGCGTTCTTCTTCGGCCACTTCCAGGACCGCATCGGCCATGTACGCGCCATCGCCCTGATCCTGTTGGTCTGGATCGTTATGGTGGGGCTGGCCTGGGCCGCGCCGGACGAACGCATGTTCTGGGTGGCGGCGAACCTGGCAGGGCTTGCCATGGGGGCATCGCAGTCGGCCGGGCGGGCGATGGTGGGCTTGCTGGCACCGCCGAAGCATCAGGCGGAGTTTTTCGGCCTGTGGGGGCTGGCGGTGAAGCTTGCGGCCATTCTCGGACCGCTGACTTATGGCATCGCCAGCTGGGCCACGGCCAACGATCACCGGCAGGCACTCCTGATCACCGGCGCGTATTTTGTCCTCGGACTGATCGCGCTGGTCGGCATCGATGCGGTGCGGGGGCGACGGGCGGCCCACCGTTTTGCAGTCAGGGCGCAATGACATTCAAGGTGATAGAAACCGACATGGCGCGCCATGGCCCAGCGCTTGCTGGCGTTCGCCGGGCCGTGTTCATCGACGAGCAGGGCGTGCCCGAAGAATTGGAATGGGACGAACACGACGCGGTATCCCTCCACTGGCTGGCGGTGCTCGAAGATGGTTGCCCCGTGGGCTGCGCACGCCTGCTGCCCGACGGCCACATCGGCCGGATGGCGGTGCTGCCGTCCTGGCGCGGCAGGGGAATCGGCCGCGCCCTGCTCGACGCGGCACTGGCTCGTGCGCAGGCGCGGGGATTGCGCGAGGTGCGATTGTCGGCGCAACTGCACGCGGCGGATTTCTATCGTCGTGCCGGTTTCACCGCCTGCGGCGATGTCTACGAAGAGGCCGGCATCCCGCATCTGGCCATGCGCAAAAACCTGCCTGCCGGGAACTCGACCCTTAAGTCCCAGTCAGCTTATCCGTATTTAATAAAGAGCTGATAGAGTCCGTCCGTCATAACAAGAATTCATGGACAGCCCATCGGAGGGCACGGCGCTCGACGCTCGATCCAGACTAGGGAGACACATATGGCAACAAAAATGCGCGCCGGCATCGTCGGCGCGGGCATTGCCGGCGCGAGCTGCGCCGGCGCACTGGCGGCGGCAGGCTGGGAGGTCGACATCTTCGAGAAAGCCCGCGGCGCGGGTGGACGTCTGTCCAGCCGACGCATGGAGGAGGGCTGGGCCTCGCTCGGTTCGCCCTTCATCTCGGCCAAACGCGATCCGTTTCGCAGCCAGCTGCGCGACTGGGTCAGAATGGGCTGGCTGGAGGCCGTGCGCGGCAACATCATGAAAGGGCGCGCCACTGTCTCGTGGACCCAGGCGCAACTGCAGAACCACTATCGCCCGCTGATCGAACCTTCGCAGCTCGTGCGCAATCTAATGGGCACCGCGCGCCTGCATACCGAATCGCGCGTGGCACGGCTGGCACCGCGCACAATCCAGCTCGAAGGGGGCGCGGTTCACGGCGATTACGATTGCGTGATCTGCAGCGTGCCCACGCCGCAGGCGATTCCCCTGCTGGAGGGCTTGCCGCGACTGCAAGAGCGTTTGCAGCACGATACCCGCTATCGCCCGGTGTGGTCCTTCATCATGCGCTGGGAGGGTGGGCCCCCTGCCGATGTCATCCAGTTTGACGACGAACTGCTCAACCTGGCGGTGCGCCAGGCCGACGGGGAAGGCGTGTGGGCCGTGCACAGCACCCATGCCTTCGCCGAGACCTACCTCGACGTGTCGAAGGAAGAAGCCTCGACGCGCGGCGCGTCCGCGCTGATGGGCCTGCTGGCGTTGCCCTGGCCGGTGGAAGTCGAGGCCGCCCACCTGTGGAAAATGGCCTTGCCGACCGGGCAGCATGACGGTTTCTGGCTCGGTGACCGGGAAAATCGCGTGGCCCTGATCGGCGACGGCATAGCCGGCGCGGGTGTAGAGCGCGCCTGGGAGAGCGGGACGCGTCTGGCGCAGGCGCTGGTGCAGGCCGAAGCGGAACTGTCGCACTAGCCGCCGGGGAATCGGGCGGGTGCGCCTGCAAGCGCCCAGCGACGGCCTTCAGATTTCCGGCGATGCCGGGGGGGCCTGGCGATGCCTACTCCCGCAACACGTGGCTGCGTCAAACCTCGCGCAACACCAGTCTGCGTCAAGTTCGCGTAACACGCGGCCGCATCAAATTTCGCGTAACACGCGGCCGCATCAAATTTCGCGTAACACGCGAAAGCCGAGATTGATGTCCAGTTCGTTCTCCAGCCGCCGCCGCCGCGCGGCAGCACGGCAGTCTTCCGGGCCGTCGAACCAGGACCCGCCCTTGGTCACCACTGCTTGCACCTTGCCGGTGACCGGCCGTTCCGCGAGGCTGGCGTGATCGCGCGTCCACGGGCTGGCGGTGAATTCCCAGACATTGCCCATCAGGTCGTAAAGCCCCCAGCGATTGGGTTTCAGGCGGCCGACTTCCTGCGCACCGCAGCGCACGAAGCAGCGGCTCATCAGGCGCGGGCGCTTGGGCTTCGCGGCGTCGAAACCCTGGCTGGCGTTATACAGCGCGTCCCCGGGAGCAAGACGTTCGCCGTGCGGAAACGCAGTGGCTGCGCCCGCCCGGCAGGCGTATTCCCATTCCTGCTCGGTGGGCAGGCGGTAGCGCTGGCCGGTCTCAACCGACAGCCAGTCGCAGTAGGCGCGCGCATCGGTCTGGCGCACATTGATCACCGGCTTGCGACCGGACAGCCAGACCAGTTCCTCGCGCGGATACCAGCCGGTGGCGCGGGCGTAGACCTCGAATTCTTCGGTGGTGACGGGATGCACGCCGAGGGCGAAAGACCGCTCGATCACGGCGGCGCGTCGCGGCCGTTCCTGTGCCGGCGCCGGCTCGTCCGCTGCGGCCCCGTATTCGAATGCCCCGGCGGGAATCAGCGCGAGCGCCGGCCCGGCGTCTCCGCTGGGCAGAGGGTCGAAAAAATGCGTATCGGGCAGGCCCAGTTGCTGTGCGACGCGCAGTTGCAACGCAATGCGCTCGCCTTCGCTCAGGGCAAAACTGTCGGGAAGGGCGGCAGTAACAGGGTCGGGATGCATGGCGTAAGGGGGCGGTGGAATCGTTCTGATTATGCCAGTATCAAGCGGCCGGAGGCGCAGTCCGCGTGCGTGCGACGAAGCGTCGCACGCCGGAACTTGCCCGATGCGAACCGGGTCTGCTTCGGGTTGTTCCGGCGCTGCCGCGAGGCACGACCGCGCCCCGTTACAATCCAAGGAATCTCCCTGCCTCGCTGCCATGAATAAAACCCGTTTCCGCCGCCTCCTGTTCGCGGCCGCCTGTCTGGGGCTTACCGGCTGCGCCCCCCTCATGCCGGCGCAGACGGCGCACGCCCCGGCGACCCCGGCGAGCTGGAATCGCATCGATCCGGTCGCGCAGCCGGCCGTGTTGGCCGAACCGGCGGGGGACATCGCGCAGTGGTGGCAGCGGCTGGGCGATCCACTGCTGACCGCGCTGATCGAAGAGGGCAGGCTTGCCAGTCCCGATTTGCGCAGCGCCCGGGCAAGGGTGAGCGAAGCCCGCGCCCGGCGCACGGTCACGGCCGCCGACCAGTTCCCCGATCTGACGGCGTCGGCGCAAGCCAGCCGCAGCCGCTCGAGCGAGGAAACTGGCAGCGGCGCGCCGCGCAATTTTTTCAGCGCGGGCCTGGACTCGGCCTGGGAGGTCGATCTGTTCGGACGCACCCGCCGGGGCGTCGACGCGGCCGATGCCGACATCGACGTTGCCCGCGCCAACTTCGACGGTGCGCAGGTCAGCCTGGCCGCCGAAATCGCGCAGAACTATGTCGAGGTGCGCGCCGCACAACTGCGGCTCACGATCGCACGCGCCAACCTCGATGCACAGTCGGAAACCCTGCAACTCACCGAATGGCGCGCCGAGGCCGGCCTTGCCAGCAGTCAGGAAGTCGAGCAGGCGCGCAGCAACCGTGAGCAGACCCGGGCACAGTTGCCCGTCCTGGAAACCAACCTCGCCGAAGCCGAGCACGGCCTCGACGACCTGCTTGGCCACCCGCCGGGCACCCTGCACGCACGACTCGCCGGATACGCCGCGCTGCCGGTGGTCCCCGCACGGCTGGCGGTCGGCATTCCTGCCGATGCGCTGCGCCAGCGACCCGACGTGCGCGCCGCCGAGCGCGCGCTGGCTGCGGAAATCGCCCGTACGGAAGCGGCCGAGGCGGCACGCTACCCATCCTTCCGCTTATCCGGCTCGCTCGGCTTGGAAGCTTTGCGGATCGGCGCGCTGGGCAATGGCGGGGCCGCCACCGCCTCGCTGCTGGGCGGGCTGACCGCGCCGCTGTTCGACGCCGGCCGGCTGCGTGCCCAGGCCGAGGCGCAGGACGCAGTGCGCGAACGCGCCCAGGTCAGCTACGAACAGACCGTGCTCACCGCCCTCAGGGAGGCCGAGAACGCGCTGGTCGGACTGGTGCGCAGCCGTGAACGCGAGCAGGCGCTGGCCGGTGCCGCCGACGCCGCCCGCCGCGCCGCCGAGCTCGCACGCCAGCGCTACGGCGCGGGGCTGATCGATTTCCAGTCGGTGCTCGACACCGAACGCACCCGGCTGTCCGTCGAGGACAGCCTCGCCCGCACCCGTGCCGACGGGGTGCTGGCGCTCATCCGTTTGTACAAGGCGCTGGGCGGCGGCTGGTCGCCGCCGGACGCCGCCGACCCGGCCCGCAAGGAATCCACATGACTGCTCCCCTTCCTCCGTCTCCCCCCGGGGCACGCCCGCTCGATACCCTGATCGGGGATCAGGCGCGCGGCCGGCTGGCGCGCCGCTGGCCCGTGCTGCTGCTGGCGTCTGGTGTGGCGCTGGCGCTGGGGGTCTGGATGTTCGGCGCGTCCGGCCCGGCACCCGGACCCGCCTACCGCACCGAGCCCGCCAGCGTCGGCACGCTCACCGTCAAGGTCTCCGCCACCGGCAATCTGCAACCGACCAACACCGTGGACGTCGGCAGTGAACTGTCCGGCATCGTCGAACGTGTCCAGGTCGACGACAACGACACGGTGAAAAAAGGCCAGGTGTTGGCGCAGCTGGATTTGTCGAAGCTGAGTGACGCGGTGGCGAAATCGCAAGCCACCCTCGTCGCCGCGCAGGCGCAGGTGTTGCAGGCGCAGGCGACGACAGTGGAGGCGCGCGCCACGCTGGGACGCTTCCGCGAAGTGTCGCGGCTGTCCGGCGGTAAGGTTCCGTCGCGTACCGAGATGGACGCTGCCGAGGCCAACCTGAAGCGTGCCGAGGCCAACGTCGCGAGCGCCGAAGCCAGCGTCAGTCAGTCGCGCGCGGCCCTGCAATCGGATCAGACCAATCTGGGCAAGGCCAGCATCCGCTCACCCATCGACGGCGTGGTGCTGGCGCGCCAGGTGGAACCCGGCCAGACCGTCGCCGCCTCCTTTCAGGCCCCGGTGCTGTTCAAGCTGGCCGAAGACCTGACCCAGATGGAATTGCAGGTCGATGTCGACGAGGCCGACGTGGGTCAGGTGAAGGCCGGACAGCCGGCCACGTTCAGCGTCGATGCGTGGCCTGGCCGGACCTACCAGGCCACTGTCACCCGCGTCGGTTTCGGGGCGCAGGAAAACGAGGGCGTGGTGTCCTATCGCACCGTACTCGACGTGCGCAACGACGACCTGAGCCTGCGCCCGGGCATGACCGGCACCGCCGAGATCACCGCCCTGGTGCGCCCCGATGCCCTGCTGGTGCCCAATGCCGCCCTGCGGTTTTCGCCCGCGGCCCCGGCCGCGGCGACGAAGTCATCGGCCCCCAGCCTGGTCGGCATGATGATGCCGCGCCCGCCGTCCTCGCCGGCAAAACCGGCGCCGGCAGCAGGCAAGGGCGCGCAGCGCGTCTGGGTCCTGGAAAACGGCCAGCCGGTCGAACGGGTGGTCACGACCGGTGCCAGCAATGGCCGGCAGACCGAAATTCTCGGCGGACTCAAGCCCGGGGTGGCGGTCATCGTCGAAGCGACGGACGCCACACCATGAGCCAGGCCGCCGCGCTGATCCAGTTCAGTGGCATCACCAAGACATACGGACGCGGCCAGGCGGCGTTTCAGGCGCTGAAGGGCATCGACCTGACGGTGCAGGCGGGCGATTTCGTCGCGGTGATGGGGCCCAGCGGCTCGGGCAAGTCCACCGCGATGAACATCCTCGGCTGCCTCGACACCCCGAGCGGGGGCAGCTACCTGTTCGAGGGGGTGCGGGTCGAGACCCTGTCGCGCAACGACCGCGCACTGCTGCGTCGCCACTACCTTGGGTTCGTGTTTCAGGGCTTCAACCTGCTGGCGCGCACCACCGCGCTGGAGAACGTCGAGTTGCCGCTGATCTATCGCGGCGAGCCGCGCGCCGCCCGTCACGCCGCCGCGCGCGCCGCGCTGGCCCAGGTTGGCCTGGCCGGCTGGGAGCACCACACGCCGGCCGAGCTTTCCGGTGGGCAGCAGCAGCGCGTCGCCATCGCGCGCGCCATCGTCACGCGACCGCATGTGCTCCTGGCTGACGAACCCACCGGCAACCTCGACACGCGCACCAGCGAGGAAATCATGGATCTGATCGTCTCGCTCAACCGCGATCAGGGCATCACCGTGCTGATGGTGACGCACGAGCCCGACATGGCCGCCTTCGCCCGGCGCGTCGTCCGCTTCGTCGATGGCCGCGTCGAGAGCGACGCCAGCAACGGGGAGGCCGGCTGATGCTGTGGAATACCCTGCTGCTCGCGCTGCGTTCGATCCGGCGCAACCTGATGCGATCTTTCCTCACCGTGCTCGGTATCGTCATTGGCGTTGCCGCCGTCATCACCATGGTGACGCTGGGCAAGGGCGCGACGCGTTCGGTCACCGAACAGATCGCGAGCATGGGCAGCAATCTGGTGATCGTGATGCCGGGGCAGCGTTTCGGCCCCGGCGCGGTGCCCGGCGCGCCGTTCAAGAACGCCGACGCCGAAGCGGTGCGCAGCCAGATCGCCGGTGCCCGCCTGGTGGCGCCCATCGTCACCCAGGGGGCCACCGCGGTCTACCAGGCGAACAACTGGTCGACGGTGGTGACCGGCAGCAGCGACGACTATTTCGAGGTCGGCAACTGGGAAATCGCGGCCGGTCGGGGCTTCACCGAGGCCGAAGAGCGCGCCGGCAAGGCGGTATGCGTGATCGGCGAGACCGTGCGGGAGAAACTTTTTGGCCGCCTGCACAATCCGGTGGGCAGCGAAATTCGCATCCGCCAGTTCGCCTGCGAGGTCATCGGCCTGTTGAAGGCCAAGGGCCAGTCGTCGATGGGGGCCGACCAGGACGACATCGTCGTGATGCCGCTGCGCACGGTGCAGCGCCGGATGTCCGGCAGCCAGGACGTCAGCCGCCTGAGCATTTCGGTGAAGGACAGCGCTTCGATCGACGCGGTCAAGGTGCAACTCGCCGAACTGCTGCGCGAACGCCGCAAACTCGACGAAAACGAAGACGACGATTTCCGGGTGATGGACACGCGCCAGATCGCCGAGACCCTCACCGCCACCACCCGCATTCTCACCATGCTGCTCGGCGCCGTAGCCGCCGTGAGCCTGCTGGTCGGCGGCATCGGCATCATGAACATCATGCTGGTGTCGGTGACCGAGCGCACCCGGGAAATCGGCATCCGCCTCGCCATCGGCGCGCTAGAGCGCGAGGTGCTGCTCCAGTTCCTGATCGAAGCCGTGGTGCTCTCCAGCCTCGGCGGCCTCGTCGGCATCGCGCTCGCGACGGCGGCATCCATCGGCCTGTCGAGCCTGATGAGCCTGCCCTATCTGTTCGACCCCGGCATCAACCTGCTGTCCTTCCTGTTTTCGGCCGCCATCGGCGTCGTCTTCGGCTATTTCCCGGCGCGCCGGGCAGCCGGCCTCAATCCCATCGACGCCCTGCGGCACGAGTAAGCCCCGCCACCGGCCAGCGGTGGACAGCGCGCAGGCCGCGCGGGGATAATAACGGCGGTCTGCTTTCCCCTCGTTCATGCCTCGCGCGGCTCGCCGCTGCCCGCCGCGCAGTCTTGCCCCCGCTCAGGGGCTGTTCATCCGCCCGTCGTGCCACAGAAGGCCCGGCGTGGTCGTCTCGCATCTGGACCTTCAATGATTCATTCCCTTCGCCAAACCTGGTTTTCCAATACCCGCGGCGATCTGCTCGCGGGTCTGGTGGTCGCCCTGGCGCTGATCCCCGAAGCCATCGCCTTCTCCGTCATCGCCGGGGTGGACCCCAAGGTCGGCCTCTACGCCTCGTTCTGCATTGCCGTGGTCACCGCCTTTGTCGGCGGCCGGCCCGCGATGATTTCCGCCGCCACCGCCGCGATGGCGGTGTTGATGGTCACCCTGGTGAAGGAACACGGCCTGCAATACCTGCTGGCGGCCACGCTGCTCACCGGGGTATTGCAGATTGTGATGGGCTATCTGCGGCTGGGTTCGCTGATGCGTTTCGTCTCACGCTCGGTCGTGACCGGCTTCGTCAACGCGCTGGCGATCCTCATCTTCCTGGCGCAGCTGCCCGAACTGACCCACGTCACCTGGCACGTCTACGCGATGACCGCCGGCGGGCTGGCGATCATTTATCTGTTTCCTTACGTCACCCGGTCGATCCCGTCGCCACTGGTAACCATCGTCGTGTTGACCGGGCTGGCGATGTTCCTGAACATGGACATCCGCACGGTGGGTGACATGGGCGAGCTGCCGGACACGCTGCCGATCTTTTTATGGCCAGAGGTGCCGCTGAACGTCGAGACGCTGGCGATCATCTTTCCGTATTCAATCTCGCTCGCCGTCGTCGGCCTGCTCGAATCGATGATGACCGCGACCATCATCGACGACCTCACCGACACTTCCAGCGACAAGAACCGCGAGTGCAAGGGTCAGGGTGCGGCCAACGTCGCTTCCGGCCTGATCGGCGGCATGGCCGGCTGCGCGATGATCGGGCAATCGGTTATCAACGTGAAATCCGGCGGCCGCACCCGTCTGTCGACACTCGCGGCCGGCGTGTTCCTGCTGGTGCTGATCGTGTTCCTGGGCGACTGGGTGGCGCAGATTCCCATGGCAGCGCTGGTCGCGGTGATGATCATGGTGTCCATAGGCACGTTCAGCTGGAGTTCGATCGTCAACCTGAAGCAGCATCCGCTGAGCAGCAACATCGTCATGCTCGCCACGGTGATCGTCGTGGTGGCCACGCACAACCTCGCCATCGGCGTGTTCGTTGGCGTGCTGCTGGCCGCGATGTTCTTCGCCAACAAGGTGGCGCATTACAAATCGGTCCGTTCCAGCCTGAGCGAAGACGGCAGAACCCGTACCTATACCGTGGTCGGACAGGTCTTTTTCGCCTCGGCCGACAAGTTCGTCGATGCCTTCGACTTCAAGGAGGCCGTCGATACCGTGGTCATCGACCTCTGCCAGGCGCATTTCTGGGACCTGACCTCGGTGGCCGCGCTCGACAAGGCCGTGCTGAAATTCCGCCGTGAAGGCACGACGGTGAAGGTCGTCGGCCTGAACGAGGCCAGCGCCACCATCGTCGACCGCTTTGGGGTGCACGACCAGCCCGATGCGGCCGACAAGCTGATCAGTCACTGAGGAGCTGCACATGACCAAGGTCATCGCCTGTATCGACGCCTCGCGCATTGCCCCGGCGGCGTGCGACTTTGCCGCCTGGGCCAGCCGGCGCATGGACGCGCCGCTGGAATTCCTGCACGTTTTGCCGCGTCCCGGACAGCCGCTTGCAGCCGACCTCAGCGGCAATATCGGCCTGGGCAGCCAGGAACATCTGTTGCAGGAACTGGCCGAACTCGACGAAAAGCGCGGCAGGCTTGCACTAGAGCAGGGGCGGCATCTGCTCGACGCGGCGCAGGCGCGGGCGCGCGCCGCCGGCGTGATCGAACCCGCTGCCCGCCAGCGCCACGGCGATCTGGTCGACACTCTGCGTGAACTCGAAGGCGAAATCCGCCTGCTGGTGATGGGGCGGGAAGGCGAGGACGGCGAGCGCCTGGGGGAACACATCGGCAGCCATCTGGAGAACACGGTGCGCACCCTGCATCGTCCCATCCTCGTGGTGCCGGGGGATTACCGCGAACCGCAACGCATCCTCGTCGCCTTCGACGGCAGCGCCACCACGCGCAAGGCGGTCGAGATGGTCGCCGCTAGCCCGCTGTTTCGCGGCTTGCCGGTTCATGTCGTGACAGTGGGGCCGGACAAGTCCGACACCCACGCCCCGCTTGCCTGGGCGCGCAGCACGCTGGAGGGCAGGGGCTTTGCGGTCACGACGCAAGTGCTGGCCGGAACGGTGGAAGAGGCGCTGTGCGCCTACCGCACCGCGCACGCCATCGATCTGATCGTGATGGGCGCGTATGGCCATTCGCGGATACGTGAATTCCTGGTCGGCAGCACCACGGCCAGACTGATCCGCCAGGCGAAGATCCCTCTGCTGCTGTTGCGCTGAGGGGGCGGCTCAGGTCACACGCCGGGTGCGGCGGCCTGCCGCGCCAGCCCGCGCATGAGCCACTTCAGCACGGGCAGGCGGCCGTACAACTCCTCGGCGGCATCCCAGTAGTCACGGTGCAGCGTGACGCGGCCCGTGGCATCGAATTCGAGATGGGTGGCACCGACGATGGCTGTCTGCACACGCGTCACGGGCATAGTGAAATCCATGCGCCAGAGGATCATGGCGTCGCCATTCACGCCGGGGAAGCGGCCGGTCACGTGAAAGCGCGCGTCGGGTAGCTTGGCGAAACTGTGTTCGAGGATGCGGCGGATGGCGGTCACCCCGCTGACTTCATGAAACGGGTCCTTAAAGCGGGCGTCGGGCGCGTAGAAATCGCCCAATTCGTCCAGCGTGGCCGGCGTCAGGCGGTCGAAATAGTCGCACAGGGCGTCGAGTGGCGTCATAGGCCGGTCAGCCGGTGAACGAGCGGAAAATACAGCCGGTAAGGCAACAGGTTCAAAAGCTTCAGCACCCGGGTGAATCGCTTGGGAAAATGGGTTTCGAACTCGCCCGCTGCGATGCCATCGAGTATGTCCCGCGCAGCTTCTTCAGACGATATCAGCGCGGGCATCTTGAAGTCGTTTTTGTCAGTGAGCGGGGTTTTGACGAAACCGGGGCTGATGAGATGCACGGCAACCCCTTTCGGCGCGAGATCCAGATACAGCGTTTCGGTAAAGTTGATCAATGCTGCCTTGGTGGCCCCGTAAACCAGGCCAGTCGGCAGGCCACCGTAGCCGGCCACGCTCGCGGTGAGGGCGATCCGCCCGCTGCCGCGCTCGGCAAACCCGGGGGCAACGAGGGCGACTGCGTTCATCGCACCGATCAGATTGACCTGCACCAGTTTCGCGGCGGCTTCTGCATCGAGTTCCCAGGCACGCACCGGCCGGTGCGTGCCGGCGTTGATGAACACCACGTCGATACCGCCCAGCGCGGCGCGCACGGCGTCGTGCGCCGCGGTCAGCGCGGCCGGGTCGGTCACGTCGGCCGGCGCGACATACGCCGCGTTCAGGTTTTCGAGCGCAGCCGTCTGGCGGCTGGTGACGGCAACGCGCGCACCCAGATAGATGAGGCGATGCGCGAGCGCCTCGCCGATGCCGGAACTCGCGCCGATGAGCCAGACCCGCTGGCCGCGCCAGTCGGCGAGCCTGGAGTTGAGGCTCATGGACCTTTCCTGAACGACAGCACAATTTCCCCGAGCTTGACGCCAAATTTGCGCATCTCGGACTTGTTCAGCATGACGTTTTCGTCCATCTGATACATCCAGTCGTCGAACTGCACCTCGTAGGTCTTGCCATCCACCGCTAGCAGCAGCGTGTATTTCCATTGCAGGGCGTTGCCGTAAGCCACGCCGATAGCCTCGCCCTTGACGTCATCAGCGCGGCCGACATAGCGGTGGGCATCGAGCTTGGTGAGCTTCCAGATGCGCTGTGACTTTTCGCCGTCCGACCAGACGAAATCCTCGGTCAGCGTGCCTTCGTTACCACGCCAGACGCCCGTCATGGTCACCGTGAAGCGCCGCTTCACCTCGCCCGAGCGGTCGGCAAAATAGCCCCAGGCGGTGAGCGGGCCGCTGAAATACTGCGTCAGGTCCAGCACCGGCGTCTGCGCACGGTAGGCCTCGGGCGAGACGCCCGCACAGCCTGTCAGGCCCAGCACGGTACAGAGTACGGCAAGCGAACGTTTCAGCATGGCAGGTTTCCTTTCAGGGCAGGCGGGGCGCGCAGTTGCCAGAACCAGGCCAGCGCACCAAGCTTCAACACGCAGGGCAGCAGGGCATAGGTGACAGCCAGCGCCAGGAGGTTGCCGCCCCCGGGGGCGTAGCCAGCCAGATCGAGCAGCGGCAGGGCGAGGCCGGCGGCCAGCGCGAGGGCGAGTTTGGAAAAGAAGCTCATCAGGCCGTAATAAGCGCCGGGTTGCGGCACGGCGTCGGCGTCGACCATGCCAGCCACGAGCGTCGGCGGCAGGGCCAGGTCGGCGCCGAGCGCGAGTCCCGAGGCGAGGCATACGAGCGCGTAGGCGGCCAGGTCGCCACTACCCAGCCAGAACGCCCCGGCAAAGGTGATGACGGCCAACCCCATCGACACCATCCACGCCTCAAGCGCGCCGATGCGGCGTGCCAGCGCGAGCCACAGCGGCAGGCCGGCCGCACCGGCAAGGAAGTACAGCGCGAGGAAGAGGCCGTTGTAGGGGGCGAGTTGCAACACGTCGTCGATGAAGAAGATGACCAGGGTGGCGGGCAGGGCGCTCGCCACGGCGTTCAGCAGATAGCCGGGCACGAAACGGGCGAAGGCTGGATTGGCAAAGGGTTGCAGAAACTGGCGCACGCGCACGGTTCGCGTGCCGCCGGGCATGGCTGGCGTGGCGAGTAAGGTCAGCGCGCCAAAGGCGAACAGCAGGGCAAGGAAAATCAGGCCCATGCGCGCCAGCCCGTCGCCGAGGTTCGCCGCCAGCACTGCCGGCAGGGCGGCGGCGAGCACCACGCCGACCAGGCCCAGGCCTTCGCGCGCGGCAAACAGCCGGGCACGATCCGGGGGGGCGGCGCTCAGGCGTGCGCCCCAGGCGGTGTGGACGACGGTAGCGAGGCTGTAGCCGAGCGTCGTCAGGGCCAGCATGACCGTGAGCCAGAGTGCGGCAGGCCACGCGTTTTGCGGTGTAAAAAGCCCCACCCAGCCCGCCCCGACTAACGGAAGGGAGAGCGCTACCAGGGTGCGGGGGTGGGGAAAACGGTCGAGCAGCGCGCCGATCAGCGGATCGACGAGCGCGTCGAGAAAACGCAGGGCGAGCAAGATGCCGCCAAGCAGGGCGAGCGGAACCGTGGCGGCATAGAACGGTGCCAGATGCACGTAAAGTGGCAGCGCGGCAAAGGCGAGCGGCAGGCCCAGCGCGCCGTAGGCCAGGGTGCGGGGCAGGCTGAGGGAGGCGTTCATTGCCTGCCGAGCAGCTTGCGCCGCAGGTCGGGCGCACGCGTGCGCGGGTCGAACCAGATGGCGAAAAAGGCGTCGGCCAGGGCCTCGTCTTCGAGGCGGCCGAGCAGACGTTCGCCCACATAGAAGCGCGCGCCCTGTCCGGGCAGCCGCACGCCGGTCAGGCGGTCGCCGGCTTTCACGTCCGGGAAAATCGCCTTCAGGCGGGCTTCCCAGCGCGCCAGTGTGGCCTCGTCCGGCGCGCGCAGGCGACGGATTTCATCGATGCTGCGGCCCACGATGTCCTCGCCGTCGAAAGCGCGGGCATAGGTCAGCTCCAGGGCGTAGGGTGCCTCGGCGTCCCAGCGGCCGCTGGGACTCCACAGCCTGCCGTCGTAAAGCGCGAATCCCATGAAGCGCAGCGTACCCGCGCCGACGACGTTCGGCTCGAACGGCAGGGGGGCCTGCGGGCGTGCGAAGGCCGCGCCTGCTGCGAGGAGCAGCAGCGCAAGCGCCAGTCTAAACGGTGTGTTCCAGCCGGAATTGCGCGACATCGATGGACCCGGCGGTAAAGCCGGCCTCGCAGTAAGCCAGATAGAAACGCCAGATGCGGATGAAGCGCTCGTCAAAGCCGAGATGGCGCACCGCCTCGATCTGTGCGATGAAGGCCTGATGCCAGCGGCGCAGGGTTTCGGCGTAGTCCGGGCCGAAGTTTTCCTGCGCCGTGACGGTCAGGCCTGCGGCGGCGGCCGCTTCGATGAACCGACGCGACGAGGGCAACATGCCGCCCGGGAAAATGTACTGCTGGATGAAGTCGCTGCCATTACGGTAGCGCTCGAACAGGGCGTCGTCGATGAGTATGGTCTGCACCACGGCGCGCCCGCCGGGTTTGAGGGTTTTCTTCAGCGTGGCGAAATACACCGGCCAGTAGGCTTCGCCGACGGCCTCGAACATCTCGATCGAGACGATGCCATCGTACTGGCGTTCCTCTTCACGATAGTCCTGGTAGGCAAAATGGCATTGTTCGGCCAGTCCGGCCTGACGGATGCGGGCACGCGCGTAATCCAACTGCTCGCGCGACAGGGTGATGCCGCGCACCGTGTGCGAACAGGTTTTGGCGGCATGTTCGGCAAAGCCGCCCCAGCCGCAGCCGATTTCCAGCAGGGATTGCGCGGCGGGCAGGTCGAGCAGGTCGAGAATGTGCTGGTATTTGCTGACCTGGGCGGCTTCCAGCGACTGCGAGAAATCGCCGTCGAAGCGTGCGCTGGAATAGGTCATCGAGGGGTCGAGCCAGCGGGAATAGAAATCATTGCCCAGATCGTAGTGGGTGGCGATGTTGCGCTTCGCCCCGGACAAGGTGTTGGCGTTGAGCAGATGCCGCAGGCGGCTGTAGAGCCGGCCCCACCAGCGCCCGTAGATGGCCTGGTCGATGGCGCTGCGGTTGCTGGCCAGCAGGGTGAGCAGGCCGGTGAGGTCGGGCGTGTCCCAGGCACCCTCGATGTAACCTTCGGCGAAACCGATGTCGCCCCTGGAAAGGATGTCGTGGAAAGCGCTCCAGCGTGCGAAGCGCAGATGTCCTAGCGGAACCCCGTGCCCCACCTGTACCCGCAGGCCATCGGGCAACTGCACTTCCAGGCTACCGTGCTCGATCTCCTGCAGCAGGGTGAGGATACGGCGGGCATACCAGGGGGTCTTGCTGCGTTGCAGGGCCAGACTGAGACTCGCGGTGTTCATTCAGTTACCTCGTTGAGCGGGGGAGCGGGTTTGCGGAAGAAAGGCACGCGCTTGAGCCAGAGTTGCACCGCCTGCCAGTGGATGCGGGCGATGACCCCCCAGGTCATGAGCGGATAGGCAAAAAAGGCGCGCAGGCAGGTACGGGCCGTCAGCGTATGGAGTTGCCCCCACCAGACGGTGGCGAGCATGGCTCCGCTGCCGTCGTCGTAGTCGACACAGGCCCGGAAGCGGCGCGCGCTGGTTTCAAAACGGAAGTCGTAGCGGCCCCGCACCGGGAAAAAAGGCGAGACGTGGAAGACCTTTTCGGCGGACAACGGCGCGCCAGTGTCGGGCGCCCGCAGGAGGTAGACGTGGCGTTCGCCGAAGGTGTTATTCACCTCGGCGAGAATCGCGACCAGCGCCCCGTCCGCCGCGTGGCAATGCCAGAAGCTCACCGGCTTGAAGGCGTAGCCGAGCACACGAGGATATGTGGTCAGCCAGATCGCGCCGTCGGCGACGATGCCGTGGCGCGCCAGCAGCGTGCGCGACCAGGTGAGCGCATCACCGCCGTCGCCATGATCCCGTTCGTGAAAGCTCAACCAATTGAACCGGTTCCAGGAAAACCCGAAAGCCTTGCCTGAATTCGGTTCGTGGAGGGGTAGGCGCAGAAAATAGGTCGCATAGTCAAAGCGATGCCACACCGGCTGCCGGCGCACGTGCATCAACCGGCCGAAGCCGATCTGGATGCGGTCCGGCGTGGGCGCGGCATCGCGATCAGGCAGCATCGGCGAGCGCCTCCCAGGGGGCGGATACGTTCAGTCTGCGGGCGACGCGCAGCGCCGAGGCGAGTCCGTCTTCGTGGAAGCCGTAGCCCATCCAGGCACCCGCGAGCCAGACACCGTCGCGGCCATTGCTGGCAGCAAGCTGGCTCTGGATGAGCGGAGCATCGCGCTCGAACACCGGATGGCTGTAGGTGAATTCGCGATGGATGGCCGCGGGGTCGATGGTGCCGACCGGGTTGAGCGACACGATCACCGGCGTGCGGCTAGGCAGGGGTTGCAGCCGGTTGATCAGGTAATGCACGGCCACTGGCCGGTCGTCCAGTGCGCCATCGCCAGACTGGTAGTTCCAGGCCGACCACAACTTTTGCCGTTGCGGCAGCACGCTGGCGTCGGTGTGCAGCACGGCGCGGTTGGTTTGGTAGGGAATTTGCCCGAGCAGGCGTGCCCGTTGCAGATCGAAGCGTTCGAGCAGCGCACGCGACTGGTCGCTGTGGCAGGCCAGCACCACCTGGTCGTAGACCCCGGACAGGCTGCCGCTGACGATTTCCAGCGCGTGACCCCGCCGGCGCAGGGATTCGACTGGGCTCGACAGGTGGATTTCCGGCAAGTCTGCCGCCAGGCGCTTGACGTATTCGCGGGCTCCGCCCTTGACCGTGCGCCACTGCGGGCGGTTGAAAATCTGCAACAGCCCGTGATTGCGGCAGAAGGTGACGAAGGCGCGCAGCGGGAATTCGAGCATTTTCGAGGCTGGGCAGGACCAGATCGCCGCTGCCATCGGCAGCAGATACCATTCAATGAAGGGCGTGCCATAGTTGCGCGCGCGCAGGTAGTCGCCGAGCGCAAGCCCGCCGCCCACTTCGGCGTCGTGTATCGATTCCCGGTTGAAACGCAGGATGTCGGCCAGCATGGCCCAGAAGGCCGGACGGGTCAGGTTCGCTCGCTGCCCGAATACCGTCGCGAGCGAGCTGCCCGCCCATTCCAGGCTTGGCTCGTCGAGCCGCACGCTGAACGACATGTCGCTGGCCACCGTCTCCACGCCCAGTTGCCGGAACAGGCGAGTCAGTTCGGGGTAGGTGCGGTGGTTGAACACCAGGAAGCCGGTATCGACCGGGAAGGTCTGGCCGTCAAGCGTCACATCGACCGTGTGCGTGTGTCCGCCCAGGCGGCTGTCGGATTCGTACAGCGTGACCTGGTGCTGGTGATTCAGGAGCCAGGCGGCCGACAGGCCCGCGATGCCCGATCCGACGACGGCGATCCGCATGTCAGTAGTCTGCCCGGGTCAGTTTGTGGTTGCCCGACCTGGCCTTCAGCAGGTTTTCGATGGCCTGCACCATTTCAGGCGATTCCGGGTCGGTCTGGCTGGGGAAGGACTGCACGCGCATGCCGTTGCGATCGATCAGGTATTTGTGGAAATTCCAGGCCGGACGCACGCCCGTGGCGCGAGCCAGCCCCTCGTGCAGGGGGTTGGCGTTGGTCGCGCTGACGCCCACCTTGGCAAACATGGGGAAGCTGACTTCGTAGTTGGTTTCGCAGAAATCCTTGATGACTGCATTGCTGCCCGGCTCCTGCCCGCCGAAATCGTTGGCAGGAAAGCCCAGGACCACGAAACCCTGCTTGCCGTATTTGTCGTAGAGCGCCTCCAGGCCCTTGTACTGGTTGGTGTAGCCGCAGTTGCTGGCCGTGTTCACCACCAGCACGACCTTGCCGTGGTAGGCGCACAGGCTATGCGCCTGGCCGTCGATGTCTTTCAGCATGTGGTTCAGCAAGGGCGGGCAGGCGGTGGGGCCGGCACTGGCGAGGGTGCTCATCAGGAATCCCAGCAAGGTGATCAAGGTTTTCATGGATAAGTAGCAATGAAGTGGGCAGGGTGGAAAGAACCAGGGTGCGAACAGCCCTCGACACGTCTATGTTTTGTCTTGGGCAAAATAGGCATATATGCTTAAATTAGGCGACTGCTCGTTTTAAGTCAATACTTTGTCCAAGACAAAAATACACCAAGATGAGTTCCCCCGCCCTGGCTTTACCGATCGCGTCGGTTGAACGCGAAACCGGCCTGTCGAAAGACACCCTGCGCGTCTGGGAGCGCCGCTACGGCTTCCCCATGCCTGCGCGAGACCCCAAGGGTGAGCGGCTCTATCCGCTTGCCCAGGTTCAGCGGCTGGTCCAGATCAAGCGCCTGATGGACAGGGGGCATCGTCCCGGCAAGCTCCTGTTGCTGGACGAAGCCGCGCTCGACGCCCTGGATGCACCGCTTGCGTCCGAGCATCCTGAAACCAGTACGCAGCAGCTCGACGCCTGGATGCATCTCGTCGAATCGCATGACCACGAGGCCATGCAGGCCCTGTTCCGGCGCGAGTTGATCCGACGCGGCATGCGCCGCTTTGTCCAGGACATCGTGGGGCCGCTGATTGCCCGCGTGGGTGAGGCCTGGGCACGCAACCAGATCGGCGTGTTCGAGGAACACCTGTTTTCCCAGCACATGGAAAAATTGTTCCGCGAGGCGCTGGCAGGCATTGCGCTTGCCGAAGGTCGGCCCCGGGTCTTGCTCACCACCCTGTCGGGTGAGGAGCACACCTTGGGATTGCTGATGGTTGAAGCGCTGCTGACCGTGGAGGATGTCTATCCCGTGCTGCTCGGGCCGCAGACGCCGGTCAGTGAAATAGTCCGCGCGGCCATCGCCAAGCAGGTTGACGTCGTCTGCCTGTCCTTCAGCTCGGTCTATTCCACGAGCCTCGCGGTGCAGGGGCTGGCCGATCTGCGGCAGGCCCTGCCGGCATCAACTGCGATCTGGGCAGGGGGGTATGGCGTCAAGGGCATCCGCAAACCCGTCGAGGGGGTGGACATGATCCCGGAAATGGCCGATTTGTTCGAGCGCCTGGCGCACTGGCGACAGGCGCATCCGGCAGAGGAAAAATAGGGATGGACACCTTGGTGTCGAATGACACTAGAATGTCACGAACTGCCTACACAATCGGGTGACCGGTATCCTGATGTACCGAGCCCACACAACCATGCTCTATATCGACCTATTCAAATCGCTGGAACGCGCCCGCTGGAACATGGAGACGGATATTCCATGGGACCGCTTCGACGGCTCGCTGCTCACTGACGAGGCGGCGCTGACCATCAAGATGAACGCTATTACCGAGTGGGCGGCCCTGCCAGCCACGGAGATGTTCCTGCGGGATTTCGTGCACGACAGCGACTTTTCCGCCTTCATGTCGATCTGGTTCTACGAAGAGCAGAAGCACGCCCTGGTGCTGATGGAATACCTGCGCCGCTTCAAGCCGGAATTCATGCCGACGGAAGACGAACTGCACGCCATCCGTTTCCCGTTCGACCCGGCGCCGCCCATGGAAACACTGATGCTGCACTTCTGCGGCGAAGTGCGCCTGACGCAGTGGTACAAGTGCGCGTCCGAATGGCACGTCGAGCCCGTCATCAAACATATCTACGAAACCATCTCGCGCGACGAGGGCCGCCATGGCGGGGCCTACCTGCAATACATGAAACGTGCGCTGAAAGAGGGCGGGTCCGGCGTCGCGGCGGCGTTCGCCAAGATCGGGTTCCTCATGGCGTCCAGCAAGCGCTCGGACAAGGCGTTGCATCCCACTAACCTGCATGTCAACGAGGCGCTGTATCCGCAGGACACGATCCAGTCGCGCCTGCCAGACCCGGAGTGGCTTGAGCACTGGCTGGACGAGCAGATTCGCTTTGATGAAACCTGGGAAAACAAGGTGGTAGGCGGGATTCTTCGCAATCTTTCCAACCTGCTTGGCCAGACTTTCGAATCCACCCGCGACCTCAACAAATACCGCAAGCAGATGCTTGCGGCCACCTGAGCAGCGTCAGATTGTCATCGAACGACGCGGATGACCGTGCCTTCGCGGCGCGGGTCGGCCGCACCGTCGTGCCGGCCGTTGGACGTGTCGACCGTGACCGCCTGCACCGATCCTATCGTCGCCTGACAGGCGTCTTCCCGTGCTGAGTCCAGGCCGCCGTGCCCCAGGGTGCGCAGCGCGAGCTGGCTCGCCGGGCTGATGCCCGCAGGCAGGCCGGACCCTGACCCTTCGCAACTGAGCGTCCCCGCCGGGTGGGTAACAGAAATCCTCGGTGCATCAATGGCCTGCTGCATGTTCATGCCGTGATCGATGAGGTTGACGGTGACATTCAGAACGGTATTGATGATGGTGGCCCCGCCGGGTGAGCCATACGCCGCCACCACCTGCCCGTCCTTCAGGAGCAGGGTGGGGGCCATGCTCGAGCGCGGCCGTTTGCCTGGCGCGACGTCGTTGGCCCCCGGGTTGCCGCTGACGGTGTCTGCCGCCGGCAGGAAATTGAAATCGGTCAGTTCGTTGTTGAGCAGAAAGCCATACCCCGGCACGGTGATGCCCGACCCCCAGGTGTGTTCGATGGTGCTGGTATAGGTCACCACGTTGCCGTGTTTGTCCATCACGGCAAAATGCGTGGTGTGCGGACTCTCCGCGCGCGCGCCGCCCCGGCGGGCCGATACCCGCGCCGGATCGAGGCCACGGGGACGCCCTGCGGTCACGTTCTCCAAGCGGCGTTCAGGGTCGATCAGTGCGCTGCGTGCCGCCAGGTAGGCCGGATGCAGCAAGTCTTGCCCGGATATGCCGGTCTGCCGGTCCTCATCCCCTATCCAGACTGCCCGGTCGGCAAACGCCAGACGCATGGCTTCAACCATCACATGCAGGGTTCTGGCGCTGCCGGGGCCGTAGCCCTGCGCGACACCGCCCAGGGGGAACCGCTCCATCATGCCCAACATCTGCAGCATCGTCAGGCCGCCGGAAGAGGGCGGCGGCATGGTGGCGAGCGTCCAGCCGCGATAGTGGCCGATGAGCGGCTTGCGCAAGGTGGGCTGGTAAGCCGTCAGGTCCGCGCGTGTCATGCGTCCGTGACCGGCGTCGCCCAGTTCGCTGCGGCCGCGCGACTGGGCACGGACGATGGCCGCTGCAAGCGGGCCGTCATAGAAGGCACGGGCACCGTTTCGCGCCAGCAGTTTCAGGGTTTTTGCCAGGTCGGGCTGCACCAGCCAGTCGCCCTCCAGCAGCGCGCGACCGCCCGGCCGGAAAATCGCCGCGGTTTCCGGGTACAGGGCGGTGCGGCCGCCGTCGTGGGCAATGTCGTCGGCGAGAAAGCGATTCACTCGAAAACCCGATTCGGCCAGTTCGATGGCGGGTACCAGGGCGTCGGCCAGGCTGAGCGTGCCCCAACGTCGCAGCGCAAGATCAACACCGCGCACCGTGCCGGGCACACCGACCGACAGGCCGCTGGTGGAGGCCAGAGCAAATGCCAGAGGCTGGCCATCCGGGGCAAACTGGCTTGCGTTGGCACGCCCCGGCGCGCGTTCGCGGGAATCGACGATCACGATCTCGCGCGTCTTGGCGAGATACACCATCATGAACCCGCCGCCGCCCATGCCGGATGACTGCGGTTCCACCACATTCAGGGCAAACTGGATGGCTGCCGCCGCGTCCACGGCATTGCCGCCCTGAGCCAGGATCCGGGCACCGGCAGCCGATGCAGCGGGGTGCGAGGTTGACACAACGCCATCCTGCGCGGCGTGCGCAGCCCAGGCATACAAACCTGCCTGCGCGAGAAACAGTATCAGTGACAGCGTTTTGACGGCATTCATTGCGTGCGGCATACGGGATGGGATCAGTCCGCAGTATGCAACAGCACGCGGGGGATGTCCCAGCGCCTGCACCGGCATGGCCATTCCCGGACTACTTTTTAACATAATATACATTATGTGCATATTAACGGGTCTTGATAAAGCCCCAAAGGGGCGTTCGCGCTACTCAAGTAGACTCGTCTGGCCACATCCCTGACCCTACTAGGCCTCCATCAAACCTAAATTCTTTCAATTTGTCAATATCTCCGCGTACATACGAACTCG
>NCGY01000011.1 GCA_002281775.1 Hydrogenophilales bacterium 16-64-46 | reverse complement strand
TAGCCCTCCTTCGCCTGGAGCTTGCCGATCTCGGCCACACCCGAGGGCACGACCGTGGCTTCTTCGACCACGGCGCTGGCGTCGAGCTTGCGCGATCTCAGGGTGTTGTTGCAGACGCGGAAATCGACGCCCTTGGCCTTGAGGCTCTGTACGCCGATTTCATAGGGGTTGCCGTTGCTGTCCTCGGCGCCTTTGAGCAGGAAATCGATTCCCTTGCCATGGGTGACGACGACGATCTTGGCGTCCGGATTGGCGCTGAGGTGGTTGTTCACGTTGTTGAGCGCCACCCGTGCGACAGCGGTGTCGTTGACGTGGTAGACCACTTTTTCGACGTCTTCGGGGGCGGCGGCGTCGGCCGGTGCGGCATGCGTCAGGGGCGTGGCCAGGCAGAATGCGAGTGCGAGGGAGGCGAGGGTGCGTGAAGTCATGGCGTTCTCCGATTGATAGGAATGGGTGCACCTGCATAAACAGGTTGAATGAAAGACGCGTGGGGTGGCACGCTTATTCCATTCCGGCGACCGGTTTTTTCTGGAATAAATGGACCATCTCCCGCGTCCTCAGACCATGAACATGATTTCCCGAGTGTTGTTCGGCCCGTTTCGCCCCGGCATCGAATCCCTCCGTCCGGTGCTGTACCGGATTGCCTATGCCTGGTGCCATGAAGCGGCGCTGGCCGACGACCTGGTGCAGGACACGCTGTCCCGCGCGTGGACGCGGCGCGCGCAGCTGCGCGATCCCGACGCGCTGAAGGCCTGGACGGTCTCGATCATGCATCACTGCTGGATGGACCATCTGCGCAGTCGCAGGGATTTCGACGACGTCGAAGACTGGCAGGACACGCTGGCGTCTTCGGCCGACACGCCGGAGGCGTGCTGTGATCGCGAACAGGTGATCGCCTGCGTGCGCGCGGCTGTGGCGCGCCTGCCGATGGGCCAGTGTCAGGTGCTGACGCTGGTCGATCTGGAGGAATTCAGTTACGCCGAGGTGGCGCGCATCCTCGATATTCCAGTGGGCACGGTGATGAGCCGTCTGTCGCGGGCGCGGGCGGGTCTCAAGATGCTGCTCGACCGGTCGATGCGGGAGAAGGGCGGTGCCCAACCCGCCTTGAGGAGAGTGAAATGAACGGTCCGGTTTCAGACGAAACCCTGCACGCGTTTGTCGACGGGGAGCTCGATCTCGGCGAGCGCGAAGCTCTCCTGGTGCGCATCCAGTCCGAGCCTGAACTGGCGCATCGGGTATGCGTCGTGCGCGGTATGCGTGACATGTTGAAGCTGGCCTACGCGGAACCGCCCGCAGCAGGATCTGCCCGGATCCGTCCGCAGGGCGGTGCAATGCAGCGTTGCGCCTTGGGCTGTCTGGTATTGGGCGTGGGTCTGTTCCTCGGCTGGATGCTGCGTGGCATCGACGGACAAGCCAGCGTGGCATCGGCCCCGGCCTTGCAGCCTGCTGGGCTGAGTCGGGTGAGCCTTGCCGGGCAGCCCGACCCGAACCGGGTGATGCTGCACGTCGACAGCGCCGCCCCGGAGCGGATGCGGGTGGCGCTGGACGAAGCCGAGCGCCTGCTCGACGTTGCCGAGCGCGAAGGCCGCATCATGCAGATCGAAGTGGTGGCCAACAGCCACGGCCTGACGCTGCTGCGGGCGGGGAGTCCCTATGCCGCGCGGATCGCGCGGATGCAGAAGCGCCATGCCAACCTGCACTGGGTGGCATGTAGTCAGACCATTGCGCGTTTCCGGGCGGAAGGCCAGACTGTCGAACTGTTGCCGTCTGTCCGCCACGCGCCCACCGCCATCGGAGAAATCGTCACGCGCCTGCAGCAGGGCTGGACGTATGTCCGCGTGTAAATGCTGGTTCGGCCTGCTGTTGCTCACGCTTGCCCTGCCGGCGGGCGCGGCGCTCACCAATCAGCTGAAAAACCACCCGTCACCCTATCTGGCCCAGCACGGTACGGATCCTGTGGCCTGGCAGGAATGGAACGCCGACACGGTCGCCCGAGCGCGCCGCGAAAACAAGCTACTGTTCGTCTCGGTGGGCTACTTTGCCTGCCACTGGTGTCATGTGATGCAGCGCGAGAGCTACAAGAATCCGCAGATCGCCGCGCGGCTCAACCGCGAGTTCATCCCGGTCAAGGTGGATCGTGAGCTGAACAGCGGCCTCGACGACGCCTTGCAGCAGTTTTCCGCCAATCTCAATGGCGTGGCCGGCTGGCCGCTGAATGCGCTGGTCACGCCGGAAGGCTACCCGGCTTTTGTTGTACTTTATGTGCCGCCGGCCGAGTTCGGCGGCTTGATCGACCGTCTGTCCGCACGCTGGCGCGAGGATGACTCCTCGATCCGCCAGCTGGCGCACCGGGCGGCCCCGCCACCTGCGCTGAAACCCGTGGCCGGGGCGCTCAATCCGGCACGGGCAGAGAAGACCATGGCAGCCTTCCTGGCCGGCGTCTGGCAGGAAGCCGATCTGCTGCACGGCGGTTTCGGCACGGTCAGCAAGTTTCCGATGGCACCGCAGCTCGATGCTCTGTTGACCCGCCAGGCGTTGCACCCCGACCCCAAACTCGCGGAATTCCTGCGCCTGAGCTTCGACCAGATGGCGGCGCTTGGCCTGCGTGATCACGTCGGTGGTGGTTTCTTCCGCTACACCGTGGACCCCGGCTGGGACACCCCACATTTCGAAAAAATGCTCTACGACAACGCCCATCTGGCGGCGCTCTACGGGCGGGCCGCCGGCGTGCTGCGCCAGCCCCGCTACCGCGACATCGCACACAGCACCCTCGATTTCATGCGCGAAACGCTCGCCGACGCCGGCGGTGGGTTTTACACCAGCACCTCGGCGGTGGATGCGTCCGGGCGCGAGGGCGCGACCTATCTGTGGGAACCCGAAGAACTGTCGCGCCGTCTGTCGCCCGAGATGTACGCGGCCGTGCGGCGCGTATGGCGGCTGGATGCGCCGCGCGCATTCGATGCGGGCTATCTGCCCGCAGAAAACCGCCCCCCCACGCAAGCCGAGCGACCGCTGCTGGAGGAGGCGGCACGCGTCCTGCGGCCGCTGCGACGTGCGCGCAGTCTGCCTATCGACGACAAGCGCAATGCCGGGCTGAACGGTCTGGCCTTGTCGGCGTTCAGCCGTTCGCTTGCCCTCGACCCAGCCTATCGCCAGACGGCAGACCGACTCCAGGCCTTCTTGCTGAAGCGCATGGTGCGGGATGGACGGCTCCTCAAAGCACGGGCACGCGGACAGGTGTTCCCGGATGCCGAACTGGAAGACTACGCGTATGTTGTGCAGGGCTTGGTCGACCATGCCGAGGCGACAGGGAATGCTGAATCGCGTGCGCAGGCGATCCGGCTCGCGCGCGTCGCCTGGCGGGATTTCTGGCGTGAACGCGGCTGGTTGCGCGAGGCGCGGCCGCTCCTCGCCACCGTGGCCCCCGAACCCGCGCTGGCGGATGGCGCGCTGTATTCGCCGTCCGCCGTGCTGATCGGTGCCAGCCTGCGGCTGGGCGATGCCGAACTGGCCAAGCGCGCACGCACCAGCCTGGCTTGGCGTATTCCGGCCATGTCAGCCGACCCCTACGCGTTTCCTACGCAGGCCGGTCTCCTGGCGCGCCCCTGAAGCTTACGGCGCGTCCTCTTCCGCCACGGCGCGCTGCATGGGCCGGCGGCCCACGCTGACCGGCAGTGCCAGCATCTGCTGCTTGCGGGCCACCGTGAGCTTGGCCGTGTCACCCGGCTTAAGTGCGGCAATCAGATTCAGCAACGAAGCGGAATCCGACACCCGGCCATCGTTCACCGCCACGAGAATGTCGCCAGGACGGATTCCGGCCGTGTCTGCCGGACCGCCTTTGAGCACGCCCGCGATCAGCGCGCCTGTTCTGGCCTTGAGGCTGAAGGATTCGGCCAGTTCCGGCGTGAGGTCCTGCACCTCGATGCCCACCCAGCCGCGCGTCACACTGCCCGACTTGATGATCTGCTCCATCACCTGGCGGGCGATCGAGACGGGAATGGCGAAGCCGATGCCCTGCGAGCCGCCGGTACGCGAATAGATCGCGCTGTTCACTCCGACTAGGCTGCCGCTTGCATCCACCAGCGCGCCACCCGAATTGCCCGGGTTGATTGCGGCATCGGTCTGGATGAAATTCTCGAAGGTATTGATACCAAGGTGGGTGCGGCCCAGCGCGCTGACAATGCCCGCCGTGACTGTCTGTCCCACGCCGAAGGGATTGCCTACTGCCAGCACCCAGTCGCCCACTTTCAGGCTGTCGGGCTGGGCGAAGGTGATCGCCGGCAGGTTGATGGCGTCGATCTTCAGCACGGCCAGATCGGTTTCCGGGTCGGCCCCCACGACGCGCGCGGGGAGGGTCTTGCCGTCTGCCAGCGCAATCTGGATTTCGTCGGCCGCCTCGACCACGTGCTGGTTGGTAAGAATGAAGCCATTGGGGCTGACGATGACGCCCGACCCTAGATTCGAAGCCTGACGTGGGCGCGAGTCGAGCCGGTCACCAAAAAAATAGCGGAAGATCGGATCCTGCAGGGCAGGGTGTGCCTCCCCGCGCACCTTCTGCTGGGTGAACACGTTGACCACAGCCGGAATCACTTTCTGGGCGGCGGGCGCGAAGGACTCCCCGGGCATGGCCCCGGCTGCCGGGGCATGGGCTTGCTGGATGGTGAGATTGGCTGGCGTGGCCTGCCAGCGCAGCAGGTCGGGCTTGAACAGGGCGACGATGAACAGAACGGCCAGTGCCACCGTGGTGGATTGGGCGAACAGCAACCAGAGTTTGCGCATGAGGGAAATCGGCGGAAGCAGCCGGAATGGCGTGCGCGGGATTATAGCCCAGCCCCTTTCTGCTCGTGTTTGCGCGTCAACAGGCTTCCGGTGGGCGCGACAAATTGGTTAGAATGCCGGTTTTATCGCAACACGTTCAGGTTAGGCAAACATGGGCCAGGATGTCGAAGGACAAAAAGTGGACACAGGCAAGCGGAAATTCCTGATCGCGGCGACCAGCGCAGTGGGCGGCGTCGCAGCGGCAGGGGTGGCCATCCCGTTGGTAATGAGCATGCTTCCCAGCGCGCGAGCCAAGGCGGCCGGTGCACCGGTCGAAGTGGATATCAGCAAGGTCGAACCCGGCATGCTGCTGACGGTGGAGTGGCGGGGCAAGCCGGTGTGGATCGTCAACCGCACCAAGGAAATGCTCGACACGCTGCCCAAGCACGACGGGCAGCTGGTCGATCCCACTAGTGAAATGCCGCAGCAACCCGCGTATTGCAAGAACGCAACCCGTTCGATCAAGCCCGAATTTCTGGTAGCCGTGGGAATCTGTACCCACCTCGGCTGCTCGCCCACCTACCGCAAGGATGTGGGCGCGGCGGATCTGGGTGCGGACTGGCCGGGTGGTTTCTTCTGTCCCTGCCACGGTTCGCGATTCGACCTGGCTGCGCGCGTCTTCAAGGGCGTTCCTGCGCCAACCAATCTGGTCATCCCGCCCCATCAATACCTTGGCGATGCCAAGTTGCTGGTTGGCGTCGACGCAAAAGGAGCCTGATTCAATGTCTGCGATGCAAAAGCTGATGGGCTGGATCGACGATCGTCTTCCGCTCACTGCCACCTACAAGGCGCACCTCTCGGAGTACTACGCGCCCAAGAACTTCAACTTCTGGTACTTCTTCGGGTCGCTCGCGCTCCTGGTGCTGGTGATCCAGATCGTCACCGGCATCTTCCTTACCATGAACTACAAGCCGGATTCGGAACTCGCCTTCCTGTCCGTCGAGTACATCATGCGCGACGTCGAATGGGGTTGGCTGATCCGCTACATCCATTCCACTGGTGCCTCGATGTTCTTCGTCGTGGTCTACCTGCACATGTTCCGTGGGCTCATGTACGGCTCGTACCGCAAGCCGCGCGAACTGATCTGGATTTTCGGCGTGCTCATTTACTTGATGCTGATGGCCGAAGCCTTCCTCGGCTACCTGCTGCCCTGGGGGCAGATGTCGTACTGGGGCGCGCAGGTGATCGTCAACCTGTTCGCCGCCGTGCCCATCATCGGTGAAGATCTCTCGATCTGGATACGCGGCGACTACGTCATCGGCGATGCCACCCTCAACCGCTTCTTCGCCTTCCACGTCATCGCGCTGCCGTTGGTGTTGCTGGCCTTGGTGATGGTGCACCTCGTCGCCCTGCACGAAGTCGGCTCCAATAACCCCGATGGCGTCGAGATCAAGAAGAAGAAGGATCCCAAGACCGGCATTCCGCTCGACGGCATTCCCTTCCATCCCTATTACACGGTGAAGGACATCGTCGGTGTGATCGTCTTCCTGATGGTGTTCTCGGCGATCCTGTTCTTCGCGCCGGAGATGGGCGGCTACTTCCTCGAAGCGGCCAACTTCGTCCCGGCCGATCCGCTGAAGACCCCGGAACACATCGCCCCGCTGTGGTACTTCACGCCGTTCTACGCGATCCTGCGCGCGGTGCCGCCCTTGTTCGGCTCGCAGTTCCCCGGTGTGGTGGCGATGGGCATGTCGATCGTTCTGCTGTTCTTCCTGCCCTGGCTCGACCGCAGCAAGGTCAAGTCGATCCGCTACCGTGGTCCCATCTACAAGGCATTCCTGGCAGCGTTCATCGTCTCGTTCGTCGGCCTGGGCTATCTCGGCCTGCTGCCGTCCACGCCGGTCGCGACGATCTTTGCCCAGGTGTTCTCGGTGATCTACTTCCTGTTTTTCCTGTTGATGCCCTGGTATACCTCGATTGATAAAACCAAACCCGAACCGGAAAGGGTGACTGGCTAAATGAAACGCGTGAAGAATTTTCTGTTCCTGTTGCTGGCCATGCCCGCGCTCGCCATGGCGGCCGGTGGCCACAGTGTGCCGCTCGACAAGGCACCGGTGAATCTGGCTGACCAGGACTCGTTGCAGCGCGGCGCGCGCATGTTCGTGAACTATTGCCTCAACTGCCACAGTGCGTCGGCGATGCGCTATTCGCGCCTGGAAGATATCGGTCTGACCGAAGATCAGATCAAGGAAAACCTGCTGTTCAGCGCCGAAAAACCGGGCGAGCTGATGAAGATCGGCATGACCAAGGTTGACGGCAAGGCCTGGTTCGGTGCCACGCCGCCGGACCTGTCCGTTATCGCCCGTTCGCGCGGGGCCGACTGGCTCTACACCTATCTGCGAGGCTTCTACCGCGACGACAGCCGTGCCACGGGGTGGAACAACACCGTGTTCGACAAGGTCGGCATGCCGCACGTGATGTGGAGCCTGCAAGGTGAAATGGTTCCTGTCTACAAGAAGGAAGGCGAACACGAAACCATCGCCCGCCTGGAACTGGCCAAGCCCGGCAGCGTGACGCTCGCCGAGTACGACGCCATGGTCGGTGATCTGGTCAACTATCTGGTCTGGATGGGCGAGCCTGCACAGGTGCAGCGCAAACAGTTGGGCGTGATCGTCCTGCTGTTCCTGGCGGGCTTCTTCGTCGTCGCCTATTACCTCAAGAAGGAATTCTGGAAAGACGTGCACTGAAGCCGCACGCCGACCTGTCGCCAACAGCCGGCCCGTGTCCGGCTGTTGGCGTTTTCAGCATTTGATACGCAACACACGCAACGCAAGAGGGAACCCCCGCCATGATGACCCTGTACTCCGGCAGCACCGACCCCTACAGCCACCGCTGCCGCATCGTCCTTTTCGAAAAGGACATGGATTTTGAAGTCATCGATGTGGACATGCACAACAAGCCAGAGGAAGTGGCGAGCATCAGCCCCACCGGCAGAATGCCCGTTCTGGTCGAGCGCGACCTCATCCTCACCGAGTCCAACATCATCAACGAATACATCGACGAGCGCTTCCCGCATCCGCAACTGATGCCGCCCGACCCTGTGATGCGCGCGCGCGCGCGATTGGTGTTGTTCAACTTCGAGCATGATCTGTTCACCCATGTGAACACGCTCGAACACTCGCTCAGCAAGTCGTCCGACAAGGCGCGTGCCGAAATTCGCGACAGCGTCTCGCAGCTCACGCCCATCCTCACCAAGCAGAAATTCCTGATGAACGACGAATTTTCCATGCTCGACGTGGCCATCGCGCCGTTGCTCTGGCGGCTGGAGCACTACGGTATCGATCTGCCGAAAATGGCGGCACCCGTGCTCAAGTACCGCGAGCGCCTGTTCAGCCGCCCGGCCTTCATCAACGCGCTCACGCCCACCGAGAAGGCGTTGCGCAAGTAAGCTCCGCCGTGGCCGAACTTTCCACCAAACCCTATCTGATCCGCGCACTCTACGAGTGGTGCGTGGATTCCGGCTATACGCCGCAGATTATGGTGGCGGTCGATGCGCATACCCGCGTGCCACCCGGTTTCGTCAAGGATGGTCAGATCGTGCTGAACATCAGCGCCGGCGCCACCCGCGACCTCAAGCTCGATAACGACTGGATCCAGTTTTCTGCACGCTTCGGCGGCGTATCGCATGAAATTTCCGTACCGATAGGTCGCGTCGCGGCGATCTTTGCCCGTGAAAACGGTCAGGGCCTGCACTTCGAGCCCGACGGGGGGGCGCCCGAGCCCACGCCGCCCGGTACCGCGGTGCCTTCCAGCGAATCTGTTACCGCGTCGTCCCGGGGACGGCCCGTGCTCAAGGTCGTCAAATAAGGTCAGTTCGCAGCAGCTATTGAAAAAAAGGTGCGCTGGCAGGTAAAATGATGGGCTGTCTGAATTTGCCATTCTGGCAAAAGAGACAAATTCGCACACCCGCCGATTAAAGGGTGGCCTGGCGACAGGACAAGTCGCTGGCTGCTGGCAGGTGGAGGCTCAACCCTTTAGGAGATTTTCATGTCCGTTACCATGCGTCAAATGCTGGAAGCCGGTGTCCATTTCGGCCACCAGACCCGCTTCTGGAACCCCAAGATGGCCCCCTTCATTTTCGGCCATCGGAACAAGATTCACATCGTCAACCTGGAAAAATCGCTGCCGATGTTCCAGGGGGCGCAGAAATTCGTGCGTCAGCTGGCTGCCAACAAGGGCACCGTGCTGTTCGTCGGCACCAAGCGCGCTGCGCGCGACATCGTGCGCGAAGAGGCGGTACGGGCCGGCATGCCCTACGTCGACAACCGCTGGCTCGGCGGCATGCTGACCAACTTCAAGACCGTCAAGCAATCGATCAAGCGCTTGAACGATCTTGAGGCGCAACTGAACGAACCCGGTCGCCTGTCCAAGAAGGAAATCCTGACCGTCCAGCGCGAAGTCGACAAGCTGAACCGCAGTCTCGGTGGCATCCGTGAAATGGGCGGTCTGCCCGACGCCATCTTCATCATCGACGTCGGTTACCAGAAGGGCACCGTTACCGAGGCCAAGAAGCTCGGTGTGCCGGTGATCGGTGTGGTCGATACCAATAACAGCCCTGACGGCGTCGATTACATCATCCCCGGCAACGACGATTCGGCCCGCGCCATTCGCCTTTACGCGCGTGGCATGGCGGATGCGGTGCTGGAAGGTCGTGCGCAGGTCATGACCGAGATCGTCGGTGGCGAAGAGTTCATCGAGATCGAGGAAGAAGAAGGCGGCGTCACGGCCGAATAAGCGCGACGCGGCGTCATTTTGCCGGGGTATTCTCCCGGCGGCGCATTCGAGAGGGGCGTGTGCCCCTCTTTCCATATTGAACAGCTGGTTTGAATTGAACGATTGGGAGTAGGAAATGGCTGAAATTACCGCAAGCATGGTCAAGGATTTGCGCGATAAAACAGACGCGCCAATGATGGACTGCAAAAAAGCGCTGTCCGAAGCCGGTGGCGACATGCAGAAGGCTGAAGAAATCCTGCGTGTGCGTTTTGGCAACAAGGCTGCCAAATCTGCTGGTCGTGTGGCGGCTGAAGGGGTTGTCACCATCGCGATTGCCGCTGACGGCAAGTCGGCTGCCATGGTCGAAGTGAACTGCGAGACCGACTTCGTTGCCAAGAATGACGACTTCCTTGCGCTGTCGAATGCGCTGGCTGAAATGGTGCTGTCGGACAGCCCGGCCGACGTCGCCGCGCTGTCTGCGATGCCCTACCGGGGGGCCACGGTCGAGGCCTTCCGCACCGAACTGGTGGGCAAGATCGGTGAAAACATGTCGATTCGCCGCTTCGTGCGCCTGGATGGCACCGGCAAGTTCGCCAGCTACATCCATGGCGGCAAGATCGGCGTGCTGGTCGACGTGACCGGCGACGAAGCGCTGGCGCGTGACATCGCCATGCACATCGCGGCATCCAAGCCGAAGTCGCTGGATGCCTCGGGCGTGTCCCCGGAACTGATCGATACCGAGCGTCGCGTCGCCATCGAAAAAGCCAAGGAAGCCGGCAAGCCGGAAGCCATGCTGGAGAAGATTGCCGAAGGCACGGTGCAGAAATTCCTCAAGGAAGTCACCCTGCTGTCGCAGCCCTTCGTCAAGGACGACAAGCAGACGGTCGAGCAGGTACTGAAGAGCAAGAATTCGCATTGCCACGGCTTCACCATGTTCGTGGTGGGCGAGGGCATCGAGAAGAAAGTCACCGACTTCGCCGCTGAAGTGGCGGCTGCTGCCCAGGTCTGACCGCGATGCCTGCTGACCCCGGACGGCCACGACCGCGCCGTATCCTGCTGAAGCTTTCCGGCGAAGCCCTGATGGGGCCGGATAGTTTCGGTTATCACGCCGACACCCTGGCCGGCTTCGTCGACCAGATTCGCGAAGTGCTCGGTCTCGGCGTGCAGGTCGGCATCGTCGTCGGTGGCGGCAACTTGTTCCGTGGGGCGACCGGCGCGCTGTCCGGCATGAACCGCGCCACGGCTGACTCGATGGGCATGCTGGCCACCGTGATGAACGCGCTGGCGCTGAAGGATGCGTTGATCCAGGCCGGTGTCGACACCCGGGTGCAGACCGCGGTCGCGATCACACACGTGGGCACCGCCTTCGAGCGTGACACGGCGGTACGCGATCTGGAAGCGGGCCGGGTGATCATTTTTGGCGGCGGTACCGGCAATCCCTTCTTTACCACCGATACGGCAGCGGCGTTGCGTGCGGCGGAAATCGATGCCGATCTGCTGCTGAAGGCGACCAAGGTCGATGGCGTGTATACCGCCGATCCGAAGAAGGACCCGGGCGCGCAGCGCTACGCCACCCTGCGTTTTGACGAGGCGATCGAAAAGAATCTGGGGGTGCTCGACACCGCCGCCTTCGCCTTGTGCCGGGAACAGAACCTGTCGCTCGTCGTGTTCAATGTCTTCAAGCCGGGCGCGCTGAAACGCGTGGTGCTAGGTGAGGACGAGGGCACGCGGGTGACCCTGAACTGAGGAGAGAACATGGCTGAAACCAGCATCGTCGAGATCAAGCAGGCTGCCGAGCAGAAAATGGGCAAGTCGCTGGAATCCCTGAAGAACGACCTCGCCAAGGTGCGTACCGGTCGTGCCCATGCCGGCATCCTGGATCATGTGATGGTCGATTACTACGGCAGCCCGACCCCGGTGCCGCAGGTGGCCAGCGTGTCGCTGGCGGACGGCCGCACCCTGCAGGTGCAGCCTTATGAGAAGAACATGGTCGCCAAGATCGAGAAGGCCATTCGCGACGGCGATCTGGGCCTGAATCCCGCTACGCACGGCGAGGTGATCCGTGTGCCGATGCCGGCGCTCACGGAAGAGCGCCGCAAGGATCTAATCAAGGTGGTGCGCGGCGAAGCCGAGAATGCCCGGGTGGCGATGCGCAATATCCGCCGCGACGCCAACGCCGCACTGAAGGACATGGTCAAGGCCAAGACGGCGACCGAGGACGAGGAGCGGCGCACCCAGGACGAGGTGCAGAAACTCACCGACAAGTACATCGGCGAAATCGATAAGCAGCTCGCCGAAAAAGAGAAGGACCTGCTCGCAGTCTGAGCGCACAGCGTGAAGACGTCTTCCCCCTCGGGTGCACACGGCGCGGATGTGCCGCGCCACATTGCCATCATCATGGACGGCAATGGCCGCTGGGCCAAGCGCCGCCTGATGCCTCGCGTCGCGGGGCATCGCAAGGGTGTCGAAGCCCTGCGCGGAGTGATTCGTGCCTGCGCCGAACGCGGTGTTTCCCATCTCACCGTCTTCGCCTTCAGCTCCGAGAACTGGCGCCGGCCGCAGGAGGAAGTGACGCTCCTGATGGAGCTTTTCATGCGCGCGCTGGAAAACGAAGTCGCCAAGCTACATGAGAACGGCATTCGTTTTCGCGTCATAGGCGACCTGTCGGGGTTTTCCGAACGCATCCAGACCCTGATCCACGACGCGCAGTCCCTTACCCGCAACAACACCCGCCTGACGTTTACCGTTGCGGCCAATTACGGCGGTCGCTGGGATGTCGCGCAGGCGGTCAAAAAACTGGTGGCAGCAGGCGCGACGGCGGAAGAGATCGACGAGGACGCCTTGTCCAGGCATTTGTCGATGGCTGGCGAACCCGAACCCGATCTCTTCATTCGCACGGGTGGCGAGCAACGCATCAGCAATTTCCTGCTCTGGCAGCTGGCCTATACCGAGCTGTATTTCACCGATGCCCTGTGGCCGGATTTCGACGCCAAACAGCTTGATGCCGCCATTGCCTCCTACCGTGCGCGTGAGCGACGTTTCGGGCGGACGAGCGAACAGGTACAGACCGTGTCATGAATGGTGAGCGCCTGAACCCCGCATGAACCCCACTATGCGCCGCGTCCTGACGGCAGTTGTCCTTCTGGCAATCTTTCTGCCCGCGATCCTGTGGGCACCGGCCTGGTTGTGGCAGGCGCTGATTGCAGTCGTTGTTGTGCTGGCAGCGTTCGAGTGGGCGCTTCTTTCAGCTTTCCCCCTGTTCTCGGCGCGCCTCTATGCGGCTGTGCTGGGGATGCTGGCCTGGGGCTTACCCGGGATGCTCGCCGAGCGCTGGCCGGACTTCCAGATCGGGTTATTCATGCTCGCAGCCGCATTCTGGCTGATCGTTGCGCCGTTGTGGATGCTGGGACGCTGGCCAGGTGACCGTCCCGTGCTGCGTGCGGCCGTGGGATGCGCACTTCTCCTGCCGACTGCGGCCGCGCTGGTCTACCTGCACGAACAGGGGCCAGGTGTTCTGCTCGGCACCCTCGCCATTGTCTGGATTGCCGATACAGCGGCCTATTTTGCGGGACGTGCTTTCGGCCGCCACAAACTCGCGCCGGCCATCAGCCCGGGCAAGACCTGGGAGGGTGTCGCCGGCGCACTCCTGGCGCTGGCGCTTTATGCAGCCGTGTTGAACGGCGTGGCCGGGCTGCCTCTGGTGTCCCTGTTTCTCGTGATGGCGGGGCTCTTGTATCTGTCGGTGCTGGGTGACCTGTTCGAATCCTGGATCAAGCGGCTTGCCGGTATGAAAGATAGCGGCACGATCTTGCCCGGCCACGGCGGCGTGCTTGATCGGGTGGATGCCCTGACCTCGACCCTGCCGGTGGCGGCAGGCATCCTGCTCTGGCTGGAGTTCGCCAAATGACACCGCGCGTACTCACCGTGCTCGGGGCTACAGGCACCATCGGCGTCAATACGCTGGATGTGGTGGCGCGTCATCCGGGACGCTTCGACGTGTTTGCCCTCACCGGTGCCACACAGGTTGATCGCATGGTCGAGCAGTGCCGTCTGCATCGGCCGCGCGTGGCGGTGATGACCGAACAGGCGGCGGCAGACGCCGTGCGTGCAAGGCTGGCAGAAGCGGGGATCGGCACCGAAGTCCGCGCCGGCGCGGACGCCTTGATCGACGTGTCGACCGCACCCGAAGTCGATACCGTGATGGCGGCCATCGTCGGGGCAGCCGGCCTGCCCGCCACTCTGGCGGCGGCCCGGGCGGGCAAGCGCATCCTCCTGGCCAACAAGGAAACCCTGGTGGTCTCCGGCCAGTTGTTCATGGATGCCGTCGCCGCGAGCGGGGCCGAACTGCTGCCCATCGACTCCGAACACAACGCCATCTTCCAGGCGCTGCCGCGCGATTTTCGCGGTGACTTTCAGGCGGCGGGCGTCAAGGCGCTGTGGCTCACCGCGTCCGGCGGGCCGTTCCGCACGCTGTCGGCTGAAGCCATCGCCGCCGCCACGCCGGCGCAAGCGGTGGCGCATCCCAACTGGGTGATGGGCAAAAAAATCTCGGTGGATTCGGCGAGCCTGATGAACAAGGGGCTGGAAGTGATCGAGGCGCGCTGGCTCTTCAACGCGCGCCCCAACCAGATCAGGGTGGTGGTGCACCCGCAGAGCATTGTGCATTCCATGGTCGAATACGCCGACGGTTCGGTGATCGCCCAGATGGGCACGCCCGACATGCGGACGCCGATTGCCTACGCGCTGGGGTTTCCCGAGCGCATCGACGCCGGCGTGTCCGCGCTCGAACTGCTGGGGCGGCAGCTCACCTTCGAGGCACCTGACACGACGCGTTTCCCGTGCCTGCAACTGGCCTTTGATGCGCTCACGGCCGGCGGCAACGCCGCTGCCGTGCTGAACGCAGCCAACGAAGTGGCGGTGGCGCGTTTTCTCGACGGGGCGGTGCCGTTCAGCGCCATCGCGCGCAGCATTGCGCACGCGCTGGACAGGCTGGCCGGCGGGGTCGCCGATACGCTGGACGACCTGCTTGAATCCGACCGCCAGGCACGCTACGTTGCCGGAAAGTATCTGGAGCGCCTGACATGAGCATCCTGCACACGATCCTGTGGTTTCTCGTCGCCATCGGCATCCTGGTTGTGATCCACGAGTTCGGCCATTACCTGGCCGCGCGCTGGGCCGGCGTCAAGGTGCTGCGCTTCTCGGTCGGTTTCGGCAAGCCGCTCGTCAGCCGCCGCTTCGGGCGCGACCAGACGGAGTGGACGCTGTCCGCTCTGCCATTCGGCGGCTATGTGAAGATGCTCGATGAGCGCGAAGGTGCGGTGCCCGAAGCCGACCTGCCGCGAGCCTTCAACCGGGCGAACGTATGGCGTCGCTTCGGCATCGTCGCGGCAGGTCCGGCAGCCAATTTCCTGCTCGCCATCGCTTTCTACTGGGTGCTGCTGATGCAGGGCTTGCCCGCGCTCAAACCGGTCATCGGCGAACCGCCGGCCGACAGTCCTGCGGCACGTGCCGGGCTGGTGGCGGGTGACGAGATCGTGCGCGTCAACGGTATCGCGACGCCGACCTTCACCGACCTGCGTCTGACCCTGTTGCGCGCCGGCGTGGCGGGCGAGTCCCTGCGTCTCGACCTCGTCGATGGCCGCCGGGCGCTGATCGCGCCTGTTCCGCTCGATACCGAGAACCTCGAACAGGACACCCTGCGTCCGCTGGGTATCGTGCGTTTCGATCCGGACATCGCCCCGGTCATCGGCAAGATTCTGATGGACGGCGCGGCGGCACGCGCCGGCCTGGTCGCGGGGGACCGGGTGCTGACGGTCGACGGCAGGCCGATCGCACGCTGGCAGGACTGGGTGGCGGACATTCGTGCCCGGCCCGGCCAGACGCTGGTAATCGAAATCCGTCGCAACGGGGAAACGCGCTTGATCCGCCTCACCCCCGACAGCGTCGACGAGGCGGGCGCGCGGGTCGGCAAGATCGGCGCGGGGCCACGGGTCGACGAAGCGGATCTGGCACCGATGATGACGCTAGTGCGGTATGGTCCGGTTGAGGCTGTCTGGCAGGCTGCGATCAAGACCTGGGACATGAGCGTGTTCACCGTGGAAATGATGGGGCGCATGGTGCTGGGGCAGATATCGTGGAAGAATCTCTCCGGCCCGCTCACCATCGCCGACTACGCAGGACAGAGCGCGACGCTGGGGTGGATCAGTTTCGTCAGCTTTCTCGCCCTCGTGAGCGTCAGCCTGGGCGTACTGAACCTGCTGCCCATTCCCTTACTGGATGGGGGCCACCTCATGTATTATGTGGCAGAAATTCTGACCGGGCGTCCTGTTTCCGAGCGCACCCTGGAGGTCGGAGCAAGGATAGGGATGATGCTGTTGCTGATGCTCATGTCCTTCGCCCTTTTCAACGATTTGCAACGCCTGATCAGCGGATAATCCCACCGAGTATGACGCGCGCGCCCCTGACGTTAGCCCTTGCAGCTTTGCTGGCTGCCCCCCTTGCAATTGCTGCCGAACCCTTCCAGGTCAAGGATATCCGGGTCGAGGGCATACAGCGCACTGAAGCGGGTACGGTGTTCAGCTACCTGCCGATCCGGGTGGGAGAAACCCTCACCGACGAGAAAACTGCTGCGGCAATCAAGGCTCTCTATGCCACCGGGTTCTTCAAGGACGTGCGCATCGAGGCCCTCGACGGCGTCGTGATCGTCACGGTCGAGGAGCGCCCCTCGATCGCCCAGATCACGCTCAACGGCATCAAGGAATTTTCCGAAGAAGACCTGAAAAACGGCCTCAAGCAGACCGGACTGGCCGAAGGCCGCGTACTGGATCGCTCGCTGCTCGACAAGGCTGAACAGGAACTGCAGCGCCAGTATTTCAACCGCGGCAAGTACGCGGTCGAGATCAAATCGACACTCACGCCGCTGGAGCGCAACCGTGTCGCCGTGCAGTTCGACGTGGTCGAGGGCGACAGCGCCCGGATCCAGCAGATCAACATCGTCGGCAACCAGGCGTTCGGCTCGAAAGAACTGCTCAAGCAGTTCACCTCGACCACGCCGGGCTGGCTGACCTGGTACACCAAGAACGACCAGTATTCCAAGTCGCGACTGGCGGGCGACATCGAAGCCCTGCGCTCCTTCTATCTCAATCGCGGGTATCTCGAATTCAATGTCGAATCGACCCAGGTCACGATTTCGCCGGACAAGCAGGGCATCTACATCACGGTGAACGTGAGCGAAGGCCCGCAATATACCGTCACCGACGTGAAGCTCGCTGGCCAGATGCTGGTACCCGAAGAAGAGCTGAAAAAACTCATCACCCTGAAGCCGGGCGATATTTTCCAGCGCGACAGACTCACCGAGACCACCAAAAAAATCAGTGAACGCCTGGGCAATGACGGCTACGCGTTTGCCAACGTCAACGCCGTGCCGGAACTGGAAAAGGACAAGCATACCGTCGCCTTCACCCTGTTTGTCGATCCGGGTCGCCGCGTGTACGTCAATCGCGTCAACGTGTCCGGCAACACCAAGACTCGCGACGAGGTCGTGCGGCGCGAGGTCAGGCAGATGGAGGGCGCGTATTACGACGCCGAAAAAATCAATCTGTCGCGCGACCGCCTCAACCGCCTGGGCTATTTCAACGAGGTGAACATCGAAACGCCGCCGGTTCAGGGGACGACCGATCAGGTCGACGTGAACGTGAGCGTGGCGGAAAAATCCACCGGCAATATCCAGTTGGGTGCGGGTTTTTCGTCGTCGGAAGGCTTCGTGCTGTCGGGCTCGGTGTCGCAGAGCAACGTCTTCGGCACCGGCAACCGCCTGTCGGCGCAGATCAACTCGGGCAGCGTCAACACCGTGTATGCGCTGTCGTTCACCAATCCCTACTACACCATCGACGGCATCAGCCTCGGCTACGATCTGTTTCGCCGCGACGTCGATGCGACCGAACTCGACAGCGTGGGCGACTACGAAACCTCCACCTATGGGGCGGGGGTGCGCTTCGGCCTGCCGGTCAACGAGCGGGATTTCATTTCCCTGGGCCTGACCTACGAACAGACTTCGGTCACCACGACGGCGGACAGTCCGCAGCAGTACATCGATTTTGTCAACGAGTTCGGCAACGACAACGATACGGTCCGCGTCGACACCGCCTGGTCGCGCGATACCCGCAACAGCTTCCTGTTTCCGACCAAGGGCTTGATGCAACGCCTGTCTGCCGAGGTCGGCACACCGCTGGGCAGTCTGCAGTACTACAAGCTCACGCTCCAGCATCAGCAGTATTTTCCGCTCGGCCGCAATTTCACGCTCATGCTCAATGGCGAGGCGGGTGTGGGCGGCGGTCTGTCCGGCAAGCCCCTGCCGTTCTTCAAAAATTTCTACGCCGGCGGCAACAGCTCCATACGTGGTTTTGAAAGCGGCACGCTCGGCCCCAAGGACGCCAACGGCGACGCGCTTGGCGGCGACAAGCGCGTGGTCGGCAACGCGGAACTCTTTTTCCCCTTGCCGGGACTCAAGGATGACCAGTCGCTGCGCATGTCGGCCTTCCTTGATGCAGGGGCAACCTTTGGCCCCAACGACCAGTTCGGTGATTTCAAGGAATTTGCCATCAAGGACCTGCGCTACTCCACGGGGCTGGCGGTCTTGTGGGTATCGCCGCTCGGGCCGCTCAAATTCAGCCTGGCCCAGCCGCTCACCAAGAAAGCGCGCGACCAGGAAGAGATTTTCCAATTCACCCTCGGCAACGTATTCTGAGGAGGCACCGGAGTATCAACATGATGTTCAAACAGTTTGTCCTGCCGCTGGCCGCCGCGCTGGCATTTTCTGCTTCGGCGCTGGCTGCCGACACCAAGATTGGCTTCGTCAACACCGAGCGTCTGCTGCGTGAGGCCCCCCTGTCGGTCACGGCGCAGAAAAAACTGGAAAAGGAATTCGCCGCGCGCGACCAGGAGTTGCGCAAACTGGCCAAACAGGCACGCGATCTCCAGGCCCAGCTCGACAAGGACGGCGTCACCATGTCGGACAGCGAACGCAAGGCCAAGGAACGCGATCTGGGCAATCTCAACCGTGACCTGCAGCGCCAGGGGCGGGAATTCCGCGAAGACCTGAACCTGCGCCGCAACGAAGAGCTGGGCCAGATCCAGGAGCGTGCGCGCAAGGTCATCCAGGACATCGCGCGCGCCGAGAAATACGACCTCATCGTCGAGCAAGCCGTGTTCGTCGATCCCAAGAGCGACATCACCGACCGGGTGATGAAGGCGTTGGGCGGAAAATAAGCTGCCGGCCGGCATGTCCGCGACACTGGCCGAACTGGTCGCCCGATTCGGCGGCGAGCTGGTGGGAGACGGACAGACCCGGATCGATCAGGTTGCGCCGCTGACTCGCGCCACGGCGAACCAGATCGGCTTTGTCGCGCAGCAGAAATACCTCGCCCAACTGACCCAGACCCGCGCCGGGGCCGTCATCCTGCCGCTGGACGCGCGTGACGCCAGCCCGCTGCCACGCATCCTCACGGCCAATCCCTATCTGTATTTTGCGCGCGTGTCGGCCTGGCTCAACCCGGTGCCCCGGCCGCCTGCCGGGGTTCATCCTCGGGCCACGGTCGCGGCCGGTGCGGACATTGCCGCCGATGCCAGCATCGCTGCGGGTGCGGTCATTGCCGCGGGCGCACAGGTGGGACCGCGCAGCGTGATCGGCGCAAACTGTGTGCTGGGCGAAGGTGCCCGGGTCGGCGAGGACTGCCTGTTGTACGCGAATGTCACGATCTACCACGGCTGCGAGATTGGTGATCGCGCCATCCTGCATTCCGGTTGTGTCATCGGCGCGGATGGTTTCGGCTTTGCCCCCAACGAGGGTGGATGGGAGAAGATTCCGCAGATCGGCCGTGTGCTGATCGGTGATGACGTCGAGATTGGTGCCAACACCACCATCGACCGCGGCGCGCTGGAAGACACGGTGATCGAAGATGGGGTCAAACTGGACAACCAGATCCAGGTCGCACACAACGTGGTCATCGGTGCGCACACCGCCATTGCGGCCTGTACCGGTATCGCCGGCAGTGCGAAAATCGGCCGGCATTGCACCATCGGCGGCGCGGCGATGATCTTCGGCCATATCGAAATCGCCGACGGGACGCGTATCTCGACCAACACCCTGATTACCAAATCCTTGCCCAATCCCGGCACCTACACATCGGCGCTGCCGTTTTCGGAGCACGAAACCTGGCAGAAGAACGCCGTCCACATGCGCAACCTCGACAAGCTGGTCAAACGGGTGAAGGCGCTGGAACAGAAAATCGGAGAACTGGAAAACAAATCATGAGCGAGTCGACCTCGATGAACATTGAAGCGGTGATGCAGTATCTGCCGCATCGCTATCCCTTCCTCATGATCGACAGGGTCGTCGAGCTGGAGCTGGGGAAAAGCATCACGGCGATCAAAAACGTGACCATCAACGAACCCTTCTTTCCCGGCCACTTCCCGGGTGCGCCGGTGATGCCGGGGGTGCTAATCCTCGAAGCCATGGCGCAGGCGGCGGCGATCCTCTCGTTCAAGACCAAGGCCTACGCGCCGGAAGAGATCGGCATCGTCTACTTTGCCGGCATCGATGGCGCGCGCTTCAAGCGGCCGGTCAAGCCCGGCGATCAACTCGTGCTCAAGATCGAAATCGTGCGTGAGATGCGCGGCATCTGGAAATACCGGGCGCGCGCCGAGGTTGACGGCGAGCTGGCTGCGGAAGCCGAGCTGATGGCGACCCTGCGCGATAACCCGGCGCGCGATGCCGGCCAAAGCCCGCAAGCCTGATGGCGACGATCCATCCCACCGCCATCGTCGCGCCGGGCGCGCAACTCGCCGCCGACGTCGAGATCGGTCCCTACACGATCATCGGCGAGCATGTCGAAATCGGTGCCGGCACCACGGTGGGCGCGCACGCCGTCATCACCGGCCATACCCGCATCGGTGCGCGCAACCGCATCTTTCATCTCGTCTCGCTCGGCGAAGCCCCGCAGGACAAGAAATACGCCGGTGAACCGACGCGGCTGGAAATCGGCGACGACAACCTCATCCGCGAATTCTGTACTTTCAACACGGGTACCGTTCAGGACCGGGGCGTGACCACCATCGGCAGCCACAACTGGATCATGGCCTACGTCCACATCGCGCACGACTGCGTGGTGGGGGATCGCGCCATCTTCGCCAACAATGCCTCGCTCGCGGGGCACGTGGAAGTCGGCGACTGGGCCATCCTCGGCGGCTTCACCGGGGTGCACCAGTTCTGCAAGATCGGCGCACACGTCATGACCGGCGTCTCGACCGTCGTCTTCAAGGACATCCCGCCCTTCGTGATGGCGTCCGGCCACCCCGCAGAACCCCATGGTCTCAACAGCGAGGGACTCAAGCGTCGGGGATTTTCCGCCGAGTCGCTGTCCGCCCTGAAGCGCGCCTACAAGGTCCTCTACCGCGAAGGCAATACCGTCGCCGAGGCGCAGGCCAAACTCGAGCCCGAAGCCGCGGTGCATCCCGAAGTGCGGCAGCTGCTCGATTTTCTCGCGCGTGCCGAGCGCGGCATCATCCGCTGATGGATATCGGCCTGGTCGCCGGCGAGGCGTCCGGCGATCTGCTCGGCGCGCATTTCATTCGTGCGCTGCAACAGCATCATCCGCAGCTCAGCGCCGCCGGCATTGCCGGGCCGCAGCTGGTCGCGGCGGGGGTTGAGGCGCTCTACCCGAGCGACAAGCTGGCCGTGAACGGCTATGTGGAAGTGCTGCGCCACCTGCCGGAACTGCTGCGCATTCGCTCGCGCATGGGCAATTATTTCTTGCAGCAACGGCCGCGCGTCTTCGTCGGCATCGACGCGCCCGATTTCAACTTCGCCCTGGAACACAAACTCAAGGCGTCCGGCATTCCCACCGTGCATTTCGTCAGCCCGTCGCTGTGGGCCTGGCGGCCAGAGCGCATCCACACCATACGCGAGGCCGTCTCACACATGCTGGTGGTGTTTCCCTTCGAAGAGGGCATCTACCGCGACGCCGGCATTCCCGTGACCTACGTCGGCCATCCACTGGCGGATGTGATTCCGCTGGAGCCCGATACCGCTGCTGCGCGCGCCGCGCTGAACCTCGCTCTCGGCCCGGTGTTTGCGCTCCTGCCCGGCAGCCGGCTGTCCGAAGTGAAGCGCCATGCCGCGCTGATGCTCGACGCGGCGCAGCTGATCCAGCAGCGGCACCCCGATGCGCAGTTCGTGCTGCCTGCGGCCAGCCCTGCCGCCGCCGCGCTGGTGGAGCAGGCGCGCGCCGGGCGCGTGCTGAACCTGACCGTGCTGGCCGGACAGTCGCACACTGCGCTGGCTGCCTGCGATGTGGCGCTGGTGGCCTCGGGCACGGCCACGCTGGAAACAGCGCTGTTCAAGAAGCCCATGGTGATCACCTATCGCGTGCCCGCACTCACAGGCTGGCTGATGCAGCGCCAGGCACTGCTGCCCTGGGTGGGGCTGCCGAACATCCTGGCGCGCGAGTTTCTGGTGCCGGAACGGATCCAGCAGGCCGCCACCCCGCAGATTCTTGCGGCCGACGCGCTCGCCTGGCTGGCCGATGCGCCTCGTCGTGAGTCGGTCATTGCGCGGTTCCGCGCGATGCACCTGGAACTGAAACAGCACGCTGCGGTGCGCATCGCAAATGCGCTCGCGCCTTATCTGGAGACGGCGCGATGAAGCTGCACTGGGGCCCGCTGGGTCTGGCGGGCGTGGACGAGGCCGGGCGAGGCCCGCTCGCCGGCCCGGTCGTGGCGGCAGCGGTCATGCTCGACCCAGCACGCCGGATCGACGGCCTGCGCGACTCCAAGATGCTGTCGGCGGCGGCGCGGGAACGGCTTGCCGCTGTCATTCGCCGTGAATCCGTCGCCTGGTGCGTGGCCCAGGCGAGCGTCGAGGAAATCGACACCCTCAACATCCTGAAAGCGACCATGCTGGCCATGTGCCGTGCCGTCGAAGGGTTGGGCCGTGCGCCGGACGATGTCTGGGTGGACGGCAACCGCTGCCCCGAATGGCCGTGGCGGTCGCAGGCTGTGGTCAAGGGCGACGACAAGGTCGCGGCGATTGCCGCTGCCTCCATTCTGGCCAAGACGGACCGCGACCACTACATGCGCCGCCTGCACGAGACCCACCCCCAATACGGTTTCGCCCAGCACATGGGCTATGGCACGGCACAGCACCTCGATGCGCTGAAAGCGCACGGGGCCTGCCCGCAGCATCGGCGCAGCTTCGGACCGGTTAAACTCGTGCTCGACCAATCTTGTCTGTTCTAGGAGTCTTCCATGCAAAACATTATGACGCTGCTGCACGTGCTGGGTGTCGTCGTCTGGGTCGGCGGCATGTTCTTCGCCTACATGGCGCTGCGGCCTGTTGCCGCTGGCGTGCTGGAACCGCCGCAGCGGCTGAAGCTGTGGGCCGGTGTGTTCGGCAAGTTTTTCCCCTGGGTCTGGCTCTCGGTCGTCCTCATCCTCGCCAGCGGCCTGCACATGTTGATGGTCTTCGGCGGCTTCCAGGCACCGCACTACGCGCTGACCATGCTGCTGCTCGGTGTGGTGATGATGTTGATCTTCGCCCATGTCTTCTTTGCCCCGTACAAAAAGCTCAAGCGTGCCGTTGCCGCACAGGACTGGCCGGCCGGCGGGGCCGCGCTTGCCCAGATCAGGCTGCTCATCGGAATCAACCTGCTGCTGGGCTTGCTGACGATAATCGTGGTGTTCGTCGGCAGGTTGGCTGGATGAACGTCAGGGAACGTCTGTCCAGAAGGTTCGGTCGCGCAGTGTGCAGATTGGCCTGATTTCGGACACCCACGGTCTCCTGCGCCCGCAGGCACTGGCTGCGCTGGTGGGCTGCAAGCATCTCATCCATGCTGGTGACATCGGTTCGCGTTCGAATCAGCACAATGGCGTACTCGACAGACTCGGCACACTCGCCCCGCTCACCGTGGTGCGGGGAAATAACGACCGTGCCAGCTGGGCCGAGTCCATTCCCTGGGCGGCAACGCTTGAATTCGAGGGTGTGCGCATCCATGTCCTGCATATCCTCGGCGATCTGGCCTTCGACCCCGTGGCCGCTGGCGTCAGGGTGGTGATCTCGGGGCACTCGCACCAGCCGTGCATCGAGACTCGCAACGGCGTGCTTTATGTCAATCCGGGTAGTGCAGGGCCGCGGCGTTTCAAACTGCCGGTGACGGTCGCGCGACTGCACGTGGAAGCCGGCCGGGCCGAAGCGGAGCTGGTCACGCTTTTGGGTTAAGGTTCGCCTGCATTGGCGATTCATCAGGAGTACATCATGCTGAGATGGTTATGGATTTCCTTTCTGGCGCTGACCCTGTCGGGCTGCGGTTACAACACCTTCCAGACCGCCGACGAGGACATCAAGGCGAGCTGGGCCGAGGTCTTGAACCAGTACCAGCGGCGCGCCGATCTCGTGCCCAACCTGGTCAACGTGGTGAAGGGCTACGCCGCGCATGAAAAAGACGTGTTCACCAGCGTGACCGAGGCGCGTGCCCGCGTCGGCGCAATCCAGGCCACGCCCGAACTCGTCAACGACGAGGCGGCGTTTCAGAAATTCATCGCCGCGCAGGGCGAACTCACCGGCGCGATCTCGCGCCTGCTGCTGGTAGCGGAAAATTACCCGCAGCTGAAGGCCGATGGCTTGTTCCGCGATTTGCAGGCACAGCTCGAAGGCACGGAAAACCGCATCACCGTGGCGCGCAACCGCTATATCGAGGCGGTGAAGACCTACAACGTCACGGTGCGATCCTTTCCGTCCAACCTTACCGCGATGCTGTTCGGCTACACCGTGAAGCCCAGCTTCACGGTGGAAAACGAAAAAGCCCTCGCCACGCCGCCAAGGGTCGATTTCGAGTCGCCCGCGCCGGTACCCACCCAGTAAGGATGGCAGCCTTGCTGGCACGCGCGGCACTGGGCCTGCTGCTCGCACTCGGTGCGGCGCTGGTCTGGGCGCAGGTGCCGGTCCCGGCCTTGTTGCATCGTGTCACCGATCTGAGTGCCACGCTGTCCGGCGAACAGGCTGCCGCGCTGGAAAACCGGCTCGCCGCCTTCGAGGCGAAGACCGGTAGCCAGATCGCGGTGCTGATCGTGCCCACCACGCAGCCGGAAGATATCGCGCAGTTCGGCATCCGCGTCGCCGATACCTGGAAGGTCGGTCGCAAGAAGGTGGACGACGGTGTCATCCTGATAGTCGCGAAGGACGACCGCGCGCTGCGTATCGAAGTGGGCTACGGCCTCGAAGGCGCGATTCCGGACGCCGTGGCAAAGCGGGTGATCGCCGAGACCATCGTGCCGCATTTCCAGGCGGGGGATTTCGCCGGGGGCATCGACGCCGGCGTGGCGCAGTTGATGAAACTGATCCAGGGGGAGGCCCTGCCGCCGCCTGACAACGCCGAGGAAATCGACGGCGACCTGTTCGGTCTCCTGGTCGTGGGTGGCGTGGTTGCGGGCTTCGCGTTGTCGATGATGATCAACCGGCCGACGGCGGCCGGTATTGCCGCGCTCGGCAGCGGTGCCATGGGCGCGTGGTGGATCGGTTTGACGCCGCTGCTGCTGTTTGCCGTGCTGTTCGTGTTTGGTGCCGTGGCAGGCGGATTCCGGGGCAGGGGAGGTGGGTGGTCGAGTGGCGGAGGTGGCTTCGGAGGCGGCGGTGGCGGTTCCTGGGGCGGTGGCGGCGGCGGGTTTGGCGGCGGTGGAGCGTCCGGATCATGGTGACTATCCGACGCTGGCTGCGGCATGTCTTCACCCTGCCCTGGGCGTGGCGACGCGCATTTCCCCGGGCGACACTCGACGCCATCGAGGCAGCGATACGCGCATCCGAAGCCCGGCACGGCGGCGAGATCCGCTTCGCCATCGAAAACAGCCTGCCCGCCGCCCAGGTCTGGCGCGGGCTGAGTGCGCGCGCACGCGCAATCGAGATCTTTTCGGAACTGAGGGTGTGGGACACCGAGCACAACAGTGGCGTGCTGATCTATCTGCTTCTGGCCGACCGCGACATCGAGATCGTCGCCGACCGGGGCATCAGCAAGCGCGTGTCGCCTGAAGCGTGGGCGCAGGTTGCGCGGACGATGGAAGCGCATTTTCGCGCGGACGATTACCGCATTGGCGCGCTGGCAGGAATCGAAGCGGTGAGTAAACTGCTGGAAATGCATGTTCCCCCTGGGGCCGACAACCCGAATGAACTCGCGAACCGGCCCGCCATACTGAGGAGATGAGATGCAGGCATATGTGTGGTGGTGGATCGTCGGTGCGGTGCTGGTGGGCGTGGAGCTCACCACCGGCACGTTCTACCTGCTGGTCTACGGCGTCGCGGCGGTAGCGGCGGGCATTGCGGCCTGGATGGGTTTGGGCTGGGGCGCGCAGTTCATCGCCGCTGCGGTGATCGCAGCGCTCGGCACGCTGGCGCTGCGGCACTGGAAACGCGATACGGGCCATCCCGAATCGACCGTGCAGGACATGGACATCGGCCAGCCGGTGCAGATCGAGTCCTGGGTCGACGGGCGCGGTCAGGTGAAATATCGCGGTGCGCTGTGGGACGCCGAAGCCGAGTCGCCCGACACGGATGCGAGCCGGCCGCTGCGCATTCGCGCCGTGAAAGGCACCCGGCTGGTGCTGGGAAACTGAACTTTTCACTTCAAGGAATACACATGGACGTCGTCGCACTCGTCATTCTCATCGTCATCGCCATCGTCGTCGCCAAGGGCGTGCGCGTGGTGCCGCAGCAGAACGCCTGGGTGGTCGAGCGGCTCGGCAAGTTCCACGCCGTGCTGGTACCCGGCCTCAACCTCGTCATTCCTTTCATCGACAACGTCGCCTACAAGCATTCGCTGAAGGAGATTCCGCTCGACGTGCCGAGCCAGGTCTGCATCACGCGCGATAACACCCAGTTGGCCGTCGATGGCATCCTGTACTTCCAGGTGACCGACCCGAAAATGGCGTCCTACGGGTCAAGCAACTACATCGATGCCATTTCTCAGCTGGCGCAGACCACACTGCGCTCACTGATCGGTCGCATGGAGATGGACCGCACCTTTGAAGAGCGCGACGACATCAACCGGGGCGTGGTGATGGCGCTGAACGAGGCGTCGACCAACTGGGGCGTGAAGGTGCTGCGTTACGAAATCAAGGACCTCACCCCGCCGAAGGAAATCCTCCACGCCATGCAGCGGCAGATCACCGCCGAGCGCGAGAAACGGGCGCTGATTGCCTCGTCCGAAGGCCGCATGCAGGAGCAGATCAATATCGCCACCGGCGAGCGCAACGCCGCGATCCAGCAGTCCGAAGGTGAGATGCAGGCGGCGATCAACGTCGCCCAGGGTGAGGCCGAGGCGATCAAGGCCATTGCCATCGCCAACGCCGAAGCCATCGCGCGCGTGGCCATGGCCATCGAAAAACCGGGGGGCTTGCAGGCCGTGAACCTGAAAGTGGCGGAAAAATACGTCGAGGCTTTTTCCGGCATTGCGAAGACCGGCAACACCCTGATCGTGCCGTCGAACATGGCCGATCTCTCCACCCTGATTGCGGGGGCGATGAGCGTGGTGAAGTCGCAGAATCCGGGAAGCGGGTCGGCGGGCGCTTAATGCACCACGTCGTTGCGGTGCTTGAGCCAGATGGCCGTCATCACCGTGCTGATGAAGAGGCCGAACACCCAGATGATGGTGTGGATGTGCCAGTCCGAGCGCACCATCAACGCGTAGGCACCTGAGAGGACGAGGATGCTGATGTTCTCGTTGAAGTTCTGTTGCGCGATGGAATGCCCGGCTCCCATCAGCAAATGGCCCCGATGCTGGAGCAGGGCGTTCATCGGCACCACGAAATAGCCGGCCAGCACGCCCGCCAGGGTGAGCAGCAGCACGGCCGGTATGAGGCTTTCCACCCAGATCAGCGCAATCGGGACGAAACCCAGAATGATGCCTGCAGGCAGCACGCTCACGGCGTTCCTGAGCTGGACGAATTTGCCAGCCAGCACGGAGCCGATGGCAATGCCGAACGCCGTCGCCGCCGTGAGCTGGGTGGCCTGGTCGAGACCGTATTTCAGGTTGAGCGCGGCCCAGGCGATGATCAGCAGGCGCAGCGTCGCGCCCACGCCCCAGAACAGGGTGGTGACGGCAAGCGAGACCTGGCCGAGCGGATCGCGCCACAGCAGCGCGAAGCTGTGCCAGAAATCATGCAGGATGTAGCGTGGCGATTTGCTCGGCAGGCGATGGTCGATCGGCAGGCGCGGTATGAACAGGTTCACCAAGGCGGCCGCGAAATACAGGCTGGTGATGGCGACGATGGCGAATTTTGGGGCGATGAGCACGCCCGCCATGCCGAGGCTGGTCAGCGTATTCTCGGCCAGTTGCGGATTGATCAGCGCGCCGCCGATGATGGCACCGAGTACGATGGCCATCACCGTGGCACCCTCCACCCAGCTGTTGGCGACGACCAGTTTTTCCGGCGGCAACAGTTCGGTGAGGATGCCGTACTTGGCAGGCGAATACATCGCCGCGCCGATCCCCACCAGCGCATAGGCCCACAGCGGGCCCAGACCCAGCAGCATCGCCAGGCAGCCGATGAATTTCACGGTGTTGGCGATGAACATCACGCGGCCTTTCGGCAGGGCGTCGGCAAAGGGACCGACCAGCGGCGCGAGCACGATGTAGGCGATGACAAAAACTGTCTGCAGCAGCGGCGAATGCCATTCTGGCGCGGCCAGAAAGATCAGCAGGCCGATGGCGGCAAAGAGCAGCGCGTTGTCGGCTAGTGCAGACAGAAATTGCGCCAGCAGGATGGTGTAGAAGCCGCGATTCAAGGCTGGAGGACCCGACGCGCTGCCCGGGCAACCGGGGCGGACAGGGCATTTTCCGTGCCGCTGGCGGTCGGCGGCGGGGGGATTTGTCTGACAGGTGTTTTCAACACGGGCGGGTTTGTGGTTGAATAAAATTCTTTATTGACCCGGGGGCATGATTTTATGGCCGACCGCAGACTCCAAGTATTCTACACCGTCGCCAAACAGCTGAGTTTCACCAAAGCCGCCGATATCCTCTACATGACCCAGCCTGCGGTGACCTTTCAGGTCAAGCAGCTGGAAGAGCATTTCAATACCCGCCTGTTCGAACGCAGTCACGGCAAGATTTCGCTCACGCCGGCGGGAGAACTGGTTTTGGGCTATGCCGAACGCATCCTCGCAATGACCGGCGAAATGGAAGCGCGTGTCGGCGAACTCACCGGACAGGTGACCGGTCCACTGATGATCGGCGCGTCCACCACGATTGCGGAGTATCAGTTGCCGCGCATCCTCGGCGAATTCAAGGAACGCTTCCCCCAAGTTCAGGCAAGGCTGACGGTGGCGAACTCCGAGACCATTGCGTTGAAGATTGCCGACCATTCGCTTGATGTGGGTCTGATCGAAGCGCCCTCGCACAATCCCAATCTCACCACACTGGCCTGTTGCGAGGACGAGCTGGTGATGATCTGCTCGCCGAATCACCCGTTATCCAATCGTCCCAACGTCGGAGCGCGTGAAATCGCCGATCAGCCCTATGTTTCGCGCGAACACGGCTCGGGCACCCGCGAGGTGGTTGACGACTTCTTCAAGCACAACGGCGTCAACCCGGACGACCTGCACATCGAGATGGAGCTGGGCAGCCGGGAAGCGATCAAGGGCGCGGTCGAGGCGGGTCTGGGTGTGGCGATCATGTCGGCGTCTACCGTCACCAAGGAAATCCAGCTGGGTACGCTGGTGGCAGTGCCCTTGAGCCCGCGCCTCACGCGCGAACTCTCGCTGGTCTACGCGCCGGAAAAATTCCGCAGCAAGCTGCTCGACGCCTTCATCGGCTTTGTCGAGAACAAGTTCCAGCAATGCAACGTCGATGTTGTGCCGTTGAAGCGGCCCGCCAAGGGGCGCGGTCGCTGATGCGCGACAGCAAGCGGCTGCTGACCGTGTTCCGGGCCCTGTCCGAAGCCCGGCAACAGGCCTTGCTCGAGTACGCCGAATTCCTTGCCGGCAAGGAGGCGGTCGATCTTGCCGAGGCTCCGCCAGCCGAGCCCCTGCCCATCCCTCGCCCCGAGCAGGAAAACGTGGTGAAGGCGATCCAACGGCTGATGCAGACCTACCCGATGCTGGAACGCAATCAGATCTTTCACGAAGCCTCGGCGCAGATGACGCGCCATCTCATCCATGGCGTGTCGGCCAGCGAGGCGATCGACGAACTCGAACGCATCTTTGCCCGGCACTATCAGCAGCATGTTCAGGCGGGCGAGGATCGCGAGTAGCCAGAGCCGAAACGCTTGCGCTCATTGCGCCAGGATTCTGGCCGTGATTGCCTGCAGGCTGGCAGGTGTCAAGTCAGGCGTGTTCAGGGTGAGATCGTCCGGCCTGGGTGCGTAGTTGCGGGATAGTGACTTCAGGTAAGCGGGATCGTAGTGCTGCGCGAGCAGGGCGGCGACCAGTTCGGGCCATGCGCCCGCCTGTGCCTGGCTCTGCCAGGCGGCAACGGCCTCGCGGCCCCGGAGTTCGACCAGATGTGCCAGGCGTGTATTGAGCAGGTCGGGTGCGGCCAGAAAATGCGCGTAATCCTCGATCAGCAATTGCACCCGTGCTGACAGCGGGGCTTCGATGCGGATGCAGGGGCTGCTGCGCATGGCGGCGATCAGGGCGTCGGGGACCGTCAATGCGCCGATGCGTTTGCTTTCAGATTCCACATACACCGGTTGGGCCGGATCGAAGCGGCTGAGTGCTGACCAGATGGCGCTCTCGAAGCCTTTTTGGGCCGGCTGCGGCGCATCCGGCAGCGCGCCGAGCAGGGAGCCACGGTGTGCGGCCAGGCCCTCCAGGTCGAGCGCCTGTGCCCCCGCCTGTGCCAGCGCGGCGAGCAAGCGGCTTTTGCCGCTTCCGGTCGGGCCGCTGACCACGCGATAGCGCAGCGTGGCAGGCAAGGACGCGAGTTCGGTGACAACGTGGCGGCGGTAGGCCTTGTAGCCGCCTTCGAGTTGCGCCGCCGCAAATCCTATCTTCTGCAGGATGTGCGTCATCGCACCGCTGCGGTTACCGCCCCGCCAGCAATACACCAGCGGGCGATAGGTTCTTGGCTTGTCTGCAAACCAGGTTTCGAGATGCCGCGCGATGTTGCGCGAGATCAGGATGGCCCCCGCCTTCTTGGCTTCGAAGGGCGACACCTGCTGGTAGAGCGTGCCGACGCGGGCGCGCTCGTCGTTGTCGAGCACCGGCAGGTTGATCGCGCCCGGGGCGTGGTCTTCGACGAATTCGCCGGGCGAGCGGACGTCGATCACCTCGTCAAAGCGGGTCAAGTCTGCTACGGTGGCGGCGCGCAAAATCGGGATTCCCCATTCATGGACACAATCAAACTCACGCAATTCTCACACGGCGGCGGATGCGGCTGCAAAATCGCTCCGGCCGTCCTGAAGGATATTCTTTCGCAATCAGCCCCCATGAGCGGGTTTGCCGACCTGCTGGTGGGCACCGAAACTTCGGATGACGCTGCGGTATACCGGCTCAACGACACGCAGGCCATCGTCGCCACCACCGATTTCTTCATGCCCATCGTCGACGATGCCTTCGATTTTGGCCGCATCGCCGCGACCAACGCCCTGTCGGACATCTATGCCATGGGCGGCCGGCCGTTGTTTGCGCTGGCCATCGTCGGGATGCCGGTCGGCAAGCTGCCGGTTGAAACCATACGCGGCATTCTCGCGGGCGGCGAGGCGGTGTGCCGTGCTGCCGGGATTCCGGTGGCAGGCGGGCATTCGATCGATGCCCCCGAGCCTATCTATGGGCTGGTGGGGATCGGGGTGGTGCATCCCGACCGGATCAAGCGTAACAGCGCCGCACAGGCGGGCGACGTGTTGATCCTAGGCAAACCGCTGGGAGTCGGCATCCTGTCGGCCGCGCTGAAAAAAGGCACCCTCTCGGATGCGGGCTATCGCAAGATGGTCGATACCACCACGCAGCTCAATGCCGTGGGTGTGACCCTGGGGGAAATCGACGGGGTTCATGCGATGACCGATGTGACCGGATTTGCCCTGCTGGGACATTTGCTGGAAATCGCCCGGGGGGCGGGGCTCAGGGCCCGCGTCGAATGGTCACGCGTGCCGAAGATTGCCGAGGCGCTGGCCCTGGCCGAGTCTGGGGTGGGGACCGGCGCGGCGGATCGCAACTGGACAAGCTACAGCCACGAGGTGGACACCGGCCCCGGGGTGGCCGAATGGCAGCGCAAGTTTTTGTGCGATCCACAAACCAGTGGCGGCTTGCTGGTAGCGTGCGCCCCCGGCGCTGTTGCACGTGCCATGGAAGCATTCCGCCAAGCAGGCTTTGCCGAGGCAGAGCCTATTGGAGAACTCGGCGCAGGCACACCGAGCGTCAGCGTAATTTAGACGACCTTCAGGCTGGCAGGTTTGCGATCTTCGTTGCGGCACCCGCTGGGCGACACGCGGCGGTCAACCGTGACGCCCTCGGGGAGGGCGGCACCACGCGGCGCGACGCGCCGGTCGCCAAGACGGCGTTCGAGCGGTATGAATTCAACCTGATAAACGGGCAGGGCAGTCATGTGGTTACCCCCATGTCGAGTTGTTGAGCAGTTTAGTCGGGATTTCGACAAATTTACAATTGTCTCGACAGCCGGCTGGGTGAAAAATTCCACCGTTCGTCAGAATGAATCAGCAAATGGGTCAATGCTGGGCCGTGCGCACCAGGCGCTGCTTCTCGCGCTGCCATTCGCGATCTTTCTCGGCAGCGCGCTTGTCATGCTGCTTCTTGCCCTTGGCCAGACCCACGGTCAGCTTGATGCGCCCCCGGGTGTAATGCAGGTCCAGGGGCATAAGGGTGTAGCCTGAGCGCTCGGTGCGGCCGATCAATTTGTCGATTTCTCCGGCGTGCAGGAGCAGCTTGCGCGAGCGGGTTGGGTCAGGCAGAACGTGGGTCGAGGCTGCGGCCAGCGGGCTGATGTGGCAGCCGATCAGCCAGATGGCCCCGTTCTTCACGACGACGTAGGCCTCTTTCAGCTGCACCCGGCCGGCGCGTATCGATTTGACTTCCCAGCCTTCGAGCACGAGACCCGCCTCGTATTTTTCCTCGATGAAGTAATCGTGGAAGGCTTTTTTGTTATCGACGATGCTCATATCTGACCGGCTTGCGTACAATTCTCGATTTTACAAGCCTTTGGGTCGAGATGGCGCGGGTGGAAAAGAGCGTGCTGGTGGCACATACCCCGGAACGCATGTTTGAACTGGTCGACCGGGTGGAAGATTATCCGGCTTTCCTGCCCTGGTGCGGCGGGACCGAACTGAAGCAGCGCGACACGCACCTGACGGTGGCGACCATCCACATTGCCTATCTGGGTATCCGCCAGAGTTTCACCACCGAGAACACCAAGACCTATCCGAACGAGATGCGGATCCAGTTGCGGGATGGCCCGTTTGCCGAACTGGAGGGCGACTGGCTGTTCACACCGCTGGGTCAGGATGCCTGCAAGATCGAATTCCGCCTGCATTACGTGTTTTCCAGCCGGGTGCTGGAAACCGTGCTGGCACCGGTGTTCAGCCACATCACCAGTACGTTTGTCGACGCATTCGTGAAGCGCGCGGACAGGGTCTACGCGGCATGAGCGGTGGCGCGATCCAGGTCGAGGTAGTCTATGCGCTGCCTGCGGTTCAGACCCTTAGGCGCGTCGCGTTGGCTGACGGGGCCACGGTCGAGGATGCGATCCGTGCTGCGGGCCTGCTGGAAGCCTGTCCCGACATCGATCTCGCCAAAAACAAGGTCGGCATCTTTAGCAAACTGGTCAAGCTGGATGAGAAGGTACGCGACCGCGACCGGGTGGAAATCTACCGCTCCTTGATTGCAGACCCCAAGGAGGTGCGCCGCAAGCGCGCGGAGGAGGGCAAGGTCACCAAGAAGGGCGGTGGCGATGCCCCGGCCGGTGAGCCGGCAGCGTCAGCCTGACGCGAACCTACTTGCAGTTTTCTGAAACGGCTTTCTGGCTGCTCGCCAGTGCCTCCGCCCTTGCCTGGTCGTCGAGGTAGACGCGCTGGCCTGCGGTATCGGTCGAGTAGACGCGCGGCTTGTTTTGCAGCGTAGTGAGGTTGTTGCGGGCCTTGTCGCAGTTTTCCCGCTTGATGCGGGCTTGCTCGGCCTCCTTGTCCGCCTTGGCCTGGGCTTCAGCGGATTCTTTCATACGCTTCTGGTAGTCCTGCTCACGCGCGTTGAGCGCCTGGCTCGCCTGCTCGGTGATCGCCGCCTCGGCCGCCGAAGAGCCACGCACGGTCTGTGCGTCCACGGTGGGCGGCTGGTCGGAGTAGTGCACCTTGCCCGAGCCGTCGACCCATTTGTAGACCTCGGCGTGCGCAGGCAGGGCAAGCGCCGTACAGGCAAAAAACAAAAGCCTTCCGGCGCGACACCGGAAGGCCTGCTTGCGAACGGTTTGCGGCAGATCAGTCACCGACTTTCAGCACCGGGTAGTTGAGTTGGGCCAGACCTTTTTGCACGTGGTCGTTGACGATTTTGGCCTGCTTCATGACGGTGTCGCTATCCCCCTTGGCAGCAGCAGCTTCAGCTGCTTTAAGCGCATTCTGGGCAGTTGTCCAGAGTGCATTCTTGGATTGCGCGTCCTTTGCGACAGCCTGGGCACTGGCAAGCGCGGCCTTGGCTTCAGCGCTGATTTCAGCCTTGACTGAGGCCGCGGGCGTGGCAGCGGCAGCCGGTTTGGCGGGCTGGTTGATGTAGAGATCGGCGCAACCGGACAGGCCCAACAGGGCGGCGGAGGTCAGGGCAAACAGAACTTTGGACATGGGCGGGGTCTCCTCGGATTTTATGGCGTTCAACGGACGCAAGGCCATTTCGGTCCTGCCTTGCGTTCCTCTAGCAGTTGCAATGCTATCGCAAAGTTAGCCGCATCATCCGCGCGAGTCAACCGCCCGGCGCGGCTTTTGCCTTGGTAGTTTCCAACCAAGGGCGTCGGACTGCGGTTTGTACGGCTCGGGGTGCCCGCGTATAATCCGGCTTTGCGTTAAGGAAAGCCCATGCGTGTTCTGCAAAAAGCGCTGACGTTTGACGACGTTCTGCTCGTTCCCGCCCATTCTTCCATTCTTCCCCGCGACGTCAGCCTGTCCACGCAATTGACGCGCACCATCACCCTGAACCTGCCCCTGCTGTCGGCCGCCATGGATACAGTGACCGAAGCGCGCCTCGCCATTGCGCTGGCGCAGGAGGGCGGCATCGGCATCATCCACAAGAACATGAACGCCGAAATGCAGGCCGCCCAGGTGTCGGCGGTCAAGCGCTTCGAATCCGGCGTGGTCAAGGATCCCATCACCATCGCGCCACAGATGACGGTGCGCCAGGTAATCGAAATTACGCGTGCAAAAAAGATTTCTGGCCTGCCCGTGATCGAGGGCGGCAAGGTGGTCGGCATCGTCACCAACCGCGACCTGCGCTTTGAAACCCAGCTCGACCAGACCATCGCCAACATCATGACGCCGAAGGAACGGCTGGTGACGGTGAAGGAAGGCGCTAGCCGTGACGAAGCGATGACCTTGCTGCACAAGCATCGGCTGGAGCGCGTGCTGGTGGTGAATGACGCCTTTGAACTGCGTGGCCTCATCACGGTGAAAGACATCCAGAAATCCAGCGAACACCCGCTGGCGTGCAAGGACGCGATGGGCCGTTTGCGGGTGGGTGCCGCGGTCGGCACCGGCGAGGGCACCGAAGAACGGGTCGCGGCGCTGGTGGAGGCCGGCGTCGACGTCGTCGTCGTCGATACCGCACACGGCCATTCCAAGGGGGTGCTGGACCGCGTTAGGTGGGTCAAAAAGACCTTCCCCGATGTGCAGGTGATCGGCGGCAACATCGCCACCGCCAGTGCCGCCAGGGCGCTGGTTGATCACGGTGCCGATGCGGTCAAGGTAGGCATCGGTCCAGGATCGATCTGCACCACCCGCATGGTTGCCGGCGTCGGCGTGCCGCAGATCAGCGCCGTCGCCAATGTGTCGGACGCGCTCGCAGGCAGCGGCGTGGGCGTGATCGCCGACGGTGGCATCCGCTATTCCGGCGACATCGCCAAGGCGCTTGCGGCGGGGGCGAACTGCGTGATGCTGGGTGGCCTGCTCGCTGGCACAGAGGAAGCACCGGGCGAGGTCGAACTGTTCCAGGGGCGTTCCTACAAGTCCTACCGGGGCATGGGCTCGCTCGGCGCGATGCAGCAGGGCTCATCTGACCGCTATTTCCAGGACAACGAGAAAAGCGCGGAAAAGCTGGTGCCCGAAGGCATCGAAGGCCGTGTCCCATACAAGGGCAGCGTGCTCGGCGTGATCCACCAGATGATGGGCGGCCTGCGTTCCAGCATGGGTTATCTCGGTGTGGCGTCGATCGGCGAAATGCACGCCAAGGCCGAATTCGTCGAGATCACCGGTGCCGGCATCCGCGAATCGCACGTGCACGACGTGCAGATCACCAAGGAAGCGCCGAATTACCGCGTCGAGTAGGGAGCAGGGGCAGGATTCAGGGATCAGGGAAAGTCACGCTGCGCGTGGCTTTTTCTTTTGATTTCCGGATTCGTCCCCAATCCCTGAATCCTGACCCCTGAATCTTGATCCCTGACATGCACCAGAAAATCCTCATCCTTGACTTCGGTTCGCAAACTACCCAGCTCATCGCCCGCCGCGTTCGCGAGGCCGGCGTCTACTGCGAACTGCATCCCAACGACGTCACCGACGCCTTCGTGCGCGAGTTCGCCCCGGCCGGGATCATCCTTTCTGGCGGACCGAATTCGGTATACGAAGACGAAACGCCGCGCGCGCCGCAGGCGGTGTTCGAGCTCGGCGTGCCGGTGCTGGGTATCTGCTACGGCATGCAGACCATGGCCGCGCAGTTGGGTGGGCAGGTCGAATCCGCCGCCAAGCGCGAATTCGGTTACGCCGAGATTCGCGCGCGCGGCCATACCGAGTTGCTGCGCGACATCCAGGATCGCGGCAACGAACTCGGTCATGGGCTCCTCGACGTGTGGATGAGCCACGGCGACAAGGTCACAGCGCTGCCGGACGGCTTCAAGGTGATGGCGTCGAACGACACCACGCCCATCGCGGGCATGGCTGACGAAGCGCGGCGTTTTTACGGCGTGCAGTTCCACCCCGAAGTCACCCATACCGTTCAGGGCAAGGCCCTGCTGACCCGCTTCGTGCGCGGCGTCTGCGGCTGCGCGGGCGATTGGAACATGCCCGATTACGTCGCCGAGGCGATAGCGAAAGTAAAGGAACAGGTCGGCGACGAAGAGGTGATCCTCGGCTTGTCCGGCGGCGTCGATTCGTCGGTCGTCGCGGCGCTGCTCCACAATGCGATCGGCGAGCAGCTCACCTGCGTGTTTGTCGACAACGGCTTGCTGCGCTTGAACGAAGGCGAGCAGGTGATGGCGACCTTCGCGCAAAACCTTGGTGTGAAAGTCATTCACGTCGACGCACGCGAACGCTTCATGAGCGAGCTGGCGGGCGTGTCCGACCCCGAGCAGAAACGTAAAATCATCGGCCGCGAATTCGTCCATGTTTTCCAGGAACAGGCCGAAAAATTGCCCAAGGCCAAATGGCTCGCGCAGGGCACGATCTACCCCGACGTGATCGAATCGGCGAGCGCCAAAACCAAAAAAGCGCACACGATCAAGAGCCACCACAACGTCGGCGGCCTGCCCGACACGCTGCATTTGAAGCTGCTCGAACCGCTGCGCGAACTCTTCAAGGACGAAGTGCGCGAACTGGGCGTCGCGCTCGGCCTGCCGCACGACATGGTCTACCGTCATCCCTTCCCCGGACCCGGTCTCGGCGTGCGCATCCTCGGCGAAGTGAAGGCCGAGTACGCCGAATTATTGAGAAGGGCTGACGCGATTTTCATAGACGAATTGCGTTTAGCCGGCTGGTACGAAAAAACCTCGCAAGCCTTCGCCGTCTTCCTGCCGGTGAAATCGGTCGGCGTGATGGGCGACGGTCGCACCTACGATTATGTGGTCGCGCTGCGCGCCGTGGTCACGAGCGACTTCATGACCGCGCACTGGGCGGAGCTGCCCTATTCGCTACTCGGCAAGGTCAGCAACCGCATCATCAACGAAGTGCGCGGGCTCAATCGCGTGGTCTACGACGTGTCCGGCAAACCGCCAGCGACCATCGAGTGGGAGTAGTCCCCCTCTGACAGCTACAGGGCATACCGGCGCATCGGCGGGTATGTCCTGCAGGGTGCGTACGGGTGCGTACCCGCTTAATTCGAGTGGGTTTCCACCTGAACGAGTGGCTCCTGCGCCACAGCCACCTGCGGGCGGGTACGCCGGCGGGTGGGGTGAGGCGCAGGGCTTGTGGCTGGTGCTTCGGCTGCGGCTGCGCTGACCGGGGTGCTGGTTTCCACCTGTTGCAAGCTGACAGGCTCGGTTTCGCTCTTGACCGATGGCCGACGGCGGCGGCGCGGGCGGCCGGGCTCGGTGTCGCTGCTCGCAGCCGATGCGGTTGCCGCATCCTGGGTTTCCACCTGCTGCAAGTCACTGCTGCCCGCGGCAAGCTGGGCCAGCACACTGGCTGGGGTGGCGGTTACCGCACCGGTCAGCGGCGCTGGCGTTGCGGCTTCGAGCTGCAGTGCCTGTTGTGCTGGCGCAGCCTGCTCGACAGCTGGTCTGGCCGGGCGGGCGATTTCGATCACCGCGCGATAGCCGGCGGTTTCGATGATGGCGTGCGGCGTGACCGTGCCATTCCCATTTTCGCTGCGGCCCTCGCCGCGGCCGCGACGGCCGCGTCCCCGGCGATTGCGCGGCTCGCGCTTTTCCTCGCCTGCGGTTTCAGGCGGCGCGGAGACCACTTCCAGGGCGGGTTGGGCGGCATCAGCCTCGGGACGAGATTGTTTGGGCTGGCGCGGCGGGCGCGGCTGCTTCGGTTCACGCACCTCGGTCGGACGCGTTTCGTTCCGGCCTTCGCTGGCACGGGTTTCCCGTTTGTCGCCATCGCGTGTGTCCACGCTGCGGGTCTCGCCTCGGGCTTCGGACGAGCGTCCTTCGCCCCGGCCGCGACGCTGGCCGGATTTGCGCTCGCGGCGTTCGCCGTTGCGTTCGCTGCGAGCCGGGGCTGTCGGGGAGGCAACCACTTCCGCTGCGGTTTCGCTGTAGGCCTCGTCGCCGCGTTTCTTGAACCAGCCGAAAATGCGTTCGAACAGGCCACCCTGGGCTGGCACGGCGACCGGGACGACTGGCTGGGCCACGGCAACCGGTGCCGGTTGCGGCGGCGGGGCGATCGATTTGACGGCTGCTTCCTGGCGTGCAGGCGCCGCGGCCTGCGCGGTCTGGTAGACCGTTTCAGTTTCCGGCACGGCCGTCATCTTGTAGCTGGGTTCGGCCGCGCCGTTCTGGTTCAACTCGTCGTGGCGCAGGCGCGTGAGCGTGTAGTTCGGCGTCTCCATGTGGATGTTGGGAATCATCACCACATTGACCTTGAGGCGCGACTCCAGGGTGTGGATGTCGACGCGCTTTTCGTTGAGCAGGAAGGTGGCCACATCCACGGGCAGTTGCACGTGGATGGCACCGGTGTTTTCCTTCATGGCTTCTTCCTGCAGGATGCGCAGGATGTGCAAGGCCGACGATTCGGTGCCGCGGATGTGGCCGGTGCCGTGGCAGCGCGGGCAGGCGGTGTGGCTGGTTTCACCGAGCGAGGGCTGCAGGCGCTGGCGCGACATTTCCAGCAGGCCGAAGCGCGAGATCTTGCCGGTCTGCACGCGGGCGCGGTCGTGATGCAAGGCATCGCGCAGGCGGTTTTCCACTTCGCGCTGGTGCTTGGGATTCTCCATGTCGATGAAGTCGATGACGATCAGGCCGCCGAGGTCGCGCAGGCGCATCTGGCGGGCGACTTCATCGGCCGCTTCGAGGTTGGTGTGGTAGGCGGTCTGCTCGACGTCGCTGCCCTTGGTGGCGCGCGCCGAGTTGACGTCGACCGAGACCAGCGCCTCGGTGTGGTCGATGACGATGGCCCCGCCCGAGGGCAGGTTGACCTGGCGCGAGAACGCCGATTCGATCTGGTGTTCGATCTGGAAGCGCGAGAACAGCGGCACGTCGTCGCGGTACAACTTCACCTTGCCGACATTGGCCGGCATCACGTTTTCCATGAACGCGCGGGCCTGTTCGTACACGTCTTCGGTGTCGATGAGGATTTCGCCGATGTCAGCCGAGAAGTGATCGCGGATGGCGCGGGTGATCAGGTTGGATTCGAGGTAGATAAGTTCTGGCGCGCGAATCTGCTTGGCCGCGCCGTCGATCGCTTCCCAGATGCGCAGCAGATAGCTGAGGTCCCACTGGAATTCCTCGGCACTGCGGCCGATGCCGGCGGTGCGGGCGATCAGGCTCATGCCTTCGGGAATGTCGAGCTGCGCCAGGGTGTCGCGCAGTTCGTTGCGTTCCTCGCCCTCGATGCGGCGCGAGACGCCGCCGCCGCGGGGGTTGGTCGGCATCAGCACGACGTAGCGGCCAGCCAGTGAGATGTAGGTGGTCAGCGCCGCACCCTTGTTGCCGCGCTCGTCCTTTTCCACCTGCACCAGGAGCTCCTGGCCTTCTTTCAGGTTTTCCGGGACCTTGCCGTTGCCGGGCAGGCAGGACCGGGCGATTTCCTTGAACGGCAGGAAGCCGTGGCGTTCGCAACCGTAATCGACAAAAGCGGCTTCGAGGCTGGGCTCGACGCGGGTGACAACCCCCTTGTAGATGTTGCCCTTGCGTTGTTCCTTGCTGGCGGACTCGATGTCAAGATCGACGAGTTTTTGCCCGTCGACGATGGCAACCCGGAGTTCTTCCGCCTGGGTTGCGTTAAATAGCATGCGCTTCATTTCTTCTCCCGCGCGCATACGGGACAGGCCAGACTGCCGCCTAGCTTGGGCGGCTCATGCGATCACGGGTGTGAAGATGTGATGGGGCATGGAGAAAATGTCCTGTTCCTGGAGAGTGTCGCCGGCAGGGCCGGGGCGGTCTTTCCGATTCCCGCCGGAGTGAATCTTCCGGGCGTGAACGCTGTTTTCGTATGCGTGGTGTCGCGTCGTTGATAACATCGCTGCTTTGCCGACTGGCGGGGCGGGTGGCTTCGACTGTTCGCCCAGACGTGGCCGGGCGGCAGGAATCCAGACGGGCCGGGCGTGCGGCAGCCGGTGAGCGTTTTAACCGGCGGGGATTCATGAGGACAGGCCGGTTTCAGGCCTGAACCGGATGTAGTGTATATGAAAATGAAGGACTTAGAGAAAGATTCTGTCCGGCGTCTCAGGATCGACGAAGGGGCCGACACGCAGCGGCTCGACAACTTCCTGCTGACCCAGTTGAAGGGGGTGCCGAAAAGTCGCATCTACAAGCTGGTGCGAGGCGGCGAGGTGCGCGTCAACGGCGGTCGGGTCGATGCAGGCTACCGCCTGCAACTGGGCGACGAGGTGCGCATTCCGCCCGTGCGCACGGCCGCGCCAGCCGTGTCTGCCATGGCGAAACTGCCACCGTCGGTAAATCGTCTGCTGCCCCGTATTCTCTTTCGCGACGAAGCACTGATCGCATTGAACAAACCACCCGGCATGGCGGTGCACGGCGGCAGCGGCATCTCGCGCGGGGTGATCGAGCAGATGCGGCTGGAACTACCGGAATGCCGCTATATGGAGCTGGTGCACCGGCTCGACCGCGAAACCTCGGGCGTGCTGCTGATTGCGCTGAAGCGTCGGGCACTGGTCAACCTGCACGCTGCGATGCGCGAGGGCCAGATCCGCAAGCGTTATCTCACGCTGGTCGCCGGGCGCTGGCCCAATCCGGTGCAGCACGTGAAGCTGCCGCTTTTCAAGCGCGTCGACGACAACGGCGAAAAGCGCGTGACCGTACGCGACGATGGCCAGACCGCGCATACCATTTTCCGCCGCCTGCAGCAGTTCGATGATTTCACCCTGCTGGAAGCGGAACTGAAAACCGGACGCACGCACCAGATACGCGTGCACACCTCGCATCTGGGCTTTCCCATCGCCGGCGACGACAAATACGGCGACTTTGAACTGAACAAGGCGCTGGGCAAGCAGGGCTTGAAACGCATGTTCCTGCACGCCGCGCATCTGGAATTTGCCCATCCCATCAGCGGCGAGTCACTCGAAATAGACGCGCCGCTGCCCGACGACCTGGCCGTTTTTCTGGAAAGCCTGAACCATGCCCAAGCAATTTGATTTGTTGATCTTCGACTGGGACGGCACCCTGATGGATTCAGCCGGGGTGATCGTCGATTCCATCCAGCGCGCCTGCGAGGACATCGGCCTGGCTGTGCCGAGCGAGCGGAATGCGCGCCAGATCATCGGCTTGGGCCTGATCCAGGCGCTGCAAACTTTGCTGCCCGATCTGCCAGAGGGTGAGTATCCGCGACTGGTCGAGCGCTATCGCCACCACTATCTGGGGCGTGATGCCGATATTCCCTTGTTTGCCGACGTGCCGGAAGGCATCCGTGCCCTGCAGGACAGCGGGTTCACGCTGGCGGTCGCCACCGGCAAGAGCCGAGTGGGACTGACGCGTGCGCTGGAGACGAGCGGGCTGGGCGCGCACTTTGCTGCCACCCGCTGCGCCGACCAGACGCACTCCAAGCCGCATCCGGCGATGGTTCTGGAACTCGTCGATGAACTCGCCGCCGATCCGGCGCGCACGCTGGTGATCGGCGATACCAGCCACGATCTCCTGATGGCGTCCAACGCGGGGGTGGCCAGCCTGGGCGTGACCTATGGCGCGCACGAGGCAGGCGACCTGCATCCACACGCGCCGTTGGCGCTGATGGACAGTTTTGCTGAGGTGCATGCATGGCTGATGGCGAACGCCTGATCTGCGCAGCGGGCGAATTGACCGAAGGCGGGCGCGGCGTGCGGTTTGAACTCACGCGCTTCGGCAAGGTGCAGCCCGCCTTCGTCGTGCGCTACGATGGCCGGCCGCGTGCTTTTCTCAACCAGTGCGGCCATGTGCCGGTGGAACTCGACTGGCAGGAAGGCGAGTTCTTCGACGACTCGCGGCTATACTTGATCTGCGCCACGCACGGTGCGCTGTACCATCCCGCCAGCGGTGCCTGCGTGGGCGGACGTTGCGCCGGACGCGGCCTGATTTCTCTTCCCGTCGTCGAACGCGACGGCCATGTCTATCTCGTGGGAACACAATGAGCGAAGCGCAAAAAGACCCCAACTGGGAACGCCAGGTACTCGAAAAACTGGCGATGTCGGCCATCCAGGAACAACGTCGTACCCGTCACTGGGGCATTCTGTTCAAGACCCTGGGGTTCCTGTACCTTTTTGTTGTGTTGTTTCTCGCCGCCGGCTGGTTCGGCGGCGACAGTGTGTCGATCCCCCGGGAACACACGGCACTGGTCGACCTTCAGGGCGTGATCGCCTCCGAGGAAGCTAGCGCCGACGCCATCATCGCCAGTCTGCAGGGGGCCTTCGAGGACGAAAAAACCAAGGGCGTGATCCTGCGCATCAACAGCCCCGGCGGCAGCCCGGTGCAGGCCGGGCAGATCTACGACGAGATCAAGCGGCTGCGCAAGCTGCATCCGAAAACGCCGCTGTACGCTGTGGTCGACGACATCTGCGCTTCGGGCGGCTATTACGTCGCCGCCGGTGCTGACCGGATTTTTGTCGACAAGGCCAGCATCGTCGGCTCCATCGGCGTGCTCATGGACGGCTTCGGCTTCACCCAGACCATGGAAAAACTCGGTGTCGAGCGGCGGCTGCTCACGGCCGGTGAAAACAAGGGTTTCCTCGATCCCTTCTCGCCGGTCGACCCCACCCAGCAGGCGTTTGCGAAGCAGATGCTGGAGGAAATCCACGGTCAGTTCATCGGTGTGGTGCGCGAAGGCCGCGGCAAGCGCCTGAAGGAAACCCCGGAGATGTTCAGTGGCCTGGTGTGGAGCGGCGAGAAGAGCATCGAGCTGGGCCTGGCCGATGCGCTGGGCAGTGTGGACTCCGTCGCCCGCGACGTGATCAAGGCCGAAGACATCGTCGACTACACCCAGCAGGAAAGTTTCGCCGAACGGCTTGCGGGTCGGCTCGGTGCAGCCATGGCGTCGGCGCTGACCCCCTTCGAGAAAACCGGCGTCACGTTGCGTTGAGTGCACCAGCCTATCAGCCCATTGCCTGCGCCGACCATGAACGGCTGGAGTTTGCCGCGCTGACCAGGCAATGGCTGGAATTGACTGTGGACGGCGTCGTGCAGTCGCTCCTGCCGCTGGATGTGTACACCCGCGATGGCGAAGAATGGCTGCGGGCGCAATACGCGACGGGCGATATCCGGGTGATCCGGCTCGATCGCCTGCAATTCTGAATCCGGCTACACGCCGATCCCGAACACCACCAGCCTGTCCTTGACGAGATTGCCCTGCCCGCGCCAGTCTGACGCGCGCTGCGTACGAATGAATTGCCCCGGCAGGCCGAGATCCGCGCCCACGCTAACCAGTACGGCAGGCGACAGGGTCGCGGCCAGAGCGTCGAGCAGGGCGGCGGCGCGGTAGGGCGTCTCGATGAAAAGCTGGGTGGCATGGTCTCGGCGCGCGGCTTTTTCGAGCGCCTGGAGGCTGCGGCTGCGCTCGGGCTCCTTTGCCGGCAGATAGCCGTGGAAGGAGAAGCGCTGGCCGCCGAGGCCGGAGGCCATCAGCGCCAGCAGGATGGATGACGGCCCGACCAGCGGCACTAAGGCGATACCGGCGGCATGCGCGGCACGGACGAGATTTGCGCCGGGGTCGGCCACGGCCGGGCAGCCGGCTTCCGACAGCAAACCCAGATCGTGTCCCGCAAGCAGCGGGGCCAGCAGGTCGGCGACTGCGGCGGCCGGTGTGTGTTCGTTGAGCTCCTGCATGACCAGGCTTTGCATCGGCAGGGGATGCCCCATGGCCTTGAGGTGCGCACGCGCGGTCTTGGCGCGTTCGACGACGAAATGGTCGAGCCGGTGGGCGACGGCGAGGGTGTCGGGCGGCAGGCAGGTTTCGGGCGCAACCGGGCCGAGCGGCACCGGGATCAGATAAAGGATGCCGGGCATGGGGTCAGGCCGCTTGCCAGCTCAGGACGTCGACGCCTTCATTGGCCAGCATGTCGGTCAATGCCATCAGCGGCAGGCCGATGAGCGCGGTGGGGTCGGGGCTGTCCATGCGCGACATCAAGGCGATACCCAGCGATTCACTCTTGGCCGAGCCGGCGCAGTCGTAGGGCTGTTCCTTGCGCAGGTAGGCTTCGATCTGCGCATCACTGAGCGGGCGGAGGTGGACGACGGTGGGCACGTCGCGAGTCTGGATATGGCCGGTGCGGCTGTTCAGCAGGGTGAGCGCGGTGTGGAAGACCATGGCCCGGCCCTGCATTTTCTTCAACTGGGCGGAGGCGTTCTCGAAATTGCCCGGTTTGCCGAGCTGTTCGGAATCGAGCATCAGCACCTGATCGGAACCGATGATGAGCGCATCGGGATAGGTCAACGCAGCCGCCTGCGCCTTTAGCACCGACAGGCGCAGAGCAGTGGTCGAGGGTGTCTCGCCGGGGAGCGGGGTTTCGTCGACGTTGGGCGACAGCACGTCGAACGGGATGTGCAGGCGCGACAGCAGCTCACGCCGGTAGCGCGAGGTGGAGGCAAGGACGAGTTTCATCGGGCAATCACATTGCTGGGTACGTAAGACTAGAGGACAGGAAATCATCTTCCGCTTGTCTGCCTGACCTCTTGGTTCGATTCAGTGGCTATTCACTCCGGCTGGATTTCCACCAGTGCCATGTCGGGTGTCACGGCGTCGCCCTTCTGGGTGAAGATGCTGATGACCACGCCGGCGATGGGGGCCTGCACTTCGTTTTCCATTTTCATCGCCTCGATCACCAGCACGCCGTCGCCCGCTTTCACGGTCTGGCCGACTTGGACCAGCACCTCGACGATGCTGCCAGGCATGGCGGCCGTGACGTGGCCGGGGTGGCTGGCGCGCGGCTTCTGGTCGGCGGCGGCAACGGGTTTGCTGGTGCGCGGCGCGCCGCTGCCGGTGTCTGCGAGCACCACCTCGTGGAGTGCCTCGACCAGCACTTCCTCCGATACCCCGTCGATCGAGACGAAGTAGGGGCGTGGGCCTCCGTCCTGCCGGCCACTGCCCGCCAGCTTGATGAGATAGGTCTCGCCGTGCAGGGTGATCTTGAATTCGTCGGCTGCGGTTCTGGGCGCGGCTTCCTGCGCAGCAGCTCCCTTGGGTTTCAGTGGTTCGGGCTTGAGGCTGCCGGCGGCGCGCTCCTGCAGCCAGGTCTTGGCGATCTCGGGGAACATGGCGTAGGTCAGCACGTCCTCGTCGGTTTTGGCGAGATGCTCGATTTCGCCGCGCAGCTTGTCGAGTTCGTCGACGAGCAGATCGGCAGGGCGGCAGGTGATGACTTCGGCGTCGCCGATGGCAAGTTTGCGTATCGCCTCGCTGACCTGGCCGGGGGCCGCGCCGTAGCGGCCCTGCAGATACAGTTTCACTTCGTTGGTGACCGATTTGTAGCGTGCGCCGGTGAGCACGTTGAGCGCGGCCTGGGTGCCGACGATCTGCGAGGTGGGGGTGACGAGCGGCGGATAGCCGAGGTCCTCGCGCACCCGCGGGATTTCCTCGAGCACGGCGTCCATCTTGTCGATGGCGCCCTGTTCCTTGAGCTGGTTGGCGAGGTTGGAAATCATGCCGCCCGGTACCTGGTTGACCAGCGAGCGGGTGTCGGTGCCGGTGAATTCGGATTCGAACTGCCAGTATTTCCTGCGCACCTCCTTGAAATAGGCAGAAATTTCCTCCAGCAGCGGCAGCGACAGGCCGGTGTCGTATTCGGTGCCGGCGAGCGCGGCAACCAGACTCTGCGTGGTGGGGTGCGACGCACCTTCGGCAAACGCGCCGATGCAGGTGTCGATGATGGTCGCGCCGGCTTCCACGGCTTTCAGGTGGGTCATCGCCGCCAGCCCCGAGGTGGCGTGGCTGTGTGTGTGCACCGGCAGATGGGTGGCTTCACGGATCGCGCGCACCAGTTCGAACGCGGTGTAGGGCGTGAGCAGCGCGGCCATGTCCTTGATGGCGAGGGTGTCGCAGCCCATCTCGGCCATGCCTTTCGCCAGTTCGACGAAATGCGGAATGTCGTGCACCGGGCTGGTGGTGTAGCTGATCGCGCCTTCGGCGTGCTTGCCGGCCGCCTTCACGGCTTCGATCGAGACACGCAGGTTCCTGAGGTCGTTCATGGCGTCGAAGACGCGGAAGACGTCGACGCCGTTGTCGGCCGATTTCTGTACGAAGGCGCGCACGACATCGTCGGGGTAGTTGCGGTAGCCGAGCAGGTTCTGCCCGCGTAGCAGCATCTGGATGCGGGTGTTGGGCAGCGCCTTCCTGAGTTTGCGCAGGCGCTCCCACGGGTCTTCGCGCAGGAAGCGCACACAGGCATCGAAGGTGGCACCGCCCCAGGCTTCCAGCGACCAGAAGCCGACGGAATCGAGCTTGCTGCAGATCGGCAGCATGTCGGCGGTTTGCATGCGGGTGGCGATGAGCGACTGGTGGCCGTCGCGCAGGACAAGATCGGTGACGAAAACTTTGGCCATGGTTACAACCCTTGATGTGCGGCGATAGCGGCGGCAATGGCGGCAGCCAGTACCTCCGGCGGTTTTTTCTCGGTGTACTGCGTGAGTTCGGGGTGGGCTTCGACGAAGCCGGTGTTGAACTGGCCGCGCCGGAAATCGGGGTGCTGGAGGATCTGCTGATAATAGGGAATGGTCGTTTTCACACCGTAGACCAGCATGTCGGCGAGTGCGCGCTGGCCTCGCGCCACTGCGGACTCCCAGGTGAGGTTCCACACCGTGAGCTTGGCGCACATGGAGTCGAAGTAGGGCGGGATCACATAGTCGGTGTAGATTGCCGCGTCGACCCGCACGCCGGGGCCGCCGGGGGAGTAATAGCGGGTGATGCGCCCCAGGCTGGGCAGGAAATCCTTCTTCGGGTCTTCTGCATTGATGCGGAATTCGATGGCGTAGCCGCGATATTTGATGTCTTCCTGCCGGTATTGCAGGGTCAGGTCGGAGGCAATGCGAATTTGCTCCTGCACGATGTCCACCCCGGTGATGGTCTCGGTGATGGGGTGTTCGACCTGGAGCCGGGTGTTCATCTCCATGAAATAGAACTGGTTGTCCGCATCGAGCAGGAATTCCACCGTGCCGGCGTTGACGTAGCCGACAGCCTTGGCCGCGCGCACGGCCAGCTTGCCGATGTACTGGCGCTGCGCCTCGGTGAGCTGAGGGCTGGGGGCGATCTCGATCAGCTTCTGGTTGCGCCGCTGGATCGAACAGTCACGCTCGAACAGGTGGATCACATTGCCCTGCGTGTCGCCCAGAATCTGCACTTCGATATGGCGCGGATCGACGACGCATTTTTCGACGAAGACCTCGGGTTTGCCGAAGGCCTTGCTGGCTTCGGAGACGACGCGGTCGTAATTCTTCAGCAGGTCTTCTTCTGAATCACAGCGGCGGATGCCGCGTCCGCCGCCGCCGTTGGTGGCCTTGAGCATGACTGGGTAGCCGATTTTCCTCGAGAGCGCACGCGCTTCCTCCACGTTTGCCAGACTGTGGTCGGCACCGGGTACCACCGGGATGCCTGCCGCGATCATGGCGTTGCGCGCCTGGATCTTGTCGCCCATGCGGCGGATCACGTCGGGTGACGGGCCGATGAAGCGGATGCCGCGCCGAGCGCAAATCGTCGCCAGATCCGGGTTTTCAGACAAGAAGCCGTAGCCCGGATGAAGGGCGTCGCAGCCGCTGGCCGCCGCCAGATTGACCAGGGTGTGGGCGTTGAGATAGCCCTGGATGGGATCCTTGCCGATGCGGTAGGCTTCGTCCGCCTTTTTCACATGCAGCGCGTGACGGTCGGCGTCGGAATAGATGGCAACCGACTTGATGCCCAGTTCGGCGCAGGCCCGCACGATGCGAACGGCGATTTCGCCGCGGTTGGCGACCAGAATCTTCTTAATCATGGCTGCCTGTGCTTTGACAAAAATAACAAGAAATCATATTATTGCGGGCTAATGTTTAACCGGGACGGCCGGCTTTTTGGCTGTCGGCCGGATCGTACGGGGTTGTTCGAGGCCCGCCTTTGCGAGGCAAAACCGTGATGATGCAGGCTGTTGAAGTCGAACCGAAGCGGTTTTGCACGGGCAGTCAGTCGTGGGAAATCCGGGCAGCAGTGTCCGCGTTTCCAAGGCTTGCCCGGGAATTTACGCAAGGCGAGCTGTTCTGTCGAGTCGACGGTAGCATGGATGCGCGCGGAGCGATGCGCCTGCGTGTGCGGGTCGAAGGCGCGTCGATGCTGCGCTGTCAGCGTTGCTTGGGCGATCTGCCGCACACGCTGGCGATCGACCATCTGGTGGTGCTCGCGCGTGACGCGGCAGAACTGGCGCGGCTGGAAGCCGACCCGGATTGCGACGTGATTCCGCTGGAAAACAGGCTCGACCTGGTCGCGCTGATTGAAGACGAGGTGTTGCTGGGCCTGCCGCTGGCGGCCATGCACGCCGAAGGTGAATGTTCCCCCGGGGACGCATGATTTTTTTAGGAGCAAGAAATGGCAGTCCAACAGAACAAGAAGTCCCCGTCCAAGCGCGGTATGCATCGCTCGCACGACTTCCTGACCAACCCGCCGCTGGCCGTCGAGCCCACCACCGGCGAGACGCACCTGCGTCACCACATCAGCCCCAACGGTTTTTACCGCGGCCGCAAGGTCGTCAAGGCCCGGGGCGAGTAAGACTCACTGACGCTGTTACACATGGCGTCGGCTGTCCGGCTAGCGTTCCGGCTGAATGAGAAACATCACTGTCGCCATTGATGTCATGGGAGGTGACCACGGCCCCCATGTCACGGTTCCGGCGGCGCTACGCTGCCTGTCGCGCAGTCCTGATCTGAACGTGATTCTGGTCGGGCCGCAGGACGTCGTCGCGGCCGAACTGAAGGCGTGTCGGGCCAAGCCCACGCCGCGCCTGATCGTGCGCCACGCGAGCCAGGTGGTGGCGATGGATGAGCCGCCGGCGCTGGCCTTGCGCGGCAAGAAGGATTCCTCGATGCGCGTGTCCGTCGACCTCGTCAAATCCGGCGAGGCCGATGCCTGTGTGTCTGCCGGCAATACCGGCGCGCTCATGGCCACCGCCCGCTTCGTCTTGAAGACCCTGCCGGGCATCGACCGGCCCGCCATTGCCACCGTCATGCCCACGATCAAGGGACACGCGCTGGTGCTGGATCTGGGGGCCAACGTCGATTGCACCGCTGAGCATCTGCTTCAGTTCGGCATCATGGGCGCCATGCTCGTCTCGGCCGTGGAGCACAATCCGAACCCGAGTGTGGGTTTGCTCAACATCGGCGAGGAAGATATCAAGGGCAACGAAATGGTGAAGCGCGCAGCCGAGCTGCTGCGCGACAGCCACCTCAATTTCTACGGCAACGTCGAAGGCAACGATATCTTCAAGGGCACCACGGATGTCGTGGTGTGCGATGGCTTCGTCGGCAACGTCACACTGAAGGCCTCCGAAGGGCTGGCCAAGATGATTTCCACCATCCTGCGTGCCGAATTCAAGCGCAACTGGCGCACCCGGCTGGCCGGCCTGCTGGCCCTGCCGGTGCTAAATACCTTCAAGCGCCGGCTCGATCCCCGCCGCTTCAATGGGGCTACTCTGCTCGGCTTGCGTGGGGTGGTGATCAAGAGCCACGGCTCGGCCGACCGGTTTTCCTTTGAACATGCCATCGACACTGCGGCGGACGAAGTCCGCAACAACGTACTCAAACGCATCGCTGACCAGATTCAGCTCAGCCAACGGGTGACCGCTTGACCCATTCCCGCATACTCGGCACCGGCAGTTATCTGCCTGCGCGCATCCTGACCAACGCCGATCTGGAAAAAATGGTCGACACCAATGACCAATGGATCGTCGAGCGCACCGGCATCCGCGAGCGGCACATTGCCGCCGAGGGCGAATTCACCAGCGACCTGGCCACTGCCGCCGCGCGAGCCGCCCTTGCTGCCGCTGCAGTGGACGCGAATGACATCGACCTGCTGGTGCTGGCCACCACCACGCCGGATCTGGTGTTCCCCAGCACCGCGTGCATCGTCCAGTCCAAGCTCGGCATGAGTAATGGCAAACCGGCCTTCGACATCCAGGCCGTCTGCAGCGGCTTTGTTTACGCGCTTTCGGTGGCCGACCAGTTCATCAAGACCGGGGCGGCGAAACGCGTGCTGGTGATCGGCGCGGAGACGCTGTCGCGCATCACCGACTGGAGCGATCGCGGCAACTGCATCCTCTGGGGCGACGGTGCAGGGGCGGTGGTGCTCGGCGCGTCCGATCAGCCCGGCATACTTGCCACGCACATTCACGCCGACGGCCGCCACAAGGAATTGCTGCGCACCACCACCGGCACGTCGTGCGGGCTGACCGAGCCCGCCGTGATGCGCATGGAAGGCAATGCCGTGTTCAAGATGGCGGTCAACACGCTCGACCGCATCGTCGACGAGACGCTGGAAGCCAACGGCCTCTCAAAATCCGACATCGACTGGCTGGTGCCACACCAGGCCAACATCCGCATCATTTCCGCTACGGCGAAGAAGCTCGGCATGAGCATGGACAACGTCGTCACCACGGTCGCCGGACACGGCAACACCTCGGCCGCCTCGGTGCCGCTGGCATTTGACGTGGCGGTGCGCGACGGCCGCATCCAGCGCGGCCAGACCGTGCTGATGGAAGCCTTTGGCGGCGGATTTACCTGGGGCTCCGTGCTCCTCAAATACTGATTCCATGCCGAATTCGAAACCATACTTTGTCGATTGTGCCTTGCCGTGCGCCAGGACTGTCTGCGGCGCATCTTCGCGTCTCGTTTCGAATGCGCCATGGAAAAGGACTTTGTCGTGAAACTTGCATTCGTATTCCCCGGGCAGGGGTCACAATCGGTCGGCATGATGGCAGGCTGGGGTGAGCGCGCCGAGGTGCGCGCCACGTTCCAGGAGGCTTCGGATGCGCTGGGGGTCGATCTGTGGCACATGGTCGCCGCCGGACCGGCCGAACTTCTGAACCAGACCGTCAACACCCAGCCCGCCATGCTGGCGGCCGACATTGCCGCCTGGCGTGCCTGGCAGGCGACGGGCGGTGCCACCCCTGCCGTGCTGGCAGGCCACAGCCTGGGCGAATACGCCGCGCTGGTCGCCGCCGGGTCGCTGGCGTTTGCCGACGCCGTCAAACTGGTGCGTTTCCGCGCCGAGGCCATGCAGGCCGCCGTGCCCGAAGGCGTGGGCGCGATGGCGGCGATACTCGGCCTGGATGACGCCACGGTGCGCGCGGTGTGCAGCGAAGCCTCTGCGGGTGATGTGGTCGAGGCCGTGAACCTTAATTCACCGGGACAGGTGGTGATCGCCGGCAACCAGGCCGCCGTCGAGCGTGCCATGGTTCTGGCGAAGGAAAGAGGTGCCAAGCGCGCGTTGCCGCTGCCCGTCTCGGTGCCGTCGCATTCTTCCTTGATGCGGCCCGCTGCCGATCAACTGCTGAAGCATCTGGTGCATATTTCGATTGCCACGCCGGCGATCCCGGTGCTCCACAACACCGACGTGAAAACGCACCCCGAACCCGCCGCCATCCGTGTGGCGCTGGCCAAGCAGCTGCACACCCCTGTGCGCTGGGTGGAAACCGTGCAGGCGCTGAAGGCGGCCGGTGTGGAACGCGTGGTCGAATGCGGTCCCGGCAAGGTGCTGGCGGGGCTCGCCAAGCGCATAGACGACAGCCTGCCGGCGGTTGCCGTGTTCGACGAAGCCAGCCTCGCCGCCGCACTGAACAACTGACAGGAGACATCATGCAGGACGCACACATTGCCTCGGGCTACGGTCTTGAAGGACAGGTGGCGCTGGTTACAGGCGCAAGCCGAGGCATCGGTCAGGCCATCGCGCTGACCCTGGGCCAAGCGGGTGCAACCGTGATCGGCACCGCCACCAGCGACACGGGCGCGCAGGCGATCAGCGATTACCTCGTGGCCGCCGGCATCAAGGGGCGCGGCATGAAGCTCGACGTGACGGACGCCGCCGAAGTCGACAGTGTCATTGCCACCATCGAAAAGGATGCCGGCAGCATCGGCATTCTCGTCAACAACGCCGGCATCACCCGCGACAACCTGCTGATGCGCATGAAGGACGAGGAATGGGACGACATCATGGCGACCAACCTGACCTCCGTGTTCCGCCTGTCGCGTGCAGTGCTGCGCGCGATGATGAAAGCGCGTGCCGGGCGCATCATTTCCATCGCCTCGGTGGTGGGTGCGATGGGCAACGCCGGGCAGACCAACTACAGCGCGGCCAAGGCCGGCATCATGGGTTTCACCAAGTCGCTGGCGCGCGAGGTGGGGAGCCGCAACATCACGGTCAACTGCGTCGCGCCGGGCTTTATCGATACCGACATGACGCGTGCGCTGCCGGACGCGCAGCGCCAGGCCCTGCTGGGCCACATTCCGCTGGGGCGACTGGGCTCGGCAAACGACATCGCGCAGGCCGTGCTGTTTCTGGCCTCGCCGGCAGCCGGCTATGTGTCGGGTACCACCCTGCACGTCAACGGCGGCATGTACATGGCATGAGCCACCGGTAAATTTTGGTAGAATCGCCGGGTTTTATTTTCAGCGGCTTCTTCGCATGAACGAAGCCACATTCACAGAGAGGAACAGCAATGGATAACGTGCAGCGTGTAATCAAGGTCGTCGCCGAGCAATTGGGCGTGAACGAGGCTGACATCAAGAACGAGTCTTCCTTCGTCGGCGATCTGGGCGCAGACTCGCTCGACACGGTGGAACTGGTGATGGCGCTGGAAGAGGAATTCGGTTGCGAAATCCCCGACGAGGAAGCCGAAAAGATCACCAACGTCCAGCAGGCGATTGATTACGTCAACAGCCATTCGAACTGATCGCTTTCGTTACGAGAAGGACTGACATTTGTCCAAGCGTCGTGTAGTCGTCACCGGCCTGGGGATCATCTCTCCCGTCGGCAATGCCATTGCGGAAGCCTGGGGTAACCTGCTTGCCGGCAAAAGCGGGATCGCTCGCATCACCCATTTTGATCCCGCGCCCTTCGCCTCGCACATGGCGGGCGAGGTCAAGGCCTTTGACGTTGAGCAGTATCTCGCCGCCAAGGATGCGCGCCGCATGGATGTCTTCATCCAGTACGGCATGGCGGCGGGCATCCAGGCGATGCGCGATTCGGGGCTGGAAGTGACCGAAGCCAATGCAGAGCGCATTGGCGTCAATATCGGTTCCGGCATCGGCGGCCTGCCGCTGATCGAGAATACGCATTCGGCCTTGCTGGAAGGTGGAGCCCGCAAGATTTCCCCCTTCTTCATTCCGGGGTCGATCATCAACATGATCTCGGGCAACCTCTCCATCCACTACGGGATCAAGGGGCCGAACCTGGCCGTGGTCACGGCCTGCACCACCGGCCTGCATGCCATCGGCCTGTCGGCCCGCATGATCGAACACGGTGACGCCGACGTGATGATCGCCGGCGGGGCCGAGTCGGCGATCTCGCCGCTGGGCGTGGGGGGCTTTGCTGCCGCCCGAGCACTGTCTACCCGCAATGACGACCCGGCCACGGCCAGCCGCCCGTGGGATAAGGATCGCGACGGCTTCGTGCTGGGCGAAGGCGCGGGTGTGATGGTGCTGGAAGAGTACGAACACGCGAAAGCGCGCGGCGCGAAAATCTACGCCGAAGTCGCCGGTTTCGGCATGAGCGGGGATGCCTATCACATGACCGCGCCGTCCACCGACGGCCCGAAGCGCTCGATGCAGAATGCCCTGCGCGATGCCGGCCTCAACGCCGACCAGATCCAGTACATCAACGCACACGGCACCTCCACCCCGCTGGGCGACAAGAACGAGACCGAGGCGATCAAGCTCGCGCTGGGTGACGCGGCCTACCAGGCCGTGGTCAATTCGACCAAATCGATGACCGGCCACCTGCTGGGCGGTGCCGGGGGCGTGGAATCGGTGTTCAGCGTGCTGGCGGTGCATCACCAGGTGTCGCCGCCCACCATCAACCTCTTCAATCAGGACCCGGAGTGTGATCTCGACTACTGCGCCAACACCGCACGCGAGATGAAGATCGAGGCCGCCCTGAAAAACAACTTCGGCTTTGGCGGCACCAACGGCTCGCTGGTGTTCCGGCGCGTCTGAACCCCTCGCTGGATTCGCGTGACTGAGCCGGACATTCGGGCATGGCAAGGCCGGCCTGACCTGATCCGGCTGCAGGCCGCCCATCCCCGGCGTTATCCGGCACTGTTCGTCAGTGCTGGCGACAGCGGCTGGGACGTGCTCTTTGCCTTTCCCCACGATACCGTTCGTTTTGGCAGTGGCGAGCTGGACGCTCTCGCTGCCCATCCCGCCATGCAGGCTCCGAGGCTATCCCAGGTCGTGACATCCGATCTGCCGTTTCGCGGTGGCTGGCTGGTGGCGCTGGCCTATGAACTGGGCGGGGCGTTCGAGCCCACTGCGGGGCAGGCTAGTGATCCGGATGGCTATCCCCTGGCCTGGCTCACGCGCATTCCTGCGGCCATCCTGGTCGAGCGCGCGAGCGCACGTTGCCTGCTGGTCGCAGAAGCCGTAGGGACGGACTGGCTCGACGCGATGCAGGCCGATCTGGAATCCGAGTTGCCTGAGCTCCCGGCCATGCCCGCCACGGCTTCGATCCGGGAGGAGCCCGCGCAACGCTTTCTCGACGGCGTGGCGCGCATCCAGGGCTACATCCGCGCCGGTGACGTGTTCCAGGTCAACCTGTCGCGCGGCTGGCAGGGCGAGTTTGCCGAAGCGCCGGCACCGGCTGCGCTTTTCAATGCGTTGATGCACAAGAACCCTGCGCCGTTTTCGGCGCTGCTGCAACTGGACGACTGGGCCATCGTGAGTTCCTCGCCAGAGCGGCTGGTTCGGCTAGGGCAGGACGGCATGCTGGAAACCCGCCCCATCGCCGGCACCCATCCGCGCAGCGAGGACGCGACCGAAGACGCCGCGCTGCGCGCCCGGCTGGCGGCGCACCCCAAGGAGCGCGCCGAGCACATCATGCTGGTCGACCTGGAGCGTAACGACCTCGGTCGCGTGTGCGAACCCGGCAGCGTGGAAGTACCGGCGTTGATGGAGATCGCCAGCTATCGTCACGTCCACCACATCGAATCGACCGTGCGCGGTCGCCTGCGGCCGGGAGTGACGGTGTTCGATGCCCTGCGCGCCACGTTTCCGGGCGGCACCATCACCGGCTGCCCCAAGGTGCGCACCCTGCAGATCATCCGTGAACTCGAGGACCAGCCCCGACGCAGCTATACCGGCAGCGTGGGCTATATCAACCACGACGGCAGCTTCGACTTCAACATCCTCATCCGCAGTTTCCTCCTGCGCGGCCGCGACTGGCAGTTCCGTGCCGGCGCGGGCATCGTCGCCGATTCGGTGGCCACCCGCGAACTCGATGAAACCCGGGCCAAGGCACAGGGCCTGCTGCGTACGCTGGTGGCCCCATGATCCTCGTCAACGGCGAGTCGGCCACAGCCATCGATGCGCGTGATCGAGGCCTCGCCTACGGCGACGGCGTCTTCCGCACCCTCAAATGCCGGGCCGGTGTGCCGCTATGGTGGTGCGACCAGTTCGACACGCTGCGGCGTGACTGCATCGCGCTGGCCTTGCCCGTCCCTGATGGTGATACCCTGCGCGACGAGGTCGGCCGGGTGGCTGACGGTGCCGATTGCGCAGTCAAGATACTCGTCACCCGGGGCAGTGGCGTGCGCGGCTACGCGCCGCCCGTCGGTAACCCGGCGACGCGCATCGTCATGGCGTCGGCCCTGCCGCCGATGGCGCAAGCCGGTACGCCGACCGACGTGACCGCCCGGCTGTGCAGCTTGCGTCTGGCGGCGCAGCCGCGTCTTGCCGGCATCAAGCATCTCAACCGCCTCGAAAACGTGCTGGCGCGGGCGGAATGGAACGACCCAGGCTGCTTCGAAGGCCTGCTCTGCGACGCCGGCGGGCAACTGGTCGGCGGCACGCAGAGCAACCTGTTCTGGCTGGCGGGCAACACGCTCTGCACGCCGCCGCTGGATGATTGCGGCATCACCGGCGTGACGCGGGCGCGCCTGTTGCGCCGGGCCGCCCGACTGGGGCTGGGAATCCGTTACGAGCGGTGTCAACCAGCCGCTATACTCGCGGCAGACGAAGTGCTGATTGGCAACAGCCTGATCGGCATTCGCCGCCTGGCCCGGATCGATGACGCGATATTGTCCGACGCCGGCTGGCGCACCCGCCTCGACGAGCTTGTGCATGAAGAAACTGATTAAGCGTGTTGTCCTGCTGGTCCTGGCACTCGGCATCGCCGGCGCGGGCTGGCTGACCTGGTATGCCGCCCGTCCGCAGGGCGAGGTGGCACGGCTGCTGGGCAAGGGAGATTCGATCAAGCTGGGGGTTTACACCCTCGACCGCCCGCTCACCCCGCTGCAACTGCTCGACACGTTCGAACGCGGCGAAGTGTCCCAGGTCGCCGTGCAGTTCATCGAAGGCAGGAACCTGCGTGAAGTGCGCGCGGTACTCGCGGCGCAGCCCCTGCTCAATCAGGACAGCGCGACGCTCAGCGAGGCCGAGCTGGCGCAGGCCATCGGCGCCGAGGACGGACGGCTGGAAGGGCGGCTGTTCCCCGATACCTATCTCTTCGCGCCACATTCATCCGACCTCGACGTGCTGCGCCGCGCCTACCGCCTGCAGCAACAGAAACTCCAGGCGGCATGGGAGACGCGCGCACCGGGCCTGCCTTACCGCACGCCTTACGAAGCGCTGATCATGGCCTCGATAGTCGAAAAGGAGACCGGCGCGGCATTCGAGCGCCCGACCATCGCCGGCGTGTTCATCAACCGTCTGCGCCTCGGCATGCGGCTGCAGACCGACCCGACGGTGATCTACGGCCTGGGCGAACGCTTCGACGGCAACCTGCGCAAGGTCGACCTGCAACGCGACACACCGTACAACACCTACACGCGCAGCGGCCTGCCGCCCACGCCGATTGCCATGCCCAGCGAGGCGGCGATCCGCGCCGCGCTCAATCCAGACAAGACCGATGCGCTGTATTTCGTCTCGCGCGGCGACGGCACCCACGTCTTTTCCAGCACCCTCGAGGCGCACAATCGCGCCGTCAACCGGTATCAGCGATGACGATGCCCGGCCGCTTCATTACCCTCGAAGGCGTCGACGGCGCAGGCAAGAGCACGCACCTCGGCTTTGTCGCCGAGCGTCTGCGCGCGCGCGGCCACGAGGTCGTCGTCACCCGCGAACCCGGCGGTACGCCGCTGGGGGAAACCCTGCGCGAACTGCTGCTGCACCGCGACATGGACGCCGGCACCGAACTTCTGCTGATGTTCGCCGCCCGTCAGCAACACCTGGCCGAATTGATCCAGCCGGCCCTGGCGCGCGGGGCCTGGGTGGTGTCCGACCGTTTCACTGACGCCAGCTACGCCTACCAGTGCGGCGGGCGCGGCATCGACGCGGCGCGGGTGGCGGCGCTGGAAAACTGGGTGCAGCAGGGGTTCGCGCCCGACCTCACGCTGTTGTTCGACGTGCCGGCCGAGGTCGCCGAAAGCCGCCGCTCGGCCGCGCGCGCCGCCGACCGCTTCGAGCGCGAGGCGGACAGCTTCTTCAACCGCGTGCGCCAGGCTTACTTAGTGCGCGCCGCCGCCGAACCGGAGCGCATCCGCGTGCTGGATGCGCGACAGAGCATCGCGGCGTTGCAGGACGAGATTGCGCGCCTGCTGGACGCACTGGCATGAGCGCCCCGTATCCCTGGCTCGGCGTGGTCTGGCAGCACCTGCTCGCCACGCGGACGCGACCGGCGCAGGCGCTGCTGTTGGCCGGGCCGCGCGGCGTTGGCAAGGGCGCGCTGGCCCAGGCCTGGGCGCAGGCCCTGCTGTGCGAAGCGCCGCTTGCCGGGGGAGCGGCCTGCGGCAGCTGCCCGGCCTGCCACTGGTTCACCGCCGGGACGCATCCGGATTATCTGCATCTCACCCTGCAGGAAAAGACCACCAAGGACGGCGAGACGCGGCTCGCCACCGCCATCGAGGTGGATCAGGCGCGGGCAGCCGTCGACTTTGTCCGGCTGTCGACGTATCGGGCCGGAGCCCGCGTGGTGCGGATCGATCCGGCCGACGCGCTGAATCTGGCCGCCGCCAACGCGCTGTTAAAGGTGCTGGAGGAGCCGCCGTTAAATACGGTGTTCGTACTGGTCTCGGATCAGCCGCGCCGCCTGCTGCCGACCATCCGCAGCCGCTGTTCGCGGCTCGATATCGGCCTGCCGACGGTCGAGGCGGCGTCGGACTGGCTGGCCGGACAGAATCTGGGCGCTGAGGCCGGGACCTTGCTGGCCTTGTCCGGTGCGCCGCTGGATGCCTTGCGCTGGAGCGAAAGTGGCGAGTGGGAGTCGCGGCGCGAGCTGCTGGAACAACTGGCGCAACCCGCCGAGCTGGATCCTGTCGGGCTGGGTGAACGCTGGAAGACGCTGGCTCCCCGGCTCTGGCATGGCGTGGCATACAAATGGCTGGCCGACCTGCTGGCCGTGCGCCTGCGTGGCCGGGCCCGGTTCAACCTCGACTTTGTGCCTGCGCTCGACGCGCTGGGCGGCAAGGCGGACCTGGCCAGACTACTCGCGCTCGCGCGCCAGCTCGCCGAAGAGGGTAGAGTGCTGGAACATCCGCTGAACCGGGCGGTGCAGATGCAGGCCTGGCTCGTGCGGTACCGGAATGTGTTCGATTGAGAACGACTGCTTGGAAAGGGAATGCGCGACATGAATGCGAACGTGAATCTCCCGGCCGATGGCGGGGCCCGCCCGGGCGTGCTGTCGCTGTCGATCAAGGAAAAATCGGCGCTGTTCGCGGCCTACATGCCTTTCGTTAAGGGCGGCGGGCTGTTCATTCCCACCAACAAGTCCTACAAGATGGGCGAGGAAGTCTTCATGCTGCTCACCCTGATGGAAGATCCGGCCAAGCTGCCGGTGTCCGGCAAGGTGGTGTGGATTTCGCCAGCCGGGGCACACGGCGGGCGCACCCAGGGCGTGGGCGTGCAGTTTGCCGCCAATGAAAGCGGCAAGATGGCCCTGAACAAGATTGAAGGCTTGCTCGGCGGTTCGCTAAAATCCACCCGTCCCACTCATACCATGTAGGCAAACTTCGGCACCAGGGATTAGGATTTAGGGAGCAGGGGGCTTTGAGCGGCTCCGACGTACCCACAAATTCATGAAACCGCGCAGCCGCCGCGCGATTTCCCCAGCCCCTGGCCCCCGAATCCTCAACTCCCATGTTCGTCGACTCACACTGCCACATCAATTTTCCCGACTTCGCCGACAAGCTGCCCGCGCTTTTCGAGCGCATGGCCGCCAGCCAGGTGAGCCATGCGCTGTGCATCAGTGTGGAACTGGAGAAATTCCCCGAGGTGCGCGCGCTGGCCGAGGCGCATCCGAATGTCTTTGCGTCGGTGGGCGTGCATCCCGATCATGAAGACTGCACCGAGCCGAGTGTGGACGAACTCGTCGCGCTGGCCGATCACCCCCGGGTGGTGGCCATCGGCGAGACCGGCCTCGATTACTTTCGCCTGAGCGGCGATCTGGAATGGCAGCGCGAGCGCTTTCGTACCCACATCCGTGCGGCACGCGCCAGCGGCAAGCCGCTGATCATCCACACCCGCGCCGCGGCGGACGACACGCTGGCGATCATGCGTGAGGAAAACGCCGGCGAGGCGGGCGGGGTGATGCACTGCTTCACCGAGAGCCTCGCCGTGGCCGAAGCGGCCATCGAACTCGGGTTCTACATCTCGTTTTCTGGCATCGTCACGTTCAAGAACGCAGCGTCGCTGCGCGAGGTGGCCGCCGCCGTTCCGCTGGAGCGGATGCTGATCGAGACCGACTCGCCCTATCTCGCGCCGGTGCCGCATCGCGGCCAGACCAACGAGCCGGGTTTTGTGAAGCATGTGGCGGAAGAGATCGCGCGGCTGCGCGGCACCACACCCGAAATCATCGGGGCGGCCACGACCGAGAACTTTTTCCGGCTGTTTGCCGCTGCGCGTGCCTGATCAGGCGCGACGCGCAACCTGGACCTGGTCACGCCAGCCCTGCGACTGTACCCAGATTTCAAAATCCGCCGCCGACACCGGTTTGGAAAAAAAGTAGCCCTGCGCCTGGTCGCATCCCAATAGACACAGCTGGTTCAGGATGGCTTCGTTCTCCACACCTTCCGCCACCACCCGCAAGCCGAGGTTGTGCGCGAGATCGATGGTGGAGCGCACGATCACCGTGTCGTTGGGATCGTTGACCATGTTCTGTACGAAGGAACGGTCGATCTTCAGCTCGCACACCGGCATCCGCTTGAGGTAGGACAGCGAGGAATAGCCGGTGCCGTAATCGTCGAGCGCCAGCTTGCAGCCCGTGGCTTCCAGACGCTTCAGGTTTTCCAGCGCATGGCGGGGGTCGTCCAGCACCGCGCTTTCGGTGATTTCCAGGCAGATACGATCCGGCCGGCAGCCGTGCGTCTTCAGCAGCGCGGCAAAAAAGACCGGCAATTCCGCATTCATCAGGTCGCGTGCCGAGAGATTGATCGAGATACTCACGTCGAGCCCGGCGTGTTGCCAGACGCTGCACTGCCTGACGCCTTCGCGCAGCACCCACTGGGTGATTTCGCGGATATAGCCGGTGTGCTCAGCAAAGGGAATGAAACGATCCGGCGGCACGAAGCCGCGACGCGGATGCACCCAGCGCACCAGCGCCTCCACGGCGAAGCTGTCGCTGTGCTTGAGGTCGATCTTGGGCTGATAGAAGAGTACCAGCTGGTTCAGCTCGACCGCTTCGCGCAGTTCGCTCATCAGCGAGAGCCGGTCGAGCGTGTTTTCGTCGTAGCGGGTATCGTATTCGGCGTAGCCCAGGTTGTCGTGCTTGGCCTTGTACATGGCGACGTCGGCGCAGCGCAGCAGGGTGGTCGGGTCGGCGCTGTGCTCGGGCGAAGTGGCGATGCCGAAGCTGCCGTGGATATCGACCAGCTGGCCTTCGATGTCCATGGGGGCTTCCAGTGCAAGCAGCAGCTTGTTGACTACCTTGCGTGCGGCGGCAGGCGTGGCGGTGGGCAGCAGAATGGCGAATTCGTCGCCGCCCAGACGGGCCACCGTATCGGTTTGTCGTAACTCGGCGACCAGGCGGCGCGCCACTTCGCGCAAGACCTGGTCGCCGATGGGATGGCCCAGCGAGTCGTTGACATAGCGGAAACGGTCGAGATCGAGCAGCACCACCGCGAGCGGCGCACCCGCGCGCCCCGTGGCAGCAAGCGCCGTGGCCAGCTGTTCGATGAAATGCGCGCGGTTGGACAAGCCCGTGAGCGGGTCGGTGTAAGCGAGTTCGAGTATGCGTTTTTCGCGTTCGGCGATCGCGCCGCTCATGTCGCCGAAGGCGTGGGCCAGGTCGGCGAGTTCGTCTTTGCGGTCGAGCGGCGGCGGGGTACGGTAGTCGCCGCTGGCGATGCTGCGGGCGTAACCGGACAAGGTGCGCAAGGGCGCGGCGATGCCGCGCGACATCATGAAACTTGCCAGGCTCGACAGCAAGAGCCCGATCAGGCCCAGGATCGTCAGGCTGCCGAGCAGTTCGTAGAAGGGCGCGGCGGCCCGGTCGATATTCGACTGCAGGATGACGCGTGCCTTCAGCACGTTGAGCGCAGCCAGCGGCACGTCGAGCGTGAGATAGCTCGCCCCGGCGGTGTCGATCCTGTGCGGCGACATGACCTGGTCGGGCGCACGGCCGAGTTCGCCGGCGATCTCCTCCTGCACGGCTACGGGCAGGGTGCTGGCATGAATCTGCCAGTCGCCATCGCGGGAGCGGCTCAGGAAGCTGATGTCGGTATTCGTGATCCGGCCGAAGTCACGCGCTGTCTCGGCCTTGATGCGAAAGCCGGCGATGACCCTGCCGATGGGCAGCGGCGTTCTCACCGGTGCCACGATCACCTGGTAGAGCTGGTTTCCCAGCCGGACATAGCCGGTGGATTCGCCCTGCGGCGAGAGGGCTTGCAGCAGGGTGGCGATGCGCCCGGAGTCTTGCAGGGACGAGGGCTTGCCGCTACCCAGATAGGCCGTGCCGTTCGCATCGACGAACATCATCAAGTCGGCGCGGATGCGCGAACCGTGGTTTTCCAGTGCCGAGGCGATGGTGTCGGTATCGTCGCTGGCGATGGCTTCGCGGAAGCCATAATCCGCAGCCAGCACCCGTGCGGCCTGCGTCAGGAACTGGGTGTTCTGCTGCGACAGCCGTTCGAATACCTGCTGCCCGCCGCGCAGGTCCTGGGCGAGCATGTCCTTCATGATCGACCAGCCTATCGTGCTGGTGAGGGTATAACCCGCAACTTGCGTCAGCAGCAGCAGGCCGAAGAAAAACGCAAAGATGCGGCCCTGCAGGGTCCTGAAACGCGGCAGCCTCACGCCTAGTCCCCGCCCCGGGTGCGCACGCTTGCGCCGAGGGTCGTGTCGTTGGCGAGTTTGACCGGCATCACCAGCGCGTCCCTGTCGGGGCGCAGGTAATGCCAGGCGATGAGCGAATAGTTGCCCGGCGGCACATCGCTGATCACGGCACGTCCTGTCCTGTCGGCCACCGCGAAGTAGGGCGTTTCGACGACCAGCAGGTGGGCGATCATGTTGTCGTGGATGTTGCAGCCCATAGCGACGTAGCCGGGCTGGTCGAACAGGATGGGCTTGGCCGGCGTGTCGGCATACAGCTTGATCTCGAATTTCTTGGCCTTCGAGAACGAATAGACGTGATGCCGGATATTGTCCTTGTTGGGGAACTGCACGCGGGTGCCGCGCTGGATGGCGGACACCAGCGGCACGAAGGTCTTGTTGACCTGGTCGATGCGGGTCTGTGCCTGCCTGATCGGCAGGCCGGGGGTTTTCTCCGACATCAGATACACCACCGTATCTTCGGCGGGGTTGCCACGTTCGTCGCGGAGGTTGAGCGTGAGCGTGGCCGCGTGGGCGAGAGCGGGCAGGATCAGGGCGAGCAGCAGGACGGATTTCATTTTTCGACGATGTCCCGTTGCATCGGGGCGAAGATGGCCAGCAGCGCGTTCTTGTCGCGCTGCGACACGCCGTGGCGATCCAGTGAAACACGCAGCGCCTCGACCAGCGCGTTGAACTCGCGCTCGGTGATCTTCAGGTTCTTGTGCACGATCTTCATGTCGTCGCCGCTATAGACGCAGCCGCCGCCGGTGAGCGAACAGGTGAACTCGGCGAGCATCTTTTTCAGGCGCTTGAGGTTGACCTTCTCGAATGACTGGTTGACGGCCGGGTCGTTCGCCACGGCGTCGATGTATTCCGAGGTGATCTGCGCCACGCCGGCCTCGCCGCCGAGTCGCTCGTAGAGCGTTCCCTCGGCCCGGGCAGCGCCCGTGGCCAGCGCAAGCCCGAGCAGGCCGATTGCTATATTCCGCATGTTCTTGTCCTGAAATTACAAATCCGCATGGCTACTAACGGCAGGCGGCCGCCATTACTTGATGCCGTTTCGCGGGCGAGGGTTCAAGTCAGGCCGGATTGCGTCGTTGTTGTACCCGAATCAACCGACAACGCGGAGCAAACATGAAAACAGGCTGGACGATGGCGTGTGCGCTGCTGCTGCTGAGTACGCCTGCGCTGGGCGGCGGGCGGCTCGTGGCCACGGGCGGCGTGTCGCAGATCGAGGGCGCGGCGGGCGGCGGGCTGTCGCCCTGGGCGCTCATTGCCGGCACCGGCACGAGCCGGGAAATCGGCGCGACGGCATTCGTCACGCATCTCGACATCAGCGATTTCCGGCTCACGGCAGCGGGCGTCGGGGTCGGCATTTACGACCGGTTCGAACTCTCGTTCGCGCGGCAACGTCTGGGCCTGGGTACGACGGTGCCGGGTGCATCTATCGAACAGGATATCGTCGGCGTCAAGCTCAGGCTGGCAGGCGATGCGGTCTACGATCAGGATCGCTGGCTGCCGCAGCTGGCAATCGGGGCGCAGTACAAGCACAACCGCGATTTCGCTGCGGTGCCTGCTGCGCTGGGCGCACGGCGGGACAGCGATACCGATCTCTACGTGAGCGCGACCAAGCTCTTCATCGACGGGCCACTGGGACGGAGCCTGCTGTTGAACGGCACATTGCGCGGCACGCGCGCCAACCAGATGGGCCTCTTGGGCTTCGGTGGCGATCTGGGCGACCGGATGGAGTTACAGGTCGAAGCCAGTGCCGCCTGGCTGCTGCGGGACAACCTGGCCGTGGGGGCCGAGTACCGGCAGAAGCCCAGCAATCTCAGCGTGTTTCCCGAAGACGACTACCGCGACGTGTTCCTGGCCTGGTGGCCCAACAAGCACGTCTCGTTCACGCTCGCCCACGCCTGGCTGGGCACGGTCGCCGACAAGGCCGACCAGCGGGCAAGCTATCTTTCGGTGCAGTTCGCCTATTGATTGGCCAGCGACGGCACCGGTCTGACCGCTTCACGTTCCGGGGCCCGCACGTCTGCCGGTTGCGCGAACGCCATCCCGATGCGCATGCGCTTGGCGTAATACATCGCCACGTCCGCCTCGTGCATCAGGGTCTGCGCATCGCGGCCGCTGTCGGGTGCGCCGGCCAGGCCCAGGCTGCCGCCGATTTCGAATTCGTGGTCGCCGATGGGGAAGGGGCGGGCGAGATCGTCGAGCAGGGCGCGCGCGGTACGGCCTGCGGATTCGGGGGTTTCGGTGGGGAGCAGGAACGCGAATTCATCGCCGCCCAGACGTGCGACCAGATCGGACCCGCGCTGGAGGTGGGCGCGTAGCCGCTGCGCCACGGCCACCAGCAGCTGGTCACCGACCAGATGGCCATGGCTGTCGTTCACCTCTTTGAAACGATCCAGGTCGAGCAGCATGATGGTGAGCGGTGCCCCTGCCCTTAGCGTGACGGCGAGCGACTGTTCCAGCCGCTCGTTGAAGAGTGCGCGGTTGGGCAGGCCGGTCAGGCTGTCGCGGTAGGCCATATCGAGTATTTGTGCCTCACGCGTGGCCAGCTCGACGATGCGGGTTTCGCGCTGGGCGATGCGCTCGCGCATGGTGTCGAGCGCGCGAGACAGCACCGCGATTTCCCGTGGTGCGTGGATTCCCCGGCTGCGCGAGTAGTCACCCCGGGCGATCCTGTCGGCAGTGTCCGCCAGCGCAACCAGCGGCCGGGTGACGCCGCGCGCGATGCGAAAGCTGAACAGGCCAGCCAGTGCCAGCCCTGCCAGCGTGACCCAGAGCAGCCGGTCGCGCAGTGCCGCAAAAGGTGCCAGCGCGTCGTCGAGTGATTTCTGTACCACCAGTTCGACTCGATGCCCGGGCACCGCATCGAGCGGCCCCCGTACGCTGAGCATCCTGTGGGGCGGCTGGCCCAGCCATGCCGTGTCCTGACGGGCGTCGGGCTGGTTCAGGGCGTCGACGAGCAGACGGCGGGGCTGGGTATCGAGATTGCTTGCCACCACTTCCCAGTGTTGTCGGGCGTTCATTCTGACCAGGCTGAAGCGCGCGCCGGCGATGGCACCCAGTTCCTGCGCCACCGGGTCATCCAGGCGAAAGCCGACGACGATGGTGCCCGCGTGTCTGGGCGCGGCAATGCTCACGGCAATCACCTGGTAGAGCGTCCCGTCCACGCTGGCCAGGGTGGTGGCCTCGCCGTGACTGGGCAGGCCGCGCAGCCAGCGAACGAGGGGTTCGTGCCGTAGCAGAGCCGCCGCCCTGCTGCTGGTGGCCAGGGGCATGGCGTGGGCATCGGCCAGCAGCATCCAGCCCGCATCGATGCGGGCGCTGTGGTTGTCGAGTGCGGAGACGATCGTGGGCACGTCGCGGCTCATCATAGCTTCGCGAAAACCATAGTCGGCCGCCAGTACGCGTGCACCCAGGGCCAGATAGTCGGTGTTCTGCGCGAGCTGCTGGCGCACCACGCGTTCGGCGGTATCGAGTTCTTCGCGCAGGGTCTGGCGGGCGATCGAGTCGCCGAGGGTGCTGCTGATCCAGATGCTGCCCAGCTGGGCGACGAGCATCAACGCGAAAAAGAACGCGAAGATGCGCCCGGACAGCGTATCCAGTTTCAGACGACGCATGCGTCTCGCTCCATCCTTGTCGCTGCGCCTGTTGTCCGGCAGGGCGGACGCAGGCGGCTGTTATGGGTGGGCGTCCCCTCCGGTCATCCCGGACACGGAGAGTCAGCCATCCATTAACATAACGGACAGGACGGGCAGGCCTTGAACCTGCAACCGCAGTTGAACGCGGCGTGCGACGGAATTACTGGCTGAAAAAGGCCTTCACCTTGTCCATGAACGACTGCGCGCGCGGGTTGTTGTTGCGCCCCGGTGCCAGCGATTCGAATTCGCGCAGCAGTTCGCGCTGGCGCTCCGATAGGTTGACCGGTGTTTCCACCAGCATGTGGCAGAGCAGGTCGCCGGGGGCGGCGCTGCGCACCCCCTTGATGCCCTTGCCGCGCAGGCGGAAGACCTTGCCGGTCTGGGTTTCGGGTGGAATCTTCACCTTGGCGTGGCCATCGAGCGTGGGGATTTCGACCTCGCCACCCAGCGCGGCGCTAGCGAAGGAGATCGGCATTTCGCAATGCAGGTCGTCGCCGTCGCGCTTGAAGACCGGGTGCTCCTTGAGGTTGATCACCACGTACAGATCGCCCGCCGGGCCGCCGTTGACGCCGGCTTCGCCCTCGCCCGCGAGGCGGATGCGGTCGCCGCTGTCGACCCCGGCCGGGATTTTCACCGACAGCGTCTTGTGCTTTTTCACCCGGCCTTCACCGTGACAGGTGGGGCAGGGGTCGGTCACCATCTTGCCGGTGCCGCCGCAACGCGGACAGGTCTGCTGTACCGAGAAAAAGCCCTGCTGGATACGTACCTGGCCGTGCCCGCCGCAGGTGGTGCAGGTGGTGGGCTGGCTGCCGGGCTTGGCCCCGCTGCCGTGGCAGGTGCCACATTCCTCCAGCGTGGGGATGCGGATTTTTGTTTCGGTGCCGCGCGCGGCTTCTTCCAGACCGATTTCGAGGTTGTAGCGCAGGTCGGCCCCGCGATACACGCGGTCGCGCCGGTTGCCGCCGCCACCGCCGCCGAAGATATCGCCGAAGATGTCGGAGAAGGCATCGGCAAACCCGCTGCCGCCGCCGCCAAAGCCGCCGCCCATACCAGCCTGCTGGTCCACGCCGGCGTGGCCGAACTGGTCGTAGGCCGAACGCTTGTCGGCGTCGGAGAGGATTTCGTAGGCCAGCTTCGCTTCCTTGAATTTCTCCTCCGCGCCCTTGTCGTCCGGGTTGCGGTCGGGATGGAACTTCATGGCCAGCTTGCGGTAGGCCTTCTTGATTTCCTCGTCGCTGGCGTTTTTGGCGAGGCCGAGGATTTCGTAGTAATCGCGTTTGCTCATGGGCTTAGGGGCTAGGGGCTAGGATTTAGGGGCTAGGGAACGTGGGGGTGGAGTCAGAAATAGAGAAGGCCGCGCGCAGCGCGACCTCCCCTAGTCCCTAGCTCCTGACCCCTAACCCCTCACTTGTCCTTCACCTCTTCAAACTCGGCGTCGACCACGTTGTCATCGGCCGCCTTCGCGCCACCCGCCTCCGCACCCGGCTGTGCCCCGCCCTTGGCCTGCTCTTCCTGGTACATCTTTTCGGCCAGTTTGTGGCTGGCGGTGGCAAGCGCATTGGTCTTGGCTTCGATGGCGTCCTTGTCGCCTTCGCGCACGGCGTCTTCGCATTCCTTCATCGCGGCTTCGATGGCGACTTTTTCTTCCGCGCTCACCTTGTCGCCATGCTCGGCCAGCGATTTCTTCACCGAGTGGATCATTGCATCCGCCTGGTTGCGGGCACCGGCCAGTTCAACCACCTTCTTGTCTTCGGCGGCGTTGGCTTCGGCGTCCTTCACCATGCGCTGGATTTCGTCCTCGGACAGCCCGGAGCTGGCCTGGATCTTGATCCGGTTTTCCTTGCCGGTGGCCTTGTCCTTGGCCGACACGTGCAGGATGCCGTTGGCGTCGATGTCGAAGGTGACCTCGATCTGCGGCATGCCGCGCGGCGCGGGCGGAATGTCGGACAGGTTGAACTGGCCGAGACTCTTGTTGCCCGATGCGATTTCGCGCTCGCCCTGCAGCACGTGCACGGTCACTGCGTTCTGGTTGTCGTCGGCGGTGGAGAACACCTGGCTCGCCTTGGTGGGGATGGTGGTGTTCTTCTGGATGAGCTTGGTCATCACGCCGCCCAGGGTTTCGATGCCCAAGCTCAAGGGCGTCACGTCGAGCAGCAGCACGTCCTTGACCTCGCCCTTCAGCACGCCGCCCTGGATCGCGGCACCGACGGCCACGGCCTCGTCCGGGTTGACGTCGCGGCGCGGGTCCTTGCCGAAGAAGTTCTTCACCGCCTCGATGACCTTGGGCATGCGGGTCTGGCCGCCGACCAGGATCACGTCGTCGATCTGCGAGGTGGAAAGTCCGGCGTCCTTCAGCGCAACCTTGCACGGCTCGATCGAGCGCGCGATCAGGTCTTCGACCAGTGCCTCGAACTTGGCGCGGGTGATCTTCACCTGCAGGTGCTTCGGACCACTGGCATCGGCGGTGATATAGGGCAGGTTGACTTCGGTCTGCTGTCCCGACGACAGCTCGATCTTGGCCTTTTCGGCGGCTTCCTTGAGACGCTGGAGTGCGAGCACGTCTTTCTTCAGGTCGACGCCGGAATCCTTCTTGAATTCTTCGGCGATGTAGTCGATCAGGCGCTGGTCGAAGTCCTCGCCGCCGAGGAAGGTGTCGCCGTTGGTCGACAGCACTTCGAACTGGTGCTCACCGTCGAGGTCGGCGATTTCGATGATCGAGATGTCGAAGGTGCCGCCGCCGAGGTCGTAGACGGCGATCTTGCGGTCGCCCTCTTTCTTGTCCATGCCGAAGGCGAGCGCGGCGGCGGTCGGCTCGTTGATGATGCGCTTCACGTCCAGACCGGCGACGCGGCCGGCGTCCTTGGTCGCCTGGCGTTGGCTGTCGTTGAAGTAGGCCGGCACGGTAATGACGGCTTCAGTGACTTCCTCGCCGAGATAATCTTCGGCGGTTTTCTTCATCTTGCGCAGCACTTCGGCAGAAATCTGCGGCGGGGCCATTTTCTGGTCGCGCACCTCCACCCAGGCGTCGCCGTTGTCGGCCTTGACGATCTTGTAGGGCATGAGGCCGATGTCCTTCTGCACTTCTTTTTCTTCGAAGCGACGGCCGATCAGGCGCTTGACTGCGTAGAGCGTATTGCGCGGGTTGGTGACGGCCTGACGCTTGGCCGGCGCGCCGACCAGGATTTCGCCGTCTTCCGCGTAGGCGACGATGGACGGCGTGGTGCGCGCGCCTTCCGCGTTTTCGATGACCTTGGGTGTGCCGTTTTCCATGACCGCCACGCAGGAGTTGGTGGTGCCGAGGTCGATGCCGATGATGCGTCCCATGATTGCGTCCTTCTGAATGTGTTTGGATTGAGTCGAATGTGGGGGAGGGTGGGCTTATTTCAAGGGTGTGTCAGTTGTCCTTGCCCTTGGCGACCATCACCAGCGCGGGGCGCAGCGTGCGTTCCGCGAGGCGGTAGCCTTTTTGCAGCACCGTCACCACGGTATTGGCCGGTTGATCCGAGTCGACCATGCCGATGGCCTGGTGCAGATGTGGGTCAAACTTCGCGCCCAGCGGCTGTTCCTCCACCAGCTGGTATTTGGCGAACGCGGCGTTAAGCTGCTTCAACGTCAGTTCCACGCCTTCGCGCATTTTCTCCGGAGACGCCGCGTCCGAAGCCAGCGCGGCTTCCAGGCTGTCCTTCACCGCCAGCAGTTCGCCGGCAAAGCCTTCGACTGCAAACTTGCGGGCCTTGTCGGCTTCTTCCGCCGCGCGGCGGCGCATGTTTTCCGTTTCAGCCTTGGCGCGCAGCCAGGCGTCATGATGCTCCGCAGCCTGAAGCTCAGCGGCTTTCAGCGCCTCTTCGAGGCTGGGTAGGGTGTCAACTTCCGGCGGGGTCTCCGCCTGTGTGTCGGGTTTGATATCGTCCTGCATGTGGGCTCCCATTCGTTACTCGCGCGCAGATGGGGCCGCAAAACCCGGTTTCAAGGACCGGGCGAAAATATTTGCAGCATGAACGCTCACCGCAGTGTGAATTGCCGCTCGCAGGGCCTTCCGGTATGATGCGCCGCTTCGCGGAGAGGTGGATGAGCGGTTTAAGTCGCACGCCTGGAAAGCGTGTTTAGGGTAATACCCTAACGCGGGTTCGAATCCCGCCCTCTCCGCCATTATGCAAAAAACCCCGTAAATTTCAATGATTTACGGGGTTTTTATTTTGCAGGGCAACTTGATTGAGTGTGACTGAGGGAAAGCCGAAAACAGGACATTCCTGAGTTGAAGTGTGCCCGAATTGTGCCGGAGTTGTCCTGTTGTTGTCCTCACTTGATGTGACGGATTTGTGCGAAAAATTTGTGCTTATGATCGCTTGACAGACGCTGGCGACAGCAGACATAGTCGAACCATGCTTAGCTACGACATAGACCATCTGGCGCTAGATTTTGTTGGCGATTCCGGACTCAAAAAAGTCCGGAGAGTCTGGGCGTGCAACGTTGTCAGCTTGACTCTTTGTGCTTATTTTTTTGGCGCGATTGCTTTTGCTGGAGCGGCAGGGATGCTGGTCGCGTTTGCCCTTATATGGATGGCTAGACGCGCCGCGAAAAAAATCTGTGCATCAACCCATGCGCTCAATTGGCTGCTCCGACGGGGAGGCATGGAAGGCCGGTCGTTGATGCAAGCTTCTATCAGTATGTTCCGCCAGCTTGGCCAGAAGACAAACCGCTATACCGCTCGCTCGCTTAGCATCGCTTACGGCAAACTGGGGATTTCCAGGGACACTCTGGCCAACAAGCTCTTCCGCCCCAATAGGTTTTGCCGCGCGTGATGCGGCTTAGGGCGTAGCAGCCCACCCTCGGCGCATCCACTGGCGCGCGCAAACAATCCAGTATTTTCATAGCATGGGCTGCGTCCTCAATGGAGGCACGCAGATGCTCTCACTATTGCTCGACATCGATGATGTCGCAAAATTAATCAAGCTTAGCCCGGCAACCATCGAAAACTGGGCCTATGGCCGCAAACCTGCACCAGCAGGATTCCCCGCTCCTATCAAAGTTGGACGGTTGCTCCGTTATCGCCGCGCAGACATCGAGGTTTGGATTGGCGGACTTGGCACACCAAGTACTCCTGTCCCAAGCGGTGCAGTGGCCCCCTTGTTACGATCCAAGCCAAAACGGCTCCGTGGCCGTCCTCGCAAGATGGAGGCTGCGCTATGAGCGACGAGCTGGTCCGGATAGGGGAGGTTCATTATTCCAAGCCGATGGCTCGAGCATTGTTGCGCGATGTCAGGTTAAGTTTCGGTGCGCGTGGACTCTTTGCCTTTTTGTGGGATTTGCCGAAAGGCTGGAAGCCGAATCTGGCCCATCTGGTCACGATGAACCCAAAAGGGCGAGAAGCTGTGCTCTCCTTGATACGGGAGCTGGAACGCGTCGGTGCAATGCGTATGGAGTCGATCAAGACGCACGATGGCACTTTTGCCGGGCGTCGATGGGTTCTTTACACGCCAGAGCAATGGGCAAACGAAGCACCCCTGAAAAGCCAACCGTCGAACATGGAAACCGAAGATCGGGTTTCCCGTAGTTCGGGTTTTCCGAACCACGGATTGGTAGCAGCTAAGGTTCAGCAAGCTCAAGGTACTGCTACGCAAGATTCTGCAAAGGAAGCAGCAGGCAGCCTGCGGCAGGCTGGAGATTCTGCTGCGCCTGGCGGATCGTCTCAAAAGCGGAGAAGACGCCGATCTACAGGGATTGTTACCTGGACAGCTGACGATGAAGCCGAAGCGCAGCGCATCGAGCTTGCCTATTCGTCCGAACTGGTTGCGTCAGGAATCGATTCAGCCAAAAAAGACGGTCGGCAGCCGTTGCCTGGCATCGTTGAGGAGAACATCCAACGATTGATAGAGGCGAAGGCTGGATCGGGCCGTCAAACCGAGCTACGCGCACGAATCATTCAGGATATGCAGGATCGGATCGAAGCCAGTGCCGATATTGTGGCGAATGGTGAGAAGTTGCTTTCCAGCGTGCGTTCGGGAGGACGCGCGCATGATACCCATGAGTGAAACCCCACGGTGCAGGGGCTCAAGTCTGATCCCTGCTTCGCATGCTGACCGCATGGTCCATCATTTTGGAAAGAACAAGGAACATGACTTTGTGGCGTGATACTCACTTATCGCAATGGCGCGTATTTGGTCAATTCGTGCCAATAAGGCCATTTATTTGGCGCGAATTGACCAAATACGCGCCAAAAGAAGGTGACGCATGCCAAAAAAACTCCCTGAGGATTTGACCGCAAGGATGTAACGGATGGGTGACCTTCAATCGGGCACCATTGTCCGAGCAGTCATAGGCTCAGGCGGCACGCCAGGCTTGCCCGCCAGCCGCCATAATTCGCGGATGGCGAGCCAGTGCGAGTATGCGGTTGCTGGTGAGAGTGCCCGGTGGACTTTCCAGTAGCTGATGACGTGGTTTCTGCCCACCTGGCCGAATGAGTGTGCACCCAGCGAGGCGCAATGCTCGGCAAAAGCGAGCATGCGTGCCCGCTGCTGGCGGCGGTTGTCCTTGCCACCCGTGCGGCCGTAACCACGGGTCAGGAACTCGGCCTCCTTGATCAGCTTCATGTTCCCCGACCCCCTATGTATTCGGCAACCACCTCGATGCGGTCGTGCCCAAGCTCATGGCTAATCTGCTCGCGGGCATCGTGGTCGACCTGACGATCCTCGACAAGGCCACCCATCACCGGGGCGGGGTGGCCGGTCAGCGTCTCGTAGCGTTCGCAGGCATAGGCAGCACGCAGATCGTGGTAGCCATTGATCCCGTGCGCCTGGATCGCCTCACGGCCATCGCGCAACCCGCCCTCGCGCCATTCCCGCCATGAAGCCTCGGTCGGGACCAGGTTTCGGCTGTTTCCTTGTACCTCGGCAGCGCGCGACAGCACTTCAAGCTGCGTAGCAGACGAGAGCGGAATCTCGCGTGTCCTGCCGCCTTTGGTCCCCTCGCTGATTGTCACGGCACCGGCTTGTCTGGCTTCCGCGAGGGCGCTGCGGGTATCCAGCAGGCTTGCCTCTTTGGAACGCAGCCCGAACTCCCGAGCGAGTTCCGCAATGCACGCCTGGCGTGCCATCCCGGACTCGCGAATTGCTTCCACCGCCCGGCTGAATGTTTGCCGATCAGATCCGGCAGGCGCGTCCTCGCGGATGGCCGATCGCTGCTCGATGCCGCATTCCCTGGTCGGCGACACGCTTTGCCACTCACCACGCGTGGCTTGCGTCATGACTGTGTTCACTGCGCTGACCAGGTTCTGGGCGTAGCTGGCGGCCATATCGCCCTGTTGCACAAGATCGGCCAGATTGCGTCCGTACTCGCGCACCTGCTCGGCGTCGATACGCTCCATGCGCCCAATTCCTTTTTCTTTCGCGTAGCTGGCAAACTTCGAGAAGCGATCCGCGATTGCATCGACCGACGCAAATGACAGTTCCCCGCGCCCTACCGCCTGATCGAGCGCGATCCGGCCTGCGCTCGACATGTCGCGTGTACCCAGCCCGTAATTTCGGGACATATTTTCTTCTCCCGGCCCATCTCCATAGCATTGAGCTGTGGCATGGACCGCATTCCTGTTTCAATAGGAACCCGCATCCGCAGTGCAATGGCTATTGGCACATGCAACGCAGGCTTGCAGCGGTATTCCGGTTCACCCCAAGACCATTTGATGCACGGTGAGTGTTACTCGCTCGCGATGCGTTCGCGGCAAACGTGGGGGGTGGCAGTTTCTATAGCGCGGCCTGGCGCTCTCTAGTCCTGATATGCCGTAGTTCGCTGATCTCGCTGGTGCGGGTCAGGCTCGCCGACCGCGCAATATGCGGGCGGGCTCCAGGTCCACGATCAGGGGCAGGTTGGCTGTTCGTCCGATCACGCGTTTTCACGCGCGGTTAACTGCTTGAAATCGCCCGTTGGGCGGGCGATTCCGGGTGCCGTTGGCGCCCGTCTCTGTGCCGGGGCACAGAGACGGGCGTGCTGCATCAGCCGGGCTTGATTGAAACAAGCGTTTATTGATTGCTACTCCGCCACACGAAAACTGAGGACAGTATTTCGTGTGGGGTAGGGTGCACCCGGTTGGGGTGCATGGAAAACGCCCACTGAAAGGAGCGAGGGGCGCTCCCTTGGTGGGATCTTTTGAGGGGGTAAACCACGATGGAATTCCAGATCCGAAGACCCGCCGTTTTCAGGAACTGAACGGCATTGAAGGGCAATGCGTAACGCGCATCGGTCGGGCTGATACTGACAGCCAGCAGTGAAACATCAGTCTTCAGATTGCCGAAAAGTTTTGGGAGTGTCAATACGCATTGCGTATTCACTCCATCCCTCGCGTCAGTCCATCGTGTCGAACAGCAGTTGCCCGCGCTTGCGAAGAGTTTCGATGTCTTTTGCAAGGCTGGCCTCGGCCAATTCGCGGACGTGTACCCAAGTCTCGCGCATCTCGATGCTCTCGGAAACAACCCTTTCCTCGGCATCGTCGGCAAGGCTCAGTTGCACAGGGTGCTCGTAGAGCACGCCACGCATCCAGCCGTCCTGCGCATAGACCTCAACCATGCCATGCATGGGGTGCATGGCCATGCTGCCAGCCGGGCACTGGAAACCCGCAAGGCCCACCACCTCAGTCATCTCCAGCTCCATAACAAACCATCAATATTCAATGTGGATGTCAGACTTTCCGTTGTCAAGGGAAGCGGAACTGCGCTTACTTCTTGACGCCGTTTACCAGGCCCTTCAGCGTCGCGCCTGGCTTGAACGCGGGAACCTTGGACGCCTTGATCTTCAGTTCTTCGCCGGTCTTGGGATTGCGGCCGATGCGCGCGGCGCGCTTGCGCACTTCAAACGTGCCAAAGCCAACCAGCGTGAGGGAGTCACCTTTTTTGAGAGTGCCCGAGATGATGTCGATTAGCGCGGCGACTGCACGCTCAGCATCCGCCTTGGTGGAATCGGTCTGAGAGGCCAGGGCGTCGATGAGTTCTTTTCTGTTCATGTTTGAAATCTCCGTTAGTGAGTGGACAAGTCCGTTGCGGATTATTGTGAATCCCCGGGCTCCTGGCAATGCCTTAATTTCAGGGTTACGGAATCTGTTGTTGAGAGGGCCAGGACCATGGCCTTCGATAGAGTGATCGATTGCCATCGACTGGCCCACGGTGATTCCCAAATGAGCCATGCAGCCACAAAGTGGCTTCGACTGCCTGGGGCGGTTGTTGGCCATGAAAGGGTACTGACGAGGCGGGGGAAAATGTTACTAGGCGGCAGGTGTCGACCAGAAATCTGCTGGTCTTAGGGTTGGCATGAACGGCATAATCGGCCAGAACGGTCGGTCACTCAGGCGAGGATGAAGGACAAAAAACCGGGGAAGCGGACGTTCGCTGTCCATCCATTAGGGAGCAGTTTGCCCACGGAGGGTTTCGTAGAGTCCCGCGTTGTTGAGCAGAATATCTTTGAGACCGCCCTGAACGGTAGATGAATTCAGCGCCTGCGTACTCATCAGCGTGTGCGCGTCCAGGGCGCCCATGATGGCGTTCAGAAGCTCGGTTTTCAGGTCAGGCGAATTGGCGAACTGCTCTTTCGTGTTGTTGGTCGCTTGTTGGCGCAGCGTTTCCGACTCCAGCAGCTTGCCCTTGATCACGTTGTTCACGTAGACCAGCTTGTCCTGATCGGTGAGTACCCCTTCAAAGAGGTCGTTCACCTTCTCGATGATCTCGACCATATACGCCTTCTGCGGTTCCTGCACACTGCCGCTGCCCGCTTCGGTGATGGGATAAAGCTTGATCGTCTCGCCATCGCTCAGCGGCATCGGCTTTCTGCCCAGATCCTTCAGATGATGGTGTGTCAGCACCACTTTCGAGAGGTCGATGCCCTCCCGTTCGCGACCAAACTCCAGCAAGGGCAGCAGGCGTTTGTAGAAGATGGCGCGTTTCTCGATGGCGGTGTTGCCGTAGTCAAAGATTTGCGAGAGGAAGGTGTAGAGCCGGATGAATGCGCCCATGTCGCCCTTGAACAGGATCAGCGCATTCAGCTCGTTTTGCGCGGACTCAATGGCCTTGTCATCTTTCTTCTCCTGAGCGGCACACAGTGCAGCCTGGGCGGCCTTGTAGCGTTTCATCACGCGGTCCTGCACCGGCTCCAGTGCGGCGACCAGTTCGCTCTGCTTAGCATTCGGGTCCATCTCAACAGCGACCACCCGATCCACCTCGAAGTCGTCGTAGTGGCCAGCGGAATCCAGCTTGGCGCGTAGGTTGAAGACCAGGTTCGGGTCCGTCGTCGCCGAAAGTTCTGCCGTGGTGTGATAGGTCTTGAAGGCAGCCAGCACCTCCTCGGTGTCGTTCACGAAATCAAGCACGTAGGTCGTGTCCTTGCCGGGATAAGCGCGGTTCAGGCGTGAAAGGGTTTGCACCGCCTGAATGCCTGCCAGCCGCTTGTCCACATACATGCCGCACAGCAGCGGCTGGTCGAAGCCGGTCTGAAACTTGTTTGCCACCAGCAGGATCTGATACTCGTCGCCCTTGAAGGCTTCACGGATGTCGCGGCCCTTCAGGTTCGGGTTCAATGCCGGGCTGTTTTCGGTGAAACCATCCGGGCCGGACACCTTGTCGTTTACCTCGCCCGAGAATGCTACGAGCGTACCGATCTTGTAGCCGTGCTGCTTGATGTATTTCTCGATAGCCAATTGCCAGCGCACAGCCTCCAATCGACTACTAACCACCACCATCGCCTTGGCCTGGCCATTCAGTAGCGGGACCACATACTGGCGGTAATGCTCCACCACGACCTCAATTTTCTGGGCGATGTTGTAAGGGTGGAGCTTTACCCAACCCATGATCCGCTTCAGTGCCGCGCTACGCTCGACCTGCTTGTTGTCCAGTTCTTGGTCTTCGTGGGCCAGCTTGAAGGCCAGGCTGTAGGGCGTGTAGTTCTTCAGCACGTCCAAGATGAACCCTTCCTCAATCGCCTGGCGCATGGAATAGACATGGAACGGAGTTGGCACGTTGTCCGGCGCCGGTTTGCGCGATGGATCGGGGCGCGTGCCAAACAGCTCCATCGTCTTGTTCTTTGGCGTTGCCGTGAACGCGACGAAGGTGATGCCACCCTCATCGGCTCGCGTCGCCATCTGCGCCGCGAGAATGTCCTCGGTGCTGATTTCGCCACCATCGTTCAGCTCTGCCAGTTCCTCGGGGCTCAGCACTTCTTTCAGCTTGGCTGCAGCCTCGCCAGTCTGCGAGCTGTGGGCTTCGTCTGCGATCACGGCAAAATGTTTGCCCTGTGTGGCGGCCAGCTTGCGGACAGACTCCAGCGCAAAGGGGAAGGTCTGGATGGTACAGACCACGATTTTCTTGTCGCCCGATAGCGCCTCGGCGAGCTTGCCGCTCTTGCTGCCGTCCTTATTCGTGATCGTGGCGACTACGCCGCTGGTGCGCTGAAAGTCGAACAGCGCCTCCTGGAGCTGCGCATCGATGACGTTGCGGTCGGAGACCACCAGCACGGTATCGAACACCTTCTTGTGCTGGGCGTCGTGCAGTTCGGCGAGAAAGTGCGCGGTCCACGCGATGGAATTCGTCTTGCCCGAACCGGCAGAGTGCTGGACGAGATACTTGCCGCCCGGCCCATCGTGTAGCACCGCTGCCTGCAACTTGCGTGTCACATCAAGCTGATGAAAGCGGGGGAAGATGATCTGTTTGATCTGCTTCTTCGCGTCGCGCTGGGCGATGAGATAACGGCCCAGGATTTCTAGCCAGCTTTCGCGTGCCCACACCTGTTCCCACAGATACGCCGTGCGGTGCCCGCCCTGCGGGTTCACCGGGTTGCCCGCTGCGCCATCGCTGCCCAGGTTAAACGGCAGGAACACCGTGGCGGGGCCAGCCAGCTTGGTCACCATGTGAACTTCGCTGTTGCTTACCGCGAAATGCACCAGCGCCCCATTGGGGAAGGACAGTAGCGGCTCGGCAGTCTGTCCCTTGGGCTTGGGATTGCGGTCAAACCGATACTGGTCGATGGCGTCGCCAATGCTCTGGGTGAAGTCGGTCTTCAGTTCCGCCGTGGCTACCGGCAGGCCGTTGAGGAACAAGCCGAGGTCGATGCTGTTCTCGTTGTGTAGAGAGTAACGAAGCTGCCGCACGATGCGCAGCCGGTTGGCAGCATGGCGGGCGAGGATATCGGGGTTGATCGCCAGTGCCGGTTTGAACTCGGCCAGCTTCAGCGGCGCTTTGAGACCCAGCAATTCTATGCCGTGGCGCAGCACGTCCAGCGTGCCGCGCTGATCGAGCTGATCGCGCAAACGGGCCAGCAGGGTTTCACCAGCCTGCGCGCCGTGGTTCTTGGTCAGGGTTTCCCAAGCCTTCGGCTGGGTGGCCTGCACCCACGCCAGTACATCGGCTGGGAACAGCGCCCGCGCCCGGTCATAGCCCGCCGCGTCACCTTCGGCATACAGCCAGCCGTGGTCGGCGAGGTGTTGGCAAATCTCGGTCTCGAAGCTGATTTCTTTGTGCAGGCTCATCAACAATCTTTAATCCGGAACTGGGCCGAGAACAAATCTGGCACGTTCATGGCGCAGCATCTGATAAGGCGTCATGAAATGCACATTCAGACCAACACACGCATTGGGAATCTTGATCTTGCGCGTCGAGTTAGCGGGAACTTCGTGCGTCACTACCGTGTGACCGTGCGCCAGTGCGAATGCCACCAGCCAATAGTCCGCCACCTGCAAGAAGGTATTCACCGCCGCCGGTTCATAATTCTGGCCGGCAGCCCAGACGCTGACGCGCGGTAGCACCGGCAACACCGCGCTGTCGGGCGGCAGAAAAAAACTGTCACCTCGCGCCGCTGCCCAGTCCGACAAGTCATCGCCGCCCGCCTGCAACTCGTCGCCCACCTGCTGGATGCTGAAAACCGACCCTGCCGCATTATTCTGCACCAGCCAATCCCAGAAGGCCGGGCAGAAATCGAAACCGTATTGCAGGTTTCTGGCCTGGATGAAGATATTGGCGTCGAGCAGGTAGGCCATCAGATTGGGTAGTTCAGGGAACGCCCGAACTCGTTGAAGGTGCTCGTCTTGGCAATGCCCAGCATGCGGAAAGCATCGCGGTAAAGGGTGCGACCCTCCAGCGTGCTTTCCACCAGTGCCCGCGCAAAGCGTTTGCTGACGCGGGATGCCGTCGTACGATAGAAATCGCCGCCGCCCGAACCCGCAGCAGCAATATTGCGTAGGTGCGCCAGCTCATCGCGATAGGCACGGAAGAAGGCATTCCTGTCCAGACGCCCGGCATCCGCCAGACGGCGCAGCACCACCAGCGTGCTGACCTTGAAGCGGCGCGCGAGACGGGAAAGCGTGTCATGCACCGGTTCGTCGGCGACCAGTTCGCCAAGGAATACGTCCATCGGCACCAGTAGCTCCGCAGCGACCTTATTGCACCAGGTTTCGATGGCATTGTCGGAAGTCTCGCCCGCACTCACGTCCGAGAGCGCGGACTGACCCAGCCACAGGTGGGCGAGTTCATGAGCAAGCGTAAACATCTGCGCTGCCTTGCTGTCGGCGCCATTGATGAACACCAGCGGCGCGTGGTCATCGGCCAGCGCGAAGCCACGAAACTCCTGCGGGTCGAGATGGCGGTAGTTGTTGTTGAGTACCACGCCGCTGACCATCACCATGACGCCCAAGCTTTCGGCCTGCTCAATGAACAGTCGCAGAGCCTCGGTCCAGGTTCGGCAGTTGCGGCGGGCATCCACGTCGAAACCCAGAGTTTGCCGGATTTGTTCTGCGGCTTGCACGGTCGCCATGTTGGCATTCAGCGCGCCGACGAAAGGCAGTGGCGGCTGACCATCTATCAGCGCGAAATCCCGATACCACGCCTGGCGTTCCTGGCAGGCATAGACGGTATCCAGCAGGTCCGGGCTGGGATGCACAACAGCCCGATCCGCCATGGTGCGGAAGTCGGGGATTGGCACCGGCTCGACCGGCGGCGCAGGCAGGAAGAAGTAACCGATGGGCGCATGGGTGGCCCGGGCGTAGTTCTCCAACTGCTTGAGCGTCGGCAACGCTTCGCCGGCCTCCCAGGCTTCTAGTTTGGGGAAGCGCGCCGTCAGCGCGAGCACGTCCATCCGGGCACGGTCGCGTGCCCAGCGGAGCATGTCAGGACTAACGGCGATCCGGGTCATGGCGGGTATTTAAACACAGGTCGCTTCGGGCAATGCCGGTGCAGAGGCCACGAGACCGCGCACGTCAATCTGGCCGGTGACAGCGGCGGAAATAAGGGCGGTGCGACGCTCTTGCAGCAGGTCGATGGCGCGTTGGGCTTCGGCGGTGAGGGTGTCGAATTTGGCGGTCTCACAAGCGAGGAACTCGGCGATTGCATCCTGTTCAGCGCGAGGCGGCGTCGGAGCCCAGAAATTGACCGCGTGGCTAATGTTGAACTGCTCTTGGGCGGCACCGTATTGAACGACTTCGACCTGGAAGCGAACGATCCGGGTATTCATCGCGTAACACAGCCAGTACGAATTGAATGATCCTTGGCGAACGAGCATCACGGATGCGCAGTTTCCGCCCTCACACTCAAGCGGAACAACAGCAGTAATGCCTGGAGCACCAACCCTTACCGTTAGAAGATCGCCAGCTTTCAGGCGTGTCTTTGAATTTGCTTCGCTAGATTCCGCGCCAATGCGACGTGAATTTTCCCAATCGATCACGCCTTCCCGAATGTCGCCGCCGTAGATAAATGGAAAGCCCTCGTCAGCCACGAACGAGCTGGGATTAACGACAACCCCGACCGTGATGAACGGCGATATATGCTTGAGCCGCTTTACCTCCCAATGCGACGGCACATCCCCCAGCCATTCAATGCCGGAAGTCTTCATGGGGGCGTTGGGGTTCAGACCTTGGGTGACGGCGTGGGAGATGACGGCCTGGCGCTTTTCTTTCAGCAGTTCCATCAGCCGCCGCTGTTCTGCCACCAGCCCATCAATCTTCGCCGTCTCGCGGTCGAGGAAGGCGGCGATTTGGATTTGCTCGACAGTATCTGGCGGGATCGCAACAAACGTCTTTTCAACCTGACTGGAAGCCAAATGCTTCACGGTCGTGGCGTATGTGACATCGTTGATAGCTTTGAGACGGATCGGGAGAGCGTATTCAAGTAGTCTCGTAAGAATGTTGCTTTTCCCGCGAACGCAGCACATTCGCTGATTTAACAAAGCTCGTCCCGCACCACGCCAACGACCGACGTTAAAGTCGCCGTCCATGCCTATCAAAACATCATCTGAAGTGATAGCCGCATTCTCAACGAACTCGCCTTTATAAAAGGTTTCAGCTTCGATCTTGTTAAGGTCTCTGATTCGGATAAGCGGGAACCCTTCGGCCGCGTCAAAGAGTGCGGAGTCGAATGGATAGCCGTTGACGATTGAAGCCAGATTCCTCACCGGCTTCACCTCCCAATGCTCCGGCACCTCCCCCAGCCATTCGACGCCGCTGTCCTTGTAGGTCGGGTAGCGCGGGAAGCTCATGCCGTCAGCCCGCCGATCATCGTCAGTATGCGGTTGGTCACGCCTTTCAGCTCGGCATCAATCTCACTCAAGGGGCGTGGTGGCCTGAAGACGTAGAAGTGGCGGTTGAAGGGGATTTCATAGCCGACCTTGGTTTTGTCGGGGTCGATCCACGCATCCGGCGCATGGGGCAGGACTTCGCGTTTGAAGTAGGTGTCCATGTCTTCGCTGAGGGGCACATTTTCCGTATCGCGCAGGGAGGAATCCGGCACGGGCTTGCCCTTGCCTTTGCCCTTGGTGCCCAGTACGACCTGCCCCGCTGCGTCACGCTCGGGGCGCTCGACGGTGATGGTGCGGTAGCCGAAGTCCTCGTTCTTGAAAATGCGGCTGATCGGCACGCCGTCGCGGGTGGATTCCTCGAACTGGCCAAACAGGTGGGTAATGTCGTCGATGTGTTCCGGGCTGAGTTCCTTGCGCTTGCTGCCCAGGCTCTTGCGCATCTTTTGCCAGAAGCTGCTGGCGTCGATCAGCTGCACCTTGCCCTTGCGTGCGGCGGGCTTGCGGTTGCTGACGATCCAGATATAGGTGCTGATGCCGGTGTTGTAGAACATGTCGGTGGGCAGGCCGATGATGGCCTCGACCAGGTCGTTCTCCAGCATGTAGCGGCGAATCTCGCTCTCGCCCGAGCCTGCGCCGCCGGTGAACAGCGGCGAGCCATTGAGCACGATGCCGAAGCGGCTGCCGCCATCGACGGCGGGCCGCATCTTGGAAACGAGGTGCAGCAGGAACAGCAGCGAGCCGTCGCTGACGCGCGGCAGGCCGGGGCCAAAGCGGCCATTGAAGCCCTGTTGCTCGAATTCCTTGCGGATGATGGCTTCGATCTTCTTCCACTCCACGCCGAAGGGCGGATTGGAGAGCATGTAGTCGAAAAATTTGCCGAGCAGGCCGTCGGCGGAGAGCGTGTTGCCGAAGATGATGTTGGCAATGTCCTGCCCCTTGATGAGCATGTCGGCCTTGCAGATGGCGTAGGACTCGGGGTTCAGCTCTTGCCCATACATCACCAGCCGGGCGTCGGGGTTGAGGCTGGCAAGGTGCTCGCCGGCCACGCTCAACATGCCGCCGGTGCCGGCGGTGGGGTCATACAGCGAGCGCACCACGCCAGGCTTGGTCAGCGCGGCGTCGTCCTCGATGAAGAGGAGATTCACCATGAGGCGGATGGCATCGCGCGGGGTGAAGTGTTCGCCAGCAGTCTCATTGGACAGCTCGGCGAATTTTCGGATCAGCTCCTCGAACACGGTGCCCATCTCATCATTGCTGACGACATTGGGGTGGAGGTCGATTTTGGCGAATTTTTCCGTGACGAGGTAGAGCAGCCCGGACTTGGACAGCTTGTCGATCTGGGTATGAAACTCGAAGTGCTCGAAAATGTCGCGCACTTCGGGCGAGAACGCCTGCATGTAGGCGCGCAGGTTTTCGCCAATGTGGTCCTGGTCGCCCATGAGCTTCTTCAAGTCGAGCGGCGAAATGTTGTAGAAGAGTTGCTTGGACGCCCGCAGCAGGAAGGGCTCAGGATTGATCCCGGCCTTCTCGCGCTTGGCTAGTTCGGCCAGCACGGCGGGCTTGGTGGCTTCCAGCACGCAGTCGAGACGGCGCAGGACGGTGAACGGGAGAATGACCTTGCCGTATTCGGATTGCTTGTAGTCGCCGCGCAGAAGATCGGCGACGGACCAGATGAAGGAGGACAGGTTGGGGTTGGACATGTGTCGAAACAATTACCGATTGGCGAGCGATGCAAAGGGTGGGCATATGACTGCCCCTGCCCCGGAGTATCTTTGACACTGGCGTTTTGGGCAATGCCGAGCGCTGAGGAAAGCCACAATGCTTTCGTCGCAGCCACTCGTTCGAAGCGACTGCTCTATCTTAGCTACCCCGAGACTAGAATCATGCCTTGGGGCGGAGTTCGGCGGCAACAAGCATCGCGTTTTCTACAGGGTGCTTCTTGACAACTGACAGGTAAATTCGTGGTGCACTGGGGCCGGACTTAGGACGAGCCCATTGGAATGTAATCTCGCCAATCCAGAAAGCAGACCGTCGCTGAAGGCTGCATCCCACCAGCCCATTCAGCGTTCCACGCCGAACGGTCGTTCTGGCCGAGGACGCGACCTCCACCTCGTCCTGGTGAACGGCAGGCGTACGGTGCTAAGCGGAACTTCAGATGGTGGATGTCGGCTGTAGGGTATATATCGGCCTGCCACTTGGGATGCCTGGGCGACGGGTCGTCGGCCAAAAGCGACACTGGTCTTGAAAACTACTCTGACCGCTGTGCATCCAAGACCGGATGCTGCGGAAAGGAATTTGGGCGAAATGGGAGAACGTATTTCGTTTCATTACGGAACGCATGAAACATCTTTGTCATGGCGACCCTTTGGAGTATCGGGGCGCCAAAGCACCTGATTCCGGACTGACCGGAGGTCTCCCTCAATGCCACAGCCCTGAAGAGGCCGAATGACAGCAGGGCACACGGTGTAAGAAGCCGGAAATTGCGACCCCTGAGATGAAAACGTAATGTCTGGAACAGGGCTTGCTTAGCGCTATTCATCAATATTCTTGATTGAAAGAAATGCTGCGCAAGCTGGTTTTGGCGTTGCCCTTGTTTTTCGGCTTACAGGCGACTGTGCATGCTCATTCCGATGCGTCAATGTTCGGCGCGCCTTCTGCAGGGGGTGAGCACCACGATCATCCTGTAGAAGCGGCTGTTCGTTACCCGGCCACGCTGACCTTTGATCCGCGCCAGCTGACCAATGTGGTGATCAAGATCAATGCGCGCATCACCAAGCTGAACAACCTCTTCGTGGGCAAGCGGGTTGCCCGCAATGAAATATTGGGCGAAATGGAAAGTGCCGAGTTGGAGACAATCCAGAGCACCTATCTGGGCCTGTATTCCAACATGGAGGCGGTGCGGGGGATCTCCATTACAGGCAACGAAAAGCTCATCGACGCACGCATGGGCCTGCAATGGCGCGGCATGTCGGAGGATGACATCAAGCTGCTGGAAAACCGCCGCGAGCCCTTGAAAGACATCCGTATCAAATCTCCGGCAGCCGGCTTCATCTATGGCCTGAATGTGGTCAACAACCAGATTCTCAACACCGGCGGGCAGGTTGGCCAGTACACCGCCACCGGCACCACGATCCTGACGATCGCGCGCCCATCGGCGATCCAGGTGGAGGCCAGCCTGCCGATCCGGGAGGCGAGCAAACTCAAACCGGGGCAGCGTGCGACGGTGTACCTGGCCGATATCCGCCGTGGTCAGGTGGAAGTCCCGGCAGTCGTGCAGCAGGTCTTCGCCTTCGCCAATCCGGTCAATCAGCGCCAGCGTGTTCGACTCAAGTTGACTGCCCAACCACCAAGCGGGATGGCTTTGCCTACCGGACTGCAAACAAGTGTAAGCCTGGGAGAGCCTGATCATGCGCACTGAGTCGGCTGGACGTATTTCCAAGCCATTTGCATGGCGGAAACAATGGCGGCAGGGCATTGGTCTGCTGGCCCTGTGCAACATCGGCGTCGCACTGGTGCCCCTGGCGCGGGGGCATAGCGACCCGCGCATGTTCGGCCAGGCTGCCCCTGCGACGACAACCTCAACATCGGCAACAGCCAGGGAAGTGAAGTTGCCGCCCAATGTGAAGGGCCAGGATAATCTGTTCAGCCTGGCCGAGGCTCGCGCCGGCCAGCAGGCTTCCATGATCAAGACTTACGGTCTGGTTGTGCCCAATAGCCAGGCCATGTTCGATGTGAACATCTCCGTCAGTGGCCAGGTGGTGGACGTATTCGTACGGGTGGGGGACAACGTGCGCAAAGGCCAGCCCATCGCCTCCATATTCAATCCGGAGTTCATCACCACCCAAAGGGGATACCTCGAGTTCCTCAAGAATGAAGCCAAGCTGCAGGAGCTGCGTGAAGAGGGAAGGTTGCCGAACTACCTCAAGGATGCCAAGGAAAACCTGCGCTGGTGGGGCATGAATGACAAGCAAATTGCTGACCTCATTGAGCATGGCCAAGTCGTCGAGCACATCATGCTCGATGCCCCCACCGACGGTTTTGTCACTGACCTGTTTGTACAGCCTGGCTCCTTGGTCAACGCCGGCGACCGAACCATGAAGCAGTTCGTGGTGGTGGGCAAGGCGATGGCGCGGATGGTGGCTGCTAATGCCTCTCACTGGGTAGAGGGCTATTTTTTCCCGGACCAACGGACGCTTCTGCGGCCAGGTTTGCCAGTGCGCATCAGCTTGCCTGACGGCCGCCAGTTGGACCGCCCCATTACCCAGGTGTTGCCCGTTGTGGACCCGGCCACCCAGCGCGCGCGCTTTCTGCTGGATCTGGGCCAGACCCCAGCGGGATTGGTGGTGGGACAGACCGTGAATTTGAGCTTGCAGTTGAGCAGCCCCATGGGTACCTGGGTTCCGCGTCAGGCCGTGTTGGGCCAGGCCATCAGTCCGGTGGTGTATGTGCAGATCGCTCCCGGCCGTTACCTACGCAAGCCGGTGGCAGTGCTGAATGAAACCGCCGAGTTGCTCCAGGTGAAAGGGGTGGAGGCAGGAGAAAAAGTGGTGGTGGCTGGAAAAATGATGCTTGAAGGCCTCTATCGCATTTCGGCAGGACCCGGCGCGGACGCGGGTGACCAC
>NCGY01000023.1 GCA_002281775.1 Hydrogenophilales bacterium 16-64-46 | reverse complement strand
GCGGTCGGTGTTGAACAGCGAGGTGCGGCGCTTGATGCCGTGGACTTCGTAGCCCTTCTCCAGCAAAAACTCGGCGAGGTAGGCGCCGTCCTGGCCGGTTACGCCGGTTATTAGGGCTTTTTTAATCATGATGTTCTTGTCAGTAATTTAGGTGGAGATATGTATCAAAGCTATTTACACAGTTACTAACAAGAGCTCTGTTCAAGCAGTCGCCAAGAACCTTGTGAGGCAGGGAATCCTATCCGGAAACTGTTACGTGTATATGGCTCAAACCTTTTCTGGCGCACGCCGTCGGTCTGGGAAGATAAAACCCAGAACCCCATCCAGCGCGAACAGGAACAGTAAGCCAATGATGAACAGCATGATGCCGGCAAAGCCATGCAAAAAGCCCTGCCCGGCTTCATCACCCATGTGGTAAGTCACCAGCACCAGCACCATGACGCGCACAATATTGGCGACAAACGCGATCGGCAAAATGGCGGCCATGATGACGAGGTTGCGGGTGATACTGGTGTGCTGCATCAAATACAGATACAGCAGACCCATGGCCGACAGGCTGAACATGGAATGCAGACCGGAGCAGGCATCGGCCACCAGCAACTGGTAGGGACCAACGGTGAGCGTGACACCGCTTCGTCCGATGGGGTAGCCGGCTGCGTACAGTATTTGTTCGGCAATGACCGAAATGTATTGCTTGAGCGGGCCGGTGGCCGTATCGACAATAAAACTGGGTAGCGGAATCATGAACAGCAAAAAGAACAGGGCAAACCAGACTGCACGGACTGACTTTGTTCCCAGCGTGATGAGCAACGCGCCGAGAATGACGGGTGCTTGCGAGCCGACTTCGAGCAGTAGGATCTCCTGCGAACGACCCAGCGCATAAGCCAGCAACCCCACAATCAGTACGGCCCAGCCGGTTGCCACTTCAACGCGGGTAGGCTTGTCTATATATGTAAAAATGTCTCGCCGCTGCCAGATCAAAAACAGGGCAACCACCAGCACAATGGGGCCGTGCGCATGGTCGTCCTCGTTCCACATGCCGTGCGCCAGCATCCAATAGGTGGGTACATACAGTACCAGTAGCCCAATCAGCACAGGCCACCAGGATTTCAGAGGAGCGAGGGCGTCGAGCAGCGAGGCGCGAGGGGCAAGTGTGGTCATGGCCTTAATCCAGTACGACGGCACCAACCACTTGCGCGCCGGTGAAGGTGATTTTTTCTTTCAGCTCGGCCAGCGGGGCCAGACGGCTGACGTTACGGCGGGTGGCGATGAGCATGCCGCCGACGCGGGCGACGATTTGCTGGAAATCCGAACTCAGTTGCGACGGCGCAACATCGATCAGGATGATGTCGTAGCTGGCTTCCAGGCTGGACAACATCGCATCGAACGTGGGACGAGCAAGCAGTTCAGCCGGGTTGGGTGGGGGCGAGCCGGCGGTCAGCACGCTCAGGGTGGGGAAGGCCTTGACGGCGCGAACCTGTACCGAGGACACGCGCTCGGCCAGCACCTCGGACAAGCCCGTGTTGTTGGCCAGGCTGAAAACCGTGTGCTGGTGCGGCTGCCGCATGTTGGCGTCAACCAGCAAGACCTTGCGGCCCATTTGCGCGAACAGCACGGCCAGGTTGGCGGCCAGATAGCTGGCGCCCTCGTCGGCACTCGTGCTGCCGATTGCCAGGGTTTTACGGCCTTCGCGGAACCAGCGCAGCATCAACTCGGAACGTACCGAACGCAGGGCTTCGGCCTCTTTGCTGTAGGGGGCAGTGGCGGCAGTCAGCTCGGGGCTCAGGCTGGCGTCGGCGGCAGACATGGTGGGGTATTCGAACTGATGCGACAGGGCTTGCTGGATGTCGGCCTCGGTCACCAGACCCAGTTTTTGCGCGGCTTCGCCAAAGCGCAGGTTTTCTGCCTGCTGCAGCTTGAGCACGCGCTCCATGTCTTGCGGCTTGAGTTTGCCGGCATCCTGTAGCAGCTTGCCCATGTTGGCTTCGGCACGGATGCTCTGCGCCGCTTCGACGAAGCTGCCCTGCTCGCTGGTATTAGTGGGTGAATTCATGTGGATCTCGGCTGGTTCGATGGGGTTGTCTGAATGTCTGAATGAATGACGCTCAGGCCATGGCCGGGCGGTTGCGGCTAAACAAGCCACGCAGCTTTTCCAGGCGGCGGCCTTTTTTGGTCACTTCGGCCAGCACCGGAATCTCCAGCCCGGCAATGTCCTGCCCGGAACGCACCCGGCGATCGAGTAGTTCGACCAGGAACCCGATACCCACACCCAGCAGCGTACCGAGGAACACTGACAACACAATGTTCAGCAGCACTCTCGGGCTGGAATGTTTGGCAGGCGGAACAGCTGGATTCAGCACGGTGATGTCGGTTTGCGTGGACTGCGCTTCCATGCGGCTCTGGCCATAGCGCTGCAAAGCGGAGTCATAAATTTGCTGGGCATTCAACACGTCGCGTGCAAGCAGGGAAGACTCTTCACGTTGCTGCTTCAACTCCAGCATTTTGGCTTTTTGCCGCTCGAAGGCTGCGCTTAACTCATTCACACGCTGACGGGCAGCGCCTGCAGTCGCCCCGACACCGCGCGTAGCCGTATTCAGTTCTGTTGCAAGCTTGACCTTGTAGCTGTTCACCTCAGCCTGCGTGCGCAGGTATTCTGGATGGTTCACGCCTACCCGCTTGGCCAGGTCTGCCAGGCGCCCCTCGCCCTGGGCAACCTGCGCTTTAAGACCTTGCACCACCGGGTTATTGATCACTTCGGGCAAGCTGGCGCTGTCGCGAGTGCGTGAGCCGGCATCAAAAGCCGCCGACTGCGCGCCCACCATTTGCGCGGCAAGTTCAGACAAGCGTCGGGTTTCGACGTCTATCCGTTCATCGGATTCAACAATGCCTTTTTCGCGCTGATAGGCGGTGAGCTTCTGTTGAGCTTCATCGAGTTTCACGCGCAACTGCACGATCTGCTGGTCAAACCATTCGGCGGTCTGTTTGGCTGGCGCCAGGCGTAAATCCAGGCTGGTTTCGATGTAGGACTTGGCAAAGGCATTGGCCAAGGCCGCAGCAAAGCGTGGGTCGGCACCGCTGAAGCTCAAGGCAATGGTGCTGGATTCGCGTGAGGGTTCGGCGCTGAGCTTTTTCAGCAGCAGGTCACCCAGCCATTGGTTGATATCGCCCTTGCCTTCGGTGGCTTCCATGAACTGCTCACGGGTGGCCGGGCTGTCTGCCAGCTTCAGGTCCGCAACCACTTTGCTGGCGACCCGGCTGCTGTTGATGACGTCGATCTGGGTAGCCATGTAGCCGGGGAAAAGCTGCGACGGCAGCAACTGGCCGGTGAAGGGGTCCTTGCTTTTGGAATCGACGATCAGCGTGGCGGTGGCGGTGTATTCCTTGGGCAGCCACAAGCTGACCAGGGTGGTCACCGCGACGGTGGTCATCAGCACGCCCAGGATGATCCACTTGCGGGCGTTCAGAATAAGTAAAAACTGGGTGAAATTCATGGTGGGCGTCTCTTAGAACAGGCTTTCCTTGACGTAAATCACGTCGTCTTTTTTAACCAGGTCGGCCATGTTGGCGTCCAGTTCCTGCAGGCTGCCGTCGGCCGCGCGACGCTTGATCTTGATGCCGCGCTGGGTGCCGCGCGGGCTCAAACCACCGCCCATCGACAGTGCCTGCACCACGCTCATGTTCTGTTCCAGGCG
>NCGY01000022.1 GCA_002281775.1 Hydrogenophilales bacterium 16-64-46 | reverse complement strand
CGGGCAGTGGTGCTTTTCTTCGAGTTCCCAGAGCTTTGGGCGGCGGGGCGACGGTTGCTTGCGCGATTCAGGTTCGCTTTCCACCATCGACGTGACAAGGGCTGAAGATGCGGGCGCGACGCCCGCCTTGACGAACAAGTCCGCCAGCAAGCCTTTCGGTTCGCAACGATCACACATGGCAGTCGTGCCTCAGTCTGGCCGGATGAATATGCCGCGCGCCTTCCACGCGCGGAGTAATTGTCTCTTCGCCGATATCGGTCTGGATCGGCGCGGCGAAGGCGTCGCGATCCAGACCCATGCCGTTTAGCATCCAGACGCCGACCCAGGTGCGGGCGAAGCGTTCGAAGCTCGTCTGGCTGTCCCACGCCAGCAGCAGCGTGAAGGCGTCGTGGCGGCCGTGCGGCTCGTTGAACTGGTGCGACACCAGCCCCAAGGCATGTTGCAGGGAGTCGCGCGCTGCGTGATAAGCGTGGCGGAAGTGGTCGTGGTGGCGCGGCAGCATGTGGAAGTGATAGGCGATTGCAAACATCAGCGCGGCTCCAGGGTTTCGGCCAGCATGCGCCAGCCGGTGGTTTCGGGCAGGCCAGGCAAGCGCTTGCCGAAGAAGTAGGCGATGAATTCGCCTGCGGCGTCGAACAGTTCGATCGAGGTGACGATGCCGTCGGCGCTGGGTTTTTTCACCAGCCAGGCCTGTGCCACCAGGTCTTCGCGCAGATGCAGGTTGAAACCGGGGTCGAGCACGTTGATCCAGTCGCCCATGCGCTGGATGTCCCTCACGCGCCCGGTGTGGATCTGGATGCAGCCGGAGTTGCCGACGTACACCATGATCTCCTGCCCGGTCGCGGCGACGGCCTGCAGCAGCCGTGCCGGCGTGTTGGTCAGGAGCGGGACGGCGAATTCGTTGCCGATCAGCCGGAATGCCTGGGTGCGGCTGAGCTTGTGCTTTTTCAAGAGACCGAAAAGCTGGTGGGTGTCGGTCATGGATCGCCAGCCGGCGCGCAGTGCTTCCACATCGACGGCTTCGTCGGGGCGTTCCGGCGCGCTTCCTGCCGGGTGCGGCAGCACGGTTTCGCCGGGGATCTGGATAGGTGCCGCCCAGGCGTCGCACAGCGCCTCGAAGGCGAGCGTGTCGGCGCCCTCGCGCAGGTAGATTTTGTGGATGGCGTCGCCGCAGGCGTCGAAGAACTGGAACGAGTGGCGGGTGTCGCTGCCGATCCGCTCCTCGACGGCATAACCGAACGCCCACTTGTCGTAGAGCAGGCGCAGGTCGATCGCCTCGCCCAGCACCAGGCCGATCTGATCGCCGTGGGTGATGTTCTGGTACACGCCTTCCTTTTCGTGCACGGCTGCCTCGTTGCGCGTCAGCGCCATCACCGGGCCGAGTTCGCCCATGCGCATCATCAGATCGCGCAGGTCGCCGGCAAGGCGCGTGACGTGCTCGCCGACGCCGGTGGCGAGCAATTCGGCTTCGGATACGCCCAGCGTGTGCGCGGCGTCACGGATGCGCAGGCGCTTTTCGGCGGTGAGCGCATGCCAGGCGTCGCGCAGGGCTTTGGGCGTGTTGGCGGAAACGGCAGGGATAGCGGCGCTCATGCGGAAACGCCTTTCAGGTTGGGTGATGGCAAACCTTCAACCAAGTTCAGGCGGCGGTGCTCGGTGCCTTGGTCGATGAGCGTGGTTGTTGACGCTTTAGCGTCTGTACAACCACGGCCTGCCCCTTGCGGGTGGACAGGGCGCGGGGTGAGCCAGTGCGCGCGTAATGCGTCGGGTTCGGGGCGTTCGACGTGCATGTCGTCGGCGAGGCTGCGGCAGGCTTCGCGCTCGACCGGGGTGAGTTCGGCGTGTTCGGCCGCGCGTTCGAGAAGCAGCCGGGCGGTCGCCTGGTTGCGTGAACAGGGATGGCGCAGCATCACCAGCGCGGCAACCAGAAGCGATGCGGGATGGGCGGTATGCATGGGGCTTCTCCTTAAGCGGCCGCGACAAAAGCCTGGCCGGGCTGCCATTCGCAGGCGGTGAGCTCGCCGCTTTGCAGTGCGTGCAGCAGGCGCAGCGTTTCACGCGCCGAGCGGCCCACGTTGAGGTCGTTTGCCGCCACGCTCATCACCCGGCCCTCGGGGTTGATGATGAAGGTGGCGCGCACCGCCACGCCGGATTCAGCGAGCACGCCGAAGCCTTGCGACAGCGCGCGCGACACGTCGCCCAGCATCGGAAATTTGACTGTGCCGAGACCGTGCCTGACCCAGGCGCGGTGGGCATGCGCCGAATCGACGCTGGCGCCGAGCAGCACCGCGCCGGAGACATCGAAATCGTGACTCAGGTCGGAATAGGCGCGGATTTCAGTTGGGCAGACGAAGGTGAAATCGAGCGGCCAGAAAAACAGCACCAGCCACTTGCCGCGGTATTGCGCGAGCGAAATGGGCTCGATGCGGCCATCGGGCAGATAGGCTTCGCTGACGACATCAGGGATAGGGTGTCCAATCGAGATCATGTAAGTCTCCTTCAATGCAGGGTGGGTTGCGGGAGAACGGGTTGTGCTGCACACGACACTGCGCGCCATTCAAACGACAGCCGCTGGCAGGCATTGGAGAGTACCGGACTGCTTGCGCCCACCTGCATCCAGCGCAAATGCTGCTCGACCATGCGGGCGAGTTTTTTGCAGCCGGTCTGCTGATAGCGGTGCATCAGCCATAAGGTCGCGGCGATAACGATTTCGTGCGTGCTGTGAGGCGAGGGTGCGGACATGCCAGTCTCCTTGAGTTAGGGCTGGCTGACGCTTGCGCGCTGGCGGGCGATTGGGAATTCCATTTTCAAATCCTGAAAATGGAATGGTTACTACTACTTGGTCAGAATCATTTGCCGTTCTTGGTGATGCGCAGGCGATAGTGCTCGCCGTTATGGCTGATCAGGATTTCCTGATTGCCCCGGAATAAAAAGTCCGTCTGAATGATGCCCGGCGGCATAGTCCGTTGCCCGGGCTCGATCGGAGAGCGGAGGCTGTCTGCGTTTGCATGGCATCGACGTCTGGTTCGGGTTGATCGGGTTTCATTCATGTTTTTATGTATTTGTTTTGCGAATAATAACGATTCTCATTTATTGAGTCAAGCGGTGGCGGCAAATATTTGTGAAATGGGGAGAGATAAAAAAACCCGCCGGAACGGATGGACGTGAAGGTGCGTGATGGCTCAGCGCGTCGGGCGTTGGCGCGCCATCCGGATGAGGCCAATCCACGCGTTGAACATGACGTAGGCTTGCGACTTGTGTACGGCGGTCAGGCTGAATGTTTCACCCTTGGACGGGTCTGGAAGCCGCCGAGCGCGAACTGCTGGTTGTAACGCCGATATCGAACAGCAGAATGCTGTCGTTTCACGTGTAGAACGGGCCGAAGCTCTGATTGATCACAGCTCCCCTGAGACTGCCGACGTAGGAGAAATCGTAGGTTGCCAGAGCGTGTGCCTCCAGCAGGGTAAGTGCGAGCCCGCCGTGAAGGTGAGATCGGTATCGTTGAACAGGTTCGCCAGCACCAGGAATTCCGGCGTGACGGTTACGCTGTCGGTAAACAGAACAATCTCGGGTTGGTGTCAAGGATGCCGGTGAACACCAGGGTGGGCACGCCGTTGATGAGTACCTCATCGCTGAAATTCAGCGTCACGATCAGGTTTGAATCGAGCGTCAAATTCTGGCGCAAGCCCATGCCAGACTGGCGGTGAGGTCGACCACTTCGTAACCGAGATCAAGCCGTCGACTACACCCCAACGCGCCGCCGAGGATCGCCGCCTCGAATCGCATCAACCAGACCGATACACCGAGCGAAAGCAGGGGAAACGGCGAGTGTGACGGCAAGGCTGCTGGCGGCGGCAAGAGACTGGATGAATGACTTCATGGTGGACTCCTTTTCAGGTTGGAAAATTCTAATGGTATCGATGCTTTGGTTGTCGGGGGGATTGCCTGAGAGCGTGAGGCAGGGGATGGCAAAAGACGTGGCAAGGAGGTGAGTGGGGGGCTTCATGATTGATCCCTGTAGTTTAAAAATCGGGTATCCGGATTTCGTATTTCATTAACGGTAGGCCAGCAACCTCAGCGCGTTGAGCACTACGACCAGAGTCGATCCTTCGTGGATCAGCACTGCC
>NCGY01000021.1 GCA_002281775.1 Hydrogenophilales bacterium 16-64-46 | reverse complement strand
AAATGCCCGTGATGCTATGGACTCGGCCTTGGCTTTGCAGCAGATAATTCAAACAAAGTTTTTTTGATTGATTGCTGAAGTGTATTTTGTTTTGTGGTACGCGTTTTTTTTGGCCCGGATTATCAGCTATTGGGGCTGCCCTAACCCAACAATTGGTAGTCCTTCCTGTTCGACAGTAAAGCCTGCTGTTGCAATTTCCTCACCCAGCGTTCCCCAGGCAAAACGCCGGATTCGTTCTAGTGTGTGCGGTCTGGCTTTAACGCGTCGGTCCTCTGGAACGTCGTCTGGATGCATCATCCACGGTTGAAGGGTATGCCCAGCTGATCTGGCATCCTGAGCCAATATGGAGGCAATCCTGAACCCGCCTTCGTCAATATCGCCCCAGTGATAGACGGGTACACCTGGCGGCAAGCCGCCAAGCAGCCGAACATACATGGCTCGCCATGCTGGGGTGGGCATCCCAGCGGTATAAATGAGCAAGACTTCCTCCTCATGGCGGCGTTTTGCCTCGCTATGGAAAGTGGTCTGGTTTTCTATGGTCATCACCATTTTCGGGATGCCGGCCAGCCCGGTTACAGATGATGCGGAAAATGCGCTGTATGGCGCATCCAAGCACTCCGTTACTCGTGTACGCGCCACCACGATTTTCCCGGCCATTCGGACCGGCTGCTCTTCACGGAATACCCCGATTTCCTGCCATACATCGGCAGACTCGCGGATCTCGGCATCCACATCACCCGTCAGCAGGATATCGACAGGCGCTGCTAGCTTTTCGATGCGCTTGCTGTCCTTGAACAATCGCGCGCTGACTTCGCGGATCGGCTCGTCAACCGTTCTGTTTTCACGGGCGGCGGTCATGAAACGGATGATGCGGGCAGCATCGATCCAGTCCTGGGAGTCCTCCGGGCCAAAGGTGCGGACCTTCTTCAGGCTGGCCCAGCGAGCCAACACGTCGTTCAGAACCGGAAAATCCGGCAGCAGAGGGGCGAATTGCGCGGCCGCCTTTTCAAGGCGGATCGCGGCGGTCTCCACGCCAAGCAGTTTCGCCAGCGCATCGAGGTCGAGCAATTCGACGCGCTGGATGAATCCTTCCTCGCCAAAGCCTTTTTCCCAAGTGAGGGCCACGGCGCCTTCGGCTCTAGCCGCCTTCATCGCCGCCTCGAATGCCTCCTTGTCGGCCAGCGAGCGCGTGGCCTGGTAGTCGGCCAGTTGCGACCGGGTCAGCGCCGGCCGCGTCGAGCGGACACCCGCTGTCGCCCGATTTCCGGCTTCCAGCAGCTTCGTAAGGGCGTTGCGGGCCTTCGTGTCCATGTGACGACTACACCGGCTGGGCGGCAGTCGTTCCCGCCCCACGCATGCGATTGACCTCCTGCTCGATGAGTTCGGGGTATGTGTCCAGGTCGTCCGACATGAACATTTCCCGCGTTTCTTCCGTGACATCGTGGCCGTTAATGAGGATCACATTGCGCACAGGGTCTTTCGCGATGTCGTAGTAGCGGTGCAGGTAGGCAGTGAGCACGCCGAGGTTCTCGCCAGGGCTGGCCATGAGCACCTGCAGTCCCAGATCCTGCAGATAGCGCATGGTGGCGGTGATGTTTGTCGGATCCATCTTGTTAAAGGCTTCGTCCAGCAGGATCAGCCTGATGCCATCGCGGTTGCCGCGGTCGAGGCGATAGGCCGATGCCAGCGCGGCGCCGGCGATCACGTACAGCGGCGCGCGGTGCTCGCCGCCGGATCCCGGCCCGAGGCGCTTGCTCAGTTGGCCAACGACCTTGGGTTTGGCCGTCAGCGGGTCATCCCGAATAATCTCGACGTCGAATTCGTAGAACTTCCGGTAGTCGTCCAGCGGGCTTTTGATGCTTCCGGCCCCCGGCGCAATTTTGTCATCCAGCAGCTCCTTGAACTGGGCGGGGATCTCGCCGGCCCCGCCGAGCAGGTCTTCCTGCGGCCCGAACGATGCGATGTTCTTGACGAACTCGAGCAGTTGCTTGAAGTGGGGGCGGATGGTGAGCTTGAACTGATACCGTTCGCCGTTGGTGAAGGCCGGGCACTCCTTCAACACCCCATTCAATTGGTTCATGGTCAGGTCCAGCGCCTCGATGTTCTGGTTCAGCGCCAGGGCAACGTCGTTCCTGAACGTCTCCTGCGAAACCTTGTAGGCGTTCTCCATCTGCTCCTTGTAGTGGAGCAGTTCGGTGTCCCGCAGACGCTTGAGGATGTCGGCTATCCAGGCCTGCCCCTTACGCCAGTCTCCCAGGACTTGCTCGCCAGCCTGCTCCCGATATTTGGATAAGAATTCACCCAGCAGACGGCTCCCCGTGGTGACTTCGTGCTCGACTTTCTTGAGAGCTTCAGTTTCTTTTGTTTTGCAGTAGGCCGCCATGCCCTCGTAGTTCTCGTCGTGCTTCTCCACAACGACATCCCAGTGGGACGACGCGTAATCGGCGTCGTACTCCGGATCCTTGCGGGCTTCCTCGGCGGCCTCGCTGGCAACCGTGAGCCTGGCAGAGGCTGTGTCAACGTTCTTCTGGCGCTCGCCACATGCGTTTTCGGCAACGCCCCGCCTGCCGTTTGCGTCAGTGACGTCAGCACTCAGTTGTCTGGCCTTTTTTGACCACTCCTTCTCCTTCTCACCGAGTTCCACGTACTCCTTGTCGGCTGCACCCTGCAGCTTGCCCTGGAGCGCGGACGCGGTGACTTCGGCCGATTCCGCTTCGTCCCAGAAGCGCTTCAGGTACATCTGGACCTGATCTTCCTGCGGAATGTTGCGCAACACCGTGGCAAGCGCTTCGAGCCTCTGCTTCTGGGCCGTGAGCTTCGACACCGCCGTTGTGCAGGCGGCGAGCCGCGCTTTGGCTGCTTCAAGGTGCTGGCCGCCGCCGTCGCGCCCGATGCGAAGATCTCCCTCCCTGACGGGCTTCAGGCGTTCGATGGTGCCTTTGCCGACCAGCATTCCGTCCTGCGTCAGGGTGCGTTTGCCACGCTCCATGGCCTGAGCGGTAGTCGTGGCGCACACCATGTCCCCAAACAGCCCTCGTAGGTAGGCCACGGCCGCCGGGTCAGTGCCTTCAATCAGTTCGGCGACGGAACCGTCTTCTGGATGTCGGCCGACCTGCTGCCGGCTTTCCATGACGATCTTGGCGCCGTAGACGGCGCGCTTTTCCGGCAGGCCTCGATAGACCTCGAATGCCCGCCGCTCTTCGTGTTCCGACACGAGCAGCGCCTGCAGGTTGCTTGCCAGGTAGGCCTCGATTGCCGGCTGCCATTCCTTCTTCGTGATTCGGACGACATCGCACACCGCCACCGGATTGATGCCTTCGTCTCGCAGCTCCCGCATTAGGGTTTCGACGTTCGGGCTGAGCGGCATCTTCCCCTGCTTGACCCGTTCGAGTGATTCTGTGGCGAGCTTGAAATCGGCTTTGGCGGCGTCCAACTGCTGGTACAGCGTGCCATCGATGTCGTTCAGTGCCTGCATGGCTTTTTGAGCCGCCTGAACGGCAGTGCCCAGGTGCGCTTCGATTTCAGTCCATTCAGCCTGTTCAAAGCGTTCCAGCAAGGCCGCCAGTTTTTGCGATTCGGCGCTCAATGAGCGCATGACCTCCTCATCCAGCACACCGGCGTCCGCGGCCTTCTTCAGGAACCCACGGAACTGGGAAAGCTGGTCAAACATGCCCCTGGCATTGCGTTCGGCCCGATCATGATGCCCTCTGATCTGGCCTTCCAGACCGGCGTAATCGGCATGAGCGCCATGCTGTTCGCGAAGCTTGCGGTATTGGGCCGCTTTTTTGGCTGCAGTTTCCTGATCGTCCTTCAAGCTACGGAATTCCCTGTCAGCAGAATCAAACGCCACTTGGGCTTCCTGCTGTCCGCCCTCGCATTGCTCGTGCACCTGGTTGGCGTGCTCGCGCGCCGCGTCCAGGCCCAGCGCCTTCCATGTGACGGCTTTTCTGGAGGCCTTGGCAGCATTGTCGAAGGTGTCGTGGACCGCGGTGCCGTCGACGATCTTCTGCTCGACATCGGCCACCATCTCGGCCAGGCGCCGGAAGGACTCGGTGACCTCCTTGAACTTCTTGATGTTCGTCGGCCGGGACTCGAGCACGTCGTTGCGGACGATCTCGTCCACGGTCTTGTCGAAGCGCATCCGCAGCGCGAAACGGAACGCGCGGATAAATGCCTCGTACGACGGCGCACCACCCGATCCGCGCAATTCGAGCATGCAAGCGCGAATGTAGCGATCGGCCTCCTGGAACACTGCTGCTTGAAGGCGGCCCATTCCCGCGGCTTTTCCTTGCCGTCGACCGTCTCAAGGTGATCCCCCAGCGTCAGCTCGACGTCCGGCAGCAGATAGCGGCCCAGCACATCGTGCTGCTCGCGGTCCTTGGAGGCATAGATGCACACGCCCATGGAGACGGGCTTGTTGGTTTCCGAGTCGCGCCAGACGAGGGTGATATAGGTGTTCGAGTTCGGCCGCACCCGGTCATCCGGCATACCGCCGTATTGGCCAAGGCAATAGCTCCGAATCGACCGTGTCGTCTTGTTCTCGTCAGCCTGGGCGTTCAGCGCCATGAGCCGGCTGTTTGCGCCGAACATGGCGATCTGGACGGCATCGAGGAACGAGCTTTTTCCGCTGCCGTTTGCCCCAAAGAGCCCGGTGATCTCGGAAATGCGGACGTGCTCTCGTTCATACAGAAAGAACTGCACTAAGTTAATGCTTTCCAGATATTTCATGCTTCTTCTTCCTCCGGCTGCTCCGGTCCTTGAGCGTCGCCGTCCTCGATAGAGTCCCCTGCGGGTTCATAGGACTGTGTGAACTGGGCCAGTCGGGTGATCGCGGTTTCGCCCAGCAAATCCACGATGGCCGGACGTATGGCCAGCACGTAGGGCTGAATGTCACCGGCAACCGTGTCGGGAAACTCATGTTCCTCCACCTTGCGCACGATGCCCCAGCGCCGGAGCGTCCGCACCAGACCGTCCAGTTCGCCGCGTCCAGGCAGCTCGCGCTTGCCCGCCGTGGAGAGGCGATACTTTTCCTCCAACTCGACCGCATCGCAAATCACTTCGCCGTCATCGTTCAGCTGCCCGGTCCGGGCCTGTTCGTCGTAGATCTTCCGGAGCACAAGGGCGAGCAGCGTTTGTGCAGTATTGGCCGTGCCTGCCCTGCCGTTATCCGGAATGGCGCACGCATAGCGTAGCTGCCGGTTCACGGTCAGGCCGACGCCGACCTGGGAGAGGACGTGCTTGAATTCGCGCTCGAAACGCTCGATCATGCCGTAGGCCATGCGGTTGTGCCGGTCCGCGTAGTACAGAACCTGTTCTGCGAGCAGACGGCTGGCGGTCGACTCGAACTCCTCGGCCACATATTGCCGGTCGGTTTTCGCAGCGATGTTTTCCCAATACTGGCTCATGTCGCCTCTCCTTTTGTAGCTGCCGGTTTTTTCGCTCTCTCGATCCGGAACGGAACGCCGGTGATCCACTTGTTTTCTGCTTCCTTGTCGCCGGTGCGACGTACCCGGAAGCCGCGCATCATGGCCAAGGCCTCCCGCTGCAAATCAGGCGATCCGCTATCCATGGCGGCACCGAGCACCAGCAAGGTCTGATAGGCACGCACATCCGCGACGCTGCTGATCTGGAGTTCTTCGCTGGCGACGACAGGGCGGCCTGAAAGCTGACGCGACACGAACTCGACGAGTTTGGGGGCGTTCACCATCCGAACATTGCGTGCGAGCGCCCGGAGTTTTGCCCGTGCGATGTCTTCCTCGGTCGGGATGGTCTCCCTCAGTTGCGTGGCCTTCTCCCGTGCCTCCTGTCGGCGTGGTTCGGCAAGATTGGTGGGGCTGACCATGTCGCCGGATGGGAACGGACTGTCGTGAATATCGTCGTCGCTGTCCATGACCCGGACGATCGCCGCGTCGACGACTTGGTCGATGGGACGCAGGGAGCGCAGCCGGTAATCCAGATAGGCGAGCGCCCGGCGGTTTGCCCGGCGGATCTCGTCATCCAGCCGCTCCAGGTAGTCGTCGATCCGCTGGATGTCGCGCAGTTTCTGTACGTCGCGCTCGAACATGCGCTCCGCGCGGGCTCGGTCGCCCTGAAAGCGCCGGGTTTCGTACCAGGTGATCAGGCGCTCGCGATTTTGCTCGGAACCATGCAGTTCGTCGGCCCAGTGCAGGATCTGAGGGCGCCGCGACAGCGGGTGCTCGCGTGTCCTGAGTTCCTTGTAGTCCCCGATGAACACCTGCTCAATGAAGTCGCTGAAGAACCGGCGGACGTACTGGGTGGTGGTTTCTACCGTCCCGAGCGCGCTCATAAGGTCGCGGACGTTCGTGCCGGTATTACGGATGTGTTCGAGCAGGTTTCGCGCCTGGTCGGCCGCCTCGGAAAGCGAGTCGCCGCCGGCCCCTTCCATCACCAGCTTCAGGTTGGCTTCGATGGAGCGAACCTTGCCCGCCACGTAGATCGGCCCTGTCTCCGCGAAATTGATGAGCTGCCCCAGGAACTGGTTGACCGTGGGGGTCATGGAAACCCGCTTGTCGACGCCGTGGCGGTCCAGCCGCAGCCAACCGCAATCATGCAGCCGGTTGAAGATGGTGATGGCGCGGATGTTGAGGGGAGTTTCGGGCGTGGCTCCATCCTCGTCTATCCAGGAATCGTGGATGACGAGTTCGGCCTCGATGTCCTGGGTGATGTCCCGCGTCGTGAATCCGTGGCTGGGCGGCAAGGGGGCATCCGGGCCGAAGCGCCTGTCGTAAATCGCGCACAGGATTCCCCAGTAGGTCTGCTTGTTGGGCGAGGCCAGCGGCGCGAATAGCCGCTCCGGCAGCCGCGTAAACAGAAGGGAGGCAGTAGCGCCGCCAGCGCCTAGCGGTTGAAAAGCCACTTGGACACCTCCCGTGCGTTTTCAACGGCGATCAGATACTCGGGCGCGTGCTGGATCTTTGTGTCCATCGCGGCGTGTATGTCCAGAATGAAATAGGGGACCAGAGCCGCGCGGCAGGTTTCCACGCGGCTCGCTGT
>NCGY01000020.1 GCA_002281775.1 Hydrogenophilales bacterium 16-64-46 | reverse complement strand
AGTCGTGGTGACCCCGGTCAAATATGAAGTCACCCTCGACGATAAGTTACCGGTGGTGCGGGAGATGTTGATTTCGGCCCTGGAAGCCAGAAATTATGCCGTCATCAATCAGCTCAACGTGCAGGAAGGCCTGGCAAGCCGGGGCATTGAGGCGCATCCGCTGGAGCTCGTCGAGTTCTGCAATCTAACCAAGGCATACACCATCACCCGGCATGTTCCCGACTTCGAGATGTTTGCGCCATGCCGGTTTGCCCTCTTTGAAAAGGATGGCAAAACCACGGTGATAGTGCAGCGCCCGGCGCATGTGCTGTCGATACTGGCCAAAAACCCGAAGCTGTCGAATGAAGGCAAGAGCTCCCTGGAAGAGTTTGACCATGATCTGAAAGCGATGCTGACGGGACTGGCAAGCGGGGATTTTTAAACACGCTTCATTCCATTTTGGAACACGAAGGAACATGTCGCTCGATAAATCCAAGGAGGCCTCCATGCGTATCCCAATGAAATTATCCCGTGTCCACCGCGGCACCATGCCGCGCTTTCTCACGGTTTCCGTTCTGCTGTTATGTGCCGGTTCGGCGCCGGTCATTGCCCAAAACCATGGACCTATGATGACTTCCACCGCTGTTCTGGTGGCCACCTCAGGCAGCGCCGTCAGCGGAACGCTGAAGTTTCATGAGGCCCAGGACCGCGTCGTACATATCACCGGGACCGTAGAGGGCCTCACCCCGGGAAAACACGGATTTCACGTGCATGTGAACGGCAACTGCGATTCACCCGACGGCATGAGCGCCGGTGGGCATTACGCTCCGACCGGCGGCAAGCACGGTGCACCCGGAAGCGACACGCGTCACCTGGGCGATCTGGGCAACATTGTGGCTGACGCCAACGGCCGGGCAGAGGTGGACGTGACGGTGTCCGGCATCACCATTGCGCTGATGGGAACGGCGTCCATTGGCGACCGCAGCATCGTGATCCATGCAAAGGAAGACGATTTCTCCGATCCTGCCGGCAACTCGGGGCCCCGTGTGGCGTGCGGTGTGATCGAGTCGGACATGATGCGCATGTGATGAATCATGGGGGTGATGCGGGCGATGCTTCATGCTGGGTATGGACACCCAATCGATGCGGGCACATGCCCGACCCACTGCTGTGCGTCAATTTGCCATATGCCCCCGATGCCTGGTTCAAGGCAACATAAGCTTTTAGCGCGAGGCATGTCTAGTCCGATGGGTCAAATTATTTTAGCCACACTGCTGGCGGCAATGCTTGCGTATTGGCCGGTCTCGGCGATGGAGCATCAGCACGATGTAAAGCCGCGACAAGCTCAATCGGCCCTGGCAGTAGGTGCCGCACTCGATGACAGTGGACGTCTCTGGCTGGCCAGAGTGGAAAACCAGCAGCTTTGGGTTTCCCGGTCGGACGATGGCGGGCGACGTTTCTCGCCCCCAGTCGCAGTTTCGTCCCAGCCGGAGGATATTGCGGCCGACGCTGAAAATCGCCCCAAGATAGCCGTCGCGCGAGACGGCACCGTGCTGCTGACCTGGAGCCAGTCGCTGCCACAGAAGTATGCCGGCAACGTCCGCTTTGCCCGCTCCACCGATGGGGGCCGCAGTTTTTCCACGCCGATGACCCTGAACGACGATGGCCGCATCGGCAGCCACCGGTTCGAATCACTGGCGATCGATGGGGCGGGCCGGGTGGCGGTGGTGTGGCTGGACGGTCGCGACCGCGATGCGGTGAGGGAAAAAGGCGGTGCTTTCGCGGGTTCATCAGTCTACCTGGCGCAATCCGCCGACAATGGTGCCCATTTCAACGCCAATCGCAAACTCACCGAGCATACCTGCGAGTGCTGCCGCACTTCGCTGGCCTGGACCGCGGAGGGGCCGGTAGCGCTCTGGCGCAACATGTACGGCACCAACACGCGCGACTTCGCACTCGCCAATCTGGATACGGGCAAGTCTGGATACGGGCAAGATGGATCGCGCCACCGACGACGAATGGCAGATCGATGCCTGCCCCCATCACGGCGGCGGGCTTGCGGTCGACAGCCACGGTGCCCTGCACCTGGTCTGGTTTACCCAGGGCAAGACGCGCCAAGGGCTGTTCTACAAACGCATCGCGGGCGGACGTGAGTCGTCGCCCATGGCCCTGGGCGATCCCGCGGCACAGGCGGGCCACGCGACGGTAGCGGCGGCGGGCAGCATGGTGCTGATCGCCTGGCGCGAGTTCGATGGGCGCGCTTACGTTGCGCGGGCCATGCACTCGACCGATGGCGGCGCGTCCTGGAGTGCGCCGCTGCGCCTGGCAGAGTCCGGCGGGGCGGCCGACTATCCGCTGCCGCTGACCGATGGCAAGCAGGCGCTGGTGGTATGGAATAGCGCAACCGAAGGCGTGCGCGTCCTGCTGCTTGATGTGGGCAACGCAAAATGATCCGGCGCTTCCTGTTCGGGATGATGGCAGTGCTGGTTATCGCAGCGTCGGCCAGTGCGGCAGAGCCGATCCCGTTCACTGTGGACAGCCTTGCAAAAATAAAGGCGCAATACGCCGGTCGCCCCTTCATTCTCAACCTGTGGTCGGTCAACGAATGCAGCTACTGCATCGCCGAACTGACCCTGCTGGGCAAGCTCGCAAAAACACAGAAGCGCCTGCCCCTGGTTCTGGTGGCGACGGATTCGCCAGAGTTTGCCCCGGCCATGCAAAAGACACTGAGTCCGCTTGGGCTGGCCGGCGTCGACAGCTGGGTGTTCGACGATCCCATTCCCGAGCGGTTGCGGCATGCCATCGATCCGTCGTGGTACGGCGAACTGCCGCGCACCTATCTTTATGACGCCCGTCATCAACGCGAAACCATTGTCGGCGTGCTGGGAGAGCAGCGCCTGCGCGCTTGGCTGGAAAAAAACCGGCTGGCCAACTGACCCAAATCACGGAGAACGTATGAAGCTGAACCCCATTCCGCTCGCACTGGCAGGCATCCTGTGCTCGCCCGCTGCCTGGGCGGCAGACCCGACCGCAGCGGCGCTGCCTGAAATGACCGTGACCGGCACCCGCGAAGGCGAGTTGCTGAGCGAGACTCCGGCGACGGTCGGAGTCATCAAGGACCAGACCCTGCGCGAAACCCGGCCCACCCACCCGAAGGAGATCCTCAATCAGGTGCCCGGCGTCTGGGTCAGCAATCTGTCGGGCGAGGGCCACTCCACCTCGATCCGCCAGCCGCTGACGACCAGCGCGGTTTACCTTTATCTCGAAGACGGCATCCCGACCCGTTCCACCGGCTTCTTCAACCATAACGCGCTATACGAAATCAATGTGCCGCAGTCGGGTGGGATGGAAGTCATGAAAGGCCCGGGCAGCGCCTTGTACGGCTCGGATGCGATCGGGGGGACGATCAACGTGCTGACCCGCACGCCGCCGAAGCAGGCCGAATTCGAACTGAGCGGGGAGGTTGGGTCATTCGGCTGGGGCCGCATTCTGGTAGGCGGCGGCAATGCCCACGGTGACGACGCCTGGCGCGCCAGCCTCAACCTGACGCGCACCGACGGCTGGCAGGACAACGCCGGCTACGATCGCCAGACCGGCACGGCGCGCTGGGACCGCGCGCTCGGCGACGACGCGCTGCTGAAAACGGTGCTGTCGTTTTCCAAGGTCGACCAGCAGCACGTCGGCAAGCTGAGCACGGGCGAATTCAATGCCACGCCGCGCGCCAACAACGTGCCGTTCTCCTATCGCCAGGTCGACGCCTTCCGTTTGTCGACGGCCTATGAGAAGGAAACCGCCCACTCGCTGCTGTCCATCACGCCCTACTTGCGCGACAACAGCATGGAGATCCTCCCCAACTGGAGCGTCGGATACGATCCCAGTCAGTACGTCACGAAGAACCGTTCCTTCGGTTTCCTCAGCAAATACCGCCGTGACTTCGAGCCCATGCGGGCGCGTGTCATCGTCGGCCTGGATTTCGACTACAGTCCGGGGTCGCGCGACGAGGATTCGATCCGCCTCGACAAGCTGACCAACGCCTATGGCGGGACCACCTACAGTCTCAATGCCGCCGCACCGGTCCAGATATACGACTATGACGTGACCTATCGCGGCATTTCGCCCTACGTCCACGGCGAGGCATCGCTCACCGACAAGCTGCGCCTGAATGCTGGTCTGCGTTACGACGACATGCAGTACGACTACGAGAACAAGTTCAACGGCGGGGCGGCGGGCGCGACCCAGGGCGCGGCGGGGGCGTTCCCGGGCAGTGGCTGGTACGGCCATGTCGCCAGTACCCAGGTCGGCTACAGCCACTGGGGGCCCAAACTGGGCGCGACCTACGCCTTCAGCGACACGCTGAACGGCTTCGCGGCCTACAGCAATTCTTTCCGCACCCCGTCCGAAGGCCAGGTGTTCCGCGGCAGCCGCGAGTCTACGGCGACCAAGGCGCAGGCCGCCGCCGAATCCCTGCTGGATCTCAAGCCGGTGATCGTCGACAACCTGGAACTCGGCCTGCGCGGCAAATCCGGCGCGCTGCGCTACGAGGCCTCGGTCTATCACATGGCCAAGAAGGACGACATCGTCAGTTATACGGATCCGGTTACCACCCAGAGAACCGTGGTCAACGCGGGCAAGACCCTGCA
>NCGY01000010.1 GCA_002281775.1 Hydrogenophilales bacterium 16-64-46 | reverse complement strand
CCGTCCGCAGTTTTACTTCCGCACCACCGACGTCACCGGTGCGATCGAGCTGCCGGCGGGTACCGAGATGGTGATGCCTGGCGACAACGTCAGCATCAAAGTTGCGCTGATTCAGCCCATTGCCATGGACGAAGGTCTGCGTTTCGCCATCCGTGAAGGCGGTCGTACCGTCGGCGCGGGTGTCGTGGCCAAGATCGAAGAGTAAGGCGAATCTCATGCAAAATCAGAAAATCCGCATCCGCCTCAAGGCATTCGATTACAAGCTGATCGATCAGTCGGCGCTGGAAATCGTTGAAACGGCCAAGCGTACCGGTGCTGTGGTCAAGGGGCCGGTGCCTCTGCCTACTTCCATCGAACGTTTCGATGTGTTGCGTTCGCCGCACGTGAATAAGACTTCGCGTGACCAGTTCGAGATTCGCACCCATCGCCGTCTGATGGACATCATGGACCCGACCGACAAAACGGTTGATGCCCTCATGAAGCTGGATCTGCCGGCTGGCGTGGACGTCGAAATCAAGTTGTAAAAAGCGGGCGGCTTGGATATAATTCCGCCCCTTCAGCTGTAACCAATAGTCGCCGGTCAATAGTAATCGGCACCTACAACCCTTGCCGGCGCATCTCGCGTTGGCTAGAGATAGGAAATACAAAAATGAGTATCGGGCTCGTTGGCCGCAAGGTCGGCATGACCCGCATTTTTACCGAGAACGGTGCGTCCGTTCCGGTGACGGTGCTGGAAATGTCCAACAACCGTGTCACGCAAGTGCGCACGTCAGAAAATGATGGCTACACCGCTGTGCAACTTGCCTACGGTAGCCGTCGCAACAGCCGCGTCAGCAAAGCCGAGGCGGGTCATTTCGCGAAGGCGGGTGTTGATGCGGGAGAGTTGCTCCGCGAATTCCGCGTGTCGTCAGATGTGGCTTCGCAATACCAGCCGGGCGTAGTGGTTTCCGTGGGTGTCTTCCAGGCGGGTCAGAAGGTTGATGTCACGGGGGTAACTCAGGGCAAGGGCTTCGCCGGCACCATCAAGCGACATAACTTTTCATCCCAGCGTGCGACACACGGCAACTCGCGTTCGCACAATGTGCCGGGTTCCATCGGTATGGCGCAGGACCCGGGTCGTGTGTTCCCGGGCAAACGCATGGCAGGTCACATGGGTGCGGTGACCTGTACCAAACAGAATCTTGAAGTGGTGCGCGTCGATACCGAGCGTGGCCTGGTTTTGCTCAAGGGTGCAGTGCCTGGCGCAAAAGGTGGTCATGTCGTGGTGCGTCCTGCAGTGAAAGGGGGTGCCTGATGGATCTCGTCGTCATCAACGATCAGGGCCAGCAGGTGTCCAGCGTCAGCGCAGCTGACGATACCTTTGGCCGCGATTACAACGAAGCGCTGGTGCATCAGGTGGTGACCGCTTTCCTCGCGAATGCTCGCAGCGGCAACCGTGCGCAGCAGACGCGCGCCGAAGTGACCGCGTCCACGCACAAGCCGTGGCGTCAAAAGGGTACCGGTCGCGCCCGTTCTGGTCGGACATCGAGCCCGATCTGGCGCGGGGGTGGTGTGACGTTCCCGAACAAGCCGAATGAAAACTTCACCCATAAAGTGAACCGCAAGATGTACCGTGCTGGCCTCGCTACGGTGCTCTCGCAGCTGGCGCGCGAAGGCAAGCTCAAGGTTGTGGAAAGTCTCGGTATCGAGTCGCCCAAGACCAAGCTGCTGGCTGGCAAGCTTAAGTCGATGGGCTTCGGCAAAGTGATGATCATTGCCGACACGGTTGACGACAACCTGTGGTTGTCGTCGCGCAACCTGCCTAACGTATATGTGGTCGAGCCGCATCAGGCCGATCCCTGGAGCCTGGTCAAGTTCGGTAACGTGCTGATCACCAAGGCGGCGATCAAGCAATTCGAGGAGATGGTGTGATGGGTGCGATCAGTCAGGAGCGTCTGCTCAAAGTCATCCTTGCGCCGGTGATCTCCGAAAAGAGCACGCGTGTGGCCGACAAGCTGAATCAGGTGGTCTTTCGCGTCTTGCCGGACGCCACCAAGCAGGAAATCAGCGCGGCGGTGGCCAGCCTGTTCAAGGTTGAAGTCACCGGTGTGCAGGTCCTCAACGTCAAGGGCAAGGTCAAGCGTGCCGGTCGTGTCATGGGTCGCCGTGACAACTGGAAGAAGGCATATGTCACCCTCAAGCCGGGTCAGGACATAGACTTCGCGTCCGGTCAGTAAGGGAGAAAACCATGGCACTGATTAAAGTCAAACCCACTTCCGCCGGCCGTCGCGCCGTTGTCAAGGTGGTCACCCCGGGGCTGCACAAGGGTAAGCCGGTTGCGGCGCTGCTCGAACCGCAAAAGCGCGGTTCCGGACGCAACAACAACGGCCACATCACCGTTCGCCACAAGGGCGGTGGCCACAAGCAGCATTATCGCGTTGTCGACTTCCGTCGCAACAAGGACGGCATCCCTGCCAAGATCGAGCGTATCGAGTATGACCCCAACCGCTCTGCGCACTTGGCCTTGCTGTGTTACGCCGATGGTGAACGTCGCTACATCATTGCACCGCGCGGTGCGGAAGTCGGCCAGCAGCTGCTGAACGGTGCAGATGCGCCGATCAAGGCAGGCAACTGTTTGCCGCTGCGCAGCATTCCGGTGGGCTCGACGATCCATTGCATCGAGATGATGCCGGGCAAGGGTGCGCAGATTGCGCGGTCGGCCGGTACCTCCGTTCAGCTGCTCGCGCGTGAGGGTGCCTACGCACAGCTCCGCTTGCGTTCGGGCGAGATTCGCAAGGTGCATGTCGATTGTCGTGCAACTCTGGGCGAGGTGGGTAACGGGGAGCATAGCCTGCGTTCCATCGGCAAGGCCGGTGCCATGCGCTGGCGCGGCGTTCGTCCGACAGTGCGGGGCGTGGTCATGAACCCGGTCGACCACCCGCATGGCGGGGGTGAAGGTCGCACAGCTGCCGGGCGTCATCCGGTCAGCCCGTGGGGTACGCCGACCAAGGGTTACCGTACCCGCAGCAATAAGCGCACCTCCAACATGATCGTCCGCCGCCGTCACGCGCGCTGATTGAGGTAGAAAGATATGGCACGTTCAATTAAAAAAGGCCCGTTCGTCGACGCCCATCTGCTGAAGAAAATCGAAGCGGTGCGCGGCTCGAACGACAAGCGTCCGATCAAGACCTGGTCGCGTCGATCCACTGTCCTCCCCGATTTCATCGGCCTGACCATCGCGGTACACAACGGCCGCCAGCACATCCCGGTTTTCGTCACTGAAAACATGGTGGGCCACAAGCTCGGTGAATTCTCCCTGACGCGTACCTTCAAGGGCCACGTCGCGGACAAGAAGGCGAAGAAATAAGGAGCGCATGATGGAAGTTTCTGCGATTTTGCGTGGTACCCGTCTGTCTGCACAGAAAGGCCGCCTGGTTGCCGACCAGATCCGTGGTCTGCGCGTGGAGAAGGCACTAAATATCCTGGCCTTCAGCCCCAAAAAAGGGGCTGGCATCATCAAGAAAGTGCTGGAGTCGGCCATTGCCAATGCCGAGCACAATGAAGGTGCAGATATCGATGCCTTGAAAGTGAAAACAATCTATATCGATCAGGGCTCGGTGCTGAAGCGTTTCACCGCGCGCGCCAAGGGTCGTGGCAACCGTATTAGCAAACCCACCTGTCACATTACCGTGACGGTTGGCGATTAAGGAAGCGCGATGGGACAAAAAATACATCCGACTGGGTTCCGTCTGGGCGTTCAACGCACCTGGACGGCGAAGTGGTACGGTTCGAACAAGAACTTCGCCAGCACCTTGCTCGAAGACATTAAGGTACGGGACTATTTGAAGAAAAAGCTCTCCCATGCCTCGGTTTCCAAGGTGCTCATCGAGCGTCCTGCCAAGAACGCACGCATCACGATCTTCAGCGGCCGTCCCGGTGTGGTCATCGGTCGCAAGGGTGAAGACATCGAAATCCTGCGTGCTGATCTGGCGCGGATGATGTCGGTGCCGGTCCACGTCAACATCGAAGAGATCCGCAAGCCGGAAACCGATGCCCAGATCATCGCTGATGGCATTGCGCAGCAGCTTGAGAAGCGTGTGATGTTCCGCCGCGCCATGAAGCGCGCGATGCAGAATGCCATGCGTCTGGGCGCGCAGGGCATCAAAATCATGAGCTCCGGGCGTCTGAATGGTGCCGAGATCGCACGCACCGAGTGGTATCGCGAAGGTCGCGTGCCGCTTCATACCCTGCGCGCAGATATCGACTACGGTGTGGCCGAAGCCAAGACCACCTACGGCATCATCGGCATCAAGGTCTGGGTCTACAAGGGCGATGCGCTGAATCGTGGCGAAGCGCCTGCTGCGGCTGAACCGGAAAAGCGCGGCAAGAAATCAGGAGTGAAACATGCTGCAGCCAGCTAGAAGAAAATACCGCAAGGAGCAGAAGGGCCGTAACACCGGCCTGGCGACACGCGGTGCAAGCGTGAGCTTTGGTGACTTCGGTCTCAAGGCGATCGGTCGTGGCCGCCTGACGGCCCGCCAGATTGAGGCCGCGCGTCGCGCGATGACCCGCCATATCAAACGCGGTGGGCGCATCTGGATCCGTATTTTCCCGGACAAACCGATTTCGCGTAAACCGGCAGAAGTGCGGATGGGTAACGGCAAGGGCGCGCCCGAGTACTACGTGGCCGAAATCCAGCCTGGCAAGGTTCTTTATGAAATGGATGGCGTGAACGAAGAGCTGGCCCGCGAGGCATTCCGCCTGGCGGCAGCCAAGTTGCCGATCGCCACCACGTTCGTCACCCGCATGATCGGGAGTTAAACGATGAATACCAAGGAAATGCGCGGCAAGAATGCCGTGGAATTGAAGCAGGAACTCGAATCCTTGCTGCGTGCGCACTTTGCGCTGCGCATGCAGGTGGCGACGCAGCAGTCGAACAAGACTGCTGACCTCGGCAAGCTGCGCCGTGATATCGCCCGGGTCAAGACCATTATGCGCGAGAAGGCGGGTCAAGCATGACTGAAACCAAGAAGATGATCCGCACCCTGACCGGGCGTGTGGTCAGCGACAAGATGAACAAGACGGTCACCGTTCTGGTAGAGCGTCGCGTGAAGCACCCGGTGATCGGGAAGGTCATCCGGTTGTCCAAGAAATACCATGCGCACGATGAGAACAACGAGTTCCACGAGGGCGACATGGTGCAGATCGAAGAAACGCGCAAGCTGTCGCGGACCAAGGCTTGGACTGTCAGCAAATTGATTGAACGCGCGCGCGTTTAGTGCTTGCTTAAAGTGGTCTGGCCCGGTATAGTGCCGGGTTTTCCGGTTGGCTGGCCGGTTGGTTTCTGTCCGGTTCGCTGACTCAGTGGTTTCCGCCTTGGGGTTTGCAAGGCGAATTTCTCCCGAACGGGTTCCAAAACTGGCCACCGGCTGTGCTTCTTGAATACGGTGGATTAAGTTGGAGGCAATTAAATGATTCAGATGCAGTCCGTATTGGACGTGGCTGACAACACAGGTGCGCGCTCGGTGATGTGCATCAAGGTGTTGGGCGGCAGTCATCGTCGCTACGCGAGCGTGGGCGACATCATCAAGGTCAGCATCAAAGATGCAGCGCCGCGTGGTCGTGTGAAGAAGGGCGACGTTTACAACGCCGTCGTCGTGCGCACAGCCAAGGGCGTGCGTCGTCCGGATGGCTCGCTGGTCCGCTTCGACGGCAATGCTGCTGTGCTGCTCAATAACAAACTGGAGCCGATCGGTACCCGCATCTTCGGGCCCGTGACGCGCGAACTGCGTACCGAGAAGTTCATGAAGATCGTCTCGCTTGCGCCCGAGGTTCTGTAAGAGGGAATCATGGCTCGTATTCATAAAAGCGACCAGGTGATCGTTCTCACCGGCAAGGACAAGGGCAAGCGTGGCACCGTGCTGCGCGTGCTCGACGATGGTGCTGTGGTGGTGGAGGGCGTGAATCGCGTCAAGAAGCACCAGAAGCCGAACCCCATGCGCAATATGCAGGGTGGCATCGTTGAAAAAGAAATGCCGATTAACGCTTCCAATGTCGCGCTGTTTAATCCCGCGACGCAAAAGGCGGATCGGGTGGGTTACAAGCAGCTCGAGGACGGCCGCAAGGTGCGAGTGTTCAAGTCCAACGGCGAAATGGTCGACGCTCAGGGGTAATCATGGCGCGCTTGCAAGAATTTTATCGGGATACCGTGGTGCCGAAACTGGTCGAGCAGTTTGGCTATAAGTCTGTCATGGAAGTGCCGCGTATCCAGAAGATCACCCTGAACATGGGGGTGGGTGAAGCGGTTGCCGACAAGAAGGTGATGGAGCACGCCGTCGGTGACATGCAGAAGATCGCTGGTCAGAAGCCGGTGGTGACCAAGTCCAAGAAGTCCATTGCGGGCTTCAAGATCCGGGAAAACTATCCGGTGGGCTGCATGGTCACGCTGCGTCGCGGTCAGATGTACGAATTCCTGGATCGTCTCGTTACCGTGGCGATGCCGCGGATTCGTGACTTCCGTGGGGTGTCGGGCAAATCCTTTGATGGCCGTGGCAACTACAACATGGGCGTCAAGGAACAGATCATCTTCCCGGAAATCGAGTACGACAAGATCGATGCGCTGCGTGGGATGAACATCACCATCACCACCACCGCCAAGACTGACGACGAAGCGCGCGCCCTGCTGGCGGCCTTCAGTTTCCCTTTCAAGAATTAAGCAGGCAAGAATTGAGGTAGGCATGGCCAAGTTATCCTTGATCAACCGTGAAGAAAAGCGGGCGCGCACGGTAAAGAAATTTGCCGCCAAGCGTGCTGCGCTGAAGGCAGTGATCGCCAATGCGCAGAGCACTGATGAAGAGCGCATGGCTGCCTACGCGGCTTTGCAGGCCCTGCCGCGCAATGCCAGCCCGGTGCGTCAGCGTAACCGCTGTCAGTTGACGGGGCGTCCGCGTGGCGTGTTCAGCAAATTCGGTCTGGCGCGCGGCAAGCTGCGCGAGTATGCGATGAAGGGCGAAATTCCCGGCATCGTCAAGGCAAGCTGGTAAAGGGCTAACAAATGAGTATGAGTGATCCCATCGCGGACATGCTGACCCGCATCCGCAATGCGCAATCGGTGGAAAAGGTTTCGGTCTCGATGCCGTCCTCCAAGGTCAAGGTGGCAATTGCCAAGGTGCTGAAGGATGAAGGCTACATCGACGACTTCGCCGTGCGCGACGAAACCGGCAAGCCCGAACTTGAGCTTCAGCTGAAATACTATGCAGGGCGCCCCGTCATCGAGCACATCGAGCGCGTCAGCAAGCCTGGTCTGCGTATTTACAAAGGCGCTCAGGAATTGCCGCGCGTCATGAACGGTCTGGGTGTGGCCATCGTGTCCACCTCCAGCGGTGTCATGACCGACCGCCATGCTCGCGCCAAGGGCGTGGGTGGCGAAATCCTCTGCGTGGTCGCGTAAGGGAGAGCCGATATGTCACGTGTAGCCAAGAATCCCATTACCGTCCCGAAGGGTGTCGAAGTCACCCTGGCGGGGGGTGTTTCCGTCAAGGGCCCGCTGGGCAGCATCAGCCAGCCGGCTTCGCCCGATGTTGCCGTTGCCCTGAATGACGGCGTTCTGACTTTTGCGCCGGTCGGCGAGAGCATACGCGCCAACGCCATGGCGGGCACTATGCGCGCCCTGGTCAACAACATGGTGCAGGGGGTCTCGAAAGGTTTCGAGAAGCGTCTGACTCTGGTGGGCGTGGGCTATCGTGCCCAGGCGCAGGGCGATGCGCTCAACCTCACGCTTGGCTTCTCGCACCCCGTGGTGCACAAGATGCCAGCGGGCATCAAGGTTGAGACGCCGACGCAAACGGAAATCGTGATCAAGGGCATCGACCGCCAGGCCGTGGGCCAGGTCGCAGCCGACGTGCGCGCCTATCGTCCGCCGGAGCCCTACAAAGGCAAGGGCGTGCGCTACAGCGACGAAGTGGTCATCAAGAAAGAGACCAAGAAGAAGTAAGGCTTAAGGACAGATCATGAACACCAAGCAAACACGGATTCGCAGAGCGCGCAAAACCCGCGCCAAAATCGCGGCCGTCAAGGCGATTCGCCTGGCCATCCATCGTACCAACAGCCATATTTACGCCCAGATCATCTCGGCGGATGGCGGTACGGTGATGGTGAGTGCCTCGACCAACGACAAGGATATGCGAGGCGAGCAGCCCAACGGCGGAAACGTTGCCGCGGCTGCAGCTGTTGGCAAGCGCCTGGCAGAAAAGGCCAAGGGCTTGGGTATCGAGAAAGTGGCTTTCGATCGGGCTGGCTTCAGGTTCCATGGGCGTGTGAAAGCCCTGGCTGAAGCGGCGCGCGAAGGCGGTTTGGTATTTTAACGAGGCGAAATCAAGATGGCCCGTACAGCACCTACGAATAACGAAGAGCGCGGCGACGGCTTGCGCGAGAAGATGATCTCGGTCAACCGTGTCACCAAGGTGGTGAAGGGTGGGCGGATCATGGGCTTTGCCGCGCTGACCGTGGTCGGCGATGGCGATGGCGGCATCGGCATGGGCAAGGGCAAGTCCCGTGAAGTCCCGGTTGCCGTACAGAAAGCCATGGAAGAAGCCCGCCGCAAAATGGTCAAGGTTGACCTCAAGAACGGCACTTTCCATCACACGGTCGTGGGGGAACATGGCGCTTCGCGTGTTCTGATCCAGCCTGCATCCGAAGGTACCGGCATTATCGCTGGCGGCGCGATGCGCGCAGTGTTTGAGGTGATGGGCGTGCAGAACGTGCTCGCCAAGTGTCTGGGTTCGACCAATCCCTATAACGTCGTGCGTGCGACCATCGACGGGCTGATGAAGATGTCGACGCCTTCGGAAATTGCGGCCAAGCGCGGCAAGTCGGTCGAAGAAATCACGGGATAAGCCATGAGCGAGCAAAAGACAATCAAAGTGACGCTGGTCAAGAGCCTGATCGGCACCAAATCCCCCCATCGGGCTTGTGTGCGTGGTCTCGGTCTGCGCCGGATGAACCATACAGTCGAAGTGCTGGATACCCCGGCGAACCGCGGCATGATTACCAAGGTCGCCTATCTGGTGAAGTGCGAGGCATAAGATGGAACTGAATACGATCAAGCCGGCTGACGGCGCCAAGAAGGACAAGCGTCGCGTCGGTCGCGGCATCGGCTCGGGCTTGGGTAAAACCGCGGGTCGCGGCCACAAGGGACAGAAATCGCGGGCCGGCGGATTCCACAAGGTCGGTTTCGAGGGTGGTCAGATGCCGATGCATCGCCGTCTGCCCAAGCGTGGTTTTGTATCGCTGACTAAGGCCGATACCGCCCGCGTTCGCCTGTCCGAACTGGCGGCCATCGGTATTGATCAGATCGATCTGCTGGTACTGAAGCAGGCCGGCATTGTCAGCGGCTCAGCTCGTGCCGCCCGTGTCTATCTGTCTGGCGAAATCGGCAAGGCCGTCAATCTGTCCGGTCTTGCCGTGACCAAGGGCGCTCGCGCTGCAATTGAAGCTGCCGGTGGCAGCGTCGCTGAATAATCCACGGGAACTACCTTGGCCACCCCGAAAACCGGCATGAGCAAATTCGGCGACCTGAAGCGTCGCTTGCTGTTCCTGCTTGGTGCCCTCATCGTCTACCGGATCGGAACCTTCATTCCGGTGCCGGGGATCGACCCTGTCGTGCTGGAACAGCTGTTCCAGTCGCAGCAGGGCGGGATACTCGGTATGTTCAATATGTTCTCGGGTGGCGCGCTGTCGCGTTTCAGCGTGTTTGCGCTCGGGATCATGCCGTACATTTCGGCGTCGATCATAGTGCAGTTGATGACGACGGTTTCGCCACAGCTCTCGGCCCTCAAGAAAGAGGGAGAAGCCGGGCGACGAAAGATTACGCAGTACACGCGCTACGGCACGCTGGGGCTGGCCATTTTCCAGTCCATGGGCATTGCGATTGCGCTCGAATCCCAGGCCGGCCTGGTGCTGGATCCTGGCATGATGTTCCGCCTCATCACCATGGTGACCCTGACGGCCGGCACCCTGTTCCTGATGTGGGTGGGCGAGCAGATCACCGAACGCGGCCTGGGCAACGGGATCTCGATCATCATTTTCGCCGGAATCGCGGCAGGGCTGCCATCGGCGATTGGCGGCACGCTCGAATTGACGCGTACCGGCGCGTTTTCGATTCCGCTTGTGCTGATGCTGTTCGTCGGCATTCTGTTGGTTACCGCGCTGGTGGTATTCGTTGAACGCGGTCAGCGGAAGATCCTCGTCAATTATGCCAAGCGCCAGGTCGGGAAAATGGTCGTCGGTGGGCAGAGCTCGCACCTGCCGCTGAAGCTGAACATGGCTGGCGTCATTCCACCCATCTTCGCGTCGAGCATCATCCTCTTTCCCGCGAGTATGGCCGGCTGGTTTGGCAGTGGTGAAAGCATGGCGTGGCTGCGCGATGTGGCTGCGACGCTTTCACCCGGTCAGCCCGTCTATGTTTTGTTGTACGCGCTCGCGATCATATTTTTCTGTTTTTTCTATACCGCGCTGGTTTTCAATTCCAAGGAAACCGCCGACAACCTGAAGAAAAGTGGTGCGTTTGTTCCGGGCATCCGCCCGGGTGACCAGACGGCCCGCTACATCGACAAGATCCTCACGCGTCTGACGCTGGTTGGCGCGATCTACATCACTCTGGTCTGCCTGCTGCCCGAATTCCTGATCCTGAAATGGAACGTGCCGTTCTATTTCGGCGGCACCTCGCTGCTGATCATCGTGGTGGTGGCGATGGATTTCATGGCACAGGTACAGGCCTATGTCATGTCACACCAGTACGAAGGTTTGCTGAAAAAGGCAAACTTCAAGAATGGCCTGGCAGGGCGCTGATGTCGAAGGAAGATGTTATACAGATGCAGGGGGAGGTTCTGGAAAACCTCCCAAACGCAACCTTCCGGGTAAAACTGGAAAATGGCCATGTGCTACTCGGCCACATTTCCGGAAAGATGCGCATGCACTACATCCGGATTTTGCCGGGTGACAAGGTCACGGTTGAGCTGACGCCATATGACCTGACCAAGGGGCGGATCGTTTTCCGCGCCAAGTAACGATGATTTAGGCCAGCGATTTGTCGCTGGTGAGAATGGAGAAAACCATGAGAGTCCAGGCTTCTGTCAAGAAAATCTGTCGCAAGTGCAAGATCGTTCGCCGCAAGGGCGTCGTGCGCGTCATTTGTGACGATCCGCGCCACAAGCAGCGCCAGGGCTGACCGTAAGGGTCGGCCATTTCGAGTCGGCCGGATAGCGGCCGACGTGTTATAATTATCTGTTTTTGCGTCCGGAGCTTCGTGAATGGCTCGTATTGCTGGGGTTAACATCCCGAACCACCAACACGCGGTTATCGCGTTGACCGCTATCTATGGCATTGGCCGGACCACGTCCGGGCAGATTTGCGACGCCGCCGGCATCGCCCATGTGACCAAGATCAAGGACCTGACCGAAGCCGAGATGGAACGTCTTCGTGAAGGCGTTTCCAAGTTCACGGTGGAAGGCGACCTGCGTCGCGAAGTCACCATGAACATCAAGCGCCTGATGGATCTGGGCTGCTACCGGGGGTTCCGTCACCGCAAGGGCTTGCCCGTGCGTGGTCAGCGTACCCGCACCAATGCGCGTACCCGCAAGGGTCCGCGCAAGGCCATCAGAAAATAAGGATTGATCATGGCTACCAATAAAACTGCTGCGCGTGTGCGCAAAAAGGTCAAGAAGAATGTGGCGGAAGGCATCGCCCATATTCATGCTTCGTTCAACAACACCATCGTGACGATCACCGATCGTCAGGGTAATGCCCTCTCTTGGGCGACGGCGGGTGGCGCGGGCTTCAAAGGCTCGCGCAAGTCCACGCCGTTTGCTGCGCAGGTTGCCGCCGAGAATGCCGGCAAGATGGCGCAGGAATATGGCGTGAAGAATCTGGAAGTGCGTATCAAGGGACCGGGGCCGGGTCGTGAATCGACCGTGCGTGCACTCAATGGTCTGGGCTTCAAGATCACGGCGATTTCCGACGTGACGCCGATTCCGCACAACGGCTGCCGCCCCTCCAAGAAGCGTCGTATCTAAATCGGTAACGCCGCGTCCAAACACTAGGACTTACATCTATGGCTCGTAATCTTGACCCCAAATGCCGTCAGTGCCGCCGCGAAGGCGAAAAGCTCTTCCTGAAAGGCGAGAAGTGCTTCACTGACAAATGCGCGATCGAACGCCGTGCCTATGCCCCCGGCCAGCATGGCCAGAAGAGCGGTGCCCGCCTGTCCGACTATGGCGTTCACCTGCGTGAAAAGCAGAAAATCCGCCGCATCTACGGCGTGCTCGAAGGCCAGTTCCGCCTTGTGTACAAAAAAGCCGACAGCAGCAAGGGCGTGACCGGTGAAAACCTGCTTGCCCTGCTCGAATCCCGTCTCGATTCGGTCTGCTACCGCATGGGGTTTGGCGCGTCGCGTACCGAAGCCCGTCAAGTGGTCCGCCACAACGGCATCAAGGTGAACGGCCGTCGCGTGAACATTCCGTCGTACCAGGTGCGCGCGGGCGACGTGGTTGAGGTTTCCGAGGCGGCAAAAGCCCATCTGCGGATCAAGGCTGCTGCCGAAGCCACGGCTGCGCGCGGCTACCCCGAGTGGGTCGACGTGGACGCCAAGGCGCTGAAAGGCACCTACAAATCGGTTCCCCAGCGTTCCGACCTGCCTTCGACCATCAACGAATCGCTGGTCGTCGAGCTGTACTCCAAGTAAGCCTGAGCCTGACTTAAGGAAACGCCATACATGCAAAGCGCTACGGAATTTCTCAAGCCGCGCATCGTGGAGGTCGATCGCGCCTCTCCGCTGCACGCCAAGGTCATCATGGAGCCCTTCGAGCGTGGCTACGGCCACACCCTCGGCAATGCGCTGCGTCGTATTCTCCTCTCGTCCATGGTGGGCTATGCCCCGACCGAAGTCGCGATCAGCGGCGTCGTGCATGAATACTCGACGATCGAAGGCGTGCAGGAAGACGTCGTCGACATCCTGCTGAACCTCAAAGGCATCGCGTTCAAGATGCATGGCAGGTCTGAAGCCATGCTGAAAGTCGCCAAATCCGGCGAGGGTGTGGTGACGGCGGGTGACATCGAACTCGGCCACGACATCGAAGTGCTGAACCCCGATCATGTCATTGCCCATCTCACCAAGGGCGGTAAACTCGACATGGAAATCAAGATCGAAGCGGGCCGGGGTTACCAGCCGGCTACGTCGCGCAAGGTTTCCGACGAAACCCGCGCTGTCGGATCGATTCTGGTCGATGCCTCGTTCAGCCCGGTGCGCCGCGTGGCCTACTCGGTCGAAAGCGCGCGCGTCGAGCAGCGTACCGACCTCGACCGTCTTGTGATCGACATCGAGACCAACGGTGTGGTCGAACCGGAAGAGGCGGTGCGTACCGCAGCCCGCATTCTCGTGAACCAGCTTTCCGTGTTTGCCGATCTGGAAGGTACGCCGACCGAATCGGAGTCGCCGCGCTCGCCGCAGGTCGATCCCCTGCTGCTGCGTCCGGTCGACGATCTCGAGCTGACCGTGCGTTCGGCGAACTGCCTCAAGGCCGAGAACATCTACTTTATCGGCGACCTGATCCAGCGTTCCGAGACCGAACTGCTGCGTACCCCGAACCTGGGCCGCAAGTCGCTGAACGAAATCAAGGACGTGCTGGCCTCGAAAGGTCTGTCGCTGGGTATGAAGCTGGAGAACTGGCCGCCGGCCGGCCTCGATCGCCCCTGATTTTCATCAATTGACCAATAAAGTGCGGGTCGCCGTGGCAGGCGATCTAGCCCAAGAACAAACCGCTTAGAAAAGGAATCGCCATGCGTCATCGCCAGTCCAACCGCAAGCTCAACCGCACGACCAGCCATCGTCTGGCCATGTTCCGCAACATGAGCAACTCACTGCTGCGTCATGAAGTCATCAAGACCACCCTGCCCAAGGCCAAGGAACTGCGCCGCTTCGTCGAACCGCTGATCACCCTGGGCAAGGAGCCGTCGCTCGCCAACCACCGTCTGGCGTTCGACCGACTGCGTGACCGTGAAATGGTCGTCAAGCTCTTCGGTGAACTGGGCCCGCGTTACAAGACTCGTCCCGGCGGCTACCTGCGCATCCTGAAATACGGCTTCCGCGTCGGTGACAATGCGCCGATGGCATTGGTTGAACTGGTCGATCGCCCTGAGACCGCCGAGGCTGTGGACGCTGAATAAGCGTTGCATGCTATCGAGAAAGCCGGGCTTGCCCGGCTTTTTTCATTCTGCGCGCCTTGCCGCGCATGATCCCGCTCAGGCATAGTCGGGCCATTGCAGACCTGTGGCCAAGCTGTGATCGTTCTCTTTACCGACTTTGGTAGCCGCGACCCCTACATCGGGCAGATCAAGGCGCGTCTGACCGAACATGCACCCTCGCAACCTGTTGTGGATTTGCTGAATGAGGTGCCGGACTTCGATCCCGTGGCCGGCGCGCATTTGCTGGCGGCTTTTGCCAGCGGATTTCCCTCTGGAACGGTATTCCTCGCCGTGGTGGATCCGTGCGTGGGTACGGCGCGCGGTGCAATTGTGGTACTGGCCGGGGGACGTTGGTTCGTCGGACCAGATAACGGTTTGCTGTCGGTGACAGCAGCGCGCTCAGAGGGGGTGAAAATCTGGCGCATCGACTGGTGTCCTGATGCGTTGTCGCCCACCTTCCATGGTCGCGATCTCTTCGCGGTGATCACGGCCGAGATCGCCAGGGGCGAATTTCCGGCCGACAAGCTTGCGCCCCTGGAAAAACTCGCCGTCGAATTCGACGCGCGTGATTGGCCCTGTGTGATTTATATCGACCACTACGGCAACGCATGGACGGGTATGCGCAACGTGCCATCGAATGCGCGTGTCACGGCATCGGATAAAACCTTCAGGCATGGCGAGAGCTTTGGTTTCGTTGAACGCGGTGAAGGTTTCTGGTTCATGAACAGCGTCGGTTTGCTGGAACTTGCTGTCAATCGGGGCAGTGCAGCCGGAACCTTCGGACTCAAGTTGGGTGACCCGGTGGAGGTGCATCTAAGTGAGTAACAGTGCTCGGTAGTCGTTGACGTTGGTGCGCGTCGGCCCGGTGACGATCAGATCGCCGAGGGCGGCGAAGAAGCCGTGACTGTCGTGCACGGCCAGGCAGGACACCGCGTCGAACCCCTGTGACCGGGCACGCGTCAGCGTATCCGGCGTCAGCAGCGCGCCCGCGTTGTCCTCGCTGCCGTCGATGCCGTCGCTGTCGCAGGCCAGCGCCCAGGCACCCGGTTCCCCCAGTGCACAGCCGAGCGCCAGCAGGAATTCGGCATTGCGCCCGCCGCGTCCATGTTCCGGGCGCAGCGTGACCGTGGTTTCCCCGCCGGAGAGCAGGGCCAGCGGCCGTCGGGAGATCGTACGGACCAGCGCCGCATGGTGTCGGGCGACGGCCTGGGCATCGCCGGACACGCAATCGGATAACACGATGGCCGGAATGCCTTGCGCTTCGAAGACCTGTGCGGCGGCGTCGAGACTCGCGCGTGCGCTGGCGATCACCCGGTTTTCTGTACGCGAGAAGCAGGGGGCATCCGGCCGGGCTGTGTCTTGATTCGAGCGATGACCTTCGAGGTGGTCAAGGATGCTTGCGGGCGGCACGATGCCGAAGTGGGTCAATACGACAAGGGCATCCGCGCAGCTGGTGGGATCAGGTGCGCAGGGGCCGGAGGCAATATGGGTGGGGTCGTCGCCGACCACGTCGGAGATGATCAGCGCCAGCACGCGTGCGCCGTTCGCAGCGCGTGCGAGCTGGCCTCCGGAGAGCCGGGTGAGGTGCTTGCGCACGGTGTTGATATCCTGGATGGTCGCGCCTGCCGCGAGCAGCGCCTTGGTGAGCTGGCGCAGCGCCTTGAGGCTGACGCCTGCGACCGGCGCGGCCAGAAGGCTGGAGCCACCGCCCGAGATCAGGGCCAGCAGCAGATCGTCTTCGCCAAGCTGGCCAGCCAGTTCCAACATGCGCAGGGCCGCAGCTTCGCCGCGTCCGTCGGGTAGCGGATGGCTGGCTTCGACGACCTCGATGCGCCGTGTCGGCAGGCCATGCCGGTAACGCGTGACGACCAGACCCGACAGCGGCACTGACGCAGGCCAGTGTGCCTCGACGGCAACCGCCATGCTCGCCGCCGCCTTGCCGCCGCCGACCACCAGCGTGCGCCCGCGCGGTGGCGGTGGCAGATGCGGCGGCACGCGCTGGGCGGGATCGGCCGCCGCGACCGCCGCGCGGAAAGACGCGATCAGCAGTTCGCGCGGGTTCATGCGCGGTGTAGCAGCCGGCGGCCCATACCGGCACGCAGGCCTGGCCCGATCTGCATCGCCAGCCGGAACAGCGTGGGCATGGTGAATAACGTGAGCGTGGTGGCGACCAGGAGGCCCCACACCAGACTCGCCGCCATCGGCCCCCAGATCAGCGAATGGCCACCCAGGCCCACGGCCAGCGAGAACAGTCCGCCGATGGTCGTGGTGGTGGTGATGAGGATGGGCACGACGCGGCGGCGCGCGGCATAGAGCGTGGCGTGCAGCAGACCCATGCCGTCGGCGAGACGGGCGTTGGCCGCGTCGATCAGGACGATGGCCGAATTGACCGCAATGCCGGCCAGCGCGATGACACCGTAGAGCGTATAGAGCGACAGCGGGTTGCCAGTGACAAAGAGGCCGAACACCACGCCGGTAAAGGCCATGGGCACGGTCAGCAGGATCAGGAACGGCTGCCAGTAGGAGCGGAACTGTGCGGCGAGGATGAGGTAGATGAGACCCACGCCGAGCAGGAACAGCATCTTCATCGCCCCCAGGCTTTCATTGATGTCGTCCAGCTCGCCGGAAAAGTCGATGCGCGTGTTGGGGTAGGCTGGCGCGAGCGTTTCCCAGGCTTGGGCGATCTGCGCATTGGCTTCCACCGTGTCGAGCCGGGCCTTGTCGAGGTCCGATTCGATTGTGATCGCGCGCTTGAGGTTGTAATGCTTGATGCCGGCCGAGCCCACTCGCGTGCCGGCTTCGACCAACGCCCCCAGCGTGGTCGTGTTGCCACCGGGCAGGGCAACCGGATCGGCGAGCAGTTGCCGAACGTCGGTGAGATCGCCGGACTGGCCGCTGGCACCGCGCACGCGCAGCTCGATCTTGTCGCCGCCGGACCGGGTCTCGGCCACGATCTCGCCTTCGGTATGCAGGCGCACCAGGCGAGCCACCGAGGCGGGGTCGAGGCCGGCTGCCTTCACCGCTTCGGCGTCGAGCCGCAGCACCAGCTGCATCCGCCCGGGCTGGTCGTCGTCGGTCACATCCCGCGTGCCGCCGATTTTCTCGACCGCAGTCTTCAGGGCCTGCGCGGCGGAGCGCAGTTCGGTGATGTCATCACCCAGCAGGCGCAGCTTGATTGGCTTCTGCGACGGCGGGCCACCAGACAGCTGGGTGAAGGAAATCTTGCCGGCGCTGGGCAGGGCTTCAACGTCGCGTCGCATCGCGTCGACAACTTCACCCACGTCGCGCATGTCGCCACTGCGCGGATTGAGCGACACGCTGACCTGGCCATACGCTTCGCCGTACAGTGGTTCGGTGTCGGTCCATTTCACGCCGGCGTAGCTCGTCACGCCGCGCGCTTCGCCGTCGCGAAGATGGCGCCGTACCGCTGTTTCCACGCGCTGGGTTTCGGCCAGTGTAGCCTCGATGGCGCTGCCGCTCGGCATGTCGACGCTCACATAAAAGAGCCGGATCGGGTCGAAGGCGAAGAACTGCGTGCGCACCGCGCCGCTGATGACCAGCCCCAGCGCGCCGACGAAGAGCAGCAGCACGCCGACGCCGCCGATCCAGGGATAGCGCATGAGTTTCACCAGGATGCGGGTGTATTTCACGCGCAGGGTGTGGGTGGCGCGCTCGCGTGTGGCGTGCAGGCGAGAGGGCCGGGTGAAATCGACGTTCAGCGCCGTGACGTGCGCCGGCATCATCCAGTAGGCCTCGACCAGGCTCATCAGCAGCGCCAGCGTCACCACCAGCGGCACCAGCAGCATGAACTTGCCGATGATGCCGGGCATGAGCATCAAGGGCAGAAAGGCGGCAATGGTCGTCGCCACCGCCGCCAGCACCGGCCAGCCCACCTCGCGCACCGCGCCGAGTGTGGCAGCCAGCGCGTCGGCCCCGCGCGCGATGCGGTAATAGATGGCTTCGGTGATGACCACCGCGTCGTCGACCAGCATCCCCAGCGCGATCACGACACCGAGCAGCACCGGGATCGACAGCGTGAAATCGAAGGCGTACAGAATCGCAAACGTGCCCGCCAGCGCGAAGGGAATACCCAGGCTCACCAGCACCGCCAGACGCGTGCCGAGGAACAGCCAGCACAGGCCGAGCACGATGAAAAGGCCCAGCAGGGCGTTGGACTCCATCACGCCGATGGCGGTTTTCGTCGGCACGGTCTGGTCGTCGAACAGCATCAGGCGGAAACCACCCTGTTCCAGCGCAGGCGCGCGCGCCGTGACCAGCTGGTTGATGTCGCTCACCAGATTCAGCGTGTTCACCCGGCTTTTCTTGGTGATGGCGAGGATCACCGCCGGCTGGCCATTCGAAGCCGCGAGGCTGGCGGGACGCGCGCGCGCCGTTTCCACTGTCGCCAGCGCGGACAGCGGCACCGGTGTATCGAGGCTGGGCGACAGCACGGTGAGGCGACCCAGGTAATCGGCATCCGCTTCCTGGCCGATCACCCGTACCAGCCAGTCGCTGTCGCCTACGCGCGCCCGGCCGGCGAAGGTGTCGCGAAACCAGGCGCTGGCCGCGTCGGCAAGCTGCGCGGCGGTGAGGCCGCGCGCCGCGACTTCGTGTGGCGCGAATTCGATCCGCAGTTCGGGGTCGCCCTGGCCGGTCGACAGCACGCGGTCGACGCCGGGCACGCGTTCGATCTCGTCCTTGATACGGCGGGCGGTCACGCGCAGGCGTTCGTCCGCGGCGGGACCGGTGAGCAGCACCATCGCGGTGGGAAAACCGTTCGAAGTGGTCAGTTCCTGTACGTCCGGCTCCTTCGCATCGTCCGGCAGGTCGCTGTTGTACTTGTTCTGCACCAGCCTGCGCAGGTCGGTCACATGCTTGTCGAATTGGCGTTGCGACACCTCGCGGAAGCGCACCAGAATCACCGAGGAGTTATCCCGACTGGTGCTGGACACGAAGCGGATGTCGGGCAGGGTGCGAATCGCTTCCTCCAGCGGCTCGGTCACCTTCTTCTCGACGTCTTCGGCCGAGGCACCCGGCAGCACGGTGTTCACCACCAGCCAGTTGAAATTGATCTCGGGATCCTGCTCACGTGGCAGGTTGAGGTAACCCAGCACGCCGAGCAGAAGGATGACCACGAAGCTGACGTTCGCCAGCGGATGGTTGGTGATGAAACGGGCGTAGAGACTCATCGCGGACTCAGCGTGCGGTGAGCTTCATGCCGTCCTGCAGCGCAAAGCGGCCCTGGTCGACGAGCCGGGCGTCGCGCGGCAGGGCAGTGGCCAGGGCCGGCCGGCCCTCCTGCGCGCTGGGCAGGGCAACGAAGCGGGCCACGCCATCGACCGCAATGAATGCGCCCAGCGCCTTGCCGCGACGCACCAGATAATCGGCTGGCAGCCAGGCGCGTGGGTCGCGCCAGCGCAGCACGCCGTGGCTGCCGGGGGCGGGCGGCGTGCCGACGAAGGTGAAGCGCGCCTCGCGGGTGCGCGCCGACGGATCCAGCGCCGGCGAAACCCGCAGCAGCTTCACGGCAGATTCCCGGCCCTGGCTCACGAAACGAGCGTCGGCCAAGGCGTCGGCGTCAGTGGCCTGCAACTGCACGGCGAGTTGCAGGCGAGAGGTGTCCCACACCTGCACCAGCGGCGTGCCGGGACTGGCCCATTCACCCACCTGTGCCAGCCGCATCTCGACGATGGCCGGGAAGGGCGTCTTAACCGCGCATTTACCGACCTCACGGTGTGCGCTGTTGACCGCAGCCTGATTCAGTTTCACATCGGCCGCCACCACGTCGACCTCGGTCTTGCGCGTATCGAGTGCGTCGCCGGAAATGAAGTTCTTGGCCGCCAGTTCGCTGTTGCGCTGCAACTGCTGGCGGGCTAGTTTCAGGCGCGCCTGGGCCGAAGCCAGGGCGGCCTCCGCACGCTCGGCTGCGAGTCGTGCGTCGCCGCAATCGAGTTCGGCCACCACGGCGTGGCGCGCGATGCGCTGACCCGGTTCGACGGGAATGCGGTCGATGCGCGCGGCAATCTCGGCTGACAGTTTTGAGTGATTGAGCGAGACCGCCTGGGCGGGCGCTTCGCGCACGGGATGGACTACCGCCGCGGACAGCGGTATCAGCGTGACGGCGGCAGGCGGCGCGGCAAGGGCGGCGGGTGAGGCGAGGCCAATCAGGAAGAGGGCGAGGGGATGCATGGTGGGCAGGGAGAGCCGGAATGCGTGCATTGTATCGACGACGCCCCCCGGGGAAGGTTGCGGCCGTGCTCTCCGTTTGTATAAATAATGTACAAATAAAAACGGCCGGGCAGACCCGGCCGTTTTTCCCTGCGGCAGGAAGCGATTACTGGGCGGCTTCCTTGGCCTTGTCAGCCATTTCTTCCACTTTTTCCGCACCGGCGTTGGCGGCATCGGCGGCACCCTGTGCTGCCTCGGCAGCGGCGTCGGTGACGGCTTCGCCTGCGGCAGCGGCAGCATCACCCGCCGCTTCAGCGCCGGCAGCCGCGGCATCGCCTGCTGCGTCGACTGCGGTGCCGGCAGCTTCCTGCGCCTCTTCCATGGCGGGGGCGGCGGCTTCTTCCGCTTTCTGGCAGGCGGTGAGCGTCAGTGCGGCAAACAAGGCGACGAGCAGTTTCGATTGCATGTGGAATCTCCCATTGATGAAGGTAAAGGGTGCAGGCAACGCAACCTGCAAACGGAATGTATACGCTGAGTCGCCCACAGGGCAAGGCCGGCAGCGGGATTTTTACAAATGCCCGGTCAGAAACGCTCGTCTGCGCGCAGATAGCGCCACTGCCCCGGCGGCAGGTCGCCGAGGCGCACGCGCCCGATGCGTACCCGCTTCAGTCCGGTGACTTTCAGGCCGACCAGCTCGCACATGCGGCGGATTTGCCGCTTGCGGCCCTCGCGCAGGATGAAGCGCAACTGGTCGGTGTTCTGCCACCCGACCCGGGCCGGGCGCAGTTTCTTGCCGTCGAGTGACAGGCCGTGGTTCAGCAGCGCTAGGCCGCGTTCGTCGAGCCGGCCTTCGACACGCACGAGATATTCCTTGTCCACGCTGGAATCGTCGCCGATCAACTGTCTGGCGACGCGGCCGTCCTGCGTCAGGACCAGGAGTCCGGTGGAATCGATGTCGAGCCGGCCGGCCGGGGCCAGGCCGTGCAGCTGCGCCCGGTCGAAGCGCCTCGCCTCACGGTCGTCAGGCCACCGCGTTTCGCTGCGGATCAGGACAACGGCGGGCTCGTAGCCGGGCTCGGGCTGACCCGACACATAGCCTACCGGTTTGTGCAGCAGGATCGTCACCCGCTCGGCCTGGCGTGCGTGGGCCTGTGCATCGAGCCGGATCGCACAATCCGGATCGACCTTGGTGCCGAGTTCGGACACGCGCCGGCCGTCGACAAAAACCAGACCCTGTTCAATGTAAGCATCGGCTTCGCGGCGCGAGCACAGGCCGCGCTCGGACATGAGTTTGGACAGTCGAACCGGTGTCTTCAAGTCGAGTCGCCGCTGCAAGCCGGGGTTTCCTGCACCAGCACGAAGGGCGCGACGACCACGCCCCAGAACCCCTGTTTTGCATCGTGCCAGCGTTGTGCATCGTTCATGTCGGGCCGCGCGAGCGTGCCGTCGGCGAGCCAGGCCTGCACCAGGGCGGCACGGTTTTCGGCGACCGCGAGCGCGGCGTCCACCAGATCGAAACCGGGTTTGACGCAGACCACGACGCCGCGCGCGAAGTGGCGTTCGAGTTCGGGCCAGGCCAGACGCGCGGTTTCGAGGTTGAGTTTGGCGCGCAGGATGTCGCTGGGGGTCACGCCAGAATCAGGTTCAAGATGCAAGAAAATTCAGCGGGCCTTGCCGCCCCCCCGGCGCTGGCTGAGGGGATGTTTCGGCACTTGATGCGGGCGGCCGTCCCCAGCGGGAGTGGGTTTGCTGCGGGCCTGGCCAGCATGGGGCTTGGCGGCCGCCGGGCGTGAGGCGGACAGTTTGGACGCGGCATCGCGTGACGGACCGCGCGGCGCGCGCGTGCCCTCCGGTTGCCGGCCGGTGCCCGCCGGCTGGTACAGCGGAATAAGATGTTTCTTGCCGTTGCCGATCAGGTCTTCGCGGCCCATGGCTTTCAGTGCCTCACGCAGCAGCGGCCAGTTCTCCGGGTCGTGATAGCGCAGGAAGGCCTTGTGCAGGCGACGGCGGCGGCCTTCGCGCACCACGTCCACTTTTTCCGCCTTGCCGCCGAGCACCTTCTTCAGCGGGTTCTTCTCGGTGTGGTACATCGTCGTCGCCAGCGCCATCGGCGTCGGCAAAAAGGTCTGCACCTGGTCGAGGCGGAACTCGTAGCGCTTCAACCACAGCGCGAGGTTGACCATGTCCTCGTCGGTGGTGCCGGGATGCGCGGCGATGAAGTAGGGTATCAGGTACTGCTTCTTGCCGACGGCCTTGGACGCGGCTTCGAACATCTCCTTGAAGCGGTCGTACGCACCCATGCCGGGCTTCATCATCTTGGAGAGCGGCCCGGTTTCGGTATGCTCGGGCGCGATCTTCAGATACCCGCCGACGTGGTGCTGCACCAGTTCCTTCACGTATTCGGGCGAGCGCACGGCGAGGTCGTAGCGCAGGCCTGAACTGACCAGAATCTTCTTGATCCCTGGCAGCGCGCGCGCGCGGCGGTACATGTTGATGAGCGGCGTGTGATCGGTGTTGAGGTTGTCGCAGATGTCCGGATACACGCAGCTCAGGCGCCGACAGGCTTTTTCGATTTTTTCCGACTTGCACGCCATGCGGTACATGTTCGCGGTCGGGCCGCCCAGGTCCGAAATGATCCCGGTGAAGCCCGGCGTGCGGTCACGGATGGCTTCGACTTCGCGGATCACTGAATCTTCGCTGCGGCTCTGGATGATGCGGCCTTCGTGCTCGGTGATCGAGCAGAAGGTGCAGCCGCCGAAGCAGCCGCGCATGATGTTGACAGAGAAGCGGATCATGTCCCACGCCGGGATTTTCGCGTCGCCGTAGGCCGGGTGCGGTGCACGCGCGTAGGGTAGGTCGTAGACCGCGTCCATCTCCGGGGTCGTCAACGGAATCGGCGGCGGGTTCAGCCACACGTCGCGCTCGCCGTGGGCCTGGCGTAGTGCGCGGGCGTTGCCGGGGTTGGATTCGAGATGGAACACCCGCGACGCATGGGCGTAGAGCGCAGGGTTGTTTTTGACCTGCTCGTAGTCGGGCAGGCGGACGACGGTGCGTTCACGCACGGCCTGTTTGGCCGCGAGGCGTTCGGCTTTGGGCACGAGGCGGATCGGCGCTGCGCCCTCGGGAACCTGGGCTTGGGGCGCTGATGGCGTCATCGCGTAGGGATCGACGTGGGCGTCGATAGCGCCGGGGGTGTCGAGTTCGGTCGAGGCGACTTCGATCCATTCGTCTGCCGGCTTCCAGTCACGTGCCACCATGAAGCCGGTGCCGCGCACGTCGCGGATATCGCTGATTTTTTCCCCTTGCGACAGGCGGTGCGTGACATCGAGCAGCGCGCGTTCGGCGTTGCCGAAGATCAGCAGATCGGCCTTGGAGTCGGTCAGCACCGAGCGGCGTACGGTGTCCGACCAGTAGTCGTAGTGTGCGATCCGGCGCAGGCTCGCCTCGATCGATCCAATGATGACGGGCACGCCTGAAAATGCCTCGCGACAGCGCTGGGCATAGACGGTGACGGCGCGGTCCGGGCGCTTGTTCGGCGCGGCGTGCGGGGTGTAAGCGTCGTCGGAGCGTATCTTCTTGTCCGAGGTGTAGCGGTTGACCATCGAATCCATGTTGCCCGCCGTCACGCCGAAATACAGTGTGGGCTTGCCGAGCGCGCGGAAAGGCTCGGCGGAATGCCAGTCGGGCTGACTGATGATGCCGACGCGGTAGCCCTGTGCTTCGAGCATCCGCCCGATCAGCGCCATGCCGAAGCTCGGATGGTCGATGTAGGCGTCGCCGGTGACGAGGATGATGTCGCACGCGTCCCAGCCGAGCGCGGTCATTTCCTCTCGTGACATCGGGAGGAAGGGCGCGGTGCCGAAACGGGCGGCCCAGTGCTTGCGGTGGGAGAACAGCGGGGCAGTCATGCGCGAATTCTACTCGGGTAAAAAAGACACAGGCGGGGCGGCGACTGCCGGCCCCGCCTGTTGGTGAAACAAATGCGATCTCAGCCGACGCGCAGCGGTTCCACTTCGAATACCAGCGTGGCGTTCGGCGGGATCACACCGCCCGCGCCGCGCGCGCCGTAGCCCAGCTCGGGCGGAATCGTCAGTTTGCGCTTGCCGCCGACCTGCATCCCGGCCACGCCCTGGTCCCAGCCGGGGATAACCTGACCCATGCCGAGCTTGAACTCGAAGGGGTCGTTGCGATCGAGGCTGGAGTCGAATTTGCTGCCGTTGGTGAGCCAGCCGGTGTAGTGCACGGATACGTATTGGCCGGCGGCGGCGGTGTCGCCGTTGCCGGTGACGAGGTCTTCGATGATGAGTTCGGACATGGCAGGATTCCTTGGGCTATTCCTTGGGTATCTTGATTTCGCGTTCGGCAAAGCTGCCGGATTCGGCACGCGTGTGGCAGGCGATGCAGTTCGCACGGCTGGCAATTTTCGCACGTTTCCACACCCCGGCGGGCACCTCGTCGTGCAGGTAGCGGAAGTAGGCGGTTTCAGAAATGCGCTGCGGCGAATCGCCCGGCGCGACGCCGCTGGCAATGCGGCGTGACCGTTCGTTGGCGCGCGGGCTGTCGGCGGCGTTATCGGTGAGGTAGCGGGTGATTGCCAGCGTTTCCTCGGGTGACAGGCTGGCGTCTTCGCCAAAGTGGTTGTCCAGTTCGCGCATCATGCGCGTCCACGAACGGGTGGGTAACAGGCCGGCCGGGTAGGCCATATGGCAGGCCGCGCATTCTGCGGCCGTTGCCTTGTGGCTGACGGCAGGGAAGGTCGGGGTCGGGCCGCCGTCGCCCCAGCTTGTGCCCAGCCACACACCGCTGGCTGCCAGCGTGGCGAACAGTACGCTCAGGTTTTTCCGGGTGAGGCCCATGTCACTTCACCGAAATCAGAAAAGCCACGAAATCCGCCTTTTCCTGTGCGGAGCATTCCCGGGCGAGTACATCCTTGCAGTTGCGCCTGAACCACTTTTCCACCTTGGCAGGGTCGGTGAGGCGGTCGCGATTGGCCACCGGGGCCAGCGGCTCGATGCGCTTGTGGGCGCGTGTTTTGCCGATCGCCTTGGGGTTGTCGGTGTGGCAGCTTGCACAGCTCTCGGTCTGGCCGTCGCGGGTGATCTTGGCGTGGAAGAAAGCCTCGCCGCGTGTGGCCGAGGCCTGCCCGGCCTGCTGCTGGTAGACGGCAAGAATCTGCTGTGGCGTATCGGCCAGGGCAGAGGCCGTGAACAGAGACATCAGGGCGAGGATCAACGGTCGCATTTTCATTTGGGTTCCAGATATTGCACGCCACTCCACATGCTCTGGGCGACAGGCACGCGGTGCAGGCGTGCATGCAGGACCAGCGCGGCGAGATGGACGCAGACGAAGAGCAGCACGGCCCAAGCAGCCAGCCGGTGCGGGTCGGCCAGCCAGGTGGTGAGCCGGGCATCCCAGGCAAAAACAGGGGCCAGCGGCCCCGCACCCTGCGTGCTGGCCAACAGACTCAGTCCGCTGGCGGCCAGGGCCACGAGCAGGGCATAGACGGAGAGGTACGCCAGGCTGGCAACCGGGTGGTGGCCCGGACGCTGCGGTGCTGTAAACAGACGCCCCCGGGCAAGCTGCGCGCGCCAGTCTGCCGGGTGCCAGAGGTCGCGCCAGCGCGCGTGGGCAGGGCCAACCCATCCCCACACCAGACGGCAGCACAGGCCCACGATGAGCGCCGCGCCGAGCAGGCCGTGTGTGTCGTGCAGCCAGGCCCGCGCCGCGCCGGGCGACAAGTTGTCTGCGGCCACCCCACCCGCACCCAGCAGCACGATCAGCAAAGCATTGACTCCGTGCAGCGTCCGCAGCACGGGGTCATAGACGCGGTGCGCGACGTGTCCGGCGCGCGTCATGGAAGCTTACTTGGCAGCCGTGATGTCTTCGTCGCCGCGAATGCCGGGCATCGCCAGGAAAGGCTTGCCGAGCTTCTGGTAGTAGGCGGCGATGTCTTCCACGTCCTGGTCCGACAGGGCCATCACCGACATGTTCATCAGCGGCGAGAAGAGCTTGCCGCTACGGTATTTGTTGGTCTTGGTGGCCAGCTTGTCGGCGTCGCGGCCTGCCAGCTGGACCAGCGGGAACATGCCGGAGAAGCTGGCGCTGCCATGGCAGGACACACAGGTGGCCGCCTTGCGCTCGCCCGCAGCGGGGTCGCCCAGGGCAAAAGCGGAGCCGGAAACCGTGAGGGAGGCAAGAACGAGGGCGTGGACGAGTTTCATGGACTGCTCCTGAAGACAGGGATAAAAAGAATCGAAAAACTGAATATTAGAATATTAGTTTTATCGATATTGTGTCAAGGCGAAATTGCTTGAATCGCCTGTTTGTCCATGACGGAGTTGTTTTATTGAGACGGCACGAAATAAAAAAAGCCGGATTGTCGTGGACAAACCGGCTTGGGTGGGGAGCGAACTCTGCTGCTTTCGATACCGCTAGCGCCATTCGGGCGGCAGGAAATTGGCGTCAGGGTCGACGCTGATGGGGATTTCGGTGACGCTGCTGGCATCCGCCGGTACATCGCGCAGGACGATCTGCGGGAAGGCCAGCACCAGCGCCACCATCAGCAGCTGGATGATCAGGAAGGGAATGGCCCCCCAGTAGATGTCGGCGGTACGGATCGATTTCGGTGCCACGCTCTTGAGGTAGAACAAGGCAAAGCCGAAAGGCGGGTGCATGAAGGCGGTCTGGATGTTCACCGCCAGCATCACGCCGAACCAGATGGGGTCGATGCCCAGCTTGGCGGCCACTGGCGCGAGCAGCGGCACGACGATGAAGGCGATCTCGAAGAAGTCGAGGAAGAACGCCAGCACGAAGACCAGCAGGTTGACGGCGATGAGGAAGCCGAGCACCCCGCCCGGCAGGTGACCGAACAGATGCTCCACCCAGAGGTCGCCGTCGAGGCCGCGGAAGACCAGGGTGAAAATGGTCGAGCCGATGAGGATGAAGATGACGAAGGTGGTGAGCCGCGTCGTGCTGTCCATCGCCTGCGTCAGTTGCAGGCGGGTGAGCCGCCCGCGTGCCCACGCCAGCAACAGCGCACCCGCCGCGCCCATTGCGCCGCCTTCGGTGGGCGTGGCGATGCCGAGGAAAATGGTGCCCAGCACGAGGAAAATCAGCACCAGCGGTGGTACCAGCGTGGTGAGCACGCGCAGCCCGAGCGCCGTGCCATGCAGGGTGCGCGCCGACGCCGGCATGGCGGGCACGAGCTGCGGCCGGAACAGGGTCAGCAGGAAGACAAACGCGAGATACATCCCGATCAGTCCGAGCCCGGGCAGCAACGCGCCCTTGTACATGTCGCCCACCGACGCGCCGAGCTGGTCGGCCAGCACGATCAAGACTAATGACGGTGGCACGATCTGCGCCAGCGTGCCCGAGGCGGCGATGACACCCGAGGCCAGCCGTTTGTCGTAGCCGTAGCGCAGCATCACCGGCAGCGAGATGAGGCCCATGGCGATGACGGTGGCGGCGACCACACCGGTGGTGGCGGCGAGCAGGCCGCCGACCAGGATCACCGCGTAGGCCAGCCCGCCCTTGAGTGAGCCGAAGAGTTGGCCGATGGTGTCGAGCAGGTCCTCGGCCATGCCCGAGCGTTCTAGGATCAGGCCCATGAAGGCAAAGAAGGGAATCGCCAGCAGCGTGGGGTTGGCGACAATACCGTAGACCCGTTCCGGCAGCGCCTGCAGCAGGGCCAGGTCGAACCAGCCGGTGGCCAGCCCGATGCCGGCAAACAGCAGACCGTTGGCGGCCAGCGCAAACGCCACCGGGTAGCCCAGTAGCAGGAAAACTACCAGGCCGAGGAACATCAGGGGGGCGAGGTTCTCCATCAGACCGGCTCCTCCGGGGGCTCACGGGGCAGCGCGACATGCCCGGTCAGCACACCGAGTCGCTTGATGATTTCGGCGACACCCTGCAAGGCCAGCAGGGCAAAACCCACCGGCAGCAGCAGTTTTACCGGCCAGCGCGCCAGTCCGCCCGCATCGGGCGACATTTCCTGTGTGACCCAAGCCTCGTGGAACATCGGCCACGACAGCCAGGCCAGCAGCACGGCCATCGGCAGCAGGAAGAACAGCCCGCCGAGCAGATCGGTCCAGGCTCGGCCGCGCGGTCCCAGCCGGTTGTAGAAGATGTCGATGCGCACATGGCCGTTGTGCTTGAGTGTGTAGCCGGCGGTCAGCAGGAACATCGCGCCGAACAGATACCACTGGATTTCCAGCCAGGCGTTCGAGCTTTCGCCCAGCACATAGCGACTGAGCGCATTGCCTGCGGAAATGAGGGTGGCGACGAGGACGATCCAGATCGCGGTGCGGCCGACGGTTTCGGTCAGCCGGTCGATCAGGCGGGCAAGGGCGAGCAGTCCATTCATGCGGGAGTCCCTGTTTACAGTGCGCCGGATTCTCTCAGGAATTCGGCCAGCCGTTCGGCCACCACACGATAGCCGGCCGCGTTGGCGTGGACGGGGTCGGATTTCAGTCGATTGTCCTTCAGCACATCGACAAACACCGCCTCCTCCAGCGGCACGCCGATTTCCTCGGCCAGCCGGGCATAGACGGGGGCCGCCCCGCCGAACAGCCTGGGTTCTGGCACGCCGATCAGCACCAGCTCCGCGCCGCTTTCGCGGATGGTGCGGGCGAGCAGGCGCAGGTGGGTTTCGGTGTCGGCTTCCGGGATACGGCGCAACAGATCGTTGCCGCCGAGGCAGAGCAGCACTAGTCGGGGCCTGTGTTCGGCGAGCACGCCGGGCAGGCGCGCGAGACCGTCGGCCGTGGTATCGCCGGGCACGCCGGCATTGATCACCGTGCGGCCCGTCAGACCCGCCAGCACCGCAGGGTAGGACGATTCGGGCTGGGCACCGGTGCCGTAGGTGAGGCTGTCACCGAAGGCGACGATGACATCATGCGGGTTGAGCCGGGAGAGGGTGGGGGCGCGTTCGCAACCGGCAACGATCAGCAGAGCAAACAGCGCCAGCCAGAGGCGTGCTGCCGCCAGCGCCAGCTGCATGTCAGTTGCCAGCTACCGTCATGTGGTCAATCAGGATCGAGCCGACCTGCCGCGTGCTGCGCATTTCGACGTCGCGGCCGATGGCGGCGATGCCCTTGAACATGTCGGCGAGGTTGCCGGCAATGGTGATTTCCTCGACCGGATACTGGATTTCGCCGTTCTCCACCCAGAATCCCGCTGCGCCGCGCGAATAGTCGCCGGTGACCATGTTGGCCCCCTGGCCGAGCAACTCCGTGACCAGGAGACCCGTGCCCATTTCGCGCAGCAGGCCGGCGAGGTCGAGGTCGCCGTGCGAGACGGCGAGCAGGTGACTGCCGCCAGCGTTACCGGTGCTCGCCATCCCGAGTTTGCGCGCGGAATAGCTGGAGAGGAAATAGCCTTCGACCACGCCGTTCCTGACGATGTCGCGCTCCATGCAGGCCACGCCCTCCGAATCGAAGGGCGCGCTGCCCAGCGCGCCGCGCACAAAGGGTGTTTCGCGGATGCTGACGTGCGGCGCAAACACTGGCTTGCCCAGGCTGTCGAGCAGGAAGGACGATTTGCGGTACAGGCTGCCGCCCGATACCGCGGCGACGAAATTGCCAATGAGGCCGGTGGCAATCTGGGCCTCGAACACCACCGGGCAGGTGCGCGTGTCGAGCTTGCGGCCGTTGAGGCGTCGCACCGTGCGTTCGCCGGCGATACGGCCCACGGTTTCGGGCGCGTCGAGGAGATGGCCGTCGCGCGCGCTGCTGTACCAGTAGTCGCGCTGCATGGCGTCCTGGTCCTCGCCGATCACCGCCACCGAGATGCCGTGGCGCGAGCTGGCGTAACCGTCGCAGAACCCCAGGCTGTTGGCATAGATGAAATGTGACGTGTGCGTGGAGACGCCCGCGCCTTCCGAGTTGGTCAGCCGCTTGTCCACCGCCAGCGCAGCGGCTTCGCAGGCGCGCGCGCGCTCGGCGGCTTCTTCCACCGACAGCGCCCAGGGGTGATACAGATCGAGGTCAGGCGGGTTCTTTTCCAGCCGGCTGGCATCCGCAAGGCCGGCGGCCTCGTCCTCGGCGGTGTAGCGGGCGATGGTCAGCGCCTTGTCCACTGCGCTTTTCAGCGCGGCTGCGGTGAGGTCGGAGGTCGACGCGTGGCCGCGTCGCTGGCCGATGTAGACGGTGACGCCGGCGCCCTTGTCCTTGTTGTATTCAATGGTTTCGATTTCGCCCTTGCGCACCGACACGTTCTGGCCGACACCTTCGGAGATTTCGGTGTCGGCGGCGGTCGCGCCGTTTTTCATGGCGTGGTCGATCACGATTTGCGAAAGCGCGGCGAACTGGTCTCGGGTGTAGCTGAATTGGGAGCTGGACATGGGTGTTTGGGCGCGTCGGCTGCGTTTTTATCAGGCGGGAAACTACAATGTCGATGATAACAGCAACCGAAAGACCGACTGTGCGCTTGATCGACCCTGATGCCGAACTGCAATTCGACCCCGACGACGTCTACGACGGCCCCAGCAAGAGCCAGATCAAGCGCGAGGTCGAAGCCTTGCAGGCGCTGGGCGAAGTGCTGGTGAAACTGCCCGACGCGCAGTTCAAGCGCATCGACCTGCCCGACGACCTGCGTACCGCCGTCGCCGACTGTCGCAAGATCACCCAGAACGGCGCGCTGCGCCGGCAGAAGCAGTACATCGGCAAGCTCATGCGCGGCATCGACCCCGCACCGATCCAGGCCCAGCTGGATGTGTTCAACGGCGTATCCGCCGCCGAAAACGCGAAGCTGCACCAGGCCGAGAAATGGCGCGACAGGCTCATCGCCGACAACGAGGCGCTGACGCTGTTCCTCAACCAGTTTCCCGGCGCTGACGCCACGCATCTGCGCCAGCTCATCCGCAACGCGCGCGACGAAGCCGCACGCGGCAAGCCGCCCAGGGCGTTCCGGGAAATCTTTCGCGTCATCCGCGAAATCCAGCAGGCCAGCGACTGACGCGCACCACAGAATTTTTCAGTTGCCCGTTTGTCCGGCGGTTTTCAGGCGATATAGTTATTAGGGGGAAATTCAAGAACTTGAATTCCCCCCAATAACGCGTCGAGGTTTGATTGTTATTGATCGGAAACCCTGTGCGGCTTTTCGGCCAATACGGCATGCCTGCACTGGCACCTGTTTTCTACTTCATTGGTTTCGGATCAATAACCAACAAACACATCAACGGGCAGCGCCGGGGGCGAGTGCCCACTGGGAGATTCCATGCCGGCCCGCATCCTGAAAATCCTCCTCAGCCTGCCTGTCCTGATCGCGGCGGGGCTGTTCGGCGTCTACCTGCTGTTCGGCTTCTTTCTGGTCAACCCGCTGGCGCAGAAACTGCTGCCGTGGGTGGGCGAGGAAAAACTCGCCAGCCGGCTGTCCGCGCAGGAAGTGAAGTTCAACCCGCTCACACTCGAAGCGACGATCACCGGCCTCAAGCTTGCTGAACGGGATGGCGCGCCGCTGGCGGGCTTCGAGCGTTTGTATGTGAATGTCGGCACCACCGGCCTCGCGCGCTGGGCGTGGCGCATTCAGGACATCCAGCTCGACCGGCCGGCTGCCACTTTCAAGGTCGCGCCCGGCGGCCGGCTCAACTGGCAGGCTTTGCTCGACAAGCTGGCTGAGGACAAGTCACCGCCCTCGGACACCCTTGCGCGGGTGCTGGTCGACCACATCCGGGTCAGCGAGGGTGACATCGATTACGTCGACACCAACCGCCCTGGCAAGCCTTTCCGTGTATCGCTGCGCCCGCTGGGGATCGAACTCGACGGTCTCTCCACCCTGCCCGAGGATCGGGGCGATTACCTGATTGCCGCGAAACTGCCGGAGCAGGGCGGGACGCTCAAGTGGAAAGGCGACATCGCGCTCAACCCGATCGCGTCGAACGGCACGCTGGGCCTGGAGAGCGTGCGGATCGCCAACTTGCTGCGTGCGATCAAGAGCCCGCGCAAGTTCGACGTGCCTACCGGCACGGTCGCGGCGGGCCTGAATTATCGATTCGCCATGGTGCGTGATGCGGCGGGCAACGACCAGCCCTGGGTGCGGATAGAGGGCGCCAACCTGGTGGTCGAGGATCTGGCGCTGACGCCGCGCGACGGCGGCGACCCGGTCCTGCAGCTGGCCGACGCCCGCATCGGCAACGCCAGCCTCGACCTCGCCGCGCGCAAGGTGGCGGTGGCCAAACTGAGTCTGGCGGGCGGACGGCTCGCCGCCACCCGGTCGGCGAACGGCACGCTCGACTGGCAGACGCTGTTTGCCCCGGAGGCCGCACCGGATGCGGGGGCTGAACTGGCCCCCGCCCCTGCCAAGCCTGCCGCCGCCCCGCCGGCCTGGAAGCTCGCCGTGCAGGAAATCAGCTTGGCTGACTGGGCCGCGCGGTTCACGGATCGCGGCTATGCCACCCCGCTCATGGTCTCGGCCGAAGGCTTTGGTCTCACGGCGGCGCTGGCGGGCGAGATCGGCGCGCGTCCGGCGCTCGTGGTCGGCCCGATCAACGCCGCGCTGGGGCCGGTGCGGGTGCAGTCCGGCACGCGTGAAGTCGCGTCGCTGGCGCGCGCCGCGCTAGTCAACGCCAATCTGAAACTGGCGGAGCAGCAGCTCGATGTGGAGGCAGTGGAACTCCAGGGCGCACGCACCGAGGTGCGGCTCGACAAGCAGAAGCAGATCAACTGGGCCGACATTCTCAGGAAAGCGCCCGGCGCGTCAGTACCGGCCGCACCGGCCGCCAAACCGGCAGCGGCATCCGGCCAGCCCTTCGCCTTGAGCCTGGCGCGATTTGTGATCGACGGCGTCGACGTCGGCATCGTCGATGAATCGCCTGCCAAAGCGGTACGGCTCGATCTCACCCAGGGACGGGTCTCGCTGCGCGATCTGAGCCTCGATCTCAACAAACCGGTGCCGGTGGAAGCGGGTTTTGCCCTGAAGCAAGGCGGGCGCTTCACCGCCAGCGGCAGCGTCACGCCAGGCAAGGCCCAGGGCAAACTCGACCTGAAACTGGCCGGCCTGTCGCTCAAGCCTTTCGCACCCTACGTCAACCAGGTCGCCCGCCTGGATCTGCAATCCGGCGCGGCGTCGACGCGCGGCAAGCTGGCCTTCGCCCCCGGCAAGGCCGGTACCCGGGTCGATTTCGACGGCGGCTTTGCCGTGGACGACCTCGCCATCACCGAGGAAGACACCGGTGACGCCTTCCTCGGCTGGAAGAAACTGTCGTCCGATTCGCTCGATCTGGCGCTCTCCCCCAACCGGCTGCGCATGACCGAACTCGTCGCGCAGAATCCCTTCGGCAAGGTCATCATCTTCGAAGACAAGTCGATCAACCTCAAGCGCGTCCTGCGCAGCAGCGCGCCTGCCGGTACACCGCCCGCGCCCGAAGCCAAGCCCGCAGAGGCGCAGCCTGCCGCCCCGGCGGCGGCCGGGCCGGCTTTCCCGCTGGCCATCGAACGGGTACGCATCGTCGACGCCAATGCCGAATTCGCCGACCTGTCGCTGACCCCGCAATTCGGCACGCGCATGCACGGTCTCTCGGGCGTGATCACCGGCCTGTCCACCGACACCCAAAACACCGCGCAGGTCGAGCTCGACGGCAAGGTCGACGACTACGGTTCGGCGCGCGTGCGCGGGGCTATCCAGCCGTTCCAGGCCACCGAGTTCACCGACCTCACGCTGGCGTTTCGCAAGCTGGAGATGGCCAACCTCACGCCCTACTCGGGAAAGTTCGCGGGACGGCGCATCGATTCCGGCACGATGTCGGTCGACCTCGAATACAAGATCAAGCAGCGCCAGCTGGCAGGCGAGAACAAGTTCATCGTCAACAAGCTCAAGCTCGGTGAGCGCGTCGACAGCCCCGAGGCGATGAATCTGCCGCTCGACCTGGCGATTGCCCTGCTGGAAGACAGCAACGGCGTGATCGACCTCGACCTGCCGGTGTCCGGCAGCCTCGACGACCCGCAGTTCAGCTACGGCAAGATCATCTGGAAAGCCATCGTCAACGTGCTGACCAAACTTGTCACCGCGCCCTTCCGTGCGCTGGGCAAACTGCTCGGGGGCGATTCGGAAAAATTCGAGGCGGTGGTGTTCGATCCCGGCAGCAGCGTGCTCCTGCCGCCGGAACAGGGCAAGCTGAAAACCCTGGCTGACGCGCTCGCCAAGCGCCCGGTGCTCACGCTCACCATCACCCCGGGCTTCGACCCCGAGGCCGACACCCGTGCGTTGCAGGTACTGGCCATCCGCCAGGAGGCGGCGAAGGTGGTAGGCATCAAGCTCGCGCCGGGCGAAGCACCGGGGCCGGTCGACGTCAATCTGTACAAGATCCAGACCTGGCTGGAAGACCGTTACATCGCCGCAGCCGGCAAGGACGATTACCAGAAGCTGCGCACCAGTTTCCAGGACAAGAATGCCGGTGCGGCGGCACGGGTGCTGGAAAACGAAACCGTCGAGCGCCTCGCGCGCCGCTTCAAGACCCGCGCCGAAGGCCCGCCGTCCGCCCTCCACGCCGAACTGCTGGAACGCTTGACGCAACGGCTCAAGCTCCCGGATGACGCGCTCGCGAAGCTGGGCCAGTCGCGCGGACAGGCAGCGCGCGACGAACTGCTGAAACTGGGCTTGGCCGCCACGCGCGTCACCATGGCCGCGCCCGACAAGCAGTCGCTCAAGGACAAATTCGTCGGCAGCGCGATGACGCTGGGCGCGGCAAAGTGACGCTGCGCTGAGACGGCGCGCGTCGTGCGGTTCAGCGCCGCGCGAGCACGGGTTGCAGGTATTGGCCGGTGTGGCTGGCCGGGTGGGCGGCCACGTCCTCCGGCGTGCCGGTGGCGAGGATTTGTCCACCGCCCGCGCCGCCTTCTGGGCCGAGGTCGATCAGCCAGTCTGCGGTCTTGATGACGTCGAGATTGTGCTCGATGACGACCACACTATTGCCGGCGTCGGCCAACCGTTGCAGCACTTTCAGCAACAGATCGATATCGGCGAAATGCAGGCCCGTTGTCGGTTCGTCGAGGATGTAGAGGGTGCGGCCGGTATCGCGCTTGGAGAGTTCGAGCGCAAGCTTGACGCGCTGCGCCTCGCCGCCCGATAGCGTGGTCGCCGACTGGCCAAGGCGGATGTAGCCCAGCCCCACGTCGATCAGCGTTTGCAGCTTTTTCTTCACCACCGGCACCGCGTCGAAGAATTCGGCGGCGGCCTCGATGGTCATTTCCAGCACGTCGCGGATGGTCTTGCCCTTGTACTGGATTTCCAGCGTTTCGCGGTTGTAGCGTGCGCCGTGGCAGACGTCGCAGGGCACGTAGATGTCGGGCAGAAAGTGCATCTCGACCTTGATTACGCCGTCGCCCTGGCAGGCTTCGCAGCGGCCGCCTTTGACATTGAAGCTGAAACGCCCCGGGCCGTAGCCGCGCGCACGTGCCTCGGGCACGCCGGCAAAGAGTTCGCGGATCGGCGTGAACAGCCCGGTGTAGGTCGCCGGGTTGGAACGCGGGGTGCGACCGATGGGGCTCTGGTCGACGTTGATGACTTTGTCGAAATATTCCAGGCCCTCGATCTCGTCATGCGCCGCAGGCTCGGCGCTGGAGCCATAGAGATGCCGCGCGACGGCAGCGTAGAGCGTGTCGTTGATGAGGGTGGACTTGCCCGAACCCGATACGCCCGTGACACAGACGAACAGCCCGACCGGCAGGTCGAGCGTGACGTTCTTCAGGTTGTTGCCGCGCGCGTTCTTCACGACCAGGCTGCGCCCCGGGTCGCGCGCGCGGCGCTTTTTCGGCATCGCGATGCGGCGCTTGCCCGAGAGGTACGCGCCGGTAAGTGAGGTTTCGGACAGCCGGATTTCCTCGGGCGTACCTTCGGCCACCACTTCACCGCCGTGCACGCCCGCGCCAGGGCCCATGTCCACCACATAGTCGGCGGCGCGGATCGCGTCCTCGTCGTGTTCGACCACCAGCACCGAGTTGCCGATGTCACGCAGGTGCTTCAAGGTGGCGAGCAGACGGTCGTTGTCGCGCTGGTGCAGGCCGATCGAGGGTTCGTCGAGCACGTACATCACGCCGGTGAGGCCGGAGCCGATCTGCGAGGCGAGCCGGATGCGCTGCGATTCGCCGCCGGAGAGCGTGTCGGCGGAGCGGTCGAGCGAGAGGTAGTCCAGACCCACGTTGTTGAGAAAGCCGACGCGGGCGACGATTTCCTTGACGATCTTGTCGGCGATCTGCGCGCGGTGGCCATCGAGCTGCAAGGCTTCGAAGAAGGCGAGCGCCTGCTTCAGGGGCATGGCGCTGACCTCGAAGATGGCCTGGCCGCCGACCAGCACGTGACGCGCTTCCTCGCGTAGCCGCGTGCCGTGGCAGCTCGGGCAGGGCTTGTTGTTCTGGTACTTGGCGAGCTCCTCGCGCACCGCCATCGAATCGGATTCGTGGTAGCGGCGCTCCATGTTGGCGAGCACGCCTTCAAAGGGGTAGGCGCGGGTGGTGAAGCCGCCGCGCGGGGCGAGCACCTGGAAGTTGATCGCGTCCTTGCCGGAGCCGTTGAGGATCACGTCCCGGATGCGGGCCGGCAGCGACTCCCACGGCGTGTCGAGGTCGAAGCCGTAATGCAGGGCCAGCGACTGCAACATCATGAAGAAAAACTGGTTGCGCTTGTCCCAGCCGCGGATGCAGCCGCTGGCGAGCGACAGGTGCGGAAAAGCGACCACGCGCGCCGGGTCGAAGAAGGTGATCTGACCGAGGCCATCGCAGGTCTGGCACGCACCCATGGGGTTGTTGAACGAGAACAGGCGCGGCTCCAGTTCGGGCAGCGCGTAGCTGCACACCGGGCAGGCGAATTTGGCGGAAAACAGATGCGCTTTGCCCGAGTCCATTTCCACCGCCAGCGCACGGCCGTCGGCGTGCCTGAGCGCTGTCTCGAAGCTTTCGGCGAGCCGCTGCTTCGCATCGGCGCGCACCTTCAGACGGTCGACGACGACCTCGATGGTGTGCTTCTTGTTCTTGTCGAGCTTGGGCACGGCGTCGAGTTCGACCACCTTGCCGTCGACCCGCACCCGCACAAAGCCTTGCGCGCGCAGTTCGGCGAAGAGTTCGAGGTTTTCGCCCTTGCGGCCCACCACCAGCGGTGCCAGGATCATCAGCTTGGTGTCTTCCGGCAACGCGAGCACGGCGTCGACCATCTGCGACACCGTCTGCGCGGCGAGTGTGATGCCGTGTTCCGGGCAGCGCGGGTCGCCGACGCGCGCGTACAGCAGACGCAGGTAGTCGTGGATTTCGGTGACCGTGCCGACGGTCGAGCGCGGGTTGTGGCTGGTGGCTTTCTGTTCGATGGAAATCGCCGGCGACAGGCCCTCGATCAGGTCGACGTCGGGTTTCTCCATCAATTGCAGAAATTGCCGCGCGTAGGCCGACAGCGATTCGACGTAGCGCCGCTGCCCCTCGGCGTACAGGGTGTCGAACGCCAGCGAAGACTTGCCCGAGCCCGACAGCCCGGTGATCACGACGAGCTTGTTGCGTGGCAGGTCGAGGTTGACGTTCTTGAGATTGTGCGTACGCGCGCCGCGTATACGGATGCTTTCCATGGGTCGGAGCCTAATTCGCAACCTGCTAATATAACGGACTTCCGCACCCAGCCGAATCACGCCGTGGCCCAGACCGAATTCTCCGAGAACATGACCCGCGACGAGAAGCGCGCGGCATCGGGGCTCGCGGCCATCTTCGGCCTGCGCATGCTGGGCATGTTCCTGATCCTGCCGGTGTTCGCGCTCTACGCCGAAGACCTGCCGGGCGGGCAGGATCACACCCTGGTCGGCCTGGCCCTGGGCATCTACGGCCTGACCCAGGCCATCCTCATGATTCCCTTCGGCATGGCGTCCGACCGCATGGGGCGCAAGAAGGTCATCATCTTCGGCCTGATCATCTTTGCGCTGGGCAGCTTCCTCGCCGCCTCGGCGACGGATATCTACTGGACGATCATCGGCCGCGCGCTGCAGGGCGCGGGTGCGGTGTCGGCTGCGGTTACCGCCATGCTGGCCGACCTCACCCGCGAAGAACACCGCACCAAGGCGATGGCGATCATCGGTTCCACCATCGGCCTCACCTTCGCGATTTCGCTGGTTGCCGGCCCGGCGCTCAACCAGGCCATAGGCGTGCCAGGCATCTTTGCGCTCACCGGCATTCTCGCACTGGCTGCAATCTGGGTGATCCGAAACTGGGTGCCGGACCCGGCTGCGACGCATTTTCATGCCGATGCGCAGGCCAATCCCGCCCGCTTGGGTGACGTGCTGAGGAACGGCCAGCTCGCTCGCCTGGACTTCGGCATCTTCGCCCTGCACGCCGCGCAAATGGCCATGTTCGTGGTGGTGCCCGTGGCGCTCAAGAACGCTGGTCTCGCCGTGGATCATCACTGGGCGGTCTATCTGCCGGTATTGCTGGGCTCGTTCGTGCTGATGGTGCCGGCGATCATCTACGGTGAAAAACGTGGCCGGATGAAACCCGTCTTCATAGGCGCGGTGGCGCTGATGCTGCTGTCGCTGCTGGCGCTGTCGCTGGGGCTGGCGCATTTCTGGGTCATCGTCTGGGCCCTGTTTGCGTACTTTGTCGCCTTCAACCTGCTGGAAGCCAGCCTGCCCTCGCTGATTTCCAAGCTGGCCCCGGCCTCGGCCAAGGGCACGGCCATGGGCGTCTATAACACCGCCCAGGCGCTGGGGCTGTTCTTTGGCGGGTTCTTCGGTGGTTGGCTGGCGCAGCATCACGGTTACCCGGCGGTGTTCGTCTTCTGCGTGGCGCTGATGGCCGTCTGGCTGCTGGCGTCTTTTTCCATGGTTGCGCCGCCTGCCATCAAGACTCGCATGTTCCGCGTCGGCATCATGCCGGCCGATCAGGCCGCGCTGCTGAAAGCCCAGCTGGCAGGGGTGTCCGGCGTGGTCGAGGTGGCCGTGCTGGCCGAGGAAGGCGTGGCCATGCTCAAGGTCAGCGTGCGTGGCTGGGACGAGCCGGCTGCCCGTCGTCTTCTGGGCGTGGCCTGATAGACCCGGCCTGATAGAATCCGCCACACAGGCACAACACTCAATCAGGGAACAACATGGCATCGGTCAACAAGGTCATACTCGTCGGCAACCTCGGGCGCGATCCCGAAATGCGTTATCTGCCCAGCGGCGAGGCGGTAGCCAACCTGCGCCTGGCCACTACGGACAAATACAAGGACAAGTCCGGCCAAATGCAGGAAGCGACCGAGTGGCACACGGTGAGCTTTTTCGGACGCATCGCGGAGGTATGCGGTCAGTACCTGAAAAAAGGTAGCCAGGTCTACGTCGAAGGCAGCCTGCGTACGCGCAAGTACACCGACAAAGAGGGCGTGGAGCGCTACGCCACCGAAGTGCGCGGTCTGAGCATGCAGATGCTGGGCGGTCGCACCGGCGGCGGCATGGCCGACATGGACGACGGCTACAACCAGGCCCCGCAGCCACCAAGCAGTCCACAGCCCGCAGGCGGCAAGCCTAGCGCACCGCAGCCGCGGCCCGCCGGTGGCGGCTTCGACGATATGGACGACGATATCCCGTTCTAGGATTGAAGCGTCGGCCCGCCCTGGCCGTTAACCGGGGCAACTCCCATAAAGTGCGCTCGTGCGCCCATTACAAGCGTTGAACTTCAGCATGAAACCTGTCCGTGCCGTGTTGCACATCCTGTCTGCCTTGCTGACTGGGAGTAGCGCGTTCGCAGCGGAGGTGACCGAGGCGGACTTTCTCGACGAACTGCCGGTTGTGCTGTCGGTTTCGCGGCTGTCCCAGCCGGTCAACGAGGCGCCGGCTGCGGTCACGGTGATTGATCAGGACATGATCCGGGCGTCGGGGTTTCGCGATATTCCCGACCTGCTGCGGCTGGTGCCGGGATTCTCCGTTGCCTATACCCGGGACAACAGCTGGGCGGTCGGCTACCACGGCCTTGCCGATGCTTTTTCCCGGCGATTCCAGGTACTGGTCGATGGACGATCGATCTACGGCGCGGCTTTCGGCGCCGTGCAATGGCAGGAGTTGCCGCTTTCCATAGACGACATCGAGCGCATCGAGGTGGTGCGCGGCCCCAACGCCTCGACCTTTGGCTCGAACGCCTTCCTGGCCGTCATCAACATCGTGACCAAGGAAGCGGTGCAGGTGCCGGGTGCTTTTGCCTCGATACAGTATGGCGAGCAGGGGATGGCAGGGCTGACGACGCGCTTCGGCGGGCAGAATGGCGACCTGAACTATCGGCTGACATTCTCCGCGCAGGCACGCGACCGTTTCGAGACGGATGCCTTCTACGATCTTCCGGTCACCCCGGTCAAGATTTTTGAAGAAACGACCACCTACCTGGTAAACGGCAGGGCGGATTATCGTTTGTCCTTGCAGGATGAGGTGTCTGCCCAGTTTGGTGTGACAGTGGGGGACTGGCAGGCCGGCCGCCTGGCCGATCCGCCCGACCCCGAACACGAGCTGGAACCCCGCCAGCAGGATATCCGCAATGCCTACCTGCAAATCGGATTCAAACGCGTACGTGACGTCGACAACGAGTGGTCGCTCCAGTTCTATCACAGCCGTCATGCTCTCGATGCCCCCAGCCAGCTGGATATTTTCGGGCTGACCGTGGTGGGTGATCAGGATGTCGTGCAGGAGCGCACCAGTCTGGAGTTTCAGGCCAGCACGCTTCTGGCCCCGACGTTGCGCATGGCTTGGGGTGCCGAGCTGAGGCATGAGAGCGTGTCAAGCCAGCTGTATTTCGACCAAGCCTCCGACCTCGACGGCATGTTGAGCCGGCTGAACGCCAACCTCGAATGGCGAATTCACCCCAAGTGGTTGTTGCAAGGCGGGGCCATGTTCGAGCACCACTATTATTCCGGTTTCGATGCGTCGCCCAGAATTGCAGTGAATTTCAGTCCGGTCCCCGATCATACGGTGCGCCTGAGCGCATCGACGGCGTACCGCACGCCGACGTTTTTTGAGCAGGACGGGCTATACGTTTACCGCAGTACGACCGGCCTGCCCGTGGATGTCATCTTCGTGCCGTCCGAACTCGATCCCGAGTACATGTTGTCCCACGAAATCGGATACGTAGGGCTGTTCCGGCCCTGGAAACTCAGGGTGGATGCCAAGCTTTTCCATGACCGGTTCGAGGACTACATCGGGAATGTCCCGTTTGTGTTGCCGGTCGGCACCGAACTGGTCTCAGGCACGGACCCCGGTGAGGCGCGTCAGTCGGTCAATCAGGGGAGGGTGCGCATGCGGGGCGGCGAGTTTCAGTTGGAATGGCGGCCGCGTGCGGGGACGCGCGTGACGACGCATTACGCACGGGTGGCGGTGTCCGTGGACGAGGGGGTCGACAATGATGTCGTAGACTCCGCCCCAGCGAACAGCTACGGCTTGCTGGCGAGCCAGGATTTGGGACAGGGCTGGACCGCGAGTGCCGGGGTCTATCATTCTGACGCCATGGCCTGGCTGGGGGACGGTGATCCGACGCCGGCGTTTACCCGTGTCGACGTTCGCCTGGCGCGAACCTGGAACTGGCAGGGGCATCGGGTGGAGGCAGCGCTGGTTGGGCAGAACCTGGGGGAAGACTATGCCGAATTCCGTGGCGACACCAACCATTTCAGCCGCCGGGTGTACGGCAGCGTCAGCCTCGCCTGGTAGACAGGGCTTGGGGTCGCCCGTCCGGCACAGGTATAATCCGGCAACTTCTTGATTGTCGGAGAATTTCCATGCCGATCTACGCTTACAAATGCCGTGCCTGCGGCCATGCCGCCGACGAAATGCAAAAGATTTCGGATGCGCCGCTGACGGTGTGTCCGTCGTGCGGCGAGAGCGCATATGCCAAGCAGCTCACCGCTGCGGGCTTTGCGCTCAAGGGTTCGGGCTGGTACGCCACGGATTTCAAAGGCGGCAGCAAGCCGGCCGAAACCCAGGCCGAGGCACCGTCCCACGCCTGCGGTACGGGTGCATGCCCTGCCTGTAACTGACCCCAACCTGACCCGGAAGCGGGCGGTGTGAGCCGTCCGCTTCTTTGTTTCTGCCCAACCCTCCCATGAAGCGCTACTTCGTCACCGGCCTGCTGATCTGGGTGCCGCTGGGGATCACCCTGTGGGTGCTCGATCTCCTCATCGGCACGCTCGATCAGAGCCTGACGCTGCTGCCGGTCGACTGGCAGCCTGAGGCGTGGATGGGGGTGCGCATTCCGGGCCTGGGCGTCATCCTGACGGCGCTGGTTATCTTTCTGACAGGGGTGTTCGCCGCCAATTTCTTTGGCCAGAAACTGATCGATGTGGTTGAGGCCTTCCTCGAACGCATCCCGGTGGTGAAATCCATCTACGGCAGCGTCAAGCAGGTGTCGGACACGCTGTTGTCGGGCAAGGGGCTTGCCTTCCGCAAGGTGCTGCTGGTGCGCTACCCGCATCCACAGGCCTGGTCGCTGGCCTTCCTGACCAATGTGCCTGCCGAGGTGCTGGCAAAACTGCCCGAGGAACATGTGGCGGTGTTCATTCCCACCACACCCAGCCCGGTCAACGGATTTTATTTTTTCGTGAAAAAGAGCGAAACGGTCGAACTCGACATGACGGTCGACCGCGCGCTGAAAACCATCGTCTCGATGGGAGTCGTCTCCGATGCTCCCCGGGGCGTTCAATAACCAGGAAAACCTTCCATGCGTACTCACTATTGCGGCCAGGTGACGGCCGCCGACATCGGTAACACCGTCGAACTCTGTGGCTGGAGCCATCGCCGCCGCGACCATGGCGGCGTCATCTTCATCGACCTGCGCGACCGCGAAGGCCTGGTGCAGGTGGTGATCGACCCGGATACGCCGGACGCCTTCAAGGCCGCCGAAGAGGTGCGTTCGGAATTCGTGCTGAAAATCACCGGCAAGGTGCGCGCCCGCCCCGCCGGCACCGAAAACACCAACCAGACCACCGGCATGATCGAAGTGCTGGCGAAAGAAGTCGAAATCCTCAACGCTTCGGCCACGCCGCCGTTCCAGATCGACGACGACAACCTCAGCGAAAACATCCGCCTGCAATACCGTTATCTCGACCTGCGGCGCGAGCCGATGCAGAAGAATCTCAAGCTGCGCTACCGCGTCTCGAAGATCATGCGCGACTACCTCGACGTGAACGGCTTCCTCGAAGTCGAAACGCCGATGCTCACGCGCTCGACGCCCGAAGGCGCGCGCGATTATCTCGTGCCTTCGCGCGTCCACGACGGCATGTTCTACGCCTTGCCGCAGTCGCCGCAGCTGTTCAAACAATTGCTGATGGTCGCCGGCTTCGACCGCTACTTCCAGATCACCAAGTGCTTCCGCGACGAAGACCTGCGCGCCGACCGCCAGCCCGAATTCACCCAGGTCGACCTGGAAACCTCCTTCCTCGGCGAAGAAGACATCATGGGTCTGGTCGAAGGCATGATCCGCGACATGATGGTCAAGGCGCAGGGCATCGAGCTGCCCTCCAGTTTCCCGCGCATGACCTATGCCGAAGCGATGCGCCGCTTCGGCTCGGACAAGCCCGACCTGCGCGTCACGCTGGAAATCGTCGATGTCGCCGACTGTATGCGCGACGTGGCGTTCAAGGTTTTCTCCGGCCCCGCCAACGATCCGAAAGGCCGTGTCGCCGCATTGCGCGTGCCGAGTGGCGCTAGCCTCTCGCGCAGCGAAATCGACGCCTACACCGAGTTCGTCAAGATTTACGGTGCGAAGGGGCTGGCCTACATCAAGGTCAACGATGTGACGCAGTTGAACGAAACCGGCCTGCAATCACCCATCGTCAAGAATCTCTCCGAAACGGCGTTGAAAGCCGTGATGGTGCGCACCGGCGCGCAAAACGGCGACCTCATCTTCTTCGGCGCCGACAAGACCAAGGTCGTTACCGACGCGCTGGGCGCGCTACGGTTGAAAGTCGGCCACGAAAAAGGGCACGTCGACGGCCGCACGTGGGCCCCGCTGTGGGTGGTCGATTTCCCCATGTTCGAACATGACGAAGAAGCCGACCGCTGGGTCGCGCTGCACCACCCCTTCACCGCGCCGAAGGACGGCCACGAAGACCTGCTCGCGACCGACCCCGGTGCGTGTCTGTCGAAAGCCTACGACATGGTGCTGAACGGCTGGGAAGTCGGCGGCGGCTCGGTGCGTATCCACAAGCAGGACGTGCAGGACAAGGTGTTCGCCGCGCTGAAAATCGGCGAAGAAGAACGCCGCGAAAAATTCGGCTTTCTCCTCGACGCCCTGCAATTCGGCGCGCCGCCGCACGGCGGTCTCGCGTTCGGGCTGGATCGGCTGGTCACGCTCATGACCGGTGCCGAGTCGATCCGCGACGTGATCGCCTTCCCCAAGACGCAACGCGCCTCGTGCCTGATGACCAACGCGCCCAACGTGGTCGACGAAAAACAGCTGCGCGAACTGCATATCCGCTTGCGCAATCCTGTTGCTGCGGACAAGGCGGGCTGAGTTTTGTCCGCGAAGGGCGCGAAGTCAGATCATGAAAAGCGGGGACGTGAACTTGTTCGTACTTCTTCGCGTCCTTCGCGGATAAATAAAGGATGCTGAAATGCAATTCGCCGACGCGCTGAAATCCCTGCCCGAATTCGCGGGCGAAAAACTCATCCTTACCGACAGCCACGGTGCGGAGCTGGCTGTTATCGCCAACGCGCCGGGCACGGCGGGCTCGTTTCGTGTCTACGCCTACCTGGCCGACAAGTACGGTGCGATCAACACCGAAGCGGCGGCCGAAGGTCTGGCCCTCTTCGCGGAACACAGCGAGGACGCCAGCCGCCACCCCGGCAAACATCCCAACATCGATCGTCTGATCGGCCTGATGCTCACGGGCGATACGCTCCACGCCCGCATCGCGTGATTGCCCACAAAATTCCGGTTTCCGTCCTCGTCGTCATCCACACGGCGGACGGGCAGGTTTTGCTCATGGAACGTGCCGACGCGCCGGGCTTCTGGCAGTCGGTGACCGGCTCGCAGGACGCCGGCGAAACGCTGGTGCAGACCGCCATCCGGGAAGTGGCCGAGGAAACCGGCTTCGACGCAGCCCGCCATCCGCTCACCGACTGGCAGAGCGAAACCCGCTACGAGATTTATGAGCGCTGGCGGCATCGCTACGCGCCGGGCGTCACGCACAACACCGAACATGTGTTCGGCCTGCAACTCCCCGCCCCGCTGGCCCCCACCCTGGCCCCGCGCGAGCATACGGCTTGGCAATGGCTGCCCTGGGCACAGGCCGCCGACGCCTGCTTTTCGCCCTCCAACGCCGCCGCCATCCGCACGCTGCCGACGCGCCTATAATCTGCCGGCCATGAGTGCGCTTTCCATCGCCAGTTACAACATCCACAAGGGCCTGTCGCAGTTCAACCGCCGGCTGACGGTGCACGAACTGCGTGACCGTCTCGGCCTGCTGGGTTCCGACATCGTCTTTTTGCAGGAAGTGCAGGGCAGCCATGGCCTGCGCGCCAGCCGCTTCCAGCACTGGCCGAACAAACCGCAGCACGAGTTTCTCGCGGGCCATGTCTACACTGATTTCGCCTACGGCAAGAACTGCGTCTACGACACGGGTCACCACGGCAACGCCATCCTGTCGCGCTACAAGATCCTCAGCTGGGAAAACGAGGACATCTCGGCGCACGCCTTCGAGAGCCGGGGTATGCTGCATTGCGAGATCGAATTGCCTGGCGTGGCCGGGCCGGTGCACTGCATCAACGTCCATCTCGGACTGACCGAACGGGGCCGCAAGCGCCAGCTGGACATGATTGCCGCCCGGGTGCGCGCGATGGTGCCGGACGGTGCACCGCTCATCTTGGCGGGTGACTTCAACGACTGGCTGGTACGCGCCGGGCGTTACTTCGAGGACGAGCTGGGGCTCGCCGAAGTATTCGAAACCCATCACGGCCAGTCCGCGCGCAGCTACCCGTCCATCCTGCCCATGTTTCAGCTCGACCGCATCTACATTCGCGGCTTTCAGGTGCAGGCGGCGCGTGTGCATACCGGCCACGCCTGGCATCGCATTTCGGATCACGCGGCCCTCACCGCCAAACTCAAGCTGGCATGACGCGGCGGAACGTCTGGCGACGGGTGTTCCGCAGTGTCGAACCCGTGCCGGGCAACCGGGTGCGGCTGCTGGCGGGCGGAGCCGATTTTTTCCCGGCCCTGATTGCCGCGTGTGACGCGGCGCGCGCCGAGATTCATCTCGAAACCTATATCTTCAACACCGACGCCACGGCCGGGGCAGTGTGCGATGCACTGGTGCGCGCCGCACGCAGGGGGGTCAGGGTCCGGCTCCTGATCGACGGCATCGGCGCGCGGGATTTTCCGGCTGACTGGCGTATCCGGCTGGAGCAGGCGGGAGCCATCGTGCTGGTCTATCGCCCGCTGCTTGCGGGCTGGCATTTCAAGCCGGCCAGCCTGCGGCGATTGCACCGCAAGGTTGCGGTAATCGATGCTTCGGTCGCATTCGTCGGCGGCATCAACCTCATCGACGACCATGAACCCGTGCGACTGCCCTGGCCGCGACTGGATTTCACCGTGGAAGTACGCGGGCCGCTGCTTGCCGATATTCACGCCAATGTGCGTCGGCTATGGCGGCTGGTGGCACTCACCCAGTTCAAGCGGCCCCTGCCGGACGCCAGCATCGAACCCGCCTGGCCCACCGACGGCCACGTTCGCGCGGCTTTTGTGGTGCGCGATAACGTGGCCCATCGGCGCGATATCGAGCGGGGATATCTCGCCGCATTGGCGCTGGCGCAGCGCGAAATCGTCATCGCCAACGCCTATTTCCTGCCCGGCCGGCGGTTTCGCACCCTGCTGAAAAAGGCCGCCGCGCGCGGCGTGCGGGTGCGCCTGCTGCTGCAGGGGCATACCGACCATCCGTTCTTTCTGGCGGCCGCCAGGGCGCTGTATCGCGACCTGCTGTCAGCAGGCGTGGAGCTCCATGAACACCATTTGAGCGAACTCCACGCCAAGGTGGCCGTCGTCGATGGCCAGTGGGCCACCGTGGGGTCCAGCAACATCGACCCGCTCAGCCTGTTGATGGCGCGCGAGGCCAATATCGTCATCGACGACACCGCCCTGGCCAGCGAACTGCTGAACAGGCTGGAGCCCGCCTTTGCCACCGCCCCCGCACTGGATCCGGACGACTGGCAGCGCCGGCCCTGGCCACACCGCGTGCTGTCGTGGCTGGCCTATGGCGTGGTGCGGGGGATCGTGGGGCTGGTGGGGAGTGGACGCTGGGCTTGATTGCGACGAGTTCAGGCAATCTCGACGAGTCACTTGCCACTATTCAGTGCGGCGATGAGGGTAGCAACCGTAGGTCGGCAATACTTTGCCGACGCGCTGGTAGTCCTGGACCTGCCCTCTGCGGCGGGAAATTATTCCCGCCCTACGTTCTTGACCGAAGTGCGGATGACGAAATTCTCGTCCTTGGTCACGACCAGCTCTAGACCATCCGTAGGTCGGCAATACCTTGCCGACGCAGCCCGGATCCGTCTTTGCGGCGGAAAGTACTCCCGCCCTGCGTCCTGGGATGAATTGCATCGCTGATGTGTACTACAACCGCGCCGCCTTGAACGTATCGCACTGCCCCGGATCGCCCGACTGCATGCCCCGCTGGAACCAGCGCATCCGTTGCTCGGACGACCCGTGGGTGAAGGATTCCGGCACCACATAGCCCCGGGCCTGCTGCTGCAGGCGGTCGTCGCCCACCCCGGCGGCGGCGGCCAGCGCTTCCTCGGTGTCGCCGGGTTCCAGCACCTGCCGTTCCCGGTTGGCATGGTAGGCCCACACCCCGGCATAGCAGTCCGCCTGGAGTTCCATGCGCACCTGCAGGGCATTGCCTTCCGCCTCGCTTGCCCTGCCGCGCGCCGCGTGGACCTTTTCCGAAATGCCCAGAAGCGTCTGGATGTGGTGGCCTACCTCGTGCGCCACCACATACGCCTGCGCAAAATCGCCCGGTGCGTCGTGGCGCCGCGCAAGATCGTTGAAGAAGCTCATGTCGAGATAGAGCTTCTGGTCACCCGGGCAATAGAAAGGCCCCATTGCTGCCTCTGCGAATCCGCACGCCGACTGTACCGCCCCCGAAAACAGCACCAGCGTCGGCTGCCGATACCGCTGTCCGGACTGCTGGAACAGCGTGCCCCACACGTCTTCCGTGTCCGCGAGCACCACCGCCATGAATTCTTTGAGCCGCTCTTCCTCGGGGGTGGTCGCGACCCGTTCCTGCGTCGGCGCCGGGCCGCCGACCTGATTGAGCACGACGGACGGGTCGACGCCGAAATACATCGCGACGAGCGCGAGCACGATCGCGCCGATTCCGCCTCCGGCCAGACCTCTGCCGCCGATGCGCATGCCGCGACGGTCTTCGATGTTGCTGCTGCGTCGTCCTCGTTCCCAGCGCATGGCCGTCTCCTCGAAAATACAAAAGGCCTTTTATTGTAGGCAGGGCCCGAAGCGAGCTTCCCGATGGCTGCATGCTGCCGTTGTCGAACCCCGTTCATCGCGCCCGCAAGACTGGCCGGTCGGTGCGGGTGTGCAACAAAACAACACTTTTTCCGCGGGCGACATAAAAAACAACAGCTTTTCTTGCCGGGCTGGAACGAGTCTGGATAATCGACCTCGTCCATCAAGCGCACTGCATGTAGGACAGCTCTGCAGAGCTTTAAAACCCCGACGGCTTTATTTTTCTTTCTTAGGAGAAAGTAATGAAAAAATCCCTGATCGCTCTGGCTGTTGCCGGCGCCGTCTCCGCTCCCGCTTTCGCGGCCACCAGCAACGTCGACATCTATGGTGTACTGAACTTCGCCGTCGCGAGCATCGATTCCGACACCGGTACCGAAGATCGCCAGCTTTCGCTTGCTTCCCAGAACAGCCGCATCGGCTTCAAGGGCACCGAAGACCTCGGCGGCGGCCTCGCCGCGATCTGGCAGATCGAATCGACCGTCTTCCTGGACGAGAGCGGCGGCCCCTTCGCGACTCGCAACACCTTTGTCGGCCTCAAGGGCGGCTTCGGTTCCGTCCTGTTGGGCCGTTACGACACCCCGGTCAAGTCGCTGCGCGGCAAGGTTGACAACTTCGGCGACACCCTTGCCGACTCGCGCAACCTGCTGGGCGCGAACGCCGTGTCCGGCACCTCGTCCTATGACCTGCGCCCCAACAATACCGTGGTTTATATTTCCCCGAACTTCAGTGGCCTGACGCTGATGGCGGCTTACACTGCTGATCACGGTGTCTCCGGTGCCGGCGCGACCTTCCCCAGCTGCGTGGCTGGTGCGGATTGTAATGATCGCGACGGCTACAGCGTGTCCGCCGACTACGCCAACGGTCCGCTGATGCTGGGTCTGGGCTATGAGCGCCACAACACGTTGATCAACGCGACCAACGACGAAATCGACCGTAGCATCTGGCGCGCGGTCGCCGGCTTCAACGTTGCCGATTTCAAACTGGGCGCGGTGTATGAGCGCGCGTCGGGCGACGCCGCACTGGCGTCCGACGATCGCAACGGCTGGGGTCTGTTCGCCAACTACGCGCTGGGCAACGTCGTCCTCAAGGCCAACTACCTGACGGTCGGCGACTATGAGGGCGTGAGCGACAGCGGCGCCAAGCAGTACACCGTTGGCGTCGACTACAATCTGTCCAAGCGCACGACCGCCTCCCTGTTTTACGCGCAGATCAAGAACGACACCAACGCCGCATTCGATCTGGGCCGCGCCCAGGGCGTGAGCGACTCCACCACTGTCGCGAATGGCGCGGATCCATCGACCTTCGGCGTCGGCCTGAAGCACGCCTTCTGATTCAACGCCGGGGCAACCCGGTTTGAAAACGAAGCTGAAACGGACTCCTTCGGGAGTCCGTTTTTTTATGCAGTGCTGACTGATGTGTTCAGTCAGCAGCGATCTCGAAATCGTGAGTGATCTCCGCGACCTTGCCGAGCATGATCGACGCCGAGCAGTATTTCTCGGCCGAAAGTTTGACTGCCTGCTCTACGCGCTTGGCGTCGAGCGACTTGCCGGTGACGGTGAAATGCACGTGTATGCGTGTGAAGACTTTTGGATCGGTTTCGGCGCGCTCGGCATCGATATCCGCGATGCAGTCACTCACCTGTTGCCGGCCCCTGTGCAGAACGCGGACAATGTCGGACGACGCCGTTGTTGTCCGGCTGGATGGCTTCCTTGTTTGTTACACTGGCAACGTGAAGTTTACGCAATACTTTCTCTCCATGAGGCAACGACCCGATCGAGCCTTGATTGAGTTGGAGTGGATTCAGTATGTGATCGACCACCCCGACCGGGAAGTGATTCAGGCCGACGGGCGGATACGACGCTGGGCCTCCATTGCGGAGGCCGAAGCCAGGTATCTGCGCGTGATTCTTCTGCCGGATGGGGAAACCGTCCACAACGCGTTTTTCGATCGGAGGTTCATGCCATGAAGATCAAGTACTTTCAGGATACCGATACGCTATACATCGAGTTCAAATCCACGCCGGTGAGCGAAAGCCGGGATCTCGACGAGAACACGTTGCTTGATCTGGACGCCGAAGGAAATGTCTGCGGCATTACCGTCGAGCATGCGCATGACCGGGCGGATATTCCGAAATTCTCTTTCGAGCAAATCGCAGCCTAGGTGCTTATTGCGCGAGGCAACGCCGTCTTGTGACGCCCCTTTTGTTTCAGCCTTCGACGACTTCGAAGTCGTGCGTGATCTCGGTCGTTTTGCCGAGCATGATGCTGGCCGAGCAGTATTTCTCGGCCGAGAGCGTGACCGCCTGCTCGACGCGCTTGGGGTCGAGCGCCTTGCCGGTGACGGTGAAATGCACGTGGATTTTCGTGAAGACTTTCGGGTCGCTGTCGGCGCGCTCGGCGTCGAGGTCGGCGACGCAGTCGGTCACCTGCTGCCGTTGTCGTGCCAGGGTAACTCCAGGAAGTCCAGCAGACGCGCCAGTTCGGCTTCAGGCGCATGCACTAAGTCTTCATAGCGGATGGGATGAACCCTGAGCGGGAGGTCGCGCACGTAGCGTTGCCAAACCTGCATGGCCAGCGCATAGAACTGTGCCGTGGATTCAAGTGTGCTCAATTGGGCCATGGCAGGGTTGAGCGCGAAGAGCTGCATCTGGCAGCTCAGGCAGACGTCACATGGATGGCGCAGCGCGAGGATGAAGCGAGCAGCCGGGAAGATGCGCAGGATGGCGGGAACGCGCAGCAGATTGAGTGGCAGTTTGTCGAGCCAGAGCGTCTCCGGCCGGCGTGGCGTGTCGCGCCCGGCCAGATCGAAATACAGCGATTGCAGGCTGCGGCGTGTTGCAGTGGGTAAAGGGGTTCGGGCCGCCTGGCCGGTGAACAGTTCGGGATGACTGGCAGTCAGGGTCTGGATGAGGGGGCGCTCTTCCAGTGACTGTATGCCGGGATGTCCGCCCAGCATGGTCTCCAGCAGGGTGGTGCCGGAGCGGGGAAAACCGACCAGGAAAACCGGCCGGGGCTCGTCGGGCTGTGGTGGGATGGTGATCGAGCCGTATGAGCTTTCCTCCGAAAGCAGGCCTGTGACTTCCGCCAGATAAGCACGTGCCTGAATGGCCAGGCGCTCAGGGGCGTGCCTTAGCTGCGTCTGCTTGGCCGAAACGAAACTGGCAAAGGCTGTATCGGTGCGGTCCAGGCGATCCAGTATCTGGCCTTCTTCATTGCGGGCTGCTGCGGCGAGGGGGCCGGGCAGGGCGTCTAAGTGCAAGCTGCCCAGTCGCCCGAGCGCTTCGTCGAGCTTGCCGGCGCGGCGTAACAGGCGCGCCTCGACGAAGCTGGCAAGGGGGTGGTCTGGTTTGCGCGCTAGGACTTGCCGGGCACTTGTCGCAGCGTCATCCAGTTGGTTGAGGGCTTCCTGCATCAGACTCAATTCGGCCCGGGTGTCGGCGTCGTCAGGATTCAGTTCGAGTGCACGCTGGTAACTTGAATGGGCTTGAAGCACCCGGCCGTTCTTTTGTTGGCAGTTGCCGAGAAGGGTGCAGGCATCCGCGTCAAGCGTGGCCAGGGGCGTGGCTTCGGTCAATACGGTTTCGGCCTCTTCGGTGCGGTCTTGCCGGCTCAGCATCAGCGCCAGGTTGTAGCGGGTTTCGGGAGGAGGGGCAGCCAGCTTGAGCGCGTGACGGTAGTGATGTTCGGCAGCCTCGGGGTCCTGACAGGCGAGCAGGGCGTTGGCGAGATTGCTGTGGTATTTCGCCACGGCAGGATCGAGGGTGATCGCGCGGCGGTAGCCTTCAACCGCGGGCCGGGGCTGGCCTGAAAGCATCTGTAGCAGGGCGGAGAGATGCCAGGTTTCCGCATCTTCCGGCGTGAGGGCCAGCTGGCGTTTGCAAAGGGTCGAGGCGGCGTCGATCTGACCGGCACGGGCAAGTGCGATGATGGGTTCCAGAGCTGGGAAGGTGGGCATGATGGGGGCCGCATAGTAAGCTGCCGGGTTTTTAACAGGCGTGCCGGATTCGCACAAGACGGGAGCCTGGTCATAGAGGGACGAACATGGCGGGAGTCGGGCGCAAGGACCCATGCCCCTGCGGCAGTGGGAAGCGTTACAAACATTGCTGCGGGACAGCTGAACCGCACGGTGCGGCCACCCAGGCGGCGCAGGCAGGCGCGGCGCAGCTCTACCGGCAGGGGCACAGGGCTCATCTCGCAGGCAACAAGGCCGAGGCTGCGCGACACTACCAGGCGACGCTCGCGCGCCAGCCCGAGCATCCCGATGCGCTGCATTATCTGGGCATGCTTTTGATGGAGGCAGGGCGGGCAGACCAGGCGGCCGGCATGGTGCGACGCTCGCTTGAACTGAAACCCCGGGATGCGGATTTCTGGGCCAACGCCGCCCTGCTCGAACAGGCTTTGGGTCAGCCGGATGCGGCCGTGCGCGCCTATCGTGAATCGATCTTTCTGGCACCGGGCGACGCGGAGCGGTGCATGTTGCTGGGCAGCCTGCTGCTCATGCTTGGCCGGACAGATGAAGCCTTGCCTGAGCTGGAGCGATCCTGCCGCCTGAATCCCGCTCTGGGGCAGGCTTGGTACCTGCTCGGGAATGCCCACATGAAAAGCCGGCCGCCACGCTATGAAGATGCGCTGGACTGTTTCCGCAAGGTCCTGAAACGGCTGCCCAGGCATGTGGATGCGCGAATCAGCATGGCCACAGCGATGGCCATGACGCAGCGCAGGGCCGAGGCTCTGACCTTGCTGCGCGAAGCCGAGGAACTCGAGCCTGCCAATATCGGCGTGCTGAGCAATCTGGTCAGTTACTGGCTGGAGGGTGAGGCAGCGGACGAGGCGGTGGCTTACAGCCGAAAGATCGTGGCTTTGAGGCCGAATGCTGTCGAGAGCCATGTCGAATTGGGCTGTGCATTGAAAGCGCAGGGCACGTTTGACGAGGCGCTGTCTGTTTTCCGGCATGCCCTGACGTTGAAACCGGGCGATCTGGCCGTGATGGCCCACATTGTGGGGGAGCAGCGTTACGACCGGCTGGATGACCCGGAACTGTTGCAGGCACGCCATCTGGCAGACAGCGTCGACGATGCAAAAGAGGGCCTCGACAAGTTGTGCTTTGCGCTAGGCAGGGCACTCGACAGACTCGGAGCCTACGAGGCGGCGTTTGCCTGTTATGCGCGCGGCAACTGGATTGCTGCGCGCGATGCGCCATTTGATCGGGAGGCGTTTTCAAGTTGGGTCGACCGCCAGATTGCACGATTCGACAAGGCAGCGATTTCGGCATTGCGGCCCTTCTCTGACCCCACCCCGCGACCGGTCTATATTGTGGGTATGCCGCGTTCGGGTACGACCCTGACTGACCAGATACTCTCGGCGCATTCCCGTGTGGCGGGCGGAGGCGAGCGCATGTACTGGCCTTACGTGGACAAGGAACTGTCGCTGGGGGAATTGCTGGCCGATGACGGTGTGCTGGCGAGAAAACTGGTCACGGCGGGTCTGGAAGACCTGGAGACGGTGGATGGCGCGGCACTTGCTGATCGCGTCACGGACAAAATGCCGGATAACTTCAAGCGCCTTGGCCTGTTGCATGGCCTGCAGCCCAACGCACGCATCATCCATGTGAGACGCAATCCGGCCGATACCTGTCTGTCCATCTATTTCCAGAATTTCAAGGGACATGAATACGGACGAAATCTGGATGATCTGGCCTTCTACTATCGTCAGTATCGCCGCCTGATGGATCACTGGCGGGCGGTTCTTCCATCCGAATCCTTTTTCGAATTCGATTATGAAGAATTGGTGGCTAACCAAGAGGCGACGAGCCGGCAGTTGGTCGCATTTTGTGGGCTGGATTGGGAATCAGCCTGCCTGAATTTCCATGAAAACAGGAAAGCGGTGCGTACCGCGAGCATCTGGCAGGTGAGGCAAAAAATGTATTCGGGTTCGGTGGCGCGCTGGCGACACTATGAGCCCTACATCCAGCCCTTGCTGGACCTGAACGCAGACTGCGGCTAGGTAGCGGCCGGCAAAGGGATTGTTCGGAGTGGTTGGGCCTGGTACGAAATTATTGCTTATGACGTGAATTATTTTGAATAAACTCTCCTGATGGCGCGTCAGGCTATTGTGCATGGCCAAAGTGCCTGCATTCATTAAACCAATTCCTCTGGGGAGAACCAATGACGCTCAAGAAACTTGCACTGGCCTTGCCGCTGGCACTGCCGTCCGCAGCCTTTGCCGCCACATCCAACGTCGAAATTTATGGCTTGTTCTCGGCCTCATTCGATATTGTGAATTTCGATTCACCCACAAAGTCTGACGAGTCCCTGATTTCCAGCCATGCTTCCCGCCTGGGGTTTCGCGGCAAGGAAGACCTTGGCGGCGGACTTGCCGCCGTGTGGGGCACGGAGGTTGGGTTGGCGTTGGACAGCGGCAGCGGCACTTGGGGATCGCGCGGCGCTTTTGTCGGCCTGTCCAGTAAAAACCTCGGCCAGCTGATTCTGGGCGGGCAATTGAACACACCGCACAAGATGTCCACAGTTAAACTTGATGTCTTTGGCGACTCGCTGGCGGATTACAACGGCATCATCGGTCAGGCATCCAATACCGGGGCAGCTGGCAACCGGGCTGTATTCGATGCACGCGGTTCTGACGCCATCCAATACACCAGCCCCTCGCTTTCCGGTGTGGTGGTGGATGTGATGTATTCGCAGAAAAACGAAGCTGGTTTGACGAATCGAGACCCCCAACTCTGGTCTCTGGCGGCCAACTACACCAATGGCCCTCTGTATCTGACTGTGGCGTGGGAGAAGGATTTCGACTTCGCGACCTCTGCGGATCGTAGTGACTGGAAACTGGGTGCGGGCTATACCTTTGGTAATACCCGTCTGGCCGGTGTGTACGAGCGCATGAGCCAGACGGGTTCGGGCGTGTATGACCGCAATGCTTACTACGTGTCGGTGCTGCACAAGATGGGCAACATCAATCTCAAGGGGGCCTACGGCCGTGCTGGGGATTCGGATGCGGTGGGTGGCGACGATGGGGCAAGGCTGTGGGCAGTGGGGGGGGATTACAACCTGTCCAAGCGCACGGCCCTTTATGCGATTTACGCCAGCCTGAACAACGATACCAACGGCCGGTACACCATGGGTCAGGGCACCGGTGCCAATACCGGCGCAATTACCCCGACGGGCGGGGGCCAGGCCCCAGCGGCTTCAGCCTGGGTGTGCGTCACACCTTCTGAAATTTGCCGCTTTCATGCGGCGAACTGAACGGGCACCTTCGGGTGCCCGTTTTTTATATGTGTGGCATCCATCCCATTTGGATAGCTGGTGTGTGGAATCACCGTTGAGCATGCGCGCGACCGGACGGATATTCCACAATTCTCGTTCGAGCTGATCGCGGTCTGACTGTTCAGCTGCCGTAGGCACTGGGTCACCCTCGCGCGGCAAAATCTCCGCATTCCAATGTAGCACGCCCGCGACGCGCCGGACATGGGCCCCCAACCCGCGAATCAGTAAGCCCGGCCAGGGATATCCGGTGTACCGCGCACCACGTCGCCGCATTGCGCGCGGTGGCGCAGGGCGTGGTCCATCACCACAATCGCCATCAACGCTTCGAGGATGGGCGTGGCGCGGATGCCGACGCAGGGGTCATGGCGGCCGTGGGTGACGACTTCGATGGGCTGGCCGGCGCTGTCGATGGAACGGCCGGGCAGGCGGATGCTGGAGGTGGGTTTGATCGCCACATGGCAGACCAGATCCTGGCCGCTGGAAATGCCACCCAGCACGCCGCCGGCGTGGTTGCTTAAAAAACCTTGCGGCGTGATCTCGTCGCGGTGCTCGGTGCCTTTCTGTTTCGCCGCGGCCATGCCGTCGCCGATCTCCACGCCCTTGACGGCGTTCAAGCCCATCAGCGCGTGCGCGAGGTCGGCGTCGAGCTTGTCGTAGAGCGGCTCGCCCAGACCCACCGGCACGCGCTCGGCCACCACGGTGCAGCGCGCACCGACCGAGTCGCCGGATTTGCGCAGCGCGTCCATGTAGGCTTCGAGCTCGGGCACGATGGCGGCGTTGGGCGCGAAGAAGGCGTTGTTGCCGACTTCGTCCCAGGACACGAAGGGAATCTCGACTTCGCCCAGCGCGCTCATGTAGCCGCGGATGCGCACGCCGTAAATCTCCATCAGCCATTTTTTCGCAATGGCACCGGCGCCGACGAGGGGTGCGGTCAGCCGCGCCGACGAACGGCCGCCGCCACGCGGATCGCGGAAGCCGTATTTCTGCGTATAGGTGTAGTCGGCGTGGCCGGGGCGGAAGGTATCGGCGATGTTGCCATAATCCTTGCTGCGCTGGTCCTCGTTGCGGATCAGCAGCGCGATCGGCGTGCCGGTGGTCTTGCCTTCGTAGAGCCCGGAGAGAATCTCGGCGGTGTCCGATTCCTTGCGCTGGGTGACGTGGCGCGAGGTGCCCGGCTTGCGGCGGTCGAGGTCGCCCTGGATGTCGGCCGCGTCGAGCGCCATGCCGGGCGGGCAGCCGTCGACCACACAGCCGATGGCGGGGCCGTGCGACTCGCCGAACACGGTGACACAGAAGAGTTTGCCGAGAGTGCTGCCAGACATGAACGAACCTGCAAACGGAATCAGAGTATGGCCGAAAGTCTAGCACAGGCGCGGGTTTCACCCCTGCGCCCTGGATTGTGGTGAACTCGCTGTCATCCAGCTGTTCTATCCTGCACTTACCCATACACGAGGACACGCCATGAATCCTGCACAACAGACCGCCGCGCTGGGCCAGAGTCTCTGGCTCGACAACCTTTCCCGCAGCCTGATCCACGACGGCGTTCTCGCGGCACACATTGCCGAACACGCGATCACCGGCGTGACCTCGAATCCTTCCATCTTCCAGAATGCGCTGGCGACGAGTCCGTATTACGCCGACGAGCTGGCGCGCCTGCGCGCGAGCGAGCCCGACCCCGAACGCCGCTACGAAGCCCTGGCGATTCCCGACATCCAGGCCGCGTGCGACCTGCTCGACGCGGTGTACGAGCGCAGCGGCGGGCAGGACGGTTTCGTCAGCCTGGAAGTGGCACCGCGCTGGGCCTACGACACCGGGCGCACGGTGGAAGAAGCCCAGCGGCTGTCGGCGGCGGTGAACCGGCGCAACCTGCTGGTGAAGGTGCCGGGCACGTCGGAAGGCGTCGCCGCCTTCGAAGCGCTGACGGCCCTGGGTATCAATGTCAACGTCACGCTGCTGTTTTCGTTGGCGCAGACGCAGGCCATCTTCGACGCCTATATCCGTGGCCTGGCGGCCCGCGCCCAGGGCGGCGGCGACATCCGCAAGAGCCGCGCCGTGGCGAGCCTGTTCCTCTCGCGTGTGGATACACTGGTCGACAAACAGCTCGAAGCCATCGGTACGCAGGAGGCCCTCAGCTTGCGCGGCAAGGCCGCGCTGGCGATGGCACGGCTGGCCTACCAGCGCTACCTCGCCACCTTCCACGACGAAGGCTTTGCCGCTCTGCGCAGTCTGGGTGCCACGCCGCAAACCCTGCTGTGGGCCAGCACCGGAACGAAGAACCCGGCCTACCCAGACCTGCTCTACGTGGAGCCGCTGATCGGCCCCGAAACCATCAACACCCTGCCTGACAAGACCCTGGCTGCGCTGGTCGAACACGGCCAGCCGGCGGCGCGCGTCACGGAAGGCGCAGCGGAATCTCAAGCCCAGTTCGACGATCTGGCGCGCCTCGGCATCGACATGGAACACGTCGGCCTCACCCTGCAGAAAGAAGGTCTGGCCTCGTTCGAAAGCGCCTTCGAAAAACTGCTGGCTCAGACAGCCTGAGTCCACGCCCGCCCTGTGCCATCTGCCGGACTTCAGGCATGATCCTGCCTGATTCCGCACACCCTGCATGCCAATAAAGAGGAGCCTGCCCATGAAAGCCCGTGCCGCCGTTGCCTGGGAGCCGAAAAAGCCCTTGTCCATCGAAGAAATCGACGTGGAAGGCCCGCGCGCAGGCGAAGTCCTGCTGCAAGTCGTCGCCAGCGGCGTGTGCCACACCGACGCCTTCACCCTGTCGGGTGACGACCCCGAAGGCGCGTTTCCCTGCGTGCTCGGCCATGAGGGCGGCTGCATCGTCGTCGAGTGCGGGCCGGGCGTGAAAACGCTCAAGCCCGGCGACCACGTGATCCCGCTCTACATCCCCGAGTGCGGCCATTGCGAGTATTGTCACTCGCCCAAGACCAATCTCTGCCAGTCGATTGCGGGCACGGTGTGGACGGGCTACATGCCCGACAAGACGCGGCGTTTCTCGAAAAACGGCTCGCCGATTTATCACTACATGGGCTGCTCGACCTTTGCCGAATACACCGTCGTGCCGGAAATCGCGCTGGCCAAAATCAATCCGGAAGCGCCGCTCGACAAGGTGTGTTTGCTTGGCTGCGGCGTGACGACCGGCATCGGCGCGGTGCTGAATACCGCCAAAGTCGAAGCGGGTTCGACCGTCGCGGTGTTCGGCTTGGGCGGGATCGGGCTGTCGTGCATTCAGGGTGCGGTGATGGCGCGCGCCAAGCGCATCCTCGCGGTCGACATCAACCCGGCCAAATTCGAAATGGCCAAGATGCTCGGCGCGACCGACTTCCTGAATCCGAAAGATGTGGACGGCAACGTCGCCGAATACATCCGCGACCACTTCAACGGCGGCGTCGACTATTCCTTCGAGTGCATCGGCAACGTGAATGTGATGCGCGACGCACTCGAATGCACGCACATGGGCTGGGGCGTGTCGACCGTGATCGGCGTCGCGGGCAGCGGGCAGGAAATCAAGACCCGGCCTTTCAATCTGGTCGTCGGGCGGCAGTGGCGCGGCACGGCATTCGGCGGCGTCAAAGGCCGCTCGCAACTGCCGGGCTACGTGAACGACTACATGAACGGCAAGATCGTGCTCGATCCGCTGGTGACGCACACGATGCCGCTCGAAGATATCAACACTGCGTTTGATTTGATGCACGAGGGCAAGAGCATCCGTTCGGTGATTATTTTTTGAACGCCATGAACCGCATTGAACATATCAAGGAAAGTGGCGGCTGGCTGGAACGCTGGCAGCACGAATCGGCGGCGTGTGCGTGCACGATGACGTTTTCGATCTACCTGCCGCCGCAGGCTGCGACGCAGAACTGCCCGGTCGTCTACTGGCTATCCGGGCTGACCTGCACCGACGACAACGTGCGCGTCAAAGCCGGGGCGCAGCGCTATTGCGCCGAGCTGGGGCTGGTCCTCGTCATGCCCGACACCAGCCCGCGCGGCGATGATGTGCCGGACGTTCCCGAGCGCTACGAGCTCGGCAAGGGCGCGGGGTTTTACGTCAACGCTCTGCTGCAACCGTGGGCAAAAAATTACCGCATGTACGACTACGTCAGCGCTGAATTGCCGGCCTTGATCGAAGAGAACTTCCCGGTTATCCCCGGACTCGCGAGCATCAGCGGTCACTCCATGGGTGGCCACGGCGCGCTGATCTGCGCGCTGAAGAATCCGGGCAAGTTCAGGTCCGTGTCGGCCTTCGCGCCGATCTGCCATCCCAGCGTGTCGCCGTGGGGCGAAGGTTGCTTCAGGGCCTACCTCGGCGACGACAGAGCTGCGTGGGCCGCGTATGACGCGACCGAGCTGGTGAAAGCCGGCGCAACGCTGCCGCCCAACCGCATCGATCACGGAACCGCCGACGAATTCCTCGCCGGCCAGCTCTTTCCGCAGGACTTCGTCGCCGCGTGCAGCGAAAAAGGTCAGCCGCTCGACCTGCGGATGCAGGATGGCTACGACCACAGCTACCACTTCATCGCCAGCTTCATCGGCGAGCATCTGGCGATGCATGCACAGGCACTGAAACCCGACTGAGCAAGTCCGGCCCACGCGCGGCATCGTGGACGTAAATTAGTTTTATGCGGGCCACAAAATTCTTGAGTGGACAGGTCGGCGGGAGAGGCAGACGATAGCCTTGCCCCGTCGCACAAGGGCGTACCAGATAATGCTTCAAGGAGACCCGCCATGACCTATACCCGCCTGCCTTCGCGCAACCTCGACAAAACCGCCGGACTCCTGCGCCCCGCCTGTGTGCTGCCCGACCGGGTCACACTGGACAACCCCGCCCTCGACGTGATGACCGACTTCCGCCGCATGACCGCCTTCATCGCCACCCCGGGCGACAGCATCGCGCAGGCCGAAGAGCGCATGCATCGCCGCAAGGTGAAGCTGCTTTTCGTGATGGACGGCGAAGACCGTGTCGCCGGCCTCATCACCAATACCGACATCAGCGGCGAAAAGCCCCTGCAGGTCGTTCAGAGCCGGGGCATCCGCCGCGATGAAATCCAGGTCGCCGACATCATGACACCGGTTGATCGCCTGGAAGCCGTGGATTACGACGACCTCGCCCACGCCCGCGTCGGCCATGTGCTCGAAACCCTGAAAGCACGCGGGCGGCAGCACGCCCTGGTCATCGAACAGACCGGCAACCGGCAGATGGTGCGCGGCCTGCTTTCGCTCACCCAGCTGTGCAAGCAGCTCGGTGTGGTGGTCGAAACCACAGAGATCGCCCATACCTTCATCGAAATCGAACAACAACTCGCGCACGTCTGACCCGCACCTGCCCGACGACAACGCCCGCAGCTTGCGGGCGTTGTCGTTTGCGCTGCCCGCAGCATCCCCACTGCCTACCGGGTTGACCGACGACAGGGGCTCCGGCACAGTCAATGCTCTTCCCCGTAACCGGACCGCCGCATGGACAACGCGCACCTCTACAAACAGCTGATCGCGAGCGCTGGCGAAAACGTCGAACGCGACGGCCTCAAGAAAACCCCGGAGCGCGCCGCCGCCGCATTCAAGTTCCTCACCCAGGGTTACGAACAGTCGCTCGACGAAATCCTCAACGAAGCGGTGTTCGATTCGGACAACGACGAAATGGTGATCGTGAAGGACATCGAGTTCTATTCGATGTGCGAGCACCACATGCTGCCCTTCGTCGGCCGCGCCCACGTGGCCTACTTGCCACGCGGCAAGGTCATCGGCCTGTCGAAGATCGCGCGCATCACCGACATGTTCGCGCGCCGCCTGCAGATCCAGGAGCAGCTCACCAAGCAGATCGCCGACGCCATCCAGACCGCGACGAATGCGGCCGGCGTCGGTGTCGTCGTCGAGGCCCAGCATTTCTGCATGATGATGCGCGGCGTGCAGAAACAGAATTCATGGACGGTCACCTCGATGATGCTCGGTGCCTTCCGTGATCATGACCGTACGCGCAAGGAGTTCCTCCAGCTCATCGCCAAGTCAAATCGCTAAGCCGGTTTTGCTGCGCCATGCCTGCCGGTTTGCGTCTGCTCTTCGTCGGCGTCTGCTTGCTTGCCAGCCACGTGCTGGCGCGGGCTTCCGCTGCCAGCGGCGACCCGCTCGATGAGCTATTGGCCCGCAGTTCGGCACCGGCCGGCGTGGTGTTCGAGATCGTCGACCGCGATCCCGACGCGCTCGAATACGCTCTCCCCTGGGTCAGCCAGGCAGCCACGCGCCTGAAGGCGCGCCACCCGCAACTGCCCATGGCGCTGGTCACCCACGGCCAGGAAATGTTCGCGCTGCAGGCCAGTCAGCGCGACCGCAATCCGCAGGTCCATCAACTCGTGGAAACGCTCGGCCGTGACCAGGGCATTCCCGTCCACGTCTGCGAAACCTACGCCGGCGGGCGCGGCCTCGGTGTCGAACATTTTCCCGCTTACGTCGACGTGGCCCCCAGCGGTCCGGCTCAACTCCGCAACTACGAAATGCTCGACTACGTGCGCGTGGTGGTGCCGCGCGCCGCCACCCTCAAATCGCAGTAAACAATCAGAACGGCGGCGGCGATTCGAAGACGCAGGCCGCGCCCGTGACAGGATGCGGAACTTCCAGCGCAGCCGCATGCAACAGCAGACGGGGTGCCCGCCCGCGAACCGCCGCAGGCGCATAAAGCGGGTCGCCCAGCATGGGATGCCCCAGCTCGCGCATGTGTACCCGCAACTGGTGCGAGCGCCCGGTCACCGGTTCCAGTTCCACCCGCGTTGCCTCCCGCGTGGCGTCGTAGTCCAGCACCCGCCAGAGGGTGACGCTGGACTTGCCCTGCTCGTGATCGACTTTTTGCAGCGGCCGGTTCGGCCAGTCGCAGATCAACGGCAGGTCGACCATGCCCCACGCCGCTTCCGGCGGCGTCATCCGGCCCGCCACCCACGCGATATAGCGCTTCTTCACCGCACGCGTGGCAAAGGCATGCGAAAGCGTGCGCTGTGCATCGGGGCCGCGCGCCATCAGCATCAGGCCCGAGGTATCCATGTCGAGCCGGTGCACGATCAGCGCATCGGGGTACTGTGACTGCATCCGCGTTGCCAGGCAGTCGGCCTTGTCCGGCCCGCGCCCCGGTACTGCCAGCAGGCCGGCGGGTTTGTCGACGACCAGCAACGCGTTGTCGACATACAGCGGCACAAGATCGCTCAAGACACGAACGGGTCGAGCAGTGTCACCCCCCACGCCACGCCGAAGCCATTGGTATCGCTCGCCACCGCGCCCAGCCCACCCTTGCAGATGTGCGCGGCGAGGTCGACGTGGATCCATGGCGTGTCGCCGACGAAGCGCGACAGGAAGCGGGTGGCAAGGATGTGGTCGGCTTCGCCGTCGAGCGTGCACTGCTTGATGTCGGCCACGTCGGAATCGAGCGCGCTGTCGTAGTCCGCCGGCGCGGGGAAGGCGACGACGCGTTCGCCCGACTGCATGCCGGCACGCGAGGCCTGGTGCGCCAGTTTCGAATCGGTGGCGAAGATGCCCGACATGCGTACGCCGACGGCCACGTGCATGGCTCCGGTGAGGGTGGCGAAATCGATGATCTGCGGCGGCTTGCCGCGTGCGGCGAGGGTGAGTGCGTCGGCCAGTGCCATGCGGCCCTCGGCGTCGGTGTGGACGATTTCGATGGTGGTGCCGTTGAGCGCCGTCACGACTTCGCTCGGCCGGTAGGCGTCGGGCCCGATATGGTTTTCCGCGATGGCGAGCCAGGCATCAATATTGATCGGGCGCTTCATGCGGCTGACGGCAGCGAGTATGCCCAGCACCACCGCCGAGCCGTTCATGTCCTCGTTCATGCGCTGCATGTAGCGCGCGGGCTTGAGGTTGTGGCCGCCGGTGTCGAAGCAGATGCCCTTGCCGACCAGTGCGAGTGGACGGGCTTTCTTGCTGGCCGTGCCGCGATACGACAGCTTGACGATGGCGGCATCCTTGGCCGGTGAACCCTGGGCCACGGCGCAAAAAGCCCCTGCGCCCATTTTCTTCAGCTTCGCGTAGGGCAGTTCTTCCACCGTCCAGCCGTAGTCCTTCGCCAGGGCCTTGATCCGCCTGCGGTAGGCGGCAGGCGTCAGCGCATTGGGCGGCAGCGCGGTGAGGCTGCGGCACAGCACGTTGCCTTCGGCGACGGCGCGTACGCGGGCCAGACCCGCCCCGGAGGCATAACCGTGCAGCGTGATGCGTTTCACGGCAGACGCGGTCTTGGCTTTTTTCGCCGGCAGCGGCGCGGCGTTGACCAGCGCCACGTACAGCGCGGCTTCAGCCGCCTGCGCCTTGAACGCGGCATCACCGAACACGGCGAGTGCGAGCGATTTCGGCTGCTCGGCCAGCAACAGCGCCAGAGCCTTGCGCAGTTGCTCGTGCAGGGCAAAGGGTTCACTGCCGGGTTTGAGCATGGCGTAGACGGCGAGCGTGCCGCCGGGCAACTGCACCGCCACCGGCGTCTTGGCCAGATCGTCCGGCTTGAGGTCGCGGCGCTTCAGCGCCGCCTTGAGCGCGTCGCTGGCCGGCAGGTCCGGAATCAGCTTGCCTTCAGGCAGCAGCAGCAGCGCGTGGCTGGCGGACGCCAGCGTTTTGTGGGAGATTTCCTGTTTACTTTCAGCGAGTTCGGGGAGCATGGTCTTTTCTCTGGACGGGCGTTTTTCTTGATGGTGGGCGGGCTTTGCCGGATAATTCAGCGTTTGCTGATAAATTCAATACGGCGCTGATTTTCGCCCCATCCATCAAGGGTAACTGAATGAAGACTGAAGACAAGAAACGCGTGCTGCGCGAAATGGTGCTGCACCGCCGGTTCGAAGAGCGCTGCTACCAGGCCTACATCGAACGCAAGATCGGCGGCTTCCTGCACCTCTATCCGGGGCAGGAAGCATGCTGCAACGGCGTGATGGAAGCGGCGCGTCCCGGCCATGATTACGTCATCACCGGCTATCGCGACCACGTGCACGCGATCAAGTGCGGTGCCGACCCCAAGGAAGTGATGGCCGAGCTCTACGGCAAGGAAACCGGATCGAGCAAGGGACGTGGTGGTTCCATGCACATCTTCGACGCCGGCAAGCGCTTCATGGGCGGCTACGCGCTGGTCGGCGGCCCCTTCCCGCTCGCCGCCGGCATGGCCAAGGCGATCCAGTTGAAGGGCGGCGACGAGATCGCCATCTGCTTCCTCGGCGACGCCGCCAACAATCAGGGCGTGTTCCACGAGACGCTCAATATGGCCGCGCTGTGGAAACTGCCGGTGCTGTTCGTCTGCGAAAACAACCTCTATGGCATCGGCACCTCGATCGAGCGCTCCACCGCTGTCATCCACCAGCACAAGCGCGTCGCGGCCTATAACATCCCCGCTGCCGAGTGCGACGGGCAGGACATCGACATCGTCTACGAGCACGCCCGCAAAGCGGTCGACCATGTGCGTGGCGGCAACGGCCCGTACTTCCTGGAACTCATGACCTACCGCTACCGCGGCCACTCCATGTCCGACTCGCGCGGCTACCGTAGCCGCGAAGAAGAAGAAATCTGGAAGCAGCGCGACCCCATCTTCCTGCTGCGCGACCGGCTGATTGCCTCGGGCGACCTGACGATGGAAGCCTTCGAAGCCATCGAAAAGGAAACCGACGCCTACATCGAGAACGAAGTGATCCGGTTCGCCGAAGAGTCGCCCGAACCGCGCGTCGAAGACCTCGATAAATACGTTTTCGCCGATCGTGAAACCCAGCGCCCGTGGCTCACGGGCAAAGCCGCTTAAGCCTTAAGGAAACAACAGCATGGCAAATATCATGTACTGGGAAGCGATCCAGCGCGCCCACGACGAAGAAATGGCGCGCGACCCGCTCGTCATCTGCATGGGCGAAGACATCGGCGTCGCCGGCGGCACCTACAAGGCGACCAAGGGCCTGTATGAAAAATACGGCCCGCTGCGCGTGATGGACACCCCCATTTCCGAAGGCGGCTTCACCGGTCTCGGCATCGGCGCGTCCTTCCTCGGCGTGCGTCCGGTCATCGAAATCATGTCGGTGAACTTTGCGTGGCTGGCGATGGACCAGATGTTCAACTCCGCCGCCAAGGTGCGCTATATGTCCGGCGGCCAGCTCACCGCGCCATGTGTATTTAGGTCGGCCGGCGGTGCTGCCCACCAGCTCGGCGCGCAGCACTCGGCGCGCATGGAAAAAGTCTTCATGGGCATCGCCGGCCTGCGCGTGGTCACGCCGTCGAACCCCAAACAGGCTTATGGTCTGCTCAAGTCGGCGATCCGCAGCGACGACCCGGTGTTCATCAACGAACACGAACTCATGTACAACATGAAGGGCGAAGTGCCGGACAGCGAATACTTCCATCCGCTGGAAGGCTCGGACATCGCCCGCGCCGGCACCGACGTGACGCTGTTCGGCTACAACATCTCGGTGCACTGGTGTCTGAAGGCCGCCGAAATCCTCGACAAGCAATATGGCATTTCGGCCGAGGTCGTCGACCTGTATTCGCTTGCGCCGCTCGACCGCGAAGGCATCAGGAAGTCGGTAAGCAAAACCCACCGCGCCGTCATCGCCGAAGAAGACGAAGCGCCGGTCGGCGTGGGCTCCGAAGTCATCGCCATCATCAACGAGGAATGCTTCTTCGAACTCGACGCCGCGCCGGTCCGGGTTCATTCCGCGCTGGTGCCGCAGCCGTACAACCACACGCTGGAAAAAGCGGCGATCCCGGATCACGAGGATGTGGTGAAGGCTGTGCTGAAGATGTTTGGAAAAGTTTGAAGCAGGGGTCAGGGGCTAGGATTTAGGGGCTAGGGGTGGAGGTCTACAGTTATCGCGACTTGTCGGTCTGGCAGATGGCGATGCAGTTGGCCGAATCGGTTTACGCTGTCACCCACAGCTTTCCTCAATCAGAGCTCTACGCCCTTGCCAACCAATTGCAACGTGCGGCGGTATCTGTACCGTCGAATATTGCAGAGGGTCATGCGCGCAACACCACGCGCGACTACCTGCGTTTTGTATCGATAGCGATGGGTTCTCTGGCCGAAGTCGAAACCCAGATCGAACTGACGGCACGTTTGAATTACCTGGGTATCGAGCAGCGCGATGCCTTGTTTACAACGACTGAAGAGTTGGGACGCATGTTGCAGGGTTTGCGCAAATCGTTGCAAAGCAAGCTGCCCCCTAGCCCCTAAATCCTAGCCCCTAGCCCCTTACACATATGAACCACTACGCAATTACGATGCCCCAGCTCTCGGACACCATGACCGAGGGCGTGGTCGTCACCTGGGAAAAGCAGGCCGGTGACCGCGTCGAGCGCGGCGACATCGTCGCCACCGTCGAAACCGACAAGGCGATCATGGACGTCGAGGTGTTCAAGGCCGGCTACCTGGCCGGGCCGCTTGCCGACATTGGCGCGACTATCCCTGTTGGCGGTGCGCTGGGCTACATCTCCGACACGCAGGGTGACATCGCCATTGCCGCCGGCGAGGTGGTGGAAGAAAAAGCCCAGACCGAAATGATCCCACACCACGCCGGCACGCCCATCGTGATGCCGCAGCTGTCGGACACCATGACCGAAGGCGTGGTCGTCACCTGGGAAAAGAAACCCGGCGAACAGATCAAGCGCGGCGACATCGTCGCCACGGTGGAAACTGATAAGGCCATCATGGACGTGGAGGTGTTCCAGGAAGGCTTCCTCTCCGGCCCCATCGCCGACGTCGGCAGCGTGGTCGAAGTCGGCCATCCCATGGGCTTCATCGTTGCCGACGCGTCCCAGGCCAACGATACCGGCGTGACGCTGACGGCCGACCACAAGGTGACCGACACCCACAAGGTTGCCCCGCACGCAGCCAACAAGCCCGCCCACATTCCCACGCCCAAGACCACGCCGGCTGTCGTCGCCGCTAGCGGCAACCAGCCGCCAGTGGCGCGCGTGCCGGGTCGCCCGGCCTCGCCGTATGCGCGCAAGGTCGCCGCGCAGTTGGGCGTTGAAATCAGCGCCGTCGCGGGCACCGGCCCGGCCGGCGTGATCGTCGCTGCCGACGTGGCGCGCGCGCGTCCCTCGATGCAGCAGGTTGCGCACTCGCTGCCGCAGGTCGACGTGCCCGGTCAGGGTCGCGCGATGACCTCGATGGAAAAAGCCGTGTCGCACGCCATGGCGGCGTCGCTCACGCTGCCGACCTTCACCGTGACGGTGAACATCGACACGTCGAAGCTCACCGCCGCCGCCAAGGCCAGCAAGGTCTCGGTCACCGTCGCCATCGCCAAGGCCTGCTCGGTCGCTATGGCCAAATTCCCGCGCATGAACTGGGCCTACCAGCCGGTCGACAAGCTGGTCGAACGCGCCAACCACGACTTCGGCGTGGCGGTGATGTCCAACGACGGCGGCCTGGTCGTACCCATCCTGCACGGCATCGAAAAACGCCCGCTCGACGCGCTACAGGCCGACTGGACCGGGCTGGTGGAACGCGCCCGCGTGCGCAAGCTCGCGCCCGCCGAGTACGCCAATCCCACCTTCACCATTTCCAACATGGGCATGCTGGGCGTGTCGCACTTCACCGCGATCCCCACCCCGGGCATCGCCGCCATCCTCGCCATCGCCGCCAACGGTCCGCAGGGCACGCCCTTCACCATCACCGGCGACCACCGCGTGCTCAACGGTGCCGACGTGGCGCTGTACCTGGCCGCGCTGAAGCAGACGATAGAAGCGCCTGACTGGATCGGTGAGGCCTCAGGCGTGAAGGGTGAGGCATCGGGCGCTGCCGCGCAGGCCGTCGTGCCCATGGTGAAGACAGCCGAACCCGCGCCCATGCCTTCGCCCCTCGTCGAAGGCAACTGGGATTACCCGGTCGTCGTCATCGGCGGCGGCCCCGGCGGCGAAGACTGCGCACGCGACCTCGCCGATCACGGCGTCAAGGTCGCCATGGTGCACAACGAACCCTTCCCCGGCGGCGAATGCCTGTGGCGCGGCTGCATCCCGTCCAAGGCCTGGCGCGCGGCGGCGGACAATATCCGCAACCGCGCCCACGACGCCGAAATGGGCGTCGACGGCACCAACACCCCCACGCTCAACTGGGAACAGGTCGAAAAACACCGCCGCTGGGTGCAGACCTCGCGCGGCGACATGGCGCTCAAGGCTGACAAGGGGATGAAAATCAACGTGATCGAAGGCTTTGGCGAATTCGTCGACGCCCACACGCTGAAAGTCACCGCCCCGGATGGTGCGGTCAGCCAGCTCACGTTTGGCGCGGCGGTGATCGCCACCGGCGCGCCCGCCTTCGTGCCGCCGATTCCCGGCGCGCGTGAAAATCTCACCACCGGTGGTGTCGTCACCTCCGACACCATCTGGAACCTGTCGGCCCCGCCGAAAAAGATGGCCATCATCGGCGGCGGCGTCATCGGCGTGGAAATGGCGCAGATCTTCCGCGACTTCGGCACCGAGATCCTCATGCTGGAGCGCAACCCGCGCATCCTCGCCGAAATCGAGGAAGAAATCGGCAAGAGCCTCGTCGGCCTGCTGGAAAAGGAATTCACCGTCGTCACCGGTGCCTCCATCGACAGCGTGTCCGGCACTCCCGGCGCGATGGAAGTGGGCTACAAAACCGCCGAGGGCGAAGCCAAGACCTTTGCCTGCGACATCGTGCTCATGGCCACCGGCAAGCGCCCTGACACCAGCAAGCTTGGGCTGGACCGCGCCGGCGTCGCGCTCGACGGTGCCGCCATCAAAGCAGCGACCAGCGGCCAGACCAGCGTGCCGCACATCTTCGCCGTCGGCGACGTGGTCGGCGGCTATATGCTCGCGCACACCGCCGCCACCCAGGGCCGCGTCGCCGCCAGCAACCTGCTCGGCCACGGCGGCACCTACGACCAGGACCGCGACTGCGGCGTGACCTTCTCGCGTCCGCAGGCCGGCTTCGTCGGCTTGAGCGTGGCGCAGGCCAAGGCCCGTGGCATCGACGCCGTCGAAGCCAAAATGCCCATGAGCATCGACGCCAAGGCCATGATCACGGGTGAGACCGACGGCATGATCAAGCTCGTTGCCGACCGCGCCACCGGTCGCATCATCGGCGTCCACTTCCTCGCCGACCACACCGACACCCTCATCGGCATCGGTGTGATGATGGTGGCTGGCGACATGACGCTGACCCAGGTCGCCAAGGCCATCTTCCCGCACCCGACGCAGACTGAGCTGTTCGGTGAACTCGCGCGGCGGCTGCTGAATCGCTTACGGCGGACAGCGAAGAAATAAGCCTCCGGCGTTGTACCCAAGACAAAGGCCGCGATTGCGGCCTTTGTCTTGGGTCAGGGGGGCTGTGCTTGTTGGTCGAAGCGTCATTCACGTTCAATTGAGGAGCGCGCTTTAGCACGTTCCCCTCGAATGCAACTTTAGGTGTGCTGACCATTTGATGCGTATGCAGTGTAAGTAAAAACAAGAAAAGTTGTAAACGTGATGGCTATCAACCCGATAAGAATACGGGCAAGCCATTTTTGAGGGATGACTTTACGTAGACCGAAGCGAAGCCCAAATACAAAAACTACCAATACGATGATTTCGATGCGAAGCGCTGAAAGCAAAGTAAGCGTTGTTTCTTTATCCATGGCTGCCTAACGTTTGAATCCAGTGGACCGTCAAAAGCGCAGCTTTTGACGGTCCACTGGAATGATTTGTTACGCGTAATTTATGGGCTACAGAAAGAGACAGGGCCAGCCAGACTATGCGCCGGATTCATTGCCTGGGCATCCGGCACTGGGCTCAGATGGCGCGTTCCGCGACGACGCGCAGCCGGCGGTAATCGGCCCACCACGCGCGGTCGCGCCAGAGTGCGGGCTTCAATGCCGCTTCGGTCGCCGCCAGCACGGCCTCGCGGGTCGCTTCGTCCAGTCCGTCGAGGTGGTGCGGCAAAAACTGGATGAACCACTGGCGCAATCCGTCCTCGCCTTTCAGGGGCGTGGGCAGGTCGAAATACCAGGCGGCGCGCACGACGAGGCCGTGCAGTTCCAGCCGGGCGGCGTAGCCGGACAGGCGGGGGAAGAACCAGGGGCTGCGATAGTCTTGCCGGGTGATGCGCCGCAGCGCGCCGGCGAAGGCGGTTTCCAGCGCTTCGCAGTTGCGGTGGCCGCCGAATTCGGCGACGAGGCGGCCGCCGGGTTGGAGCGCGCGGGCGATGCCGCGTGCGGCCTCGCTGGCGCGTGGCACCCAGTGCAGCACAGCGTGCGAGTAGACGGCGTCGAATTCCTTGTGGAACGGCAGCGCGGCGGCGTCGGCGACGCGGAAGTCCTGTCGCGGAAACCGCTCGCGCGCGTGGGTGATCATCGCGGCCGAGGCGTCGACGCCGACGACCTGTGCGCCACGCCGGGCGATGGCGGCGGTGATGTCGCCGGTGCCGCAGCCGAGGTCTAGGATGCGTTCGCCGGCCTGTGGGTCGAGCAGGTCGACGAGTGCCTGGCCGCGTTCGATGATGAAGCCGTGGCGGGCCAGGTAGCGTTGGCTGTCCCAGAGCATGACCGTGGCCTCAGCGCACGCGCGCGGCGGTCAGCCCCGACAGCACACGCCACTGGTGTACGGAGAGGCCAAGACCGATGAGCAGGGTGCCGACCCACACGCGCACGCCGACGTGCTCGCCGTTCGCCACGCTGCCGAGCAGCAGTGCGAGAACCGGCGTGACGAGGGTGATGAGCGCGACCTTGCCGGTTTCCATGTGCCTGATGACGTAGTAGTACAGCGCGAAGCCGATCACCGAGCCGAACACGCCGAGGTAGACAATGGCGGCAGCGGCGCGTGCCGGCACGGCGGCGGGTAGGCGCGCGTCGGCGTTCCACCACCACACCAGCGCGAACAGCGGCAGGGCGACGACGAGCGCGCCGACGGTGGTGGCCAGCGGCGGGCTGTCGTCGCCGATGCGCTTGATCCACACCAGGCTGCTGGAATAAAGCGTCACGGCGGCAAGCAGGGCGAGCACGCCGGCGAGCGCGTGGGTGCCGCCCATTTCGTGGCTGTCGCCAAAGATGACGACGAGGCCGGCCAGTCCCAGCAACATGCCGGCGAGTTTGGCGCGGGTGAGCGTTTCGTTCTTCAGCCACAACAGCGCGAAGAGGCCGGTGAGGAGCGGCGAGAGGCCGAACAGCACCGAGATCAGGCCGGAGTGGATGTATTGCGCCCCCCAGTAGGTGAGCGTCATCGCGCCGAACATGCCCAGTCCGGCGGCAGCGTAGCTGGCGCGCGCGCGGCGATGCAGCGGCAGGCCGATGCGCCAGGCGACGAGGACGAGTGCGGCGACCGCGAGGCCAATGGCCATGCGCGCGGCCACGGCAAAGGAAAAATCGACATCCTGCGCGCTCCACTTGATGGCAAGCGGCGTGGTGGCCCAGATGAGGATGACGCCGAGGTAGGCGGCGGGGAGGGACATGGGGTTCTCCTGACTCAGGTCGAGGGCGGATGCAAGGCGGCGTGCGCGGCGAGTTCGCTGTGGATGAAGGCGGTGCTCATGGCGCGCCAGGTGGCTTCCGCCACCGTCGGGTCGGCACCGATGGCACGTGCCTGCGCAAGCACGCCGGCGATGACAGCTTCGACGCGTTGCGGGGCAGGCACGTCGGCGGCGTCGCGTTTGAAGCGTGCAGCCTGTTGTACGTAAGCGCCGCGCTCTGCCAGCAGGGCCAGCATCTGCTGGTCGATGCGATCGATGGCGTGGCGGACCGCTTGTAGCGAGTGGCAGATTTCGACATTCATGAAGCACTCCTTGACGGACGACAAAAACAAAAAAGCCGCGAACCTGTGTGGGGTCCGCGGCCTTTTTGGGGAAATGAATGACTTACTGGGGGATCAGCTTTCCTCGGGCCCGGACGCGCGCACGCGCAGCCACATGCACAGCGGCAGTCGGCGAATGATCACAGGCAGGGAAGAATGGTGAACCATGACCGCATTCTGGCCGGGGCGGGTGCGCGGTGTCAACGCGCGTCGCGAGCGAAGTGTGGCGCTGTGGCAGGGACGCTACAGCGTGTCAGCCGCGCCCCAGGCCGTGCAGCTTCAGCTTGCGGTAGAGCGTGCGTTCGGTGATGCCGAGCGCGGCGGCGACGCGGGCGCGATGACCGTCGTGCGCATCGAGCAGTTGCTTTAGATGCGCGCGCTCCATGTCGCGCAGCGAGCCGGGAAGCGCACGCGGGATAGCCGCGACGGTGTGGGGCAGGCGCAGGTCGGCGGCGTGGATGAGTCCGTCGCGGCAGTGGAGGGCGGCGTGCTGCAGCAGGTTGCGTAATTCGCGCACGTTGCCGGGAAAGTCGTAGGCCTGCAGGGCGGCCAGCGCATCCGGCGCGAGCTGGCAGATGCGCTGGCCGCCGGTGAGGCGCTTGAGTAAAAAATCGGCCAGTTCGGGCAGGTCGGCGAGGCGCGCGCGCAGCGGCGGCAGTTCCACGTCGATGCCGGCGAGGCGGTAGTACAGGTCCAGGCGATAGCGGCCGGCGTCGACTTCGTCGAGCAGCCGCCGGTTGGTGGCGGACACCACGCGCACGTCGGCGGTGAGGGTGTGGGTGCCGCCGACGCGCCGGAATTCGCCGGTCTCCAGCACACGCAGCAGCTTGGCCTGCACGGCGAGCGGGATTTCCCCCACTTCATCCAGGAACAGCATGCCGCCGTCGGCGAGTTCGAACAGGCCTTTCTTCAACCCGCCGCTGCCGGAAAACGCGCCGCGCTCGTGGCCGAACAATTCGCTTTCGAAGAGGCTTTCGGGCACGGCGGCGCAGTTGATCACAATGAAGGCAGCCCCGGCGCGGCTGGATCGCGCATGGAGGAAGCGCGCGGCGAGTTCCTTGCCGACGCCGGATTCGCCATAGAGCAGGATCGAGGCTTCGCTTTCGGCCACGCGTGCGAGGTGGTCGACGCATTCCAGAAAGGCGGGCGAGCGGCCCACCATGTGCTGCGCGTCGGAGGCCGTGCCGGCATCGGCTTCCAGCGGGGTCATCTGCTCGCCGAGGTAAAGGGTGCCGTCGGCCCCGCGCAGGCGATGGCCGCGAATGCGGGTGCGCTCGGGCGCGTCGCCGTGGAAATGGGTGTGGATGACTTCGACGCTCTGGCCCTGTTCGAACAGAGCACGGTGCGGGCAGTCTTCACCGTTTTCGTGGCAGGGGCGGTCGGAATGGTGGGACACCGCATGGCAGGATCGGCCGACGATGGCGTCGGGCGGCACGCCGTGGTTGTCGCAGTAGCGCTGGTTGGCGGCGACGATGCGGTAGTGGCGGTCGATGACGACGAAAGGCTGGTCGTGGGTGTCGATCAGGCTCTGGAGTTCGATGTCCATGGCGGTTTTGTCATGACGGGCTGGAATTATGGCATGACATAATGGTCATGTCAGCTGGGCGCAATACCCGGCAAGGTCCATGAACAGGTGCGGTTGCACATGGCACGGCGGTTGCTATACCGCCCGCACACCCTCAAAAGGAGAAAACAGCATGGCCCATATCGTCGTTCTCGGTGCCGGCGTAGGCGGCATGAACATGGCCTACGAAATGCGCGAATCGGCGCGCACGGAGGACAAGGTCACCGTCATTTCCAATGTGCCGTATTTCCAGTTCACGCCCTCGAACCCCTGGGTGGGGGTGAACTGGCGCACGCGTTCCGACATCACCCTCGACGCCGGCCGCTATCTCAACAAGAAAGGCATCGATTTCATACCTGTGGGCGCGGCGCGCGTGCATCCGGACCGGAACCAGGTCGAGCTCGTCGATGGTCGCTGCATCGATTACGACTATCTGGTGATCGCCACCGGCCCCAAGCTGGCCTTCGACGAAGTGCCGGGGCTGGGGCCGGAAGGTCACACGCAATCGGTATGCGCCGTGGATCACGCCGAGAAATCCGGCCAGGCGTGGTCGGCATTCGTCGAATCGCCAGGCCCCATCGTCGTCGGCGCAGTGCAGGGCGCGTCGTGCTACGGCCCGGCCTACGAGTTTGCCATGATCATGGACACCGACCTGCGCCGCCGCAAGATTCGCGACCGGGTGCCCATGACCTTTGTCACCGCCGAACCCTACATCGGCCATCTGGGCCTGGGCGGTGTGGGCGATTCGCGCGGCCTGATGGAATCGGCGCTGCGCGAGCGCCACATTAAATGGATCTGCAACGCCAAGGTCACCAAGGTCGAGGCCAGCAAGATGTTCGTCGCCGAGCACAACGACCGTGGCGAAGTCATCAAGGAACACGAGCTGCCGTTTGCCTTTTCCATGATGCTGCCAGCGTTCAAGGGCATCGACGCGGTGTTCGGCATCGAAGGGCTGACCAACCCGCGTGGCTTCATCACCATCGACGCCTTCCAGCGCAATGCCACGTTCAGGAACGTGTTCTCCGTCGGCGTGTGCGTCGCCATTCCGCCGGTGGAAGCCACGCCCGTTCCCACGGGCACGCCCAAGACCGGCTACATGATCGAGTCCATGGTCACCGCCACCGCGCACAATATCCGCGCACTGCTCGACGGCCGCGAGCCAACGGAAAAAGCCACCTGGAACGCGATCTGCCTCGCCGACTTTGGCGACACCGGCGCGGCCTTCGTCGCCCTGCCGCAGATTCCGCCACGCAACGTCAACTGGTTCAAGCAGGGCAAGTGGGTGCATCTCGCCAAGGTGGCGTTCGAGAAGTACTTCATGAACAAGATGAAAAAGGGCACGACCGAGCCGCTCTACGAAAAATACGTGCTCGGCATGATGGGCATCAAAAAGCTCAAATAGGCTTCTCCTCGGCCTCTCCTGGCTGGCTTGGGCACCCGGTTCGGGTGCCCATTTTTTTGCCGGAAGGCCACATGCACCCGGCTATAATCCGGGGCCTGTGCGCCGCATTGCCGCGCGCCCGAAGGACACGCCATGCTATTGATGATCGACAACTACGACAGCTTTACCTACAACCTGGTGCAGTATTTCGGCGAGCTGGGCGAAGAGGTGAAAGTCGTGCGCAACGACGAGATCGACCTCGCCGGCATCGCCGACCTGCACCCCGACCACATCGTCGTGTCGCCCGGCCCCTGCACGCCCAACGAGGCCGGGGTGTCGGTGCCGCTGATCAAGGCATTTGCCGGCAAGGTGCCGATCCTCGGCGTGTGCCTGGGCCACCAGAGCATCGGCCAGGCCTTTGGCGGCAAGATCATCCGCGCCAAGGAACTGATGCACGGCAAGACCTCGATGATCCACCACACCGACAGCGGCGTGTTCAAAGACCTGCCCAATCCTTTCCGGGCCACCCGCTACCACTCGCTGGTGATCGAGCGCGAGTCGCTACCTGATTGTCTGGAAATCACCGCGTGGACCGACGACGGCGAGATCATGGGCGTGCGACACAAGACGCTGGCGATCGAGGGCGTGCAGTTCCACCCGGAATCCATCCTCACCGAGCACGGCCACGCCATGCTCGCCAACTTCCTCAAGACAACGCAGGCCGCATATGCGTGAGGCCTTCCTGCGACTGGCTGCCTGCGCGCTCCTCTTCGGGCTCGCCGCACCGGGAACGGCGGCACCGTCGTGCGGCGCGACAGGAATCGCGGTGCAGGTACTGGGCTCGGGCGGGCCGGAGGCGGCGGACAAGCGCGCGTCCAGCGGCTATCTGGTGTGGCGGGATGGTCGCGCGCGGCTGCTGGTCGACGCCGGCGGCGGCGTCAAGCTGCGCTTCGGCGAGGCCGGCGCGTCGATGGCGGATCTCGACGCCGTCGCATTCACGCATTTCCACGCCGACCACGCGAGCGACTTTGCCGCGCTGGTGAAATCGAGTTATTTCGAAGACCGCAGCCGCGCGCTGCCGGTCTACGGCCCGCCCGGCAATGCCATCATGCCGGGCGCGGTGGCATTCGCCGACGCCCTGTTCGGCCAGTCCGGCGCGTTTCGCTACCTGGGTGATTTTCTCGACGGCAGCGCGAGTTACACGCTCGAACCGCAGGACGTGAAAGCCGACGGCAAGGTCGTCGGCGTGGGCGCGTTCCGCGACATGCGCCTTGCCGCCACCGCCGTCGAGCACGGATCCTTGCCCGCGCTGGGGTGGCGCGCCGAGATCGGTGGCGCGGTCGTCGCGTTTTCAGGCGACACCAGCGGCAAAGGAGAACTGGCGGCGCTGGCGCGCGACGCCGATATTTTCGTTGCCCACAACGCGGTCCCCGTTGGCACCACCGGCGTGGCGCACGCCCTGCACATGACGCCCGACGACATCGGCCGCATCGCTGCGCAGGCCAAGGTCAAGAAGCTGGTGCTGTCGCACCGCATGTTGCGCACCCTCGGCCGCGAAGCCGAAACTCTCGCCGCGATCCGCGTCCATTACGCCGGCCCCGTTGAATTTGCCGACGACCTGAGCTGTTACCCTCTGAATCCGGCCAACCTGAACCCGGCCAGCACGAAATGAGCGCCATGACCTATCCCGAACTGCTGACTCTGCTGCTGCAACGCCACGACCTGCCGCGTGAGGCGATGCTGACGGCAATGCGCGCCGTGATGGGTGGCGAATGGACGTCGGCGCAGATCGCCGGGATGCTCGTTGTGCTGCGGACGAAAGGCGAATCGGTGACCGAGATCGCCGCCGCCGCCGAAGTCATGCGCGAACTGTCGACCAAGGTACCGCTCGCCGGCGTCGAGCATCTGGTCGACACCTGCGGCACCGGCGGCGACGGTGCGCACACCTTCAACATTTCCACCGCCGCCGCGTTTGTCGCCGCCGCATGCGGCGCGCGCGTCGCCAAGCACGGCGGGCGTTCGGTGTCGTCGACCTCGGGCAGCGCCGACGTGCTGGAAGCGCTGGGCGTGAACGTGAACCTCGCACCCGATCGGGTCGCCGAGGCGGTGAAGACGATCGGCGTCGGCTTCATGTTCGCGCCCAACCACCACAGCGCGATGAAGCACGCCGCGCCGGTGCGCAAGGAGCTGGGTGTGCGCACGCTGTTCAACCTGCTCGGACCGCTGACCAACCCGGCCGCCGCGCCGAACCAGGTGATGGGCGTGTTCCACCGCGATCTCACCGGCACCCTCGCGCGCGTGCTCAACACCCTGGGCAGCCGCCACGTGCTGGTGGTGCATGCCGAGGAAGGCCTCGACGAAATCAGCCTCGCCTCGCCCACCACCGTGGCCGAACTGAAAGACGGTCACGTCAGCGAATACGAGCTCGAACCCGGTCTCTTTGGCCTGCCGCAGGTTGCGGCGCGCGAACTGGTGGTCAAGAGCAAGGACGAGGCCGTCGAGATGCTGCTCGCCGCGCTGGAAAACCGCCACGCTGGCGCTGCCGCCATCGTCGCCCTCAACGCCGGTGCCGCGATTTATGTGTCCGGCCGAGCCGCCAGCCTGATGGAGGGCGTGACTCAGGCGCGCGAGGCGATTGCCAATTGTGCGGCGCGCGACACCCTCGAACACTACCGACGCTTCAGCCAGTCATGAGTGACATCCTCGAAAAAATCCTCGCCACCAAACGCAGCGAAGTGGCTGAAGCGCGCACCGATGTGCCGATGGTGGAGATGCGCGCACGCGCCGCTGCCGCCACGCCGCCGCGCGATTTCGTCGGGGCGCTGCGCATGAAACTCGCGGCGGGCAAGCCGGCGGTGATCGCGGAAATCAAGAAAGCCAGCCCCAGCAAGGGCGTGATCCGGCCCGACTTCCGCCCGGCCGAGATTGCGGCGAGCTACGAAGCTGGCGGTGCAGCTTGCCTCTCGGTGCTCACCGATGTGGAATATTTCCAGGGCAGCCCCGGTTACCTCATGCAGGCGCGCGCTGCCTGCGCGCTGCCGGTGCTTCGCAAGGATTTCATGATCGATCCGTATCAGGTGTACGAGGCGCGCGCGATGGGCGCCGACTGCATCCTGCTCATTGTCGCCGCGCTGGAATTACCGGCGATGCAGGCGTTGGAAGACTTGGCATTCGAACTGGGAATGGCGGTACTGGTGGAATCGCACAATGCTGCGGAGCTGGATTCTGCATTGCAGTTGAAGACACCGTTGCAGGGGATCAACAACCGCAACCTGCGGACGTTTGAGGTGAGCCTGGAGACGACGCTGGGCTTGTTGCCGAAGATTGGGGATGAGCGGATCGTGATTACCGAATCGGGGATATTGGTGCCGGCTGATGTGATGCGGATGCAGGGGCATCAGGTCAATGCGTTTCTGGTGGGGGAGGCGTTCATGCGGGCGGACGATCCGGGGGCGGAGTTGGCCAGGTTGTTTGCGAGCTAGGTGCAGGTAGGCTGACAGCCTCACCCTTTGGAAAAGCACCCTGAGGGCATAAAGGGGATTGAGGGGGATTTGAAGTTGTTGTTTGGTTGAGGTTCGTTGGCCGGTCTTTGTCAATGCGACAAAGAAAGTAACCAAAGAAAACGCACCCCGACATCCCCGAAACCCCGGAAATCGAGCCTGCCGGGTGGGCGTCAAAGAACTCGCCCCGCTTTTGCTGGGTTGATTTAATTTTTGTGAGCGGGGCTCAAACACCTTTGCCGCTGATCCACCCGGCAGGCCCGATTTCCGGCGGGGCTGAGAGGGGAAGAAGGTCAAAACCAGGGTGGTGGTGACTGGGCGATTGTAGTTACTATTTGGGCTTCAACGTCCGGCGCAATCATGATTGCCTTACGCGGGCTGAAAACAATTCGAGCGCGGCCCCTTTGATTCCCACTTCGATTCCCATGCGGTCTGTTCCAACAGAAAATCAATGACGCGATGTTGATGCGGCTGCGTGGCTGGTGCAAGATGTACAGATTGATATTTTTAAGGCTTTTTCTACAGCCTCGTTAGGCGTCATCATGAGTGACCATTGGCAAACGTTCCCCTGCACGATGGGCGATCACGTCGCCTTCATCACGTACGACCATGCCATTCGAACTGAACTAGAGGTTCTGCCGTTCTCGAACTGCGCACGGTTTGAAGTCACACTCAAAGATCCGGACGACCGCGGGCTTCCGCACGGAGACGAGTTCTCCTGGCTCAACGACGTTGAGGACTACCTCTCTAGAGGACTTACGGAGGCACGAGCTGTCCCGGTTGGGAGAATCACCACGAATGGTCGTCGCTATCTCTTTTACTACACCTCGCAGGACGAAGTGACCTCAGAGGCAGTCGCACGAGAAGCGGCTGCCAGCCATGGCTACGTGATCTCACTCACGCACGCCCTCGACTCGGAGCGATCACACTATTGGAACGAGCTGTTTCCGACCGACGACGATCGGCAGGTCATTCAAGATATGCGGGTAGAGGACTCTCTCCGCGAGGAAGGCGACCCTTTGACCACGCCCCGTGAGGTCGATCACTGGGCCTACTTTCACAAGGCATCTGATCGTCAGCGCTTTGTGGAGGCAGTCACCGAGCACTTCGCTGCCATTGAGTTGTACGAAACGCCTGATAATGCTCGTGGCATCTTCACTGCCAAGCTGGTGCATACGAGCCTTCCTGACTATCGTTCGATGAACAAGTTCACGATGCTCCTGAATCGAGCAGCGAAGGACTCAGGTGGCGACTACGATGGCTGGGAAACATCGGTATGCCGACAATGACGCAAATCCAGGGTCGGGTCTTTAATCATCACATCCCGGCCCGCGTGAGGGGCAATCATTATCGGACCAGATGTATGGAGCCTAAATAGTAATCGCAATCGACCAGTCACCGCCGCACTGGTTTTGACCTTCCTCCCCTCTCAGCCCCGCCGGAAATCGAGTCTGCCGGGCGGATCAGCGGCAAAGGTGTCTGAAGTTCTTCTCACAAAAATCAAATCAAAACAGCAAAAGAAGAACGAGTTCTTTGCCGCCCACCTGGCAGGCTCGATTTCCGGAGTTTCGGGGATGTCGGGGTGCGTTTTCTTTGGTTGCTTTCTATGTCGCATTGACAAAGAAAGTGACTAGCCGCCGGGCTAACCCCGGCCAACGAGCCTCAACCAAACAACAACTTCAAATCCCCCTTTCCCAAAGCACCCAGAGGGCATAAAGGGAAGGTCTAAGCGCTTACCGCTTACCGCCGAACAAACTCCCCAACACCCCGCGAATGATCGACCGCCCGACCTGGCTGCCGATGGCGCGCGCGGCGGATTTGGCGAGCGCTTCGACCGCGCCTTCGCGACGCCCGACACCGCCGAGCACGCTGCCCAGTACGCCACCCACATTGCCGCCACTGTTCGATTCGGCCTGCTTGGCGGCCTTGGCCTCCGCCTTCGCCTGCGCATCGGCTTCGGTCGCCTGCGCGGCCTGTTCGGTGCGCGCTTTCAGGGTTTCGTAGGCGGACTCGCGGTCGACGGGTTTGTCGTAGACGCCGGCGACGAGTGAGGTTTGCATGGCCCGCTGGCGCTGGGCGTCGGTGATCGGGCCGATCTGGCCCTGCGGCGGCACGATCAGGGCGCGTTCGACGACGCCGGGGCGGCCCTTGGCGTCGAGGAAGGACACTAGCGCTTCACCCACGCCGAGTTCGGTGATGGCGGCGGCTTCGTCGAGTTCGGGGTTGTCGCGCATGGTTTCGGCGGCGGCCTTGACCGCCTTCTGGTCGCGCGCGGAAAACGCCCGCAGCGCGTGCTGCACGCGGTTGCCCAGCTGCGACAGCACCTTGTCCGGCACGTCGGCCGGATTCTGCGTGACGAAATACACGCCCACGCCTTTCGAGCGGATCAGCCGCACCACCTGCTCGATCTTGTCGACCAGCGCGTCGGGGGCGTCGTTGAACAGCAGGTGCGCCTCGTCGAAGAAGAACACGAGCTTGGGCTTGTCGAGGTCGCCCGCTTCCGGCAGGTTCTCGAAGAGTTCCGACAAGAGCCACAGCAGCAGCGCGGCGTAGAGCTTCGGCGACTGCATGAGCTTGTCGGCCGAGAGGATGTTGACGACGCCCCGGCCTTTTTCGGTCTGCATCAGGTCGGCGATATTCAGCATCGGCTCGCCGAAGATCTGCTCGCCCCCCTGCGATTCGAGTTCGAGCAGGCCACGTTGGATCGCGCCGATGGACGCTGCGGAAACGTTGCCGTATTCGGTGGTGAATTCCTTCGCGTTTTCACCGACGAAGGCGAGCATCGCGCGCAGGTCCTTCAGGTCGAGCAGCAACAGGCCGTTGTCGTCGGCCACCTTGAAGACGAGATTGAGCACGCCGCTCTGGGTCTCGTTGAGGTCGAGCATCCGCCCCAGCAACAGCGGCCCCATGTCGGAGACGGTGGCGCGCACCGGGTGGCCCATTTCGCCGAAGGCATCCCAGAAGGTGACGGGGTAGCCCTTGTGCTCGAAGCCTGCGAGCTTGAGCAGTTCGACCCGCTCGGCGACCTTGGCGTTGCCGCCGCCGGGCTGCGAAATGCCGGAGAGGTCGCCCTTCACGTCGGACAGGAAGCAGGGCACGCCAATGTCGGAAAAGTGCTCGGCGAGCGTCTGCAGGGTGACGGTCTTGCCGGTACCGGTGGCACCGGTGACGAGGCCGTGGCGGTTGGCCATCTGCGGCAGGAGGTGGAGTTCGGTGGTGTCGTGCTGGGCGATGAGCAATGGGTCGGTCATGGCGGCGTCCTGAGTGTCGATGCCCGGATTCTAGCGTTTGCGCCCTGTCGCGTTGTTAAGGAATGTGTAGAAGTGTTCGCTAATGTTCCCGTATGATTCCGGGTGAGTGGTGAGTGGTGAACCGAGCGGTTTGCTGGGATGAACAAGAACTGGGAGAGTCAGTTGGCGACGGACAAACGGCTGCACGAGATCGTCATCGTCGGCGGCGGTGCGGGTGGACTGGAACTGGCCACCCGCCTGGGCGACAAGCTGGGCAAAAGGAAGCGTGCCAACATCACGCTCATCGACGCCTCGCCTTCGCATCTGTGGAAACCCCTGCTCTACGAAGTGGCGGCGGGCAGCCTGGATTCCTACGCCGAACGGCTGGAATACCTGGCGCAGGGACACTGGCACCATTTCCGCTTCCGCCTGGGCCGCATGGACGGCCTCGATCGCGCGCGGCGCGAAGTGAGCGTCGCACCCACGCTCGACGAGCACGGTGCCGAGATCATCCCGCGCCGTACCTTCGCCTACGACACGCTGATCATCGCCGTCGGCTCGGTGGCCAACAGCTTCGGTGTGCCGGGCGTGGCCGAACACTGCATCATGCTCGACACGCCCGAGCAGGCGCGCGAGTTCCACCGCCGCCACATCAACGCCTGCCTGCACGCACACACCCAGGGCGAGGCGGTGAAACCCGGCCAACTCACCGTCGGCATCGTCGGCGCGGGCGCAACCGGCGTGGAACTCGCCGCCGAACTGCACGACACCACCCGCGAGCTCTCGGCCTACGGCCTGGAAAAGATCGAGCCGGACAGAAGCCTGAAGCTGCTCATCGTCGAGGCGTCCGACCGCATCCTGCCGGGTCTGCCGCCGCGCCTGTCGGCCGCAGCGGCCGATCGCCTGAAGGAACTGGGTGTCGAGATGCACGTCAACGAACGCGTCGTCGAAGTGCGCCGAGATGGCCTCCTGACCGCCGACGGCAAGTTCATCCCGGCCTCGATGATGGTGTGGTCGGCCGGGATCAAGGCCCCGGATTTCCTCAAGGACATCGACGGTCTGGAAACCAACCGCCTCAATCAGCTGGTGGTGAAACCCACGCTGCAAACCACGCGCGACGACAATATCTTTGCGCTCGGCGACTGCGCCGCCTGCCCCATGCCCGACGGCCGCAACGTGCCGCCGCGCGCACAGGCCGCGCACCAGCAGGCCGCGCTCATGGCCCAGGCCATCTGCCGGCGCTTTCGCGGCAAGCCTTTGCTGGAATACGCCTACCGCGACTACGGCTCGCTCGTCGCGCTGGGGCGGTTTTCCACTGTGGGCAATCTCATGGGCGGACTTTCCGGCGGCAGCATCATGATCGAAGGGGTGATGGCGCGGCTGGTGTACTGGTCATTGCACAAGATGCACCAGGTCGCGCTACACGGCTGGTTCAAGACCGCGCTCACCACCTACGCCCATTTCATCAGCACGCCTACGCGGGCACGGATCAAGCTGCACTGAGCGGTATCAAAGTCCGCCGTGCGCCGCCCAGAACTCGGCGGGTGTGCGGATGGGGTAGCGGTCGGCCAGCGCCAGCAGCGCCTTGTCGCCGGTGATAAGCGTGTCGGCATGCGACTGTTCCAGCGCTGCGATCAGCGTCCCCAGCACCGGCTGATCGTTCTGGTCGGGCAGAGCCGGATCGGTGCCAGACGCCGGTTCGATCAGCTCGGCCTGGATCGACAGGATGTCCACCAGGTCTTCTATTTCTGCGGCGGACAGGCCGTGTCGATGCGACAGGCGAGGCAATACGCGGCGCAGCTCGTCGAGGATGAATGCGGACACAATTACCTCCAGCGCGCCGTGCCGCCACGCGCCGAGGATTTTTCCCGGCAAGCTTGCCGGATAGGCGATGCCGGACAGCAGGACGTTCGTGTCCAGCACCACGCGTAGCGTCGGCATGGCTCAGCGGCCGGCGCGCACGTCCGTCACGGCCGCGTCGATTTCCGCAAGCCCCTCAACCTCGGGCGTTTCGGCGTAACCCGCCTCGATCCGCAGGCACAGCGCGTCGAAGCGTGCCTGCATGCGGCGGATGCGGGCGAACAGTCGCGCGTCGACCAGCGCCGCCACTGGCTTGCCATCCTTGTTGATCACGATGCTGTCGTGCCGGTACTGCACTTGGTTCAGCATCTCGCCCAGATTCTGGCGGAAGGCGACCGCAGTGGTTTCGTTGATCATGGCATGCCTCGCGTGAAAATCATTACGATCATTATGATCATGCTGGTTTGGCGCTGCAAGCCGGGTGGGAGAACTTGACGCTTACGGAGGTGGGGGGCAGCTTCCAACTTTCCTGGCGTGCGTTTACTCGCAATTCCACAACCACGCCGCCCCGCGCACACCGCTGGAGTCGCCAAATTTTGGTACCACCAGCCGCGTGTCCACCCGGTCGGAAAACACGTAGCGCCTCCACAGCCTTGGCACGGTGTCGTAGAGCCGGGCAATGTTCGACATGCCGCCGCCGAGCACGACCACATCGGGGTCGATGAGGTTGATGACCGAGGCCAGTGCGCGCGCCAGCCGCTCCTCGTAGCGCGCCAGCGTGGCGCTGCACGGGCCGTAGCCGGCGGCGGCGAGCTGGGCGATTTCGTGGGCGGGCAAGTCTTCGCCGCCGTAGCGCACGTGGTCAGCAGCGAAACCGGGGCCGGACAGCCAGGTTTCGATGCAGCCTTTCTTGCCGCAGTAGCACGCCGGCGCGGCTTCCAGTTCGCGCGGGCTGGGCCAGGGGTGAATCAGCGCTTCGCCCGTGGCGGGGTGCGTGCCGGTGGGTTCGCGGTCGGACGGGCTGCAGGCGAACTGGAAATAGGGCAGGGGTGAGTGCCCCCATTCGCCGGCGATGGCGTTGGGCCCTTGCACCAATTGCCCTCGCACGACCACGCCGCCGCCCACGCCGGTGCCGAGGATGACGCCGAATACCGTGTTCGCCCCCGCTGCTGAGCCGTCGGTGGCTTCGGACAGGGCAAAGCAGTCGGCGTCGTTGGCGAGGCGGATGCTGCGCCCGAGCGTGCGTTCGAGATCAGCTTGCAGCGGCTGGCCATTCAGGCAGGTGGAATTGCAGTTCTTCATCAAGCCCGTGGTGGGCGAACGTGCGCCCGGAGTGCCGACGCCGAGCGAACCCGTGCGGCCGAGCTCGGTTTCCGCCGCCTGCACCAGCGCGGCGACGGCGGTAAGCGTGGCGGGGTAGTCGCCCTGCGGGGTGGGCACGCGGCGACGCAGGATTGCCTGCCCGCCGGCGTCGAAGGCGATGAGTTCGATCTTGGTGCCGCCGAGGTCGATGCCTAAACGTAGGGGTGGGGTCACGGTGTAAAATCGCAGGCTTCAAATTGCGTTGGAATCGACATGGCAGGACATTCGAAGTGGGCCAACATCCAGCACCGCAAGGGGCGTCAGGATGCCAAGCGGGGCAAGATTTTCACCAAGCTTATCAAGGAAGTGACCGTGGCTGCCAAGATGGGCGGCGGTGACCCCAACATGAACCCGCGCCTGCGCCTGGCGATTGAAAAAGCCAAGGCCGAGTCCATGCCCAAGGACAACATCGAGAACGCGATCAAGCGCGGCACCGGCCAGCTCGACGGCGTGAACTACGAGGAAGTGCGCTACGAAGGCTACGGCATCGGTGGCGTCGCGGTGATGGTCGACTGCCTCACCGACAACAAGACCCGCACCGTTGCCGATGTGCGCCATGCCTTCGTCAAGCACGGCGGTAACATGGGCACCGACGGCTGCGTGGCCTTCCAGTTCAAGCACTGCGGCCAGATCATCCTGGAGCCGGGCGCGTCCGAGGATGCGGTGATGGAAGCTGCGCTGGATGCCGGTGCCGACGACGTGATCCCCAACGAGGACGGCTCGATCGAAGTGTTGACCCTGCCTGATCCCAAGGCCTTTGAAGCGGTGAAGCTCGCGCTCGAAGCGGCCGGCTTCAAGCCTGCGGTGGCCGAGATCACCATGCGCCCCGAAGGCGAAACCGAACTCGCGGGCGACGACGCGGTGAAGATGCAGAAGATCCTCGACGCGCTTGACAGCCTGGACGACGTGCAGGATGTGTACACCAACGCGGTGTTGCCCGAGTAAAATCGCAAGCACAATCCAGAGAAGGGGCCGTGCATGGACTACCACAGCCGTATAACGTCCGAGCCGGGCAAGCGTGGCGGAAAACCCTGTATTCGAGGACTGAGAATTACGGTCTACGACGTGCTCGAAATGCTGGCGGCTGGCGCGCCCCACGAGGCGATTCTTGCCGATTTTCCTGAACTCGATGCCGACGACATTCTGGCTTGTCTCGCCTTTGCGGCAGACCGCGAGCGCCAGCTGGCATCGGTGCACGGATGAAGCTTCTGCTTGACGAAAATCTGTCCAGACGTCTGGTGCCTTTTTTGCAGGAAGCCTATCCCGGATCGACTCAGGTTGCGCTTTTGGGACTTGAGCAGGCCAGTGATCTTGCGCTGTGGCAGTACGCTGGCGAGAACGCTTATCTGCTGGTGACACGAGACGCGGATTTTTACGACCTTAGCCTGACCCATGGCGCGCCACCTGCGGTGTTGTGGCTGCGTTTGAAGAATCCCGACAAGTCGGAAGTGCTGCGTTTGCTGGTTGGGCGTCGGGATGCTATTCGCGAAGCGTTTGCAGCAGGCGCGACGTGTGTCGAGCTGTGGCCTTGAGCCGCATTCTCGGCATCGACCCCGGCCTGCGCCTCACCGGCTTCGGGGTCATCGAGCAGACCGGGCAGAAACTGGCCTACGTGGCGAGCGGCGTGATCAAGAGCGGTGACGGCACCTTGCCTGCGCGTCTGGGCGTGCTGTTTGCCGGGCTCAACGAGGTGATCGCGACCTGGCAGCCCGACACCTGTGCGGTGGAAATCGTCTTCGTCAACGTCAACCCGCAGTCGACGCTGCTCTTGGGCCAGGCGCGCGGCGCGGCGATCTGCGCGGCGGTGTCGAATGAACTCCTGGTGGCCGAATACACCGCATTGCAGATCAAGCAGGCGGTGGTGGGCCACGGCAAGGCCGCCAAGGAACAGGTGCAGGAGATGGTCAAGCGCCTGCTCTGCCTGCCGGTTGCCCCCCGGGCCGACGCCGCCGACGCGCTGGCCTGCGCGATTGCCCATGCCCATGGCAGCCGGCTGGGCAATCAGTCGACGGCGGGGTATCGTGTGCGACGCGGACGACTCATAAACGAATAATTTCCATGATAGCTAGAGCCTTGTTAGAAGGATGCGCACAGTGATCGGACGCGCCGCATACTTGGGATGCGCCCTGTGATCGGACGCGCCGCATACTTGGGATGCGCCCTGTGATCGGGCGCGCCGCATACTTGGGATGCGCCCTGTGATCGGGCGCATCACGGGCATCCTCGCCGCCAAACAGCCGCCCCAGGTGCTGGTGGAGGTGAACGGCGTCGGTTACGAGCTTGACGTGCCGATGAGCACGTTCTACACCCTGCCGGCCATCGGCGAGAAGGTCAGCATGCTCACGCATCTGGCGATCCGCGAAGATGCGCATCTGCTCTACGGTTTCGGCAGCGAGATCGAACGCGCGGCTTTCCGCGAGCTGCTCAAGGTGTCCGGCATCGGTGCCAAGACCGCGCTGTCGGTGCTCTCCGGCCTGTCGGTCAACGATCTGGCCGCAGCCATTGCCGCCGCAGACCCGGGTCGTATCGTCAAGGTGCCGGGCATCGGCAAAAAAACCGCCGAGCGCCTCCTGCTGGAACTCAAGGGCAAGCCGGTGTTTGCCGGTGCCATCGCCAGCCCGGTGTCGGCGGGCGCGTCAGACGATGTGCGCCAGGCCCTGCTGGCGCTGGGTTACAACGAACGCGAAACCAGCGAGGCCATCCGTGGCCTGCCTGCCGACCTTGCCGTGGGCGAGGCGATCCGGCTGGCCCTGCGCAGCCTGTCGAAGGCCTGACCCGTGGCGACCCCTGCCGACCTCGACCGTCGTTTTCGCGCCCGCCTGTGGGGCGTAGCGCTCATTTTCGTCCTGGCGCTCGCGCTCACGCTGTGGGTGGGCTACCGCGAAGCCGACGCGCGGCACGATGACCTGGTGCAGCAGCAACGGGCGCAACTGGAAAAGAGCGTGTTGCGGCGACTGGATTTCTATCGCCGGGCCGCCGAAAAACTGGCCGCCGAACCCGAGACCCACGACCAGCTCGTACTGGGTGACGCCGCAAGCCAGCAGCGCTGGGCCGAAACCCGCCTGCGCATCCTGCCGGATGTGCTGGGACTGGCGCTGTTCGAACCCGGCGGACAGGTTCTGGGCAACGCCGGCGAGCTGCGCGTCGGCGCGGCTTGCGTGCGTGACCTCGAAAAACCGGGTGCCCTTGGCGCGATGCAACTGCGGGTCCACCGCGAGCGCCCGGAACTGGCGCACTTCGACCTCGTCGTGCCGGTGACGGGGCCGGGCGGCGAGAAGCTCGGCGGGGTGTTTGTCAGCCTGCGGCTCGAACAGCTGCAGCGGGTGGTCGATGATTCGCGTTACCCCGGCCACGCGCTCGAAATCGTCGATGGTGCCGGGGACGTGGTCGTGCGCACGCAAGCCGCGCTCCCCGGCCAGCCGGACATCGACCATGCCCTGCGCGACACCGGCTGGCGACTGCGGGTCTGGGGTGGCCAGCCGGCGCTATCGCACGCGCAGCTCGTCATGATCGCCCTGGCCAGCGCCACGCTGCTGGCGGTGCTGGCGGTGATGCTGCAGGGCATGGGCACGCTCCAGCGCAATATCCGCGCCGATCTGGCCACCATCCGCGATGGTCTTGCCGCCGTCGCGTCGGGGTCGCCGCTGCCGCCGCTGATTCCTACCTATATCCAGTTCCTGCCGGCGATCCGCGAGATCGAACGGATCGCCGGTGAAATCGAAAAGCAGCGCAGCGAATTCGCCCGCCAGAGCCTCACCGATACGCTCACCGGCCTGCCCAACCGGCGCGCGCTGGAAGGCCGCTTCACGCAGATGCTCGGTTTGGCCCAGCGCGGCCACGCGATCGCGCTGGTGCTGATGGACCTCGACCACTTCAAGGCGCTCAACGACAGCCAGGGGCATGCCGTCGGCGACAAGGCGCTGCGGGCGCTGGCCGCGGCGCTCGCCGCCGCCTCACGCAGCGCGGACTTCCCCGCGAGGCTGGCCGGCGATGAATTCGTTGCCCTGCTCACCGGGCTCGACGTGGAGGGCACGGCAAGTTGGTACATGCGCCTCGCCGACCGTTTCCAGGCGGAATTGCGCGCGTCGGGGATCGAGGCCAGGCTGGGGCTGAGCGCCGGCCACACCTGGCTCGCCGGCAATGACACCCTGGGCCGTGTGCTGACGCGCGCCGACCGCGCGCTCTATCGCGCCAAGGCCGAGGGGCGCGCGCGGCTCGCCTTTCACACCGACTTGGACGATGCGGCGGCACGGTAGAATCGCTGCATGATCGAAACCGACCGCCTCATCGCCCCCGCGCCGGCCAGCCCGCAGGAAGAACAGATCGAGCGCGCGCTGCGGCCGCGCACGCTGGCGGAATACGTGGGGCAGGCAAAGGCGCGCGAGCAGCTCGAGATCTTCATCCATGCGGCAAGAAAACGCATGGAGGCACTCGATCACGTGCTGTTGTTCGGCCCGCCGGGCCTGGGCAAGACGACGCTGGCGCACATCATCGCGCGCGAGATGGGGGTGAACCTGCGGCAGACCTCGGGGCCGGTGCTGGAACGCGCGGGCGACCTCGCGGCCCTGCTGACCAATCTCGAACCCAACGACGTGCTGTTCATCGACGAGATCCATCGCCTCAGTCCTGTCGTTGAGGAAGTGTTGTACCCCGCACTGGAGGATTTCCAGATCGACATCATGATCGGCGAAGGGCCGGCTGCGCGTTCGGTCAAGCTCGACCTGCCGCCGTTCACCCTGGTGGGCGCGACCACGCGCGCCGGCATGCTCACCAATCCGCTGCGTGACCGTTTCGGCATCGTGGCAAGGCTGGAGTTCTATTCGGCGGAGGAGCTCGGCTTCATCGTGCACCGCTCTGCAGGCCTGTTGCAGATGAACCTGGACGAAGCCGGCGCGCTGGAAATTGCCCGCCGTTCGCGCGGCACGCCGCGCATCGCCAACCGCCTGCTGCGCCGTGTGCGTGACTACGCCGAAGTGAAGGCCGACGGCCACGCCACTGGCGCGGTGGCGGATGCGGCGCTGGTGATGCTCGACGTCGACCGTGCCGGGCTCGACGTGATGGACCGCAAGCTGCTCTCCGCCGTGGTGGAAAAATTCATGGGCGGCCCGGTCGGGCTGGATAACCTGGCGGCGGCCATCGGCGAGGAGCGCGACACCATCGAAGACGTGCTCGAACCCTTTCTCATCCAGCAGGGTTACCTGCAGCGCACCCCGCGCGGCCGCATCGCCACGCCGCTGGCGTATCGGCATCTGGGCCTCGCCACGCCGGCGGAACCGAACGCGGACCTGTTCTGAATGGCGTTCGTCTGGCCGGTGCGCGTGTACTGGGAAGACACCGACGCGGGCGGCGTGGTGTACTACGCCAATTACCTGAAGTTCCTCGAACGCGCGCGCAGCGAATGGCTGCGCAGCCTGGGCTTCGAGCAGGACGTGCTGCGCGAGCGGGAGGGTGTCGTTTTCGTGGTGCGCCGGGTGGAGATCGATTACCTGTCACCGGCCCGTTTCAATGATGCACTGGAGATCAGCGTCGAACCTGGCGCAACGGGCCGTGTCAGCCTGGAGGTCGTGCAGACGATCGGGCGCGGACCAACCCGGTTGGCCCAGGCGCAGGTGAAACTTGCCTGTGTCGAAGCAGTGTCCTTCAAACCCGCTAGAATACCGGCGTCCATTCTGCAAGCCACAGGCGCCGCAACGTGAACCCCGAATTCGGCCAAAACCTTTCCGTCCTCCACCTCGTCCTCCAGGCATCGCTCCCGGTTCAGGTCGTGATGGCGCTGCTGCTCGGCGCGTCCTTCATGTCGTGGTGGTTCATTTTTGTCAAATGGTTTGCCCTGAAGCGCGCGCGGCGCGTGGCCGACCGTTTCGAGCGCGAGTTCTGGGCGGGCGGCGACATCAACGCGATGTACCAGCGCGTGTCGGCCGAACGCGACTCGGTGGGCGAGATGGAACGCATCTTTGAAGCCGGCTTCCGCGAATTCATGAAACTGCGCCGCCAGGCGGGCCTGACGGTCAACGTCGTCATCGACGGCACGCGCCGTGCGATGCGCGCCACTTACCAGCGCGAGCTCGACGGTCTGGAATCGCACCTGTCGTTTCTCGCCACCGTGGGCTCAGTGTCGCCCTATGTCGGCCTGTTCGGCACGGTGTGGGGGATCATGATCGCGTTCATGGGCCTGTCCAGCGTGGCGCAGGCGACGTTGGCACAGGTGGCGCCAGGCATCGCCGAGGCGCTGATCGCCACCGCCATGGGCCTGTTCGCCGCGATCCCTGCAGTGATCGGCTACAACCGCTACACCCACGACATCGACCGCCTGGCCAACCGCATGGAAAGCTTCATGGAGGAGTTTTCCAACATCCTCCAGCGGCAGGCGACCAAAGCGGCGTAGAGGCCCAGATGGCGCGCACCCGCAAACAGGTCGCCCAGATCAACGTCGTGCCGATGATCGACGTGATGCTGGTATTGCTCGTCATCTTCATGGTGACGGCCCCTTTCATCAATCCAGGCCAGGTCGATCTGCCGAGCGTGGGACAAACCTCGCAGACACCCGCGCAGCCGATCGAAGTCATCATCCGTGAATCCGGCGACTACCAGTTGCGCGACCGCGCAACTGGTGGCGAGCCGCGTGACGTGTCCAAAGCCGATCTCGCGGCCGAGATCACGGCCATGCATCGCGCCGCACCGGATCGGCCGGTGGTGATCGCAGCGGACAAGAACGTCCGCTACGAAGAGGTGATGAACACGATGACGCTGCTGCAGAAAGCGCAGATCAGCCGTATCGGTCTGCTTGCCCGCCCGGCACCGTGATTGCTGCAACCGACGCACCCCATTTTTCGCGCCCCGGCCCGAACCTCGCAGCGGGCGTGCTGGCGCTGGGCGTACATGTCGCGTTCCTGTTGTTGCTGGTGGTGGGGGTGTCGTGGCAGACCGATCATCCCGCGCCCGTGATGGTCGATCTGTGGGAGGCTTTGCCGGTTTCACCCACCCCGCCCGTCGTTGAGCCCGAGCCACAACCCGAGCCTGTGCCGCCGCCCCCGCCCGAACCTGTCAAGTCGGTGGAACCGCCGCCCCCCGCACCGCCTGTTGTGCCCCGGCCGGCCCCTGCGCCGGAGCCGTTACCCGCGCCGAGAGCAGCGGACATCGCGCTGGAAAAGAAAAAGGCCGAAACCGCCCGGCTGGAAAAACTCAAGGCATTACAGGCGGCCGAGGAAAAGGCACTCGCCGACGCGGCACAGGCCGAAGTCGAGGCGATGAAGCGTGCGCGTGACCAGCAACTGGCCGAACAGAAGCGGCGTGAATTGCTGCGTCAGATGGAAGAAGACGAACTGATGATGCGCATGGCCGAGGAGTCCGCCGCGAGTGAATTGCGGCAGGCCCGCGAGGCCGAAGCCAGGCTCGTCGCTTCGCGTCGTCAGGCGGAAATCACGCGTGCCGTCGGCCAGTACCGCGACAAGATCAGCGCCACCGTGCGCGGCAACACCCGCCTGCCGGCAGACCTGAAGGGCAATCCCGAGGTGCGTTTTCTGGTGCGCTTGCTGCCGACCGGCGAGGTGACCGACATCCGCCGCACCCAGTCCAGCGGCAACCCGGCCTATGACGAGGCGGTGGAACGCGCAATCCGTAAATCGTCGCCGCTGCCGCTGCCGGCTGATCGCGAGGCACGCGCCGCCTTCGTGCCGGAACTTTCCTTCGTGCATCGTCCCAAAGAGTAGGTGCTGCGCCGGAAGGCGCGCCGCGCCTGCGAAAGCGTCATGCCGGCTATGTTAGACTTGATCGGCATTCCCCCACCCCAAGTGTGAGACTTTCACGATGTTGCGTGCTGTACTGGTATTTCCCCTGATGGGCCTGATGCTCCTTGCCAACGCGTTGACTGCGCGTGCCGCGATGGAGATCCAGGTGATCGGTGGGGCCGCCAACAAGATCGCGCTGGCGATGGTGCCTTTCCGCGCCGCCCCCGGCCAGCCGCAGCCTTCGCTGACCCAGATTGCTGGCGATGACCTCAACCGCAGCGGGCAGATTCGTCTGGTCGACACCAGCGGCGTGCCCACCCCGTTCGAACCGGCGCAGGTGAATTACGCCACCTGGCGCGGCAAGGGCGCGGAGGCGCTGGTGATCGGCCAGGTGAGCGCGCTGCCGGGAGGACGCTTCGAGGTGCGCTTCCGCGTGCTGGATGCGGTGAAGCAGACCCAGTTGGCCGGCTTCAGCTACAACATCGCGCCGGAGCAGTGGCGCGCCACGGCACACCAGATTGCCGATATCGTGTACGAAAAGCTCACCGGCACTAAAGGCGCATTCAGCAGCCGCATTGCCTACGTGCAGAAACAGGGTAAAAAATTCGAGTTGCGCGTGGCCGACGCTGACGGGCAGAACCCGCGTACCGTGGTGCGTTCCGGCGAACCCCTGATTTCCCCGATGTTCTCGCCGGATGGTGCGCGCGTCGTCTATGTGTCCTTCGAAGACAGGAAGCCGGTGGTCTACGTACAGTCGCTGGCGGACGGCAGCCGCCGCAAGGTGGCGGCGTTCAAGGGCTCGAATTCCGCACCGGCGTGGTCGCCCGACGGCCGCCGGCTCGCCGTGGTGCTGACGCGCGACGCCGCCTCGCAGATCTATCTCATCAACGCCGACGGCAGCGGCCTCAAGCGCCTGACGGAAGGGGGCAATATCGACACCGAGCCGGTGTTCTCGCCCGACGGCCAGACCGTGTATTTCACCTCCGACCGGGGTGGCAGCCCGCAAATCTACAAGGTGCCTGCCAATGGCGGCGAGGCCAGACGCGTCACCTTCAGTGGTAGCTACAACGTGTCGCCCGCCGTCAGCCCGGATGGTCGCCTGCTGGCCTTCATCAGCCGCGACGAGGGCCGGTTCCGCGTGGCCCTGCTCGAACTGGCCACGGGGCAGACCCGCATGCTGACCGATACCGCCCGCGACGAATCGCCGGCCTTCGCCCCCAATGGCCAGTCAGTGCTATATGCCACCGTCCAGGGCGGGCGTGGCGTTCTCGGCACAGTGAGCCTGGATGGCAGAACCCGCTCGCGCCTGTCCGAATCGGGCGTCGACGCGCGCGAGCCGGCCTGGGGCCCATGAGCAGATTTTCAGATTGATCACGCAGGAGTGCACATGTTGAAATCCCTTTTTCCCCTGACGCTGGTGCTGCTCGCCGGCTGTGCCGGCACACAGCAGGCCGCGGTCGTGCCGCCGGCCGACAGCGCGCCTGCCGCCAGCGTGGCCGTGCTGGCCGTGGAGCCCGCGCCTGTTGCCGCCCCGCCTGGCGACGCCGCACCGGTGTCGACGCTGGTCGTGGCCGACGTGACCGGGGCGGTGGCAGCCCCGTCTGCGCCGGTTTCCGCCATTGCCCCGGCTGCCATGCTCGACCCCTACCAGTGCATGGTGTCCTGGGCCAGAGGCATGCAGGATGCCATGACCCCCTGGACCACGACGGTACAGCGTTGCGAACCCCGTGCAATCCAACCCTGATGCCCACAAGACGAAGGAGACAAGCATGACCAAGCTATTCGCCCCCCTGCTGCTGGCCCTGATCGTGACCGGTTGCGGAACCACAGGCGGCCCTAGCGCCACGGTGGAGGATCGCACCGGCGGCAAGCCGGAAGCGGGCAGCAGCACGCAAACCACCGGTGCGGACAGCAAGGCCACCACCGGTGCCGCGGAAACCACCCCGCTCACGGGTGCCGGTGTCGCCGGCAGCACGCTGGACGGCAAACAGCTTGACGGCGGCAGTGGCAACTTTGCCGGCGACCCGCGCAAGGATCCCGACAGTCCGCTTGCCAAGCGCAGCATCTTCTTCGACTACGACAGCTTTGTCGTCAAGGACGAGTACCGCGGCGTGCTGGAAGCACATGCCGGCTACCTGCTGGCCAACAAGGACGCGCGCGCCATCCTGCAAGGCAACACCGACGAACGCGGCAGCCGCGAATACAACCTGGCACTGGGCCAGAAGCGGGCCGAGGCCGTACGCAAGGCACTGGGACTGCTGGGGGTCGGCGACGTGCAGATCGAGGCGGTGAGCTTCGGCGAGGAAAAACCGCGCAACGAAGCCGATACCGAAGAAGCCTTTGCGGAAAACCGGCGCGTCGACCTGGTCTACACCGACGAGTAAACCCCCATGCATCTGCTTCGTCCCGTGCTGCTGGCGTGCGCGCTGGGGGTCTCCGTCCAGGCGTCGGCGCAACAGCTGTCCGGGACTGCGGCCGAGCTCGCGCGCCAGGTGCAGGCCATGCAGCAGACGCTGGCCGCGGTCGATGCGCGTCTGGCGCAAATCGAGGGCATCGCCCAGCAGAACCAGCAGTTGCTCGGCTTGCTGAAGGAAGTCGAGACGCTCAAGGCCGAACTGTCGCGGTTGCGGGGACAGGCGGAGATGCAGACGCACCAGATGGAGTCGCTGGGCAAGCGGCAGAACGACCTCTACGTTGATCTCGACCAGCGGGTGAGCGAACTCGCCAGATCGGGCAAACCCGTGTTTGCCGCAGCGCCCTCCGCGCCGTCGGCTCCTGCGCAGCCGCCTGCCGCAGCGCCCCCGGCTGAAGCGCCCGTGGCCGGCGAAAAACCCGCCGTCGCGCCCGCCGCCATGCCGCCTGCCGTTGCTGCGCCGCAGCTCGACCCGCTGGTGGAATCGCGCACTTACGAAACAGCGCTGAATCATTTCCGTGAAGCCAACTACGCGGCGGCCATCGCCGGGTTCAAGGGCTTCCTCAAGGCCTATCCGGACAGCGCGCTCGCGCCCAATGCCCAGTACTGGGTCGGCTATTCGCATTACGCCTTGAAAGATTACAAGACCGCGCTCGCGCACCAGCAAAAATTGCTCATCGCGTATCCCGGCAACGCCAAGGTTCCGGATGCCATGCTCAACATCGCCACTAACCAGATCGCGCTCGACAACCTCGACGAGGCGAAAAAGACGCTTGAGGAACTGGTGGCGAAGCATCCCGGCACGAATGCGGCCACGCTCGCGAGCCGCCGCCTGGCGGCGCTGAAGTAAGACCGTGGGCGAGCAGGAAACAGCCTGCCTGGACGCGGCGGACGCGCAGACGGCGCTCACTGTGCGCCTCACCGAAGTGTTCCTGTCGCTCCAGGGTGAGACCAGCCGCACCGGACTGCCGACCGTATTCGTCCGCCTGGCGGGGTGCCCCCTGCGCTGCCGCTGGTGCGACACCCCCTATAGCTTCCAGGGCGGTGAAACCGTGGCGTTGCCCGAACTGCTGGCGCGCGTCGCCGGCTACGGCGTGCCGACAGTGTGCGTGACCGGCGGCGAGCCGCTGGCGCAAAAAAACTGTCTCGCGTTGCTGCACGCGCTCGCCGACAAGGGCCATTCGGTGTCGCTGGAAACCAGTGGCGCGCTGGATGTGTCGGGCGTCGATCCGCGCGTCTCGCGCATCGTCGACATCAAGCCGCCGGCGTCCGGGGAAGCGGCACGCAACCGCTGGGAGAACCTGGCGCACCTCACCGCGCACGACGAGATCAAGTTCGTGCTGGCCGACCGGGCGGATTACGAGTGGGCGCGCGACCTGCTCATCGAGCGCGCGTTGCCGGCGATCTGCCCCGTCCTGTTTTCCCCGGTGCAGGGGGAGCTGCCACCGGCACAACTCGCCGAGTGGATCCTGGCTGATCGCCTGCCGGTGCGGATGCAGGTGCAGTTGCACAAGGTCCTGTGGGGCAACACACCGGGGAAATGACGATGCGCCGTGCCATAGTCCTGCTGTCGGGCGGACTCGATTCCGCCACCGTGCTGGCGATAGCACGCGAGGCCGGCTATGCCTGCCATGCCCTGAGCCTCGATTACGGCCAGCGCCACAAGGCCGAGCTGGTCGCCGCTGCGCGCGTGGCGACCAGTCTGGGCGCGGTCGAGCATCGCGTGATGCGCCTGGGCCTGGGGGATATCGGCGGATCGGCGCTCACCGACGCGGCCATCGCCGTGCCCGAAACCGCTTCCACAGGCATCCCCGTCACCTACGTGCCCGCACGCAACACCGTCATGCTGGCGCTGGCGCTCGCCTGGGCCGAAGTGCTCGGCGCGCGCGACATATTCATCGGCGTCAACGCGGTCGATTATTCCGGCTATCCGGACTGCCGGCCGGAATTCATCGCGGCATTCGAACAAATGGCCAACCTCGCCACCCGGGCCGGTGTCGAAGGCGCAGTGCTGCGCATCCACGCGCCGCTGCAGACGCTCTCCAAAGCCGGGATCATCCAGCAGGGTGTGCGCCTCGGCGTGGATTACGCGCATACCGTCAGCTGCTACCAGGCCGATGCCGACGGCCGCGCCTGCGGGGTGTGCGACGCCTGCCGCCTGCGCCGCCAAGGCTTCGACGAGGCCGGTATCCCCGACCCCACGCCGTATCAGCAAAGCCGTATGTAGTTTCGGCCTATTTGATTAAGCGTTCCCGCTGGGGAATAATCCCCGGGCCGCAACAATGCGGTCATCCATAAAAAATTTTTTCGGGGGACGTGCAAGCATGGAAGGACTCGATCTCATCAGCCAGGCGCTGATCGCACTGGGCTGGGATCCCAACAACGCCGACATCAAGACGCGCACTGTCGCCTGGCTCGCTTTCGTGCTGGCCTTCATCTTTGGCTACATCGGCAACAAGACCCAGTTCTGCACCATGGGCGCGGTCTCCGACATCGTCAACATGAACCACTGGGACCGGATGCGTGCCTGGCTGCTCGCCATCGCGGTTGCCATCATCGGCACCAGCCTGCTCGTGTATGCCGGCCAGCTCGATGTCTCCAAGACCATCTACACCGGTTCGAATTTCTACTGGCTCGCCGCGCTGGTCGGCGGCCTCACCTTCGGCGTGGGCATGACGCTCGCCGGCGGCTGTGGCCAGCGCACCCTGGTGCGGCTCGGCGGCGGCAATCTCAAGTCCATCGTCGTGTTCCTCTTCATGGGCTACGCGGCGCTGGTCACGCTCTCCGGCATCTTCGGCGCGTTCCGCATCGAGGTGCTGCAGGCCGACGCCGTCACCGTCTACCTCGACGGCATGCAGACCCTGCCCGCGCTCCTGGGCCAGCACACTGCCGGCGGCACCCTAGCCATCGGGCTCGCCCTCGGGGCCGTGCTGCTGCTCTATGTATTCCTGAATAAAGAATTCCGCGGCAACACCGATAATATTCTTGCAGGCATCGTGATCGGACTGATCGTGGTGGCAGGCTGGTACGTGACGGGCCGCTTCGGCTTTGGCGAAGACCCCGACACGCTGGAAATGGTCTATCTGGGCACCAACTCGCACCTCGCCGAATCCATGACCTTCGTTGCCCCGCTCGGCTACACCATGAACCTCTGGGCGTACTGGACGGACAACGCGACGATCGTCACCTTCGGCGTTGCCAGCGTATTCGGCGTCATCGTCGGGTCGCTGGTGTACGGCGTGACGCACCGGACCTTCCGCTGGGAAGCCTTCAATTCCCCGCAGGACATGTTCCGCCACATCATCGGCGCGATCATGATGGGGTTCGGGGGGGTGACCGCGCTGGGATGCACCATTGGCCAGGGCGTCACCGGTCTGTCGACACTGGCTGTGTCGTCGTTCATCGTGCTCGCTGCCATCATTGCCGGTGCAGCCGTTACGATGAAGATCCAGTACATGATGTTGATGCGTGAAGCTTGAAAAACCACAATTTGTAGAGAATTTACGCAATATGGTTCAAATGAACCTTGACCCGGCCGGAGTCGGTTGTTACGTTGGCTCTCATCGATCCAGGCCCAAAGGACAGACATTGAAAAAGTGGTTCAGCATCTTCTGTTTCGCGCTCGGCGCGCTGTTTGCCGGACAGGCGCAGGCCGCGCAGGCGGTCGATTTCTCGTTTACCGACACCAAGGGCAAATCGGTTCGCCTGTCTGACTACAAGGGCAAGTGGGTCCTGGTCAATTTCTGGGCACCCTGGTGTCCTCGCTGCAAAATGGAGTTCCCTGAACTCAATGACTTGGACGCGCGCAACGACTTTGTCGTGATCGGTGTTGCCATGGACTACGGCATCGACGAAGGCTCCGTCTACAGCACCATCCAGCGCTACAACCTGCGCTTCCCGCAGATCATCGGCGGCAACCGGCGCGATCCCAACAGCCCCGCACTCCAGGTCGGGCCGGTCGATTTTTATCCCACGTCCTATCTTTACGCCCCCAACGGCGAAATCGTCATGTTCGTGCCGGGCATCATCAGCAAGCAAAAGATCGTTGCCTTCACCGAGCAGTACGTCCCGCCTGCGGGCACGACAGTGGCCGGCGCGCTGCCTGCGGCCGCGGCGGCGAAGACCGGCGTGCAGAAAGCCACCCTGCGCAAGTCGGCGAAACCTGACAGCAGCAAAAAAAAAGCCACGACAGTCTATTGAGACGCTGATTTTCCCGGTTCTGGCCGGGGCGGGTTCGCAAGTAGAATAGCCCGGTGCGAACTGTCCCCTCGAAGCATCTGTTTCCTGTCCTGCGCCGTCTCTCCGACGGCGCTTTCCATTCCGGCGAGGCCGTCGCGGCGAGCCTGGGCCTGTCGCGCGCGAGCGTGTTCAATGCGATTTCCGACGCCCGGCACCTGGGTTACGCCATCCATGCGGTTCGCGGCCGCGGCTACCGCCTGCCGCAGCCACCGGAATGGCTGGACGAGGCGGCGATCAGGCAGGCGCTTGGCACCCACGCCGCGTCATTTGCGCTCGACTTGCGCGACTGCGTGGATTCAACCAACCGGCTGGCTTTCGCGGCAGCATCGCAGGACGGCGCGGATGGACTCGTCGTGGCCGCCGAATACCAGTCAGCCGGACGGGGCCGGCGCGGCAGGCACTGGCTGGCGGGGCCGGGGGAAAGCCTGCTCTTCTCCTGGGTGTGCCGCTTCGAGTGCGGCCCGGACGGTCTGTCCGGACTGAGCCTGGTGGCGGGTCTGGCGGTGGTGCAGGCACTTGCCCGGGCAAACGGGGTGGCGGCCACGCTGAAGTGGCCGAACGACGTGCTCGTGGGGGGCAGGAAGCTTGCCGGCATCCTGATCGAGGTGCAGGGCGATGCCCATGGCCCGGCGTTCGCCGTGATCGGCGTCGGCATCAATCTGCGTCTGCCGCGCGAGCTGCGCCAGGGGATAGACCAGGCGGTGGTCGACCTCGACGAACTGGGCGCGGGCACAGGCCGCAATCACCTGCTGGCAGCCTGCCTGCTCGAACTGTCGGGTGCCGTGGCGGCGTTTCGCCAGTCGGGCTTTGCGGTGTTCCGCGCCGCCTGGCAGGCGCACGATGCCTATGCAGGCCACAGGGTGCGCCTGCTGGGATCGGACGGGCGGAGCGTGACGGGGGTGAGCGCAGGGGTGGATGCTAACGGGGCCTATCTGCTGCGCGATGCGTCGGGCGACGTGCAGGCGTTCAATGGCGGCGAGCTGAGTCTCAGACTGGACGGTGCGGCACGATGAGCGACCGGTTGCTGATCGATGCGGGGAATACGCGCGTGAAGTGGGCGCTGCTGTCCGAGCAGTCTACCTGGCTTGCGCAGGGCGCTGCCGTGTACGCGGCGCTCGCTGAATTGCCGCGCGCCGCCGCACCGGACAGGCGGGTTTTCGTGGCCAGCGTGGCGAGCGCGGAACAGGAAACGCGCCTGCTGGAGGCCTTGGGGGGCACACGCGAAGCCGTACAGTGGCTAACGAGCGTGCCGGCAGCGGGCGGTGTAGTCAACGGCTACGATGCCCCGGCGCGGCTGGGCGTGGATCGCTGGCTGGGTCTGGTTGCGGCGCGCCAGCGTACCGCCGGCGCGACCCTGGTGGTTTCGGCGGGCACGGCGCTGGTCGTGGATGCCCTCGATGCCGACGGGCGTTTTCTCGGCGGTACGATCCAGCCTGGGCTCGCGCTCGGGCGTCGCGCGCTGGAACAGGGACTCGCGCACCTCCCGGCCACCCGCGGCCGGGTCGTCGAATTTCCCTGCAACACGGCAGACGCGGTCGAGAGCGGAACCGTGCGCGCGTTGTGCGCGTCCATCGAGCAGGGTCATGCGCGGCTGTGTGCACACGCGGCAGGGCCGGTGCAGTGCCTGCTGACCGGCGGTGACGCCCCGGCCCTGATGCCGTTCCTCTCGTTGCCGTGTGAACATGTGCCTGCACTCGTACTGGAGGGGATGGATGTGCTGACTAGCGGGAATTTGACACCATGAAAGGCTTGCTGGGACTGCTGTTGCTGCTCAACGCCGGCGTCGCCCTTTACTTCGTGCTCGATCCCGGGGCGCAGCATGGCCCGGTGGTGGAATCCCTGCACGCGGAGAAAATGGCGCTGCGGGATGAAGCGGCGCGGTCGCCGGCCTCACCCCAGGTGCTGCCGGCGGCGGTGCAGAGTTTCTGCATCGAGTGGCGGGGCTTGAGCCGGGAAGAGCGGGTGCGCGCACGCGAGGATCTCAAGCGACTGGTGAACCAGCGCATCCTGTCGTTTACCGAGCAGCCGGCCAGCATCCGGCACTGGGTGATTTTCCCGCCCTTGCCGAGTGAGCAGGCAGCGGCACAGAAACTGCGCGAGCTGACTTCGCTGGGACTGAACGATGCCTTCGTGGTGAAGGATCTGCCCTGGCGCTATGCCATCTCTCTCGGCCTCTACGCCAATACTGAGGCGGCTGCCCGGCGCACGCGCGAGGTCGAGGCGCTGGGCGTGCTCGGTACCCGGGTGGAAAGCCTGCCGAAGCAGGGGACCGATTATTACTTCCTCATCGAAAGCGCCGACCCCGATACGCTAAAGAGCCTGTCGGACATGGGCCGCGTCTACCCCGACAGCCGCCAGTCTCGGGTGGCCTGCCCTCCCTGATCAATACAGGGCGAGGACCAGGCCGGCAAAGATCGCGGCACCGAACCAGCTGTTGTGCAGGAAGGCGCGGAAACACGCCCGGGCGTCGCGCGCGCGGATCAGCCAGAGATGATAGAGCGCCATGACGCCGGCCACGGCAAGCCCGACCCAGTACGGCGCGCCCAGCGCGTTGCGCCCCCCCACCCAGGCGAGCAGCGCGAGCGTGCCTGCGTAGCACAGCGCGATCGCCACACGATCCAGCCGTCCGAAGGTGATGGCGGAGGTTCGGATGCCGAGTTTGAGGTCGTCCGGCCTGTCCACCATGGCGTATTCCGTGTCGTAGGCGATTGCCCAGAATACATTGGCCAGCAGCAGCAGCCAGGCGTCGGCCGGCACCGCGCCGCTCAGGGCCGCATAGCCCATGGGGATGCCAAAGCCGAATGCGATGCCCAGGTAGGCCTGCGGGATCGCGAGGAAACGCTTGGTGAAGGGATAGCTCGCCGCGAGCAGCAGGGCGACCACGGAAAGTTGCAGGGTCAGGGTATTCAACGGCAGGATCAGCACGAATGCCGCCAGGGCAAGGCCGCCTGCCAGCAGCAGGGCCTCACGCGGCGGGACGAGGCCGCGCGCCAGTGGCCGGTCGCGTGTGCGTGCCACGTGCGCGTCGATGTCGCGGTCGGCGTAATCGTTGATCGCGCAGCCGGCGGAGCGCATCAGGATCACCCCGGCGACAAAGACTGCCACGATGCGCCAGTCCGGCTCACCGTTGCCGGCAAGCCAGAGTCCCCACAGCGTGGGCCACAGCAGCAGCAGGATGCCGATGGGCTTGTCGAGCCGGGTGAGGGCAAGGTACAAACGCAGTCGCGTCGACAGCTTCATGCGATTCTCGTAAGGGTCAGCGCGCGCATTATGCCGCAGCTCAGCTGTCGGCCAGCGCCTGACGCGTACCCAGCCAGCGTTCGACATGACGCGCGGCCACGTCCGGGGCCTCAGACAGACAGCGTCTGGCCCAATCGCGCGCCGTTTCGAGCAGGGCGACATCGCGTTCCAGGTCGGCAAAGCGCAGCATGGGCAGGCCGCTCTGGCGGTGTCCCAGGAGTTCGCCGGGGCCGCGCAATTGCAGGTCCTGGCGGGCAATCTCGAAACCGTCGGTCGATTCGTAGATGACCTTGAGGCGCGCGCGCGCGAGTTCGGACAGCGGCGGCTGGTATAGCAGCACGCAGACGGATTCGCGGCTGCCGCGCCCGACGCGCCCCCGCAATTGATGCAGCTGCGCGAGCCCCATGCGCTCGGCGTGCTCGATCACCATCAGCGCGGCGTTGGGCACGTCGACGCCAACTTCGATGACGGTCGTCGCCACCAGCAGGTGGAGGGTGCCCGACTGGAAGGCGGCCATCACAGCCTGCTTGTCGGCGGGTTTCATGCGACCGTGAACCAGCCCGATATTGAGATCCGGCAATTGATCGCGCAAGGTGGCGTAGGTGTCCTCAGCGGTCTGCAATTGCAGTTTCTCGGATTCCTCGATCAGCGGGCAGACCCAGTAGGCCTGCCCGCCGTCAAGGCAGGCCTCGCGGACACGGTCGAGCACCTCATCGCGCCGCGCCGCGCTCACCAGCTTGGTGACGACGGGCGTGCGGCCGGGGGGGAGCGCGTCGATGGTCGATACATCGAGGTCGGCAAAAAAGCTCATCGCCAAAGTGCGCGGGATCGGGGTGGCGCTCATCATCAACTGGTGCGGCTCCCGGCCCTTCTGCATCAGCGCCAGCCGCTGGCCCACGCCGAAGCGATGCTGCTCGTCGACCACGACCAGGCCCAGATTGTGAAACTGTCCTGCCTCCTGGAACAGCGCGTGGGTGCCGAACACCACATCGACTGCACCGCCTGCCACGGCCTGCCACGCCGCCGCACGCTGCGACTTGCGCTGGCTGCCGGAAATCCACGCGCAGCGCACGCCCATGGCCTCGAACTGCGGCGCGAGCTTGGTGGCGTGTTGCTCGGCAAGAATTTCAGTGGGGGCCATGAACGCCGCCTGGTGGTTGTTTTCAACGGCCTGCAGGCAGGCCAGCGCGGCGACCACGGTCTTGCCGCTGCCGACGTCGCCCTGTAACAGGCGGCGCATCGGGTGCGCGGCCGCGAGGTCGGGGCTGATCTCGTGCCAGGCTCGGGTCTGCGCCGAGGTGAGGGCAAACGGCAGACGCGCCAGAAAGTCGGTCGTCAGCCGCTGCGCCGCCGGCAGCGGCGTGGTGCGTTGTCGCCGTCGCGCGGCGCGCGCAGCCGCCAGCGACAGCTGCTGCGCCAGCAGTTCGTCAAAGGCCAGGCGCTGCCAGGCCGGATGCGTGCGGCGGTCGAGTTCGCCCAGCGCCGCATCCGTCGGTGGCTGGTGCAGGGCGCGGATGCTGGCGTCGAATCCCGGCAACGCCAACTCGTCCAGCCAGGCCTGCGGCAGGGTGTCTTCGAGTGGCTGGGTGAGCGCCCGCGCGACCAGCTTGCGCAGCGTGGCCTGCGCCAGTCCCGCCGTGGTGGGGTAGACCGGCGTCAACCCGGACGGCAGCGGGGTGTCGTCACCCGCCTTGGAGAAGCGCGGGTGCACCATTTCCAGGCCCAGAAAGCCGCCGCGCACCTCGCCCATGAAACGGAAGCTTTCGCCGGGCTGGAACAACTTGAGATGGCTGGGATAGAAATTGATAAAGCGGATGCCCAGCACGCCACCCGCATCCTCTACCGTGAGCGTCAGCATCCGGCGTGGCCGATAGGCGACCTTGCATTCCCGGACCACGGCCTGCACCTGCGCCGTGGCACCGGGCAACAGGTCGCGGATGGGGGTGAGCCGGGTTTCGTCTTCCCAGCGCAGCGGCAGGTGCAGCACCAGGTCGGCGTCGCGCTGGATGCCGAGCTTGGCGAGTTTGGCGAGTGTTCCCGGCGCGACCGGAAAGGAAAACGGCGAGGCCGCTTTCAAGGTGTGGTTTAGCCGAGAACCATCACGGCGTCGGCCTCCACCAGCGCACCGCGTGGCAACGCGGCCACGCCGACGGCCGCGCGGGCGGGGTAGGGCTCGGCAAAGTACTGCGCCATGATTTCGCTCACCTTGGGAAAATGCACCAGGTCGGTGAGGAAGACATTGAGCTTGACTACGTCGCCGAGCGTGCCGCCGGCCGCCATGGCGACGGCCGCGAGGTTTTTGAACACCTGATGAATCTGCGCCTCGATACCGTCGACAAGTTGCATGGTGGCGGGATCGAGACCGATCTGGCCGGACAGATAAATGGTGTCGCCAGCACGTACGGCCTGCGAGTAGGTGCCGATGGCGGCGGGGGCCTCTGGGGTGGAAATGATCTGTTTCATGCGAGTTCCTGAAAATTGATCTGTGGGCGTGTAAGGAAACCCCGGCCGCTGCGACTACCGCACTGGCCCGCCCGGTCGGCAGGATGATAACGCGGCGCGGCCAGGGTTTCGCATTCACCGAATGCGTTCAGTTCGATCTCAATCTCAATCTACAAGGAGTGTGTCATGTCCCAACTTTCCAAAGGCGCTTCGCTCGCCTCCGTCGCCGCCCTGATGGCGTTTTCCATGGCGGCCAATGCGGCCTCCAACCCGGCCGGTAGCAGCGGCGCGGCTGTCGCCGCCGGCGACAAGGTGCATTGCTACGGCCTGCATTCGTGCAAGGGCAACAGCGACTGCAAGACTGCCGAGCACAGCTGCAAAGGGCAGAACGCTTGTGGCGGCCACGGCTTCAAGGGCATGGCTGCCGGCGAATGCCTGGCAAAAGGCGGGGTGATCGCCGATCTGAAGGCGAAGTAAGCCGGATGAATTCCCCGGCTTGCCGGGGTTGTGGTGCGTGCCTGCCTGCGGGTGCGCACCACAACCGCACTGGAATCCATACGCCATGAGCAATCATTTTCCCGGATTCGGCCTGGGGCTGCGCCCCGAGCACTATGCCGACTTTCTCGACGCGCGCCAGCCGGTGGACTGGCTCGAACTCATTTCCGAAAATTACATGGTGCCGGGTGGCAAGCCGCTCGCCATGCTCGATGCGATCCGTGCCGACTATCCCGTCGCGCTGCACGGCGTGTCGCTCTCCATCGGTTCGAGCGACCCGCTGGATCGCGATTATCTCGATCAGCTCCGGCAGTTGCACCGGCGCGTCGAGCCGCTGTGGGTGTCCGATCACCTGTGCTGGACCGGCGTGGGTGGTCGCAACAGCCACGACCTGTTGCCGCTACCCTACAGCGAAGAGGCACTCAAGCTGGTGGTCGCACACGTGCGCCAGGTGCAGGATCTGCTGGGCGAACGCATCCTGCTGGAAAACGTGTCGAGCTATCTGGAATTCATGGATTCGGTGATGCCCGAATGGGACTTTGTGCGCGCCGTGGCGGAAGAGGCCGACTGCCTGCTGCTGCTCGACGTGAACAATATCTACGTCAGCAGCGTCAACCACGGTTTCGATGCGCAGGCCTACCTGCGCGCGCTGCCGGCGACCCGCGTGCGGCAGATCCATCTGGCGGGGCATCACGACCACGGCGACTACATCGTCGATACCCACGACCATCCGGTGTGCGACGCGGTGTGGGCACTATACGCCGACGCTTGCTGTCTGTTCGGCGAGGTGGCGACGATGATCGAGCGCGACGACCACATTCCGCCGTTGCCTGAGCTTCTCGCCGAGCTCGACCAGGCGCGCGCCATCGCGGCGCGGGTGGCAGCGGAACGGCAGGCGGTCGCATGAACGCGCCGCTGGTAGAGGTGCAGCGTGACCTGCACGATTATCTGCTGGACGTTGGCGACGCTGTGCTGCCGCGCATCCGCAGCGGCGGGCGCATCAATGTGGCGCAGCGGCTCGGCATCTACCACAACGCCTACCGTGTGCGGCTGGCCGACACCCTGCGCGACACGTATGAAAAAACCTGGAGCTATCTGGGCGACACCCGTTTCGATGCCTGCGCACGCGCCTATATCGACGCCCATCCGCCACGGCATCGCAGCCTGCGCGACTACGGCGCGCAGTTTCCCGACTGGCTGGACGCGCAGTTTCCGGCAGACCGGGACATCGCCGAACTCGCGCGCATGGACTGGCTCCTGCGGCAGGCCTTCGACGGGCCGGATGCCGCGGCGCTCGGCATTGAGTCGCTCGCCCCCCTGGCGGCCGAACAGTGGGAAACCCTGATCCTGCATCCTCTGCCTACGCTCGCCTTGCTGCCACTGCAATTCAACACCCCGGCGATCTGGACCGCGCTCGAGCGTGGGGAAACGCCGCCGGTGGCGCAGCGTCTCGATGACGCAGCCGGACTGTGCATATGGCGGCGGGAATGGCAGCCGCATTTCCGGACGATCGAGGCACAGGAGTTCGCAGCCCTGCAGGCGCTGCGACAGGGCATGCGCTTCGCCGACGTGTGCCAGTCACTGGCAGCGGGGTGTGACGATGCGCAGGGGCGGCTCGCGCAGTATCTCCACACCTGGTTTGCCGACGGTCTCATCGCCGGCGTCGCCGTGTAGCGCCGTTTGCGTGCGCGCCGGCGCTACTGCGACTGCGCCGCACGGCCGTCCTTCCTGCCCTTGATGCGGAAGATGCGCACCACCTCGGGCAGCACGCGCAGCCCGCGCATCACACGCGCAAGGTGCATGCGGTTTTCCACCTGCACGGTGAAGAACAGGATGGTGTAGGGACTGCCGTCTTCTTCTTCCATCGACACGTTGCCGATGTTGGACCCCTGCTCGGCGATGGCGGCGGCCACCTTGGCAAGCACGCCGCGCTGGTTGCCGACGATGACCTTGATCTGCACGTCGAACAGATGGCCCGGCTCGGCTTCCCATTCCACGTCCAGCCACTTGTCGGGGTCGGCGCGGAAGGCGCGGATCGACGGGCAGTCGTGGGTGTGGATGATGAGGCCGCGATCCTTGTGGATGAAACCCAGGATGGGGTCACCGGGAATCGGGTGGCAGCATTGCGCCAGCTCGACCGCGATGCCCTCGGTGCCGCGAATGCTGATCGCGTGCGGATGCGCCGGTTCGCCGGTGCGGTCGCCGTGCATGTGCAGCAGCTGGTGCGCCACCACCAGCGGCAGCTTGCCGCCGAGGCCGACGGCGGTGTAGAGCTCCTGCTTGGACTGCATGCCGTAGTCCTTCAGCAGGCGTTCCCACACCACCGGGTCTGCTTCCATTTTTTCCGGATGCAGGGTTGCGAGGGCGTGGTTGAGCAGGCGTTCACCCAGCGCCGCCGCTTCCGTTGCACGCGCCGTGCGCAGGTAGTTGCGGATGTGCGAGCGCGCCTTGCCGGTGACGACGAAATTGAGCCAGGCCGAATTGGGCGTGGCATTCGACGCGGTGAGAATCTCGACGTGGTCGCCATTCCTGAGTTGCGTGCGCAGCGGCATCAGTTCGTAGTTGATCTTCACCGCGACGCAGCGGTGGCCCACGTCGGTGTGCACCGCAAAGGCAAAATCCACCGCCGTCGCCCCGCGCGGCAGCGCCATGATCCTGCCCTTGGGCGTGAACACGTAGACCTCGTCGGGGAAGAGGTCGACCTTGATGTGTTCGAGAAATTCGGGCGAATCACCGTGGTCGGCCTGGATATCCAGCAGCGATTGCAGCCAGCGGTGGGTGCGTGTCTGCACGTCCGACAGCGCGGCGTCTGCCGACTTGTACATCCAGTGTGAGGCGATGCCGGTCTCCGCCAGCCGGTTCATCTCGGTGGTGCGGATCTGCACCTCGATGGGCGTACCGGCCGGGCCGAACAGGATGGAATGCAGCGACTGGTAGCCGTTAGCCTTGGGGATGGCGATGTAGTCCTTGAACTTGCCTGGAATGGGCTTGTACAGCGCGTGCAGCGCGCCCAGCGCGAGATAGCACGAGGGCTGGTCGCGCACCACCACGCGGAAACCGTAGATGTCGAACACCTCGGAAAACGCCAGGTTCTTTTCCTGCATCTTGCGGTAGATGCTGTAGAGGTGTTTTTCGCGGCCGCTGATCGTGGCGTCGACGTTCGCCTGGTCGAGCTTTTCCTGCAGCGCGATCTTGATCTTTTCCACCAGTTCGCGGCGGTTGCCGCGTGCGGCCTTCACCGCGCGGGACAGCACCTGACAGCGGTTGGGGTGCTGGTAGCGGAAACCCAGATCTTCGAGTTCCTGATACACCGCGTGCAGGCCCAGGCGGTTGGCGATGGGGGCGTAGATTTCCAGCGTTTCGGTCGCGATGCGCTTGCGTTTTTCCGGCGGCATCGCGCCCATGGTGTGCATGTTGTGCAGGCGGTCGGCGAGTTTCACCAGGATCACACGCACATCCTGTGCCATCGCCAGCAGCATCTTGCGGAAGTTTTCCGCCTGCGCCTGCTGCTCCGACTCGAAGGCCAGCTTGTCGAGCTTGGAGACGCCCTCGACCAGCAAGGCCACGGCCTTGCCGTAACGGGCTTCGATTTCGCTGGCGGTGGCGGGGGTGTCTTCCACCACGTCGTGGAGCAGGGCGGCGGCGAGCGTCTGCGCGTCCAGATGCCAGCCGGCGAGGATGCCGGCCACGGCCAGCGGATGTGAGATATAGGGTTCGCCGCTCTTGCGGAACTGCCCCTCGTGGGCGTGGCGGCTGAATTCGTAGGCGTCTTCGATGATGTCGACATCGCTGGGCGGCAGGTAAGCCAGCGCCGGGCGCAGCGTGTCGAAGACGTGCGTTACCGCCGGCGCAGGGTCATCAGGCGCCGGCGTGTCGGGAAGCGACGTGCTAGGCGCGACCCCGGTTGAGGATTTCACGACCGACCTTGCCGGCGGAGATTTCACGCAGCGCGGTGACGACGGGTTTGTCTTTCGACTCGACCATGGGCTGCGAGCCCTGGGCCAGCTGGCGGGCGCGGTAGGTGGCGGCCAGCGTGAGTTCGAAACGGTTGGGGATCATGTCGATACAATCGTCGACGGTGATACGGGCCATGCGGATTCTCCTGCGAGGATTCAGTTGCGGCGGAAGGCCTCGAACAAGGCGGCGTGCTGCCTGAGCTGACGCGGGCCTTCCAGGCGGATGCTGCGGGTGACAGCGATCAAGTCGGCGAGCGCGTGATCGAAGTCATCATTGATGATTATATAGTCGAACGCTCCGGCGTGAGAGACATCGTCGGCGGCGGCGGCCAAGCGCCGCTCGATCACGTCGTCGCTGTCCTGGCCGCGCCCCTTGAGCCGCGTGCGCAGGGCGTTGAACGACGGCGGCAGGATGAAGACCGAACGCGAATCGGGAAAGTGCAGTTTCACCTGCGTCGCCCCCTGCCAGTCGATTTCCAGCAGCACGTCGTGGCCGGTATGCAAATCCTGCGCGATGCTGCCCTTGGACGTGCCGTAGAAGTTGCCATAGACCTCGGCGTGTTCGAGGAATTCGCCTTCGGCCAGCATGTTCTGGAAGCGGTCACGGTCGATGAAATGATAATCGCGCCCGTCGGTTTCGCCCGGGCGCGGCGCGCGCGTGGTGTAGGAGACAGACAGGCGGATCGCCGGGTCGGCCTTGAGGAGCGCCTTGACGAGGCTGGTCTTGCCGGCACCGGAGGGGGCGGAGACGACGTAGAGCACGCCGCTGCGGTTTGCATTCATGGGTAAAGTCCGGAAGTCATTCGATGTTTTGTACCTGCTCGCGCATCTGCTCGATCAGTACCTTGAGTTCGAGCGAGGCGCGCGAGGTTTCGACGGCAGCGGATTTCGAACCCAGGGTATTGGCTTCGCGATGCAGTTCCTGCATCAGGAAATCGAGCCGCTTGCCGACTGCGCCGGGCTGGTCGAGCACGCGCCGGACTTCGCCGAAGTGGGTTTCCAGGCGCGACAGTTCCTCGTCGATGTCGAGCTTTTGCGCGATCAGCGCGAGTTCCTGCGCCAGCCGTTCGTGGCCGGCCTCGCCGAGCGATTCGCGCAGGCGCGCGGCGAGTTTTTCCTGCTGTGCCGCCGCCAGGGTGGGCAACAGCGGTTGCAGTGCCGCCACCTGCGACTCGGCCGCCGCCAGCCGGTCGAGGATGTGCTGGCGCAGCCTGGCCCCTTCGCGCAGCCGACTGGCGACCAGCTCCTGCAGTGCGACTTGCATCGACGCCAGCGCCGCTTCGCTCAGGTCGTCTGCCGACGGCGCGGCGCTGGGCAGGGTGCCGGGCCAGCGCAGCACCTCGCTTACGGATAGCGGCGCGGCGTCGGGCAGGCGGGCCTGCACCGCAGCCTGCCACTGCGCCAACTGCTCAAGAATGGCTGGATTCAAGCCGTTATCCAGCGAGGCGGCGGCAAGCGGCGCGATGCTGATCCGGCATTCGACCTTGCCACGCATGAGGCGCTGCTGGAGGAGTTCACGCAGTTTCGGTTCGAGCGCACGGCATTCGTCGGCCAGACGGAAATGCAGTTCGAGGTAACGCTGGTTGACGCTGCGCAGATCGACGCTGACGCTGGCATGTTCGAGGGGGTGGCTATGGGCGGCGAACCCGGTCATGCTGGCGGTCATGGGCACTAGACGGTAAGTTACGGAAATACGCCGGAGCGGAGCCGGCGAAGAAAGATAATAGACGTTCGAATATGGCGACTCAACCTAATCAGGCGCTGCCCAACGGCTACCGGCTGAACGAATACACCATTGTCCGCAAGATCGGCGGCGGCGGCTTCAGCATGGTCTATCTGGCGCGCGACGAAGCCAACCAGCCGGTGGCGATCAAGGAATACCTGCCGGGCGCGCTGGTGCTGCGCACCGAAGGCTCGGTCCTGGTGCAGGCCAATTCCACCGAAAACAACGCCATCTTCCGCCACGGCATGAAGTGCTTCTTCGAGGAAGGCCGGGCCCTGGCGTGCATCAACCATCCCAACGTCATCCGGGTGACCAATTTCTTCCGCGCCAACGACACCGTCTACATGGTGATGCGTTTCGAGCGCGGCAAGACCTTGCAACAGCATATCCAGGCCAATCGCGGCACCATCCGCGAGAGTTTCATCCGCCGGGTCTTCGCCCATCTACTCAACGGCCTGCGCGAGGTGCACACCCACAAGCTGCTGCATCTCGACATCAAGCCGTCCAACCTCTATATCCGCCTCGACGGCTCGCCGGTGCTGATCGACTTCGGCGCGGCGCGGCAGACGCTCACGCAGGAAGAGAGCAAGCTGCAACCCATGTATACGCCGGGGTTTGCTGCGCCCGAGCAGTACCATAACCGCGAACGGCTGGGGCCGTGGACCGACATCTACAGCGTCGGCGCAAGCCTGTATGCATGTCTGGCCGGCTATCCGCCGCAGGCCGCCGACGCCCGCCTGCTCAACGACAAGCTGGTGCCGGCCACCACCAACTGGCGCGGCCAGTATTCCGGGCAGTTGCTGGAAACCATCGATCATTGCCTCAAGCTCAACTACATGGAGCGACCGCAAAGCGTCTTCAGCCTGCAGAAAGTGCTGATGGACCGTTCGGCCATGGAAAGGAAACGCCCGTCGCTGCTGGGGAACCTCAAGCGCACCCTGGGCAGGGATTTGTTCTAGAGTACGACCATGAAATTCACCATCTACCAAGCTTCCCGCCAGGGCGGACGCAAGAACAACGAAGACCGCGTGGCCTACTCCTACAGTCGGGAGGCGCTGCTGATGGTGGTCGCCGACGGCATGGGCGGCCACATGCACGGCGAGATCGCCGCGCAGATCGCCGTGCAGACGCTCACCGACCAGTTCCAGAAACAGGCCAAACCCCGGCTCGCCGACCCGCGCGCCTTTCTCTCCGACACCATCACCCGCGCCCACTACGCCATCAACGACTACGCCGTCGAACAGGACCTGCTGGAAATCCCCCACACCACCGTCGTCGCCGCCGTGGTGCAGGACGATACCGCCTACTGGGCACACGTCGGCGACTCGCGCCTGTATTTCTTCAGCGACGGCGATCTCATCGCCCGTACCGAAGACCACACGGCGGTTGCGCAACTGGTGCGCGAAGGTCTCATCACCGAAGAAGAGGCCGGCCACCATCCCGAACGCAACAAGGTGTCCAACTGCCTGGGCGGCTATGTGATCCCGCAGGTGGAATGCGCCGCGCCGATTCCGCTGCACGATGCCGACACCCTGCTGCTCTGTACCGACGGCATCTGGGGCATGGTCAACGCGCACGAGCTCTCGGCGCTGATCAACGCCTACACGCTGGACGACGCCGTGCGCCATCTGATGGACCACGCCGAGTTTCGCGGCGGCGAACACGGCGACAACCTCAGCCTCGTGACCATGACCTGGGGCGAGGCGCGGATGCCGAGCAAGGATGCGATTTCCACCCTGGCGCTGCCCTCCGGCGGTGTCACCACCCAGATCAACGCCCTGCGCCCGGTGCCAGGTGCCGCCGTAGTGTCCGACGACGAAATCGAGCGCGCCATCGCCGAAATCCAGCAGGCGATCCAGAAGATTTCCGCCAACTAGCGAAGGGGTTGCACAGGGGGGCCTTCTTTTTCCGCCTGTGCCGCCTTGCGACAGGGGTTTCAAAATCTCACCAAGAGGACAAGAGGTTCAGGAGGGCTTCCGCCTGTCCACTGGTCCGCCGTGTGAAAATAATCAACACGGTAGAATCGCGCTTTTATTTTTGGGTTTTGCCATGTCCACCCTCACCCGACCCAGTGGCCGCACGCCCGACGCGCTGCGCCCCCTGTCGTTCACCCGCGCTTACACCAAACACGCCGAAGGCTCGGTGCTCGTGGCCATGGGTGATACCCGTGTGCTGTGTACTGCCAGCGTGCTGGAAAAAGTGCCGCCGCACAAAAAGGGCAGTGGCGAAGGCTGGGTTACCGCCGAATACGGCATGTTGCCGCGCTCCACCCACACCCGCACCGACCGCGAGGCCGCACGCGGCAAGCAGAGCGGCCGCACCCAGGAAATCCAGCGTCTCATCGGCCGCAGCCTGCGCGCCGTGGTCGATCTGAAAAAGCTCGGCGAGCGCACCATCCATCTCGATTGCGACGTGCTGCAGGCCGACGGCGGCACCCGCTGCGCCAGCATATGCGGCGCGTATGTCGCCGTCGCCGACGCCGTGGCGGGCCTGCTCGCCGCCGGCAAGCTCAGCGAATCGCCGCTCACCGACAGCATCGCCGCCGTCTCGGTGGGCGTGGTGCAGGGCGTGCCCGTGCTCGACCTCGACTACGCCGAGGATTCCGACTGCGACACCGACATGAACGTGGTGATGACCGGCAGCGGCGGCATGGTCGAAGTGCAGGGCACCGCCGAAGGCGCGCCGTTCTCGCGCGACATGCTGGGCGCGCTGCTCGACCTGGCCAGCGCGGGCATTGCGCAGATCGGTACGGCACAGCGCAACGCATTACAGGCATGAGCACCCTCGTCATCGCCTCGGGCAACGCCGGCAAGCTGCGCGAAATCGGGCGCATCCTCGCGCCCTTCGGCATCGAGGCCGTGCCGCAGTCGGCATTCAACGTGCCCGACTGCCCCGAGCCCCACGTCACCTTCGTCGAAAACTGCCTTGCCAAGGCGCGCCATGCCAGCCGCGTGAGCGGCCTGCCCGCGCTGGCCGACGACTCGGGCCTGTGCGTCGACGCGCTCGGTGGCGCGCCCGGCGTGCAGTCCGCACGCTACGCCGGCGAACCCAAATCCGACGTGCGCAACAACGCCAAGCTCATCGCCGACCTGAAAGACGTGCCTGAACGACGCGCGCACTACACCTGCGTCATGGTTTACGTGCGTCACCCCGACGACCCCGAACCGGTGATCGCCGAAGGCCACTGGCATGGTGAAATCATCGATACCCCGCGCGGTGATCATGGCTTTGGCTACGACCCGTATTTTCTCGTGCCGCAATTCGGCCAGACCGGTGCCGAGCTCGACGAAGACAGCAAGAACAGCGTCAGCCATCGCGGCCAGGCGCTGCGCGATCTGGTCAGCAAACTGAAGGCGCTGGGTCGCATTGGCTGAGTCCGTCGTGCGGCTCGCCAGCGGCGGCGTGCGCGTGTCGCCGCCGCTGGCGCTTTATATTCATCTGCCGTGGTGCGTGAAGAAATGCCCCTACTGCGACTTCAACTCGCACGCCGCGCAAAATATTCCCGAAGCCGCCTACATCGACGCCCTGCTCGCCGACCTGGAACACGCCCTGCCCGACATCTGGGGCCGCAAGATCCACAGCGTGTTTTTCGGCGGCGGCACGCCCAGTCTGTTTTCGGCGGACGGTATCGACCGCATCCTCACCGGTGTGCGCACGCTCACGCCGCTCTTGCCCACTGCTGAAATCACGCTGGAAGCCAACCCGGGCACGGTTGAAACCGGCAAATTCCGGGGCTTTCGCGAGGCCGGCGTCAACCGCGTCTCGCTCGGCATCCAGAGCTTCAACCCGCGTCACCTGAAAGCGCTGGGCCGCATCCACGACGATGCCGAAGCGCGCCGCGCCGCCGAACTCGCCGCCACCCACTTCGACACCTTCAACCTCGACCTGATGGTTGCGCTGCCCGACCAGTCGCTCGACGAGGCGATGGCCGACATCCAGACCGCGCTCAGCTTCCAGCCGCCGCACCTGTCCGCCTACCACCTCACCCTCGAACCCAACACCCCCTTCGGCCATACCGCCCCGCCCAAGCTGCCCGACGACGACCTCGCCGCCGACATGCAGCAGGCCCTCCATGCCCGGCTTGCCGACGCCGGTTTGCAACAGGTCGAAACCTCCGCCTATGCAAAACCCGGCCACGCCTGTCGCCACAACCTCAACTACTGGCAGTTTGGCGACTACCTCGGCATCGGCGCAGGTGCCCATTCCAAACTGAGCTTTCACGACCGCATCGTGCGGCAAATGCGCACCAAGCATCCGCAGCAGTACATGGACGCTGTACGCACACACAGCCACATCGCCGACATGCGCGCCGTCGGCCGCAGCGACCTGCCGTTCGAATTCATGATGAACGTCCTGCGCCTCGTTGACGGCGTGCCCGCCGCGCTGTTCGAGGAACGCACCGGCCTGCCGCTCGTCGTGTGCGCCGCCGCGCTGCAACAGGCGCGCGCCCGCGGCTTGCTAGTGCCAGACCCCGTGCAGCTCAAGCCCACGCTGCTGGGGCAGCGTTTCCTGAACGACCTGCTGGCGATGTTTCTGACGGAGTAGGGCGGCGAGGACGCCGGTTCAGTCTATGCCCAGTCGCTCCAGCCGATAGCGCAGGCTGCGGAAACTGATGCCCAGCACGCGCGCGGCCGCCGTCTTGTTGTGGTGGGTCTGTTCCAGCGCACCGAGGATGGCGGCGCGCTCCACCTGGTCGAGGTAGTCCTGCAGGGGATAGGGCGAGCCTGGCGCGGGGCTGGCTGCGGGGACAGCAGGGGCCAGGTTGAGGTCGGCTGCACCAATGCGGTGCTTGTCGCACAGCGCCAGTGCGCGTTCGAGGATATTTTCCAGTTCGCGCACGTTGCCCGGAAAAGCGTAGCCCATCAGCGCGCGCTCGGCCTCGCTGTCCAGCCTGGCGTCGTGCGCGCCCATCCGGTCGAGGATCGCGCGTGCCAGCGGCAAGATGTCCTGTCGGCGATCACGCAGGCCGGGCATGAGCAGATCGATGACGTTCAGCCGGTAGTACAAATCCTGGCGGAAGCGCCCTGCCTCGACCAGCGCCCCCAGATTCTGATGGGTGGCGCTGATGATGCGCACATCCACCGCTTCCTCGGCTGTGCCGCCCAGCCGGCGCACTCTTTTCTCCTGTAGCGCGCGCAGCAGCTTGACCTGCATCGACAGCGGCAGGTCGGCCACCTCGTCGAGGAACAGCGTGCCGCCGCTGGCGGCCTGGAAATAGCCCTCGCGCTCGCTGTCGGCACCGGTGAAAGCCCCCTTGCGATAGCCGAAAAATTCGCTTTCCATGAGCGTTTCGGGAATCGCGCCGCAGTTCACGGCGACGAAGGCGCGGTCGGCGCGGCTACCCTGGCTGTGGATCAGGCGGGCGGCGAGTTCCTTGCCGCTGCCCGATTCACCCGAGATGTGGACCGGTGCCTGTGTGCGGGCGAGCTTGCCGATGCGGGCACGAATCTCCCGCATCGCCTCGGACTCGCCGATCAGTACGCCTGCCCCCGCGTCGTGAGCACTGGCGGCGGGAACCTTCAGGGCCGATTTGACCAATGCGCGCAACTGGTCGAGCGCGACCGGTTTGGCCAGATAGTCGAACGCCCCCGCCTTGAGCGCGGCGACGGCGTTGCCGGCGTTGCCGAAAGCGGTGATGACGGCCACCGGCACCGGCGCGGGCAGCGCGCTTGCGGCCTCGATCACCGCCAGGCCCTCGCCGTCGCCCAGGCGCATGTCGGTGAGGCACAGGTCGTAACGGGCGTTCTCCAGCCGGGCGCGGGCCTCGGCCACGCTGGCGGCCCGGTCGGTATCCAGCCCCATGCGTGCCAGCGCCAGCTCCATCAGGTCCAGCAGGTCGGCCTCGTCGTCGACCAGAAGAATGCGGGGCGGCGGCGTCATGTCAGGCTGTCGTGGCCAGACTCAGACGGAAGCGGGCACCCTGGCCTGGCAGATAGCTCAGGCTGGCATGATTGGCCTCCGCCAGCTCGCGGGCGAGGAACAGGCCGAGGCCGGTTCCCTGCGCGTCGGTGGTGAAGAAGGGCTCGAAGAGTTGTGCCTGGTCGTCGGGCGACACGCCGGGCCCGTCATCGGCGATATCCAGTTGCACGAGGCCGTTCGCGGTGTGCGCCTCGACCCGCAGGCTGCCCGGACGTCGCGAGGAGAAACGCCAGGCGTTGCGCAACAGGTTCCAGGCGATCTGGCGCAAATGATCGGGGTCGAAGCGGAAACGCAGGTCATCGTCCATGGCGACAATGACGGCTTCAGGCGGGATTTCTTCAGTCTGGCGCAATTCCTCGACCAGCGTCCGCAACGCGGCAGCGTCGAACACGGCCGGATTCAGCCGGTCGCGGCGATTCAGCGTCAGCACCTCCTCCACCAGGCGATCCAGACGCCGCACGTTGTTGCCGATGATGGCCGTGAGTCTCACCTGCACCGGCGCGTGCGCGTCCTCCTGCAACAGTTGGGCTGCCTGTCCGATGGCCGAAAGCGGATTGCGGATCTCGTGCGCGAGATTGGCGGTCAGGCGGCCCAGGGCGGCAAGCTTCAGCCGCTGCGCGGCCTGTTCGGCCTGCCCCAGATCTTCCAGCATCAGGATCCGGCTGTCGTCCGGCGCGGCCAGCGGAATGCAGCGTACCCGCAAGCGGATGCGTCCGAGGGCCAGCGTCTGCGACTCGCGCTGCCGGCATTGCGTGGGCAGGGCCGCCGCCAGGTCGGGGGCGCACTCCGTCAGCCGCGTCTGGCCGGGCTGGAACTCAGTGATGCCCAGCAGGGCGCGCGCCCGCGCGCTGACATGGCGGATCGTGCCATTGCCGGCCAGGGCGAGCAGGCCTTCCGGCGAGTTTTCGATGGCGAGCGCGTTGATGCGGTTGAGCAGGGCCAGTTCCTCGGCCTGGCGCTGCGCCAGGTGTTCGGATCGCAGCGCGCGCTGGGTCAGCGTGTGCGCCAGCCAGCCGATGGCGAAATAGCCCGCGCACAAGAGGCCCACCTGAACGAAATTGTCCGTGCGCATGACGCCGTCGAGCAGGCTCGCGCTGTGCTGCAACAGCAGCGCGATCGACGCGATCGCCGCATACAGCAGGGTGAGCCGCCCGCTGCCGACCAGACCACCCGAAGCAATCGAGATGACCAGCAGCAGCCCGAGCCCGTTGGACAAGCGCGCGCTTGCCCCCATCAGCAGGATCGTGAAGAGGATGTCGGCGACGATATGCGTGCTCAACTGCGCTTCGAAGCCCGGCCAGCGCGCGCGGATACCCAGCACGAACAGGGCGGCAGCGATGAGATAGGCGAAAGCGTAAGTCTGGAAGGCCCGGCCATCCGGCGTCGAGAACATGTCCGAGTTCTCGAACAGAACGCCGGTGAACACCAGCGCCACTGCCAGCGTCAGCCGGTAAAGATTGAAGTAGTCGAGGCTGCGCCAGTGCGAGGCGAAATAGCCCTGCGCGTCCGGGCGGGCCGTAGCCGCCTTCATTGCTGGTGGCGTTGCCGGTGCTCGGGGCAGCAGTAGAATTGCCGGCCGGAATACAGGGCCTCGCTGCGCGGCAAGTTCACCTGGCAATAAACGCACTTCACCATGTCCTCGGACTCGGCGGGGGCGGAGGCAGGCGGCGGTCTGCGCTGCGCACGCTGATAGGCGCGCAGTGCCAGGAGCGCGACCACCACGACCAGCACGATGAAAATCAGCTTCAAGATTTCATACCCCGGAAATACTTGAGCCGCAGAATATCATGCGTGTCCATACAACAAGTCGTGTGCGGGCACTGCGGGATTTGTCGACTTTCTTTACAGGTTGAAGCGCTTCTTGTTTCCCGCTTCTTTGAATTCAAGGGTTTGCATATTCCGGCATATATTTTGCATGGTGCTTTCTGACTATAAAAAATCACCGGTCGGAGCAAGGCAGCAACGCACTACCCCACCACCAGGCTTATTGAGAGGATCATCATGATTGGTACCAAACTTATCCAGGCGACGGGCCTCGCGCTCGTACTCGGCCTGACGGCCGCGCCGGCGTCCGCCGTGTCGGTCACCCTCGTCGGTGACACCGTCAGCTTCACCTTCGACGATGCCCTGCTGGGGCTCTTCGGCACCCCCACCGTCGTCGGCGATTCCCTGTACTTCACCCCCACCGACTTCAAGGCCGTTTCCAGCGACGATGGTTTCATGATCACGTCCGAAACCATCAACATCGATGTCACGGCCAACACCGGTTACGAAATCTCCGGCGCGGCAGTGGTCGAAGGCGGCGACTACTTCAACATCAACAGCGATTTCACGGGTGGTGAAGGCGTCGCAGTCGGCGGCCAGCTCATCGTCCGCGACCTAGACGATCCGGTTGATTCCTCCGTCAGCAGCATCGTTGCCGATGCCCCGCTGACCGCCCTCACCACCCTGGCCGGCTTCTCGACCACCTCCTGGTCGGCCGACGCCGGCGTCGGTATCCCGGCTGCCTGGGGCGGCAGCGACGGCCTGGTCTCGAGTGTCAACCTGACGGTCGAGAACATCCTGCTCGCCGCCAGCTTCGAGCCGAGCAGCATTTCCTTCATCGAGAAGAAATTCGTCTCGGTTGCGGTCGTCACCACCCCGGTGCCCGAGCCCGAAACCTACGCCATGCTGCTTGCCAGCCTGGGCCTGGTCGGTTTCATGGCACGCCGTCGCAGCAGCCGCGTCTAAGCGCATCTGCTGCAAAAAATGGCTTCCTCAGGGAAGCCATTTTTTTTCCGGTTTTTGGCAGACAAGGGCGTCCCTCGTGCTGCCTTCTGGCGCGGCCGGGGGCTTTGGCGGATAATCGGGATGCCTGAGGCAGTCCGGCCGCGCCGGATCCCTATAACTCGAAAACAATGACGAACCATAATCAGTGGCTATTCAGGCAGCAGCTTTCTGTTGTCTCGCTGACCAAGATCCTGCTCGATCCGCTCGTCGCCGTACTGGTGCTGATCGGCTGCGCCCTCTACTTTGGCGAGCCGTTCAAGGGGCCTTACCCCATCCTCGCCCTCATCGTCTTCACCCTGACCTTCCCCGGCAAGTGGCCCGAAGTCACCCTACGCGCCTTCTGGAACGAAGTCGTCATGCCGTGGTTCTTCCTCTCCGGCCTGATCCTCCTGTTCGGCTTTTCCACCGGTTACCTCGAATGGTTTCCGCCCAAGCTTGTCATGGCGTGGATGCTCATCACCCCCGTAGCCATGTACGGTGCCCACCGCGTCGTTCGCAAGCTCCTGCCGCGCCTGCTGTTGCTGGAAGGCGGCAGGCGGCGCGCCATCGTCGTCGGGGCGGGGCATCTGGGCACCGAACTGCGCGGCCGTTTTGCCAACGACAGCGCCCTGGGCGTCGACGTGGTGGGTTTTTTCGACGATCGCGCGATGGCGCGCACCGCGCTTGTCGACCCCGCCAGATTGCTGGGCAAACTCGCCGACATCCCAGGCTACGTCAACGAGAACAACATCGACCTCGTCTACATCACCCTGCCGATGGCCTCGCAGCCGCGCACTTTGAGTCTGCTCGACGCCTTGCGTGACACCACCGCCTCGGTCTACTTCGTCCCCGACATCTTCGTCTCCGACCTCATCCAGGCCCGCGTCGACCACATACAGGGCATGCCCGTGGTCGCCCTCACCGAATCGCCCACCCTGGGCGTCTCCGGCATCGGCAAACGCATCAGCGATGTCGTCATCGCCAGCCTCATCCTGTTCATGATCTGGCCCATCCTGCTCATCGTCGCCCTTGGCGTGAAGCTCTCCTCGCCCGGTCCCATCATCTTCAAGCAGCGCCGCTACGGACTCGACGGCCAGGAAATCCTCATCTACAAATTCCGCTCCATGACCGTGTGTGAAGACGGTGAGCAGGTGAAGCAGGCGGGGCGCAGCGACAAGCGCATCACCCGCTTCGGTGCCTTCATCCGCAAGACCTCGCTCGACGAACTGCCTCAGTTCATCAACGTGCTGCAGGGCCGCATGAGCGTCGTCGGCCCGCGCCCCCACGCCGTTTCCCACAACGAGCAGTACCGCAAACTGATCAAGGGCTACATGCTGCGCCACAAGGTCAAGCCAGGCATCACCGGCTGGGCCCAGGTCAACGGCCTCAGGGGCGAAACCGAAACCCTCGACAAAATGCGCGCCCGCATCCAGTACGACATCGACTACATGCGCAACTGGTCGCTGATGTTCGATCTGATGATCATCGGCAAGACGCTCGTCGTTGCCTGGCGCGACCAGAACGCGTATTGAATGAAGATGGCGGGACGGGTTTTCCAGGCAGGTCGACTCCGGGTGCCCTGCGTCGCTTACCGATAAATATCCCGCCGGTTCCCCATTTCGACATTCAGGATGCATAGTGCCCCATCCTGAATATTGCAAATGATCCGGTAGTCGCTCACTCGGCACCGCCAATAAGCGCCGAGTTGCGTCCCCGTCAGGGTTTTCCCATGCTGCGCGGGCCGTCCAGCGTAGCCAGACGCTCACGCATTAACGTCGTGAGGCGTCAGTTCAATCCGCCAGACCAAGATCGCGCTCCGCTTCCTCCAGAGAGTAGTGGCGCTCTTTGCCTTTGCGCACGCGCTCCATTGTTGCGGCAGCCAGGTAGTAGTCTTCCAGATCGTCCAGACCCTTCGCAACCAGCTCGCGTAGGTAATACGCCCTGGTTCGACCTGTCTGTGCGGACAGCTTGTCCAGACGCTATTCGATTGCGGGGGCGAGCGGGATCGCCGTTGCCATGATGCGCCCCTTTGAATGCATGGAGTCTTTTTATTCAGTCGGGGTAGTGCTCCCGACCTGCGGACACAGCGAGGCATCGGCTCACTCCGTTGCGCCGACGGTGCGCGGTGGGGCTGATTGCTGAGCTTATGCCGGATTCCGAGGCGGCTGGGGTTGTCTCAACCTGGCGCGCATTGCGCACAAACCGGAACAGATAAAACAGCCAGGCCCGCGCGCCGGAATGTGCGTCGTGAGTCAGGTAAAGCTCAGGCCTACCCCGTAATGAAGCAAGATTTGTTTGATGGATAAATAATATAAATTTATCGAATGACAAATGTCGATAAATTTTACAGTAAGTAATATTGATCCAAGTGTTTGATCCATATGGGTTGGGATTCTATTCGCCGACCACGGGAAGACCATCAGCGGACTCAAACCAGCAGGATTTGTCGGTTTTTTTTACACCTTGGTGGTATGGAACTACCAGCACCGACTGTGGCGGGGTTGTGAGGTGCGCTATCGTCTTGTTGTATTTGAAAAATTAATTAATAATCGCTATCTGGTATATGCCTTGCTTATGACATTTCGTCACAAACATGCGCAGGTCGTAAGCGCAGTGGCAGGAGAGGCAATTAAGTTTGACCAAACATTTGTTTACTTGAGGAGATTTAAAAATGAAATTCACCAAAACTATTCTGGCTGTTGCTCTGGCCGCTGCTTCGTCTGGCGCTATGGCTGCTGCCGACGATTTCGCCGGCGGCAACTTCACGATGTTTGACCCGACCGGCGCTGTGGCAGGAAATTTCAACGACATTACCGGCTTCGTTGATATCGACGCCATGACCTTTGATGTCGCCTCCGTCACGCCGTTTTTTGGTTTGCCCTGGTCCGCTACAGACGGCGTGCTGTTTGGTGCCGGCGAGCACACCGTCAATGTCAATGGTGACGGTTCTAACGCTTTGTCCGGTACGGGTGATGTGACCTTCACTGTTGGTGCTGGCCAGGTCGGCGGCAACATCAACTTCGCATGGGGTGCTAGCACGGGCATCGACGTGTTCCTGGTTTGGGACATCGTTGACAACGGCGACGGTACCTATGACTGGGTGTCCACCGACATCGACAACAATGGCATTCTCGGCCTTGGCATGATTGATGGTGCTTTCCCGGGCTTCAGCGCAAACTTCAACTTCACCAACATGACAGCAGCGCCGGTGCCCGAGGCTTCGACCTACGGCATGATGCTGGCTGGTCTGGGTCTGGTTGGTTTCGCGGTGCGTCGCCGCAAGCTGCTGGCTTAAGCCTGATTTGTTCGCGATTGCGGTCGCGAAGTTGTCCTGGTGGAAACGCCGGGACACAAACAATGCGGCGGGTTATTTCCGCCGCATTGTTTGTGTGATGGGTGGGCGTTGTATTAAGTCAACAACGCCTGCGCAAAACCCAAGTGTGTTGAATCTGAAAATTGTGAAACGCTAAGATTGCACTATATTTTGGGCGGGGCTGTAGCCCTATCAGAAGAATCCCATTTCAATAAAAGTCTCGGAGGAGTAAATGCGCTTTACACTTAAACATGCTGCGCTTGCGGCAGCGTGCTTGGCCGCGTTTCCGGTGCATGCAACCAACGGTTATTTTCTGCCGGGTTTTGGTGTTCGTTCGCAGGGTATGGGCGGCGTGGGTATCGCTTATGGCCGCGACTCCCTTTCTACAGCCGCCAACCCTGCCAATGCTGTTAATACCGGAATGCGTGGGGATATGGGTTTTGCGGTATTCAACCCGGAGCGACATGCGCAAGTCTTTGATGGCCCCGGGGGGAGCTTTGGTTTTTTCAGCGGCGATGTGGAAAGCGACTCCAAGTATTTCCTGGTTCCAGAAATGGGTTTCAGCATGCCCCTGGATGACAAGCTGCATGTTGCGGTGGCGGTGGTTGGTAATGGCGGCATGAACACCACTTACAGGGAAAATTTCTTTTCTTTTTTTGGTATTCCTCCCCGCGACACGACTGTAGGCATAGACATGCTTCAATTGCTGGTTCCGATCAGTGCCGCCTACAAGGTTAACGAGGACCACGCAGTGGGCGCATCGCTGGTGTTGGCTGAAACGCGCTTTCGTGCTTACGGACTGCAAGCGTTCCAGAGTTTTCCGATTCTGACCGACCCAACCAAGCTTACGAACAATGGTTTCGACTACAGCTACGGTGCGGGCATCAAGCTGGGTTGGCTCGGCGAGTTCATGGACGACAAGCTGACGGTTGGTCTGACCTATGCTTCACGCACCTGGATGACCAAATTCGACAAATACAGCAGCCTGTTTGCGGAACAGGGCGATTTTGACATCCCGGAGAATTACGGCATCGGCATTGCGATCAAGCCAGTCAAGAATCTAGTGATTGCGGCGGATGTTTTGCGCATCAATTACAACGACATTGCCTCGATTGGCAATAGGGGGCCGGGTACGGATCCGGACGGGCTTGGTCCGCTCAGCGGTATCCCGGCACTGGATGATGCTCCCAATTTCAAGCTGGGTGCGGATGACGGTATGGGGTTTGGCTGGGATAACCAGACAGTTTACAAGCTAGGGGTCCAGTATGGCGTGAACAATCGCCTGCAAGTTCGGGCTGGCTTCAACTATGGCAAGAGCCCCATCCCGGATGATCAGTTGACATTCAATACGCTCGCGCCGGCAACCGTCGAAAAGCATTACTCAGTTGGCTTCACCTACCGGGCGAATGACAACCTGGAAGTGTCCGGCACCTATATGTATGTCGCATCCAATGTCCAGTCCAATTGCAGTCAGAACATCGTTGACTGTGTCCAGATCGATATGCACCAGAACATTTGGGGACTCACCATGGGTTGGGTGCTCGACCCCGGTCCTGTCGCGCTTGAGGAGTATGGTGAAGGAGACTGGGCGGGCATCAACTTTGATGGGTGGTATGCAGGTTTGGGCATAGGGCAGTCGCATTACCCGGACATTGCGTCCGATATAGATGCGTCGCTTGCCACCACCTTCGGTTTGACCTCCAGTACGTCGGCCAATACTCGCAGTGAGGGCTGGAAAGTCTATGCCGGTTACAAGTTCAACGATTATTTTGCGCTCGAGGGTGGGTTTGCCAATTTGAATGATTTCACCGCAAACAGCACGATCACATCGCCAGGTCCGGGGACTCTGTATAGCAATGTAGAAACCAAAGCCTGGACGCTGGCAGCAGTTGGTAGTTACCCGATTAGCCCGAAAGTCGACCTGATGGGCAAAATTGGTGCTGCGTACCTGCTGTCCAATGGGAGCGCCATTGCCAGCGGCACTGGTGGTGTTGCGGCATTCCGGGCTGAGGATGATCGCTACGACCCCTATTACGGCCTGGGGGTGAGCTATGCGGTATTTGACAATCTGGATCTGCGTGCAGAGTGGGAGCGCTTTGACTCCAATGAAGGTATTGATTTGATTACCGCAGGTTTTGCCGTGAAGTTCTGAACCAGACCGCTTGGACGAGCCGGGGGATACCCCGGCTTTTTTTTGCTGTTTTCAGAGATGTATATCCTGTCTTCTGGACAAGCAGACAGGCTGGATTCTGTGGCTTTCTGATTGGTGCAAACAGAATGTGCAGAAGGTGGCGCACATCCTGCTTACCAGACCCGCAGTTAGTTTGCTGTAACATTCACACCACATAATTTCAAATTCCAGATTGAGGAAGACAACATGCACGCTTTGAAGAAACTCGCCCTGCCCCTGATGATCGCAGCCGCCCTGACTACAGGTTGCGGCGACAAGAAAGGCGAGGCGGACGGGGGCGACAAGCCGGCGAGCCAAGTGGCGGCCAAGGTCAACGGCACCGAGCTCACGGTGCACCAGGTGAATTTTGCCCTGCAGCGCATTCCCAATCTCGAGGCCGACAAGGCCAAGGCGGCTTCACTCCAGGTGGTGAAGTCTCTGGTGGACCAGGAACTCATGGTGCAGAAGGCTACCGAGGAGAAGCTCGATCGCGATGCCAACGTGGTGCAGGCGCTGGACGCCGCACGCCGGCAAATACTGGCCGAGGCCTACATGAACCGCAAGCTGGGCACGCCGGCCGAGCCGACCGATGCCGAGGTGTCGGCGTACTATGACCAGCACCCGGAAATGTTCAGCAACCGCAAGATCTACCGCCTCCAGGAAATCTCCATCCAGGTGCCCAAGGAAAAGGTCGATGCCGTGCGCGCGCAACTGTCGGCCGCCAAGAACATGAACGAATTTGCCGCCTGGCTGAAGGCGGAAAACCTCCCGGCCAAGGCGGCACAGGGGGTGAAGGCGGCCGAACAGCTGCCGCTCGCGATCCTGCCGCAACTGGCAAAAATGCCCAAGGGGCAGGCCATGCTGGCGAACACCCCCGAGGGGGTGCTGGTGGTGGTGGTGGCCGACGCGCAGCCGCAGCCGGTTGCGCTCGACAAGGCCAAGCCGGTCATCGCCCGGCTGTTGCAGCAGGAGGCGCGCCGCACGGCCGCCAAGGCCGAACTGGATGCGCTGAAGGCGGCAGCCAAGATCGAATACCTGGGCGAATTTGCTGACGCCGGCAAGGAAACGGCGGCACCGGCTGCGGCCGCGCCCGCCGCTGAAGCGCCTGCTGCCGCCGCGCCGGCGATAGACGGCGCGGACGCCGACGCGATCAGCAAGGGCTTGTCCGGCCTGAAATAAGCGGGGCAGGGCGGCCGCTGCCCGGCCGCCCCCCATTACCAGTCTTGTCCCGTTCACCCATGTCCCCCATCGTCGTTCGTGTCCTGCCGTTTGCGCTCTACATCGCCCTGCTGGCGATCGAGGGCGTGCTGCCCGACATTGCGCCGGCGTTCGACGTGCGCTGGCTCTACCCCGTCAAAGCGGGTCTGGTGGCGCTGGCGCTGGCGGTGCTGTGGCGGCACTACAGCGAACTCAGGACCTGGGGGCTTTCCGGTCTCAACCTGCTGCTGTCTGTGGCGGTGGGCGTCGGGGTGCTGGTGCTGTGGGTCAACCTCGATGCCGGCTGGATGCTGATGGGTGACATGGGCGAGGGTTTCAACCCCGCCAATGACGCGGGCGAGATCGACTGGCTGCTGGTGGCCTTCCGCATCGCTGGGGCCGCGCTCGTCGTGCCGCTGATGGAAGAACTGTTCTGGCGGTCCTTCCTGCAGCGCTGGGTGCAGCAGCCCGATTTTCTCGCCCTCGACCCGGCGCGCGTGGGTCTCAAGGCGCTCCTCATCGCCAGCGCGCTGTTTGCGGTGGAACATGTGCAGTGGCTGGCCGGGTTCATCGCCGGCCTGGCCTATGGCTGGCTATATATCCGAACGCGCTCGCTCTGGTCGCCCATTCTCGCCCACGCGGTGACCAACGGCGGCCTGGGGGTCTACGTGCTGGCCACCGGCGACTGGAGATTCTGGTGAGGCACGCTGTCTGGTTCGCACTCCTGGGGCTTGTGGCCGGCCACTCAGTGCTGGCAGCCGAAGGCGACACCTTCCGCCCCTACGTTTCCGTCAACCAGGTCTACGACGACAACCTCTTCCGCCTCGACGACAACGAGACGACCGCCTTCTCCCGCTCCGATTACTTCAGGGTTCTGGAAGCCGGGCTCAACGTCGACTGGAAGCCCGGCCAGCAGCAGTTCCTGCTCGACATCGGCAAAACCCTGATCCGCTACAACAGCAACGACTTCCTCGACTTCGACGGCGACAACCTGAGCGGCACCTGGAACTGGCGGCTGGGCAACCATGTGAAAGGCAAGCTGGGCACCTCCCGCACCACCAGCCAGAGCAGCTTCGAAAATATCGGGCTGGTCAACAACAGTGTCGAGAATACGCAGCGCTTTGCCCGGGCGGACTGGGAGTTCCACCCGCGCTGGCAGCTGGGGCTGGGTGTCAATGCACTTGAAAAGATCAACAGCGAACCCTCGCAGTTGTCCGACGACCTCGAACGGCTGGCGCGGGACCTCACGCTTGCCTACCGCACGCCCAAGGGCAGCAAGCTGAGCGCGCAGATCAGGCAGGCCGACGCCGATTACCCCAATCTCGCGACATTGAGCCAGGTCCTGTTTTTTGTTGACGTGGCCGACAACAGCTACGAGCAGACGGAATACAACCTGCTGGGCGACTGGCAGGCCAGCGGCAAGCTGCGCATCGAAAGCAAGGTCGGCTGGGTGGAGCGCAAGTACAGGAACGAATTCACCACCCCGCCACCCAGTACGATCGTGACGGGTTTCTTCGACCGTCCGGATTTCAGCGGACTCGTCGGACGCCTGGAGGGCGACTGGTTTCCCACCGGAAAAACCCTGGTCAACGCCGCTGTTTACCGCGAGTTGGGCGGCACTACCGATACCAATTCAAGCGCCGTGCTCAAGCACGGCGTGGCCCTGAATGGCGTGTGGCTGATGCGCGAAAAATGGCAGCTCGACCTCGGGGTGAGTTACGAGAACCGGGATTTCCGGGGTGATCCCGACAGCTCTAGCGGCCCGCAACGCCAGGACGACACCGTGCAGAGCTCGCTGTCGATCAGTTACACGCCGATTTCGCAAGTGAGCCTGGGGGCTGGGGTGCAGAGTGGCTACCGCGATGCGAACGTTCCCGGTTCAAGCTACCAGTTCAACAGCGTATTCGTGCGCGCGCGGGCCGATTTTTAGGCACGGGCGCGAAACTTGCATGTGCGAGCGGTCGCGAGCACACGTTAAAAAAGTGCCCACCCGGTTTCGGGGATGGGTTTGAGGATAGGGCGGCAAGGTGCCGCCGCAATGGAGAGAACATGAAGAGCGTCTGGTTCAAAGTCTGGCTGGCAAGCGCGGCATTCGTGGCCGCACCGGCCCTGCACGCAGGCGGCGCCGAGTACCGCCTGGGTATCGGCGACGTCGTGCGCATCTCGGTCTACGGCAACGCCGACCTTGCCACCGAAGCGCGCGTCGGCGACGACGGCACGCTGAGCTTTCCCCTGATCGGCGCGGTGGAGGCGGCCGGGCAGACGCCCGCCGCCACCGAAAAGCGCATTGCCGGCCGGCTCGCCAAAGGCGGCTTCATCGTCGACCCCAGCGTCAACCTCAACGTCATCCAGTATCGCGGCCAGCAGGTATCGGTGCTCGGGCGGGTCAACCGGCCGGGCAAATACGCGCTGGAAAAAACCAGCCGCGTGGCCGAGGTGCTTGCGCAGGCCGGCGGCATCGTCACCGACGGTGCGGACACCGTCACCCTGGTGCGGACCCGCGACGGCAAGACCGAATACCGCGAGATCGACGTGCCCGCGCTGTTCCGCGCCGGCGGCGAGGCGGACAATGTCGAACTCGAGGACGGTGACGTGCTCCACGTCGCGCGCCAGCCCATGTTCTTCATCTATGGCGAAGTGCAGCGCCCCGGCTCGTTCCGGCTGGAGCAGGGCATGAGCGTGGTGCAGGCGCTGTCGATGGGGGGCGGCCTGACGCCACGCGGCACCCAGCGCGGCATCCGCGTGCTGCGCCGCGACGACCAGGGGGGCATGCAGGAAATCGACGTCAGCCTTGCCGACACCATCAAGAAAGACGACGTGATCTACGTCAAGGAAAGCCTGTTCTAAGGGAGCCGGGGCCATGAACTTCACGCAATTCCTGTTGGTACTCAACGCGCGCAAGTGGTTGATTCTGGGCGTGCTCGCCGTCACGGTGGCGGTCACGGTGGTGGTCAGCCTGCTGCTGCCCAAGCAATACACCGCCACCACCACACTCATCATCGATTCCAAGAGCAAGGACCCCTTCACCGGCCAGCTCCTGCCCTCGCAGATGTTCCCGGGCTACATGGCCACGCAGACCGACGTGCTCACCAGCACGCAGGTTGCCCTGAAGGTGGTCAAGGACCTCAAGCTGACCACCAGCCCCGGCGTCCAGGAACAGTTTCAGGACGCCACCGAAGGTAAGGGCACGGTCGAACAGTGGCTGGCCGGTGTGCTGCTGAAACAGCTCGAAGTCGAACCCTCGCGTGAGTCCAGCGTGATCGGCGTTTCCTTCAGCGGGGTTGACCCCGGCTTTTCGGCCGCCATTGCCAATGCCTTTGCCAAGGCCTACATCGAAACCAGCCTCGAACTGCGCCTGACCCCGGCGCGGCAGACCGCCGAGTGGTTCGATCAGCAGATCGTGCAGCTGCGCACCAAGGTGGACGAAGCCCAGCAAAGGCTCACTGCCTACCAGCGCGAAAATGGCATCGTCGAATCGGACGAGCGGCTCGACGTGGAAACCCGCCGCTTGTCGGAGCTGGCTGCGCAGATGATCTCGGCGCAGTCCCTCTCCTACGACGCCAGTTCGCGCACCGGCCAGAGCGCCAACCTGCCCGAAGTCAACAACAGCCCGGTGGTGCAGAACCTGAAAGTGCAGATTGCCCAGGGCGAAGGCCAGCTGGCCGAACTCGCCAAGCGGGTGGGGGCAAACCACCCCGAGTACCAGCGCATGCAGGCCGAGGTTGCCAGCTACAAGAGCAAGCTTGCCATTGAACTCAGCACGGCCAAGCGCGGCGTGGGCGCTACCGCCGGTGCCGCCTTGCAGCGGGTACGCGACCTGACCGCCGCATTCGACCGCCAGAAGGCCAAGGTGCTGGCGCTGAAACAGCAACGCGAAGAGGCCACCCTGCTCGCGCGCGACCTCGAAAACGCCCAGCGCGTCTACGATTCCGCCCTGCAGCGCTATGGCCAGAGCCGCATGGAAGCGCAGTCGACCCAGACTGACATCGCCGTGCTCAACCCCGCCGTGGCACCGCTCGAACCCTCCAGCCCCAACCTGTTGCTCAACATCATCCTGGCGGTTTTTCTCGGCAGCCTGCTGGGCGTGGGTGTCGGCTTCCTGGTCGAGCTGCTCGACCGCCGCGTGCGTTCCGGTCAGGACATCGCCATGGCACTGGAGATTCCGGTGCTGGCCGAAGTTGGTTCCTCCGGCCGCTTCCCCGGCTTCCTGCGCCGCCTGTTCCGCCGCAACCGGGCCGCGCTGGCCTAACCGAATCGAGGCATACCATGACCGCATCCCTTACCGCCGGATCGCAAAGCAGCATCGTCGAAACCGCCAGCGCCATTCGCGCCGAAGCCCACATAGGCAAACTGCTGCTCGATGCCGGCAAGCTCGTCCAGCCCGACCTCGAACGCGTTCTGGCCGCCCAGCAGGAACACAACCTGCGTTTTGGCGAAGCCGCCCAGAAACTGGGCCTGGTCACCGAAGAAGACATTCGCCAGGCGCTCTCGCAACAATTCGAGTATCCCTACATTCCGCCGGCCGAAGCCGGCCTTGCCCCCGAACTCTTCGCTGCCACCGCGCCCTATGGCAAGGAGGCCGAGGCCCTGCGCTCGGTGCGCTCCGAACTCCTGCTCGGCTGGTTCAAGGACGGACGCAAGTCGCTTGCCATCGGCAGCGCGCGCGAGGACGAAGGTGCCAGCCGGCTGGCCGCCAACCTCGCCGTGCTGTTCGCGCAGATGGGCCGCAAGGTGCTGCTGGTCGATGCCAACATGCGCCGGCCGCAGCAGCAGAGCCTGTTCAAGCTCGACAACAGCATGGGGCTGTCCGACATCCTGGCCGAGCGCGTCCCGTCCGTGCAGGTGCGCGCCGTCAAACCCTTTCACACGCTGAACATCCTGCCCGCCGGCTCGCCGCCGCCCAACCCCACCGAACTTCTTGCCCGGCCGTCTTTTGGTGCCCTGCTCGCCAGCCTGGAAAATAGCTACGACATCGTCCTGCTCGACACCCCGCCGTCCAGCCTCGCGTCCGATTACCAACTGGTGGTGGCGCGCGTCGGCGGCATATTGCTTGCCGCCCGCCGCAACGTCAGCCGCATCGCGCCGCTGGTCGAACTGAAGGAAAAAATCAGCATGACCGGCGCCACGATCGTGGGGGCCGTCGTGCTGGACTGACGATCATGGCGATCTGCGTCATCCCCCACCATGAACAGCGTTCGCGCATCGCCGTGATCGCGCCCTCTCCCTTTCCCGCTCGCGGGCGAGGAGGGGACGCTGCGCAATGCGCGTGATTCCACTTTGAACAACCCATGCACACCTTCAGCATGAAATCTTCTGCTCCGGCCATCCCTCTCGGCACCGCCCTCGCCCCGCTCAAATCCTGGTGGCCCGTGCTCCTGGGCCTGCTGGTTTTGTATGTTCCCACCTACTGGATGCTGGCGCACGGCCTGTGGAACGAAGACGACCACGCGCACGGCCCCATCGTGCTCATCGTGGCGATCTACCTCATCTGGCAGCAGCGCGCGGTGTTCCAGGATGCAACCGCGCGCGCCACGCCGGTGCAGGCAGCCCTGGGCTGGGCCCTGCTCGCCGTCGGTCTGCTGGCCTACGCGCTCGGGCGTTCGCAGGACATCCTGCTGTTCGAGGTGGGATCGCAGATTCCCGTCATCCTCGGTGCCCTGCTCATCACCCTGGGTGTGCGCGCTGCGCGCGCCCTGTGGTTTGCCCTCTTCTTCCTCATCTTCATCGTGCCGCTGCCGGGGTTCATCGTCGACGCCGCCACCGGCCCGCTCAAGCAATACATCTCGGTGATTGCCGAACAGGTGCTCTACGCCGCCGGCTACCCCATCGCCCGCAGCGGCGTCATGCTCACCGTCGGGCCCTACCAGCTTCTGGTGGCCGACGCCTGTTCCGGCCTGCACTCCATGTTCAGCCTGTCGGCCATGGGCCTGCTCTATCTTTATCTAATGCAGCACAGCAGCCCGCTGCGCAACCTCATCATCATCGCCGCCATCATCCCCATCGCCTTCGTCGCCAACGTCGTGCGCGTGATGGTGCTCATCCTCGTCACCTACCACCTGGGCGACGAAGCCGGGCAGGGCTTCCTGCACGACTTTGCCGGCATCATGCTGTTCATCGTCGGCTTGCTGTTCCTGTTCCTGCTCGACGGCATACTCGGCTTCATCTTCCCCGACCGGCCGCGCGCCCGGGCGAAAGTCTGATTTTAACCCGTCGGTGCGTTGATTCCCGCCTATGAGACTCACTGAAGAACAGGCCAGCATCATCCGTCAGGCAGCCCGCCAAGTATTTGGCTCGGGCACTGACGTGTGGCTGTTCGGATCGCGCGTGCATGACAGCAAGCGCGGCGGCGATATCGACCTTTACATCGAAACCGAAGGCGGCGTTAAAGTCGTACTGGATCGGGAACTCGCCTTTCATGCCACCCTGCAACGCCGCCTCGGCGAACAGCGCATCGACATCGTCGTGCATCGGCAAGGCGTGCCGTTGCGCCCCATCGACATTGAAGTGCGTGCAACAGGAGTGCGGCTGTGACCCAGACTGTGCACCGGCTGTGGCAAATCCTCAGGGTCGTCGAGAAAGAAACCTTTTACTTGCGAGCGGTCATTTTGAGACTCTTTCCGCAAGCCGGGCCGCTTGCTGCCGATCAACGGCAAAGTCTGTTCGATACGCCCGAGGGTATCGACCGGCTGGAGTCCTTTGTAGGCAAGTTTTCGCGGATGCAGGACACCCTGGTCGACAAACTGTTGCCGACTTTCCTGCTGCAGACTGCAATGGCCCCGACACAACAGCGCGCTCTGGAATATCGGCCAGATACGAACGCCGGGTTCCCCCGCGTTTTCCTGAAACCGTTCGCCTGAACGTAATGAATCCATGAGATTGAGCGTCGCGCAGACCCGCCAGATAACCCACACTGTCCGCCAGCTTGCTGGCGGCACGGCCGAGGTTTACCTGTTTGGCTCCCGCCTCGACGACAACGCGCGCGGCGGTGACGTCGACCTGCTGATCGAAAGCGCCGCCCCGCTGGGCTTGCTGCAGCGTGCGCGAATCAAAATGGAGCTCGAAGCCGCACTGAGTTTGCCGGTCGACATCGTCGAGCACGTGCGCGACACCCCTGTTACCCCGTTCCAGACGCTTGCCCGCGCCCGTGCAATCCGTCTGGATGAAGCATCATGAGCAACGACACCTTGCACGCCGAGCGCATGCATCTGGCCGGATTGCTGGAGGCTATCCAGCGGTGCGTTTATTTCCTGAACGCATCCGACGAAAAGCATGCGTGGCCGCTGACTGCTGCCGCGTTGGAACAGAACAAAAAAAGCATCGACCTGTTTGAATCGCTGGCAGCCATCAACGAGCGATTCGCCAAATTGCAGGACACCCTGGGCGCAGCCATGCGTCATTCGGTTCTGTTGTCGGGCGAGACCGGAGAAACGTTTCTCAAGGTGCTGGCTTTTTACGAGAAAACCGGCGTGATCGACTCCATTGCATCCTGGCAGCTATGCCGGGCAACCCGCAACCTTGCCGCACACGATTACGGAACGGACTACGCCGAAGTCGCCGAACACTTCAACGCACTGCACAGCTTGATCCCCATCTTGTACGGCGATGCGCATCGTTTTGTCGCGTATTGCCGCGATACCCTGGAAGCAAGCCCGTTGCGGACGGATTTCGACAGTGAGTTTTCCGCCATCACGCGGGACAGCATCGGGCAAAACGGGTGTCCGACATGAAACCGTCGCGCAATCTAGATACCCTGCGGCAGCATACCCATGCATGCCATCCGTTGGCACGGGTGATCCAAGCCACGAAGGCCTGATCACCGGAACGCATGTACCGCACACAGCCATGAGACTCTCCCGCGAACCAACCGACGTTATCCGCACAGCTGCCCGTGAGGCCTTCGGGGCGGACGCAGACGTATGGCTGTTCGGCTCGGGGGTGGGCGACAGCAGGCGCGGCGGTGACATCGACCCACCACCTTGCCTGCTGGAACGACAACGGGGTAAACGCAAGTTTGATAACGTGATCGAAACGCCGGACGACGCTGACCCCATCGTCCGGCTTGCGCACCAAACCGGAGTGCGTCTGTGAACCAGCCGGCAAACATTTTGCTTGTAATAACGGCTAATGGGCTCCCTGACGTGATCCCGACCGACAAAACCGTATCGCCGGCCCCGCACCCGTGCAGGGCTGGCTCAAGGAGACAAGGATGAAATTCATCAGCTTCAAGCATCTCGTCATCGGCCTGCTCATGTTTGCATCGGCCGGACTGGCGCTGGCACTCAAGCCCACTGTCAAGGTCGCAGACTCCGGCCCGAAAATCGATCTGGAAACGTTGATCCCCAAAAACTTCGGCGACTGGAAGCTAGATGAAACTATCGTCCCACTCATAGCTAATCCTGAGCAGGAAGCGGTCATCAATAAAATCTACAGTCAGACGCTTTCACGTACCTATGTTAATCCAAAAGGGGAGCGCATTATGTTGTCCATCGCCTATGGAGGCGACCAATCTGACAGTATGGCTGTACACAAACCTGAGGTTTGCTATCCCGCACAGGGGTTTCAAGTACTTAAAAATGTGTCGGGTATATTCACGACTGGAGCGGGTGATATTCCAGTCAAGCGTCTGGTAGCGACACAGGGGGCGCGCATTGAGCCCATTACTTATTGGACAACAGTAGGTGATGCAGTCGCAGTAAATGGCTTGGAACGGAAAATTAATCAAATCAAATATGGTTTGACTGGCCAAATTCCTGATGGGTTGCTGTTTCGGATATCCAGTATCCAAGCAGATGAAAGTTCTGCATATAAATTGCAGGACGAATTTGCGCGAGCTTTGCTGAATTCTCTTCCCGTAGACGGCAAAGAGCGCATTGTAGGCCGCTTTAATGAGGTCAAATGATTATTGATCCATATCTGACTGATTTCAATTTATGTTGGACGGAATGTAAGCAATTTATAATTATTGTTTGAAATAATTTGCCTAATATTGCGCCTAATGTTGCTTGATAGGTACGCGTAAGTAGCTTCTCTAAAGATCCTTGGTCATGCATGCATGCTATATACAGCATCTAAGTCTAATCCCAATAAGCTGGCATTTTCCAACTCTCCGTGGCGTATCTTCGCGGTGGTTTTTTTCGGACTGTCCTTGGCAGCGCTCATGGGTCTGGTGTCGGCTACTGGGTCCATTCGCCTGATAGTGATTTTTGCAGGGGGCATGGCAGGCTTTCTTATTCTTGGACTTTCATTCAAGAAAATATTGTTTCTGATGGTATTGCTCGCCTTCTTTGTGGTTGGGCAAGTATTTTATTTTCTCAAGATTGGTCAAGCAGTATGGATTCCCTATGGGTTGGGAATCGCCCTGTACCTCAAATTGATGGTTTCTTGGGGCCATTTCTCTGCCACTCGTACTGCGACACGAATTGATATCCTCAATGTTCTAGTTTATGTATTGTTGAGTACAGTCGTTATCTCTTCGCTATTAAATACTTCGCCACTGTTTCAAGCATTAGCTGGTGGCAAAAACCTGTTTGCCTTATGGAGTGTTCTCTTGGTTTTTGCTGCTGGCCACGTGGCACGTCAGACAATATTCTCCATATGGAAAATATTACTTTTTGCCCTGTTTTTTCAGTTGCCGATCGTTCTCTATCAATACCTTTACGTAGCGCCTAGTCGAGTTCATTTCGGCATGGTTACTGGCGGGGTTGAGTGGGATGCGGTAGTTGGTGCCTTTGGTGGTTCGGCTGAAGGAGGGGGTGCATCTGGTTCGATGGCGTTTTTCGTTTGTTTGATGACGTTTTATGCGCTTTCCCTTGCGCGGCGTAGGCTGCTTGGCAGGCCACAACTAGGGATAATTTTAGCAGTTGCGTCTGTTTGCTTGCTGCTAGCAGAAGTAAAAGTTGTGATCCTTCTGATTCCGCTGGGCCTTATGGTCATGTACATGCCGATGTTGCACAAACGCCCGTTTGCAGTAGTTGGGATGCTTTTGTTAGGCATGAGCTTTGTTACTGCCATACTTTTGTCATATCAGACTGTGCACTACGGCGGATCAAATCGAGACGCGTGGAACGTGTCCGATGTGTTTTCAAAAGCTACGTCATACAGCCTGGATCCGGAGCTCATTAATTACAGAACGGGTGAAATGGGACGAGTCACAGCTCTTGTGCACTGGTGGTCAGAAAATGGGATATCGGATCCATACCATAGCCTGATAGGATATGGGGCGGGTGCAAGCCGTGGGCGAAGCGTGACGGGTGTGGGTGAAGCCGCGCAGCATTATCCTTTTCTTATCGATCGTTCTGCAGCGACACAGCTGTTATGGGATGTCGGCTTGATTGGCTTCCTGAGTTATTTCTTGATACTTTTCATTGGATTTCTTCGTGCCTATCGTGCGGCAAAAAATCCGGATATCGACCCACGTTTTGCGGCAATATTGGAGACTAGCGCAGTCGGCATAGCCATGATGGCCGCCATGCTGTTTTACGGGCGCGATCTGTTGGAGGTGCCCGCAATGACGATGCTGGTGATGCTGCTGGTCGGTGGTGCTTCCTTGCTCAGTCGCGACGACAACGGCAAAGCGACATGGTTGCGCTAGCCAGGCCGGTGCGATGGCAACGCTGATGCGCAAGCAGGACACAGCAGGTGCTGGTGCACATGGATTTTCCATCGAGCGCGTACGACGAAGCCTCATCCATTTTTTTGTCGGCAAGGGCGTGGGTATGCTGCTGGGTTTCGGGCTCCTGCTTGTGCTTGTGCGTGCGTTGTCGGTCGAACATTATGGCTTTTATGTCGCCACGCTCGCATTGCTCGAAATCATGCAGCAAACCACCTCGTTCGGCCTGCTGGTCGCAGCGCAGCGTTATCTGCCTGAATTGCTTGCGCAACAGGAAGGGCGACGTTTAGCGCGTCTGCTGGTTTGGCTGAGTCTAGCGCGTGCGATAACCCTGCTGGCAGGCGTTGGTGTGCTGTATTTTCTGACTGAGCCGCTTGCTCGTCTCATGGGCTTCGATGGTTATGCCGGCTTGATTCGGCTATACCTTCTGGTCATTTTCTTCGAAGGCTTCGCGCGATTCCTGGATGTCGTATTCGACTCAATGCTTATGCAAGGCGCCTCCCAGACTTCGCTGATACTGCGCAGCGCCATGCGGTTAGGCTTGGTTCTGCTGGCGTTTGTCAGTCTCGGTCACGAAATACCGCTTGAGCAATGGGTGCTCATCGATCTCAGCGCTGCGGTGCTGGGTTGCGGGTTCGGTTTGTTCAGCCTGGTGCGATTCGCCAGGCGTGTCCGCCAAGACCATCCTGGGACAGATGCATCGCTGGAAATTGACCGGTACAAAGCTTATTCCCTGCCGATTTATGTCGCCGCTACCTTATACACGGCCTCGGGTGTCAATACCGTCAAGATCATTGCGGTACGCGTATTGCAAACCGCTGAGTTTGGCGCATTCGGATTTGCTGCGGCATTTTCCGCTATGCTGCAGCGCTATCTGCCGCTTTTTCTCCTGATAGGCATGATCCGCCCCTTGTTCGTGGCGGCGCGACAGCGGCCTGATTTTCGGGTGCGCTTGCCGATACTTGCGAAGCTCATTTTCAAGCTCAATGTTTTCGCATTAGCGCCTGCAACGGCATTTCTGTACGTGTGCGGTGAGCCGCTGGCCGATCTGATCACTGGTGGAAAATTTCCACAGGCAGCGGGTTTTTTGCTTGCATTCTTGGCGCTGTTACTGGCTCAGGCATTGCGCGCCATCGTAAGTATGACCGCACAAGCCTTGGAAGAGGCGCGGGCACCCCTGTTTGGAACACTGCTAGGCTTGTGCGGCCTGCCCATAGGTGTTGCCTTGTCGATGCCCTTTGGCGCTTACGGGCTTGTTATCGGTCTGGCGCTCAGTGAATTGCTATTTTGCGGCTGGGTCGCCGCGTCTCTCATGCGCGAGGGGCTTTCGCTCAAAATGGACTGGGCCGGGCTTGCGAAGATCCTGTTTGCCACGCTTATGGCCATGGCGGCGGCTAGTCTGCCTGGAATCGGGCAGCCTCGTGGTGTGCTTGCATTGCTTTCGTGCGCGGGGTTGATCGCTGCAACCTATTTAGTCGTCGCCTATGCGCTTAAACCTTTTGCGCTCGCCGAGCGCGAGATGATCAATAAAATTTTGAAGCGCAAGATTTTTGTGTGGTGATCATGCAAAACCAGTCGAAAAGGCCCCCTCATGATCCAGTCAATTGAGCGCGATCTCACCCCCGATCCTGTGATAGAAAACGGCTATTGCATCGGCTGCGGCGCATGCGCGGCCATGCCGGAAAAGGCATACCGCATGGTAGAGACTGAACACGGCACGCTGGTGGCTCAAGCGGTATTGGATGATGTTTCCGCCAAGCTGAGGGCAGGAAAGGTCTGTCCGTTTTCTGATGTGTCGGCAAACGAGGACATGCTCGGTCAGACGCAATTTGCCAGCTATACCCAGCACCACCCCAAACTGGGCTATTGGCACAACATCTACGCGGGTCATGTCCAGGCTGGCGCATTTCGTGAGCGCGGTAGTTCGGGCGGTATGGGCAGCTGGCTAAGCGAGCGTTTGCTCGCTAGTGGTATGGTCGATGCAATCGTGCATGTTAAATCCCGCACCGCAAAGCCAGGTGAGTTGCTGTTTGAATATGCAATTTCACGTTCGTCGGATGAAGTTCCGGCAGGGGCGAAATCGCGTTACTACCCAATTTCTCTTGAGGGCGTCATTCAGACAGTACTTCAGCAGCCGGGGCGATATGCATTCGTTGGCATTCCTTGCTTCATCAAGGCGGTGCGGCTTTATGCCATGGAAAACCCCGGGTTTTCCTCCTGTGTGCGTTACTGCATCGGATTGGTATGCGGCCATCTCAAGAGCCGAGGGTTCGCGGAGTTTCTGGGGTGGCAATTGGGCATACCCCCCGACCGCCTGAATGGTTTTGATTTCCGGAAAAAGATTGAGGGTCGCGGCGCTAACCGTTATGGTGCCGAGGCTGTCGGTGAGATTGATGGCCAACAGGTTTCGCGCAGCGCACCCATGCAAACGCTATTTGGCCAGGACTGGGGTATGGGATTGTTCAAACCCAATGCCTGTGATTACTGCGACGACGTGGTGGCGGAAACAGCCGACATCACAATCGGCGATGCTTGGTTGCCGCAATACGTCAATGACAGCCGTGGAACCAACCTGATTATTGTGCGGCATCCCGACTTCGTGAAATTGATAGAAGACGGACAATTGCAAGCTGAGATCGGGCTGGATCGACTGGAGCCCGACGACGCCATCCGTTCACAGGGGTCGGGTTATGCGCATCGGCGCGAGGGACTCGCCTACCGCTTGTGGCTGGCCGATCAAGCCGGCCGCTGGCGGCCGCGCAAGCGTGTTGAAGCTGCACAAGGTTTACACGGAGATGTTTTCGAGCGCAGGCACCGCCTGCGCCTGCAACTTGCCCAGGAAAGTCATCAAGCATTTCTCGACGCCAAGCAGGCCGGCGACATCCAGCTTTTTTTTAAACGCATCACGCCGCTTGCCGAACAGTACCGCGACCTTTCCCGTACGCCATTCAAACGACTGGCTGCCAGATTGCGCCGTTGGCTGCGGCCATGAACAAGTAGCTGCCGTGTAGTCATAAACTATAGAGCAATGGGATACGCATGAACTTTTATTTGGCAGGTCAAAGCAATTTTGGCAACCGGGGGTGCGAGGCGCTGGTTCGATCGATCACGGGCATGGTTCGCGCGCGGCAACCCGATGCAACAATCCTGTGTCCGCTTGATGATATTGAGACCGATAGCCGCCAGTGGCCTAATGCAGCCGCTGACGGAGTGAGTTTTGTGCCGGGGCCGCGGTTTCCAGGCTGGATCAAGTGGTGGTTCCGTGGCATGCGTGTATTGCCCTTAGAGGGAGCAGGCTTTCCGCTCTTCAGGATGGACCCCGAGACTGAGCGCAATATGCGTGCATCATCCGCAATCATCATGACCGGTGGTGATATTCTGACTCTAGACTATGGTTTGCTCTCACTCTACCAGCATAGTCGCATGGTGGAAAACGCTATGGATCATGGCGTTCCGGCTGTTCTGTGGGCGGCTTCGGTAGGGCCATTTTCCGCAAAACCCGCAGTCGAACGCGTGATGGCTAGACACCTGCGGCGTTATCACGACATAACCGTTCGTGAAACCGTATCACTCGATTATCTACGCAAGATTGGAGTGGAGAATGTAAGGCTAGTGGCCGACCCAGCTTTCAATCTTGACGGACAAGCTTTCAATACGGACGCCCTAACTTTTGGCCAATCTCCCCGTCTTCTGGGTATCAACGTCAGTCCACTGATCCGGCGATTTCGCAACGGCACCGAGAGCGCAGTCTATATGGATCGGGAAATTGTCGATTTCATACGCGGAGTCGTCCGTGAAACTGATTTGATGATATTGCTCATCCCGCATGTTGATCCGCTTGATCAATCAGTAGTCAATTCCGACTCGCACTACATGGCTGGACTCTACGGCAAGCTTGGTAATTACAAAGATCGAATTTCGTTGGCACCGAGCACTCTCAACGCGGCACAGTTGAAATACTTGATCGGTCAATGTCGGTACTTTATCGGTGCGCGCACGCATTCCACAATTGCTGCTCTTTCCCAAGGGGTTCCTACGATCTCAATTGCATACAGCATCAAAGCCAAAGGCATCAACCATGACCTGTTCGGTGATACTCGCTACGTACTTGAAACGCCATTAGTCAGTAGCGCCACGCTTGCGCAATCGCTGTCGCTGTTGCAGCAGGATGAGGCCAATATCCGCGCCCTGCTAGCTGACCGGTTGCCAGAATGGCGTGACAGGGCGCGCCTCACGGTGGACGGCCTGTTTGAAGTGGCTCGAACCTGAGTTGCGCTCATGAGTATGCAGATCAGTATGACTTTGGCCGAACGGGGGGCGAATGTCTGAAGTGTCAGTCATGAACACACGCTCACTGGAAGTCAGTGTCATCATCAAGGCGTTGAATGAGGAAGAACACATAGCCAGTGCTGTAGAGTCCGCGTTGCGTGCGACAAAGGGCCTGCGTGGCGAAGTGATCCTGGCCGACAGCCTCTCGACAGACAGGACGGTTGAGATAGCCAAGGCATACCCCATTCATATCGTTCAGCTAGTCAACCCTGAGGATCGCTGTTGTGGTGTAGGCCCCCAACTGGGCTACCAGCACGCCCGGGGCGATTTTATCTATATCCTGGATGGGGATATGGAACTGGAGCCGGAATTTCTCAAGGCCGCCATTGCGGTAATGCGTGAACGTGGCGAACTTGCCGGCGTGGGAGGTCAGGTGCGCATTGTCGGCGGACGCAGTTACGAATTCGCGATGCGTAAGGAAAGGGCCTCGTCAGTGTTTTCGCCGGGGCCAAAAGAAGCTTTGGAGTGCGGTGGTCTCTATCGCCGTGCTGCGCTTGAGCAGGTCGGATATTTTTCCAATCGGAATCTGCATGCCTTCGAGGAAAAAGAACTCGGCTTGCGCCTGACGCATCAGGGTTGGCGTCTGGAAAGGCTGGCCCAACCCGCGGTTCTGCATCATGTTCATCAGGATGACAGCGTCGGCCTGATGAGGAAGCGCTGGCGCAGCCATTATGTAGACGGCTGCGGTGAATTGATACGCGCATCCTGGGGGAAGCCCTATTTCTGGCGCGCTTTGCGAACCCAGAAAATGCGGCTCGTCACGCTTGCGGGGTGGTTGGTTTGGCTTCTGGGGCTGCTGCTGTTGCCATGGACTTACTGGGGTGTGGTCCTTGCACTGGGAACCACTTCTGCCGGTTTGCTACTTTTATTGGTCAGAAAGGGGAGCTTCGAAGAAGGCATGCACGGCTTCATGAATTTGCAGATTTATGCCGCCGGGTTTGTGCGTGGCTTTCTGGCACCCCAAGTCTGTCCCACTCACAAAATACAGTGTCAGATGCTCGCAAACGGCGATGCTTCAGACATTGCTGACCGTGATTCCTGAGAAACCTCTAGTTTGAACGCAAGAGGGGGTTAAAGGTAGCCTGTATAGCCGGTGTCTCACAAGTGTTACATGGACTTCGGTTATATCTACAAGGCGCGATGGTTGTGTTCTGGTGGATAGCGTTGTTGATTGCAAGTGGTTTTGGCGTATTTTATCCCTTTGGGCGGTGGCGAATAGGAATATTCTTGATGCTGTCGTTTGTTGCAACTGCTATTCGGGAAGTACATAGTCGATGGCAATTCCGTTGTTGCAATTCATAACTTATATGCAGATACGATTGCAGCAGGGTTTATTGCCGAGAAACTCAGTGAACAACATGTAGCACCGAACCTTTATGTGCACAAATAGCCAAGGCGGGTAATTCATATGATTCGAGTGACTCAGCGGCCTGCGGGAGTGGATTGCGAAGGGCGTAGATATTGCACACAGACTATCGCTAGACCACAGTTTTTCCGGACGAGGATACCGAGATTTTTGTTCGGGCTAGCTTTAATTGACATCACTTTAAGAACAGCATCTGCAGGTTGCGGTGGCTATGAGACTTTATCGTCCGGTGAACCTGAATTCAGGTTGATGTCAGACAAGCCCACACTGGGCCGGATGATGCCGATGCATCTAGGATTCAATCTGGAGTCAGTACCTTTCCAATTGTCGTATTGGAATACGGCAAACAATACTGTTCGACCTGCTGTTACGGATTATCTCAGGGCGATGTCAGGGATGGTTTACCGCTATCCTGGTGGGGCCGTCTCTAATTTTGTTGATCTCAATGCCGCACGGGGGCCTACAAAATTGCGTCAGCCACAAAGGCTGGTGGACTGGCAACCGCCCGAACCGGTTCGTTTCGGGATACCGGAATATGCAGATTTTGCTGCGTTGGCCGGCGGAAAGATGTGGGGCGTGCTGAATATTTATGGGGGGATTGCCAGCAAGCTAGATCCTCATGTTTTGGCGTCGCGTAATAGGGAAGTGGTCCGCAGTCTGCGCGGACGTGGGCCCGTATTGCGCTGGGAGATTGGTAACGAAATGTATTTGCCTAAATATCATACCGACGGTTCTGAATATGCCCAACGCATTCTGCCGACTCTAGATGCCATGCTCAAGCTTGATCGTACGTTGAAACCAGTGGTTGGGATCGCGACTTTTGATATTGGCAGCAACAAGGCTGACGAGTTCAACCGGCAATTGATTCGTGGGTTGGCCGGCTACGAAATTGAATTTGCCGCGCATTATTACTACGACGGCAAGCCCGGCGGTCCACCTGTCGCATGGGCAACAGACACTCTGTGTGACAAAATTGAAAAGATTGAACGCCAAATAGGAAAGCCGCCGTCCATCTGGATAACCGAACATGCCAGATGGCCGCCAGGCAGGGCAGGGGATAAAGATTGGAAAAATAGCTGGAATGAGAGTAACGATTTGAGTGCGGCTTTGTCGGTAGCAGATTTTTTGCTGGCAGTCTCTCAGATCGATGCAGTGAAGGGCGCGTTTTTGCATTCGTTAGGGGGGGCTAAGGGGCCTTGGGTTCTATTTCATGAATCAAGGTTGGACAAGCAAATCTATCCCAGCGTAGTGCTTGAGACGGCGCGCCTGCTGAATGCGCCACTGAGTAGTCAGGTTCTACCGACTCGCAGCAGGAGTTCCAGCTGGAAATCAAAAAACCTGCGTGGCGTTTTTTTTAGGCGGGCTGACAACAATCTAGGATTGGCAGCGGTTAACCGTGGTGACGCAAGTGCAACCGTCAGACTATTTGTGCCCGAGCTGGCAGGTCGCAAGGTTGTGGCACTACACCAGAACATAAGCAATGATTACCTCCATGCACGCAATACGGATGAAGCCCCCCATTCTGTCTCCCTACGCAAATACGAAGAGACGCTCAGGTTCGATGAAAATGGCCATGCCATAATCAATCTTGCCGGGTTCTCGATTAGCCGGCTAGATTTTGTGGCGATGCCAAATTAATACTAGGTCAATCGATTTGCCTAAGCTGCTTTCCCTCAACTCCTACAACTACCGCCGCGGCGGCTCCGACGTGGTGTTCCTCGAACACGATGCCATGTTCCGCGCCCATGGCTGGGACACGGCGGTGATGACCATGCATCATCCGAAGAACGAGCCTTCGCCGTGGAGTCGGTTTTTTGCCGACGAGATCGAGTTCGGCCACGAATACGGGGCGCTCGACAAGTTGGCGATGGCGGGCAAGGTGATTTATTCGCTTGAGGCCAGGAGCAAAATGTCTGCGTTGCTCGATGCGTTTCCTGCTGACGTGGCCCATGTCCACTGCATCTATCACCACCTCTCCCCATCGGTGCTGGGGGAGTTGAAGCGGCGTGGCATCCCCACGGTGATGACGGCACACGATCTGAAGCTGGCCTGTCCGGCCTATAAGATGCTCAATCGTGGCGGCGTGTGCGAGAAATGCCGTTCAGGAAACCTCTTGCATCTGGCGGCCAACCGCTGCATTCGCGATTCGCTGCCGGTGAGCGCGCTGATCATGCTGGAGTCGGCGGTGCACAAGTCGCTGGGGCTGTACCGGCGCAACCTGGATCGGGTGGTGGCGCCCAGTCTTTTTTATGAACAGAAGCTGATGGAATGGGGCTGGCCGAAACAGCAACTGGCCTACATTCCGAACTATGTGGATGCCGCTGCCTATACGCCGCGCTATGAGCCGGGAGATTACTTTTTCTATTTCGGCCGGCTAGCCATGGAAAAGGGCGTGGCTACCTTGATTCGCGCGGCGGCACTGGCCGGAGTGAGGTTGCGCATTGCTGGCACCGGACCCGAGGGCGATGCGCTTAAGGTGCTGGCAGCCGACGTGGGCGGCGACATTGAGTTTCTTGGGTTTGTGGCTGGCGAACCCTTGTGGAAATGGGTGCGCGAGGCGCGTGCGATCGTGCTGCCGTCTGAATGGTACGAGAACGCGCCGATGAGCGTGCTGGAAGCGTATGCGTGTGGCAAGCCGGTGATCGGGGCACGCATCGGGGGAATACCCGAGATGGTGCGTGAAGACGAGACGGGCGCTTTGTTCGAGAGCGGTAAGGTGGATGAACTGGCGGGGCTGTTGCGCAGTTTCGTGGATATGTCCCATTTCGCCGTGGCTGAAATGGGGCGTGCTGCCCGGCAATATGTTGCTGCGACTTTCACCCGCCAGCGTTATCTGGATGACATGCTCGGGCTGTATGCTGACTTGGGCGTGGAGGTGCCGGGCCAGCGCAAAATGAAGGCAGGGGAGTGACGCCATGATTGCCCAGATGGACAGGGATTATCTTGCATCAGGCTTTGGCTTGAGCGCTCGCCGGGTTGCCAGTTATCTGCTTTATGAAGGCCGCCCGCTGACGACCAGGGGGCGCTTCATCAACCCGCTGGTGTTCGCATGGCTCAAGTCGCTTGCGGCCTTGCCCGGTGAGCCGGCAGTGGATCGCCCGCTGTTCATCACGGGGCTGGGCCGCTCCGGCACCACGATCCTGGGCATTCTGTTTTCGCTGCATAAGCAGGTGGGCTATCTTAACGAGCCGAAGGCGCTGTGGCATGTGATTGATGCGCGTCAGGACATCAATGGCAATTACTCGGATGCGGGCGCTAGATTTCGCATGGGTGCGACGGACGCCACACCCAATATGTGCTTACGGGCGCGGCGCTTGTTTTCTCGTTACCTGACGCTGACCGGCTCGACCCGGGTGGTGGACAAGTATCCCGAACTGATATTTCGCGTGGGCTATGTGCGGGCTTTGTTCCCCGACGCGAAGTTCATCTTCATCACGCGAAGCGGAGCGGACGCAGTGCCTTCGGTGGTGAAGTGGTCGACGCGGCTGGGCGTGCAATCCGGCGAGCACACCGACGACTGGTGGGGGCGCAACGATATCAAGTGGCATTACTTGCGCGATCAACTGATTCTCGACGACCCGGCTTATGAGTCGGTGTGGCAACTTGTAGCTGCGGACCTGGATCATGCCAACCGGGCGGCGCTGGAGTGGATTGTGACCATGCGTGAAGGATTGGCGCAGGAACAGCGCTATCCAGATGCAGTGATTCGGGTAGCGTATGAAACGCTGATTGCCGACCCGGCAGGGGAGCTGGTGCGCTTGCAACAGCAGTGTAGCCTTGATCCCGACCCGCGCGTGCTGGATTACGCAAGAAAGCGTCTTTACGACAATCCAGCCAAGGGCTGGCCGGAATTGCACCCAGCGGTGGATGTTCTGTTTCGCGACACGATGACCAAACTGGGATACGACGTTCCGTGACCACAAAACATATCCGTATTCTCGGCACGCGCGGCGTGCCCGCCGCCCACGGCGGTTTCGAGACCTTTGCCGAGCATCTGGCGCCCTATCTTGTGGAGCGCGGTTGGCAGGTTACGGTGTATTGCCAGGAGGATGGTGCGGGTCCGGTGTTCGAGGACGCATGGCGCGGCGTGCGCCGGGTGCGCATGCCGGTGGCGACGGGGGGGGCGGCGGGCACGATCGTGTTCGACTGGAAATCCACCGTGCATGCGGCGGGCGAAAAGGGCCTGGTGCTGACGCTGGGGTACAACACGGCGATGTTCTGCGCGCTGTATCGGCTGCGTGGGTTGAAGAACATCATCAACATGGATGGCGTGGAGTGGCGGCGGCAGAAGTGGGGCGGGGTGGCCAAGACCTGGTTCTGGCTCAACGACTGGGCGGGCTGTTGGCTGGGCAATCATCTGGTGGCCGATCATCCGGAGATCAAGAAGCATCTGGCCACGCGGGTGGCGGCTGACAAGATCACGATGATTCCCTATGGTTCGGACCGCGTGGATAGCGCCGACGCTGGCCTGATAGCGCCTTACGGGCTGGAGCCGGGGTCGTATGCGATTCTGATTGCGCGCGCCGAGCCGGAGAATTCGATTCTGGAAGTGGTGCAGGCCTGGTCGAAGAAGCCGCGCGGCTGCAAGCTGCTGGTGCTGGGTAAATACGATCCGGATCATGCGTATCAGCGCGCGGTCAAGGCGGCAGCGTCGGACGAGGTGATTTTCCCCGGTGCGATTTACGACAAGGCGGTGGTGCAGGCGCTGCGCTTTCATGCGCGGTTTTATGTGCATGGGCACCAGGTCGGCGGCACTAATCCTTCGCTGGTGGAAGCTTTAGGCGCGGGCAATGCGGTGCTGGCGCACGACAACCCTTACAACCGCTGGGTAGCGGGGGAGGGCGGGGTGTATTTCAACGGCGAGGAAGGCTGCGCGCAGCAGATCGAGGCTTTGCTGGGCGACGCCGGCCAGCTCGCTCAGTTGCAGGCAGCCAGCCTGGTGCGCCATGCGGCAGAGTTCACCTGGGACAAGATACTGGGGGATTACGAGACGCTGTTGCTGGACTGGGTGTAGTGTGGGGCAATAAAGGCTCTCAGGCGGCTGATATCAAGCGCGCCATGAGCTTCCCCCGAAATTTCGTCTTCCAATGGTGACGTAGTATTGACGTTAACTTGGGAAGAGGAAAGATGAAGAAGATACCGAAGCAGGAATACACCGTCGAGTTCAAGGCGCTGGCGGTCAAGCGTG
>NCGY01000019.1 GCA_002281775.1 Hydrogenophilales bacterium 16-64-46 | reverse complement strand
CTTGGCATTCGAGGCCTGCCGACCTCATTCCTGCTGGACGACAAGGGTGTGGTTCAGAAGGTGTTCGTAGGTCCGCAAAACTGGAAAAAGGGCGACATCTGAATCGATGGATTCAGGTCGAACAAATTTAAGGAGAATGCAATGAGTATCGACAGAAGGCAGTTTATGAAGGGCGCGTTCGCCGCTGGCGTTGCCGGAACGGCAGGCCTGCTTGGCTCACGCAGCGCCTTTTCGGCTGTACACAACCCCGTTGGCGAAGCGCAGGCTGAGCTGTTCGGCAAATTCAAGGGTAACGTCGTGCTGCTGCCGAGCAAGTACGGCGGCTACGTGCAGGCCATGGACTTGTCCGTGCCCGAGACCCTGGCCTGGTATTCCTACGGCCTGCATGGCATCGACATGCCGATCCCCCACCACATCGCTGCCATGCCGTCGGCCGACCCCTACAAGGGTTTCGACTTCTACCAGACCATGCAGCCGCCGGCATCGCCTTACGTCAATGAGAACTCTCCGGAATGGCGTAATCGCGGCGATTTCAAGATGTTCAAGATGCGCTATGACGGCAGCGGCAAGCAGAACTCCATCAGCGTGGTCAACGACATCGGTGAAACCACGGGTATGTCGCTGGGGGTGCACGTGTCGATCGGTGTGGGTGAAAACGCCAACAAGTACGTTGCGTTTGCCGATGGTCAGAAGGACATGGTCCTGATTACAGACCTTGGCGACAACCCGAAGATCGTCAAGGCGTTCCGCGCTGACTACGATCCCGTCGCCCGGCAACTCAACATCAGCCACATCTTCCCCGATGCCACCACAGGCAAGTTTGACTACGTGGGCCGCAAAGGCATGAAGACGACCCACGAGGCGATGCTGGGCGAAGAATTGATGCCGGCCGACCCCACTGCGGTGTTTGTGGATGCCTTCACCTGGCACCCCACACTGCCGTTCGGCGCCATCCTGATCCGCCGTCTCGGCTGCTGCGCCATCATCGATACCCGTACCTGGGAAGTCGTGGCGCTTCTGTCAACAGCCAAGGGGGCTCCGGATAACTTCCCGCTGACGAAGCAGACCGGATTTACCTGGACCTTCGCCGTGCCTTCCGTGCTGACGCCTCTGCACGAAGCCGGCTTCATCACGAGTGGCGAATACTTCCTCGCCTGTAACAACGTGCTGCAGAATAACATCGCGGTCTACCGCTCGACAGACGAAAACCCCAACAAGTGGAAAAAGGAAACCTTCGTCGAAGGCTTTGGCACCAAGTACCTGCCGTTGCACATGGGCAACGTGCCTGATTCGCGCTTCGCCTATTTCACCATGTGGGCGCGCAAGCCCAATAACGGCTACATCTGCAAAGTGGATGCCAAGACCTGGCAAGTGGTTGCGAAATGGGACACGGGTCCCGATCCGCACACCTGCGACTGCACCGTGGACGGCAAGTACATGACCACGGTGTACAGCGGACACCAGGCAGGCCAGTCGGGTCTTGTGGTGATCAACGTCGAAACCGACAAGATCGAGGCGCGTCTACCATGCCCGGGTGGCATGCACGATCACGTCGTGGTTCCTGAGAGCTGGGAAGGTCTGAAGTTCTCCCGTAGCACCTCGGTGTAATTGGGTTGTCCCGTCGGCAGCGCGTGCTGTCGACGGTTTTTCGCTGCACGTAGCAAAGGAGTGTCGAAATGAATTTCAGAATTCTGAACCCGAGCCATTTGGCATATGCAGCCCGACCCCTGGTGGGCATATTCCTGATGGCTTTGTTTAGCCTGCCGACCCTGGCACAGGCTCACAGCAACGAGTATCTGGCAACAATCAAAGGTGCTCATGGAGGCATGTTGCGCATGGTGGAGATGTATCACTTTGAACTGGTCATGAAAGACGGCGAAGCACACGTATGGGTCACTGACCATGGTGATGCGCCGCAGTCGACCAAGGGGGCAATTGCGACCCTGCGTGTCATCAATGGAAACGACGCTTTCTCGGTGTATCTAAAGCCGACCAACAGCAACGAACTGATGATCAAGGATGCGCGAATCAAACCACGGAAAGGAACGAGGATGGTTCTGACGGTCAGCATGAATGGTGAAGCGTCTCTGCAGACGCGTTTTTCATTGGACTAGGAGATCGGACCCGATAACCCGGGATGGCGAATGTCGTAACAGCGAAACGGATTTAATTACCGGGCAATAGTGTTGACCGTTGCGTTACGGTTGGCCATTGAAGAGTTGAATAACCAGTGAACGCACTCATGAAGATCCGAGCCGATATCCTCCTGTTCCTCCTGCTGCCACTGGCAACACTGGTCAGCACAACGTTTGGCTTGATGGCCGTGTTTGCGGCATGCACGGTCTATGCCCAGCCGAGCGCAGCCCAGCTCGAAAACCGGACCCGCTTAATCACCACGAATAGCTGTGTTGCATGCGACCTGAAGGGCGTCAGTCTGGTGGGGCAAAACCTTCTAGGTGCGGATCTGCAGCAGGCGGACTTGTCGCGTGCCGACCTGCGCGGCGCATTTCTTATTGGCGCAAATCTGTCCAGGGCCCGGTTGGTTGGCGTCGACCTGAGCGGGGCCGTGGTCGGCGGGACGGTAATGAGCGGCGCGGATCTGCAGGGGAGCAACCTGTCCCAGGTGAATGCGAACCGCACGAACTTCACTCAGGCCAACCTGACCGGGGTTGATTTTAGCGGCGCGCTGCTGGAACGCGCCGATCTGGAAGGCGCGAATTTGCACGGCGCAAATTTCAAGAATGCGGATTTATACGAGGCCCGTTTTCTTTTTTCCGGAATGGCGGATACGAATTTTTCGGGTGCGAACCTGCATGCGGCCGACTTTAGTGAGGCAGAGGTGTCCGGAATGCGGACCGATGCCAGCACCACCTGCCCGGACTTGAATCCGGGACCGTGCATTTTTCAGTAACACCCGGGTGGCGACACCTGGATACAACAAGGAGTAGACATGTATCAATGTTCCACGAGCATCCGCGCCGCTGGCGTATGCTTGATTCTGCTTGCCGGGTTTATGCAGACGGTACGCGCGGATGAATCCAAGGTGCCCACCGGGCAGGAACTCGCTTTTGACAACCGCAAGGGAAATTGCCTGGCTTGTCACGCCATGCCTGGCGATTCAAAAGCAGTCACCAGCACCAACATCGCCCCGCCGCTGATCAGCATGAAGGAACGTTTTCCGGATCGCGCAAAACTCTATGCTCAACTTTGGGACGCCTCAAAAGCCAACGCTGACAGCCTCATGCCCCCCTTTGGTAAACACAAGATTCTGAGCGATGACGAGATCAACAAAGTAGTGGATTACATCTACGGGCTGTAATGGCGCGTATTCACCATCGACACCGCACGGAGAAAAAAATGAAACAACTGATCTGGATCATGTCCTGCCTGGGATGGTTCGCAGTCGCGGCGAATGCGCAGGCTGCACCGGAAGACCATCGTCTGAAAGTCGTGAAGGCGGTACAAAAAATGTACCCCGCTATCAAATTCGAGGATTACGTGCATGGCGCACTGGCATTCAGCCCTGATGCCAAAGACCAGTACGACGCCATCATGGCTTTCCCGCCTTACGACGCAGAAATCGAGAAAGGCGCCAAATTGTGGGAAACCCCGTTCAAGAACGGCAAGCGATATGTGGACTGCTTCCCTCGCGAAGGCAAGAATGTCGCCGGCAATTACCCGTTATTCGATGCCGCAACGAAAAAGGTGGTGACGTTTGAAATGGCGCTCAACCAATGCCGAACCGCCAACGGTGAAGAGCCGTACAAGCACGGCGACATGAATACCATGGGACTGTTGACGGCCTATGCGAGAACCTTGTCCGACGGCATGAAAATGAATATCAAGGTGGAAGGCAAGGAGGCACTGGCAGCATTCGAGGCGGGTCAGAAATTCTTTCATCAGCGCCGTGGCCAGCTGAATTTTTCCTGCGCGGGTTGCCATATCAGTAATGTCGGCAATGTCCTGCGCACTGAATATCTTTCAATGGCCCCTGGTCAAGCCACACACTGGCCGGCGTTCCGTGGTGGCGACTACGCGCTATTCACCTTGCAGCGCCGTTATGCCGCGTGCAACCAAATGGTGCGCCTGGCACCGCTTGAAATCGGCGGTGAGGAATACAACAACCTCGAGTACTACCACAGCTATCTGAGCAACGGCCTGCCGCTCAAGGCCTCGGTATTCCGGAAATGATCGGCAGCGCATGGCAAGCATGCCCACTTAATTCAAGGAGAACAGGGATGAAGGTAATTCGAAATGCTACCCGAATGATGGCCGGAGGGATTTTCCTGCTGGGCATCACCGGCCCGGTTGCGCATGCGGCCGAGAACGCATCCGGCGCAGCTCTAGCAGTCGAAGCGGCAAAGGCGCTGTCGAATGCGGAATTCCTCGTCGGCATGGCAAAGAACAAGAAATCATTGTGGACGACGGCCGCCGGTGCGTTGACCCAAGCCCAGGAAGCTGCCAAGAAACAGGACAGTGAGGCCGTGATCAGGTACTCCGCCGTGGCAAGCGAACAGGCGTTTCTTGGTTTGGCGCAGAGCGGCTATCCGCTGACCGGCGCGGATTGATCAGCGTCGACGTGTAACGACGCCATGGGGGTGGCTCTAGGCTGCACGGATTAATAGGCGGAACGGACAGGCGGTCAGCCTGCTTTGCCAGGAACAGGAACAGGCGGCTCAAGGTTTTATCGCCTTCAAGGCGAATGAGGGTATGTCTTAACACCCGCAATTTCGCCTGATGCACACCATTAATCGGTGTCTCATTACAACCGCGCCTAAATCTGGTCAACCCAGATCAAGGCCCGGGTTTGAGTTGACGAGCCGTTCTAAAAAAACCAGTTGAGGAGCGCACCTCTGTTCCGTTGCGGCGGGACGGCGACTGGACCGATTTGCTCGGGTGCATCCCACAATTTTGAACTTTGCACTTAAAAATGAACCACCTGCTTGCGCTGATGCTGGCTTACTTCCTTGTTTCCGTGGGGTCTGTTCTGCTTTCAATGAGAACAAACATCAGCTATTTTTTCGGATTGATGTCACTGCTTTATCTCTTCATAGCTATTGGGCTGGTGTTGTTTTTAATCAATCTGATGCAGACCATACCTAAACCCTTGAACCGAGATTATTTTGTCCAGGCCGGTGAAATTGACGCTCTTTCAGCACGCCATGAAGGAAATTAGGGCCCTTCTCCCTGGCGGCAATTGGTGTCACCAGACGTGCTTATCGACTATGCCATGTTGGGGACGCTCGACGCGGAAAAGCGGGACGCCGCACAGTGCGAGGCACATGCCAACGTACATACACAACGGGTATTTCATGACCCTGCGATGTGTGGTGGTATCCTACAAAGACCGGGGAAAAACCGCTTCGCTGACATCGCCGTCTTTGAGCTTACGGCTGGTGGACCATAAATAATCGTAAAGAGGGAAGTGGTCGCTCAACGAGAGCAGAGACAACGACTGCTCTTGCGAGTACTGCGGACGCAGTAAGTTAACAGGCCAGTGTCGCCTTTGGCCGACGACCCGCCTGTCTGAGAGAGCCTCCCTCCGTCGCTTCTTTGGCCAAAGCGGTCGCACGAAGCGGGCCCACGGAACGCATGCTGGGGCAACCCCCTGGTTACAGTGTTGGCTGGCCAGGGGTTTTTTGCTGCAAGGTCAATGTTATAAGAATTTATATGTTATATTTTTCTATAACATACGGAAATGTACATGGACCAACGGAACGACAGCCCGCAACAACGCCTTACCCTTATGGAGCTTTTGCTGGTTT
>NCGY01000009.1 GCA_002281775.1 Hydrogenophilales bacterium 16-64-46 | reverse complement strand
TGCTGGGCCTGCCGGCAGGCGCGCAGGCCGCCAACTGGCTCCAGCTGCAGGGCAACGAGCCCCCCAATACGGGCTACTACAAATTCTGGGGCTTTCTGCAGCCCACTTATACTTACATTGACGCCGACCCGATCAGCGGGCTCGCTGGCGGACCAGCAGCCTTCAACGGGGAACTGACACTCCCCAACCGGATCGGCCCCGATCTCGACGACAACGACGAGCTCCAGTTCAACCGGGCGCGCCTCGGGGTACGAGGCAACCTGATTCCAGGGAAAATCAACTACTTCCTGCTGGCCGACGCCGGGCGCAACGCCCTCACCATCGAACGCGACGTGGTGTTGACCGATGCCTCAGTCACCTTCAACTACATTCCCGGCGCGCGCATCCGCGTCGGCCAGTTCAAACTGCCGACCAGCGAGGAAGCGCTCGTCGCCGTGCATGTGGCGTATCCGTACGTTTATTACAGCAACGCGGCCACGTCGCTGCTGATCGAGCGCCACGTTCGCTCTACTGGCGCGGTCAACGCCACTGGCGCGTCCAGCGGCGAATTCGTGAGTGCCGGTTCGGGCTTCCGCGATATCGGCGTCCAGGTCTACGACTGGTTCAACCAGGGCCCGTGGGAGTTCTCCTACGCGCTCATGATTTCCAACGGCAACGAAACCGAGGAGCTTTCCGACGACGACGGCAACAAGGATGTGACCGGCCGGCTGCAGGCATCCTATATCTTCAACAAGAGCAAGGGGCCGAACCGCGAGGATGCTTCGGTCTGGCTTTGGCACCAGAATGGCGAACGCGAATTCGGCGGGCAGGATTTCGACCGCATCCGCGAAGGCGTCGGCGCGCGCTATCAGAAGGGCCCCTGGCGCGCCACGGCGGAATATCTGCGCGGCGAGGGCGTGATCGTCGCCGGGCCGAACCCGCCTTTCCCCGATCAGCCGGTCCAGATCGGCCTCAACGAAAAAGCCGACGGCTGGTACGTGGAGGGTGGCTGGCGCTTCCTCAAGGGCTGGGAAGTCGACCTGCGCTACGACACTTTCGACCGCATGACAGAAAGTGCAGATCTTGAGCGTCAGTTCAACACCACCACGCTGGGCCTCAACTGGTATTTCTACAAGAACACCCGGCTCACGCTGAACTACGAATGGCGCGACCTGGAAGTCAGCAATCCCTCGGCAATAACCAATGCCACGCAGCTCAGCAACGCCCAGCTCATCGCCGACAACCTCGGCGACCGGGCCAGCGTGCAATTGACCTGGTTCTTCTGAGACGCTCTCCTCCGGCGGTGCCGGCATGGGCACCGTTCTTTCGAGCGGCCTTCTGGCCGCTTGTTTTTTGTCAGGCCGGGCGGATGAAGTGTTCGCGGTAGTACTTCAATTCTTCGATGGATTCGTAGATGTCCGCCAGCGCCTCGTGCTTGCCTGATTTCTTGAAGCCTTCGGCCAGGCCCGGCCGCCAGCGCTTGGCCAGCTCCTTCAGCGTGCTGACGTCAAGGTTGCGGTAATGAAAGAAGGCTTCGAGCTGCGGCATGTAGCGCGCCATGAAGCGGCGATCCTGGCAGATGGAGTTGCCGCACATGGGTGAGGTGCGCTCGGGCACGTATTGCTTCACGAAAGCCAGCATCTGTGACTCGGCGTCGGCTTCGGACAGTTGCGAGGCCTTGACCCGGTCGATGAGGCCGGATTTGCCGTGCGTGCCCTTGTTCCAGTTGTCCATCGCGTTCATGACTTCGTCGGGCTGATGCACCACCAGCACCGGGCCTTCGGCCACGGTATTGAGGTCGGCGTCGGTGACGACGATGGCGAGCTCGATGATGCGGTCGGTCTCGGGCACGAGGCCGGTCATTTCCATGTCGAGCCAAAGCAGATGGGTGGGGTTCGTCGCCATGTGGGGCTCCTCGTTCAAAGAGCCGGCATTCTCGCATAGACCCCGTCGGGCGCGGGGTGGCGCAAGGCCGGGCGAGACTTCATAATCCCTTCATCCCCACCCTGGAGTTGGCTCATGAAAATCCTGTCTGCGCTCGCCTTCGCCCTGATTGCCGCCCCTCTGCACGCCGCGCCCTTCGACAAGGGCGACCCGAAAATCGGCAAATCCCTGCACGACAAATCCTGCACCAGCTGCCATGTCAGCATGTTCGGCGGTGACGGCAGCAAGATTTACAGTCGCGCCGACCGCAAATCCAAAACCCCGCAGCAACTCGCCGCGCGCATTTCGGGCTGTAACGCCAACACCGGCGCAGGCTGGTTCCCCGAGGAGGAGGCGCACGTCGGAGCCTATCTTAACCAGCAGTATTACAAGTTCAAGTAAGGGCTGCATCCATTCCGAGAACATGCCATGACCACCGTAATCGAAGAACTCGTGCGTAAGAAATGCGCACCCTGCGAAGGCGGCGTCGCCGCGATGACCGATGCACAGATTGCCCCCATGCTGAAGGGCCTGTCTGGCTGGACGCGCGACGGCGTCAAGATCACCAAGGAATATCAGTTCAAGGATCACTACCAGGCACAGGCCTTCGCCAATGCCGTGATGTGGGTCTCACATCGCGAGGATCACCATCCCTATCTCGTCATCGGCTACAACACGGTGAAGGTCGAATACTGGACGCACGCGATCGGCGGCCTGTCGGAAAACGACTTCATCTGCGCGGCCAAGGTCGACCAGCTGATCGAGACCTGAGCCGTGAATGAGCAGGCCGGCAGGCACGAAGCCGGCCAGGTCGTCGCCGCCTTCAGCCGGCGCTTCATCGTCGAGACCGCCACCGGCCCCCTGCCCTGCCAGGTCAAGGGACGCCATCTCCAGGTCGTTTGCGGCGACCGCGTCGAACTGCACCGCGATGGCGACGCGGGGGTGATCGAGGCGGTGCTGCCGCGCCGCTCGCTGTTCTATCGTTCCGACGCCTTCAAGACCAAGGCCATCGCCGCCAATGTCACGCAGCTCGCCGTGGTGGTCGCGGCCCGCCCGAGTTTTTCGCCCGAACTGGTGCAGCGCTGTCTGCTGGCGGCGGAAGACCAGGAGATCGCCAGCCTGCTCGTGCTGAACAAGACCGACCTGCCCGAGACGCCTGCAGCACGCGCACGACTCGAAGCGCTCGTCCGCATCGGCTACCCGGTGGTGGAACTGTCCGCGCTGTCCGACGCAGCACCGCTGCGCCCCCTGCTGGCGGGCCACGCCACGCTGATGATCGGGCAGTCGGGCATGGGCAAGTCGACACTGGTCAATGCGCTCTGCCCCGAGGCCCAGGTCGCGACCGCGGAATACTCCGAAGCGCTCGACAGCGGCCGCCATACGACCACGCATACCCGGTTGCACCGGCTCGACGCGGAGTCAGCCCTGCTCGACTCGCCAGGCCTGCAGGAATTCGCCCTGCAACACCTGGACGCCGACGCCCTCGCCCATGCGTTCGTCGACTTCCGACCCTATCTGGGGCAATGCCGCTTCCGCGATTGCCAGCACGAACGCGAACCCGGCTGCAAACTGATCGAAGCGGTCGAAGCAGGGGGGCTCGACGCCGCCCGCCTCGACCTGTTCCGGTTCTTGCGCCGCACGCAGCACCGGGCTGCGCAGCGGCTATAACACAGGCATCCGCCCCTCCGGAGACCGTCATGAAACGCCTTGCTCCTATCCTTCTGGCGAGTGTGCTGGCGAGCGGCTGGCTCGCCATCGCCTCGCCCGCCCGGGCCGCAGCGACCTGGGCGCAGACACCCTACCAGCCGCCGCGGGTGATGTTCGAGTTCTATTTCGACGATCCGGACAAGATCGGCAGCGCGCTGTACTGGGTGCGATCGCTGATGAATCCGCTGACTGAGGCACCCTACAACTACCCACCCGAGGACTTTTCCATCGTAGTGGTCATTCACGGCACCGAGATCGTCGCCGTGGCGAAGAAGAACGAGGCGAAATACCGGGAAGCGGTCGACCGCATGCGCTACTACGCCGACCTGGGCGTGAAATTCAAGGTCTGCGGCCAGGCGGCCGAGGACTACGGCTACGCGGTGAAGGATTTCCAGGACTTCATCGAAGTGGTGCCCAATGCCATCACCGAACTGGCGCACTGGCAGCAGCAGGGTTATGCGCTGATCGTGCCGCAGATCATGGACAAGAAAATCGACATCGAGTCGATACGCTGAGCGAGGGCGCAGACCTGGAAAATAATTTTACAAGGAGGACTAGAGGACAGTCGCTGCTGAGTGCTTTGCCGCCTGTCCGCCTTGCAGGGGTTTTTCAGCTCACTCCGGCCAGTGCTTGATGTAGCGCTTCAACAGGCTGTTCTCGAAGTTGGCTTCCTTGAGGCAGGCGCGCGCCACGTCGTGGAAGGAGATGATGCCGAGCAGTTTGTTGCCGTCGAGGATGGGCAGGTGGCCGATGTGCGATTTAGTCATCACGTCCCGCGCGTAGTCCACCGAGTCATCGGCGTTGGCGACCACCGGCTCGGTCACCATGATGGTGCTGACCTCGGCGTCCTTCAGGTCACAGCCCTGTTTGACCATGCCCTGCACCACGTCACGCTCGGTGAGCAGGCCGACCATTTCGTTGTTCTTCATCACCACCAGCGAGCCCACGCCCAGTTCGACCATCTTGCCGACCGCGCTTTGCACCGGATCGGTGGGCGCGATGCTGTAGATGCTGTCGCTCTTCAGGGTGAGGATTTCGCGAATCTGCATGGCTGTCTCCGGATCGACTGTTATCTCGCTCGCATCATAAAGGGGACATCAGGCTCTGACCAGAGCCGTCTCGACCTTGCTGCGCATTTCTCTGCCTTTCAGGATGTCGATCAGGGCAAGGGCAAAATCCATCGCCGTACCGGGCCCGCGTGAGGTGATGACGGTTCCGTCGACCACCACCGACGCCGTGCTCAGCTGCACACCGGGAGGATTCAGGGCGTCGAGAAAGCCGGGGTAGCTGGTCGCCTGCCGCCCGGCAAGGACACCGGCTTCCAGCAGCACCGTCGGCGCGGCACAGATTGCCGCCGTGTACCTGCCCGCCGCCGCCATCGTGCGCACAAGGTCGAGTATGCGCGGGTCGGCTTTGAGATGGGCCGCGCCCGGCATCCCGCCCGGCAGCACCAGCATGTCGTAGCGGTCCTGCAGGGCGACGTCGAGCGTTATGTCCGGCACCAGTTGCACGCCGCGGCTGGCCTTGACGATGCCGGGCTTGAGGCCCGCCACCGTGACCTCGATGCCCGCACGGCGCAACAGGTCGATGATCGTGACGGCTTCGAGCTCTTCGCACCCATCGGCGAGCGGAACGAGTACTTTGGCCATGGCAGCCTCCCGGGTTCAGTCGCGGAAATTCTGGTATTGCAGCGGAAAGTCGGTGATGCTCTTCCGCACCAGCGCGATGGTGTCCTGCAACACGTCGCGCTTGGCACCCGATACGCGCACGGTGTCGCCCTGGATACTGGCCTGGACTTTGAGCTTGCTGTCCTTGATGCACTTGACGATCTTTTTCGCGAGTTCGGTCTCCACGCCGGTCTTCACGGTGATGCTGCGCTTGACCTTGTTGCCCGAGACCTTCTCCACGCTGCCGACGTCGAGACATTTCACGTCTACGCTGCGCTTGGCGAGCTTCTGCGAGAGAATGTCCTGCACCTGGTCGAGCTGGAATTCGGTGTCCGCGAACAGCGTCAGCACGTAGTCGGCCTGCTCGACGCGGGCGTCAGAACCCTTGAAGTCGAAGCGGGTTGAGACTTCCTTGTTGACCTGGTCGACGGCGTTGCGCACTTCCTGTTTGTCCACCTCGGACACGATGTCGAAACTCGGCATGATCAGCTCCCCTCTTCCAGAACGCGCTCTTCCAATACGTGCAACTCGACCGGCGGGCCGGACTCATCGTGAAACTCACACGCCGCCAGCACACCCAGCCGCGCCACCTCGCCCGCGTCGCGCTCGGGTTCGGCGTATGCGACGAACATCGCGCCCAGTGCGTAGGAGCTGCCCGAACCGTAGGCGTAGAACCTGGAAAACTCCTGCACCGTGCGATGCGCCGACACGCCAAAGATGCCGCGGCGGTTGGCGATCAGCACATCCATGCGGCTGGATTCGAGTTCGTCTTCCTTGTCTTCCTGAGCCTGCAGGAAATAGTTTTCCTTCAGCGCACCATGCAACGCGTTCCAGGCGCGAAAGATTTCTGCCGGCGTGGCAAACGCGGGCGGCGTCTCCAGACCGGCAAAATAGTCGGTCAGTATGAGATGCGCCGTCGCGGTGCCGGTGATGCCGAGAAGGCTGTCGCCCACCTGGATGATCTTGCGGTGGTTGACGATGTAGTCGGCGGACTCCTTGCCGCCGCCCCACTTGGTCAGCGTGTCGGCGGCGATGGCGATGCGGCCGTTTTTACGTACGACGGTGACGGTGGACATAATTTATTGCGCGTGAAGAAACCGTAGCGAGCGGCCCGAGTGCAAGGCGGACGGCGCGCAGCGACGAGACAGTACACGGAGTACGGCGAGGAGCGAGCACCGCCCAACGCAGCAATCGGGTCGCGTAGTAGGTTCATTCATGCGCAATTAACCGAAGTGGCAGACGTAGTGATACGGCTCGCCCGTCACTTCGATATCGAAACTGGCGTTGGCGGGAATGCTGAACGACTCGCCCTCGGGGCAGGTTTTCCAGTCTTCGCCCTTGAGCTTGTAGCGGCAGGTGCCGGCAACGGTTTCCATGATCTCGGGCGCGCCGGTGTTGAATGTGAGCGTGGCCGGCAGGATCACGCCGACAGATTTCTTCGTGCCATCGGGCAACTGGATGGTGTGCGACACGCACTTGCCGTCAAAGTAGACGTTGGCCTTGGCGACCACAGAAACATTGTTGAACTGGGACATGCTTATTTTCTCCGTGCGTCGAGTTTGGCGGCGATGCGCATGCGCAGCGCGTTGAGCTTGATGAACCCGCCCGCGTCCTTCTGATCGTAGGCACCCGCGTCGTCTTCAAACGTCGCAATCGTCGAGTCGAACAGTGAATCGGTACTGGAATCGCGGCCGACGACAATGACGTTGCCCTTGTAGAGCTTGAGCCGCACCGTGCCGTTGACGTTAGCTTGGGTGTGGTCGATCAGCACCTGCAAGGCTTTGCGCTCGGGGCTCCACCAGTAGCCGTTGTAGATCAGGCTGGCGTAGCGCGGCATCAGGTCGTCCTTGAGGTGCGCGACTTCGCGGTCGAGCGTGATCGACTCGATGGCACGGTGGCCTTTCAGCAGAATCGTGCCGCCGGGGGTTTCGTAGCAGCCGCGCGATTTCATGCCGACGTAGCGGTTTTCGACCAGATCCAGGCGGCCGATGCCGTGCTTGCCGCCGAGTTGATTCAGCTTGGCCAGCACCTCGTGTGCCTTCATCGCCACACCGTCGATGGCAACGACGTCACCCTTCGCGTAGGTGAGCGTGAGATATTCGGCCGCATCGGGGGCTTTCTCGGGCGACACGGTCCAGCGCCACATGTCTTCCTCGGCTTCGGCATTGGGGTCTTCGAGATGCCGGCCTTCGTAGCTGATGTGCAGCAGGTTGGCGTCCATCGAATACGGCGAGCCGCCCTGGCGATGCTTCATGTCGATGGGAATACCGTGGGTCTCGGCGTAGTTCAGCAGTTTCTCGCGCGAGAGCAGGTCCCATTCGCGCCAGGGTGCGATCACCTTCACGTCGGGTTTCAGCGCGTACGCGCCGAGTTCGAAGCGCACCTGGTCGTTGCCCTTGCCGGTCGCGCCGTGGCAGATAGCGTCGGCACCGGTCTCGTTGACGATGTCGATCAAGCGCTTGGCGATGAGCGGGCGCGCGATCGAGGTGCCGAGCAGGTATTCGCCTTCGTAGACGGTGTTGGCGCGGAACATGGGGAAGACGAAGTCGCGCACAAACTCCTCGCGCAGGTCGTCAATGTAGATTTGCTCGGGTTTGATGCCGAATTGCAGCGCTTTCTGGCGCGCGGGTTCGAGTTCTTCGCCCTGCCCCAGGTCGGCGGTGAAGGTGACGACGTCGCACTGATAGGTGTCCTGCAGCCATTTCAGGATGACCGAGGTGTCGAGGCCGCCGGAATAGGCGAGGACTACTTTTTTGATGTCGCTCATGGTTTTCTTGGCTTAATGGGTGGAACCGGATTGATTCTTGTCGATGACTTCGACCATGCCGGGGAAGCCGCCGACCTTGAGGATCTCGAGGTTGGCCTTCTGGCTGGCTTTTTCGATTTCGATGCCGACGACGCGACCGTCCGCGGAAAGGTTCAGCACGATGCCTTCGTGCGCTTCCCAGGCGTGGTCGGGGTTTTCTGGACTGATCTCGATATAGAGCGAATCCATGTCCTTGAAGTAGGCGATGTTCATTTTGTCGTGAGGCGTGCGGGGTAAGGGATGAGAGGGGTCATTCATGAACCTTGCTTGCCGAGTAGCAGGTATTCCATCAGGGCTTTCTGCACGTGCAAGCGGTTTTCGGCCTCGTCCCACACCACGGATTGCGGACCGTCGATGACTTCGGCCGTGACTTCCTCGCCGCGATGCGCCGGCAGGCAGTGCATGAACACGGCGTCCGGCGACGCCACCTTCATCATGTCGGCATCAACGCACCAGTCGGCAAAGGCCTTCTTGCGTTCTTCGTTTTCCGCTTCAAAGCCCATGCTCGTCCACACGTCGGTGGTAACGAGGTCGGCATCGCGGCAGGCGTCCATCGGGTCGGCGAAGCTCTCGAAATGGTCGGTGCCGTAGAGGTTGGCGCGCTCGGGCTCGACTTCGTAGCCGGGCGGGGTCGAGACGTGGACGTTGAAATCCAGCACTTCGGCCGCCTGCAGCCAGGTGTTGCACATGTTGTTCGAGTCGCCGACCCACGCGACGGTCTTGCCTTGAATCGGGCCGCGATGCTCGATGAAGGTGAAGATGTCGGCCAGGATCTGGCAGGGATGGTATTCGTTGGTCAGCCCGTTGATCACCGGCACGCGCGAGTGCGCGGCGAAGCGCTCGATGATGTCCTGCTCGAAGGTGCGGATCATGACGATGTCGACCATCCGCGAGATGACTTCGCCGGCGTCTTCGACCGGCTCGCCGCGCCCGAGCTGGGTGTCGCGGGTGTTCAGATAGATCGCGCTGCCGCCCAGCTGATGCATGCCGGCTTCGAACGAGAGGCGCGTACGGGTCGAGCTTTTCTCGAAGATCATCGCCAGCGTCCGGTCGACCAGCGGATGGTAGGGCTGGTAGCGTTTGAAGCGTGACTTGATCAGGCGCGCACGCTCGAACAGATAGTTCAGCTCGTCGCGCGTGAGGTCCCGGAATTGCAGAAAATGCTTCAGCATCAGGCCGCCTGCTGCAGGTAATTCCTGACGATGGAGGACACGGCGTCGACCAGCACGGACACTTCTGCATCGCCATAGATCAGCGGTGGCACCAGACGGATCACGCGCTCGGCAGTGACGTTGATCAGCACGCCGGCGTCGCGCGCCACACCGACCAGTTCGCCGCAGGGCCGATCGAGTTCAACGCCGATCATCATGCCCTCGCCGCGAATCTCGACCACGCCGTGGACTCCGGCCAGCGCCTCGCGCAGACCGGCACGGATCGCTTCGCCACGCACGCCCGCGTTCTGCAGCAGGCCCTCGGATTCGATGGCGTCCAGCGTGGCGAGCGCCGCAGCGCAGGCGAGCGGATTGCCACCGAAGGTCGATCCGTGGTTGCCCGGCTTGAACACCTCGGCCGCCGCACCGCGCGCGAGACACGCGCCGATCGGCACCCCCGACCCCAGGCCCTTGGCGAGCGCCATCACATCGGGCACCACACCCGAATGCTGGAAACCGAACCAGGTACCGGTGCGGCCGATGCCGGTTTGTACCTCGTCGAGCATCAGCAGCCAACCCTGGGCGTCGCAAATCTTGCGCATCTCCGCCAGATAATCCGGTGCAAGCAGGTTGATCCCACCCTCACCCTGCACCACTTCGAGCAGCACGGCGACGACACTCTTGTTGTGCTCGGCAACCTGCCGCACAGCCTCGATGTCGTTGTACGGTACGCGGGCAAAACCGGTGAGCAGCGGCTCGAAGCCCGCCTGGATCTTGCGCGAGCCGGTGGCCGTCAGCGTCGCCATGGTGCGGCCGTGAAAGGCCTTTTCCATCACGATGATGGTCGGCACTTCGATGCCCTTGCCGTGGCCGTACAGGCGCGCCAGCTTGATCGCCGCCTCGTTCGCCTCGCAGCCCGAATTGCAGAAGAACACGCGGTCCATACGCGACAGCGCACACAGCCGGTCGGCCAGTTCTTCCTGACGCGGCACGCGGTAGAGGTTGGAGGTGTGGATGACGGCGGCCGCCTGTTCGGCGATGGCTTTCACCAGCCCGGGATGTCCATGGCCCAGCCCGTTCACCGCCACGCCGGCAACGGCGTCCAGGTAGCGCTTGCCGGCCTCGTCCCACAGCCAGGCCCCCTCACCGCGCACGAAGGCAAGCGGCTGGCGGGCATAGGTATTCATCAGATGTGTCGTCATGGCAGTCCTCGTGCAGCTGTTCCCGCTGGGCGGCTGGTGTTGTTCAAACAGCGTTGATGCGGATATCGGCAGGCATCAACAAAATAGAAAACGGCGGCCTGAGCCACCGTTTCATGTTGCAGCGCCTTGAATTATAGGCCGAAAAGCGTCCGCTGCGACCCCCCGACCGCGACGAAACGCGGGGGCCGCAAAACGAGCCCGGCTGGCTTTTTGATGCGCAGCCGCCTGTTACCTGTTGTGTGACAGGCGAAGTCAGGCCAGCCAGACGGCGGCCTCAGTCGGGCGGTACGCACGCCTCGCTCAGGCGGCCTCGCCGCTGCGTGCTAGAATCCGCCAAACTTTTTCTTGCCCCACGTCATGGACGATGCCCCCTTTATCATCCGAGGCCTGACCAGCAAAGGCGGCCGGTTTCGTCCGAGCGACTGGGCCGACCGGCTGGCCGGGGCCTTCGCCGTGATCGACCCCAACAACCGCACCAATTATTCGCCGTTCGTGCAGCCCACCAAGCTCGACGGCATTCCCTGTGTGGTCGTGGACAGGCGGCTCAAGACCACCGACCCCGACGCCTGGCGCTTCCTGCAGAGTTTTGCGCAGAGCAACGAACTGATTACCGAAAACGCCGACTAGACGGCGAGAACACGCCGGATACCAACCATGAAAAACGCCGCTTGCGCGGCGTTTTTCATGGGGATGGCGCAGTGCCTCAGGCCATGGCCTTGACGGCCTGCGACAGGCGGCTCTTGTGGCGGGCAGCCTTGTTCTTGTGGACGATGTTCTTGTCGGCGATGCTGTCGATGGTGCTCATCGACGACTGGAACACGGCCTGAGCCGCCGTCTTGTCACCGGCTTCGATGGCCTTGCGCACTTTCTTGATCGCGGTACGCAGTTCCGAGCGCTGGCTCATGTTGTGGTCGCGTTGCACGGCGGCTTGACGGGCGCGTTTGCGGGCCTGGGCGGAATTCGCCATAGTTCTGCTCCTGGTACCCCGCGTGGCGCGAGGCACGAAAATTGTGAATGAGGTTCCGGCTGCCAGCCGGAACGATCCGAATCCGAGCACCCGACAAACGGACCTGCCCGGATTCACCAAAGCCCGCGATTGTAAGGGAAAACGCTGCGAGAAATCAAGCACCGCGCAGCGGCCCACTGTTATTGATCCGAAACCCACGCAGTTGAAAACAAGCGCCAGCACCGGCAAGCCTTATTGGCCGGACAGCCGCGCAGGGTTTCGGATCAATAACCATCAAGCCTCGGCGCGTTATTGGGGGGAAATTCAGGTTCGTGAATTTCCCCTCAATATTTGTTGCGGTGCCGCCAGCCGACCCGCACAATGCGGCCAAATCACGAGCCGCCATGAACCTCCTCAAAGCCCTCGCTGCGGTCAGCAGCATGACCCTGCTCTCCCGCATCCTGGGATTCGCCCGCGACACCATCATCGCCCGCGTTTTCGGTGCGGGGGCGATGACCGACGCCTTTTTCGTGGCCTTCAAGATTCCCAACCTGCTGCGACGGCTGTTTGCCGAAGGCGCGTTCTCCCAGGCCTTCGTGCCCATACTCGGCGAGTATCGCAACCGTCGTGGCGTGGACGCCACGCGCCTGCTGGTGGGTCAGGTAGGCAGCGCGCTGACACTCGTGCTCATCGTCGTAACCGCGCTCGGCATGGCAGCCGCGCCCTGGATCGCCTACGTCAGCGCGCCCGGTTTTGTCGCCGACGCTGAAAAATTTGACCTCACAGTCGAGCTGCTGCGCATCACCTTTCCCTACATCCTTTTCATCTCCCTGGTCGCGCTGGCTGCCGGCATCCTCAACACCTGGAGCCGCTTTTCGGTACCCGCCTTCGCGCCTGTGCTGCTCAACGTGGCCATGATCGGCGCAGCGCTCTGGCTGGCCCCGCATTGCGATCCGCCGGTGCTGGCGCTGGCCTGGGGGGTGATGCTTGGCGGCGTGCTGCAGCTGGCCTGGATGCTGCCGCACCTCGCCAGGATCCGGATGTTGCCGCGCCCCACCCTGCGTTTCGACGACCCGGGCCTTGCCCGCATCCTGAAGCTGATGGCACCGGCCGTCCTGGGCGTCTCGGTCGCGCAGATCAGTCTCCTGATCAACACCGTCTTTGCGTCCTTCCTCGCCACCGGCAGCGTCTCCTGGCTGTATTACGCGGACCGGCTGATGGAATTTCCCACCGGCCTCCTGGGGGTGGCGCTCGGCACCATCCTGCTGCCCAGCCTCGCCCGACATTACGCCGACAACTCGCCCGCCGAATATTCCCGGCTGCTCGACTGGGGCCTGCGCCTCACCGTGCTGCTGGCGCTGCCCGCTGCGGCCGCGCTCGCCGTGCTGGCGGTACCGCTCATCGCCACCCTGTTTCATTACGGCGCGTTCACCGCGCACGACGTGACGATGACGCAGCAGGCGCTCATCGCCTACAGCCTGGGCCTGCTCGGCCTGATTCTGGTGAAGGTGCTGGCCCCCGGTTTCTACGCCCGGCAAAACGTCAGGACGCCTGTGAAGATCGCGATCTTCACCCTCTTCGCCACCCAGTTGATGAACCTGGTCTTCATCTTTCCTCTGGGCCATGCCGGACTTGCCCTGGCCATCGGGCTGGGGGCCTGCCTCAACGCCAGCCTGCTGCTGCATCTGCTGAAGAAACACGGCATCTACCAGCCGCAGCCCGGCTGGGCGGGCTATGCCGCGCGCATCGTCTTCGCCGTCGGCCTGATGGCGGCGCTGCTCTTCTTTGCCATGGGCGAGGCACAGTGGTGGCTGGACGCGGGCTTTGCCGACCGCCTGATGCGCCTGGCCATGCTCATGGGCGGCGGCGTGGCCACATACTTCACCGCGCTGGCGCTGATGGGTTTTCGGCCACGGCAGTTCGCCCGCCGGGCTGCCGAATGAGCGGCCGATTCGGCTAAAATCAGCGTCTTTCGCGCGCTTTTCCCTACGTTTCACGCCCATGCGCATCACCCATGGTTTCGCCCCGACCGGCCAGCCCCATGCAGTCACCATCGGCAATTTCGATGGCCTGCACCTGGGGCACAAGGCCATGCTCGCCCGCCTGCAGGACGTGGCGCGCGCCCGCGCGCTACCGACCTGCGTGCTGAGTTTCGAGCCGCACCCACGCGAATTCTTCACCCCCGAGCAGGCCCCCGCGCGCCTGTCCAGCCTGCGCGAGAAAGCCGAATGCCTGCGCCGGCTGGGCATCGACCGCTTTCACGTATTCCGGTTCGACCGCGCGTTTTCCGCACTCAGCGCCGAACGCTTCATCGAGCGCGTGCTCGGCCACACCCTGCAGGCGCGTTACGTGCTGGTGGGCGATGATTTCCGCTTCGGTGCCCGGCGCGCCGGCGATTTCAGCCTGTTGCAGGAGAGGGGCCGCGCACTGGGCTTCGATGCCGAATTTTTGCCCACCGTGGAATTCGCGGGCGGGCGCGCCTCGTCGACCGCTGTGCGCGAGGCGCTGGCCAGCGGCCAGCTCGACCGCGCCACCCAGCTCCTGGGCCGGCCGTACAGCATGTCCGGCCGCGTGGTCCATGGCGACAAGCTGGGACGGGACATCGGCTTTCCCACGGCCAATATCCAGCTCAGGCATAATCGTCCGCCCCTGATGGGGATATTTGCCGTCACCGTATCGGGGCTCAATGCTGCGCCGCTGCCCGGGGTCGCCAGCCTGGGCAAACGCCCCACGGTGAAAAACCCCGACGCCGCGCCCGTGCTCGAAGTCCACCTGTTCGACTTCGACGCCGACATCTACGGTCGCCGGGTGCGCGTGGACTTTCTCCACAAGCTGCGCGACGAAGAAAAATACCCCGATCTCGCAAGCCTCGTCGCACAAATCCACCGCGATTGCGACGCCGCCCGCACCTACCTGAGCCAGCGCCATGCCTGACCAAGCCAAACCCGACTACAAGAAAACCCTCAATCTGCCGGATTCGCCCTTCCCCATGCGCGGCGACCTTGCCAAGCGCGAGCCGGGCTGGGTCGCGGCCTGGCAGGAGAAAAAACGTTACCAGGCGATCCGCCAAGCGTCCGCCGGGCGACCGAAATTCATCCTGCACGACGGCCCGCCCTACGCCAACGGCGACATCCACATCGGCCACGCCGTGAACAAGATCCTCAAGGACATCATCGTCAAAGCGAAGACCTTGAGCGGCTTCGACGCGCCCTACGTGCCAGGCTGGGACTGCCACGGCTTGCCGATCGAATTGCAGGTGGAAAAAACCCACGGTAAGAACATACCCCCGGCGCAGTTCCGCGCGCTGTGCCGCGACTACGCCGCCCTCCAGATCGATCGCCAGCGCGCCGACTTCATCCGCCTCGGCGTGCTCGGCGACTGGGCGAACCCCTACCGCACCATGGATTTCCGCTTTGAAGCCGACGCGCTGCGCGTGCTCGGGCAAATCCAGCAAGCCGGCTATTTGTATCAGGGCGCAAAGCCCGTGCACTGGTGCGTCGATTGCGGCTCTGCGCTGGCCGAAGCCGAGGTCGAGTACGAAGACAAGAACTCGCCCGCCATCGACGTCGGTTTTCGCGTCGCCGACCGTGCCGACTTCGCGCGCCGCTTCAATGTTGAACTCGGCGACGACGCGGCCTACGTCGTCATCTGGACGACGACGCCGTGGACCCTGCCCGCGAACCAGGCGGTTGCGCTACATCCCGAATTCACCTACGCGCTGGTGAAGACCGCCAAGGGCTTGATCGTGCTCGCCGAATCGCTGGTCGAAGCCGCACTGAAACGCTACGAACTCGAAGGCGAAATCGTCGCCACCGCGAGCGGCGCAGACCTCGAAGGCGCGCTCCTGTGGCATCCCTTCCAGGAACGCCAGGTGCCGGTCATCACCGGCGAGCACGTCACCGCCGACGCCGGTACCGGCGCGGTGCACACTGCCCCCGGCCACGGTCTGGAGGACTACAACGCAGGCTTGCGCTACGGCCTCAAAGTCGATAACCCGGTTGATGATGCCGGCAAGTTCTACGCCTCGACGCCGCTCGTCGGCGGCATGAGTATCTGGCAGGCGAACCCGCTGGTGATCGAGACGCTGCAATCCGGCGGCACGCTCTTCGCCCACGAAAAGCTCAAGCACAGCTACCCGCACTGCTGGCGGCACAAGACGCCGATCATCTTCCGTGCGACGCGGCAGTGGTTCATCGGCATGGAAGGCGGGGCGCGGGACGCGGGGAGTGGGGCGCGGAACACGCTGCGCGAGCAGGCGATGGCAGCGGTGGACGCGACGCAGTTCTTCCCGAGCTGGGGCCGCGCGCGGCTGGAGGCGATGATCCGGAACCGCCCCGACTGGTGCGTCTCGCGCCAGCGCAACTGGGGTATCCCCATGCCGTTTTTCACCCACAAGGAAACCGGCGAACTGCACCCGAAGACGACGGAATTCCTCGAAATCGTCGCGCAGAAAGTCGAAGCCGCCGGGATCGAAGCGTGGTTTGCGCTCGACCCCGCCGAGCTGCTGGGCGATGACGCCACGACCTACGACAAGACCGGCCACACGCTCGACGTGTGGTTCGACTCGGGTGTCACCCACGCCTGCGTGCTGAAGACCCGGCCCGAACTGCACCACCCCGCCGACCTCTACCTCGAAGGCTCCGACCAGCATCGCGGCTGGTTCCAGTCGAGTTTGCTCACCGGCTGCGCGACCGACGGCCACGCGCCGTACAAGGCGCTCCTGACCCACGGCTTTGTTGTCGACGGCAAGGGTTACAAGATGAGCAAGTCCAAGGGCAACGTCATCGCGCCGCAGAAGGTGATGGATCAATACGGTGCCGACATCCTGCGGTTGTGGGTTGCAACCACCGATTATTCCGGCGAGCTGTCGATCTCCGACGACATCCTGAAACGCGTTGTCGAAACCTATCGCCGCATCCGCAACACGCTGAAATTTTTGCTCGCCAACATCTCCGACTTCGACGCCACGAAGGACGTGCTGCCGGTGGCAGACTGGCTGGAAATCGACCGCTACGCCGTCGCGCTGACCGCCCAGCTGCAAACCGAAATCCGCGCGCACTACGACGCCTACGAATTCCACTTCATCGCGCAAAAGCTGCAAGCCTTCTGCTCCGAAGACCTCGGCGGCTTCTACCTCGACATCCTCAAGGATCGCCTCTACACCAGCGGCGCGACGTCCAGAGCCCGGCGCAGCGCGCAAAACGCGCTTCTGCACATCAGCCACGCGCTGGTGCGCTGGATGGCACCCATCCTCTCGTTCACGGCGGAAGAAGTGTGGGGCGAACTGGGCGACGGCGCGGATGACAGCGTGTTCCTGCGCGAATGGCACGCCCTGCCCGTGCACGATGACGCCCTGCTCGCCCGCTGGACTCGCATCCGCGAGCTGCGCTCCGCCGTGCTCAAGGAACTCGAAACCCAGCGCGCCGCAGGCATCATCGGCTCGTCGCTGCAGGCCGCCGTCACCCTCCACGCCACGCCCGACACCCTGGCGCTGCTGTCCCCCCTGGGCGACGACCTGCGCTTTGTCCTGATCGTTTCCGGCTGTACGCTGCTTGCGGCCGACGCTGACCGCATCGAGGTCAGCCCGGCTCATGGCGTGAAATGCGAGCGCTGCTGGCACGTGCGCGAAGACGTCGACGTGGGCCCTGCGCACGCCGGCCTGTGCGGGCGTTGTGTCAGCAACCTCTTCGGCGACGGCGAGGCACGCAGCCATGCATAAACCCGTGGCGTACTCGATGCGTTTCTGGCTGGGCATCGCGCTGGCGGTGATCGTGGTCGACCACCTCACCAAGTTCTGGGTGTCGTCCAGCCTCGACTACCAGGAATTCGTGCCTGTCCTGCCCTTCTTTTCGCTGGTGCGCGTGCACAACACCGGCGCGGCGTTCAGCTTCCTGGCCGACGCCGGCGGCTGGCAGCGCTGGTTCTTCATTGCCGTGGGCATCGTTGCCACCGTGGTCATCGTGCGCCTGCTGAAACGCCATACGCAGGAGGCACGCCTGGCCCTGCCGCTGGCGCTGGTGCTCGGCGGTGCGCTGGGCAATGTGATCGACCGCGCCGTGCTTGGCTATGTCGTCGACTTCCTCTATTTTCATTACCAGCGCTTCGCCTGGCCGGCGTTCAACATTGCCGATTCCGCCATTTTTGTCGGCGCAGTCTGGCTGATCTGGGACAGCCTCACCGGCAAGCACGAGGCCAAAACCGCCCCATGAGCGCCCCCCGCACCGCCGCCCCTGGCGACACGCTCGAACTGCGCTACGCCCTGCGTCCGCGCGGGGGAGACGATATCGTCTCGAATTTTGCCGACGCCGAGCCCGAAACGCTGACCCTCGGCGACGGCACCCTCGCGCCCATGCTCGAACAGTGGCTCGTCGACCTGCCCGTGGGCGAACGCCACGTTTTCCTGCTCGACCCCTGGCAGGCCTTTGGCCAATCCCAGGCCGAACTCGTCCAGACCCTGCCGCGCACCGACCTGCCCGCCGACATGGCATACGAGACCGACCAGCTCGTCGAATTCGCCATGCCCAACGGCCAGACCCTGGCCGGCCGCATCCTCGAAATCGGCGACGACGCGATCAAAGTCGATTTCAACCACCCGCTCGCCGATCTTGCCATCGAATTCGAAGTGGAAATCGTAACAATACTGTCCCTGCCCCAACCCTCCTCCGCTGGCGGGGAAGGGCAAGCCCCAACCGACTAACGTCCGCATCCTGTGAACGGAACACCCATGCCCCCCACCGTCCTGCTCGCCAATCCCCGTGGCTTCTGCGCCGGGGTCGACCGCGCCATCGCCATCGTCGAGCGCGCCCTGGAAAAATTCGGCGCACCCATCTACGTGCGCCATGAAGTCGTGCACAACACCTACGTCGTCAACGACCTCAAGAACAAGGGCGCGATTTTCGTCGAGGAACTCGCCGAGGTGCCTGCGGGCGCGACCGTCATCTTCAGCGCGCACGGCGTATCTCAGGCCGTCAGGGCCGAAGCCGAGGCACGGGGCCTCAAGGTCTTTGACGCCACCTGCCCGCTGGTCACCAAGGTTCACGTCGAAGTGAGCAAGATGCGCGACCAGGGCTATGAAATCGTCATGATCGGCCACAAGGGCCACCCCGAGGTGGAAGGTACGCTGGGGCAGTCAAGCGGCGGCATGTATCTCGTGGAAACCCCCGAGGACGTCGCCACGCTGGTCGTGGCGCAGCCGGACAGGCTTGCCTACGTCACCCAGACCACCCTCTCCGTGGACGATGCCACCCGCGTCGTTGACGCCCTGCGCGCCCGCTTCCCCAGCATCTCCGGTCCCAAGAAGGACGACATCTGCTACGCCACGCAAAACCGCCAGGACGCCGTCAAAGTCCTGGCCAGACAATGCGACGTGGTCATCGTCGTCGGCTCGCCCACCAGTTCGAATTCGAACCGCCTGCGCGAAGTAGCCGAAAATCTCGGTGTCCCCGCCTACATGATCGACCGGGCAGACGAAATCCAGCCAGCCTGGCTGCACGGTGCCCGGCGTGTCGGTGTCACCGCCGGCGCATCCGCCCCGGACATCCTCGTCCAGGCCACCCTCGCCGCCCTGCGTGGACACGGCATCGAAGCGCACGAGGTATTGCCGGGCGTGGACGAGAAAATCTCCTTCCCCATGCCCAAGGGCCTGCAGGCCTGAATCAGCGGGCGCAGCGCCTGTCTCGAAGCCAACGCCAAACTGTTCGCCTGCCAAATGACGGTCGACCTGTTCGGCTAGTCGCAGGACGATGTCATTCCGGAAATCGAGGGCTGGATCGGCGCGGCGAGCTTTCTGCCGCAGGCGCAGAAGTCGGACGTGTGTCTGTTTATCTGAGCCGTGTCGTGCCTGGGTCGCGCGGATACGTTCGGCCCGGTCACGACACTATCGCTTCGATTTTTTCTCGCGCGCAGCGATTTTCGACGGGCGCAGCAACTGCTCAGAGCGCATCACATGGAGGATATAGACCCGCTCACCGTCGTAACGGTAGAACACCCGGCATGGCGACTCGACAATCTGCCGGTAGCGGGAGCGTTTCAATTCCTGCGGGCGACTGCCGCTTTCGGGGTGGGTCTCAAGATGCTCGACATGCTCGAATACCCGTTTGACCCGCGCAGAGGCCGCATCGGGTTTGTCGAGCGCAATGTAATCGGCAATGGCGTCCAGATCGGCAAGCGCCGGTTCGGTCCAGATTACTTCAGCCATCGGGCCATGCGGGCCTTGGCCTCGGCATGCGTCATCACCCTGCCCTCGGCCACCGCCATCTCGCCGCGCGCGATGCCCTCCAGCATGGCCATGCGTTGCTGCAACAGCTCGAAGGTTTCCACGTCCACCAGATAAGCGCTCGGCAACCCGTGCTGTGTGATCAGAATGGGCTGCTTGTCCCGTTCAATGTCCGAGAGGAGCTCGGTCGCCTGACGTTTGAGAGTAGTGACGAGTTCGGTGCGCATGAGTGGCACTATAGTGGCACCTCCAGGGCGGGGCAAGACCATTGCGAAGCTGCCCCCTTGTCGCTTTTCTACAAGCGCAGGACAGGCTGTCGAACCATAAGCAAAAACAACTTGCTTATCCAATACGTGTGCCAGCATCCGGATTACCGCCAGCGAATGGTGTTCGGCCAGGATCGCTTTTGCCCGTTGACACGGGGAAAGCCGCGTCCATAATGTACAAATTATTGTACGTTTTAAAGGGCACTCATGGCATTCTCCACCCAGGACGTTATCCCACTCTCCCAGGCACGCGCCAACCTCTCCGAACTCGCCGACCAGGTCAAGGCAGGCACCGAGAAAATCGTCACCAAGAATGGCGAAAGCTATGTCGCCCTGATCGATGCCGCGCGCCTCGACTACTACCACCAGCTCGAACGTGAGCGTATTCACCTGCTGATCCTCGAAGACGCGCGCCGCGGCCTCGAAGACATCGCCGCCGGCCGCACCGAAGACGCCGACGCCGCCCTGGCCCGTCTGCAAAGCGCCCGCCCAGCGAAATCACGCAGCAAGCGTGGCTGACACGCGCTACACGGTCAGGCTGGCCGCCAATTTTCTCGCCGGCCTCGATTCGATCGACCGCTTTCTGCAGCAAGCCGATGCAGGCTTTGCCTACGACGATCTGCTCGGTCAGCTGCGTGCGGAACTCATTCCCAATCTGAGCCGGTTTCCGAACATGGGCCGGCGGTATCTGGACAGCCCGCCGCGCTCGGTCGAAGGGCTGGGCCTGCTTGCCACGCTTCCGCCGGGCGCAGCCGATCGTCTACGGCTGATCCTGCTGGGCGACTACCTGGTGGTCTACGTCGCGGACGACCACAAGCGCACCGTCACCCTGCTATCGATTCGCCATCACCGTCAGTTGTCGTTCGACTTTGTGCGCATGTGGGGCGGCGAATGACCTTCCCGCGCATGGCCAGCGGCTGACTCACCACGCGGCACATCAAGCGCGTGCCGCCGATGCAGTTGATCCGGGCGTTGGGGGATGGCGGGTTGTCGGCCTTTGCAGTCGTTGCGATACGTGCGTGACTTCGGCAGCAACCGACTAGTGAGCGGTCATTGGTGGTGAATGAAGAAAAGAGATTCTGACCTATCGGTATTTCCTGATGCGGCTAGCCATCGGACTGGCTTGGTCGGCAAGTCATCGTCCTGAATGACGACTAGCTCATGCGGCTCATACCATTAGGTCTCCGATCAGAAACCAGCTTCTGATTGGTAAATCAGGCGTGGCACTATGCGTTCGTGGACGCTAATGCAAAAATGAGTGCCGACATTTTCCGGAATGAGCCATGGTTACCATAATAAGGGCCCAATTCTGGTTCAGACAGAGATAGGAAAATGAACGACACCGAGCCGCTTGAGGAATCAGAATCCAAGAAGCCACTTCTGACCATAACCGCCGCATTGGGCGCGAAGCTCAATCTGGCTGATTTTCAGAATGCTGTCCCGATACTGCGGGAGTTGAGCGTCATCAACGATACGTCCGAGAGCTTGGCTGAACTCGATCTCCGTATTGAATCAACCCCCGCCTTCCTGAAAACGAGGCATTGGCATATCGATTCCGTCAATGCCGGCCAAAACTACCATATCCCCGATCTCGATGTGCAACTCGATGGCAGTTTGCTGTCACGGCTGACGGAGGCTGAAACCGCAACGGTTTCCCTGGTGTTGCGGCAGCGTGGCGAAGCCGGCGATGAGCTGGCTCGGCGCGAACAGACCGTGGAGCTCCTGCCGCGTAATCAATGGGGTGGCTTATCTCACCTTCCTGACATGGTCGCCGCTTTCGTGCAGCCCAACGAGCCCGCAGTCGAGCGTGTACTGAAGCAGACGGCCGAGGTACTCCGCAAGCATGGGAAGAACCCGGCATTGGATGGCTACACGGGCGGCTCGAAACGCGCTTGGGAGTTGACCTCAGGACTCTGGAGCGCCGTGGTGGCGATGGGCCTGGACTATGCGCTGCCGCCGGCCAGCTTCGAGCATGCCGGACAAAAGGTGCGCGGGCCAGGGCAAATTGCTGAGTCTGGCCTGGCGACCTGCCTCGATCTTGCGCTGCTATTTTGCTCGGCGATCGAACAGGCAGGGTTGAATCCGCTACTGGTCTTCACCAAGGGGCATGCGTTTGCTGGCGTGTGGCTCAAGAATGAAGAATTCTCCACTTCGGTGGTGGATGACATCACCGCCTTGCGCAAGCGGATCAAGCTCAAGGAACTGGTGCTCTTCGAAACCACCGTGGCCACGCATCGGCCGGTGCCAAGCTTCTCCTACGCAGTACAACTCGGCGCACAGCAGATTGCCGAGGAGAACGAAGAGGCTTTCGAACTGGCCGTGGACATACGCCGGGCACGCTTGCAGCGGATCAAGCCGCTGGCCAGCGCGGAAGCGCCTTCGACGTCTCAAACTGCAGAGCCCGCTCCCGTCATCGAGCCGGTATTCGACGAAGCGCCCGATCTGCCCGAGGATGATGCCGTAGCTGAGCAGGATCCCGCTACGTTGAATCCCAAAGACCGGCTGGCACGTTGGCAACGCAAATTGCTGGACCTCTCGCTGCGTAACAACCTCTTGAGCTTTCGGGGAGGGAGGAAGGCGATCAAGCTGGAGGCACCAGACCCGGGCGCTCTGGAAGACATGCTGTCCGAGGGGCAAACGGTACGCCTACTCGCCCGACCCGAGTTGATGGATGGTGCAGACCCCCGGAATCAGGCGATCCATGAAAATCGTGAGCGCGAGAACGTGCGGCGTGAACATGCGCGCGAGGCTTTGCAACGTCGCGAAGTGTTCGTGGACTTGCCTCAGGACGAGCTGGATGCGCGGTTCGTGGAACTGTATCGCGCAGCCCGTGCCACCTTGCAGGAAGGCGGCGCGAATACCCTGTTTCTGGCCCTCGGTTTTCTTTCCTGGACGCGCGATGACAAGTCCGGGAAACGGTATCGTGCGCCGCTGATTCTGGTTCCGGTGAACCTGACCCGCCAGAGCGTGCGTTCCGGCTTCACCCTGTCCCTCCATGACGACGAACCCCGCTTCAATCCCACGCTGATCGAGATGCTGCGCCAGGATTTCAAGTTGAATCTGGGCGTGGCCGATGGAGAGCTTCCCAAGGACGATGCCGGGCTGGACGTAGCCGGCATCTGGAAGCGGGTCTCCCATGCCATCAAGGACATCGAGGGCTGGGAGGTCACGGAAGATGTCGTACTGGCCATGTTCTCCTTCGCCAAATACCTGATGTGGAAGGATTTGACCGAACGCACCGAGCAACTGCGCGAGAACCCGGTGGTTCGTCACCTGATCGACACGCCGCGCGAAAGCTATCCGTCCGAACTTGCATTTCCGAATCTGAGGCGGCTCGATAGTGAACTGCCGCCCGAGCAGACCTTCTGCCCCCTGCCCGCGGACTCATCCCAACTCTCAGCGATCATGGCCGCTGCGCGCGGCAAGGATTTTGTCCTTGTCGGGCCGCCCGGCACGGGCAAGAGCCAGACAATTTCCAACCTCATCGCCCAATGCCTTGCCGAAGACAAACGGGTGTTGTTCGTTTCGGAAAAGATCGCGGCGCTGGATGTCGTTTACCGCCGGCTTCGCGAAGTCGGCCTGAGCGAGTTCTGCCTTGAGCTTCACTCTAGCAAGGCCAGGAAGCTCGACGTGCTCGCCCAGTTGGAGAAGTCCTGGGAGGCGAGCGGGGCGGTCGATCCGGAAGCTTGGCGCATGGAGGCGAAGCGTTTACGAATTCTGCGTGACCAACTCAACGGCTACGTCGAACGCCTGCACCAACGCCATGGCAACGGCATGACCATCTTCGAAGCCATCGGGCGCGTCGTCGATGGCGAGGATGCGCCGGCCTTGGGACTGTCCTGGAGCGGCCCGAATATCCATGATGCCGCCGCCATGGAAGCGCTGCGCGAAGTGGTCGACCGGCTGGAGGTCAACGCCCATGCCGTGGGGCGGGACGCGCTACAGGCGCATCCGCTCGCTGCCGTTGGCTACGACGACTGGTCCCCAAGCTGGCAGCAAGCCCTGATCGATGCTGCGAGAAAAGTGATTCCTGCCGTACAAGGCGTGGCGCAGGCCAGCGATCGCTTCTCCGAGGCTGTCGGGTTGCCGGGGCTGTCGCTCAACCGGCGCACCCGTGGTGCGTTGGCTGTTCTGGCCAAAACCTTACCCCAGACCGCTGGGCGGGATTGGCGATTCGTGTTGCGGCCCGACGCAAAAACCCTGGCTGACCGATTGCAAGAAGCGCTGGCCCTATTGGCCGAGCATGAGGCGCATAGCGCGGCGCTTTCGCCACCCTGGCCTGATTCGGTACTTGCAGCCTGCAAACGTGGCCTGCAGTGGCTGGCAAGCCATCAGGAAACGTTTGGCCAACTGGGGCAACCCTGGCCAATGGCGATAGTGCAGGAACTCGAAAAGGGTTTGGCACTTCTGGAAGGCCTCGCCCGGGAGACGCAACAACTGTCCGCCCGCTACAGCGAGCAGATCGAACAACTGAACGTGAACCAGCTCCAGCGTGACTGGGCCAAGGCTGAGCAGGCCATCTGGCCGCTCTCCTGGTTGGCGAAACGCAAGATCCGCAAGGAACTTGACGCTGCGGTGACCGGAGAAGGCGAGCCGGATGTCCCCGGGGATCTGCGCGCCTGGGTCGAAATCCGCGCCTTGCGTGTGCAAGTTTTGGCGCTGGAGCCGGGAACCGACACGGAGGGCATCTGGGCCGGCCTGAAGACCAAGCCTGATCTGGTTCGTTGTGCCCTGCGTTTCCAGTCGGCGCTCGGCGCTGCGAAAAACGAACAGCCGTGGGAAGACACCGGCTTCGAACCGATTGCCGACAGGCGTTGCGGCGAGCGCCTCGCCACGGAATTGGCGAGACTCCGGACGCTGCGCGCGCTGGACAGCCAACTGGCGGAGTTGGAATACCTAGGCGCAGCTACCGAATCGCTATGGGCTGGCCGGGCGACGCGATCCGAGGCACTGGCTGCGGCATTGCGTTTCCAGGAGACCATGCAAACCCTGCGAGAGTCCGGCGAGCTGACCGGCGAACACGACACCGTGGTGGCGGGGGATTGCGGCCACACTCTGGCTGCGGATTACCAGCGCTTGCGTCAGCGGACCACGGTCGAGCAACGGCTCGTTGCCTACGCCGACCTGCCGGACATCACGGCGGGACTGTGGAACGGCTTGAAGACTCGTGCCACGGAAGTGGGCAAGGCATTGAAGTTTCAGTCCGCCATGGCCGCCGCCATTTCGAACCTCGCCAGCACACCGGAAGAAATCGGGACCATCAAGGTTGCGCTGGATCGGCTCATCGGTGCTGGCAACGCGCTACTGGAACCCAGCGGCCCCATTGCGGCGGCCGGCGACACCTATCTACAGGCCTGGGGCGCCCTGCAGCCGGCCATCGACCGTCTGGCCTCGGCGGGCGGGTTTTCCGAGGTGGCCAAGACCGAGTTCGGCGAGCAGACCCTTGACGATCTCATGCAGCGCTGCGAGGCGATCATCCGTGCTGAAAGCCGGCTGCACGCTTGGTGTGCCTGGCGCAAGGTCAGCGGCCAGGCCATGGTGCTGGGTTTGAGTGCATTGGTTTCCGGCATCGAGAACGGAACGGTAGTCGAAGGCAAAGTGCGCCGCGCGTTTGAAACCGATTACAGCCGCTGGTGGCTCAATGCCGTGGTGGATGTGGAACCCGTCATCCGTACCTTTGTATCGGCCGAGCACGAAAAGCGCATCGCTGACTTCCGGGCGCTGGACGAGCGCTTCACCGCGCTGACCCGCGATTGGATCCGGGCGCGACTCTGTGCCGACATGCCAAGTCAGGACGATGTCACCCGCAACTCCGAGTGGGGCGTCCTGCGCCACGAGATGAACAAAAAGAAGCGCCACATGCCGTTGCGCGAACTGATGACCAGCATCCCCGGCGCGTTGTCCAAGCTGACGCCCTGCCTACTCATGAGCCCCTTGTCGATCGCACAGTATCTGGCCGCCGACAGCACGAGTTTCGATGTGGTGGTCTTCGACGAAGCGTCCCAGATACCGGTTTGGGACGCCGTCGGCGCCATCGCGCGCGGCAAACAGGTCGTCATGGTGGGCGACCCCAAGCAACTGCCTCCCACCAATTTCTTCGACCGGGCCGAATCCGACCTGGACGACGAGGATGTCGAAAGCGACCTGGAAAGTATTCTCGACGAATGCCTGGGTGCCAGCCTGCCCACCATGAATCTGACCTGGCACTACCGCAGCCGCAACGAAAGCCTGATCGCCTTTTCCAACCATCGTTATTACGGCGGCTCGCTCGTGACTTTCCCGTCCCCCGTCACCGAAGACCGGGCAGTCAGCTTCCACCCCGTCAACGGGGTCTACGAAAAAGGCGGTGCGCGCATCAACAAAGCCGAAGCCCGAGCCCTGGTCGCCGACTTGGTCGGACGCCTCAAGTCGCCGGGCTTTCGCGAGTCGAAGCTCACAATCGGCGTCGTCACCTTCAACACCGAACAGCAGCGTCTCATCGAAGACCTGCTGGACGAAGCGCGGCGGACAGACCCGGCTATAGAGCCGTGGTTTTCCGAGGTCGAACTCGAACCCGTGTTCGTCAAGAACCTGGAAAGCGTTCAGGGCGACGAGCGCGACATCATGTACTTCTCCATCACCTACGGCCCGGATTTGCACGGTGCCGTCTCGATGAACTTCGGCCCGATGAACCGCACCGGCGGAGAACGTCGCCTCAACGTCGCGATCACCCGCGCCCGTCACGAACTGCGCGTGTTCTCCAGCCTCAAAGCCGAACAATTCGACCTCGCCCGCACCCAGGCCCTGGGCGTGCGCGACCTCAAGCTCTTCCTCGAATTCGCCGAACGCGGCACACGCGCCCTGGTTGAAGCCCATAGCGGCAGCCGGGGCGGTTTCGAAAGCCCGTTCGAAGCAGCGGTCGCCGCCGCCCTCGCCCGAAAAGGCTGGCAACTGCACACCCAGATCGGCGCGTCTGCCTTTCGTATCGACCTCGCCGTCGTCCACCCGGACGCCCAGGGCGTGTATCTGTGCGGCATCGAATGCGATGGCGCCACCTACCATCGCTCCGCCACCGCGCGCGACCGCGACAAACTTCGGGAACAGGTCCTGCGCGGTCTGGGCTGGGACATCCTGCGGGTCTGGTCAACCGACTGGTGGATCGACGCCGCCGGCACCCTGAACAAACTCGACGCCAAGCTGCGAACCTTGCTGGAAACCAGCCGGGTGAAACGTGCCGAAGCCGCCGAGAAGGAAACCGCCCGTCTGGCGGCAGAAGCAGCCTTCGCCCAGGCCAGGGCCGATGAGGCCGCGAGGCAACAACCCAACAAAGACAGCAGCGACCACGCCGCCAATCCATCGCCAGCCAGACCGCGATCCGACGATGCCCAACCCCAGGAAACCGCCGAGGTCTACGCCAGGAATATTCCCGGTTTCTCAGCCATGTCGACTGCGGTTTTCATCGAGGCCGATCCCCTGTCCGTAGTGGATGGCGTGAACGCCGATGCCTTTTTCGACGCGCCCTACAACCCAACCCTTGCCCGCATGATCGCCCATGTGATCGAGATCGAAGGCCCGGTACTCGATGCAGTGCTCGCCCGCCGCATCGCCAGAGCGCACGGCTGGCAACGCACCGGATCGCGCATCCGCGACCGGGTCGAAGCGCTGGCCGCAAAGCAATTCAAAACGACCCAGGAGGATGTCGGGACGTTCTACTGGCCGACGGGGCAAAACCCGGATGGGCCTATCGCGTTCCGGCGGCCGGCTGAGGATGCGGCCAGGGCGGTGGATGAAATTTGTATGGCGGAACTGCTAGCATTAGCGTGGGAGGTGGTCGCCTGTGGCAACAGTGGTGAGGCGGCTACCGTTGCCATGGCGCGCGAATTGGGTTTGCAGGTTCTCAGGGCCGCAAGTCGTACGCGGATTGAGAAAATGATACAGAAAGCATATTCATTGTAATGATCCAATTGCATTGGTTCTGACCACCTATTAGTGGGCGTCCAACCGCGATTGTTACTGATTCTGTATGTTTGATTTTATAAATTAATCATTGGACAAATGGAGCGCCGCATGGGCACCAAGCAGGTCATCGCGTCAGCAGGAAATAACTTGCACACAATTATCCTCACTGCACGTGAGGAAGATGGGAGTGTTGAAACCAGAGAGGCCGAACCGTACAGCTATAGATTTAAAGGTGGACACGAGTTATTTTTCTGTTTCGATATTGCGAAACAGGGAACTCGTTTTTTTGTCGTTGAGCGGATCATCTCGGTCGAAGAAACCGCACACTCATTCACACCACGTTGGCCAATCGAAGTTTAAAAAAAGCGAAAATCGAAGCTCAATCAGATTAATTAGACGTTGATCAACAATGCAAAAGATTTCGGTCAATCTTGCGAACTGCTACGGAATCGGCCTGCTGCAGTGTGGTTTTGATTTCGCGAATACCAATGCCTATTCAGTGTACGCACCCAATGGATTCATGAAGACCTCGCTGTCCAAAACGTTCCTGGATTTGAGCAGGGACAAGAACTCGTGTGATCTCATTCATCCTGACCGTGAGACGAAGCGGGAAATCAGTGATGAAAACAACGCAGCGCTGAAACCTGAACAGGTCTTCGTCATTGAACCCTATAACGAGAACTTCGACTCGGAGAAGACCTCGTTACTTTTGGTAAACCAAGCGATCAAGAAGCAATATGACGATGCCCTTAAGAAGATTGAAGCCAAAAAGGACGAACTCTTCAAAAGGCTGAAGCAACGATCCGGCCTCACAGGAAGAACAGTTACTCCCGAAACCGAACTACTCAAACAGTTCGGCTACACCTCCATCTATGATCTGCTTGATGTCTCGGAAAAGGATGTTGGTGAGAAACCTGATGAACGGTTGGCGGTTATCGTCTATGAGCGCTTATTCAACGAAAAGGCTCTGGCACTGCTTGAGTCTGGGCAGATTAGTCAGCAACTGAAAGACTACATTGAGAAGTACAACGAACTCATTGTGGGTTCTCCTATTCTCTCCAAGACCTTCAATCACTACCACGCTAAGACCGTCAACAAGAATCTGGCTGACAACGGGTTCTTCGCTGCCAACCATTCGGTCAATCTCTTCAACGGTCAGACAAAGGAGGAAATCACATCGGCGGATGATCTGAATGCGAAAATCGAAGGCGAGAAAACCAGAATCCTCACAGATGATGGACTCAATAAGAAGTTCGAGGCAATCGACAAAAAACTGACCACCAAAGAACTCAGGGAATTCAGGGATTACCTCCTGGATAACAGAGATGTGGTCGCAGAACTCGGCGACTATAAGAAGCTTCAGAAAGACATCTGGCTGTCCTATCTTTCCGCAGAGCGTAGTACATATCTCGATTTCCTGAAGGAATACCAGTCCGGCAAGGAAATCATTAAGCAATCTATTGAAGCAGCAAAGCAGGAAGAGACCGAATGGAAGGAAGTCATAAGAATCTTCAACGAACGCTTCGCTGTCCCGTTCACCCTTGAGGTGTCCAACCAGGAGGACGTGATACTTAAGGGAACCAGGCCTGAAATCGCTTTCGGCTTCAAAGAGGATGGCCAGTCCAAGCCTGTCGATAGGAAGCTGTTGTTAGAAGTGTTGAGCCAGGGCGAAAAGCGGGCCTTATACATTCTGAACATCCTTTTCGAAATAAGTGCGAGACAGAAGCAGGGACAAGAAACCCTTGTGATTGCGGACGACATCGCTGACTCGTTCGACTACAAGAACAAGTACGCCATCGTGGAATATCTGAAGGATGTCTCCGAACTGAATAAGTTCTACTGCATATTTCTCACCCACAACTTCGATTTCCATCGAACCATCAGCGGACGGTTGGGTATCAAGAGATCAAACAGGCTATTCGCAGTCAAGAACGGCAGAAATCTAAGCCTTAAAGAGGAAAAATATCAGAACAATCCGTTCGAGTTCTGGAAGGACAATCTGGAAGACAGACGATACGCGATTTCATCCATACCCTTTGTTCGGAACTTGGCAGAGTATTGCGGCCGGGATGCAGAATTCAATCGCCTGACCTCCCTCCTGCACATGAAGGTCGATACTGCGGCAATCACCGTTCAGGATTTGGAGAACCTCTATAAGTCGATCATCAACAAACCGAACCTAACGCTAGCAGATTCGCAGAAGCCTGTGATTGACGTTATCCATGAGCTTGCCGATGAAATTGCACAGGAGAACGATGAACAAGCCGAACTCGAAAGCAAAATCATCCTGTCCATTGCCATCAGGCTTATGGCAGAAGCCTTCATGGTCCGTAAGATTGCCAATCAGCCGTTCGTCGATGGAATCACCAAGAACCAAACCATGCAGCTCCTGAAGAAATACAGACATGACTTCCCACAAGAGCGAGATCCGATAGCCCTAATGGAGCAGGTAAATCTCATGACGCCGGAAAACATCCATCTAAACTCATTCATGTACGAGCCAATATTAGATATGTTGCCGAAGCATTTGAAACAGCTCTATGCTGCCGTAAAAATCGTGCATTGACACAAAGCAAGACGCTCAACGCTAATACATTGAGCGCCCCTCGTCGTTGTTAGTTAGATGCAATGATTTCGGCCACTTTTCACACTTACATCTGCATCTAAGCCGCTTCCCGCAACGCCACCCTGATATCAATCTCGTCAAACGGCACCACAAGCTTCCCGTCTGTCCGATCCAGCAGCCCCAGTTCTTCCAGCGCCTTCACGTCGGTGTGGACGTTTTTGTAGTCGCGCGCCAGCGTCTGGGCGAGTTGGTGGATGTTGAGCGACTCGTGACTGGCGACATGGCGCAGCAATTCCAGGCGTCGGTCGGTGATGGCGGCGAACAGTTCCGAAGGCGAGCCGAAGCTGATGGTGGGCACGATAGTTTCGTCGCCCGCTTCGATGCGCCGCCAAACCGATGCGGCGTCTTTCAACGCCTGGGCTGGCGTGGTGATGGTGATTTCGACCTTGCTCATGTGTCCCACTCCCAGCCCGCTAGGCGGGCGCAGTCGTTGCGAAAATCCTCAATCAGTTGATCCACGCTGGTAAAGGCGTAGGGCGCTTCCAGTTCACCGTAGTGGCGGTGGTCGCCTTTGCCGGCTTCGTTGTCGTAGCGAACCAGGCAAGCATTGTCGCGTCCGCAGTAGAAGCGGTATTTGATGCCGTGGGGCCGGTCTGGCGTGGCTTTGGGCAGACGCCAGATGACCATTTCCACGATGACATTCCCGCGCTGGAACTTGCGACGAAATAACTGGATTGCCTTCATTATGGCTTATCGAACCATAATCAGCCAGCGTTGTTGCTGGCGCGCAAGGTTTCCAGTGACCTTGCCCCTACGCCCAGATCCCGCCACTTCTCGGGATGGCAGGTGAAGAGCAGGATTTGATGCCGGGTGGCGGCATCGAACAGCAGGCGTTTCATTTGCGCCAGTCGTGCTCCGTCGCTGTGAACCAGGGCGTCGTCGAGGAGGATGAGGGTGGGACGGTCGGCTTCGCGGAGCAGGTCGGCGTAGGCCAGACGGCTGATGACGCCCATTTGCTCGCGCGCGCCAAAGCTGAGTTCTTCGAACAGGCTGATTTCTGCACCGTGGCTGCCCGGGCGGGTAAGCGGGCCGGGAGTGAGCGTTTCGTCGATGTCCAGACTGGCGTGCGGGAACAGCAGTTGCAGGTAGCGGTTGAGGTGCTTTTGCAGCGGCGCTTGGAGTTTACGGGTCAGCACGGCGCGCTTGTCGCGCAGCAGCGTGAGCAGGTGGTCGAGCGCTTGGGCGCGGCGTTGCAATTCGTTGCTGCGGCGGCGGACGTGTTCAAGGTCGCGCGCTACTTCGGACCGGCGTTCTTCCAGCCCTTGCGCGCCGGTGGTGTGTAGCTCGACCTCCAGGCGCATCAGGATGTCGCGGCGTTCGGCGTGTTGTTTTTCAAGTTGCCCGGCGCTCGTGCCGAAGCGTTCGACATCCTGCTGGAGGAGGTCGGGGTTGGCCTCGGCGACTTGCCGGGCGCGCGCATCGATGCGCTCGGCGAGGCTGTCTTGCTCGGCGCGGGCATCGACCAGATTCTGATTGGCGGCCGACTGACGCGCGGCGCGGTCGGGGGCGTCGAGCACGGCTTGGGCGGCAGCCAGTTCGCGGGCTGCGGATTCGTGGGCGGTCTGGGCGTTGCCGGCGGCAAGCCGCGCCTCGTTGAGTTGCTGGTTGATCTGGTCGAGGGACTGGCGGGCGCTTGCTTCGGTGGCTTCGGCTTCGGCTTGGGCGACGGCGGGGCGTTCGGACATGTTTTCCGGTGCGAACGGCAGGCGAGCGAGGGCTTGTTCGATTTCCCCGGCGCGGGCGTCGTGACCCGCCTGTTCAGCACGCAGGGCTTCAATGCCTTTGGGGGCGAGGGCCTTGAGCGTGGCGGCGGCCGTCCTGGCTTCGGCTTGATGTTGGGTGTGGCTTAGGTGGCGGGCTTCGGCGGCTTCCAGGCTGGCGAGGCCGAGCCGTTGCAGCAGGGCGACATGTTTGTCGGACAGGGCTTGTTCCTGGCGACCAAGTTCGGCCAAGTCGGTGCCGCCGGGGGTGATTTCGAGTTGACCCAGACCGGGTAAGGTGACGCGGGTGGTTTCGGTCAGCAGGCGGTCGCCGCTGCCGGTGACGGATTCCTGTCCGATCTCGATCCGGCTGCCGTCAGTCAAGGCGAAACGTAGCCGGGTGGCTACCGTATCGCGCCGGATGCGCAGTTCGCGCAATTCGCTTTGTTGCGTCTTGAGGGTGTTCAGGTCCTTGGGGTCGATCTCTGTTTCGACCAGTTGCTTGTGCAGCGCGGTCAGGGCGGCCTGTTCGGCCTCGGCCCGGGTGAGGGCGTCAGCAGTGGTTTCCCGCTTGCGTTTGAACTCGTCGAGTTGCTTGGCGTGCTCGCGCCGGGTGGCCTCCTGCCGTGCCAAACGCAGGATTTCGCGCGCGGCATCGTGGTGTGTCGTTGCGGCCAACGCTCTGGTTTGCCATTGCCCGACGAGGGCGTCTTGGGCGAGGCAATTTTGTTGCATGCTTTCCAGCGCTGTCTTGCGGGTGGCGACGGCCTGCTCCTGACTGACGAAGGTTTCGAGCTGGCCGCGCAGCAATGGGATCTGCGACGCGATCTGGCCGGCGCGCTGCCGGTCTGCCTGCAAGGCGGTCTCGACCTGGCGGATGGCCTCAAGACTGGCCGTTGCCGCGTGTTCCTGCTGGCGGAAAGCCGTCCAGGGTTGTTCCGCTGCGTCGGCGGTGTGCTCGCGGCGCAGCGTGGCCAGCCGGTCGACTTTGTCGCAGTAGGCGGCAATGTCAATGTCCAGATTCTGGAGCGTGGCTTCCAGCGTGGCGGTCTGTTCGAGCGCCTGCTGGTAGGCACCGCGCGGTTTGCCGGTGCTCGTAGTCAATAGCTCGTTGCGCAGTGCTTCGACCTTGGCCAGCACTTCGTCACCGCTGCTGCTGGCAATCTCGCCAAGGGTGGTGTTGAGGACACTGCGCAGGTGGTCGGTGGCGTGGCTAACGGGGTCGCGCAGTTCCTGGGCGCTGCCTTGCTGAATCCAGAGCAGGCCGGGGATACCCCAGTGTTCGGCCTTGCTGGCGCCCTTGCCGGCATGCTGGAAGCCGAACAGTTCGGCGAGATGATCTTCGGCCTCGACGCCGTCCAGATGCTGTGACCCGGCTTGCAGCTCACAGCGCTTCTTGCCGAGGAAACGCTTGCCGAGTCGATAGGATGTAGCGCCGAGGGTGAAATCCAGTTCGACGCTGGGCGAGGCGGACGCATCGCCCCAGGGGCGCAGGTCGTCGACACTACTGGAACGATGGCGCTCGAAAAAGGCGGCGCGGATCGCTGCGACGATGGTGCTTTTGCCGGCTTCGTTGGGGCCGGTAAAAAGATTCAGGCCAGTAGTGAAATCGGCGATTTCGAATGGCTGGCGGAACTGCTTGAATTGTTCGATGCGCAGGCGGGTCAGTTTCACGATGCCGCCTCCGCACGCCGGGCGTCGAGGATGCCGGCGAGCAGGGTCAGGGCATCGCGGGCCAATTCAGCCTCGGCTCCGTCCTGGCCGGCCCGTAGTTCGGCGATGACTTCACCAAGGTAGCCGTCGGCCTGGATGGCGTCGATGTCTTCGTCGGTGGGTTCCAAGCGCAAGGCCGAAAGGTCGGCTTGCAGGCAACGTGCCCGGCCTTGAGCTTGAGAAATCGAGGCTTGAAGACGGCGATACCCGGCGAGGTCGGTCTGTCCGGATAGGACCAGTTTCACCACGTCGGTCTGGCCGAAGTCGGCCAGTTGTGACAGAACCTGATCGATGTCGCTGGCGACCTGGAGCATCATGGTCAGCGACTGCCAGAGGTATTGCCCGGTTGTAATCGGGGTGACCACGGCTGACTCACCCGGCCCGGCCAGTTCGACCAGCAGCGCCTGGCCGGAGTCGTTGGCCTTGAAGCGGTCGGGCTCGGGCGTGCCGCTATACCAGGTGCGCGCGTCCACCTGCTTGGTGCCATGCCAGTCGCCCAGAGCGAGGTAATCCAGCCTGGCCTGTTCGGCTCGACCAGCGGCGATCGGGTTGGCCGAGTCGATTTCTTCCGCGAGGATGCCCTGAACGCTGCCGTGCGCCAGGCCGATGCGAAGCATGCCGGCGAGCGTGTCGGCGCCTGAGAACCATTCGGTCAAATCGTTGTAGGTGTGGCGCTGGGTCAGCGGCGCGGGCAGGATGGCGACGCCGAGTGTCTCCAGTAACAGGGGCTCGGCATTCAGGCAGACATGAACGTTGTCGGGGATGGCCGTGAGCCGGGCGGCTCGGGTCCAGACTGATTCGGCCAGGCCAGCATCGTGGTTGCCCGGTATCAGCAGCCAAGGGCCGGCATACCCGCGCATGGCATGAAACAGTCGATGAATGGTCTTGTCGGACACGCCCTGGGCGTCGAAGACATCGCCGGCAACCAGAACAAGATCGACCTGCCGTTCGAGCGCCAGCGCAGCGAGCCGCTCGACGGTGTTGAAACGCGCCTCGGCGAGCAGAGCCGCTTCATCCGGCCCGAACTGCCCGTAGCATTTGCCTATCTGCCAGTCGGCGGTATGTAGCAGCCTGATCAATTTGCCTCCCTTGCAATCATTCTGTTCGTGATTGTCGACGTGGTGCGATTCCGCTAGACATTTGCCCAGTACAGACCCATCTGTTCTTGGATTACTTAGATTGCGGCTCTCCATTATGCCGAAGACCGGACAAGTCTTCCGGGTCGAGAGTTCGCATTCGTCAAATCGAGAAGCTGCTGTTCAGCGTCGCTCGCACCAGAGCGGCAGGTAACAGCAGTATTGCAGACCGAGATATGCAAGCCCGCGAGTGTCTAGAATGGCCGACTTTGAGTCACTCACAAACAGGGATCACGCTTCCAACCCTCACCCTGCGGGCATCGCCGAGCGAAGCCCAAGATGCTCGACAAACGGATCGAAGTCCCGATCACTGTACAGCAGGATCAGGCCGCTCTCGATGCAGCGCGTTGCAATCAGGGTGTCGATGGTCTTGCGGACCGTTATCCCGCGTGTCCGCAGTGTGCGGAAGTTCCGGGCGGCCTGAATGGCGATGTCCTGCCCGACGATCTCCACTATCGTCAGCGCGCCCAGAAGTTTTTTCGCCTGGTTGAAATCACGATCACTGGCAAAGCCTTGTAGGACTTCGGTCAGCATCAGGTCGCCGGTCGCGATGGGTTCGGTACCGAGCAGGACGTCGAGTTTTTCCGTCTCGGGTGTGGCGGTTCCATGGAAATAGTCGATCCAGACGCTGGAATCGACCAGAATCAACTGTCGGTCCTCAATGCATCGAGGTCGCCCTGCCAGTCGAGTTTGCCGCGAAAGCGCCGGATTTCTGCCTGCTGCCGCAGCCGGAGCAGGGTTCGCAGCCCAAGTTCAACCGCTTCCCGCTTGGTTTTCAGGCCGGTGGCCTTGAGCGTGTCCTTCATGAGCTTGTCGTCAATGACAATGTTCGTGCGCATGATGTGCATCCTTTGTGATTTGTATACACATAGTAATCGCGGGACACGGCGAGTGCAATCTCACTAGCCTTGCGGGCAAGCGGGCCACCCACGGCTCGAACACCCGTCTACAAAGTGGGCTCGCGTAGATTGGCCATGCAGGAATACTCAACGGATTCGGATGGTCTCAAGCCGCACCGAACACCACCCCCGCCACATCCTGATACCGCTTCGCGAAATGCACGGTCAGCCCGGCGCGGATGTGCTCGGGCAGTTTGTCAAAATCGCGGCGGTTGGCCTCAGGCAGGATCAGCTCGTGGATGCCGATGCGGCGCGCGGCGATGACCTTTTCACGGATGCCGCCGACGGGCAGGACCTGGCCGGTGAGGGTGAGTTCGCCGGTCATGGCGAGCGGGCGCGGGATCTTTTTGTTCTTTGCCAGTGACAGCAAGGCGGTGGCCATGGTGACGCCGGCGCTGGGGCCGTCCTTGGGGGTGGCACCTTCGGGCACGTGCAGGTGGACGAAGCTCTTGTCGAAGAAGGTCTGGTCTGCGCCGTAGGTTTTCAGGTGCGAGGCAACGTAGCTGTAGGCGATTTCGGCGGATTCCTTCATCACTTCGCCGAGCTTGCCGGTGAGCTTGAAGCCGCGGTTGAGGGTGTGCACGCGGCTGGCTTCCACCGGCAGCGTGGCCCCACCCATCGATGTCCACGCCAGGCCGGTGACGACGCCAACGCCGGTGATGGGCTTTTCTTTCGTGAACACGGGTTTGTCGAGATAGGCCTCGATTTCCTTGGTGCCGATCTTGATCGGCGTGGCGGCCCCGCCGAGGATTTTCACCACGGCCTTGCGGGCGACGCGGCCGAGCTGTTTTTCCAGGTTGCGCACGCCGGCTTCGCGGGCGTAGCCCTCGATGACGTGGCGGATCGCGCCTTCGGTGAGGGTGAGCTGGCTCTTCTTCAGGCCGGCGCGTTCCAGCACGCGCGGCCACAGGTGGTGCCGGGCGATGGCGAGTTTTTCCTCGGTGATGTAGCCCGAGAGTCGGATGACTTCCATGCGGTCGAGCAGCGCCGACGGAATGGAAAAATCGTTGGCGGTGCAGATGAAAAGCGTTTTCGACAGGTCGAAGCGCACGTCCAGGTAATGGTCGAGGAAATCGGCATTCTGTTCGGGGTCCAGCACTTCGAGCAGCGCGCTCGCCGGGTCGCCCTGGTAGCTCGCGCCGATCTTGTCGACCTCGTCGAGCATGATGACCGGATTGGCGGATTCCACTTCCTTCAGCGCCTGCAGGAACTTGCCGGGCATGGCACCGATGTAGGTTCGGCGGTGGCCCTTGATCTCGGCCTCGTCGCGTATGCCGCCTACTGAAAAGCGGTAGAACTTGCGCCCCAGCGCTTCGGCGATGGATTTGCCGATGGAGGTCTTGCCCACGCCGGGCGGGCCGATGAGCAGCAGGATGGAGCCCGACATGCGGCCTTTCATCGCGCCCACGGCGAGGAATTCGAGGATGCGGTCCTTCACGTCGTCGAGGCCGTCGTGGTCGCGGTCGAGTATCTTGCGCGCACGATCGAGCTCGAAGCTGTCCTGCGTGGTCACGCCCCAGGGAAGCACGGTGAGCCAGTCGAGATAGTTGCGGGTAACGGTGTATTCGGCCGAGCCGGTTTCCAGCAGCGAAAGCTTGTGCATCTCTTCGTCGATGCGCTTTTGCGCGTGCGGAGGCACGACCAGTTTGGCCAGCCGCTCGCGAAAGGTGTCGAGCTCGGCGGTCTTGTCGTCCTTGGCGATGCCGAGTTCTTTCTGGATGGCCTTGAGTTGCTGGCGCAGGAAGAATTCGCGCTGCTGCTCGCTCATTTTTTCATCTACGCGCTCGCGGATCTGCGACTGGATTCGCGCCACGTCGAGTTCCTTCTTCAGCAGCACAAGCACTTTTTCCATGCGCTTTTTCAGCGACAGGGCTTCGAGCACGTCCTGCAGTTCGGCCTTGGACGCAGTGGTGAGGCTGGCGGCAAAGTCGGTAAGCTGGGACGGCTCGTTGGGGCCGTAGCGGTTGAGGAAGAACTTCAGCTCCTCGGAATACAGCGGGTTGAGCGGCAGCAACTCCTTGATGGTGTTGATGATGGCGACCGAATAGGCACGGATTTCCTCGGATTCCGGCTTGCCGGGTTCGCTGGGGTAGTCCACGCGCACCCTGTAGGGCGGCACGTCGGACAGCCACTCGACAATGCGAAAGCGTTTGACGCCCTCGGCAATGAACTGCATTTTGCCGTCGCCGCGCACCGGGTGGTGGATGCGCACGGCGGTGCCGACAAGACTGAAATCCCCGCGCTTCACGTCGTCGGTGTTGTCGGGTTTCACCACCACCAGGCCGACCATGTGATGCGGCACGCGCGCCACCGCCTCCATGGTCGGGAACCAGGGCGCTTCGTTCATCAAGAGCGGCAGGGTCTGCGCCGGGAAGAAGGGCTTTTCGGTCAGCGGCAGCAGGTAGAGTTCCGCCGGCAGCACCGGAGTGGTGGGCAGCTGGCGGTTCTCGGGCAGGATTTCACCTTCGATGGGTGAGGCGTCTGGCTTGGGGTCGCGGGGCATGGTCCGATCTTCGTGTTGGGTTTGGTATCCACGAAGTATCGGGGCTGTCCGGGCGTTTTCAAGGTCGGGCGGCGGGTACGGGCTGTTTGACCGGGATTTCTTCGGCCACGTCGGGCAGGCTGGACAAAATCATCAGTTCCACCCGGCGGTTGCGCGCCCTGCCCTCTGCCGTGGCGTTGCTGGCCACCGGCTGGCTGGCCTCTCGGCCGATGGCGTAGAGCCGCATGGGGTCGATGCCGCTGTCGGCAAACAGGCGCACCACGCTGCTGGCGCGCACGGCTGAAAGCTCCCAGTTGGACGGAAACTGCGGGCTTTTGATCGGCACGTTGTCGGTGTGGCCGGTGATTTCCAGGTTGAAGGGCTCGCGCGCCAGGGTGGTGGCCACCGCGCGCAGCACGCCCAGCGAATCGGGCTGGAGGTCGGCTTCACCCGGCCGGAACAGCACGTTGGCGTTGATCTCGATGGTGACGCCGCGCCGGCTCTGCGTGACCCGCACCTTGCCTTCCTTGACCAGCGGCCCCATGGCCTCCAGCAGGTTGTTGGCCACTGCCTTCATGTGTTCACGTTCTTCCAGCGCCTGCTGCTGCTTGAGCGTGCGCTGCTTCACCTCGGGCGGCAAAGGCTTCGCCGGGCGCGGATTGGGCACGGGCGCATCGACCGGGGACGGCGTCTTGCCGAAGGCGTCGCCAAGCGCATCGGCAAGCACGCGGTACTTGCTTTCGTTGACCGCCGACACGGCGTACATCACCACGAAGAAGGCAAACAGCAAGGTGATGAAGTCGGCGTAGGAGATCAGCCAGCGATCGGCGTTCTCGTGCTCGAAGGCGATGCGGCGGCGGCGGCGCATGGATTAGAGGTAGCCCTTCAGCTTGGCCTCGATGATGCGCGGGTTGTCGCCCTGGGCGATGCCGGCCAGGCCGTCGCAGAGGATTTCGCGTTCGGCGACCTGGCGGGCGATGGCGAACTTGATCTTGTTGGCGATGGGCAGGAACACCAGGTTGGCCAGTCCCACGCCGTAGATGGTGGCAACAAACGCCACGGCGATGCCGCCGCCCAGCTTGCTCGGGTCGGAGAGGTTTTCCATGACGTGGATGAGCCCCAGCACCGCACCCAGGATACCGAGCGTGGGCGCGTAGCCGCCGGCAATTTCCCACACCCGGGCGGCTTGGCGTTCGTGGGTTTCGTAGCTGACGATCTGCACGTCCAGCGTGTCGCGCAGCTTGGCGGCGTCGGCCCCGTCGACGAGCAGCTGCAGGCCGGCTTTATGGAAGGGATCGCGCGTCGTGTTGACGTATTTTTCCAGCGCCAGCATGCCGTCGGTGCGCGCGGTATGCGACCACTGGACGATGCGGCGGATGGTGGCGAGCGCGTCAGATTCCGGCGGGCGGAACGCCCAGCGCGCCATGCGCATGCCCTTGAGGAAGACCGGCAGCGGATGGTGCAGCAGCACCGCCGCCAGTGTGCCGACGACGACGATGACGAACGCCGCCGGCTGCATGAGGATGCCGAGCTGGCCGCCTTCGATGGCCTGGCCGCCGACGATGGCGGCGACCCCGAGTACCAGCCCGATCAGGCTTGCGCGATCCATGCGTCTTCCTTGAGTTTGGCGCGCAGGCGGGCGATGGCCTGGCCGTGCAGCTGACAGATGCGCGATTCGGACACGCCGAAGACCTCGGCGATCTCGCGCAGGTTGAGTTCCTGTTCGTAGTACAGCGACATCAGCAGTTGCTCGCGTTCGGGCAGGTTTTCAATGCCGGCGATGATGCAGGCGCGCAGGTTGGCGTCCAGCAGCTGCGGCAGCGGCATCGAGGCTTCGTCGGCGGATTGCTTGTCGAGGAAGGAGTCGTCCTCGTCGGAGTCGCCGAAGTCCTCGAAATACAGCAGCTGGTGGCCACGCGCGTCGCCCAGCATGGCCTGGTATTCGCTGAGCGGCAGCTTCATCTCGCTGGCGATCTCGGCTTCGCCTGGCTGGCGGCCGAGGCGGTGCTGCAGCTTGCTGATCACGTCCTCGATCTTGCGCATGGACTGGCGGGCACTGCGCGGCATCCAGTCGAGGTGGCGCAGCTCGTCGATCATGGAGCCACGGATGCGCTGGATGGCGTAGGCCTCGAACTGCGCGCTCTGCGCCTCGTCGTAGCGGCTGATGGCGTCGATGAGGCCGATCATGCCGGCCTGCACCAGATCGTCTTCTTCCACGCTCGGCGGCAGCCGGCCCATCATGTGATGCGCCAGCCGCTTGACCATGGGCATGTACTGTTCGAGCAGTTCGCTCTTTTCGTCACGCTGTTTCTTGCCGCTTGCGGTGTACATCATGCGGCCGCCTCAGTGCCTGCAGGCCTCGACCAGGCGGCCGCCCTGCATCACGCGCTGCATGAAGCCCCCTACCCCACCCAGGCCCGCCGGTTGCGGCCAGCGCAGCAGATGGTCGGCCAGCTTGCGGAACTGCGAGGTGGACTGCGAGACGGGAAACGCCTCGATCACAGAAGTGCGCAGGCGGCTGGCACGGTCGAGCTGTTCATCGCGCGGCAGGTAGCCCAGGGTGTCGATGGTGACGCCGAGATAGCGGTGGGCGGTGTCGGCAAAATTGTGCGCCACGGCGCGTGCCTGGTCGGCCGAGGCGGCGCGGTTGAGCAGCAGACGGAACTGGCGCTTGCCGAAGTTCATCGCCAGCCGCTTCACCAGGGTGTAGCAGTCGGTGAGCGCGGCCTGGCCGGGCGGCAACACGATGAGGATTTCGGAGGCGGCCAGACCCAGCGGCAGCGCGTCGGGATCGGTCGCGTCTTCCATGTCGACCAGGACCACGTCGACGCCGCATTGCAGGCGGTCGAAGCGCGCGGCGAGCCAGTCCTGGTCGCGCTCGGACAGGCGGCCCAGGCGGGTGAAGCCGCCGCCGATGGGCAGCACCTGCACGTTGTCCGGGCCGGTGAGGATGAGGTCTTCCAGCGTGCAGCGACCGGCGAGCACGTCGGAGACGTCGTGCAGCGGTACCAGTCCCAGCGCGGCCGCGGCACCGCGCCCGTGGCGGGCCTGGTCGATGATGAGCACGTCGCGGCCGGCGCGGGCAAGCGCGGCGGCGAGGTTGGCGGTGGCGATGGTCTTGCCCGCGCCTTTCTGGCCGCTCATCACGGTGATCACCTGCAGGCCGGCAGGCGGCTGGCCCAGTAGGCGGCGCAGGCCGGCGGCCTGGTCGGTCTTGAGCTTATCCAAGGGACACCGCGCTTTCTGCGTGGACCGAATGGCCGCTCATCGCGTAGGCGAGCTCGTGTTCGTCGAGTTGCCAGGGCGAGGACAGCGTGCGGGTCTTGAAGGCGCGGTGGATCAGGTACTGGCGGTTGGCCAGGTGCAGGTCTTCCGGCACACGCTGGCCGGTGGCGAGGTAATGCACCATCAGGTCGTGGCGGATGGCGCAGTCGAGCGCGGGGCCCAGGCTGGCGGCCTCGTCGATCTTGGTGAGGATGCAGCCGTCGAGGCCGCGGCGGCGATAGGCTTCGACCACCTCGTTCAGCGTGTCGCCGTGGCTGGTGGCGTTGAGCATCAAGAGGCGCTTGATCGGCTGGCCGGCCTGGCACAGCATTTCCACCTGTTCGGCCACGGCCTGGTCGCGCTGGCTCATGCCGACGGTGTCGATCAGCACCGTATGTTTATTGCGCAGTTCGGCCAGCGCGAGCTTGAGGTCGGCAGCATCGCGCACAGCGTGTACGGTCACGCCAAGAATCTTGCCGTAGATGCGCAGCTGCTCGTGGCCGCCGATACGGTAGCTGTCGGTGGTGAGCAGCGCGAGTTTTTCCGCGCCGTGGCGCACCACGAAACGGGCGGCGAGCTTGGCGGTGGTGGTGGTCTTGCCGGCACCGGTCGGGCCCATGAGGGCGAACACGCCGCCTTCGTCGAGTAGGTCGGTTTCGTGCTGCATCACGGAGAGGCGCTTCATCAGGGTGTTGCGCATCCACACCTGGGCGTCGCCCTCGTCGTGCGGCAGGCTGTCGCGCATGTCGCGCGCCAGCGTGGCGGAAAAGCCGGCCGACAGCAGGTCGCGCATCAGCGCGGCACCGGCGGGGTCGCGTCCCGGCAGCTCGCGCCAGGCGAGGTCGTCGATGCGGGTTTCGAGGCGGGTGCGCATGGCCTTGAGCTCGGCGAGGATGCTCTGCGTCATCTCGGCGCTTTCCGGCGTGGGCACGGCTACTCGCTCGACCAGCCGGCGCTTGAAGCTGACGGCGGGCTCGGCTTCGTTGCGCGGGGCGGCGGACGCTGCGGGCGCGGGACGCGCGAAGTCGTCGTAGGGGTGCGGTGCAGTCTCGCGCACCGGCGTGTCGCGCAGACGCGGCTGGCGCGGTGCAGCTTCCTGCGTGCGGCTGCGGAAATCCTCGGCACGCGGCAGCGGCGGCGTGTCGTCGACCGGCGGAGCCATCGAGGCGATGGCCTCGGCCGGCATGGCGAGCACCTCGACGCCGCCTTCGACCGCGCGGTTCGACAGGATGACGGCGTCCGGACCGAGTACCTCGCGCAACTGGCGCATGGCCTCACGGGATGTCTTGGCGACGATGCGTTTCACGTTCATGCTGCTCCTCCTACCAGGGAAGTCACTTTGATCTGTTTGCCTTCGGGCACTTCAGCGTGCGAAAGCACCTTGAGTTGCGGCACGGTGCGCCGCAGGAAACGGGCGAGCAGCGGACGCAGCACCGCCGGCGTCAGCAGCACGGCCGGATGGCCGAGTGCCTCCTGGCGCTGGGCGCTGGCGTGGGTGCGGGCCAGCAGGCTGTCGGCCAGGCCCGGCTCCATCGCCGCGCCTTCGCTGCCGGCCTGCAGACTCTGCATCAGCAGGCGCTCCAGGTTCTGGTCCAGCGCCATCACCGGCAGTTCGCCGGTCGCGCCGTAAATCTGCTGCACGATGGACCGGCCGAGCGCGACGCGCACCAGCGCGGTCAGCTCGTTGGGGTCCTGCACGCGGGCGGCGTGTTCGAGCAGGGTGTCGAGGATGCTGCGCATGTCACGGATGGCCACGCCTTCGATGAGCAGGTTCTGCAGCACCTTTTGTAGCGCCGAAACCGGCAGCAGCTTGGGCACCAGGTCTTCGACCAGCTTGGGCGCGCTCTTGCCGAGATGGTCGAGCAGCGCCTGGGTTTCCTGGCGGCCGAGCAGCTCGGCGGCGTGCTGGGTGACGAGATGGTTGAGGTGGGTGGCGACGACCGTGCCGGCGTCGACCACGGTGTAGCCCATGGCCTGCGCCTGCTCGCGCATGTCGGCCTCGATCCACACCGCCGGCAGGCCGAAGGCCGGGTCCTTGGTCGGGGTGCCCGGCAGGGCCGCCACGACGCTGCCCGGATCGATGGCGAGGAAGGAACCGGTGCGCACTTCGCCGTTGCCGATTTCCACACCCTTGAGGGTGATGCGGTAGCTGTTGGGATTGATTTCGAGGTTGTCGCGGATGTGCACGGCAGGCGGCAGGAAGCCGATCTCGCGCGCGAATTTCTTGCGGATGCCCTTGATGCGGCGCACCAGTTCACCGTCGGCGGCGCTGTCCACCAGCGGAATCAGGCGGTAGCCGACTTCGAGGCCGAGGGTGTCGATGGGCGCGACGTCTTCCCAGCTGGCTTCCTGCGCTTCCACCGCAGCCACCGGCGCGGCAGCCACTTCCGGTGCGGGCGTGGCCGGCTTGTGGCTGCCGCGCCAGGCCAGCCAGACCATGCCGGCGGCAAGCAGCAGGAAGGCGAAGTTCGGCATCCCCGGAATCATGCCCATCATGCCGAGGATGCCGGCGGTGATGTAGAGCGCGTGGGTCTTGCTGAAGACGTTGGAGAGCATCTGGCCGGCGATGTCTTCTTCCGTCGACACGCGGCTGACGATGATGCCGGCGGCGATGGAAATCACCAGCGCGGGAATCTGCGCCACCAGGCCGTCGCCGATGGCGAGCAGGGTGTAGTTGGAGGCGGCGTCGGCCATCGACAGGTCGTGCTGCATCACGCCGACGACGAAGCCGCCGATGATGTTGATGAGCAGGATGAGAATGCCGGCGATGGCGTCGCCACGCACGAATTTCGAGGCACCATCCATCGAGCCGTAGAAGTCGGCTTCCTGCGAGATTTCCGCACGGCGGCGACGCGCCTCGTTCTCGTCTATGAGGCCGGCGTTGAGGTCGGCGTCGATGGCCATCTGCTTGCCGGGCATGGCGTCGAGGGTGAAGCGCGCGCTGACCTCGGCGATGCGGCCTGCGCCCTTGGTGATGACGATGAAGTTGATCACCACCAGGATGACGAAGACGATGATGCCGACCGCGTAGTTGCCGCCGACGAGGAAATGGCCAAAGGCCTCGATCACCTTGCCCGCCGCGTCGGGGCCGGTGTGGCCTTCGAGCAGCACCACGCGGGTGGAGGCGACGTTGAGCGACAGCCGCAGCAGGGTGGAGAGCAGCAGCACCGTGGGGAAGGCGGCGAAGTCGAGTGCCTTCTTGGTCGACAGGCCGACCAGCAGCACCATGATCGACAGCGCGATGTTGAAGGTGAACAGCATGTCCAGCGCCAGCGGCGGCAGCGGCAGCACCAGCATCGCCAGGATGAGGATGATGAAGATGGGCGCGGCCAGCGCCCGCAGGTTGGCGCTGTTGAAGAGATTGCCCAGGTTCAGTGTGCCGTTCATGCGCGGACTCCGGCGTCAGGGGCCTGCAACGGATCGAGTTCGGGCGGCACCGGTAGGTCGACCGGGACGTTGGGGTAGGTCCCGCCGACTTGCTGGAAGTGACGCAGCTGGAACACATAGGCCAGCACTTCGGCCACGGCGGCGTAGAGCGTGGCGGGGATTTCGTCGCCGAGTTCGGTGTGGCGATACAGCGCACGCGCGAGCGGCGGCGCTTCGAGCAGCGGCACGCGGTGTTCAGCCGCGAGTTCGCGGATCTTCGCAGCGACGGCGTCGGCACCCTTGGCCACCACACGCGGTGCGCCCATCTTGCCTTCGCTGTATTTCAGCGCCACGGCGTAGTGGGTCGGGTTGGTCACCACCACGTCAGCGGTGGGAATCTCGGCCATCATGCGGCGGCGGGCCATTTCGCGCTGGGTGGCGCGCACGCGGGCCTTGAGGTAGGGGTCGCCCTCGTTTTCCTTGGCTTCCTGTTTGAGTTGCTCCTTGGTCATCTTCAGCTTGTCGAGATGGCTCCAGAGCTGGTAGGGCACGTCGAGCACGACGATGAAGATCATGGCCCCGGTGGCCAGCAGGAACATGCGGCCGACCAGATCACCCATATGGGCGACAGCCTGCTCCGGGCTTTCGATGCCCAGCGAGAATGCGCCGTCGAGGTTGCTCCACACCAGCCAGGTGGCGATGCTGCCCAGCAACCCCACCTTGGCGATCGACTTCACCAGCTCGACTACGCTTTGGTGCGAAAACATGCGCTTGAAGCCGGCCAGCGGGCTCAGGCGCGAGAACTTGGGCATCAGCGCCTTGGAACTGAACAGCCAGCCGCGCAGCAGCAGCGGGCCGGTCAGGGTGGCGATGATGACGAGCAGCAGGAAGGGGGCAAGCGCCAGCGACGCATCAAAAACCTGGCCCGACAGCTTGTCGAACACGTAGTGGCTGTCGCGCGCCACGGCCGGCTCGAACGCGAGGCCGCTTTTCACGATGCCGGACAGTGACTGGCCCATCTGGCTGGCCGTCATCCACAGCGCGGCCCCGCCGGTCATCAGCACAACGAAGGTCGCCAGCTCGCGCGACTGGGGTACCTGCCCTTCTTCACGTGCTTTTTCCAGTCGCTGTGGCGATGGGGCTTCTGTCCGTTCCTGATCGCTTTCTTCAGCCATCCCTGATCTCACTGGTGGAGAGCCCCGCCTCGCACCATGCGAAACGGGATTTCTTAGGATGGATTATCGGCAGTCGCGGGCGCGACCAATCGGGGAAATAAAGGGGGGTTTACCCGCTATTTCACTGCTGGAGCCGCAGCCATCGCTGCGGCCACAGAGGCTTTGCTGGCGGCGGCAGCCTGTGCGGCCGGACCGAAGCGGTCGAGTTCGGTCTCGACGTCGGTCTTGTCTTCAACCTGCACCCCCGAGGCTTCCTTGGTGATGGCGTCCTCGGTGCGCTTGTTCATGACGATGATGCTGATGCGGCGGTTGATCGGGTCGGTGGCTGCGGCTTCGCCAAATGGCACCGATGAACCCAGCCCCACCACGCGCAGCATCTTGGCCTCGTCCATGCCGCCGCTGATCAGCTCGCGGCGCGAGGCGTTGGCGCGGTCCGCCGACAGTTCCCAGTTGCCGTAGCCGCGTCCGCCGTTGGCGTAGACCGTGGCATCGGTGTGGCCCGACAGGCTGACGCGGTTGGGCACGTCGTTCAGCACCGCGCCGATCTCGCGCAGGATGATCTTGGTGTAGGACTGCAATTCGGCGCTGGCGAGGTTGAACATCGGCCGGTTCTGCTCGTCGACGATCTGGATGCGCAGCCCCTCGGCGGTGATGTCGAGCAGCAGCTGGCGCTTGAACTGCTTCAACGTGGGGTTGGTGTCGATGGCGGCTTCGAGCTTCTGCTTCAGGATGTTCAGGCGCTTGGCCTCGAGCTTTTCCAGCTCGGCCTTGGCCGCCTTGAGGTTGTAGGCCTTTTTCTCGGCCTCGGTTTCGCCCTTTTTCACCTGCCCGACCTGGCGCGTGATGTCCTGGCCGCCGCCCTTGATCACGCTGGAGCTGTCGCCGCTGCCCGACCCGCCCTGCATGGACACCTTGAGCGGGTTCTTGAAGTACTCGGCGATGCCTTCGAGGTCGCCCTTGGCGGTGGAGCCCAGCAGCCACATCAGCAGAAAAAACGCCATCATCGCCGTCACGAAGTCGGCGTAGGCGATCTTCCACGCGCCGCCGTGGTGGCCGCCGGCCACCTTCTTGATGCGCTTGACGATGATGGGGGCTTTTTGCTCGCTCATGGGGCTCGGTCCGGCTCAGGTCCAGGACAGGGTCAGCGCGATTTGGCGCCCTTGACGTGTTCTTCGAGCTGGCTGAACGTCGGACGCTCGGTCGAATACAGCACCTTGCGGCCGAACTCCACGGCGATGGCCGGTGCGTAGCCGTTGATGCTGGCCAGCAGCGTGACTTTCATGGTCTGGTAAATCTTGGTCGACTCATTGAGCTTTTGTTCGAGCAGGTTGGCGAGCGGGCTGACGAAGCCGTAGGCCAGCAGAATGCCGAGGAAGGTGCCGGTCAGCGCCGCGCCGATCAGCACGCCGAGTTCGGCCGGCGGCAGATGCACCGAGCCCATGGTTTTCACCACGCCCATCACCGCCGCGACGATGCCGAAGGCCGGCAAACCGTCACCCAGCTTGGTCACGCTGTGCACCGGTACTTCGCCCTCGTGGTGGTGGGTTTCGATCTCGTTGTCCATCAGATTTTCGATCTCGAAGGCGTTCATGCTGCCGGACACCATCAGGCGCAGGTAGTCGGTGAGGAATTCGATCAGGTGATGGTCGGCGAGGATGCTGGGGTATTTGGAAAACAGCGGGCTGCTCTCGGGGTTGTCGACGTCGGCTTCCACCGACATCAAACCTTCCTTGCGGATCTTGGTGAGCAGTTCGTACAGCAGGGCCAGCAGGTCCATGTACAGCGCCTGGTTGTACTTGGAACCCTTGAACAGCGTGGGCAGCGCTTTCATCGTGGCCTTGAGCGCCTTGTTGTTGTTCGACACGATGAACGCGCCGATCGCGCCGCCACCGATGATGATCAGTTCGATGGGGTGCCATAGCGCCGCCAGGTGGCCGCCTGCAAGCGCAAAGCCACCGAACACGCACAACAGCACAACGACCCAGCCGACTATGACTAACACGATGCTTCATCCTCACGTAACGGTGTCCGGCGCACGCGCCCTGCTCGCTGCGCGGCGCGCACGATCTCCCGACATGCTTGGAATTCGACCATGGCCAAAAAAACTTGATGGCGCAGTCCGTTTATTTTGTCGCGGCCATGCGCCAGACGTAGAGGGTGTGACGTGCGCCGTCGGCCAGCGCAATCGTCTGATCAGGGGGCTGGCCAGTCACCTCGAAGGACAGGCTGACGAAGCACGATCCCGCGCGCATCTGCGCCTGCGCCTGCGCCCACAGCGCCGGCATGGCGGCCGGCGACAGGAAGGCGAAGACCATGTCGTACTCGCCGAGATCGAATGTGGCGTAGTCGCGCCGCAGGAAAACCGCCCGGCTACGACGCCGGGCGGCGCGCAGCCGGCTGATCAGCCAGGGGCCCGGGGCGATCTCGGTGCCCTCGAAGCGACCCAGCGGAAAGCGCGGCTCCAGATAGAACAGCACGTCGCCCAGCCCGCTGCCCAGGTCGATGAAGCGGAACGGCCGGTCGGCCGGCAAGAGGGGAATCAGGGCCTGCCAGGCTTTGCGGTCAGACAAATAGAGCGGCACCCGGGTGCGGAAGGTGCTCCAGAAAAACAGCAGCAGCAGCACAAAGGCTATGAGATAGGCCCAGGCTGGCAAGGCCAGATGCAACGCCAGCCAGACAGCAGGCAGAAAACCCAGATGCAACCCCCACCACCAGACCGGCTGGGCGAGCCGCCAGCTCAATGCGGCGGCCAGCCCGCCCTGCATGAGGGCGAATCCGGACAGGGACACGGCAATGCCCGCAACACGCGCCAGCCCCAAAAACAGCAACGCCGCCAGAACCACGGCGGCGCACTGAATCAGCAGGGATTGCAGACTGACCGGCAGGCGGTGCATTGCCGGGTGAGCAGGCTTACGCAGCGTGCAGGCTGGCGTGGGCGTCGTGTTCGGCGCGGGCCTTGCGGGTCTTGCCCGCGCGCGCCGGTATGTTGCACAGGCCGCAGACGTAGTCGTGATGCAGGTCGTCGGGATGCACCACGAAGTGGCCGCCGCATGTCTTGCACACGGCGGTTTCCAGCATGCGGCTGTCGAAGAAGCGGTTGAGGGTCCAGGCACGGGTGAAGCTCAACACCGGTTCGATCTGGTTGGTGTGGACGTATTCCTGATACAGGCGATAGCTCTTCAGCAGGGCCTCGATGCCGGTGGCGTCACTGTTACGGGTGAGATAGCGGTGGATATTGACGAACAGGGAGGCATGCACGTTGGGCAGCCAGGTAAGGAACCAGTCGGTCGAGAACGGCAGCATGCCCTTGGGGGGCGATACACCCTTCACTTCCTTGTAGAGCTTCAACAGGCGCTCGCGCGACAGCGATGTTTCGCATTCCAGTACTTGCGGCCGGGCACCAAGTTCGATCAGCTCGATCGCCAGCTGGGTGTCGCGCATTTCGTTCAACAGGCTTTTTTTTCTCATGATGCCCTCCCCTACGACGCGATTGGATGTGATTTATGCGAAGGCCGCTGCCTGCTGGCCCGCCATCAGGATGGCCGCGTGCGACTGCGCCAGCGTGCGGTCCTTGGTGTAGTTGGTGAGCAGGTTGAGCACCGCACCGTCGTCGAAGCGGAAGCGCGACATCAACATGCCGGAATCGGCGAGCTTGAGCACCTGGGCGGGGGTCAGCGCCTCGATCAGTTCGGCCACATCCTGGCTGATGCCCAGGCGGAACACGGCGGTGGTCTTGTCGTGGCGGATCATGCTCTGCGCCAGCATGAGGTAGCTGAGATTGACTTCACGCATTTCAGCCAGCATTTCGTCGAGTTTCATGATCCTGTCCTTCCCGTAAGAGTTTTTTCATCTGCGGGCTAAACCTTGCCCGGATGAATCGTTTTCGGCGGCAGGCCGGGAAAGTTAATGTGGCAGGACGCTGTTTAAGCGGACGGAGGGACTCCGGAAATCGTGTAGGTGTTTGTCTTACAGGGGGCGCTGGGGGTCAGGGGGTCAGGGGGTCAGGATCTAGGGGCTGGGGGAAATGACTGCGGCTGCGCCGCGCCCCATGCATTCATGAAACGCGGCGCAGCCGCACAAACCCCCTGAATCCTGGCCCCTATCCTCAGCTCCGCTGATAGATATCCTCGAAGCGCACGATGTCGTCCTCACCCAGATACGACCCCGACTGCACTTCGATCATGTGCAGGTCGATCTTGCCGGGGTTTTCCAGGCGGTGGGAGGTGCCGAGCGGAATATAGGTCGACTGGTTCTCGGTCAACAGCAGGATTGCTTCGCCGCAGGTGACGCGGGCGGTGCCGGAGACGACGATCCAGTGTTCGGCGCGGCAGAACAACAGGCAGAACAACAGGGGACAGACCACGATTTATCTCATTCACCAAACAATTCCCCCGTTTCTGGCTCCACCACTCGGCGTGGCCTTCCAGACTTTCCGGGCACGGCACGTCGCCCCAAAGCCGTTGATACCTGTGCTGCGAAGGCCGCATTTCCAAGCGCATAATTTCCGTTCGTCGCGCGGCGGATTTCATCGACCAAGCCCGGCTCCAATTCGTATCGAAACAATTCACGATACGCCGCTACGCAACTTCCCGCATCCTTGCCCAACGCCCGGTACAAGGAATGCGGTTTCAATAGTACGTCAGGCTCCCCTTGTGCGTTGCCCCGGTAGCTCGACCAGCGATATTCCGCCGGGTGCTCGACCATGCCCGCGCGCACAGGATTCAATTCGATGTAACGCTGACAGGCCAGCAGGTAGCTTTCTTCCTGGGTGAGACAAGAGCGGTAGCGCCCTTCCCACAGCGTACCGCTGCGCCGATAAGTACGGTTGACGTACTGTACGTAACGCTGACCCAGCGCTTTCATCAGCGCTCCCGGCGCACCTGTCCGTTCCGCCGAAATGAGCAGGTGAACATGGTTGGTCATGAGGACATAGGCGTGAATCTGGCATCCAGTCTTGCCTGCGTACTCGTGCAGCCAGTCGAGGTAAAAGCGGTAATCCTCATCGGCGTAAAAGCACGCATGCCGGTTGTTCCCACGCTGGATGATATGCAGCGGAACGTTCGGTAAAGCCAGGCGGGCGCGGCGCGGCATGGGGTTCGATCAAAATTGGAAGGGCCTGATCTTAACAAGATAAACCGTGGTCTGTCCCCTGTTGTTTGCCGGTCTGTCGGTGGTGCGCCTGTGGCGCGGCAACTGGGACAACATCATCCCGTTCTTCCAGTTCCCGCCGGAGATCAGGAAAGTGATCTACACGACCAACGCGATTGAGAGCCTGAACATGAGCCTGCGCAAACTGACGCGCAACCGGCGCATCTTCCCGAACGATGAGGCAGCGGTGAAGGCGCTGTACCTGTCCATCGAGCAGGCGTCGCGCAACTGGAAGCAGATTCATCACTGGAAACCCGCGCTGCAATCTTTCCAGATTCTGTTCGGCGAAGACCGCGTCCCGGTCTCAGCATTGCAGTGAAATTACTCAGTTACACAGTTGGATTGACAGACCCCTGATCTTAACAGGATAAACCGTGGTCTGTCCCCTGTTGTTCCCTATGAAAGACTTGACCCCGGCTCTGCTTGACCCCGGCTCTGCTATTTGCCGCCGGGTGACTCTTACACTAAAGAACGCCCTAAAAAATATGTCGCAAACCACAGCAAGAACGCTCCTAATGAGCAACAAAAAAGATAGAAAACAGTTCTTGCTAACCTAGATAAAACCTCGTCCCCAAGTTTAAAAAAGCCACCGCTCAGCAAATAGCGCAAAAACGAAAAATTATTAACCAACGAATTGTTTTTAATTAAATGCGGGCTTCCAATAGACACCCACACCTCGTGGTGTTTACGCTCAAGCGCCACAAATAGTTTATGGGTCATAAACAAATAAACAAAAACAAGCGCGAATGAAATCAACCCCAGCGCAACAATTGCCGCTCCAAGCAAACTGTTCATCTAACACTCCCTTCTTTGGTAATGCCAAGAGTGTTTTGAATGCTTAAACCGCCAATTGCACCAACACCAAGATCAATTGAGAAGACCCCACGATCCAGTGTGTTTATAAACACGCATCCGCCCACCCCAACGCCCCCACAAATCGACAATGAAGTCCGTAAAGGCGCATCAACATCTGGCCCAACATCGAATACAGGAACTATGGCGATAGCACCAACGGTGGCTCCGATGGCTTCTCCGCCCCCAATATTCACATCAAATGCTTTTCTTCCAAGCTGTTCGGCGCTAGCACTTAAGGAGTATTCACCGCCAACACCCACCCCTCCTCGCACACCAACGTCATATACAACGTTCTTATCAATCCATCGGATAACGCGATCTAATACGCCAGACTTGTTGTTATTAGATGAGGCGCTTTTCTGCATTGATTTGCTAACTTTCTCGTTGACCAAATACTGAAACGCCCCCGTAAACGCCCCATTGGCGAACTTCCCGCCGCCGATCTCCGCCGCCGTGCCGCCGATCACCGCGTATGTGACCAGCCGTCCGAGCGAACCTTCACCGATCTGGATATAGGCCGAGGCAAACTTCGTAAACCCCGCCGTCAGCGCCCCGCTCCCGCAACTGCCGCCGCCCGCGCTCGCCGAGATGCAGCCTGCGGCTGCGTGCAGCAGGGCACGGCCCACGCCGTTATTGGCTGCAAAGCTGCCTCCTAATTCAGTGCCCAGCAACCCCGCCCCGGCAAACAGTCCGCCGCTCAATGCACCCTGCCATGCCGCCTGCGCGTTGCCGGTGGCGATGAAGCTGCCCACGCCGCCGGCCAGGGCACCACTGACAAGGGTGGTGGCCCAGGATGTGCTGCCGGCAAAGATGGGGCCGGCGGGGCCAAGGATGGCACCGAACGCAATGCCGCCGAGCGTGAACAGGGCACGACCCACACTGGGGCTGACCTCGCACCCAAAGAAACACAGGAAATAGCCGGAAGGGTCGGTATATCCCAGCGGGTTGTTCCATGCATAACTGTACCGATTCAGACTCTGCAGGTTGTAAGGGGCCTGCACGATGGGATCGGCGCTGACAAATCTCGCGATGGCCGGGTCGTACAGCCGCCCGTTCATGTGGGTGAGCCCGCCGTCGAGCATTTCATGGCCGGTGTGGCCTTGTCTTGTCTGGTCGATGCCGGTGTTGCTGCCGGAGACCCGGGTCTGTTTGCCCCAGGGGTCGTAGCGGAATTTTGTGAGGATTTCCCCGGCTTCATCGGTGACGACGCTGATGCTGCCCTGGGCGTCGCCGTGGTAGTACCGCGTCTGGTCGGGGCTGCCATCTTCAAAGCTCAGGACTTCGCCGATGGGGGCACCGCCGCCGTAAAGGGTGACGCGGTGTTCGACGGTGCCGCTGGTGTAGCGAGTGCGTTCGTAGTGCCCGCCCTGGTGGACGCCGGGGTTCAAGTACCAGGTGGTGCGACCGCCGGTGGTGAGTTTGTAGCGCTCGTGTTCGGCGGTGTAGGTCCAGGTGCTGGTCACGCTGCCCTGGGTGAGGCTGGCGGGCATGTTCCAGGCGGTCCAGCTGAGCGTCCGCCCGCCGCCGGCGGTGAGGTTGCCGTTGGCGTCGTAGCTGTAGCTGTTGCTGCCGGCCGCAGTGACGGCGTGTTTGTGGGCGGGGTCGCCGTAGCTGTAGTTGCCGACGCCGGTTTTGCTGGTGAGGTTGCCCAAGGCGTCGTAGGTGACGGTGCTGACGGTACGCACGCCGCCGACGGTGGCGGCGTGTTCGATGAGGCGGTTGAGCTTGTCGTATCGGTTGTTGTCGGTGACGGCATCGAGGTCGTCGCTGCGCACGAGGACGTTGCCGAGGGTGTCGTAGAGGTAGCTCAGGGCTTGCACGGGGGTGCTGCCCAGGGCGGCCTGCCGGACGGTGAGGCGGCCGTTTTCCGGGCGGTAGGTGTGTTGGCTGACGATGCCGTTGCCGGCGGTCTCCTGGACGATGTGGCCTTCGGCGTCGATGGCGTCGAGTTGCCAGTAGAGGGCGTCGTTGGCGGCGTTGCGCACTTCGCTGGCATGGCCATAGGCGTTGTAGACGGTGCGGATGCCAAGGCTGTTGGGGTAGATCACGTCGCGTACCCGGCCGGCGGTGTCATAGCTTTGCGTGACGGTGAGGATGAAGCCTTCGCCGGTGTCGGTGTCGGTGCGGCTGGGACGGCCCACGCTGTCGTAGAAGTGGGTGCGGGTGTAGCCTTTGTTGGTGCTGGCGCGCTTGAGCTTGCCTTTGCCGTTGGCAGCGGTGTCCCAGACCCAGGTGCTGGTCAGCCCGGGTTCGGTGCGCTTTTTGAGTCGGCCCAGGAGGTCGTATTCGAAGGTGGTGGTCTGGTTCTTGGCGTCGGTCTGTTTCACCTGTTCGCCCAGGGCGTTGTAGTCGTATTTCCACAATCCCAAGTCGGGGTCGGTGGTCTGGGTTTTGCGGCCGCGGATGTCGTAGACGTTGACGATGCTGTTGCCTGCGGGGTCGGTGGTGCGGATGAGGTTGCCGGTGGGGTCGTATCCATAGGTGGTGACGTTGCCCAGGGCGTCGGTGACGCTGAGCTTGCGCCCCTGGCTGTCGAGGGTTTCGCTCCCGGTCTGTCCTTTGCGGTTGGTGCGCGAGATCGTCAGCCCGTTGTAGCTGACGGTCAGGGCAGCCTTGGCGGGGTCGTCGGGTTCGACGACTTTGATCAGGCGGTTGAGCTCGTCGTAATCCCGGTCTATCCAGTAGACGGGGTCGCCGCCGTAAAAGGGCCGGCTAAGCTTGTCGATGTTGCCGCGACCGTCGCGGACGGTGTCGGTGTAGATCCAGCGGCCGTCGAAGCCCTGGACGGCACTGCGCGCTTCGCGGTTCAGCCGGTCGTAGAAGGCAATGCTGGAAGGCGCGGCCTGGGTGTTGTCGCTGGCGAAATGTTCGGTGAGGACGCGATAGGCTCCCTGGTCAGGGCAGGAGGTATCGCAGAAGGCATAGGCCCATACGCTGTAGGTGCCATCGGCGCGGGTTTCGCGGGTTTTACGGCCAAAGCCGTCGACCTGCCAGGTGGTGGTGAGATTGTTGGGGCCGGTGAGGCTGACGACGTTGCCCAAGCGGGGGTCGAAGCTTTTGCTTTCCGTGTGGGCGAGCGCGTTGGCAAGCCCCACGGGAAACTGGCCATTGGCGTCGTAGGTGGTCGTGGTGGTGCGCGCCGTGATGGCTGCGGTACCTGTGGCGGGGGAACTGACGGTGACGGTCTTGCGGTTGCCGAAGGCGTCGTGGACATAAGCGGTGTCGAGCCGGAGCTGCGGCTGGTCGGGCTCGACGATCTCGCGGGTCAACAGGCCGGTGTCGGGGTGGTACTCGAAGGCCGACACGCGGGTGAGCGTCTGGCCGTTGGCGGTGTGGGCCACGCTGGCGCGGGTGAGGCGGCCAAGGTGCCATTTCGATTCGTCGTTAGCGTAGGTATTGTCGGTCTGCGTGCGGAAGCCGTCCGAGGTCTGGCTGATGACCTGGGTGAGATTGCCCCAGTCGTCGCCGTAGGTGTTCCAGGTTTCGGTCGAAGGTAGTTCGGCACCGTTCAGGTCCTTGCCCTGTTCCTTGCTGTAGGCGACGAAGGAGAAATGCGTCTTGCCGTCATTGAGCAGCTTGCTGTCGAGGGTGTTCTCGGCGCGGGCAAGTTCAACGCCGCCGGCGCTGGTGCGGGTGACGAGCAGCGGCTGGCCGATGTGGGGGAAGGTCTGGCTGTATTCGCTGCGGGTGACGAGGCCGGTTTGCAGGTCGGTTTGCTCCAGCACCCGGAAACCGAGGAAGCCGCGCCCGGTGAGATGGGTGCGCGCGCCTTCGTAACGATAGGCATTGCGGAACTGCCCGCCCACACCGTCGTCGGCGGCGGTTTCGCTGACGACGTACAGCGCCGCCTGGAGATCCTGTTCCGGGTACGCAGCTCCGCTGCCCTTGGTGTAGACGGCAGGGTCGGTGAGGGGTTTGTAGCTGATGCTGCGGGCAGCACCGTGGCCGTCGGTGAGGGTTAGGAGGAGGTCGGGGACGGCACCCTTATGCCCACGATAGTTCCATACATTCCCATCAGACAACATCAAATCCTGAAGCCCGTCCCCGTTGAAATCTCCGACCAGTGGATTGTCCTTGTAACCCTGCTCGGTTGCATTCGCAGGGTCGCCATACTTAACGGCCAGCGATGCCGGCGAAGCATTACCTGTCGAGAAAACATCAATCGACCAGTTGTTCGTGTAATCCATGACCTTGTGGTCAGGAATACCGTCAGCATTGAGGTCTACCGGCAGTAATATCTGTTCCGCACTCCAAGGGAATAAATAAACACAACCCGCATCATCAAATTCACCACCTTTGTTTATGCATGCCAGCCAGTAGGGCGTATAGACGTATCCATTATAGTAATAATCACCGCTAGAATTTCCTTGATATTGGCTTTGAATGGTGAGCAAATCAGACAACCCATCTCCCGAGAAGTCAGTCACGTGTCCATTCTTGCGGATGCTCCACCAAGCCAGCCCTGGCGTCGAATAATGTATCCCTGGAATGATTTGCGGCCTGTTGGTATCTGCATCAACCAGCTTCAATGCAGCCCCCGAGTTTTGGGTGTCTAGAACGTGCCAATCGTTCGCCTGCCACAAACCCGGCTCGTTATAGAGGCTTGCTATGTGCCGTTCAAAACCCGGTATGAACAGATCACGCAGTCCATCACCATCAAATTCCCCTACCCGTCCATAGTCCACATAATTTATTGCATTGAAATTGGTGTTGATCACTTGCGCCGCAAACCTCAGCCCCGTCCCAAGGGTATAGTGCCATTTTTCAGAAATCACTTGCGCCAAGTCTGGTATGCCGTCACCGTTCAAGTCCAGAACTTGGGGGTAATACGCCTTGCCGGCATCGCTGATCCCTGTGTCTACCGGGATATCGAAAGGGAACACCCAATCACCTGTTCCACGCATTAAATGCCAATGGCCGTTTGCGTACGGTACCAGCAAGTCGCCGCGACCATCTGCGTCATAGTCTAGGGGACGGGCATACTCGTAACCCGCACTGGAAACCATCGTATTCATTTCATCGCCTAGTCCTGCCGCACCGCCAAAGCGAACTTTCCAACTATCCCCATTGGGATAAATCAAGTCTGTAATTCCGTCACCATTTACATCCATCGCATGGGTGTATTGAAAATTTTCGCTGGATATCCCCGTGCTTACAGTGGAATCCAGGCCGACTTCCCCCTCCTGCCACGCAAACGTCGTCGGATTCAGGCAATCGCCATTGGCCGCGCATTGGGTCAGGCTCGTCAGCCGGGATCGGCCGGTGGTGGTGCCTGTTTCGTAAGCCAGCAGGTAATCCATGACCGCAGCCCCCTGCGCAAGAGTCTGCACGCGCACCAGCCGCTGGGTCTGGCTGCTCAAGGAGCCGGCGAGGAATCCTGAGCTTGGGTCGGGCCGCGTTTCGTATTCGAATTCCACCGCGTTGTGGGGCGAGACGCCTACCGTTTCGTTACCGGTGTAATCGATGCGCGCGATACGGTGTTCGCCGTTGGGGTTGTCTTCCGTATAGGTGAAGACGATGGTGTTGCCGAGGGTGTCGCTGATCTTGTTGACGGCCCAGCTGGCGGCCAGGGTCTTGCCCTGGGCTTCGACGCGCGCGTCTTCGGTGTTGCCGAATTCGACGATCTGCCCGGCCTTGGTCCAGGCTTTGAAGTATTGCGGATCGCCCGCGCTGCCGCCGACAGACACGATTTTGCTGAAGGATTCGATTTCGGTGCGGTATTCGGCGTCTACCGCGCCGTAGCTGGAACCGGTGGTCAGGACCAGGCGCTGGCCGTCGAGGCAGAAGCGGTCGTTGGCGTCGAGCTGCACGCCGCGTGTCTGGCCGTCGTGGACGATGGTTTGCGCGCAGCGGGTGATGGCTGTGAGCCCGCCCAGCGACCAGCCGACGCCGGCGATACCGTTTCCGCTCTGGCTGGAATAGTTCAGCGAGAGCCTGGGTTCCATGCCTGCGGTGCCTGGCGGCACCGCGAGGGGAATGCTGTAGGTGGCGGCACCGGTTTCGCTTACACCGAAGTTGCCGGGAATGGCACCGGGGACCGTGGCGGCATGGAGGTTCGCGGCTGCGCAGGCAAGCAGGAAAACAGCGAGCTTACGCACGCCGCTCTCCCGCACAGGCATTCCCCGAGACGTGAGACGTGAGACGTGAGACGTGAGACGTGAGACGTGAGACGTGAGACGTGAGACGTGAGACGTGAGACGGCAACAGCGTAGTTCATGCGTCTTCTCCCCGGAGACGATGGTTTGACTACTGTGTTGTTCTCCGCTTGCCCTCGTTTTTTGCGAGGGGACAGCCGGGTTGGTATTTTTGTGTCGGCGCGAATCGCATCCGTGTGCAATTCTTGTGGGCAGACTCTACGCCCGCAGTTTTTGGATTGTCAATCTGCGGCGCGTGAAATTTTTATGATCGCTGGTGTGGTCTGGCTGTGCCGCGTCCCATGAATTCTTGAAACGCGGCGCAGCCGCACCCCCCTGCCCCCTGAATCCTGGCCCCTATCCTCAGCTGCGCTGATAAATATCCTCGAAACGCACGATGTCATCCTCGCCCAGGTACGACCCCGACTGCACTTCGATCATGTGCAGATCGATCTTGCCGGGGTTTTCCAGGCGGTGCGAGGTGCCGAGCGGAATATAGGTCGACTGGTTTTCGGTCAGCAGCAGGATCTCTTCGCCGCAGGTGACGCGTGCCGTGCCGGAGACGACGATCCAGTGTTCGGCGCGGTGATGGTGCATCTGCAGGCTGAGCTTTTCGCCCGGTTTGACCATGATGCGCTTGACCTGGAAGCGTTCGCCGTCGTCGATACCTTCATACCAGCCCCAGGGCCGGTAGACCTGCTTGTGGATCAGATGCTCGCAGCGCTTTTCAGCTTTCAGGCGGTCGACGAGCTTTTTCACGTCCTGCACCTGGTCCTTGTTCGCCACCAGCACCACGTCGGCAGTTTCGACGATGACAAGGTTGTCCACGCCGAGCGCGGCGACCATGCGGGTTTCGGCGCGCACGAAGTTGTTGCGGGCGTTTTCCAGCATGACGTCGCCACGCGTGGCGTTGCCGGACGCATCTTTCTGCGCCACTTCCCACAGGGCCGACCAGGCCCCAATGTCGTTCCAGGCGATGTCGGCCGGCACCACGGCGGCGCAGCCGGTCTTCTCCATCACGGCGTAGTCGATCGATTCCGAGGGGCAGGCCTCGAAGGCGGCCGGGTCGAGGCGTACGAAGTCGAGGTCGTTTTTGGCGACGTCGAGTGCCGCCCGGCTGGCGTCTAGGATGTCGGGACGCAGCTTGCCGAGCTCGGTGAGGAAATCCGATGCACGGAACAGGAACATGCCGCTGTTCCAGTAGTAGTCGCCGGCGGCGACGTAGGCCTGAGCGGTGGCGAGATCGGGTTTTTCGACGAAGGCCGCGACCCGGCTCGCGCCAGGCGTGTCGCCCAGGGGCGAGCCTTGCCGGATATAGCCGTAACCGGTTTCCGCGGTGGCGGCGACGATGCCGAAGGTGGTCAGATGGCCGTTCTTCGCGGCCTCGGCGGCCACGCGGATGGCCTCGTGGAAGGCCGCGATGTCGCCGATGAGATGGTCGGCCGGCAGCACCAGCATCAGGGCGTCGGGATCGTCACGGCTCAGCAACAGCGCCGCGACGGCAATCGCCGGGGCGGTGTTGCGCCCGACCGGTTCCAAGACGATGGCGCGTGGCTCAACGCCGATTTCGCGCATCTGCTCGGCGATCATGAAACGGTGCTCGACGTTCGCCACCATCAGCGGCGCGGCAATTTCCGGCATCGTCGTCAGGCGGTCGACGGTATCCTGCAACAGGCTGCGGTCGCTGGCCAGGGGCAGAAGCTGCTTCGGCAGCGCCGCGCGGGACAGGGGCCAGAGGCGGGTACCGGAGCCGCCGGAGAGAATCACGGGATGGATCGAGGTCATGTTGCTAGAGAGTCAGGTCAAGGTTCGGGATCACAGGCAAATTGCGTTCCAGGCAACGGCAACACGACCGCCTGGCACGATTGTGCCACGTTTACCGGGACGTTTTTGTTGCGGCGAAACCCCGCCAGAAGCAGTACGCTTGTATCAGGCGTGCGGGACTCAAGATTTTTCCGGCAGCGTCGTAATTTGATTCAATACCTGATTCATGCCGGCCTCGGCGGGCCGGACGGGCCAGGTAGGTTTCCCTTGTAGACAGTCCCGGTACGGGGTTTGACCCCAGGCGCTCCTCCTCCTGCCACACCGGGTTTCAGCGGCGCTCGGTGGCGCCGCTTTTTTATTGCCTGCCGCCCCGTCAGTCGACGACTCGCGGGGCGGTTGCCGGATCAGCGTACGCCGTCGGCAAAGGCACGGACGCCGGTCTGACGGCGTGCGTCTTCCAGTGCACGCGCCGTGCCCGACGGAGGCGCGCCCGCGCCGACCGGTTTCGGGCTCGCCACCTCGGCTACCGCGACCGCCGGGTCGTCCTCGTCAAATGCACTGATTTCATCAGAATTCCGGATTGCGGCCAGCGCAGCCGCGGCACGGGCCCGCGCCGCCTGTTCCTCGCGTTCCGCCTGGGCGGTCAGGGCTACTTCGCGTTCGCGCTCCTGCCTTGCGGCTTCCAGCTGCTTCTGCCGCAAGGCCAGCTGCTCGGCCCGGGCGGTCTTGGCTTCACGGGCGGCTTCCGCCTCGCGCTGCTGGGCTTCGGCGTGGGCACGCTGTTCTTCCAGTTCCCGCTTGCGGGCTTCGGCCTCGCGGGCCTTTTGCGCTTCCAGCCTGGCGCGCGCTTCCTTCAGGTCGGCGCGCAGTTTTTCACCGGTCTGGCGGATGCGCTCGCCGATGCTGGCCAGGTCGTCGCCGGACAGCGGAGCCGGCTCGGCCGCCGCAGCCAGGGTGGGCGAGAGTGCAATCAAGGCCACGAGCGCGGCCTGCTTCAGTCGATGCTGCATGATGATGTCCCCTATCGTTCATGACGAACGTACGACCACCCACCGGGCGGCCGCACGCTTATCAGGGGATAACGGCCAGTTTGCCTACTGGCTGAATGGCACGTTCATGCCGGGACGGCTTCCTCGAAGTCGAGTTTCACCTGCTCGTTGGCGTCAAGGTCAATGACCACCTTGCCGCCACCGGCCAGCCGGCCGAACAGCAGTTCGTCGGCCAGCGCCCGACGGATGGTGTCCTGGATCAGGCGGGCCATGGGACGTGCGCCCATTTTCGGGTCGAAGCCGTGCTTGCCGAGATAGGCCTTGAGCGCGTCGGTGAAGACGGCCTCAACCTTCTTCTCGTGGAGCTGTTCTTCGAGCTGCATCAGGAACTTGTCGACCACCTGCAGGATGATGGGCTCGTCCAGCGGCGCAAAGGGAATGATCGCGTCGAGGCGGTTGCGGAACTCGGGCGTGAACATGCGCTTGATGTCTTCCATCTCGTCGCCGCGTTCACGCGCATTGGAAAAGCCGATGGTCGACTTGTTCAGCGTCTCGGCCCCCGCGTTGGTGGTCATGATGAGCACCACGTTGCGGAAGTCGGCACGGCGGCCGTTGGTGTCGGTGAGCGTGCCGTGGTCCATCACCTGCAACAGCACGTTGAAGATATCCGGGTGCGCCTTTTCGATTTCATCCAGCAAAACAACCGCATAGGGATGTTTGTTGATCTGCTCGGTGAGAAGTCCACCCTGATCGAAGCCGACGTAACCCGGCGGCGCGCCGATGAGGCGGCTGACGGCGTGGCGTTCCATGTATTCCGACATGTCGAAGCGGATCAACTCGACGCCGAGCACATAGGCGAGCTGGCGCGCGACCTCGGTCTTGCCGACGCCGGTGGGGCCGGAGAAGAGGAAGCTGCCGATGGGCTTTTGCGGATTGCCGAGGCCGGAACGCGACATCTTGATCGCCGCAGCCAGCGCGTCGATGGCGGCGTCCTGGCCGAACACCGTGGCCTTGAGGTCACGGTCGAGCTTGGCGAGCGAGGACTTGTCGTCGGAGGACACAGTCTTGGGCGGGATGCGCGCGATCTTGGCGATGATGTCTTCGATTTCCTTGGGCGTAATGACGCGCTTCTGTTTGGATTTGGGCAAGATGCGCTGTGCTGCACCCGCCTCGTCGATGACGTCGATGGCCTTGTCCGGCAGATGGCGATCGTTGATGTAGCGCGCCGCCAGCTGCGCGGCGGTGGTGAGCGCCGCCGCCGTGTACTTGACGCCGTGGTGGTCCTCGAAACGCGACTTCAGGCCGCGCAGGATGGCCACGGTTTCGGCGACCGAGGGTTCGGGCACGTCGATTTTCTGGAAGCGCCTTGAGAGCGCGTGGTCCTTCTCGAAAATACCGCGGTATTCGGTGTAGGTGGTGGCGCCGATGCAGCGCAGCTGGCCGGACGACAGCGCCGGTTTCAGCAGGTTGGAGGCATCCAGCGTGCCGCCCGACGCTGCGCCGGCACCGATCAGGGTGTGGATTTCGTCGATGAAGAGAATGGCGCGCTGGTTGTCGGCGAGCTGCTTCAGCACGCCTTTCAGGCGTTGTTCGAAGTCGCCCCGGTACTTGGTGCCGGCGAGCAGTGCGCCCATGTCGAGGGCGTAGACCGTGCTCTGCGCCAGGATTTCCGGCACGGAGCCTTCGATAATGCGGCGCGCCAGGCCTTCGGCGATGGCGGTCTTGCCCACGCCCGCCTCGCCCACCAGCAGCGGGTTGTTCTTGCGCCGGCGGCACAGGGTCTGGATCACGCGCTCCAGTTCCTGGTCGCGCCCGATCAGCGGATCGATCTTGCCGGCCAGCGCCTGAACATTGAGATTCTGCGCAAAACTGTCAAGCGGCGAGGTCTGGCCTGGCTCGGCCCCCGGCTCAGCAGAGGGTTCGTCCGGGCGCGGCGAAGGCTCGCCCTGCGGCGTCTTGGTGATGCCGTGGGAGATGAAGTTGACGATGTCGAGCCGGGTCACGCCCTGCTGCGACAGGAAATACACGGCGTGCGAGTCCTTTTCGCCGAACACGGCGACCAGCACGTTGGCACCGGTGACTTCCTTCTTGCCCGAGGACTGCACATGCAGGATGGCGCGCTGGATCACGCGCTGGAAGCCCAGAGTGGGCTGGGTGTCGACTTCGTCTTCGCCACCCACCTTGGGGGTGTGCTCGTCGATGAACTTGACGATCTGCTCGCGCATGGCGTCGAGATTGGCCCCGCAGGCGCGCAGCACCTCGGCGGCGGAGGGATTGTCCAGCATCGCCAGCAGCAGGTGCTCCACCGAAATGAATTCGTGGCGCTTCTGCCGTGCGTCCATGAACGCCATGTGCAGCGTGACTTCGAGTTCCTGGGCAATCATCTAACTCTCCTCCATCGTACATTGCAGCGGATGCTGATGCTGCCGCGCGAAATCCACCACCTGTTCGACCTTGGTGTGGGCGATGTCGCGCGGGTACACCCCACACACCCCGACACCTTCAGTATGCACTTTGAGCATGATCTGTGTCGCCCGTTCTTGGTCGATGCCGAAAAACTTTTTCAGGACGTGCACGACGAATTCCATCGGCGTGTAGTCGTCGTTCAGCAACAGCACCTTGTACAGAGGTGGCGGTTTCGCCCGGGTTGCAACCGGTTCCAGTAGGGTATTGCTTTCTCGCTTGGTTGCCATAGCCGGAATAAGCCTGAATTACTGGCCTTATTTTGAGGGCACCGGAGGAATTATCAAGCCCGCTGGGAGTGGGGCCAAGGCGGGCAGCGGCGAAATCCGGCCCGGAATGCCCACGGCGGACGCCGTGGGCGGGACAATCATTTAGTCGACTTGCTTTTCTTTTCGGCTTTTTCAGCCGCTTTGGCGGCTTTTTCCGCTTCCCGCTGCTGAATCTCGGCCATGCGCTCGCGCCACTCGGCGAGGTCTTCGTCCTCGATCTGGAGCTGGATCGCCACCGCTTCCAGCGGTGTCAGCTCCTTGTCGAGCATCCGCCGCATGAGCTTGCCGCGCGAACGCGAGAGCAGGCGCTCGGTCTGGACCTTGGAGAGCTTGCTGGCTTTTTCGAGGTATTCGTCTGAAGGCGATTTAGGCATGTTATGTCCCTGTGGAGTTGGAAATTCCGCTCGCGAAGACTAGCGCCAAATTGGCTTTCCGCGCTACCTCGGTGGCGTGACAGCCGTCTCGCGCGCCAACAGACGTTCGCGGTCAGCCGCATCGCGCCAGGTTTCCAGCAGGTTTTCCACTTCCACCCGCTTCAGCCCGGTGAACGGCTCGGCCTGCGCCAGCGCGTCCTGGCAGGTCTTGTCGCGGTATTTCGTCATCATCTCGCGGCTCAGTGTGTAGAGCCGGCCGTTGTGGCTGCGACACTGGCCGAGGTCCTGCCGCGTACCGGCGAGTCGCGATTCGGTCTGCTTCTTTGCCGATTCGGTCTGCGCCAGCGTCTGCACCGTGGTCTGGAGTGTTGCCTGGCTGTCGGCGAGCTTCGCTTCCGTGGCAGCGAGGGTTGACTTGAGCACCTCGATTTCGCCCTGCGCGGCCTTCAGCGCGCCTTCGGCGCGGCTGCGCGCGGCGCGCTCGCGTGCGAGCTTGCGCCCGGCCGCCTTCGCCTGGTCGAGTTCGCGTTCGAGCTTGTCCTTGTCGGCGAGCGCCGCGGCCTTGTCCTGTTCGGCCAGCGCACGCGCCTGTTCCACCTGCTGCATCTGCTGCTGCATGCGGCGGAGCATCTGCCGTTCGCGGCTCTCGTCGGCGGCCTGGAGGGGCATAGCGGCGCTTGCGGCGAGCAGGCCGATCAAAAGAAAGCGTGTCATTGCAGAGTCTCCACAGGCAATTGGCCGGGGTCGGCCCCGAGCTTGACCAGTAGCCGCGCCATGTCGAGGTCGGCCACCGAGAACGCCCACCACAGCGGCGGATGGAATTTTTTGTCGCCCCACTCCAGCGGCGCGCCGGCGCGCGCCAGCGCCTCGGCAGCGGCAAGCTGGCCATTGGCGGCCGCCACGGCGAGCGGCGACAGGCCGTCTCGGTCGAACAACCGCCAGTCGGGGCGCGACTTGGCCAGGGCAGCGATCACACCGGGCTTGCCCATGCGCGCAGCGGCGTGGGCGGGGGTGTCGCCGTCGTCGCTCTTGCGGTCGGGATTGGCAGCGTAGCGCAGCAGCATTTCGACCAGCCGCACGTTGCCATTCTTTGCCGCCAGCCCCATCGGCGTGTAGCCCCGGCCCTTTGTATCCGGCGCCGCGCCGGCGTCGAGCAGGATTTGCGCGAGTTCAAGATTGTCCTGCCGTGCCGCCTCGACCAGCGGCGTGTCGCGCCAGTAGTCGCCGATGTTGGGGCTGGCCCCGGCCTTGAGCAGCGCGCGCACGGCCTCGATGTCGCCGTGCCGCGCGGCGTCCATCAGCTTCGCCTCGTTGCCGCGTGCTTCCAGAGGCAACACGAAATTGCCGTCTTTGGAGATCAGCACAAAACGCTCGGGCGGAGGCCGCAGGCGCGCCTCGCGCGGCGGACGCTCGTCGGATTCCGTGACCAGCCAGCCCAGTTCGCCGTCGGCCAGCGGCTGCGCCGTCACCAGCCCGGGCAACATCGCCAGCAACAGGATCAGCAATCTAGAACTTGGCATTGAGATCAAGCTGGAAGACGTCGATGGACAGGGGCAGGCCGCTGATTTCGTCGGACGACATCCACTTGGCGGTGAGCCAGGTGTTCTTCATCAGCGCGTACGAGCCGCCGATGAAATAGCCTTTGTGGTTGGTGCCGCCAAGATGGAAGTCCGAATCGGTGAAGGCGTCGAGCACGGCGTCGCGTTCCAGGTAGCGATAGCCGACGAAGGCCTGCCATTCGTTGTCTTCGAGGTAGGTGAACTTGGGGTGGCCGATGGTCAGCCTGGCCTGGTAGCCGTCGACTTCTTCGTCGAGACTCTGCCCGGTACGCGTCAGGATGTCGCCCTGATCGAAACCGAAGTTGTGCGCCCAGTCGAAGCTGGCGATGACATGGATCGGATAGAAATCGGCGAAGTCGGCGACGACGGAGAGCGCGCCGACGCGGAAATCGGACGCCAGACCGAAGAGATTGTCGCCCGTCGTAGCGTCGTTGTTCGCGTCGCTGTCGAAGACGAACAGCGAATTGCCTTTCTGGCGGCTTTGCGGACTGATCTCGTCCCCGAGAAGTCCCGCTGAGGGTACCGGGTTGAGGGTCGCGGCAATGTTCTCGTACTGGTAGTAGGCCGCACCCACCTTGAGACGCATGCGCGTGCTGGGCACCCATTCCACGCCCGCCTGCGCGCCGAACAGCCACTTGTCCTTCGCCTGCGTGCTCGCGTTTTCCTCGATTTCCTGCAAGGGGAAGACCCCTGCGGTGAAGAAGGGCTTGACTATGCGTTGCGGGTCGAGCGCGCCGGGTGCATAGCTTGCCGCCGCACCTTCAAAGTTGAGGTCGTCGTCCCACACCAGATCGGTCGAGAAGAAGGGGTTGGGCAGGCGGCCCCCCCACAGCGTCAGATCATCGATGGGACGCAGCTTAAGGAAGGCGCGGTCGAGCACCACGGTGTACTTGTTGCCGGTGTTGCCGAGCGTCTGGTTGGTCGAGACCGGGTCGGAGGTATTGCCGGTGGTGAGGCGCACGCCGGCATCGATGCCGGGGCCGACGTTGGCGTTGAGTCCCAGGCGCAGGCGCAGGCGCTCGCGGTGGCGATCTTCGAGCGTGTTGTCGATGTCCTGGCCGATGGCCTGGAACGCAGATTCGGGCGCGTTGCTCCCAGCGAAAAAGTCGCCCTGGTAGCGCACGCGGATGTCCCCCTCCCACTTCAGCCGATCCAGCCATTCCGGCACGGCGTTGACATCGCCCCAGCGTTCCAGCTTGGCCTGCGCGACGACTTCCTGCCGTACCTGCTCGCGGATTTCGCGCTTGACGGTTTCCGGTACGTAGGTGACGCGCACCACGCCCTTCTCCGCCTGCGTCTCTGCGGCCTGCTGCTGCGCCACTTTTTCGGCGGCCTGCTGTTTGGCCTTGGCGAGCATGGCGTCGGCGGCGTCCTGCTTCAACACGCCCTGCTCCACCAGCAGCTGGATCAGGTTGAGCGTGGTCTCGTGCAGCATTTCCACGCGCGCACGGTCGTCGTCGGCAGCCCAGGCCGGGCCGGTACAGGCGGCACTCACGGCAAGCGCCAGCAGTTTTTTGCGTACAGTCATCATTTCACTCTCAAGCGCGCGAAGTCACGCGGATTTTCACAGGCTGCGGCATGTCGGCCGGCGGCCCCTCGCGCAAGGCGCGCATGTCGCGCAATGCGTCCTTCAATACTTCGTCGGCGCGGATGTCGCCCGTGCTGTCGACCAGCGCGGCGCGGGTCACGCGGCCAGCGTCGTCCAGCCACACCTTGACGATGACCTTGTAGTTTTTGTCCTTGAGCGCCTTTTCGCGCGCCAGGGCTTTCTGGAAGGCATCGTTCACCGCATCGTTGAGGATGGCGTCATACCAGGCCCAGGGGTTGCCGCGCCCGCCGCTGCCTGCCAGCGTGGGGACGCCGCGCGTGCCGCCGACGTCGATCCCGCCTTCAGCCCCCTCGCCCACGTTCAGTGGGGCCGGTGCGGCCTCGGCCGGCTGCGGCTCCGGTGTGGGCTCGGGCTCGTCCATCTTCACGTCTTCCTTGATCTCCGGCTCCGGCGGCTTCTGCTCGGGCGGGGGCGGAGGCGGCGGAGGGGGCCTGACCAGGGTGATCTGCTGCACCTTCATCTTCTGCACCGGCCCCTTGGGCGTGAGCAGGTCCTTCAGCCACAGCGCGATCAGCACGGCAGCCGCCAGTCCTGCAAGCACGCCGCCCCAGCGCAGCCAGGCCGGTTTGCGCTTGACCTGTTCCACGAGCTACTTCGCCGCCGGCTGGGTCACCAGACCCATCTGCGTGATGCCGATCTGTCCCAGCAAATCCATCACCTCCATGACACGGCCGTACTGCACCACGGTGTCGCCCTTGATCACCACCGGCAGGTCGGGCACAGCGGCCTTGGCGGCGGTGAGCTGGGCACGCAGTTCGTCGAGCGTGACCGGGTAGGTATCGAGGTAGACCTGGCCGGTGTCGGTCACCGTGATCGCCTTGGTCTTGGGCTTGGCGAGGCTGGGCGTGTCGGACGCCTTGGGCAGGTTGACCTTGATGCCCTGCACCGAGGCCGTGGTCATGATGATGAAGATGACGAGCAGCACATACGCCAGATCGAGCATCGGCGTGATGTTGATCTCGTCGTAGGGCTTGTCGTCCTCGTGCGCGCTGGCCATGGTCGGGGCCTCAGCGCGAGTAGTTCTCGGCGAGCTTGGTCACCAGCTCGTCGATGAACACGCGCATGTCCGAGGTGATGGTCTTGATGCGCGAGTTGAGATAGTTGTAGCCGAACAGCGCCGGGATGGCCACCGCCATGCCGGCGGCGGTGGCCATCAGCGCGGCGGCGATGCCGGGGGCGATGGCGTTGACGTTGACGTCGCCCGAGGCGGCAATCACCGCAAAGGTGATCATCACCCCCAGCACCGTGCCGAGCAGGCCGATGAAGGGACCGCCCGAGATCGCGATGGTGAGCAGCACCATCAGTCGCGTGAGCAGGCCGGATTCGCGTACCAGACCGGTATCGAGGCTGGCGCGGATCGAATCCAGCGCCTGCGGCGACAGGTTCTTGTCGCTGTCCTTGAGATGGCTGGCGTCGGTGTCCTTGAAGCGGTGCGACAGTTCCTGCGTGGCGATGTGATACAGGCGGTAGAGCGAGGATTCGCGGAACGCGCCGGCCATCTGCGTCGATTTGTCGAGCGCCCCCAGGTCGGTCGACAGCTCGCGGAATTTTTCCAGGAAGGCCTGGTTGGCTTTATCGACCTTGTTCACATAAATGGCCTTGGCAATCATCACCCACACGGCCACCACCAGCATCACTGCGAGCACGCCGATGGCGACCCAGCCGTCGAGCGTGAGCGCCTGGAACAGCGTGCCCCAGATGCCGCCGCCCTCGCCGCCTTCCCCGGCCTCGTCCGCCCCCAGCGCGACCAGTGCACCGTCCGGCCCCTGCGCCGCTGCCACCGCCATCCACGCGGCGGAACGCGCCACGCCGGCAACCTGGAGTTCGTCGGCTTCGCCCGTGTAACCATTGCCGACGACCAGCGGCCCGGCCGGCAACGCCGCCCCCGACGCCTCACCGGCGAGCTTGCCATCGACATACAGCTTGAGCACGCCGCCCTCGATGATCACGCCCACGTGCTGCCATTTGCCTTCGACCATGGGCGCGGCAGCGGCCGCGCTGGCGTCGCCCGCCTGCACATTCAGCACACCGCCGGTCAGCGCCGCTGACAAACCGCCGGCCTGCATCAGCGCACCGTCGAGCGCGGCAGGCTTCAGCCACAGCGATACGCTCCAGCCCCCCTGCCCGGCAACCGGCGGCAGCGTCAGGCTTTGCGCCCCGCCGAACTTGGCGCCGCCGTTGGCGAACGAAGCGGCAATACGGCTGCCGGTGAACGCCGTGGCGTTCGCCCCGGCCGGGCCGCTGTCGGCCGGGTTACCGGTCAACTCGTTGAAGTGATATACCGCCGAGGCCGCGTCGTACGTGCCCTTGGCGTCGGACGCGGCAGGCGCTTCGGGGTTGCCGAAGTACAGCCAGGCGTCGGTCGTCGCCCCCAGGCTGGGCAGCTTTACCCACACCAGCGCGAGCTGGTTCAAGCCGTCCCATTTCTCGATGTGGAATTTGAGCTCGGTGACGTCGTCGCCCGCCACCACGCGCAGGTCGCTGCCGTCCTCGTTGGCCGAGAGGAAATCGAAATTGCCGGTGTGCAGACGGATCAGCACCGGCGCGTCCGTCACCTCGCCGGCCGGGTTCGTTAGCGTGATTTTCTTGCGCGCGGCCCAGTCGTCGTTCCACCAGGCGTGGGCCGTGGCGGTCACAAGGGATAACAGCAGGGTGGCGAAAACGGCGAGCAGGCGCATGGGAGTCGAAGCAGGCTGGACCAAGCCCGGAATTATCCCCGGGGGGAATGACAGGGCCGGGAAGGGTTCATGGGCCGAACGGGCCATAAGCCGCGCAGGAGGCGATCACGCCACCGTGTATTTTGCTTGCTCAGTCGCGCCGTCATCCTGGCGACAGATTCGCGGCATACGGTGTCGGCGTCGGCCATCCCGACGCTTTCCCCACTGTCCATCCGCCCCTCAGGAGTCCGTATGTTTTCTCCCTTCATCATCCGCCACACCCTGGCCGCCAGCGCCCTGCTGATCGTTGCCGCACCGGCCGTCGCCGGCGGCCCCCAGGCCGTCGAACTCGGCCCGCGTCCGTTCTTCCTCGTCGACGAGATGCAGGACGGTGACCTGAAAACCGCCCTCAAGCAGTGCGGCAACGGCCCGTTCCGCAAGCGCGATTTCTCCATCGGCCATCGCGGCGCGCCGATGCAGTTCCCCGAGCACACCCGCGAGTCCTACATCGCCGCAGCGCGCATGGGCGCCGGCATCGTCGAGTGCGACGTGACCTTCACCCGGGACAAGCAGCTGGTGTGCCGCCACGCGCAGAACGACCTCGCCACCACCACCAACATCCTCGCCACCCCGCTGGCGGAAAAATGCATCAAGCCCTTCACCCCGGCGGGGTTCGACGCCGACGGCAACCGCATCCAGGCGGCGGCCGCCGAATGTCGCACCAGTGAACTGACGCTCGCCGAGTTCAAGAGCTTGCGCGGCAAGATGGACGCCTTCGACGCCAACGCCAAAACCGTCGAGGAATTTATGGGCGGCACCGCCAACTGGCGCACCGACCTGTATTCCGGCCCGACCAGCGGCACGCTGATGACGCACGCCGAGAGCATCGCGCTGTTCAAGGAACTCGGCGTGAAGATGACGCCCGAGCTGAAGTCGGCGAGCGTGGCCATGCCCTTCGACAGCGACGGCGATGGCGTCGGCGACTACACGCAGGATGCCTACGCGCAGCAGATGATCGACGAATACAAGGCCCTGGGCGTGCGTCCGCGCAACGTCTGGGCGCAGTCCTTCGATATCGGCGACATTCGTTACTGGATCACCAACGAACCGGCGTTCGGTCGGCAGGCGGTCTATCTCGACGACGCCGAGACGCCCGCCGAGCTGCCCGACGCCGCCGAACTGGCCGGCTACAAGGGCGAAGGCATCAACATCGTCGCGCCGCCCATGTTTGCGCTGCTGGATGTGGACAGCACCGGCCAGATCGTGCCCTCGACCTACGCGCAGAACGCCCGCGACGCCGGCCTCGACATCATCACCTGGACGATCGAACGCTCGGGCATCCTCGCCGACGGCAGCAACGGCTTCTACTACCAAACCATCGACTCGGCGATCCATCGCGAAGGCGACATGATGACCGTGCTCGACGTGCTGGCGAAGCAGGTCGGCATCCTCGGCATCTTCAGCGACTGGCCGGCGACGACCAGCTACTACGCCAACTGCATGAACCTCAAGTAAGCAGACGGCTAACAAACAAAACCCCGCCGAATGGCGGGGTTTTTTTGCGTCCTCTCACGCGGGGGGACGGCCACCCAACGTAAAGAAAACAGACGGCCGGGTCGCAGGACGAAGACGCTTTCCCGCCACAGCGACCTGCGCTCAGGCCCGGCGACGACGCTTCGCCATGAAGCCCACCAGCCCCAGGCCGGCCAGCATCATGGCATAGGTTTCCGCCTCGGGCACGGGCGCGGAAAGCTGGTACACCGTGGTGGTGTTCGACACTTCGTGCGCGATCGCCAGATAGGACACGCCGTCCTTGACGAAGCCGAGCAGGCCTTCGGGCGAAATGTCGTTCGCGCCGACGATCATGTCGACGTAGGCCGTGTTCACCGGGTCGCTGATGTCGAAAATGGCCACGGCGCTGGCAGTGGTGCGCTCCAGACCGACGAAGGCGTAGGTGCGGCCGCCAATGGTCATGATGGTGACGCCCTCGGGTTCCACGCCCTTGTCGTCGCTGCGGCTGTCGTTGTAGATGCCCGCCTCGATCGCCTTCGCTTCCAGCAGGTTGCCGCTGTCGTAGACGATGTTGCCGGCTTCGTCGCGGATGCTGAACGAACGGCCGCCGAAGGTGACCAGGCTGCCGTCGGTCGAGTCGGCGGTGGACACGTTGAGCTGCTCGAGATCGGCATCGAAACCGGTCAGCCCGGTATCCTTCGCGCGTTCCTTGTCGCCATCGTCTTCCAGGGTGTCGCCTTCGTTGGCCATCACCAGGTAGGTGGTGCCGTTGACTTCGTAGCTGGCGATCGCGTCGGGCTGGTACAGGCCCACCACCGACGATGCACGCAGTTCGATGACGCCGTCCTTGTGGTTGGGGTCGATCTCGTTGCCCGGCAGGCTGAAATCCTTGGTGCCCAGCCCAATCACCTCGGTGGCGGTGCCGGTGGTGAGGTCGATGATACCCAGGCCGTTGGCTTCCTGCAGGGTGACGTAGGCCAGGGTGCCGGCGGCGTTCACGGCGATGTACTCCGGCTCGAAATCGAGGCTCAGCGCGTCGCCTTCAAGGTTGGTCGTGGTGAGGCCGGTGCGCAGCGCCGATCCGCTCTGCGTCACCCCGGCAAAGCTCACGCTGGTCACGCCCAGGGTCGACATGTCGATGATGCTGACGCTGCCCGACGCGTCGGCACCGGTGTACAGCTCCGCGTCGTCGTCGAACACCGGCGAACCCTCGTTGGCGACCAGCAACTGGCTGCCGTCGGCGGTGAAGGTGAGCATGTCGGGCAGCGGGCCGACCGCCACCGAACCCGTGTTCGTAAGGCTGGTCGTGCTGTAGAACTGCACCGTGCCGTTGTCCGTGCGCACCGCGTCTTCCATGGCGAAAGCCGCCACGCCGTTGCTGATCGCCACGCTGTTGATGCTGCCGAACGCCGTGGTGTCGATGTGCTGCACCAGCGTGCCGGTGACGGCGTCGAGCACGTCCACGCCGCTCACCCCGGCCACCCAGACCGTGCCGGTCAGGGCGTCGAAGGCGGCAATTTCGGACGCGATCGAGCTGTGTTCGTAGGTCCAGGCTTCGGTAAAGCCGAGTGCGGAAGCGGACGGCGCGGCGGCTGCCAGGGCGAGGCCGGCGAGCAGGGCGGGAAGGGGTTTGAGTTGCATGGAAGGCTCCGTTGAAATGGGGGGTGGGTAACAGTTCGCACAGTGCGCGAAACCCCGGAGCGTATCCGTTCAACTTGAAACAAATGCGTCACAAAAACGCCGTCTTATGAGCCATTCGGCTCATAAGACGGCGGCTATCGCGATGCCGATGCCCTCGCTACTCGCCGTGGCCGACGACCTCGGCCGAAATGAAGGTGGGGCGGAACGCCTTCTTCAGTTCTTCCGCCGTGCGTGCCGCTTCGGCCAGATTCTGCGCCAGCGCGGCAGTGGTGGCGGAGACGTCGCCACCGGCATTGCTCGCACCGCTCGATGCCGCCGTCACGGCGCTGGTATCCGCCACCGGCGTACCGGTCGAGGTGCCCGACACCGTGATGTTGTCGGCTCCCAGCACCACCTGCGCGGCGATGTTGAGGTTGCCGGCGCGGATGCCGGCGTCACCGGCGTTGACCGTGCCCTTGGGCGCGATGAGGTCGACGTCGCCCGCCGTGCCACCGGCGACGAACAGCGCACCGATGCCGCTGCCGGTCACCGCACCCTGTTGTTCGAGCGTGATGTTGCCCTGGGCGTCGACGCGCACGATGGGCGGTGGCACGGCCGAGGCCGTCTTCTTGCCCTTGCCGGCGTCGATGTCACCTTCGCTCGACCAGAGCAGGACATCGCCACCGCCCACGGTGAGGATGCGTGACTGGTTCACCAGCATGTCGTCACGCGCCATGCCGCGTATGCTGCCTTCGGCTGCCACGACCATGCCCAGCACCTCGTTGCCCACATCCACCAGGGCGGCGGGGGTATTGGGCAGGCCGACAATGAGGTCGCCGCCCGGCACGAAGAATTCGATGTCACCGCCGTCCTCGGTCTTCACCCGGCTGGCAAAGAGATTGATGTCACCGGCGTACTGCGTGAAGGTGCCGGCCTCGTCCTGCTCGCCGATGCCGGGGAAGAGCCACTCCAGCGCCGCGTAACCGCGCGCAAAGTCCCCGCCGTAGCCGCTGTCGGCCTGGTTGGCCTGGCGGCCGGTTTCGCGCAGGGCGGCGAACAACCAGTTGCGCGCGGCGGCACGCTGGTCTTCGGCGTCGAGTTGCAGCACCGCCGACACCGCCGCCAGCGCCGCACCGGATTCAAGTGTGTCGTCGCCGGCAAGCCAGCGCGCCTGCCACAGCAGGTCCGCGTCGTCCGGACTGGCGAGCAGGGCCTCGTACAGCCGTGCCAGCGCAGCCGCGTAATCGAGTCCGGCCTCGCCCACGCCGGCGGCCAGATGGATATCGGCCCCGCCCGAAGGCAGGTTGGGATTGTCGATGTTGCCGCGGCTCTGGATGCCGCCCGAGGTACCGAGATCGATGGTGCGCCCGGCGACGACCTCGATACGCCCCGGTCCGCCGATGCGGATCAGCGAGCGGTCGCGGCGGTCGCTGGTCGAATCGAAGACCAGGTCGCGGCCGGCCTCGAACCGGCTCACGTCGGTCGCATCGTTGTGCTGTGCAATCACGCTGAAGTTGACGATATCGTTGCCGGCGCGTACGTCTACCGGCTTGGCCACGTTCAATACCTTGCCCTGACCCGGCAGGTTGACGCCGACGACATCGCCCTCGCGGGCGTAGACCCTGACCGGCGTGCGGTCGTCGGCGTGCACCGGGGTGGCGGCGTGGGCATTGCTGGTGGTGATGAACGGGTCGACCAGCAGCGCCGGAATCAGCAGGCTGGAAAGCGTCGTCGTGAGCGAGCCGGCGGGCCGGAGTGGATCGGTGACGAATTCGGGATCCATGTCGCTCAGGGTCAGGTGGCTGTCGAGCTCGACCGATCCGCCCGCCAGCAGGTCGAGCGTGCCGAGCGGCGAGGGGCTCAGGGTCAGGTTGCCGCTGTTCGGCCCGCCCACGCTCACGTCGCCGAGGAAGGCAATCAGCTTCAAGCTGGGGGGCAGGAAGGCGTCGGCCAGCCCGATCTGCGCGCCGTTGAGGTTGCCGCCCAGCAGCGTCGGGAAGGCGACCGAATCCAGCCCCGACCCGATACCGTAGTCGACGTCGCCCGTCAGGCTGCGTGCGGTCACGCCGGCGCTTTCGCCATAGGCCGAGAACAGCGTGGCGCGCCGGTTGGCCGGCAGCGGGATCAGCGGCGGCTGGATCAGGTTGCCTGCGCTTTGCGGGATGAGATGCGGATCGACGATGCTGGCAATCTCGATATCGCCACCGGCCCGCAGGCTTACGTCGGCTTCGCCGAGCGCAAGGATCATCGCCAGCGGTGCGGCGTCGAAGTTAATGGCCGTCTCGCCCGCCGTGATCTGGCCACCCGCCCGGATCTCGAGTTCGCCCTGGCCGATGTAATAGCTGCCGCCGAGGATGTCGCCGCCGGCGCGCAGCGCCATGCTGTCGCCACCCGACAGCACGAGGGTGGCCGCATCCGGGCTGGTGCCGGTAAGGCGCGCCTGCGTCGGGACGTTGGCCGAGAGATCCTGGATGTCGCCGCCGGCGACGATGTCGACGCTACCGCCGCCGAGCGCGCCGACCCCCTGGCGGAACTGGTCGAAACGCACCCACCAGGAGGTCTGCTGGGCGTACAGACCGGTGGTGTTGATCGCGCCCTGGCGGTAGAGCCAGTCGGTGAAGAGCTGCTCAGACGGTTTGCCGATGATGTCGTCCTGTGCCATCAGTCTCACGTCCCCGCCGTCATCGCTGTACGACGCGCGCAGGGTGGTGGAAGGTGCGGTAAACCCGGTCAGTGGGTCAGCCAGGCTGCCAGCGCTGTAGATGGCCGCATTGGCATCGGCCAGCAGGATGTCGTCGCCGGATGCGATCTCGATATCGCCGGTGCCGGTGCGAACCAGCTTGCCAGCCGCCAGTACGACATCGGCTCCGTCCTGGGCCACGGTCGCCAGCGGATCGGCGGCGCTGCTGTCCGCGCCGGACACCAGCCGGTATGCCCATGACGTGTCGCTCAGCAACGTGGCCGGCGTACCTGTGGTGCTGCCGGTCGGACAGGCCCCCGTGGTGCACGTCGTCGCATGGCTGAAGCCGTCAGAGAGACTGGCGTTGAGCAGCAGGTCGCCGTTTGCGCGCAGCGTCAGCACGCCGGCTTCACCGCCGGCGCGCAGGTCTTTCAGGTTCCAGTCCTGCGCCAGTGTCAGATCGCCGTCGGCGCGCACCTCGACGCCGGCCAACAGGTGGAAGTCCGGATTGCCGGACATACCGAGCCGGGTTTCGATGGCGGCGGCGTTTGTCGCGAACGTCGTGCTGTCGGCGGCGATCGTCTCCAGGCTCAGCGTGCTGCCGCTGCTGCTGCCCGTGGCGTTGAGCGTGGCAATGCCCGTATAGGTCTGCACGGCCTCGAGCGACACCGCGCCGGCACCGGCGATGTCACTCGCCAGCGCGGTCACGGCGACGTCGGTTCCTGTCAGCCGGGGGGCACGCAGATGCACGCTGCCGAGCTCACCACCCTCGCCACCCGTGGTGTCGAGCTGCGAGCCTGCCGCCAGATCCAGGTTGCCTGCCAGCGTGCCGATGACGATCTCGCCGCCGGTCTCGCCAGTACCGCTGGCCCGGGCCGCGAGCCGCGCACCCGACAGCAGGTTCACGTCGCCATCGGCGTAAAGCAGGATGCGGCCGCCACGCTCACCCGACGCGTCGAGCTCACCCGCCACGCTGAGTGAGCCTGCGTCGACGGCCAGCGCGATCGATTGCGCGGCGACACGGTCTGTCGCCGCCACGCTCACGTCGCCGCTGCGCACCCGCAGCGTGCGCGCGCCGTCGAAGCCACCGCTGTTGAGCACCTCGTTGAGCGCGGAAAAATCGACCAGCGTGCCGAGGTCGAGGTCGATGCGCGCACCATCGCCGCGCGCGCCGTCCGCATCCGCCGCAGCGGTGCCTGTCAGGGTGTCGACTCCCGCGACGAAGCTGCCGTCGGCGGCGCGCACCGTCAGGCTGCCGGCGTCGCCGCCGGCAGCGGCGGACACATCGACACGCGCGCCGTCGGCCACGATCACGTCGCCACCCTGGCTTGCCAGCACCGCCTCGCCGCCCCAGCCCGGCTCGGCCAGATCAAAGAACATCACCTCGCGGCCGGCCACGTCGATATCGGCCGATTCGCCCAGGTGCACGTCGCCTGCGCTGGCCTCCAGGGTGAACCGGCCTGAAGGCAATTCGACCGCGCCGTCGAAATCGATACGGTCGGCCTGCATCGTCCACGCTGCACCGAGCGTGTCGACCGCCGCCAGCTCACGGTCGGCGTCGTGCCGGTTGACCGCCAGCGCGCCGTCGACACGCAGCGTCTGCTCGGCCGCACTGCTGCCGCCGATGCGCGCAGCGTCGATCGCAAGCGCCGAAGCGACGTCGAGTGTGCCGGTGGATTCGCCGATGATTTCATTGGCGACGATGGCGACCGAGCCGAAGCCCTCGATACGCTTGTCACCCGCGCCCAGCGTCAGCACGTCGGCGGTCAGTTGCAGGCTGCCGTCGCCGGTCGCCGCCCCCGGCACGAAGACCGCGGCCGAGTCCGGATTGACGAGACTGAGCGACTGCGCCCGGATGGTCGCTGTGCTACCCGTGTTGTCGATGCCCGCCAGCCCCGCGCCCTGCAGGGTGAGGGATTGCAGCACCGGCTGGCCGGCCGCATCCAGCGCACCAAGCGTCACTTCGCCGTAGAAATCAAGGGTGGAGTAGCTGACCAGGCTCAAATTGGCCAGATCGAGCGCGTCCAGCGCCGCCTGGTCGAAGCGCAGCCCCTCGACCCCGGTCGGCACCTCGCCGAAGCTGATGCGGGTGGCCCCGACGGCGAGCTGACCCGGCACCGCCGCGCCGTCCTGCGCGAAGCGCGCGTCGCCGGCGTAGAGATTATCCGCTGTGGCATCGAGAATGATCGAGGCGGCAGCGGTGATGACGCTGTCCGCCGCACCAACCAGCGTGCCACTGCTGCGGTCTGGGCTGCCGGTGCGCGCGAAGTGCGCGGTGTGCGAGGCCGCGCGCACGAAAGCACCGTTGCCCGCGGTTTCATAGGTGGCCGCGGTCGGGCCGCCGCCTTCGGCGACGATGGTGCTGTCCGCCGCCAGGGTCAGGGTGTCGCTTGCCGCCAGCATCACCTCGCCGGCCACCAGCGCACTGGCGGCGTCGTTGGCGAGCGTGAGGCTAGTGCTGCCCACTTCGAGCGTGGTGACGCCGTCGGTGGTCTGCCGGGTGGCCCCGAGCAGCAGGCTGTCGGCTCCCAGCGCGTTGAGGTCGGCGGTGTCGAGCAGGACCGCGTCGGGGTCGGCGGGCAATGTACCGGCATCGCCCACGACCAGGTTCAGCGCGCTGATGTCGACCTGCGCGCCACGCCCCCCCTCGCCCGCTGCCAGGTCGTAGAGCGCGTCGAGCGCGAGCGCACCGGCACCGCTGCCCAGGGTGCTGATCGACAGGAGCCCGGCGTCGACTGGCAACGGTGAGCCGTCGACGAAGAAGTCCGATGCCCGGGTGAGCGTGAACTCGGAACGCGCCCTCACCTGCTCGTGCGTCATCACGACCACCCCCTGCCATTCGGCGTCGACTGGCGCACCGGTGCGGGTGTCGGTGACGTAACCGGCGGCGATGCGCACGCCGTCCTGGCGGCTGTAGGCCTGACCCGGCAGCACGCTACCCGTGCCGCTGTCGAGCTGCACCGCGTAGGCCCCCGGCAGCAACGCGTAATGCGCCGGCAGCAGGGTGTAGATACCGTCTGCCAGACCCGGCACACCCGACAGATAGACCGCCTCGCCGCTGGCGCGGTCGAAATCCTCCTGCGCGTCGGCGGGGGCAAAGCCGCCGCTGTAGCCGGGCAAGATGGCGTAGGTATTGGCGTCGGCAAGAATATCGCGCGAGCCGCCGGGGCCGACGGTGAATTCGTAGGCCTGCAGGTCGCCGCCGCCGGACAGGTCGATGCGCGCACCGTCCTGCATCTCGACCGTGGCGGCCGACACCCGGATCGCCTTGTCCGGCAGCGCGTCCACAACAAGCTGCCCGGCCGGCACGTTGGCGGGATCGAGGTCAACCACCCAGTCGCGGCCGTTCTGCGTCTTGCCGAACGGGATCAGGCTGTTGGCGTCGGCCGCCACCGAGGTCAGGCTGCCGGGCGCGAACACCAGTGAACCGGTCGCCTCGAATTCGAGCTGGCCGAACGGTGCCCATAGATTGCCGTCCTGCACGATGTCGCCCGCCACCACGGTGAGGCTGCCGAGTGCAGACAGCGGTTGCACCGGTGCATCGCTGGTGCGGCTGAAACGCACGCTGTGGCCGGGCGCGACCAGGCGGGCCAGGGTGTAGGTCGCCGGGGCGACGACGCTGGCATGGATGCTGAGGTCGGCGGCGGCGGTCACCTCGGCGACCGGCTGCGTCGTACCGGCCGTCACGCCGCTGAACCGCACCATCTCCGAACCCACCAGATCGATGGCGGCCATGCCGCCAAATTCGAAGCTGCCGACCAGATCGAGCAAGCGTGCCTCCAGCGCGAGCGTGCCGCTGTCGGTGGTAGCACTGGAGGCGGCACGGCGGGTCGGATCCAGGTTGCCGACGATGAGGGCATCGGCCTGCACGCGGGCGTCGCCGCCGTCGCTGAGGATCGCGGCCGCGTCCAGCGTTACTTCGCGCAGCGGCAGCGCGCGCGCCGCGCCAAGGTCTAAGCCGTCTTCCAGCCGGATGGCATCGCGGCTCGACAGTATCAGCCGGTCGAAGCCGGCGTCTTCGAGTCGCGTCGCATCCAGCCGCGTCTCGCCGTCGTCCTGCCCCGGCGCCACTTCGGCGGCAAGACGCAGCACTGCGGGCTGCAGGCTCTGCCCCGGCCCCGGCTCGACGAAGCGCCCCAGCGTCGCTTCGAAACTGCCGCCATCGAGCGTGTCCGATCCGCCAGCTGCCGCCATGTCGCCGTCGAGACGGATGCTGGCGTCGGCGTACACCCGAAGCGTGCCCGCCTCGCTGCCGACCACTCGACCGAGGCCGCCGCTTTCGTTGAGTACGTCGAGCTGCACCGGGGCGGCACCCGACACGTCGAGGCGCGACCCCGCCTCGGCGCTGACCCGTTGCCCGGCCAGATCAATGAGGCCCCCCGCCAGCACCTCGCCCTGGGTCAGCCCCTGGCTGTCAATATAGGTAAGGGCCACGCCCGACACGTCGAGTGATGCCTCGCTGCCGATCGCCACCTCGCGCTCGCTGGTCACGACGATCTCGCCGCCGTTTGCACGCAACAGGCCGTCTATCGCCACCTGCTCGAAGGCGTCCAGCGTCAGCCGTGCGCCCGGATCGAGCATGATGGACGCCCCGCTTGCCACCGTGAGCGTGCCGCTCTCCGCCGTGTTCTGGCGGGCGGACAACGACACGTCGACCGCCTCGCGCACACGGTCGTCGCGCACCCCCAGCGTACCGAGCGCGGCGAGACTGTCGCCGCTCGCCTGGGTGAAGCTGGCGAGCTGCAATTCGCGGTTTTGCATCACCGGCGCAATCGTCGCATCCGCCGCCAGGGTCAGCGCCTCAAGGGCATCGAGGCGATAGCTCGCAAAGCCGCCCGCTTCGAACAGCGCGGAGTCAAGCTGGAGCAGGCCCGCCTCAGCCGCCGCTGCCCCGCCGATGGCAATGCGATGGCTGCCGAGCCGCAGCGCGCCGCCGGCATCGACGCCGTAGGCATGGAAATCGACGCCGTCGAGCCCGCTGACGTCGTAGCCGCTCACCGTGATCGCGCCACCGTCACCGCCCACCAGATCGCCGTTGGCTTTCAGCCAGGCCCCGCCGTCGGCGTCGAGCGTCACGCCATCGCCCAGCCGCACCTCACCGCGCGCGAGGTAACTGTCCGGCCCGTCAGACACCGTTTGCGCGACCAGCGCGATGCTGCCGCCGTCGACCAGCGGGGCCTGCGTGCCGCGCGCGCCCAGCGCCGGCAGATCGTTGCTCCAGCCCGCACGGGTGGTCAGGCTCACGCCGTCGGCGATTTCGAGCGTCGGCGCGGGCAGTGCTGTGGGCAGCTGGCTGGCGGTGTTGCGCGCGGTCAGCGTGATGTCGCCGGCCAGGGCGGTGATGTCGGCCGCCACCTCGATGCCGGCACCGGTAAGCGTGACACTGCCACCCTGCGGCGCAACGATCGCGTCGCGCACCGTGACCGCCTGGTTCGACAGCACGGTCAGGTGCGCCACCCGGCCCTCGCCGATCACGCCGGCGTCGAGCGCGAGCGTGTCGCGCAGTTCGTCCGCGAGCGCATCTCCAAAGCCAAAGCCATCGGCCAGTGCGACGCCGCCGGCGACGAGCTCGACCGCCTGGTCGAGCTTGTAGTTCTCGGTGACGATGCCGCCGGCCTCGACCCGGTTCTTGTCGCTCGACGAGGTATCGTCGTAACCCACGATCCAGTGCGCGCCCTGTGGTTGCAGGCCGAGTTCACGCTGCCGCTCGCCGGTGACGGTGGTGCCGACCACGGTCGGCTGCGCATACAGTGCGCCGATGCCGAAGGTTTGCAGGCTGCCGGCGTTGTTGCCTTCCTGGTAGCCGGCTTCGTAGCGGTAGCTCTGGCCGAGGTCGATCACCTCCTGCACATTCCAGCGGCCGTAGTCGATGACGTAGCGCGTGGCGATGCCGTCGTAACGCACTTCGGCGCTGGCGAGCGAAAGATCGACCAGCTCGCCGTTACTGCTGAGCAGGGTTGTCTTCACGTTGCCCGCTGCATGGCTCAGACTGCCGCCGGACAGGTCCACCGTCACACCCGATTCGACGATCGCTTCGCCCTTGGAAAACACGTTGACCGTGCCGCCCGCGGTGGAACGCTCGGCCACCGTGCGCTGCTGCTGCGCCTTCAGGTTGAGCAGCGTGTCGCGCGCCACCAGCGTGGATTCACCGGCGTCCGACTGTGCGAGCGCGAGATCGATGTCGATATAGACCTTCTGTCCGCGCAGCGGGCCGTCCTGGTTGACCGGCGAGTCCTTCAGCTCGTCGCCGCGCAGTTCGATCTCGATCACGCTGCGACCGGCAGCCACTTCCACGTTCTCCAGCCCCGACACGTCGATCGTCGCACCGCTGCCCAGATGCACGCGCGCTGCGCCCGACGCCAGGCTGGTGCCGCTGAAGATATCGCTCGCGCCGCCCGGCAGGTAATCGATCTTGGGGTTGTCCACCGCGATCAGGTCGACCACGCCCGAGGGCGCGACGATGCGCGCGCCGCCCAGGCCGTCCTCGCCCGCGCCTTCGAGGCGCACATCCTGGCCCAGCACCAGCACATAGGATTCGCGTTCGAGGTCGGTACCGGCGCTGCCGTCCTGCGTCGTCGCCGTATCCGCCGTTTCCGGCAGGATTTCGGTGAGGCTGTTTTCACCCAGCGTCACGCGGCCGGCGCGCGTCGAACCCGGCGTCTGCGTCGCCACGTCGGCGGCGGTGTCCTTTGCCATCAGATAGATCGAGCCGTTGGCCACCACCGAGGTCGTGGCCCGGGCGATGCCCATCTGGTTCACCGCGTAACCCACCATGGTCACGTTGCCGCGCGGCGTGGAAATCTCGCCCAGATTGCTGACATGGCCCAGACGGTCGCCGGCCGGGTCGGCCAGGCTCACCGTCTCGCCGTCGAGCTGGCCGTCGGCCACGTCCGGATTCAGGGTGTCGAAACTGGCCAGACCGGCCGGGCTGTCCACTTCGATCAGCAAGCCGTTCAGCTCACTGCCGCCGGCGCGCAGGTAGACCTTGCTCGCCGCGCCGAGAATCACCTGCCCGTCATCGGCGGTGATCGTACCGGCATTGCTCACGGTGGGGGCGAACAGCATCACGCGGCCCTGGCTGCCGGCGGTGATCTGCGCGCCCTCGAACACCTTGATGAACCCGCGCGCCGCGCTGCCGTCGAGCGCGTTCTCGAACTGCGGGCTTGTTTCGCCCAGTGGCAGGAAGGTGTCGAGGAACTGCTCGTCCATGTCGAGGGTGGACGCCGTGAAGCTGTTGAGGTTGACCTGCGACCCGCCCATGAAGGCGATGCCGTTCGAGTTCACCAGGATGATGTTCGCCTTTTGCCCCGCCGCCTGCGAAATGCTGCCCGCGATCACACTAGGGTTGATGTCCCAGATGCGGTTGAGCGAGGTGAAACTCGCGCCCTGCACCAGATTGTTGGTGGCAAGGCTGTCCACCTGGCGGAACTGCACGTCGTGACCGGCGCTGACATTGAAGCTCTGCCAGTTCAGCACCGAGGTCTTGCCCACCTGGTTGACGACAGCCTGCGTGCCGTTGACCTGATACGCCGCCTGCCCCTGCGTGACGAAGGCCGGAATGCCCACGCCCGAACTCGCCACCGGCAGTTCCGCCCCCGCCGTGCCGGCAAGGAGCGCACCGGCCAGCGCCAGCGCCCCGCCAGCAGCGGATTTGCCTTGCCGGCGCGCGGTCTCCGCCACCGGCGTCATCATTCCCGACGACGCGTTGAACACCAGACGATAGCGGTTGCGATTCATGGTTTTTCTCCGATTGCAGGCGCGCATTCCGGAACGATGCCGGCACGCCTGTCTTGCGCAATGACCTTAATTTTCAAATTTGAAATGCAGGTTGCAATCCGCATAAGCCGCATGGCTCATGCCTGCCCCCTTAATCCCGGCGGGAAAGTGTTCCCGCCCTACTTCGCAACTGACTCACCACTCGTAGCCGTAGGTCGGCAACACCTTGCCGACGTTCTCGACACCAAGCCGCGCGCTGCGGCGGGAAAGTGTTCCCGCTACGGCGCAGCCCTTGCCCACCACGTGCGTGCTACGCTTCCTGCATGCCCAACTACCGACGCCACTATCTGGCCGCACCGGTTTTCGTAACGCTGGTGGCGCACCACCGTCGTCCCTGGCTCGCGACCCATGCCGCGCAACTCTCGGTCTCGATGCATCGCACCCACGAAAAACACCCCTTCCGCCATCTGGCCCACGTCATCCTTCCCGACCACCTGCACTGGTTGTTCGAGGCGCAGGACGGCAACTTTTCGGCGGTCGTCGCCGCCTTCAAGCGCGACGCTAGCTGGGCGCTCAAGGCCTGCGGCGAAGCCTCCGAGCCGCTGTGGCAGCCGCGCTTCTATGACCACCTCATCCGCGACGAAGCCGACTTTCAGCGACACCTCGACTACCTCCACTACAACCCCGTCAAACACGGCCATTGCAACCATCCGGGCGACTGGCCGCATTCCTCCTTCGCCGCCTGGCAGGCCCGCGGGGCCTACCCGCCCGGCTGGGGCAGACACGAACCGGAAAGCCTCCGGAACCTGCACCTGGAGTGAGGCATCCCGGGGTGGCGGGAAAGTGTTCCCGCCCTACGGCGCTGACTCACCACCCGTAACCGTAGGTCGGACCTTGCCGACAGCCGCCAACGCTGCTGGCTCACCACTCGTAGCCCAAGCGGAAATGCGCCCGACTGTCGCCCTCTTCGGTGCTGCCCAGATCGTTGAGCGCCACGGCCCAGTCGAGCCCGGCCGAGACCCCGCGCCAGCCCTTCAGGCGCAGACCCAGCCCGGTGCCGGCGAGCGTGAAACGCGCGTCGGCGGTAATGGGTTCGCGCACACGCACTTCTCCGCCGTCGAAAAAGGCCAGTGCGTAGATCTCATCCAGCCCGGCCCCCAGATGCTGTGCGAAATTGGGCGTGCGCGCCTCCAGCGACAGTGCCAGGCCGTTTTCGCCCAGCGCGGCGGATTCGAGATAACCGCGTACGGTATCCACACCGCCGATGGCGAATTGTTCGTTGGACACAAGCGGCTGCGACGCGACCTGCCAGCTGCCTTTCAGGTTCAGCCCCCAGCCGGCGGGCCAGGTTTCCTCGTGCGAGAACGTGCCGCGCAGGTAGGCGTAGTCGGGCCGGCCCTTGAAACGCTTGTCGGCAAATTCCTGCGCGTCCGCGACCAGGCCGCGCATCTGGAAGTTGAACGACACGCCGGCTTTGCTGATGCGACCCTGCGACAGCCAGGTGCCGTCCCAGCCCAGGGTGAACGGCAGGTAGGACAGCGGCGTGTCGAAGCTGCCGCCGTCGATGAGCGCCACCGACTGGTCGAAGTTCTTGTAGTCCGCCCCCAGCGTCGCGGTATGGAAGAAGCCGTCCCATTTGCTGCGCAAGGGCAGGATGTAGCGTGCGCCGGCGATCACGCCGTTGCCGCGCACGTTGAGCGTGCCCACCGCCGCCACGTCGGAATCGGATTTCACAGCGTAGAACGCCAGGTAGTTGCCCGAGGCCAGCGGCCAGGTGTAGCTCGCCGAGAACACACGGCTTTCGTCCGGTTCCTCGGGCGCGGTCTGCACGGTGATGCCGAGGCCGTGCTGCTGCTGCCACAGGTTGTCCCAGCGCAGATTGGCGGTGAGCCGGGTGCGCGTGGTGTCCTGGCTATAACGGTCGTTCAGCTCGACGTTGCCGTGCAGCGGCAATTCGTCCTTCACCTTGAGGTCGACCTCGACCGTGCCGGGCGTCTTGCCGGGCCGCAGCACCGGCGTGATGCGGCGGTCGGGCGATTTATTGAGCGCCGCCAGCTCCTTCTGCATCTGCGGAAAGTTCGGCACCGTGCCCTCGGCCAGCTGCGGCACCCCGGCCTTGATCTCGCCCAGGCTGAAATAGCGCGACTCGACCACGCGCAGGCGCTCCACCGGCGCTTCGGTGACGGCGAGCCGCACCAGCTTGTCGTCCACCTTCTGCGGCGGAATGCTCACCAGCACCGTCAGGTAGCCGGCGGCGTGGTAGGCCTGCTCCAGCGCCTCGCGCGCCTTTTCCACGTCGGCCAGCGTGCGGCCTTCGCCCAGGTGCGGGTACACCGCCTGCTCCACCATAATCGCCGGCAGCAGCGTCGCGCCTTCCACCCGGTACTCGAATATGTCGAACTGCGCATCCTGCGCACAGGCCGCGCGCATGCTCCAGAGCAGAATCAGCAGACACCCCGAAAACTTGTTCATTGCTTCAACCACATCGTATTGGGATTCCGGCCAGGCTTTGCCGACACACGCCGGCAAAGCCTGGCCGCCTGGCCATGGCTTGCACGGTCAGGCAAAAAAACAAAAATCCACTCCGCGTTGCCACGGAGTGGAAGTCCGACTCACCCGGGCCGAACCGCGCCCGGACAAATCAGGCCGGCTTACTCGGCCAGGATCTGCGGGGCGCAGAAGTTGCCGTTGCGCGTGCCCTTGTGCACCTGGGTCGGGAAGTCAGCATGGGTGAAGCCCAGGCTCGGCTTGTTGGCCTGGAAGATGCCACGGGTGTTGACCGCCACCGGGTTACCGAAGGCGTCACGCAGGTCCTCGAGGAAGGTCTTGAAGCCCGAAGCCTTGGGCCAGAGCATTTCCAGCTCGGGCGCGGCGTCGTACAGGCCGCGAACCGTGGTGATGCGCTGGGTGCTGTCCTGCGCCCAGCCGTCCACCACCGCGCCGTCTTCGGCGGAACCGACGACCACCTGGTAGGCGTTCGGCGACACGCCGTCGAGCTTCAGCAGCTTCCAGCCGGCCGCCGGGGCGTTCTCCAGCGAAATCCAGCCGATGGCGTAAGTGCCCAGGGCGTCGGCGACGTCGTTGGGGTTCTTGCCGCCGTTGCGGCGGATCACGCAGTTGCGCGCGTCACCCGTGCCCGAGCCTTCGAACACGCCAAAGATACCGCCCAGGTCGTCGTAGTTGCCGGTAACCTTGTCGCCGTTCGACGAATCAAAGGCCACGGCCGTACCGCCAGCAAAGTCAGCCTTGCGCGGGTTCTTGAAGCCCAGTGTCGGGTTGGCGTTGGCGCAGGGGTTGGCGAGGAAGTAGACGTTGGACGACGCCTGGGTACCCGAGGTTTCGACACGGCGGCAGAGGTTGACCGGGTTCATGTCGCCAGTGAGCGGGTTGTTGGCACCCGACAGCAGGCTGGTGACGTAGTTGAAGCCCGAATCGTCGGCGATGGCGGCGTATTCTTCCTTGGCGATGCTGGGCTGGCACTGGCCGGGGGTGAGGTCACCCACGGTGCAGCTGCCGGGCAGGCGGCCGTCGTTGATCTGCACGGTCTGCATGGCCTTGTACAGCTCTTCGCTCGCCATCACGCCAAAACCCTGGCCGGCAAAGCCGCCGTTGAAGGTGGTGTTGCCGGTAGTAGTGGGCACGGGCTGCGACAGCGCGTTGGTTTTGCGCAGACCGATCCAGACCTTGGAATCGACGTCGGTGAGGCCGGCGTTCGGCACGATGGCGGTGCTGCTGTCGAGGGCGCAGCTCAGCGCCACGTCGTCACAGCTGTTGACGTCGGCCCACTTGGTGAGCGCGGTCTGGGCGATGACGGGGCCGACACCGGCGAAGGAACCGTCGGTATCGCGCTTGACCACGGCGAAGGGCTGGGCGAACTGGCCGCCGGCGGGCGACTTGGTGGTGCAGACAGCAACGCGGCCGTCGCTGGTGCTGCCGCCGATGGTGAGGACCTTGACGTTGGCCGAGCCACCGTCGCAGACGGTGCCGACGACGGCAGCGAGCGAACCGGACAGGGCCGACGCGCCGGACACGTAGACCAGGTTGCTGGCCGGCACGCCGTAGAGGGCGGTGAGGCTGCCGGTGGCGGCAAAGGCGGGGGTGGCGGCGACTGCGGCCACGGCGAGCGCGATACGGGTGAGTTTCATGGCAATTCTCCAATTGACGAGTCAAAACTAAGGGCTAGCCGATCCCTGCCGGCACACGGCCGGGGATGCAGGAAGCGGTTAAAGGGGCCGCGCCGGACGGCGCGCGGCCGGCGCAGCTGGCGGGGCAAGCGCCCCGCCAGCCCGCATCAGGCGGCCTTGCGGCGGCGCGCGGCCATGAAGCCGACCAGGCCCAGGCCGGCGAGCATCATGGCGTAGGTCTCGGCTTCCGGCACAGGGGCCGTGGCGTAGGTCAGCTGCGCGGTTTCGGGGTCGAAGGTCCAGAAGCCAGCCAGCGTGGTGTAGCTGGCCTCGAACGCACCGCTGGCGGACGAGTTGGTGACGTACCAGAAGTACAGTTCGTCGGTGATGCTGAACGAGGCGGTGCTGAAGTTGACTGCCCCCTTCCAGTTGAGACCACCCTCCAGGTAACTCACGTTGTCGAAGTCGCCCAGGTCGAACATGTTCGCGCCGGCGATGGAAAGATCGCCGCCGTGGGTGCTGTTGGTCTGGTCTTCATTGGCCGCAATAATGATCGCATCCCAGTTGTCCATGCTGAACACCTGGGAGTTGGTCGCGGCGATGCTGTCCGAATTCGTGGTCGACAGGTACTGGTTCGCACCGGTCGGGGCCAGGGCGCTGGGCAGGCCGTCCATGGCCTTCACCTCGAAGCTGAGGTCGCTGGCGCCGATCACGGCGTCGGTGGCGAAGGTGTCCCAGATGTCGCCGTAGTTCAGGGTCTGGGTGATGGTGATGCCGCTGTCGACGCTGCTCATGTCGATGAAGGCGTTGTCGTCCAGGTCCCACACCAGCTTGATGCCGGCGGCGTTGACGTTGCCGGCCATGAACTGGTTGAGGGACAGGCCGAGGTCGACGGTGTAGGTGGCGTTCTGCGACTCGCTGAAGACGTGGGAGAACAGGTCGCCGCTTTCGTCTGCGGTTTTGGCGCGGTCGTTGCTGTCGGCGATGTTCGCCTGTGCGCCGGAAGCCACCAGCATGGCGGCCAGGGCGATAAGTTTCATTTTCATGGTGACGCTCCTCTATTAGGGAAAAAACAATCGTTCATTACCACCCCCGTTCGAGGGCGGGACCGCCGGAAAGGCGGCCAACCGGATACCGTGTCCGCGATCCAATCCAGGGACACGACCACTCTAGGGCAGGAAGATGACAGCCGATGGGGGGCGGAAGGCCCGTCTTGTGGCCCGGATGGCTCATGCCGTGGCTTGCCGGTTTTTGAGTGTGTCGGAAAAGTGTGGCCGACCTGCAGCGAACCGTGACGCCGCAGCTAGGCGTCGCGCGCGCCGCGCGCGCTCAACAGACCGAGGGCGATGGCCTTGGCGACGGCCTGGCCGCGGGTGCGCACGTCGAGCTTTTTCATGGCGTGGCGCAGGTGGTTCTTGGCGGTGAGCATGGACAGGCCGAGGATAAGGGCGATTTCCTGATTGGTCTTGCCCTCGCGCACCCAGGTGAGCACCTCGATTTCGCGCGGCGTGATGACCGCCGAGGGGCGGCCGTTCGCGCCCTGCTCGCGCACTTCGAGCGCCAGCACCCGCGCCAGGGTGGCGAGCAGGTGCGGCAGCAGCAGGTCGAGGTAGAGCACGAGCCGGGGTTCGAGCGGCGCACGCACGCGGGACAGACAGGCATAGCCCTTGAGCCGGCCGTTGAGCCCGCCCAGCCCCTGGAACACCAGGTTCTTCAGTTCCAGGTCGGTGAGGCGCGCCTGCCAGTCGGGGGCGGCGTCCGCGCCGATCAGCCGGGCTTCGCCGGTGGCCGCCCAGTGTTCGGCGAGTTCGGCGACCAGGCCGGTGTCGGGTTCCAGCGCGCAGGCGTAGTGCTCGTCGCGAAAATAGCGGCAGGCGCTGAAGCGCTCGTGCAGCAGGTAGTCGTCTTCGTCGCGCAGGCCGCACAGCAGGATTTCGTGCGGCACCAGCGACTGCACCGGGCCGTGCACCCAGGCAAAGAACTGGTGCCGCTGCCTGACCCGGCGCGACGCCAGCAGGATGCGCGCCAGGTGACCGCATTCTTCGGCGGTGAGTTCGTCTGTTGGATACATGCCATTCTCCCCAGCTGGAAGAGACTAGCGGGCGTCGATGACGGTTTGTTTAACAGACGAAACACTCGGGCTGGCAGAGGTGTCGGGCGGGCCCCCTTCGCCGCTACGACCTGCGTGCAGCGCTGCGTCGCATAAGCTTTATCGGCGAAGGATCGCGAAGAAAACCGGTTCCCTTTCGCGTTTCTTCGCGCCTTTCGCGGATGAAAGCCGCAGGCCATGACAGCGCCGTGCCGCCGGTAGGGCGATCCGGCCCGTCTGTCCGCAGACCGGGCCGGCGCTTGTCAAATTTCTGTAACCCTGGCCACCTATCTTCGGGCGCTCGCTTCCGGACTGCCGTGCCATGACCCTCGACGAATCGCGCCTGACCCTGATCGACATTCTGGCGCACGGCCGGCTCATGACCCTGCTGCAACCGGTGCTGGATTTGCAGACCGGCGAGATGACCGGCTACGAGGCGCTGACGCGGGGGCCGTCGAACAGCCCGCTGCACGCGCCGATGGCGCTCTTTCGCGCCGCGGAATGCGCCGACCTGACCGCCGATCTGGATCAGGCCTGCATGCACTCGGCGCTGGCGATGTTCGCCCGGCTGCGCCTGCCCGGCAGGCTGTTCCTGAATCTCACGCCGGCCAGCCTGCTGCACCCGGCGTTTGCGCCGGAGCCGATGCAGCAGGCCTTCAGCGCGCACGGGCTGACGGTCAGCCAGGTGACGATCGAGATCACCGAAAACGCGGCGATGATCGATTACGCGGCGATGAGCGAGGCGGTGGGCGCCCTGCGTGCGGCAGGCATCGAAGCGGCGATGGACGATTTCGGCCAGGGCTTTTCCAGCCTGCGCATGTGGTCGGAACTGAAACCGGCGCTGGTCAAGATCGACAAGCATTTCGTTTCCGGCATCCACCAGGATCCGCACAAGCTGGAGTTCGTGCGCTCGATCCGCCAGCTGGCGGAAAACGCCCACGCCTGCGTCATCGCCGAGGGGGTCGAAACGGTCTCTGAGCTGGCGGTGCTGAAGGATCTGGGCATCCGTTACGCGCAGGGCTATCTCATCGGCCGGCCCTCGCCGACCCCCGTGCGCCTGCCGCCCGACGAGGTGGTGCGCTGCCTGGCATCCAGCGTGGTCAGCGTGTTCCCGCTGTCGGCCGGCCGCGATGCGATCCGCGCCACGGCAGGCCGGCTCGCGCTGCCCGCGCCGCATGTCCGGCCCGACACCCCGAGCCAGACCGTGCTCGACCTCTTGATCGCCCAGCCGGAACTGCACGCGGTGGCGGTGGTGCAGGACGGCGTGCCGGTGGGACTGATCCACCGCCCTGCCCTGCTCGACCGCTTCATCGGCCTGTATGGCCGCGAGCTGTATGGTCGCAAACCCTGCGCGCACTTCATGGATGGCAGCCCGCTGGTGGTGGACAAGTCGACGCGCATGGCCGAGCTGTCTGAACTGGTGGTGAACAAGGGCAAGTCGGCCTTCACCCAGGGCTTTGTGGTGACCAGCGAAGGGCGTTATCTGGGCCTGGGGTCGGGCTTTGACCTGATGCGCGAGGTCACCGACATGCAGATTGTGGCGGCGCGCTACGCCAACCCGCTCACCGGGCTGCCCGGCAACGTGCCGATCCAGGAACACATGGAACGCCTGCTGACCGGCGGCCAGGTCTTCATGGCGGCGTATTTCGACCTCGACCAGTTCAAACCCTACAACGACGTCTACGGCTTCCGCCGCGGCGACGACATGATCCTGCTCACCGCGCGCCTGTTGCGGGCCTGCTGCGACGCCGAACTCGACTTCATCGGCCACATCGGTGGCGACGATTTCGTGGTGTTGTTCCAGAGCCCGGACTGGGAGACGCGCTGCCACACCCTGTTGTCGCGCTTCGACGACGAACGCCTGCCGCTGTTCGAACGCCGCCACGTCGCCGAAGGCGGCTACCGCAGCGAGGACCGGCGCGGCCGCATGGAATTCCATGCGCTGGTGTCGCTCTCCATCGGCGCGGCGCGGATCGACCCCGCGCATTTCCAGCACTACCAGGAGGTGGCGCGCGCCGCCGCCGACGCCAAGCGCATGGCAAAACGGATCGAGGGCAGCGCGCTTTTCCTCGACCAGCGGCAGCAGCCACACGCCCGCCGTCTGGCCGACGAGTCCGCAGTCGACGCCGCCTGATCCGGCGAAAATCCGGCGAAAAAAAAGCGAGCCCGAGGGCTCGCCAGAAAGAGGGAGGATGAAGAATTCACCTTCCCGCCGGAGGATACGAGCTGCGGCAGCAGTCGCAGAACAAGAGTACCCGGCGAGCATGACACGCCGCCCGGATGATCGCGGCGAAAAACTGGCCCGTTCGGCTCATACCCCCTGTCCCGTCCCGACATAAAAAAAGCGGCCCCGAAGGGCCGCGAACGGAGTGCGGGAGAGACGCCCGCTTGCTGCTCGGATGGGCCGCCCCAAGGGGGCGGCGCTGATTCAGCACTGCCTGATAACCCCTGGGGCCAGGGCGGCGGAAACTGCCTTCCGCCGTTGTCGCCAGAATCTCAGCCCCGACGGCGGCGCGCGGCCATGAACCCGACCAGGCCCAGGCCGGCGAGCATCATGGCGTAGGTTTCGGCTTCGGGGACCGGCGTGACCTGGAAGCTGCTGGCCCAGGTGCTGGTGGCGAAGGCATCGTTGCCGCGCGTCCAGTTGCCGCTGTCGGCGATGGCGGCGAGCAGTTCGGCCTGGGTGCCGCTGGTGATGCCGCTGTAGTAGCCGTCGTCGAAATTGCCGACGTCGACCATGGTGCCGGCGGCGAGCGAGAGGGCATCCGGCACGTTGGTGGTGTTGGTGCTGCTGGACACGGTCGGGGCGGCGATGATGCCGCTGGCGTTGGCGAATTGCAGGCCATAGACGAAATCCGGGCTGGCCGTGCTGCCCTCGAAGACGAAGAGCTGGTCGCCGCTGTTCGACAGGCCCATGCCGATACCGCCGGCGGTGCCGACGCTCCAGGTGTTGAGGTCGTCGCCCGAATAGCTCACCACGGTGCCGGCGGCCAGGGTGACATCCGAGGTCCAGGTCAGCGGGCCGCCGGCGTCGAGGTGCTCTGTGCTGCGGAAGGCGGTGTCCTGCCAGGACGCATCGGTGAAGTTGATGACGGTGTTGGCGGCAATGTCGGTAAGCGCGACCCAGGCAAAGTTGTCGTCACCATCGGCGTTGTAGGCGATGACGGCGATGTCGCCGGCGGACAGGGCGTGGGCCTGGGCGGCAAAGAAGGCGGCGGCGAGGCTGGCGGCAAGGGCGAAGGATTTCATGGCAGTTCTCCTGTGAGGTGGAGGTTACGAGGTGGGGGTTACGGTTGCGGGCGTTCGGGTGGCAAAACGGCGGGAAAGGCTTCCCGCCATGTAACGCGGGTCAAACCACGCGGCGCTTGTTGCGCTCGACCATCAGGCCGACGATGCCGAGACCGGCCAGCATCAGCAGCCAGTCCTTGGGTTCGGGAACAGGGGCGTAGATGGCGTCGCCGGCACCGCCCAACGCGGGCAGCACGGCGTCGTAGGCGAAGTAGGCATCGCTGCTGTCGGCAAAGCCGGGGATGAGCGCAAAGGGATGGGCGGCGGCGTCGACGATGTAGGACAGGCCGAGGAACACGCCTGCCTCGAAGGCGACTTCGGCGACCGAGCCCGCAGCCGCGTCGGCGGCGTCGAAATGCACGCCTTCGAACACGAAATCGAGGCTGGCGACGGGCAGGTATTCACTGCCCGCACCGACGAGGGCGCTGTCGTCGAAGCTGAAGCTGCCACTGTAGCTCGTGCCCAGCAGGGAACCCGAGTCGACGGTGCCGGCGACGGTCCAGGTCTGGATCGCAGCCTGGGCGGCGGGGGCGGCAAGCGCGAGGCCCAGTGCGACGGCGAGTAGGTGGGTCTTGATCATGATGGTTCCTTTCGTTGGAAATTGGATGCAGGGGCGGCTCAGGGAAGAATCAGGTCACGGGCCGGGGCAAACTGTTTTGCGGTGAGGCCCTTGAGCGTGGCCAGCGCGCGGAACTTGCCGGGGCCGGCCGCGCCGTCGGCGTCGATCTGCAGGCGCAGGCCGCCGCGCACGTCGACGCTGCGCAGCCAGCCTTCGCCGACGGGGTCGCAGCCGGCCGCGCAGCCAAGGCTGGCGAGCAGCGCGGACACGTCGATGCGGTCGGCGTAGGGGGTGAAGTCGGCAATGACGTCGCCGGCGTCGCGCAGCGAGGTGAAAACGATGATGTCGCCGCCCGCGCCGCCGGTGATCACGTCGACGCCGGCCCCGCCGACGAAGGTGTCGTCACCGCTGCCGCCGGTGAGGATGTTGCGGCCGGCGTTGCCGGTGTAGGTCTGGCCCGGCGCGGCAACCCCGACGGCCAGATCGACCAGGCGACCGTGCAGGTCGAAGGCGTTTTCTTCGCCGTAGACATTGGCGGTGACTTCGTCGCCGTCGGCGGCGTCGAGACGCTGCAGACCACCGTCGGCCTTGGCGGTCTGGAGGTAGTCGGCGAGCGCCTGCTGGTAGGTGATCGAGAAGGGGTTGTTCTCGAACACGATGGCGTTTTCGGCGAAGGGATAGCCGTCGCCGCCGTTGGCGAGGAAGTCGATGGTGGCGAAGCTGACGCTGCGCGCGCCCGCCACCACGTTGCCGTCTTCGACCAGCACGCTGCCGTCGTCGAGCACGATGCGGCGGATGCGTTCGCCGCTGCCGGGGAGGCCGGTGCTGCGCGCAAGCTGGTGGGTGTCGTAGTCCACCTGCATGCCGGACACCTGGGCGAAGCGGCCCTGCGGGCTGCCGTTGGGGGTGGAGGCGGCCACGGCGTGCTCCAGCAGATCTTTCAACTGCGCGGCGGTGACCACCGGGGCGCGCTTCACCAGGTTGGTGAATGGCAGGATGTTGAAGGTGTCGCCCACCGACAGGTTGCCCGCTGCGCCGATGCTGGTGCGGATGCCACCGCCGTTCTGGATGGCGACGTCGGTATTGCCGGCAAAGCGCATGGCGTCGGCGACCAGGTTGCCGAGGCCGGTTTCGGCGTTGCGCACGCCTTCGGTGTATTCGCAGGGGGCCAGCGGGCAGGACGCGTGGGTGGGGCCGTTGAGCTTGACGGCGGTGCTGCCGATGATCTGGGTGTTGAGCACGGCGATGTAATCCATCACCGGCTGCACCGCCTGGGCGAATACCGTGGCGTCTCCGCTCACGCTGTCGGCGTCGGCAGCTTCACCGGACACGCGAATCATGCGGGTGCTGTCGAGGCTGGTGACCTCGCCGGTCACGTCATCGAGGGTCAGGTTGACTTCACCCACGTAGCGATTGCCGAAGTGGCCGGTGACGACCGGCACCTGCTGGCCGTCGGCATCGGTGGAATAGACCGGATGGGTGGTGTAGGTGGGGGCAATGACCGGCGCACCGAAGCTCAGGATCAGCAGGTCGTCAGGGTCGCTCATCAACTCATGCCCGCCGCCCGAGATGACCAGGTCGACATCGCGCAGTTGCGGCACGACCTGGCCGATTTCGTTCTGCGCATTCTGCAGGTGGCTCATCAGGATGACCACGGAGACGTCTTCCTGGCTGCGCAGGCGGTCCACTTCGGCCTGGATCAGCGGCACCATGGCATCGAGGTTCTGCGTTTCACTGTTGCCGGCGCTCCAGTTCTTCATGATGCCGGCGGGCGGCGAGGAGATGCTGGGCAGGAGCGGCGTGGTGGCCCCGACGATGCCGACCTTCTTGCCGCCCGCGGTGGTGATGATCTTGGACGGCGCGACCTTGCCAGCGGCCTTGAGCGCGGCCAGTTCCGGCGTGACGTCGAAGTCGAGGTTGACCGACAGGTAGGTGCTGCCGGACACCTCGGCAAAACGCGCGGCAACCGGGCCGGTGTTGTCGAGGTCGAATTCATGGTTGCCAAAGGTCACCGCGTCGACGCCGATGAGGCGGTTGGCGATGGCGTCGTAGAAATCCTGGCCGCCGTCGGCGTGGGCGGTGGCGAGATGGTCGAAGCTGGCGGTGAGGCGCGGGCCGGGCAGCAGGCTGTCGCCGGCATTGAGGGTGATGACCGAGCGTCCGGCTGTGGCCGCCGCAGCTTTGGCGTTGGCAACGACGGTGGCCAGGCGGTCGACGCCACCGTAGAAGGAGATGCTCTGGCTGGCGTCGTCGCGCAGGTTGCCCTGGGCGGAAATCAGCCAGGATTCCTGGTCGCCGATGTGCAGCACGGTGAGCTCTTCGGCCGAGGCCGGGTGGGTGAAGCTGAACGCCAGCGCCAGGGCGAGGCTGAGTGTACGGACGGCGGGTTTCATGCAGGACTCCAGTCGATTTATCTGGTCGGTAAAGGCAGCGGGTCAGGTCGCGTGCCGGCGGCTAGGACCGGGCGGGCGACGTAACTGAACACGCCGGGAACGATACCGGGCCGATGTGTCATGCCAACGCGTCGCGGGCAGGACGACATGGCCCGTTAGGCTCATCTCACAGCCCGAAATCGCGCGCCGGCTCAATGGCTGCCGCGCTCACAGCACGCAGCAGGACCAGCGTGCGCGCGGCTATCGCACCCGCCGGGCCGTCGGCGTCGACGAGTACGCGCGCGCCGGCCGTACTGTCGAGCACGCGCACCTGGCCGTTGCCGAGCGCGGTCTCCGCGACGATGCCGAGGCTGGCCAGCAGGGTCGTGAGGTCGAGCCGGTCGACGCCGGGAACGAAGTCCGCGATGGCATCGCCGGCATCGCGCAGCGAGGCATAGACGAAGGTGTCGCGGCCGTCTCCGCCCGCCAGGCCATCCGCGCCGCCGCCGCCGGTGATGCGGTCATCGCCGGGCGTGCCGAGCAGCGTGTCGCGACCGGCCCCGCCGACGATGCGCTTTTCCAGTTGCAGGCCAACCAGGACCGGGTCGTGGTCGGAGGAGCGATACGCGTCCGGCGCATAGAAATCCTCCGGCTTGAACTCGGTCTGGTAGTCGATGACCGAGGTCTCGTCGGCGTTGATCGCCCAGGTGGCCGCGCCCGTCACCTGCGTGCCCAGCGACGCCGTCGCGAGCGCATGGTCGAGGGTGCCGGCCTCGCCGTCGAACACATAGGAATACGCGGCCTGGCCGTTGTACGCCGACAGCAGGTCCTGGTAGCCGGCGTCGAGGAGTGCGGCGATCGGGTCTTCGCGGCCGTAGGCGTTGAGGTCGCCCATGACGATCACGTCGCTGTCCTGCGCCGCGCTCTGGCGCGCCTTGACGAAGGTGTCGAGCGCCGTGGCCTGCTGCTGGCGCAAAACGTTCCAGCAGCCCTGCCCGTCGCCCTGGTCGGCGTCGGGGTCGCCCGCCGCCGGGCAGCTGCCCTTGGACTTGAAGTGGTTGACGACGACCGTGAAGCGTTCGCCGTTGGCGGCGGCAAAGCCCTGTGCCAGCGGCGGGCGATCATGTATCGGGTCGATATCACTGGCCGCCGGACCGTCGAGCGCGAGGCGCGCGGGCTTGTAGATCATGGCCATCCGGATCGCGTCGCCGCCGGTGCCGCCTTCGGGCAGGCCGATGCTGGCGTAGACGCTGTCGCCCAGCCGCGCGTTGAGGGCGTCGACCAGGTTGTTCACCGCAGTCTCGCCGTTGTTCTCGATCTCGATCAGGCCGACCACGTCGGCATCGAGCGTGGCCAGGGCAGCGACGATCTTGTCCTGCTGGCGGACGAATTCGGTGGCGCTGTCCGCACCGCGGCAATCGCTGCGGGTGCCGCCGGGGAAACAGGCCGCCCCGCTCTGGTCCAGCGTGGTGAAGTAGTTGAGCACGTTGAAGCTGGCGACGCGCACGTTGCCGCCGACCGCGGGCGGCGTCGCCGGCCGCACGTTGACCCGTTCGAACACCACCGGCTCGGCAGGGTGGATGCGGTAATCGGCGAGCCCCATGGAATCGTTGGTAGCGAGGCCGTAGTCGATCACGCCGGTGAGTCCGGGCAGGGTGTCGCCGGCGCGCAGGGTATTGTCCTCGCCGATATAGGGAATCGGCGAGGGATTCTGCGAGCTGGTGCCGTCGTCGAGGACGATGCGGCGGCGCGCGTTCTCGCCGGCGAGCGCCAGCGCTTCGGCCGTGCCGGGGCGATACAGGTTGGTCGGCTTGAGGAGCCGACTGCCGGCTGCCAGCGTGACCTGGCCGTAGCGGCCCTGGAAGAAATTCTGCGACGCCACCAGCGGGGTGTCGAGGCGCACCAGCATGCCTTCGTAACGCTCGAGCTCGCCTTCCGTCGTTTCCGGGAAATCGATGACTGTCGGGACGATGACGTTGCCGCTGGACAGCACCTCCAGGCTGACGATGTCGGCCAGCTCGGTGAGCGGGTTGGCGGACGTCACGGGATTGCTGGCCGAGCCGGTGTTGTACTCGGCCACCTCGGCGGTGAGGCTGACGCGGTCGCCGACCGCGACCGTGGGCGCGCTGGAGGTGAAGACGAAGATGCCGTCCGAGGTGGCGGGATCGCCATCGCCCACCGCATCCTGCAGGTAGAAGCCATTGTTGTTGAGCTTGGTGACGATGCCCTCGGTGCTGACGGTCTGCCCAAGCAGGGGGCTGCTGGTGCCGCTGCCCTGGATTTCGGGAATGGCGACGGCACCGGCAAACGGCGAAAACATCAGGGCAAGTGCGCAGGCGAGGGGCTGCAAACGGGTGGCGGACATGGCGGGACTCCAGGTTGAACGAACCCGGCAAGCTTAGCGACGCGATGTGGAGCCCATGTTTATGCAGAACGCGCCAGACTGGCCCGTTCGGCTCAGTCGCACGGTGCGGGGGAAAAAATTTCGTGCTCTCGCATCCACACCCGACAAGCGCGTGTAGTGGGTACGGGCGAGTCACTCGTCCACGTACGCAAATCCTATTTCATCGTCTACATCGCAACCACGAGGAGCTTCACCATGAAACAGTCACAACGCATCGCCGCCGCCCTCGCCGCGGGCGGTTTGCTGGCAGCCAGCGCGGCCCAGGCCGTCGAGCTTGTCGCCGTTACCACCGATAACCGCCTCACCAGCTTCGACAGCGCCAGCCCGTCGATGCTCGGGCCTTTCGTCGAGATCACCGGCATCACGCCCGGTGCCCGCATCGTCGGCATCGACACCCGCCCGGGCGACAACAAGGTTTACGGCGTCGGCACCGACAACATGCTGTACACCCTAGACATCACGACCGGCGCGGCCACCCTGCATTCCACGCTGAGCGGGGCGAGCATCGACCCCATGCTGTCGTATGGCATGGACTTCAATCCCGTGGCGGACGCTGCTGCTGGCTCGTCCCTGCGCCTGGTCAGCTCCGATGGCAGCAACTTCGCCATCAACGCCGACACCGGCGTGATCGGCAACACCACGTCGGTGATTCCCACGAATTTCGGCGGCGTGGCCTACACCAACTCCACCAACGATCCGGCCCCGGCCGCGACCTCGCTGTACTACATCGACTTCACGTCGGACATGCTGTACCTGGCCACCAGCGCCTTCAACACGCCGACCATCACGGCGGTCGGCTCGCTGGGTCTCGACACCATCGGTGCCTTCGGTTTCGACATCCTCGCGGACGGCAGTGCCTACGCCACGCTGACCAGCGGTGTCACCGGGCTCAGCGGGCTATACGGTATCGACCTGGCCACCGGGGCCGCCACCCTGCTCGGCGAGTTCGGCGACGCCACGCCGCTGCTCGCGGGCATGACGGCCGCGCCGGTGCCCGAGGCCGAAACCTACGCCATGATGCTCGCCGGCCTCGGCCTGGTGGGCTGGATGGCACGCCGTCGCAAGCCGCAGGCCTGACGACGGGTTGCCGCGCCCGTCCCGGCGCGGCAGGCTATAAAAAAACGGGCAGGCCTCGCGGCCTGCCCGTTTCGTGTGTGACGCCGGCGATCAGCTGCCGATCACGCCACCGTCGTCCTTGGTGATCACAACCACGGCCGAACGCGGCTTGACCGCACCAGCACTGCTGGCGGTGGTCGCACCGTTGGCCGCGTTGTCGGGCCAGGACGAGTTGGCGACGTAGCTGCCAACCCAGTCTTCGCCCGGGTGCTGGATGCCCACGAACATGGTCTTGCCGTCCGGGGTGGCGGTCACGCCGGTCACTTCGGCGTTGGGCGGGGCGGTCAGGAAGCGGCGGGTCTCGCCGGTCGTGACGTCGGCGCACATCATGACGTTGCCGCCGATGTTGGCCCAGTCCCCCTGGGCGTCGCCAGCCTGGTCGGTCTGGATCCACAGGCGACCATCCTGGTCGAACCACAGGCCATCGGGCGCACCGTAGTCGTCGCCGTTGATGTTGCCGGCGTAGCCCACGGTCTGGCCGTCGAATTCGACCGGGGTGTAGGACGAACCCAGGGTCTTGGTCGTGGCCTTGTCGCCGCACTGCACGAACAGGTCCCACTCGAAGGTGGTCGCGGTGACGACGTTGCCGGTTTCACGCCAGCGCACGATATGACCGAAATCATTGTCGGGACGCGGGTTGGCCGCGTCGACCGCGGGCTTGGCCGAGCCCGCACCGGTGCTGCCGTCGATGCTGTTGGACGACACCGGCGTATCACCCCGGCGGCTGTTGTTGGTCATGGTCATATAGACCTCGCGGGTGTGCGGATGTACCGCGCCCCACTCGGGACGGTCCATCATGGTCGCACCGAGGCGGTCGGCGGCCTGGCGGGTCTTGATCAGCACTTCGGCCTGGTCGGCAAAACCGTTTTCCGGCGTCAGGCCGTTCTGGCCCCACACCAGCGGCAGCCATTCGCCGCTGCCGTCGGCGTTGAAACGCGCGACGTACAGGGTGCCTTCGTCCAGCATGTTGCGGAAGCGGTTCTTGTCGTCCGACTCGATGTACTTGCGCGCGGCCACGAACTTGTAGACGTATTCGTTGCGCTCGTCGTCGCCCATGTACACCGCCACGTTGCGCTTGTCGTCGACCACGCTCCACGCGCCTTCATGCTTGATTCGGCCGAGCGCGGTGCGCTTGACCGGCACGCTGTTCGGGTCGAAGGGGTCGATCTCGACCACCCAGCCGAAGCGGTGCGGTTCGTTGGGGTTGACGCGCACGTCGAAGCGCGGGTCGACTTCGTGCCAGCGATAGCCGAAGCCCGTGGCGCTGACGCCATAGCGCTTTTCCTCGGCGGTCTGGACAAAACCGGCGTCGGTGCTGCCGAAGTAGCCGTTCCAGTTTTCTTCGCAGGTGAGGTAGGTACCCCAGGGCGTATAGCCGTTGGCGCAGTTGTTCAGCGTGCCCAGGACGCGGCGGCCGCTGGCGTCGTCAGCGGTCTGCATCAGGGGGTGGCCGGCAGCCGGGCCAGCGATGCGCATCGGGGTGTTGGCAGTGATGCGACGGCCGTAGGCAGACAGACGCTCGACCAGCCAGGGACCGTTGCGGCGGGGCTGATGCACCTCGGCGATGCTGACGCCGTGAGCAGCCTGCTGCGCGCGTGCGCGCTCGATAGTCATGGCGTCGGCGGAATAGGTGGCGGTGTTGAACAGCAGGCCGGGGTCGTTGTATTCGTTGTTGGCCACCAGCAGACCGCGCTTGCTGCCTTCACGCCTGTCGCTCGACAGCGGGAAAAAATGCATGCCGTCGGTGTGCGCGCCGTAGGTGCGCCGCTGGATGCTTTCGGTCATCTCGGTCGCGGGATCCCAGTGCGGCGCGGGCATGATGGCATCGCCCCAGGCCACGACCACGCGAGCGGTATAGCCAGCCGGCACGGTCACGGCGTCGGTCATCGGTACGGTGTTGGCCGCCACCGGGGTGAAGCCGATCAGCGGCAGGGTCGCGGCAGGGGCGACCAGCGCCTTGGCCATGGCGTTGGCAGACAGGCCAGCGCCGGCGAAGGTAGCGAGGGTGGCGGTGCCGAGCGAGCACTTCAGGAAAAAACGGCGCTCATGGTTGCAGTTGTCGATCACGTCCTGCATGGAGGCGTGGGTCGAAGGATTGTTCGATTCGTCATTCGAAAACATGGTGTCCTCTCGCGGTGGGTGGAAAAAAGCCACGCGAGAAGTGGAATCCTGCCGGTCGAGCCCGCTCGCGTGCGAGTGGCAATCTAGTCAGCGGGAATGACAGCTTGATGAAGGCGCGGCCGATTCGCTGCCACGCCCCGGCCTGCGGCAAGGACGAAGCCCGCCGGTGTCAGAGCGCGATCATGCGCCCGATGGCGAGGACGGGGCCGGTCGGCCGGCCGGTGGGCGAGCCGTACTCGGGTTCGAGCGTCACTTCGAACAACTGCTCGGCTTCGACTGCCGGCAGCTTCGCGCGCGGCACTTCGAGTGCCTGGCCTGCCTGCACGAGGCCCAGTGAGGTCGGCTTGTCCGCGCCCTTGGGTTTGGTCCAGAACTGGAGCGATTTTGCCGTGGGGATGGCCGGCATGGTGCCGACGGGTTTGAGCGTCAGTACCTCCCCGGCAGCGACTTCGACCACCCACACGGCTTCGTTGCCCGGCGAGTTGAGCACGGCCAGATAGCGCGGCGCGCTCGCGCTTTCTGGCGCAAGCGGGCCACGCAAGGCGAGCGCCACCGCCAGCACGAGGGAGAACGCAGTGACTGCCTGCCACAAACCGGCACGCCTCCACCAGGCAGGTGCAACCGGCTTCCGTCCGCCGATGCGTTCCAGCAGGCGCGCCAACACGCCCGCAGAGACCTCGTGTGGGGCCACGCGCTGGCCCAGCGGCAGCAGGCGGTCCTGCCAGTCGTAGACCGCACGCGCGAACCCACGATCCTGCGCCATGCGCTTTTCCGCCGCCTGCTGCGCGTCGGGTTCGAGCAGGCCGAGCACGTAGTGCGCAGCGAGGTCGTCCGCATCGGGCAGATGGTCGTCGGTTTCCTTCATGCTCACGAGAGACACTCCTTCAGACTCGCCAGCCCGCGTTTGATCCAGGATTTGACGGTGCCGAGCGGCGTGGCGAGCGCGCGCGCAATCTGCTCGTGAGAATAGCCGTCCAGGAAGGCCAGGAGGATGGATTCGCGGCGTTCGGGCGCGAGCCCCTCCAGACATTTGTCGATGTCGGCCGCGCTATCCCGCCCGTCGTGCGGATGGACCGCCTCGCTGCGCGCATCAGCCAGTGCGGCGACGTCGTCGACCGCGACCTCGCGCGTCTGGCCACGCATCATGCCGAGCGCGCGGTGACGCACCACGGTGTAGATCCAGCCCCGTCCCGAGCCCAGGTTGCGATCGAAGGTGTGCGCCTTCTGCCAGATTTGCAGAAAGGCATCGTGCAGCGCCTCCTCGGCCAGCGCGCGGTCGCGCAATATCCTGAACGCAACCCCGCCCAGCCATCTGCTCTCGCGCCGGTAGAGCGCCTCCAGCGCGAATGCCTCTCCGCGTGCGCAGGCCGCGAGTGCGGATTCGTAATCGAAATCGTCGTTGCCGGAAGTCATGACACCGGGAGCGGGACCAGAGGGCCGTCAGGCGGGATGCTGGCGCAAAAGCCCATGCGGCAGACAGGCATTCAGACGTGCGGCGTGACGGGCTGAAAAACCGAAGCCGGTTCGGCCTCGATCGTCACGATGTCGAAACGCATTTCGCCCAGGTCGGCCATGATGTAGGTCGGGGGGGCCCCGACGCCGCCGACAGTGCCGGGATTGACCAGCCAGGTATGCCCGCCCTTGACGTTGGCGACCTGCACCACGCTGGACAGATGGTCGTGGCCGCAGCACACCAGGTCATAGTCGCCGGTGCAGGCGAGCGCGTGGGCGTAATGCGGGTAATGCACCATGAAAAGACTGCGGTCCGCCAGGGTGATCGCGGCGTCCTGGCCGTGGTAGCGGATCACGCTGTTGGGCTCGGCCGCCAGCCGCGACATGTTGTAGAGGTCGCCGGTGTTGTTGCCATAGATCACGTGCACCGGCAGCTCGTATTTCTGCAACACGCGCAGCGTGGTCGGCGCGACCACGTCGCCGCAGTGCAGCACGGCCTCGGCACCTCGCGCCTTGGCGTGTTCGACCGCCGCACCCAGCAAGCGGCGGTTGTCGTGGGAGTCAGAAACGATGCAGATTTTCATGTGTTCGGATTCAGGTGACTGGTTACACGCCACTGGCAAGCCCGGCGCTGCCGCCCGGCAGCTTGCATCTTGCCACCCGGGTGTTGTGACTCAAAATGCCGGTTTCTCTTCCGAATTCCGGTAGCGTTCCACGCCGGCGAGGATTTCCGCGCGCGCGTCGTCGACCCCGACCCAGCCTTCGACCTTGACCCATTTGCCCTTTTCGAGGTCTTTATAGTGCTCGAAGAAATGGGAAATCTGCGCCAGCAGCAGGGGTTGCAGGTCATCGGGCTTCTGCACGCCCTTGTACAGGCCGCACAGCTTGTCGACCGGGACGGCCAGAAGCTTGGCGTCCACGCCGGCTTCGTCGGTCATCTTCAGCATCCCCACCGGCCGGCAACGCACCACCACGCCGGTGATCAGCGGGATCGGCGTCACCACCAGCACATCGACCGGGTCGCCATCCTCGGACAGGGTGTGCGGTACGTAACCATAATTGCATGGGTAGTGCATGGCGGTGGACATGAAACGGTCGACGAACATGGCCCCCGATTCCTTGTCCACTTCGTATTTGATCGGCTCGCCATGGGCGGGAATTTCGATGATCACATTGATATCGTCCGGCAGGTTGCGGCCGGAGCTGACTCGTTCGAGGCTCATGCGTGTTTCATTCAAAAAAAAGAAAACCCGATTATACCTGCCGTCCGTGGAGGTTCTGTGACCGGCGCAGTCCGGGCAGCATTCAACCTAGAAACCGCAGTTGGACGCGCCCGATGGTGCGTCGTCGGATCGGGTGCATGCCACGAAGCGACGACGCAGCGGGTCGGGACCCGCAAGGAGACGCGACAATGGCAGGCGCATGAGCCGGCGTGCCAGCGGGTGCGTAGCGGTCTCACCCAAATGGTGAGCGTGATCGAAGGCACGGAAGCGCGTATTCGTGTGGTTCTCACGAGGGTGACAAGCGCCCAACTGCGGTTTCTAGGTTCAAGCGAGCCGCTCCCCGGACCGATATTAGGACTCACCCTTCGCTTCGAGCGCCCGACATGTCATACGACGACTGGATCATCACCGGCACGATGGAAAACGGCAAACGCTTCCGCCCCTCGGACTGGTGCGAACGCCTCTCCGCCTCGCTGGCAAGTTTTCTGGTGGACAACCGGCTTCGCTACGCCCCCGGGGTACAGCCCTGCATCATCGAGGGCGAACGCTGCTTGGTGGTGGCCCGCTGGCTCGAAGCGGCCGACCCCGCAGCCTTTGCCTTCGTCATGGGATTCGCACGTGACAACCAGCTTCACGTTCGACTCGACCGGCGCACCGGCGAACGCGAACTGCAACCGTACTAGCTTCGCTGGCGCGCCGCCTCGAACAGGGCGACCGCAAGGGCCGCGCCCGCATTCAGCGACTCCACCCTGCCGTGCATCGGGATGCGCACGCGGGCATCTGCCGCGTGGCACACAGCCGGCGACAAGCCCGCCCCCTCGTTGCCGACGATGATCGCCAGCGGGCGTGCCAGATCGCGGTCGTATAGCGAGCTGCTGCCCTCCAGGGTGAGCGCCAGACAGTCGCCGGCAAAGTGTGAAAGCCAGTCTGTGAGGTCGACGGCCGTCTCCACCGGCAGCACGAACTGGGCCCCTTGCCCGCCGCGCAAGGCCTTGGGCGACCAGGGGTCATGGCAACCGGGCGACAGGATCGCGCGGGTTGCGCCCGCCGCCGCCGCTGTCCTCAACATGGCACCGAGATTGCCCGGATCCTGGATGGCCTCCAGTACCACGACGAGAGCCTGGCCAGGGTGCGGCGCTGGCATGAACCAGCCGGCTTCGGCGAGTATGCCGCTCGGCGTGGCGACCGGTGACAGGTCGGCAAACAGCGCGTCAGACAGGCAAATACGCCTGACACCGGGACTGCGTTCGGACAGGGCAAAGAGGACGGAAGCGTCGGCCGAAGTGGCGCGCACCAGGGTGTGCAGGCTGCCGCCCGCGTCCAGGCAAGCCTCGACCAGATGCACGCCATCGAGCAGCGTCATGCGCGCTTCCCGGCGTGCCCGCGCAGAATCGGCCAGCTTTTTCAGCCGCCGGTAGACAGGATTGTCGCGCGATGAAACGAAGATTTCGCCGGTCTCACCGGCCGATCCCTTACTGCTCACTGCGGATCGGTCCTCGCCTGCATGGGCTGCATCCTGCCCGATTCGCGAGGCAGGCGGCCCGGCCATGCCTCAGCCGGGCCGTTGCCGTCAGGCGAAATTCGCCTCAGCAAAGCCTGGCTTAAGCGAAATTCGCTTCCGCGAATTTCCAGTTCGCCAGATTGTTGAGGAAGGTCTCGACAAACTTGGGACGCATGTTGCGGAAGTCGATGTAGTAAGCGTGCTCCCAGACGTCGATGCAGAGCAAAGCCTTGTCGCCGGTGGTCAGCGGGGTGCCGGCAGCGCCCATGTTGACGATGTCAACCGAGCCGTCAGCCTTTTTCACCAGCCAGGTCCAGCCGGAACCGAAGTTGCCAACGGCGCTGGTCTGGAATGCGGTCTTGAAGGCATCGAAGCTGCCCCACTTGGCGTTGATGGCATCGGCCAGCGCGCCGGCGGGCGCACCGCCGCCACTCGGGCTGAGACAGTTCCAGAAGAAGCTGTGGTTCCAGACCTGGGCCGCATTGTTGTAGATGCCGCCAGCGGGCGCGCTCTTGACGATGTCTTCGAGCGATTTGGTCTCGAAATCGGTGCCCTTGATGAGGTTGTTCAGATTGGTCACATAGGCCTGGTGGTGCTTGGCATAATGGTATTCGAAGGTTTCCTTGGACATGTGCGGTGCAAGCGCGTCCATGGCAAAGGGCAATGCGGGCAGGGTGTGTTCCATGTTTCTCTCCATCGTCATGTTGTCAAGCGGGGTACGACATTTTAGCGTCTTGTCCACTGCGTGTGCATGACAGTTGCAACAGGCAGGTCGGAATCCGGCGATCGCACAAGCAAAAAGCCGGACAGAAAAAAGGGCCGGTGTGACCCGACCCTGATTCCCGGTTGTGTGTGGTCGGGGCGAGAAGATTCGAACTTCCGACCCCCTGCACCCCATGCAGGTGCGCTACCAGGCTGCGCTACGCCCCGACGAAGCCCAGCATTCTAGCAGAGCCGGGGCATCCGGCGGAAGCGGTCAGCCCAATATTTTGAGGACGGCCGAGATTTCCCCGCGCAGTTTGCCAAGATCGAATCCGGCAAGCGGTGTCTTCGCCTCTTCGCGGCCTGCGGACGCCGCCGGCGCTTCGGCATCGAGTTCCAGCCTTTGCCGCGCCCCGCTGATGGTGAAGCCTTCCTCGTACAGCAGTTCGCGGATGCGCCGGATCAAGAGGACTTCGTGATGCTGGTAGTAGCGGCGATTGCCGCGCCGCTTGACGGGTTTGAGCTGGGCGAATTCCTGTTCCCAGTAGCGCAACACGTGCGCCTTGACGGCGCACAGTTCCGAGACCTCGCCAATGGTGAAATAGCGCTTGGCGGGGATCTGCGGAAGCTCACTCCGCGCTGGGCGTTCCAAGCTGGGCGCCTTCGACTTGGGATTTGAGCTTCTGGCTGGCGTGGAACGTGACCACACGCCGGGCGGAAATGGGCATTTCTTCACCGGTCTTGGGATTGCGGCCGGGACGCTGGGGTTTTTCGCGACACTGGAAGTTGCCGAAGCCGGACAGCTTGACGATGTCACCCTTTTCCAGCGCGAGGCGAATTTCGTCGAAGAAGGACTCGACGACGTCTTTCGCTTCGCGTTTGTTCAAACCCACTTTTTCAAACAGCATGTCGGCCAGATCAGCTTTGGTCAGGGTGGTCATGGTCGGGTGATGTGAAGGGTGATGAAAGTTCGCGATCAGCGTGCCGAAAAGGCTCAGGCACGCAGGCTGGCCTGACAGTGACGCTTGGCAGCCTCGACCAGTTTGTGTACCGCGTCTTCCACTTCCTGATCCGTCAATGTGCGTTGAGTATCTTGCATAACTACCCGGATTGCAAGGCTTTTTTGGCTTTCCGGCACGCCTTTGCCACGATAGTCATCGAATACCGCGATCTCGCGTATGGCCGGTGCGGCGGCCTCACGCAGCGCGGCGATGAGCTCACCCGCCGGGTACCGGATATCCAGCACGAAGGCCAGATCCCTGCGCACCTGGGGGAAACGCGAGAGGCCCGCATGGCGGGGCAGGCTGCGCCACATCAGTGCCCGGGCGTCGAGTTCGAACAGCATCGGCGCAGCCGGCAGATCGAAAGCCTGCACCAGGCGCGGATGCAGGGCACCCAATCGGCCGACCACCCTGTCGTCGATCAGGATTTCACCACACTGGCCGGGATGCAGCGCAGGATGGGTCGCCGCACGGACCTCGAGCGCCTGACCGAACAGACGCTCCAGATCGCCCTTGAGATCGTGGAAATCGACACGACGCGCAAGCGCCCCCCATTGCTCGGGTACCACATTGCCGTAGGCCACGCCCGCCAGTTTCATGGGCTGATCTGCGAGCGAAACATAGGCACGGCCCAGTTCGAAGATGCGGACCCGTTCCTGCTGGCGATTGAGGTTGTGACGCAGGGTTTCCAGAAGCCCGCCCCAGAGCGTGGTGCGCATAGCCGATAGCTGGCTGGCCAGGGGGTTGGCCAGCGGCAGGGGCGACGCGGCCGGATCGAGCGCGGTTTCCCACGCGGGGTCAATGAAGCTGTAGGTGATGACTTCCTGGTAATCCAGGCCCACCATGCTGGCCCGCAGGGCATCGTCGTGCACCCGGGTCTCGTCCTGCGGCAACATGCGCGACGGTGCGGCAGGCGGCTGCGCCGGAATGGCGTCGTAGCCGTACAGGCGCACGGCTTCCTCGATCAGGTCTTCCTCGATGGCGAGGTCGAAGCGAAAGGTCGGCGGGGTGACAACCAGGCTGTCGTCGCGCCGTTCGACCGTTGCACCCAGCGCCCGCAGACCACACGCCACGGCATCGGGGTCGAGTGCCACGCCAGCGACCCGCGCGAGGCGCGGTAGCCGCAATACGATGGGATCACGGCGCGGCAGTTCACCCGTCGCCTCGACGACGGGGCCGGGCTGGCCGCCGCAGATATCGATGAGCAGGCGGGTGGCGCGTTCCATGGCCTGGCGCACGGCGGCGAAGTCGACGCCGCGTTCGAAGCGGTGCGAGGAATCTGTCGACAAGCCGAGCCGGCGCGCGCGGCCAGCAATGGCGGCGGGCGCGAAGAAGGCGGCCTCGAGCAGCACGTCGACGGTGAATTTTTCCACGCTGCTGGCCTGCCCGCCCATGATGCCGGCGAGCGCAAGCGGGCAGTTGGCGTCGGCGATCACCAGCATGTCGGGGGCGAGTTCAGCGGTCTGGCCGTTGAGCAGTTCAAGCTTTTCACCCGCCCGTGCCATGCGTACCTGGATGCCGCCCTGAACACGCGACAGCGCGAAAGCGTGCATCGGCTGGCCGAGTTCGAGCAGCACGTAGTTGGTGATATCCACTGGTGCCAGCAAGGGGCGGATGCCGCTGCGTTCGAGACGCTCGGCCATCCAGCGCGGCGTCGGCGCCTGGGCGTCGATGCCGCGCACGGTGCGGGCGAGGTAGCGCGGGCAGGCCTCAATTGCGTCGACCTGCACCCGGACAGCATCCTGAATGGTGGGCGCAACCGCCTCGATCTGCGGCAGCCTGACTTCGGCACCCGTCACCGCACCGACTTCGCGCGCAAGTCCGGCAATCGACAGACAGTCGGCGCGGTTGGGGGTGAGCTTGAGCGTGACCAGCGTGTCATCAAGATTGAGCCAGGCCCGGAAGTCTTCCCCAACCGGGGCGTCGTCGGGCAGCAGCATCAAGCCCGTGGCGTCGCCGGGGAGGCCCAGTTCCTTGGTCGAGCACAGCATGCCGAAGGATTCGACGCCGCGCACCTTGGCGACCTTGATCTCGATGCCAGGCAGTTTGGCACCGGGCCGCGCGCACGGCACTTTCAGGCCAGCCGCCGCGTTGGGCGCGCCGCAGACGATGGTGACCGGGCTGGACTCGCCGACATCGACCTGGCACACGCGCAGTCGATCGGCATCGGGGTGCTTTTCAGCAGAAAGAATCTCGGCCACGACCACGTGACTGAATGCGGGTGCCGCAGGCTCAAGCGCTTCAACCTCCAACCCCGCCATCGTGAGAGCGTGCGCCAGCGCACGGGTATCGAGTGCGGGGTTGACCAGTGTGCGCAGCCAGGCTTCGGAAAATTGCATGGTGGGTGCGTCCTTTATTGGAATTGCTTCAGGAAGCGGAGATCATTCTCGAAGAACAGTCGCAGGTCATCCACGCCGTAGCGCAGCATGGCGAGCCGCTCGACCCCCAGACCGAAGGCAAAGCCGATATACCGCTCAGTATCGATGTTCACATGTTTGAACACATTGGGATGGACCATGCCGCAGCCCAACACTTCCAGCCAGCCGGTATGCGAGCAGACGCGGCAGCCCTCGCCGCCGCAGATCACGCAGCCGATGTCCATTTCCGCCGAGGGTTCAGTGAAGGGAAAAAACGAGGGGCGGAAGCGCACCGGCAGGTCGTCGCGCTCGAAGAAGTTGCGCATGAAATCGGCGAGCACGCCTTTCAGGTCCGCGAAGGAGACGTTCTCATCCACCCACAGGCCTTCGACCTGGTGGAACATGGGCGTGTGCGTCACATCGGAGTCGCAGCGGTAGACGCGGCCAGGCGCGATGATGCGGAGCGGCGGCTGGTGTTTTTGCATGTAGCGCACCTGTACCGGCGAGGTGTGGGTGCGCAGCAGTTCGCCACTCTGTAGATAAAAAGTGTCGTGCATCGCCCGCGCCGGGTGGTCTTCGGGGATGTTGAGTGCGGTGAAGTTGAAGAAATCGGTTTCGATCTCGGGGCCGGTGGCGACCTCAAAGCCGATGGAATGGAACAGCGCCTGGATGCGCGAGAGCGTCTTCGACACGGGATGCAGCCCGCCGCGCCCGAGGCCGCGTCCCGGCAGCGTCACATCGAGCGTCTCGGCGGCGAGCTGACGGTCGAGCTCGGCCTGCTGCAGGGCTTCGCGCTTGTCCTTCAGCGCCGCTTCGACGGCCTGCTTGGCTTCGTTGATGCGTGCGCCGGCAATCTTGCGATCCTCGGCGGGCATGCCGCCGAGGGATTTCAGCAGGTCGGTGAGCTGGCCGCTCTTGCCCAGGTAGCCAGCCTTGACCTGTTCCAGTGCCTGCAGGTCGGCGCAGCCGTGGATGGCGGCGAGGGCGTCGGCGACGATTTCGTTAGGAGTGCGCATGGTTGGATAGCAATCGAATTTATCCGCGAAGGGCGCGAAGCAACGCGAGGTTCTCTCCACTCTTCGTGAACTTCGCGCCCTTCGCGGACAAACTGTTTTCAGAACCTCAGCAACAAAAAAAGGCCTTGCGGCCTTTTCTTGTTGCTTCAGTGTGGCTTATGCAGCGAGCTTGGCCTTGACCTGATCGACGATCTTGGCAAAGGCATCCTTGTCGAAGATCGCGATGTCGGACAGGACCTTGCGGTCGACGCCGATTTCGGCACGGGTGAGGCCGTTCATGAACACGCTGTAGGTCAGGCCGTGCTGACGGGCTGCCGCGTTGATACGGGCAATCCACAGGGCACGGAACTGGCGCTTGCGTTGACGACGGTCACGATAGGCATACTGGCCTGCCTTCATGACCGCTTCATTGGCGACACGGAATACGTTCTTGCGGCGACCGCGATAGCCTTTGGCGGCATCGAGGACTCGTTTGTGACTGGCGCGGGCGGTTACACCCCGTTTGACGCGTGGCATGCTGTTTCTCCTTTATGCGTAGGGCAACATCCGGGCAACCGCTTTGTGGTTGCTGGCGTTGACGGTTTCCATCCCACGGAGCTGACGCTTGCGCTTGGTGCTCTTCTTGGTGAGGATGTGACGCATGAAGGCGTGCGAGCGCTTGAAGCCGCCACCGCCCAGTGCGCGGAACCGCTTGGCGGCACCGCTCTTGCTTTTCATCTTAGGCATGATGCTTTCCTTTATGTCATGTAGTCAGGTGACCCCGCGACGCGGAATGCTTCACCAACCCGACTCCACTTATCTGGCGTTTTCGCCCGTTGCCGAGCAGGGAAACGCCCATCCCGTAAAACCGGTCAGGCCTTGGCCAGGACCTTTTTCTTGGGTGCCAGCATCATCACAAGCTGACGCCCTTCCATCTTGGGGAACTGCTCCACGACTGCGTGCTCGACCAGATCTGCCTCGACCCGCTTCAGCTGGGCCATACCGATTTCCTGGTGGGCCATTTCCCGGCCCCGGAAACGCAGCGTGATCTTGGTCTTGTCACCCTCTTCCAGAAACTTGATCAGGTTACGGAGCTTGATCTGGTAATCGCCTTCGTCGGTACCCGGACGAAACTTGATTTCCTTGATCTGCACCTGCTTCTGCTTCAGCTTGGCTTCATGTTGTTTCTTGCTTTCCTGATACTTGAACTTGCCGTAGTCCATGATCTTGCACACCGGAGGCTCTGCCATGGGCGCAATTTCAACCAGGTCCAGGTCAGCTTCTTCTGCCTGGCGCAAAGCATCGTAAACCTTGACGATGCCCAACTGTTCACCTTCCGAACCGACCAAACGCACTTCCGGCGCGGTAATTTCGCCATTGATGCGTGTCTGCTTCTTTTCTGTCGCGATGAGCCGTTCTCCTCATTCAAACCCCGGCGGGCCACGCTCGGGTCTATTCGGCCAGAAACAAATCAAGGCGCGGGGTCTTCACCCGACGCCTTGTCTGACCACCTTTTAATGGCGCGCCTGAATCTCTGCGTTCACGCGCGCGATGAAGTCATCCACATTCAAAGCCCCCAGCTCCTGATTGCCTCGCGCCCGGACCGAAACCGTGGAGGTTTCCATTTCCTTGTCGCCGACGACCAGCAGATATGGCAGCTTTTGCAAGCTATGTTCTCGAATTTTATAGGTTATTTTGTTATTGCTCAAGTCCGATGCTGCGCGGACGCCCGCGGCGCGCAGTTTGGCAACAACGTCACTCACATACGCCGCCTGCTTGTCGCTGATGTTGAGCACCATCGCCTGCACCGGTGCGAGCCACAGCGGGAAGTTGCCGGCGTGGTGCTCGATCAGGATGCCGATGAAACGCTCCATCGAACCGAGGATCGCGCGGTGCAGCATCACCGGTACCTTGCGGCTGTTGTCCTCGGCCACAAACTCCGCGCCGAGCCGCACCGGCAGGTTGAAGTCGAGCTGGATCGTGCCGCACTGCCACAGGCGGCCGAGCGTGTCCTTTAAGGTGAACTCGATCTTGGGGCCGTAGAACGCGCCTTCGCCGGGTTGCAGGTCGAACGGCAGGCCGTTCTTTTCCAAGGCCGCCGCGAGCGCGGTTTCGGCCTTGTCCCACGATTCGTCCGAGCCGACGCGTTTTTCCGGACGGGTCGAGAGCTTGACCAGCACGTCATTGAAGCCGAAATCGGCGTAGCACTTTTGCAGCATGACGATGAAATCAGCCACCTCCTGCTCGACCTGTTCTTCCATGCAGAAGATGTGTGCGTCGTCCTGCGTAAAGCCGCGCACGCGCATGATGCCGTGCAGCGCGCCCGACGGTTCGTTACGGTGGCACGAGCCGAATTCGGCGAGCCGCAGCGGCAATTCGCGGTAGGAATGCAGGCCGGAATTGAAAATCTGCACGTGCCCCGGGCAGTTCATCGGCTTGACCGCGTAATCGCGGTTCTCCGACGACGTCGTGAACATGTTGTCGCGGTAGTTATCCCAATGACCGGATTTTTCCCACAGGCTGCGGTCCATCACCGCCGGCGTGCGCACTTCCTGATAGCCGTACTCGACGAATTTCCGCCGCATGTACTGCTCGATCTGCTGCCACACGATCCAGCCCTTGGGGTGCCAGAACACCATGCCCGGCGCTTCTTCCTGCATGTGCAAGAGATCAAGCTGTTTACAAAGTTTGCGGTGGTCACGCTTCTCGGCTTCTTCGAGCCGAAAAAGATAGGCTTCGAGGTCTTCCTTCTTCGCCCACGCCGTGCCGTAGATGCGTTGCAGCATCGGGTTTTTCGAGTCGCCGCGCCAGTACGCACCGGCAAGCTTCATCAGCTTGTAGGCTTTGGGCAGTTTGCCGGTTGAGGGTAAATGCGGGCCGCGACACATGTCGAACCAGTCGCCCTGTCGGTAAACCGACAGCTCCTCGCCGGGCGCGATGATGTCGTCGATGATCTGGACCTTGTAGTCCTCGCCCATGGCGGCGAAGGTCTTTTTCGCCGCCTCGCGTTCCCACACCTCGCGCACAATCGGCAGATCGCGTTTGACGATCTCGTCCATGCGCTTTTCGATGGCAACGAGGTCTTCCGGCGTAAACGGCGTCTCGCGCGCGAAGTCGTAATAAAAGCCGTCTTCAATGGCCGGGCCGATGGTCACCTGCGTCCCCGGATACAGCTCCTGCACCGCCTGCGCCATGACGTGCGCGGCGTCGTGACGGATGAGGTCGAGCGCGTCGGCGTCTCGGGCGGTGACGATGGCGAGCGTGGCGTCGGCTTCGATGCGGTGGCTGGTGTCGACCAGCTTGCCGTCCACCTTGCCGGCGAGCGCCGCCTTGGCGAGGCCGGCGCCGATGCTGGCAGCGACTTCGGACACGGTGACAGCAGATTCGAACTGGCGGACCGAACCATCGGGTAGCGTAACGTTGACCATGTTTCAAACTCCGGAAAATGAAAAAGCGCGGACCGGCCGCGCTTTTTTGATGCTGCTTGAGAAGAATTGCAAAACGATTGCGAACTGCTGTGCGCCGGGATTTATCCAGTGACAGTCAAACTAGTTCGCGGTGACATTTCGCAACCTCCAGGGGGGCCTTGCCCCCATTTGAGGCCGGCTGTTGCCGACCCGATGTGATTGGTAGGCGCGATTGGACTCGAACCAACGACCCCCACCATGTCAAGGTGGTGCTCTAACCAGCTGAGCTACGCGCCTAATGCGGGGCGCATCATAACCGAAAGCCTGCTGGCGTGTCGAGGGAATGTAAGGATTAGATCACACCAGCCCTTGCTGGCAGCCTGTCGGACTTGAGTGATTCGAGCCGAACCGAGTGGCAGAGCGAGGACAGTTTTGCCCGTTTTCGAAGCGCATGGTGGACCCATGTAACGAGAAATCGGGCAAAAATGGACCGCTCTTCCCGGTGGCGCAGTCGATCAGTCTCACGTCCGACAGGCTGCTAGTATGCGCACTCGATTTGCTTTCGTGCCGGTGCAGCCATGGTGATTACCCGTTTCCAGCTTTCCCGCCTGCCGCGCATAGAATTCGGCGCCGGCGTTCTGTCGCGTCTGGCGAGTATCGTCGCCCAGTCCGGCTCGCGGGTGTTGCTGGTCACCGGCCATCATTCCCTGCAGCGCACGGACGCCTGGCTGCGCATCACGGAGGCATTCCGGCAGGCGGCGCTGCAATGGCAGCACCTGAGCGTGGCGGGCGAGCCCTCACCTGCGCTGGTGGATGAAGCCGTGCGCACCTACCGTCCGGCGTCCATTGATGTCGTGGTCGGCATCGGCGGCGGCAGTGCGCTGGATGCCGCCAAGGCGATTGCCGGTCTGCTCCGCCCCGGCAATTCGGTCATGGATCACCTGGAAGGGGTGGGCCCGGAACTGCCCTACCGGGGGCCCGCCACCCCATTCATCGCAGTGCCCACCACCGCAGGCACCGGGTCGGAAACGACGAAAAACGCCGTATTGAGTGTCCAGGGCCCAGCCGGTTTCAAGAAATCCTTCCGCGACGAGCAGCTGGTTGCCACCTGCGCCCTGATCGACCCCGATCTGCTGGCCACCTGCCCGCCCGGGGTGATTGCGGCCAACGGCATGGACGCCTTCACGCAACTGCTCGAATCCTACGTCTCCAGCCGCGCGGCACCGCTCACCGATTCACTCGCCTGGGGCGGGATGAAAGCCGCGCGAGACGGCCTGCTAGCGCTGTATGCCGACGCCGGCAACGCGGCAGCACGCGAGCGGATGGCGTATGCCGCGATGATCTCCGGCATCACGCTGGCGCAGGTCGGCCTGGGGTCGGTACACGGACTCGCCGCACCGCTCGGGGCCTTCTTTCCCATTCCGCATGGCGTCGCCTGCGGCACACTGGTGGCGACGGCGACCCGGGTCAACATCGATGCCCTGCGTGCCCGCACGCCCGAGCACCCGGCACTGGACAAGTACGCCCAGGTCGGCCGGATGCTCGCCCGCAGCGGCGACCTGGCGCAGGACGACGCCCACACTGCGCTGATCGACACGCTGTTCGACTGGACCCGCACGCTCCGTCTGCCCACGCTCGACCACTATGGCGTCCAGACCGACGACCTGCCGCGCATCGTCGCCAACAGCCGGGGCAGCAGCATGAAGACCAACCCGGTCGTGCTGGAAGACACCGAGATAGCCGCGATCGTGTCCGCCCGCCTCTCAAGTTGAAGGCCTCGCATCCGCTAATCCGTCGATTCCCCAACCTGCTGGAGTACCCATGACCGGTGGCCTGATTCTGCTGATCGTCCTTGCCTTGCTCGCCCTTTTCGGCGTGTTCATCTTCAATCAGCTGGTGCAGCTGAAACACAACGTCGGCAAGGCCTGGGCGAATATCGACATCCTGCTCAAGCAGCGCCACGACGAATTGCCCAAGCTGGTCGAAACCTGCAAGCAGTACATGCAGTTCGAGCAGGCTACACTGGAGAAGGTGATGCAGGCGCGCAGCCAGGTGGCGAGCGCGCGCGAATCGCGCAACATCTCCGCCCTGGGCCAGGCCGAAGGAGCACTGAGACTGGGACTGGGCAATCTGTTCGCCGTTGCCGAGGCGTATCCCGAGCTCAAGACCAACGAGACCTTCCAGCATCTGCAGGCACGCATCAGCGGTCTGGAGAACGCCATCGCCGACCGCCGCGAGTTCTACAACGAATCGGTCAACGTCAACAACGTGCGCGTGGAGCAATTCCCCGACACACTCGTCGCGCGCCTCTTCGGCTTCCGCCAGTTCCCGCTGCTGCGCTTCGCGTCAGAGGAAAAGAAGGACGTGAACCTGAAGCAGCTCTTCACGCGCTGATGATCGGTCTGGCCGCCCGCAGCACCTGGCGGCACGACGCTGCGAATCTCGTCCTCGGCGGCGGCAACCTGGCACTCCTGCTGCTGGGTTTCCAGTTCGACTCCTTACTGGGCTGGACAATCGCCTTCGGCCTGGTGGCGCTCAGCAGCGCCTGGGCCTGGTTCGCCAACCTCAAGCGCTATCGCACTGTGGCCGACACGCCCACCTCGCGCATCGCCTCCGCCCCGCAGGGCTATATCGAAATCGTCGGCCGCGGCAGGCAGCCGCCGGGCTCGCAGCTTGCCAGTCCGCTCAGCGGCTTGCCTTGCCTGTGGTATCGCACCCTGGTCGAACGCAAGGACGGCGACCACTGGGTCACGGTCGAATCGCGCGTCTCGCACGATACCTTCGGCGTCGACGACGGCAGCGGCCAATTGCTGGTCGACCCGGAGGGTGCGGAAATCCTCAATCCACGCAAGCAGGTCAGCCAGCAGGGCGACTATCGCCACAGCGAATGGACACTCATCGAGAACGAGACGATCTACGTCATCGGCGAGCACGTCACCCTCGGCGGCCCCCACGCCGTGCTCGACCGGAAAGCCGACCTCGCCGAACTGCTGGCCGACTGGAAGCGCGACAAGGCGACCCTGCTCGCCCGCTTCGACGCCGACCACGACGGCGAGATCGGTCTCGACGAATGGGAAACGGCGCGCAAGGCTGCATCAGACGAAGTCGACCGCATGCATCTGGACATTCGTCTGAGGGACGGCGTGCATCTCATGCGCAAACCGGCCCACGGCCGCCCCTACCTCATCGCCAATCGCGGCGTGCAGCATCTGTCCAGACACTACCTGCTCTGGAGCCGCGCCCACCTAGCGATCCTGGGCGCCGCCCTGGTCACAGTGGCCTTCCTTTAGCCAGTTCACCGCGCCTTCGCCCGCCCATGCGCCGGTGGCCAGACATGCCGTCAGCAGATACCCGCCCGTGGGGGCTTCCCAGTCGAGCATTTCACCCGCCGCAAAGACACCCGGCAGGGCGCGCAGCATCAGATTCCCATCCAGCGCCTCGAACGCGAGTCCGCCCGCGGTGCTGATGGCCCCGGCCAGCGGCCGGGGAGCGTGTACGGTTATCGGCAGGGACTTGATGGTGGACGCCAGCCTGTCGACCGGCATCAGGCCGGGATTGCCGACAGCCTCGTGCAGCAGCGCCAGCTTGACGCCGGCCAGTCCCAGGCGGCTTTTCAGATGACTGCTGAGCGACCGTCGGCCCCGGGGGTGGGCAAGCAGCGCATGAACCTCGGCAAGTGTCCGGGCGGGCACCAGATCCAGCTCGAACGTGGCTGCTCCCCGGGCCTGGACCTGCTCGCGCAGTCGCCGGGAAAAAGCATAGATCAAACCGCCTTCCACGCCCTCACGGGTAATCAGGAGTTCGCCCGGACGCGTCTCGTGCTGACCATGCAAATCGGTGAAGCCAAGGGCGACGGTCTTGACGGGCGTACCGGCAAAATGCGTCCGCAGGTAATCGCTCCAGTTCACCTCGAAACCGCAGTTCGCACTTTGCAGCGCAGCAATCTTCACGCCCCTGGCCGCGAGAAGCGGCACCCAGGCACCATCGGACCCCAGGCGTGGCCAGCTCGCCCCGCCCAGCGCCAGCACCGTCGCCTGTGGCTGAAGGGCGAATTCGCCTTCAGGCCCCAGCAGGCGCAATGCCGCGTTCTCGTTCCAGCCGAGCCAGCGATGCCGCATGTGCAGGCGCACGCCCGAGGCGCGCAGGCGCTGCAACCACTGCCTGAGCAGAGGCGCGGCTTTCATCGGGCGGGGGAACACCCGGCCCGAACTGCCCACGAAGGTGTCGATCCCCAGCCCATGCACCCAGGCCTGCAGGTCCCCGGGTGAATACCGGTCGAGCATCGCCTGCAGCTGAGGACGATGCTCGCCGTAGCGGCTGCAGAACGCCTCGTGGGCTTCGCTGTGCGTGAGATTCAAGCCCCCTATCCCGGCCTGCAAAAGTTTGCGGGCGGGTGAAGGCATGGCATCGAAAACGTCGACTGCGATCCCCTGCGCGCCCAGCACCTCGGCCGCCCGCAGGCCAGCCGGGCCTGCGCCGATCACGACTGCGCGCGGCGGTTCGGTTTGGCTCATGCGCAACGAACATCCATCCGGCTATCGGCCGCGCATGAACATCGCGTCGAGCTCGCGCAGCGACAGCTGGAACCAGGTCGGCCGGCCGTGATTGCACTGCCCCGCCCGCTCGGTCGCTTCCATGTTGCGCAGCAGGGCGTTCATCTCCGGCAGGGTGAGATGGCGGTTGGCACGCACCGCACCGTGGCAGGCCAGAGTGGCGAGCAGTTCGTTGCGTCGTTCGGCCAGCAGCCGGGCGACGCCGAATTCCGCCACCTCACGCAAGAGGCTGCGGGTGAGTTCGACCGGGTCGGCGTCCTTCAGCAGCCAGGGCACGGCGCGCACGGCCACGGTAGTGGGCGAGGTCACCGACAGCTCGAAACCGATGTCGCGCAGGGCGTCAAGATGCGGCCCGAGCTCGGCGATGTCCCGCGCATCGGCGCTGAGCGCAACCGGAATCAGCAGGGTCTGCGAGGGCACGGCGCGCGCATCCAGCGCAGTCTTCAGCTTTTCGTACACCACCCGCTCGTGCGCCGCGTGCATGTCGACCAACACCAGCCCCCGCGCGTTCTGCGCCAGCACGTAGACGCCATGGAGCTGCGCGATGGCGTAGCCGAGCGGCGGGGCGTCGCCCTGCCCCATTTCTGGCTGCGCCGCAGGCGCAACCCCACACCCTGAATCCTGGCCCCTGAACCCTGAACCCTCCGCTAAGGGCGCGTAGAACGCCATCGCCTCGTTGACATGCAGGGGCATGGCCGCCTGCTGGGGCGCCTGATACGGCGCACCAGTCTGGATAGGGGCAGGCGGCGCATCGGTCTGGGCCGGCCGGGCGAGCACACGCTCGACCGCATGGAACAGGAACTGGTGCACGCTGCGCGCATCGCGGAAGCGGATTTCGGTCTTGGCGGGATGCACGTTGACGTCGACCGCATCGGGCGGAATCTCGATGAAGAGGCAGTACGCCGGATTGAGCTGGTGATGCAGTACGTCCTTGTAGGCCTCCTTCAGCGCGTGGACAATGAGCTTGTCGCGCACATAGCGCCCGTTGACGAAGACGTGCTGGCCATCCCGGCTCGCCGTCGCCGCAGCCGGGCTGATCACCCAGCCGTGCACCCTGAGTGGGCCGGCCGCCGCATCGACCACGATAGCCTGCGACTCGAACGCCTCACCCAGTACCTGCCGCATCCGCCCGGTGGCGTCTCCTGCCGCGTGACGCGCCTGCACCCGACCGTTGTGGCTGAAGCTGAAGGCCGTGGACGGATGCGCCAGCGCCATGCGCCGCACCGTCTCGGCGCAATGCGCGTATTCAGTGGCCTCGGTCTTGAGGAACTTGCGCCTGGCGGGGGTATTGAAGAACAGGTCCTGGATGTCGAGCGTGGTGCCGGGCTCGCGCGCCGCCGGCACGGGTTCTGCCAGCCGCCCGCCCTCGACGCTCAGTGCCCAGGCGTGGGCCGCGCCGGCACGGCGGCTGGTGAGCGTCACCCGCGCCACGGCGGCAATCGACGCCAGCGCCTCGCCGCGAAACCCCAGGCTCGCCACCTGTTCGAGATCGGCCAGGCTGGCAATCTTGCTGGTGGCGTGGCGGGTCATCGCCAGCGCCAGCTGGTCGCGCGCGATGCCGCTGCCGTTGTCGGCGACGCGTATGCGCTTGACGCCGCCCTGCTCCAGCTCGATCCGGATGTCTGTGGCCCCGGCGTCAAGACTGTTTTCGAGGATTTCCTTCAGCGCCGCAGCCGGGCGTTCGATCACCTCGCCTGCGGCGATTTGCGAAATCAGCACATCCGGGAGCACGCGGATATTCATCACGCATCGCCGGTACGGTTCACATCGGGATACGCCACGCCGCGCCGCGCCGCCATCGCGAGACCCAGCCGGACCAGCGTCGCCGGGTCCAGCACCGCACGAGCCAGCGGCAGCACATGGGCGTTCTCGAATGCCAGATGCACCCGCTGGGAGGCGACGAAGCGTCCCAGCCAGACCGGGTCGAGTACGGTGCCGGCCCCGGCAGCGATGGCCGCGAGCTGGCTGCGCAGGCTGCGCCAGAGCCGGGCCTGTTCGTCGTGTTCGAGCGTGAGGGCTTCGACCAGCTCGCAGGCCCCCGGCGCGTTCGCCGCTTCCAGCAGAGGGAAGAGGTTGCGCTCCTCGTCGTCGTGATGGTGCACGGCGGCAACGTCGAAATAACGCATGACGGCGCGCGCGGCCTGTTGCGCCTGCGCATCCGCGCCCCGCAGCGGCAGATGGGCGAGCAGCTTTTCCAGTGTGTCGCACTGCGCGGCAATGCGCGCGTGGCAGGCCTCAAGCACGTCCAGCGGCGCGTCGAACCCCGGCGCCGACTTACCGAGCAGATCCTCGCTCACGGATTGCGCGTGAGCCGCGCGGGTGCGGTCAGCGGATGCTTGTCGAAGTAGGTCCTGATGCCGTCGACGATGGCATCGACCAGTTTGTCCTGGTACGCGGCGTCGTTCAGGCGCTTCTCTTCCTCGGGGTTCGAGATGAAGGCGGTTTCGACCAGGATGGAGGGGATGTCGGGCGCTTTCAGGACGGCAAACCCGGCCTGCTCGACATAGTTCTTGTGCAGGGTGTTCACGCCGCCGATTTCCTTCAGCACGGCCCGACCCAGCTTGAGGCTGTCGTTGATGGTGGCGGTTTGCGACAGGTCGATGAGGGTGCGCTTGAGGAAGGGATCCTTCACGTCGATGTTCACGCCACCGATGAGGTCAGCATCGTTTTCCTTCTTGGCCAGCCAGCGCGCGGCCGTCGACGTGGCCCCGCTTTCCGACAGGGCAAACACCGACGAGCCGCGTGCGTGCGGCTTGATGAAGGCGTCGGCGTGGATCGACAGGAACAGGTCGGCCTTCGCCGCGCGCGCCTTGCCGACCCGCTGCGACAGCGGCACGAAGTAGTCGCCGTCGCGCACCAGCACCGCCCGCATGTTTTCCTGGGCGTCGAGTTTCTGCTTGAGCTTTTTCGCCAGCGCCAGCGTGATGTCCTTTTCGCGCGAGCCCGACGCGCCGATTGCACCGGGATCTTCACCGCCGTGCCCGGCATCGATGGCCACCGTGATCAGCCTTGCGTACTGCGGTGCAGCGGGTTTGGCCGGCTCCTTGAGATCAGCTGCCGGCGCGGCGGCCTGCTGGGGTGAATCCGGTGCATGCAGGTCGACCACCAACCGATGTCCATATTGCGCCAGCGGCTGCAGGGCAAAAATCGAAGGCTTGCTGGCCTGCTTCAGGTCGAGCACCAGGCGCATCACGCCGGGCCGATTCATCCCCACCCGGATGCCCGCGATGTAGGGATCGTCTGCCGAAAGCTGCGTTGCCAGCGCATCGAGCGCGGCACCGGATTCCACACCTTCGAGATCGATCACCAGCCGCTCGGGATTGGCCAGTGTGAAGTATTTGTAGTCGACGGGCTGCGGCGCTTCGAGGGTGAGCCGGGTGTAATCGGGCGACGGCCACAGGCGGGTGGCGGAGAGTTGCATCGCCTGGGCCAGGCCCGACAGCAACATCACACACAACAGGAAGGTTTTCAGCAGGGCTTGCAAGTCATCTCCAGGTAGCGCGCGCCTTCGGGGCTCACGGCTTCGCATTCCACTTCGCGGGCGTCGTCCGCAATCGACAGCCTGACGATGACATCCGGCGCGGCCAGCCAGCCCGCCGCCCTGTCGGGCCATTCGATCAGGCTGACCGCCCGGCCGCTCACGTCGCGGAAGCCCGCGTCCAGCCACTCGCGCGGGTCATGCATACGATATAGGTCAAAATGATACAACTCAAACCCCGGCAGTTCATAAGTTTCGACCAGCGTGTAGGTCGGGCTCTTCACCCGCCCGGTCACGCCCAGCGCACGCAACAGGCCGCGCACCAGCGTCGTCTTGCCCGCCCCCAGATCGCCGACGAGGTAGCAGGTGAGACCGGCGTGAAGCTGCCGCGCGAGGCGTGCACCGAAGGCCAGCGTGGCGGCTTCGTCGGGCAGGTGCATCCGGCAGCGCACGGTATCATCGGGGCCATGCATGAGCCAGACCTACGCCTTCTCGCCGACGACATCAAGCGCTGGGGACGCGCACTCGGCTTTGCCGACGTGGGCATCGCCGGCTGCGATCTCGGCGCGGCGGAACAAGGGCTGCAAAACTGGCTGGCGCAGGGCTTTCATGGCGAGATGGATTATATGGCGGCGCACGGCACGAAGCGCAGCCGGCCGGCCGAACTCGTGCCCGGCACGCTGCGCGTGATCACCGCCCGCCTCGACTATTTTCCACCCGACGCCGCCGACCCGCACGCCGTGCTGGCCGACGCCGAAGCTGCCTACATTTCGCGCTACGCGCTCGGCCGCGACTACCACAAGGTGCTGCGCAACCGCCTGCAAAGCCTGACGGATAAAATCAGCGCCGTAGTCGGCGCGCATCGTTTCCGCGTCTTTACCGACAGCGCACCGGTGCTGGAAGTCGAACTCGCGAGTCAATCCGGCCTCGGCTGGCGCGGCAAGCACACCCTGCTGCTCAACCGCGAACACGGCTCGTGGTTCTTTCTGGGCGAAATCTACACCGACCTGCCGCTGCCGGTGGACGCGCCCGAGTCCAGCCACTGCGGCAGCTGCCAGGCCTGTCTCGACGTCTGTCCCACCCAGGCCATCGTCGCACCCTATCAACTGGATGCGCGGCGCTGCATTTCCTACCTCACCATCGAACTCAAGGGCCCCATCCCCGTCGACCTGCGGCCGCTCATCGGCAACCGCATCTACGGCTGCGACGACTGCCAGCTCGTCTGCCCGTGGAACCGCTTCGCGCAAACTGCCACCCTGCCCGACTTTGCCGTGCGCCAGGCGCTCGATCGCACGCGGCTGATCGAGATCTTTGCCTGGAGCGAAACCGAGTTCAATGACCGCCTGGCAGGCTCGGCCATCCGCCGCATCGGGCATGAACGCTGGCTGCGCAATATCGCCGTGGCGCTGGGCAATGCGCCAGCCTCAGCCGAAACGATGGCGGCACTCCGACAGCGCGGGGGCGATTCTTCCGAACTGGTGCGGGAACACGTTCAATGGGCACTTGCCCGGCAGTCAGAGAAAGCCCGGCATGCCTGAAAAGCCTGACAGGCGCAGCACCGTGATGGCGCTTGCCGCCCGTAATTTCTGCCGATGCGCTTCCAGCCTGTATCCGCCGGGCAACATCTGCGGCCTCGTCAGGCTGCGGGAGAACGCCGCCGCAAAAGCTGCCAGGCGGCCATTGCGTAGCCCGACAGGCCGTAAAGCACGAAGCCCCCGAACAGGACCTCGGGCGGGCTGGTCGAAATCAGCACGAACACCAGCACGACCAGCAGGATGACGAAAAAAGGCACGCTCTTGCGCAGATTGATTTCCTTGCCGCTGTAGTAGCGGAAATTGCTGACCATGGTCAGCCCGCCAAACAGGGCGATCGCTGCTGCCAGCCAGCGCACGGCCTCGCCTGTCACGCCGTATTCGACCATGACCCAGACGAAGCCGGCGATAAGCGCCGCCGCCGACGGGCTGGGCAGGCCCTGGAAAAACCGCTTGTCGGTGACGACGTCGAGCTGCGTATTGAAACGCGCCAGGCGCAGCGCGGCACCGGCGCAATAGACGAAAGCGGCGATCCAGCCAAACTTGCCCATGTCCTGCAGGGCGAATTCGTAGATCACCAGGGCCGGCGCGACACCGAACGACACCATGTCGGACAGGCTGTCGTATTCAGCCCCGAATGCACTCTGGGTATGCGTCATGCGGGCGACCCGGCCGTCGAGCCCATCGAGAACCATGGCGATGAAGATGGCAACGGCGGCGTGCTCGAAACGGCCGTTCATCGCCTGCACAATGGCGTAGAAGCCAGCAAACAGCGCGCCAGTCGTGAAGAGATTGGGCAGCAGGTAAATGCCGCGGTCACGCATGCGGGGTCGTACGGCGTCGGTCTTGCGGTGGTTGAATTCGAGCATGAGGCCTCGGCGGTTGGGCAGCTATTACCAGCGAGCCAATATGGTACGCCCGCCGGTGACCTTCTGGCCGATGCTGACTTCCGGCCGCGCGGACACCGGCAGATAAACATCCACCCGGGAACCGAAGCGGATGAAACCGTAGCGCTGCCCGCGCGAGAGCGTATCGCCGATGCGGGTGTAGCACAGGATACGGCGCGCGATCAGGCCGGCGATCTGCACGCAGGTGACATCGCCGCGCGCGGTGGCGATGTGGATCGCGTTACGCTCGTTCTCGGTCGAGGCCTTGTCGAGATCGGCGTTGACGAAAAGACCCGGCGTATACCAGATGCCTTTCACCACACCATCGACCGGACTCTTGTTCGAATGCACGTTGAATACATTCATGAACACGCTGATCTTCAGGGCATCACGGTCAAGCACCGTATCGCGAACTTTTTCCACGACCACAATGCGGCCGTCGGCCGGCGCAATGACGGCATCGGCGTCTGACGGCGGCACGCGCACGGGGTCGCGAAAAAACTGCAACGCGAACACGGCCCATATCCAGAAAGGCACAGACCACCAGCCGAGCAGCCAGGTCGCAACAAGCGCAGCCGCGAACGCGGCCAGCAGAACGAGCCAGCCTTCGCGAGCGATGAGGGGATTCTTCATTGTCAGGGGTCAGGATTCAGGGATCAGGATTCAGGGACAAAATGCAGGGTCGGCGCGGCGCAGCCGCACAGGCCCCTGAATCCCAGATCCTGGCCCCTAGTCCCTTAGTTCTTGGACTGGTCGACCAGCTTGTTGGCCTTGATCCACGGCATCATGTCGCGCAGCTTCTCGCCGGTGACCTCGATCGGGTGCTCGGCGTTGAGACGACGACGCGCGGTCATGGCCGGATAGTTGGTCTTGCCTTCCTGGATGAACATCTTGGCGTATTCGCCGGTCTGGATGCGCTTCAGCGCATGCTTCATGGCAGCGCGCGACGCCTCGTTGATGACCTCGGGGCCGGTGACGTACTCGCCGTACTCGGCGTTGTTCGAGATCGAATAGTTCATGTTGGCAATGCCACCTTCGTACATCAGGTCGACGATCAGCTTCAGCTCGTGCAGGCACTCGAAGTAGGCCATTTCGGGGGCGTAGCCGGCTTCGGTCAGGGTCTCGAAGCCCATCTTCACCAGTTCGACGGCACCGCCGCACAGCACGGCCTGTTCGCCGAACAGGTCGGTTTCGGTTTCTTCACGGAACGAGGTCTCGATGACGCCACCCTTGGTGCCGCCGTTGGCGGCAGCGTAGGACAGGGCAATGTCGCGCGCCTTGCCAGACTTATCCTGATACAGGGCGATCAGCGAGGGCACGCCACCGCCGCGCTTGTACTCGGAACGCACGGTGTGGCCGGGGCCCTTGGGCGCGATCATGATCACGTCGAGGTCGGCGCGCGGCACGATCTGGTTGTAGTGGATGTTGAAGCCGTGAGCGAAAGCGAGGGTCGCGCCCTTCTTGATGTTGGGCTCGATTTCGCTGTAATAGACACCGGGCTGCTGTTCATCCGGCACCAGGATCATCACAACATCGGCGTCCTTCACCGCTGCGCCCACTTCCTTGACAGTGTGGCCGGCCTTCTTGGCCTTGTCCCAGGATGCGCCGCCCTTGCGCAGGCCGACGGTGACCTTCACGCCGGAATCAGTCAGGTTGGCGGCGTGGGCATGACCTTGCGAACCGTAGCCGACGATGGCGACCTTCTTCTTCTTGATGAGGGAGAGATCGGCGTCCTTGTCGTAATAAACTTTCATGGCAGTTCCTGAGTGTGAAATGAATTGGTATGGCGTATTGAGTCAGACTTTGAGGCTGCGCTCGCCGCGGCCGATGCCGGAGGCACCAGTACGCACCGTTTCGATGATGAGCGCGGAATCGATGGCTTCGAGAAAAGCATCGAGCTTGGAACCGGTACCGGTGAGCTCGATGGTGTAAGTCGCCTCGGTCACATCGATGATGCGACCGCGAAAGATATCGGCGGTGCGCTTCATCTCCTCGCGACCGGCCCCCACCGCCTTGACCTTGACCAGCATGAGCTCGCGCTCGATGTGCTGGCCTTCGGTCAGGTCCATCACCTTGATCACATCGATCAGCTTGTTCAACTGCTTAGTGATCTGCTCGATGATGTCTTCCGAGCCGGTGGTGACGATGGTCATGCGCGACAGCGTGGCGTCCTCGGTGGGTGCGACGGTCAGCGATTCGATGTTGTAGGCGCGCGCCGAAAACAGCCCGGCGACACGGGAGAGCGCGCCGGCCTCGTTCTCCATCAGCAGCGAAATGATGTGCCGGCTGTTCATCACAGTTCCTCCGCCAGGATCATCTCGGAGAGGCCCTTGCCGCCCTCGACCATGGGGAAGACGTTTTCCGCGGCGTCGGTGATGAAGTCCATGAACACCATGCGCTCCTTCAAAGCCGGCGAGAAGGCTTCCTTGATCGCGGCCTCGACGTCTTCGGGTTTTTCGATCTTCATGCCGACGTGGCCGTAGGACTCGGCGAGCTTGACGAAATCGGGCAGCGATTCCATGTACGACTCGGCGTAGCGGCTGCCGTAGAAGAATTCCTGCCACTGCCGCACCATGCCCATGTAGCCGTTGTTCAACGTCAACACCTTGACCGGGATGCGGTACTGTTTGCAGGTGGAGAGTTCCTGGATATTCATCTGGATGCTCGATTCCCCCGTGATACAGGCGACCTGCGCGTCGGGGAAGGCCAGCTGCACGCCCATTGCGTAGGGCAGACCGACGCCCATGGTGCCGAGACCGCCGGAGTTGATCCAGCGGCGCGGCTGGTCGAACTTGTAGTACTGCGCCGCCCACATCTGGTGCTGGCCGACGTCGGACGTGACGTAGGCATCGCCCTTCGTCACTTCCCACAGCTTCTCGACCACATACTGCGGCTTGATGATGGAGCTCTGCTTGTTGTACTTGAGGCAGTTCTTCGAACGCCACAACTCGATCTGCGTCCACCAGGCGGTAAGCGCGGCATCGGGTTTGTCCTTGGCCTGCTTCAGCAGCGCGAGCATCTCGGTCAGCACATGCTTCACGTCGCCAACGATGGGCACGTCGACCTTCACCCGCTTGGAGATTGACGACGGATCGATGTCGATGTGGATGATGCGACGCTGCTCGCGCGCAAAGTGCGCAGGATTGCCGATCACGCGGTCGTCGAAACGCGCGCCCACGGCCAGCAGCACGTCGCAATGCTGCATCGCCATGTTGGCTTCGTAGGTGCCGTGCATGCCCAGCATGCCGAGATTCTGCCTGTGCGTGGCGGGATGCCCGCCCAGGCCCATCAGCGTGTTGGTCACCGGGAATCCCAGCAGACTGGCCACTTCGACCAGTTGCTTTGAGGCATCGCCCAGCACCACGCCGCCGCCGATATAGATCATCGGACGCTGGGCTTCGAGCAGCATCTGCACCGCGCGCTTCAACTGCCCGCTGTGCCCCTTGACCACCGGGTTGTACGAGCGCATCTCGATACTGGCCGGGTAGACGAACTCGGTCGTGTGCGCGGTGATGTCCTTGGGCACATCCACCACCACCGGGCCGGGGCGGCCGGTGGCGGCGATGATGAAGGCTTTCTTCATCGTCTCGGCCAGGTCCTTCACGTCCTTGACGAGGAAGTTGTGCTTCACGCACGGCCGCGTGATGCCGACGGTATCGACTTCCTGGAAGGCATCCATGCCGATCGCTGGCGTCGGCACCTGGCCGGTGACCACGACGATGGGCACCGAATCCATGTAGGCCGTGGCGATGCCGGTCACGGCGTTGGTCGCGCCCGGCCCGGACGTCACCAGGGCGACGCCGACACGGCCGGTGGCGCGCGCGTACGCGTCCGCCGCATGCACCGCAGCCTGCTCATGTCGGACTAGCACGTGCTTGAACTTGTTCTGCTTGAAGATTTCGTCGTAAATGTTGAGCACGGCCCCGCCGGGATAGCCGAAGACAAACTCGACCCCCTCTTCGGCCAGACAACGTACGACGATCTCGGCGCCCGTGGCTTCCATAAACTGGCTACAAATCAAATCGTTGGTGAACCCGTGAGGGTAATCGGTTTGCCCTGCGACGGTCAAGGAATGCTGCATCTTTCCGGCCAGCCCGGACATGTAAAAACCCCTCCGCAGAGGGGTTTTTACCGGTTTCTCCGCTTCGGGCAGGTCTTATTCGTGTGCAGTTTCGGCCAGCGCCCGCATGATCTCGTTCAGCGAGCCCTGGGCATTGTCGAACAGACACACCGTGTTGCCGTGGCTGCACACGGTCATCGCCGCGCCCTGCACCACCCAGCCCTGGGACGGCGACCAGCCGCGCATCTGCGAAAACAGTGAGAGCAGATCGGTGTTGCCGGATACCATGCGCCGGTACCACTGGGCAAAATGCGCCAGGCGTTCCATGAGTTCGGGCGGCAACATACCCTGCGCGTCCATCACCGCGCCGTCATCGCGGAAGCGGCAGACTGCGGTCACGCCGTCGAGTACCAGAATTTTTCTCAGCGACATGGCAACTGCCTCAGGCGGGTTTCAGGGCGTTGAAGGCGGCTTCGTAATCGGCATCGCGGTTTTTCACGATCACGCCGCAATTGCCGTTGACCACCACCGACCACTCCAGCCCCACGACCGAAAACCCCTGCAGAGGCTGGAAACCCCCCTGTCCGGTCACTGCTTCCCAACCACGGGCTTCCATGCCGGCGATCGCCAGGTTGGCCACGCAAGAGCGGGTCAGCAAATCCAGCACCTGCGGCGTCAGCTCCGTACCTTCACGCAGGATGTGGCTTTGCAGTTCGCCGCGGTCGTTGTAGGTAAAGGCGGCCATCGCCCCCGGCAAGTCCATCATTTTTTCCAGATTCATCTTCTCTCCCCCGGTTGCTATGGTTTCAGTACAAGGCTTCCTTGGTATCCCCGCCCAGCTTGGCGTAGAGGTTGACCAGCAGGTCGTCGCCGATATCGCCGACCTTGGCCCGCATGATGGTCATCACGTCGTTGAGCAGCTCCTCGCGGTTTTCGATGAAGGAAAAATAGTTGCCCACCGCGCAGACGGTGACGTTGGCACCCCGCACGATCCAGCCCTGGACCGGCCGGCAGCCGCAGTTCTCGGCAAAGGAATCGAAAATTTCGGACTGCATGTTGACCGAGAGCGTGTTGGCCCGACATAGAATCGAGGCCATGCGCGCGAATTCATCGGTGAGTGCGCCCTGGTAGGAAAACCGGTCGCCACGGTAGGCGTATTCTCCAGCCGCGATCACGCCGGGAATGGCCATCAACTGCTTGACGATATGCATCGAGCCCCTCCTGATTTATGTATGTCGCACGGGTCACCCTGTGCATTTATGGGCAGCGCGGTGTGGCAAATTGCCGCGCCAGACGACAATATAGAACCACCATGCAAGACAAAGCAATAGCCCCCCCCACCGCTTCGTTTGCAATCCGGATCGCGGTCATGGTCTACGAGTCCCTGCTCGTCATCGCGGTCGTCTTCGTCGCCTCCTTCGTCATCCTGCCGGTTGTCGGCACGCTGGCGGCGGCCTGGCAGAAACATCTGTTCCAGGGTTTTCTGCTGAGCGTGCTGTTCGCCTACTTCGCGGCATTCTGGCTGCGTAGCGGGCAGACCCTCGCGATGAAGACCTGGCGTGTGCGCCTGGTTCGCGCCGACGGCCAGCCGATCACCCTCAGGCTGGCTTTCTTCCGCTTTGTGCTGGCGCTCGCAGGCATCGCCGCTGCCGGGCTGGGGCTGGCCTGGGCCTGGTTCGATCGTGACCGGCAGTTCCTCCACGACCGCCTCCTTGGTACCCGGCTCGTCCGCGTGCCCCGACCCGCTTGAACAGTTGGACGCACTGGCTGACGCTGCGACTTCAGGCGCTCAAGCCGGAACGGCTCTGTGTGCTCGACAGCCAGGCGGAGGATTTCGCTGCCGCCGCCCTGCCCGCCACGCCCCGGTGCAGGCTCGATCAGGCCGTGCCGCCCTGCGGCCTCGCTCTGGGCTTGAGCGTCCTCGACGGGCTCGACGCCGCGTCAGCCCGGCACATGATCCATCGCGTGCGCCTGTATGCCGCGCCGCAGATCCTGCTGCTCGCGCCGGCCGGGTGCGTCCTGGATGACGCAGCGTTCCGCGCGCTCGGTTTTATCCGCGAGGCGATCGATGCGGAGACTGGCCTGTGCATCCAGTCCTACGATCTCGCCACCTACAAGCCGGTGCCCGACTGGCTCAACGCCCGCTACTGGGCGCATCCCGAGCGCTGGGAGCCCTGACCCGGGCTATCGCCCGGCACCTTCCTGAAGACGGGCATACGCCACCTTCAGGGCGGCATAGGCAGCAAGCACATGGGCGTGCTCGACCACGCAGGGCAGCGCCGAGACATAGCCGTGTTCCTTGACGATGTAATCGACCGCACCCAGCCGCATCGCCTGCGCGGCAGCGGCTTCGTCGCCGCGTCCGGTGATGAGGATGCTGGGCAGGTGGTGCCGGCTATGCAGCTGGTCCAGCAGTTCCAGTCCCGACATGCCCGGCAGGCGCAAATCGACCAGCGCCACATCGGCGTGATGTTCCGGCACTTCGAGCCAGGCGAGTGCCGCCGGCCCGTCGGGATGCACCACGAGACTGATGTGCGGCGCGCGGCGTTCGAAGTGCCGGCGTGTCAGGTCGATGTCGTCCTGGTTCGATTCCGTGTACAGCACCGTGAGCAAGCCGGCTGCACGGAAGACTTCGCCGCGCCTGGCGCAGGCCTGCAGCAGGCGCTGCCCGAGCTCGTCGAGGTAGGGCCCGCGCTTGGGGATGTAATCCTGCGCGCCCGCCTTGAGAAACTGCACCACACTCGCCTCGTCGCCGGCACCAGCCACCGTGACGACCGTCGTGTCGTGGCCGCGACGGCGCGCCTCGAGCAGCACGTCCAGACCGCAACCGTCCTGCAGCCACATGTCGAGCAGCAACACGTCGTAGATCTGCCCGCTGTCGAGCCGGTCCAGGGCGTCCTTCACGCTGCCAACCGCATCCCACTCCAGTCCCGGCAGTTGTTTCAGCAGGGCGCGCCGGGTGAGGTCGCGATCGAAGGGGTTGTCCTCGACGTAGAGTAGTTTCATGGCTGCAATCCGTTCGTTTGTTCAAAGTAGAAAGTGGTCAGTTTGCCCGGTTCGCTCTCGGCCCAGACCCGCCCATGCAGTCGCTCGGCCGCGCGGGCGACGAGCGCGAGTCCGATGCCGGTTCCTGTGGTTTCACCGTCGTTGGGCAGGCGGTGGAATATCTCGAAAATACGGTCGTGATAGCGCATGTCGAAGCCTATGCCGTTATCCGCGACGGCAAAGCGATAGCCCTGCCCTTGCCGGCGGCCTTCGATGCGGATGCGTGGCGGCGACGCACGGCGCGAAAACTTCAGCGCGTTGGACAGGTAATTGCGCAAAATCTGCGTCAGCCCGTCGCGGTCGGTTTCCAGCATGCCGGGTTCCACGTCCTGCACCAGTTCCACATCCGTGCGCAGCTGGGGGTCGAACTCCACCAGCAGGCGACGGACCAGTTCCTGCACATCGGTCGGCCGCAAGTTCATCTCGCGCACCTGCACGCGCGAGTAAGCCAGGATGTCCTCGATCATGCGATCCATGCGCTCGCTTGCCTGCCGGATCAGGTCGACGTATTCACGCGCCTCCTCCGGCAACGCGTCGCGATAATCTTGCGCCAGCAGCCGGCCGTAGCCCTCGATACCGCGCAGGGGGGCCTTGAGGTCGTGCGAAACCGAGTAGGCAAAGGATTCAAGGTTGCGGTTGGCGGTTTCCAGCGCCTGGGTGCGGGCGCGCACCCGCGCTTCGAGCTCGTTGTTCAGGGTTTCGATCTCGTCCTGGATCGCTTTCTGTGCGGTCAGGTCGCGCAGCACCACCGAAAAGTATTCCAGCTTCCCTTGTGCATCCTGATGCGCCAGCGCCACCACCGACACGGGCAAGGCCAGCGGCGTGCCCTCGCGCAGCATCGCCTCGCCCGTCCAGTGCCCGGCATTGAGCAGGGCGGGGCGGATTTCCGTATCCAGCAGGTAGGTGGTGTGTTCACCCAGGAAATCGCGACTGCGATAGCCGCTGATGTTGGCATCGGCAGACAGGCCCAGCAGCCGCCTACCCGCCGGGTTCATCTGAATGAGATAACCATCCGGAGCCATGATCGCGACCATGTCCGGCGTGGCATCGATGATGCGTTCAAGGCGTTCGCGCGCCGCCTCCACGCGCTGATAGCGGGCCTGCGACATGGCCATGGCGGCGAAGTCGCCCATCGAACCGGTGAAGGCGATATCTTCGTCGCGCCAGACGCGAGGGTCGCCGATGTGCTCGTGGCAGACCACGCCCACCATCTCGCCGTCGAGCCAGATCGGCGCATCGAGCAGAGACACAATGTGCATGGGCAGCAGATAGGGTTCGGCCATTTCCGCCGTACGCGCGTCGGTCAGCGCATCGCTCGCGTCCAGCGCGCGGTTGTGGGCCAGCGCAGCGAAATAGGCCGGAAAACGTTTGGCATCGAGCGACTGGCCGGCCTCGACCAGGCCATGGCGGCTGTCGTACTGGCACAGACAGTCGAGCGCCTTTCCGCCGGCACGCAAACGCCACACCCCGACCCGGGCAACCCCCATGAAACGGGCGGCAACCTCGACCACCCGTCCCATCTGCCGCAGGAATTGGCCGGACTGCCAGTCCGGGCTGGCGGCGATGTCGCGAATCGCGCGGTTGTAATCATGCAACCCGGCGTAGCCGGTGAGACGTCCCATCGCATCACTCCCTGATGCGTTCCATGGGACAATTTAACCATATCCCGCGAACGATACGCTTGAGAGCGTGACGCGCGGACTACACTTGCTGCACGTTTACCCATCCTGCCTCGCCTCAGGCCAGGCCTCATGCCTGGCCGGCCCCGAGCACTGAACCATGCTGACTGCAAACGCCCTGTCTGATTTTCGTCTGGCCCTGGGGGAGGACCGCGTCTTCGCGGACGAGGACGCGCGCGCCTGCTACGCCAGCGACGAAACCCCGCGCTCGGTCGTGCCCGATGCCGTGCTGTTCCCGGTCTCGCACGAGCATGTCGTTGCGCTTGCCCGCCTCGCCCACCAGCACGGCGTCGCCCTCACCCCGCGTGGCGCGGGTTCGGGCAACGTCGGCGGCGCACTGCCCGCGCCCGGCAGCGTGGTCGTCAGCTTCGAATGCATGCGCCGTGTGATCGAATTCGACCCGGACAACCGGCTGATCGTGGTTGAAGCCGGCGTGGTCACCGAAGACATCGACCGGCTGGCCCGCAGCGCCGGACTGTTCTATCCCCCCGACCCCGGCAGCGGTGCCTATAGCCGTATCGGCGGCAATCTCGCCATGAATGCGGCTGGCCCGCGCGCCGTGAAATATGGCGTCACCCGTGACTGGGTACTGGGTCTGCGCGCCGTCACCGGCGACGGTGCGGAAATCCGCACCGGTTGCCGCACTACCAAGGGTGTCACCGGCCTCGATCTCACCCGCCTTCTGGTCGGTTCGGAAGGCACGCTCGCGCTCATCACCGAAGCCACGCTGAAGCTCGCGCCCGCGCCGGAAGCCATTGCCACCCTGCGACTCTGCTTCGACAGCGCGGCGCACGCCCTCGACGCCGTCAGCCGCATCATGCGCCAGTCCGTCGTGCCGTGCGCGCTGGAGTTCATGGACGAGCGCGCGATCGACGCCATCCGCCCTACCGGCGCGGCGGACGATCTGGCCCCCGGCACGCGCGCGCTGCTGATGGTCGAAGCCGACGGCAGTTCCGCCGACGTGCCGCGCCAGATCGAGGCCCTGCAGCGAGCCCTGGAAGGCCCGGGCCTGCTCGAAGCGCGAAGCGGCTTCGCCCGCGACGAAATCACCCGCCTGTGGACGGCACGCAAATCCCTGTCGCACGCCGTCAAGCGCATCGCGCCGCTCAAGATCAATGAAGACGTGGTCGTGCCTGTCACCCGCCTCTCCGGTTTTGTCGAGTTCATCGATACAACCGCCGAAGCCCTGCATCTGCCCATCGTGTCATTTGGCCACGCCGGCAACGGCAACCTGCACGTCAACCTCATGGTCCACCCCGACGACCCTGACGAAATGACGCGCGCCCACGCCGCGCTCGATGCCATCATGTCGCGGGTGCTCGAACTCGGCGGCACGCTCTCCGGCGAGCACGGCATCGGCACTGAAAAGCGACGCTTTGTGCCACTGGAAATCACTCCCCCGACTCTTGCACTCATGCGCGCGATCAAGCAGCAATTCGACCCGCGCGGGCTGCTCAATCCAGGCAAGCTTTTTCCCGAATGATTCGCACCGGCAATTTTTTATAGAATGCGCGGCTTCGTTGGGGGTATAGCTCAGCTGGGAGAGCGCTTGCATGGCATGCAAGAGGTCAGCGGTTCGATCCCGCTTACCTCCACCAACTCACAAGAAAGTCCGATGCACACGCTAGGCGTCATCACCACCGTGCTGGGGTTGATACTGAGTATCGTCGGACTGATTGTCGGGTTCTGGAAAATGCTTCACGGCACCGCACAAGCCGAAGTCTGGCTCGGGCTGGTGCCATTGGGATTCGTCGGCTTGCTGCTCGGCATAACCCTGACGCAACTGTCCAGAAAGTAGTAAAGCAGCAGCTTAGACGGCCTTGCCGTCGTCCGGGTCCCCATCGTCTAGAGGCCTAGGACACCGCCCTTTCACGGCGATAACCGGGGTTCGAATCCCCGTGGGGACGCCAACTAAATCAGGCACTTAGCTTGGTTTTCTTGGCAAAATTACTATCCATGTCAGTCATATGTCAGCCAAGCATTCCTTGCGCTGGGCATTTTCTCGTCCGCATTCCTTACCAAGCGGAAATCTTCTCAGCTCCAGCGCAGCACGAGCGGCACCGATCTGATCGACAAGCTCGACGGCACGGAGGCATCCCTGCTCGGCTACGGGTTGACAAGTTCGGCGGCATGGGCAGCGGCGAGTACGACAACGGCGGAAGCACCCAGGCATTCATCCAGTCCCGGCAAAAGCGGCCGGCCGGCTTCAGCGCCAGGGGTGGACTGCATGTCTTCGTCGACGAGTGCCGCCATACTCAGAGCAGTGACGGCATTCTTGTTTAGCCTCGGTCACCCCCCTCAACAGCAGATTTGACTGACAGACCGCCCCCGCTGCGGCCCTTGATCGGGTCGCAGCGGGAACTGTGCCAGCCAATTCGCCATCCTGGCAGGGCTCTTCCCCGGGCTTGTGACCGGCACCCGGTGGTCGAGCAGCCATCTCCTGACACGCGCACCGACGGTGCGCGAATGCAACACCACAGCCTTTCCTGGTGCCCCGGGTGCTGCGACATCTTGACGCGGACGACTATATAAAGATATATTTATCTGCATATGTGAATGGCGGCTGAATCCGCCCTCGCATTCGTCCAGTCATCAATCACGGGAGACGTGTATGGAAGCGACAACCTACAACTACAAGGTCGTCCGCCAGTTCGCCATCATGACGGTGGTATGGGGGATCGTCGGGATGCTGGTGGGGGTGGTCCTCGCTGCGCAATTGATCTGGCCTGACCTCACCTTCGGCATCGAATGGCTGTCCTATGGCCGGCTGCGGCCGCTGCATACCAATGCGGTGATTTTCGCGTTCGGCGGCTCGGGGCTGTTCGCGGTGTCGTACTACATCGTGCAGCGCACCTGCCAGGTCCGGCTCTGGGCCGAAAAGCTGGCGGCCTTCACTTTCTGGGGCTGGACGGCAGTGATCTTGCTGGCTGCGGTCACGCTGCCCATGGGCTACACCAGCAGCAAGGAATACGCCGAGCTGGAATGGCCGATCGACATCCTCATCACGCTGGTGTGGGTGGCTTACGCGCTGGTGTTCTTCGGCACCATCGTCAAGCGCAAGACCAAGCACATCTATGTTTCCAACTGGTTCTTCGGTGCCTACATCCTCACCATCGCGATCCTGCATATCGTCAACAGCGCCGAGCTGCCGGTGTCGCTGACCAAGTCCTACTCGGCCTACGCCGGCGTGCAGGACGCCATGGTGCAGTGGTGGTACGGCCACAACGCGGTGGGCTTCTTCCTCACCACCGCCTTCCTCGGGATGATGTACTACTTCATTCCCAAGCAGGCTGGCCGCCCGATCTATTCGTATCGCCTGTCGGTGGTGCATTTCTGGTCGCTCAACTTCGTCTACATGTGGGCGGGGCCGCACCACCTGCAGTACACCGCGCTGCCAGACTGGGCGCAGAGCCTCGGCATGGTGTTCTCGCTGATCCTGCTGGCCCCCAGCTGGGGCGGCATGATGAACGGCATCATGACGCTGTCGGGTGCCTGGCACAAACTGCGCACCGACCCGATCCTGAAGTTCCTCATCACCGCGATGTCCTTCTACGGCATGTCGACCTTCGAAGGCCCGATGATGTCGGTGAAGACCGTCAATGCGCTTTCCCACTACACCGAATGGACCATCGGCCATGTGCACTCCGGCGCGCTGGGCTGGGTGGCGATGATCACCATCGGCTCGATGTACTACCTGATTCCGCGCCTGTTCGGCCGCGAGTCGATGTACAGCACCAAGCTCATCGAATGGCACTTCTGGTGGTCGACCATCGGCGTCGTGCTGTACATCGCCTCGATGTGGATCGCCGGGGTGGCGCAGGGCCTGATGTGGCGCGCGGCCAACGCCGACGGCACGCTGACCTACAGCTTCGCCCAGGTGCTCAACACGATGTATCCGTTCTACGGCATTCGTCTGCTGGGCGGTGCCCTGTTCTTCAGCGGCATGCTGCTGATGGCCTGGAACGTCTGGAAGACGGCCCGCATGGGGCGCGTCGTCAACGATGCCGCCATCCCGCAAGCCGTCCTCGCCTAAGGAGACCAAACCGTGATTTCACATGAAACCATCGAAAAGAACATCGGCCTCCTGATCGTGCTGACCATCCTCGTGGTCAGCATCGGCGGCCTGGTTCAGATCGTGCCGCTGTTCTTCCAGACCTCGACCACGCAAGCGGTCACCGGCCTCACGCCCTACACCCCGCTGCAACTGGCCGGGCGCGACCTCTACATCCGCGAAGGCTGCGTCGGCTGCCACTCGCAGATGGTGCGACCGTTCCGCGCCGAGACCGAACGCTACGGCCACTACTCGGTCGCCGGCGAATACGTCTACGACCGGCCCTTCCTGTGGGGCTCCAAGCGCACCGGCCCGGACCTGCAACGCGTGGGGGGCCGCTATTCCGACGCCTGGCACGTGGCGCACCTGTTGAATCCGCGCGACGTAGTGCCCGAGTCGAACATGCCAGCCTACCCCTGGCTCGACCGGCCGCTCAAGGACGCCGACATCCAGAAGAAGATGCGCACGCTGAATGTGGTCGGCCACGGCTACACCGAAGCGCAGATCGCCGCCGCACCCGGCGAACTCGAAGGCAAGACCGAGATGGACGCCATGGTCGCCTACCTGCAGGTTCTGGGCACCCACGCCCCGAAAAACTGAGGAGACGGACATGGACAGCGGAACCCTCGGCGGCATCGTCACTGCGATTTCTCTCGCGGTGTTCATCGGCATCGTCTGGTGGGCATACAGCAAGGGGAACAAGCAGCGTTTCGAAGACGCCGGCAAATTGCCCTTCGACGAAGACACGTCGCCCGCCCAACAAGGAGACAAGCAATGAGCGATTTCACTAGCGGCTTCTGGCCTCTCTACATCAGTGTGATCACGGCGCTCAGCATCATCGGCACCTGGGTATTCATCCGCTCGCAAACCACGCGCAAGCTCCAGCCTGGTGAAAAGCCCGAGCTCATCGGCCACACCTGGGACGGCGACTTGCAGGACTTCGACAATCCCCTGCCGCGCTGGTGGCTGGGCCTGTTCTACGGCACGCTGATTTTCGCGGCGGTGTATCTGGTGCTGTGGCCGGGCATGGGCAACTACGCCGGCCTGCTGGGCTGGACCTCGCTACAGGAATACGAGGATGAAGTGAAAGCGGCGGAAGCCAAGTTCCAGCCGGTGTATGCCGGCTTCATGAAGCAGGACGTCGCCACGGTGGCCGCCAATCCGGAAGCCCACGCCATCGGCCGCAATCTCTACCTCACTTACTGCTCGCAGTGCCACGGCTCGGACGCCGCCGGTGCCAAAGGCTTTCCCAACCTCACCGACCACGACTGGCTCTACGGCGGCGACGCCGACACGATCCGCGCCACGATCACCGACGGCCGCGCCGGCATGATGCCCGCCATGGGCGAAGCGCTCGGCCCCGAAGGCACGAAGGAAGTGGCGAACTATGTGCTGTCGCTGTCGGGCCGCAAGCACGACGCCCGCCTCGCCTCGGCCGGGCAGCAGAAGTTTGCCGACAACTGCGCGGCCTGCCACATGCCGGACGGCAGCGGCATGGCCGCGATGGGCGCGCCCAAGCTCACCGACAAGGTGTGGCTCTACGGCGGCAGCGAAGCCTCGATCATCGAGAGCATCGCCAAGGGCCGCAACGGCGTGATGCCGGCATCGAGCCAGACGCTCGGCACCACGTCCAACCGAGAAGCCAAGCTGCATCTGCTCACCGCCTATATCTACGGCTTGTCGCAGCAGAAATGAGGACGCGATGAAGCGCGTCGGCAAGGTGTCCCCCGTAAAGGGGAGGCCGGGGTTGTAAAGCCGCTGAAGCGGCAACATCCCCGCACTGACGACCTACGGGACAAGGCGCGCCAGCGGCTTTGCCGTAGGGCGGGAATACCTTCCCGCCACAGTGCTGCACAAGTGCACAGCCTTTTCTCCGTCCCCATAGCCCGACACCACATTGACCATGGCCCATACAGACGACCAACCCGATGCGCCGGATGGCGCACCGATCGAACAGCAGCTTTACGCGATCCGGCAGACCATCCAGACCCGCGCGGTGCATGGTGTGTTCGCCAACTGGCGGGTGGCCATGGTGCTCATCACCCAGCTCGTCTACTACGGCCTGCCCTGGCTGCAATGGGATGACCGTCAGGCCGTGCTGTTCGACCTAGCTTCGCGCAAGTTCTATATCTTCGGGCTGGTGTTCTGGCCGCAGGATTTCGTTTATCTCACCGGGCTGCTGATCCTGGCGGCGCTGGCGCTGTTTCTCTTCACCGCCGTGGCCGGCCGCCTGTGGTGCGGCTACGCCTGTCCGCAGACGGTCTACACCGAAATCTTCATGTGGGTGGAGCAGTGGCTGGAAGGCGACCACGTCGCGCGCAAGAAACTCGACGCCGCGCCCTGGAGCGCCAACAAGCTGAAAAAACGCGGGGCCAAGCATCTGGTGTGGTTTGCCATTGCGCTGTGGACGGGCTTCACTTTCGTCGGCTATTTCACGCCGATCCAGACGCTGGCCGCCGAGGTGATGACCTGGACGCTCGGCCCGTGGGAAAGCTTCTGGATCGTGTTCTATGCCTTTGCCACCTGGGGCAACGCCGGCTTCATGCGCGAACAGGTGTGCAAATACATGTGCCCCTACGCGCGCTTCCAGAGCGTGATGTTCGACTCCGATACACTCACCGTCACCTACGACACCTCACGCGGCGAACCACGCGGCGCGCGCGGCAAAAAAATCGATTTCAGGGCACAGGGCCTCGGTGCCTGTGTGGACTGCGGCGTGTGCGTGCAGGTCTGTCCCACCGGCATCGACATCCGCAACGGCCTGCAATACGAATGCATCGGCTGCGCCGCCTGCATCGACGGCTGCGACCAGATCATGGACAAGATGGGCTACCCGCGCGGCCTCATCCGCTACACCACGGAAAACGTGGTGAAGGGCAAATACCCCGACAGCGGCATCCTCAGGCACGTGCTGCGGCCGCGCACGATCCTCTACAGCGTGATCATGCTTGTCATCGGCAGCGCGTTTGTCGTGAGCCTCGCCACCCGAGTACCGCTGCGCGTCGACGTGGTGCGCGACCGCGTGGCGCTGTCGAAGGAAACCGACGAGGGCCTGATCGAAAACGTCTACCGGCTTCAGCTCATCAACAAGGATGGCCGCGCGCATCGCTACACGATCGAGGCAGAGGGCATCCCCGGGCTCCAGGTCGTCACCTCGCAAGCTGAAATCAGCGCCGCACCTTTGCAGACCGTCGACATTCCGGTGAGCCTCGTCGCCGACCCGGTCGAGCTCAAGGGCCGCTCCATCGAAGTGCAGTTCATCGTGCGCGCCGTCGACGCGCCGGAGATCGTCGACGAAGTCAAAACCAAGTTCTTCAACCGCTGATGGGAGTCCCCGCCATGAACGTGCTTACCGCCGCCGCCCGCAAACCCTGGTACCGCGAACCCTGGCCCTGGTTCCTCGCCAGTCTGCCCGCCACTGCCGTCGTCGCCGGGCTAGCCACGGTGTGGATCGCGGCGACGAACAGCGATGGCCTCGTCGTCGGCGACTACTACAAGGCCGGACTCGCCATCAACCAGACGCTGGCACGCGACGAGGCGGCGCGCGCCATGCAGCTGCTTGCCACGCTGCGCGAGACGGACGGTGCGCTGTCACTCAGTCTGACAGGCGACTTGCCCGCCTGGCCCGAACAGCTGAAACTGACGCTTGCCCATCCGACCCGACCGGGCATGGACCAGACGCTGATCCTGCACCACGCGGGTGCCGGCCAATACCGCGTGCCGCAGCCGCTTATGCCTGCCGGCAAGTGGCATGTCCAGCTGGTTGATCCCAGGGGCAGCTGGCGCCTGGCCGGCGTGCTACACACGCCGTTCGACCCCGCCGCCACGCTGGCGGCATCGCCCACCCCGCAACCTTCACAGGGAGACTGACATGGACGTCGTACTCGATTTGCTCTTCACCAGCGGGATTGGCCTGTTGAGCCTCTTCACCATCTTGTTCATCATCGGCATGGGCTTCTACCTGTCCGCATGGATGAAGCGCAAGATGAACGACCCGGAAGAATGAGCCCGACCCTCCCAAACCGGAGAAGCCCGCCATGATGCAGCGCCTGATCCACATCCTGTGGCCGTCCTTTATCGTCGCCGGACTCGCCGACATCGTCTTCACCAGCCTGTTCGACCCGCTGGAGGTCATGTATCGCGGCGAAGCCCTGATCGAGCACCGAGTTGCCGCCTACACCGTCGGCTTCTTCGTGTTCTGGATGCTGGGCATCGCCTCCAGCGCGCTTACCTGCTACTTCCAGCGCGGGGCCGACGAGATCAACCGCTGTCCCCTCAAGCCGGCGCAACGGCCGAAAGGCTGCCCCAAGCGGGAGTGTGACGGGGGATGCGACTGAGCGCCTCAGATCGCCGCTTCACCCGATTCGCCGGTGCGGATGCGCACCACCTGCTCCATGTTGCTGACGAAGATCTTGCCGTCGCCGATCTTGCCGGTGCGGGCGGCGGTGACGATGGCTTCCATGGCCCGGTCGAGCAGGCTGTCGGCTACGACGATCTCGATTTTCACCTTGGGCAGGAAATCGACGACGTATTCGGCACCGCGATACAGCTCGGTATGGCCCTTCTGCCGGCCGAAGCCCTTGACCTCGGTTACGGTGAGGCCGGTGACGCCGATGTCGGACAGGGCTTCGCGCACTTCGTCGAGCTTGAAGGGTTTGATGATGGCTTCGATTTTTTTCATGGCAGGTCTCCTTCGGGACGGTATTTGCTGGTGATGGGGTAGCGTCGGTCCTTGCCAAAATTGCGCGGGGTGATGCGCGGGCCTGGCGCGGCCTGGCGGCGCTTGTACTCGGCAAGATCGACCAGGCGAATGACGCGTTTCACCGTGGCCGCATCGTACCCCAGGGCGACGATCTCGCGCGCGGACAGGTCGCGCTCGACGTAGGCGGCGAGGATGGCGTCCAGAATCTCGTAGGGCGGCAGGCTGTCCTGATCGGTCTGGTCGGGCCGCAATTCGGCCGAAGGCGGGCGGTCGATGATGCGTTGCGGAATCACGGCCGACACGCTGTTGCGGTAGTTCGACAGCCGGTACACCAGCATCTTCGGCACGTCCTTCAGCACGGCGAAGCCGCCGGCCATGTCGCCGTAGAGCGTGGCATAGCCGGTGCCCATTTCGCTCTTGTTGCCGGTGGTAAGCACCAGCGTGCCGAACTTGTTCGACAGCGCCATGAGCAGTGTGCCGCGCGTGCGCGCCTGGAGGTTTTCTTCGGTGGTGTCGGCTTTCAGGCCGGCGAACTCGCCGGCAAGCTGTGCGGTGAAGGCCTCGACCATGGGCTTGATCGCGATCTCGGAATACTTCACCCCCAGCCGCTTCACCATGTCGCGCGAATCGTCCACGCTGATGCCGGCGGTGTAGTCGGAGGGCATCATCACGGCGTGCACCCTGTCGGCACCCAGCGCGTCGACGGCGAGGGCGAGCGTGAGCGCGGAATCGATCCCGCCTGACAGACCCAGGTGCACCCCTCTGAAACCGTTCTTGCCGACGTAGTCGCGCACGGCGAGCACCAGCGCGTCGTACACAGCCTGCTCTTCGGTCGGCAAGAGGTGCATGGGGCCGCTGGCGGTGTCGCCGTCGAGTTCGATCATGAACACACCCTCGCGCCAAGCCGGGCATTGCGCGAGCACGCTGCCCTCGGCGTCGACGACGAAGGACGCCCCGTCGAACACCAGTTCGTCCTGTCCGCCGACGAGGTTGCCGTAGACGATGGGCAGCGGCGCTTCGACCTGCCGCGCACGCGCAATCGCCAGCCGCTCGCGTTCCTTGTTCAGGTGATAGGGCGAGGCGTTGGGCACCAGCAGCCAGTCCGCACCCGCCTCCATCGCCCATTTCGCCGGGCCGGGTTCCCAGATGTCGCCGCAGATGTTGAGACCAAAGTTGAGACTGCCGCAGGCGAACACGCAGGGCGCGTCGCCGCTGTCAAACACGCGCGCCTCGTCGAACACCGAATGATTCGGCAAGTGGTGCTTGCGATACACCGCTTCCACGTGTCCCCCGCGCACCAGCGCCGCCGCGTTGAACAGGCCGTCGTCGCTGCGTTCGGGATAGCCGACGATGAGCGCGAGATCAGGCGGCGCTTCGTGTGCAATGCGATCCAGTGCTGCCGCACACGCTTCACAAAAATCCTGCCGCAGCACCAGGTCTTCCGCCGGATAGCCGCAGATCGACATTTCCGGCGTGAGCAGCAGCGCTGCGCCCGCTGCGTGCGCTTCGCGCGCGACGGCCAGCAGGCGGTCGGTGTTACCGGCAATGTCACCGACGGTGAGGTTGAGTTGCGCGAGGGCGAGTTTCATATGGTGGGATTCAGATGCGTTTGCTGCCATACCCCGGGCGTTTTCTGTCGTGTTTCACGAGCAACACCCGGATGTCATCGCTCTCAGGGCGATAGATCACCGTGTAGGGAAAACTCCGCGTGGCCATACCATGCTTGCCATTCTTGCGGGGGGGCGCCAATGTTTGGCTGCTTGCGCACAATCCCCATCAACCGATCAAACTCGGCGATGAAGCGGGCCGCCAGCGCATCCCAGGCTGCTTCGATTTCGGCATCTGCATCCAGGCTGCCAATCAGGCTATCGAGCAACTTGGCGCGGTCTGCGGTGGGCAAACCCAACACTTCGGCTTGCAAGACTTCAAGTGGCAGGCTCATGAACGGCTCCTGTTGAGATACGGGTTATTTCCTAGCTTGCCACAGTTCGAGATCAATTTTATCCACGTACCAGAACCTCCGCAGGCAGGTGCAATCGCCCTGCTAACGCGCCCCCATCGCCAGCTGCACCGCCTCGCCCAGCTGCGCCGGGCTCTGCGCCACCACCACACCTGCGGCCTCCAGCGCGCGGATCTTGGCGTCTGCGGTGCCGCTGCTGCCGGCGATGATGGCACCCGCGTGGCCCATGCGCTTGCCTTTCGGGGCTGTGCGACCGGCGATGTAGGCGGCGACGGGCTTCTTCATGTTTGAGCGGATGAATTCGGCCGCCTCTTCTTCGCGCGTACCGCCGATCTCGCCGACCATGATGACAGCTTCGGTCTGCGGGTCGGCTTCGAACATGTCCAGGCAGTCGGTGAAGTCCAGGCCCTTGATCGGGTCGCCGCCGATGCCCACGCACGTGGACTGGCCGAGGCCGAGCTGCGTGGTCTGGTGCACAGCTTCGTAGGTGAGCGTGCCGGAGCGCGAGACGATGCCGATCCGGCCTTTCTGATGGATGCGGCCGGGCATGATGCCGATCTTGCATTCGCCGGAGGTGATGATGCCGGGGCAGTTGGGGCCGATGAGCTTCGCCCCGTTGGCACGGAGCGCAGCCTTGACGTTGAGCATGTCCAATACCGGAATGCCCTCGGTGATGCAGACGATGACCTCGATGCCGGCATCCGCCGCTTCGAGGATGGAGTCGGCGGCGAAGGCAGCCGGCACGTAGATCATGGTGGCCTGCGCGCCGGTGGTGCGCACGGCGTCGCGCACGGTGTTGAACACCGGCAGGTCGAGGTGCGTCTGCCCGCCCTTGCCGGGCGTCACGCCGCCGACCATGCGCGTACCGTAGGCAATGGCCTGTTCGGAATGGAACGTGCCCTGCTTGCCGGTGAAGCCCTGGCAGATGACACGGGTGCTTTGATTGATGAGGATGCTCATTGTGCTTGCTCCACCGCCAGCTCCGCCGCATGCGTCAGACTGTCTGCGGCGAGAATCGCCAGCCCCGACTGCGCCAGCAGCGCGCGGCCTTCGTCGGCGTTGGTGCCTTCGAGGCGCACGACGACCGGCACCTGCACCCCCACCTCCTTCACCGCCTGGATGATGCCCTGGGCGATGACGTCGCAGCGCACGATGCCGCCGAAGATGTTGATGAGCACGGCTTTCACGTTGGCGTCGAGCAGGATGATCTTGAAGCCCTGCGCGACGGTTTCCGGCGTGGCACCGCCGCCAACGTCAAGAAAATTGGCGGGCATGCCGCCCGAAAGCTGGATCAGGTCCATGGTCGCCATCGCCAGGCCCGCGCCGTTGACCATGCAGCCGATGTTGCCGGCAAGCGCGACGTAGTTGACGTTGGCCGCGTGCGCGGCGGCTTCCTTGGCGTCGATCTGGCGCATGTCCATCATCTCGGCCAGGGCACGGCGGCGATACAGTGCGTTGTCGTCGATGCTCATCTTGCAGTCGAGCGGCAGCACGCGGTTGTCCGCCGTGACGACGAGCGGGTTGATTTCGAGCAGGGCAAGATCATTGGCGATGAACACGCGATACAGCGCCGGCAGGAGCGTGCAGAAATCCTTGTAGGCGTCGCCGGTGAGTTCGAGTGCAAAGGCCAGCGCGCGGCACTGGAAATCCTGCACACCAAAGAGCGGGTCGCACCATTCCTTGAGCACTTTCTCCGGCGTGGTGTGCGCAACCTCCTCGATCTCCATGCCGCCAGCGGCGGAGGCAACGATGGCGATGCGCTCGGTTTCGCGGTCGACCAGCAGTGAGAGATACAGCTCGCGCGCGATGCTCAAAGTTTCCTCGACCAGCACCTGGTTCACCGGCTGGCCGTCGGGGGGATTCTGGATCGTGACGAGATTCTTTCCCAGCAAGGCCGACGCGGTGTCGCGCACCGCGTCGAGGGACTTCACGAGCTTGACGCCGCCTGCCTTGCCGCGCCCGCCGGCGTGGATCTGCGCCTTCACCACCCAGGCGACGCCGCCCAGCGTGCGCGCCGCCTCCATGGCCTCGTCGGGACTGTGGGCGGCGATCCCGCGCGGCGTGTTAAGGTTAGCCGCGCGCAGGATCTGCTTGGCCTGATATTCGTGCAGATTCATTGTTAGATATGGATGAAAGCTCGCTGAAACGTGCATTCTGAAGCAAAGCCCACCCCTGCGGAAGCCGCCGGCGCAAATCGGCCGGACGCCGCACAAACGGGCGATGCGGGCGTCGTTCGCGTCGTCACCCGCATCGCCGATCTCGACGCGGGCGCGTGGGACGCGCTGGCGGGCGAATCGCCCGTCATCCGCCACGCCTTTCTCGCCGCGCTGGAAGCCACCGGCTGCGTCGGCGCACACATCGGCTGGGAGCCGGTGCACCTCGCGCTGTTCCGCGACGGCCGGCTCGCCGCCGCCATGCCGCTTTACGTCAAGCACCATTCCTGGGGCGAATTCGTGTTCGACTGGGCCTGGGCCGACGCCTACCGCCGCCACGGGCTCAACTATTACCCCAAACTCGTCTGCTGCGCGCCCTTCTCGCCCGTGCCCGGCCCGCGTCTCCTGGCCACCCGCGACGCCGACCGCGCGACGCTGATCCAGGCGGCGCAGAAACTCACACACGATACCGGCTGCTCGTCCTTCCACATCCTGTTCCCAACCGCGCCGGATCAGGCCGTGCTGGCGGCAACGCCGCTCCTGCACCGCAGAGGCTTCCAGTTCCACTGGCACAACGCGGGCTACGCCAGCTTCGACGATTTCCTCGCCGCGCTCACCCACGACAAGCGCAAGAAAATTCGCCAGGAACGCAAGAAACTCGCGACTCTCGGCGTCAGCTTCCGCTGGGTCGAAGGGCGCGACAGCACCGACGCCGACTGGGATCACTTCCTGCGCTGCTACGCCGACACCTACGCCCGCCACCGCAGCGAGCCGCACCTCAATCCCGCATTCTTCGCCGCGCTGCGCGAGACGATGCCCGACCAGCTGGTGCTCATCATCGCCGACCGTGACGGTGAACCGGTCGCCTGCTCGTTCTGCCTGAAGGACGGCGAACGCCTCTACGGTCGCCACTGGGGCACGCTGGAATACCTGCCCGGGCTGCATTTCGAAACCTGCTACCAGCAGGGCATCGAGTACGCCATCGCCAAAGGATTGCAAGTCTTCGAAGGCGGCGCGCAGGGCGAACACAAGCTCGCACGCGGACTCGTACCGACCGCCACGCATTCCTGGCACTGGCTGGAGAACGCGGAATTCAGCAGCGCAATCGACCGTTTCCTGGAACGCGAAACCGAGGCCGTCGCGCACTACATGGACGAGATGGACGGGCCATACCGGCGCAACGCAGAATTGCAATCAAAAACCTGAATAGTGCCTGTGGCAGATACACCAAGATTGCGGAGCCTGTCTTTCAACCCCTATCCGGAATTCGACCATGCATCGCACACCTCTGCTCAGTCTGGCCTTGCTGGCCCTTGCCCAGCCGGCTTTCGCAAACATCGACATCGCGTTCAATTTCGATTACGACAGCACCGGTTTCTTTGCCTCCCCGGACAGCGTCGCAGCGCTGAACGCCGCCGCCGCCGTGTTCGAGACGCGCTTTGCCGACAGCCTCACCGCCATCGCCTCGTCCGGCAGCAACAGCTTCGACACGATTTTCTTCAACCCCGCTGATCCCTTCGGCGCGGACATCACGCTGTCCACTCAGGACATCGCTGCCGACACCCTCATTGTCTACGTCAGCGCGGCCGATCTCGGCGGCAGCCTGGGTCTGGGCGGCCCGGGCGGTTTCAACTGCAGCGGCTTCGGCAGCTTCTGCAGCGATGCGCAGCAACGCGGCCAGGGCGACGTGACCGGCGGCGACGCCAGCGATGTCGCCCCCTGGGGCGGGAGCATCAGCTTCGACAGCGAAACCGACTGGTATTTCGGCACCGACACCAGCGGACTCAATGCCGGCGAATTCGACTTCTACTCGGTGGCCGTGCACGAACTGGCCCACGTGCTGGGCTTCGGCACCTCTGCGTCGTTCGACCGTCTGGCCAGCAGCACCTTCACCGGCACAAACGCCATGGCGGTTCACGGCAGTCCGGTGCCGCTCCTGTCCGACGAGAGCCACTGGGCCCGGGGCACGCAGGGCATGGTGGATGGCAGCCTGCATGAGGCCGCCATGGACCCGGACATCGCGAACGGGGTGCGCAAGGATTTCACCGATCTGGATTACGCCGCCCTGCAGGATATCGGCTGGCAGGTGACGCCCGTACCTGAAGCCGACACCTGGGCCATGCTGCTAGCGGGGCTGGGGCTGGTCGGCTTGGCCGCGCGACGGCGCATGGCCTGAGCGCAAACCGCGACGCATGAAAAACGGCGGGCTTGCCCGCCGTTTTTGCCCGGCGTCCGCGCGTCAGAGCAGCACCGCCGCCAGATAGGTCACGTACAGCGCGCCGTTCACGAACAGGTGCCACACCCGCAGCCCGCCGTTCAGCGCGGCCCAGCGCAGCCAGAAGGCCGCGACCAGGGTGATGCCCACGCCCAGCAGCACCTCCTTCTGTGCCGTCCAGGGCGTGAGCGAGATGCCGATGGCGGGCAGCAGCGTGCCCTGGAACACCATCGCGCCGGTGATGTTGCCGAAGGCCAGCGTGTCCTTGCGCTTGCGGATCCACAGGATGGAGTTCACCTTCTCCGGCAGCTCGGTGGCCACCGGGATGATCAACAGCGACAGCAGCAGGGCCGAGATGCCGATGATGGGCGCGGCCAGCTCCACCCCATGGATGAAGCCCTTGGCACCCACGACCAGCAGCGCCAGCCCCAGAGCGAGCTGCACCACGATGAAGAGCAGGTTCTGCGGCAACCCCAGGCGGGTGAGCAGCATGGGTGAGCCCGCCTCGGTGCCGTGGCCGTCCTCGACCAGCTTGCTCGACGCGCGCAGGGTGAGCATCACGTAGACGAAATAGATCAACACCATGACGAAGGCCATCGCCCCGCGAATGAGTCCGTCGTCGTGCGGCACGAACATCGCCACAAAGGCCAGCAGGAAGGCCATCAGGAAGAAATCGAGGTCGCGCTTGAGGCCGCTGCGCTCGGGGCTGAGGTGGCCCTGGATGCCGCGGCGCTTGAGCACCGCCACGCTCATCAGGAAAAGCGATAGTGTCGACAGCATCAGCGGGGCCCCCAGGATCGCGCCCACGCCTATCTCGTGGTTGGTTTCCATGTTGGCCGTGCCACCGAAAATCGCCAGCAGCGGCACCAGCGTCTCCGGCATCGCCGTGCCCACGGCGGCGAACAGCGAGCCCGTCACGCCTTCGGAGATTTTCAGTTTTTCGCCCAGATGTTCCAGCGCATTGACAAAGATTTCCGCCGCCACGAGGATGAGCAGCAGATAACCCAGGAGTTCAAGAAACAGCATGGAAGGCGACCGGCAGGAGGGAAGGCGCGATTCTAGCAGCATGGCGGAGGCCGGCCTGTCCGCCTTCATCTGCCTGGGCGACGGCGACTTTCATGCCCGGCTGGCCGCCACCCACGGCGTGTCACTGGTGCTTTTCACCGCGCCGCACTGCGCCGCCTGCCGCGCCTGGAAGCGCCTGCTGCCCGGCGCGCTCGCCGGCATCGCCGACAGCCTGTATGTGGTCGACGTCAGCGTGGCCACAGGCCTGGCGCGCTATTACGGCATCTTCCACCTGCCCGCGCTCCATTTGTATCGGGATGGCGCGTTTCATGCCGAGGTGCAGTGCGCCCTGCACGCAGACACGCTGCGGCAGACGGTCGCGCAGCTGTTGCAGCACCCCGCCCGGGAGGAACCCTGAGCGGTCCTGCGCTTCAGTCCGGCTTGCCGGCCTGCCGGTCCAGTTGCCGGAGATGGTCCAGGCGTTCTGCGATCCGGCTTTCCAGCCCCCGTGTGGTGGGCACGTAGAACGACTGCGCCGCGAGATCATCCGGAAAATATCGCTCTCCGGCAGCGTAGGCTTCCGGCTCATCGTGCGCGTAGCGATACGCGCGGCCATGTCCCAGTTCCTGCATCAGGTGCGTGGGCGCGTTGCGCAGGTGCAGGGGCACGTCGCTGGAAGGATGGTCACGCACAAAGGCGCGCGCCGCGTTATAGGCCGCGTAGACCGCGTTGCTCTTCGGCGCGCAGGCAAGATAGAGGCAGGCCTCGGCAAGCGCAAGCTCGCCTTCCGGACTGCCCAGGCGCTCGTAGGTTTCGACCGCGTCCAGCGCCAGACGCAGGGCGCGCGGGTCGGCCAGGCCAATATCCTCGCTGGCCATCCTCACCAGCCGGCGACCCAGATAACGCGGGTCGGCCCCGCCGTCGAACATGCGCACCAGCCAGTAGAGCGCGGCGTCCGGACTGGACCCGCGCACGCTTTTATGCAGTGCGGATATCTGATCGTAGAAGGCATCGCCCCCCTTGTCGAAGCGGCGCAGCGATTGCGCCAGCACGCTTTCCACGAATCCGGCGTCGACTTGCCACACCCCGGCCGCCTGCGCGGCGGTGGCGATCTGTTCGAGCAGGTTGAGCAGCTTGCGGGCATCGCCATCGGCACAGGCCGCGAGCAGCCGATCCACCCCCTCGTCCAGATGGAGATCCGGCAATTCGCTGCGCGCACGCTGCAGCAGGCCGGCGAGTTCGCCCTGGCTGAGCGGCTTCAGCACATAGACCTGGGTGCGCGACAGCAGCGCGCCGACCACCTCGAACGAAGGATTCTCGGTGGTGGCGCCAATGAAGGTGAACAGGCCAGATTCGACGTGCGGCAGGAAAGCGTCCTGCTGCGCCTTGTTGAAGCGATGGACTTCGTCGACGAAGACGATGGTCGCGCGGCCGCGTGACTGATTCATGCGCGCACGCTCGACGGCTTCGCGGATGTCCTTCACCCCGGCCAGCACCGCCGACAGCGCGATGAAATCTGCCGCAAAAGCCTGCGCGGTCAGGCGTGCAAGCGTGGTCTTGCCGACGCCGGGCGGTCCCCACAGGATCATCGAATGCAGCTTGCCGGATTCGAAGGCCAGACGCAGCGGCCTGCCGGCCCCCAGCAGATGCGTTTGTCCCACCACCTCGACGAGGCTGCGCGGCCGCAACCGCTCGGCCAGCGGGGCCGTGCCCGGCGGCCCGGCGGGCGACGCGTCGTCAGAAAAAAGGTCGGCAGGACACATGGGCGCGATTATCCCATCGGCCAGGACAGGGCGGGCACGCCGGACCGACCGGCTAGCCGCCGATCACATCCGCGCCCTTGGGCGGGGTGAAACGGAAGCGGCCCGGCGCGAGCACGGGGTTGCGCACAAAGCCGGAGAACTCCAGCGTCGTCCGCTGTCCGAAATGATCCAGCAGCTCCATCCGTACAAGTACGTCGCCGCGAAACCCCATGCGGATGCGCTCGAAAGTGGTATCACTGCTGCGCGGGGTCGCGTCCAGCCATTCCACACCGCCGGACTGTCCTGCATCCTTCAAAACAAAGTACTTCTCGATGGCGTTGTCGCCCGCCAGCAGCGCGGCGGGCGTGCCGGCCACCGCATCGCCCAGCGGCTTCACGCTCACCTGGTCAAGATCCGTGTCGTACAGCCACAGCTTCGTGCCGTCGCCGACAATGACCTGCTCGTAGGGCGCGAGGTAATCCCAGCGGAATTTGCCCGGCCGGGCAAATGCCATCGTGCCGCGGGCCTGCAGGCCCACACGCCCGTTTCGGTCGACCACGGTCTGGACGAATGCGGCCTCGGCCGTGCGCGCACCCGACATGAATGCCTTGAGCCGATCCACACCGCCCGCGTGCGCGGCACCGGCAAGAAACATCAGCAGCAGAAAACCCGCAGTGCGCATCCCATCTCCAAAAAAAGTGCGCCGGTCGGCGCACATTACAGACTGCGACAGCCCGGAAAAGTTTATTTCGTCTTGCAGGTCTTGAGGCCAAAAGGCAGATAGGCCGGACACCAGCCGATGATGCCAGTGAGCAGCAGCACAAAGCCGACGATGCCCGCCGGTACCATCCAGTCTTCCGCACCCGGCAGGTTGGACATGGCATATGCCATCAGCCCCACCCCTGCCACCACCCGGATCAGGCGATCCGCACCTCCGACGTTTTTTGCCATGCTGTTTCCTCCATTATTGATGTGTATGGGCGATGCCCGCCGCAAGCTTAACGCAAAACCGTCATGCAGCCTGTGGCCACCCGATTCAGCCCGCGCCCGACTGTCCCACCCTGGCGAAGTACAGGCTCTGCCTGATGAACGGCCAGGCCAGCTCATGTATGAGCTGCGCAGCGGGCTACGTGCAAGATAGCGGCCCAACGCGTGCTCGAACACGCCACCAAGCTCGGGGATTCGTCGCCACCGTAATGCGCGTGGCTCTGGAAAATCGCGTTCGGCTCACCGGGGGGGAAAGCTGGACAATACTGAGTTTGTGGGGGCAAGTTGCTTTTTGCTGGCTGCATATCGGCCGAAGCGGCCGTCCTGTCACCCGCGCATCACGTCAGCTTCTTGGTCAAGAGCAGTCAGTGAAGCAACCCAGACGATAGAAACTTGATCGAGCAGGCGGGGGTCGTTGGTCGACCCCATGAGGCTCGTTTCTCGTAGTTGAGGAGAAAAATTCGGAGCATAATCCGAAAGCTCTTCGTCTCCTTTTGCATAACGTTATAAAAGATAGTCTGCCAACATCCATATAAGAATCAGGACGATAGACCGCGAAAATTCCTGTCTCTATTATTAAAAAACGTCCGCACCCATGGGTCTCTCTATTAATTGTCAGGCATCATGAATTCGCAGATAGATCTTCCCCAAGCACTTAACGAGTCTGATGCGATCGCGGGGGAACTTCTCTCCCTCATCGATCTTCCTCTATGCAACGATTCGCCCCGAGTTGCAGTCGCCGACATTGCCTGTTCGCTAGCGCTCGAGCATTGGCACGCCGTGAGACTTCTTATCCGCAGCGGTCTTCTGCCGTCGGCTCTTGTAGTGCACAGATCGCAGTTCGAAGCAATCCTCCGTTCGGTTTGGCTAACCTATTCGGCCACAGACTCAGACGTCTCAAAGCTGACAGCGAACCTTGATCTAGATTCCGAGCAAGCGGCCAAGAACATTTCGCAGGCTCAACACATGATGGAGGCGCTTGCGAAATCTGGACCGGAGGAAGCATACGCAGCGCTCGCTCGGTTCAAGGACAACTCTTGGAAAGCACTTAATTCGTATGCACATGCCGGTATCCACCCGCTTCGGCGCCACGCGGAAGGCTACCCGGCGGTACTCGCGCATAGTGTTCTGTGCAATGCTAATGGGCTGGCAATGCTGTCTGGCATGCAAGCGGTCGTCCTCAGCGGCGCACAATCATTACAGCGAGAGGTACTCAATCTTGGAGTCCGGCATTCTTCCTGCATGCCGCCGCCTCTATGAGAGCCTAACCCCTCATTCAAGCGGGACGCGCTAAAGCTCGTCCCTTAATTCAAACGTTTGGCATCTTAGGAGAGACCGTGGGCCCCATTGCGCTCTTCGACAAATCATTTCTACAGTCGCTAACGGTCGATGAGTCGGTGTGGTTCGACCATTTCTTTCTTCCCGTCGTTTCTCCGTTGTTCTTTGTAGAAACACTTGCGGACCTTGCAAAGCAGCGCAAGGACGGGGCGCGCACCCCCGAGGAGGAAGTTCGTGTAATTGCGGACAAGACCCCCGTTATATCTGGCGCCCCTTGTGTCCATCATGCACAGCTTTGTATCGCAAACCTTCTTGGTCATGAAGCACCTCACCTTGGTCAAATTCCAGTGGCAGGTGGACGCCCAGTGCGTGGTGCTGACGGTAAACCGGGGGTTGTCTTTGAGAATTCGCCAGAAGCTGTGGCATTTGCGCGGTGGCAACGTAGTCAGTTTGACGAGATTGAGCACGACGTCGCTTCCAGTTGGAGAGCGATGCTCACCCAACTAAACCTACCGGAGGTTGCTCACCGCATGCGCGCCTTGGGTATCACGCCGCAGACTTGCCGCACCGTCAAACAAGCGTATGGAATGGCTGCGTCCCTTGTCCATTCTCGCTACGAGCCTGAACAACAGATCGGCTTGCTCTTTTCGTTTATACAAGTTCCACAGCATCTACAGGCGGCGATCATTTACAGATGGTCGCAGGCAGGATTCCCGCCGCTCGCCGGATACGCCAGTTACGCCTCGCATGTATTGATGGTCGAGATTTTTTTTCAGATCGCGCTTGCAGCCAATCTCATCTCGTCAGAGCGACCATCCAATCGGGTTGACATCGCATACCTCTTCTACTTGCCGTTCTGTCATATCTTTGTTTCTGGCGACAAACTGCACAAACTCTGTGCCCCAGAGTTTCTACAGAAAGAGCAAGACTTTGTTTGGGCGCCAGAACTTAAAGGCGACTTGGCTCGAATTAACCGAGAGTTAATGGCAACGTCCGAACTGGAGCGCCAGATGGGCCTGCACAAGCTCGCTCCACGTCCGCCGGGCAACGCATCGCACCTGACTGTCGCCCTTTGGCAGAAGCACGCTCCCGGCTCAGGAGAAGCGGATGCGGACATGACGGCCATGTCGCCAGAAGCCGAACGAAAGTTGATTGATCATCTGAAATCGTTCACGAAGGCGCCAACCGATCCGGAAGTCGCGGGCATTCCAAGCGACGAACTGCAAAGTATCTCCATTGAAAGGTTAGTGCCAGCAAGAAAGGGCAACTGGTGGCTCATCCCAAAGAAGGTTGCAGATGCTGAGGGGCGAGAAGATGCCTAACCCCTTCATCGAGTGGACATGCTACGGCTGGCTTCGCCTGCCGCGTCATGCCGCACATGTCGAACGTTAGAACTCATCGGAGACTCCCTTGCTCACTGGCCAAGGACTAGTCGGAAAGTTGGCGCTCTTCATCGCTGAGAAGTTGCTCAGCCACAAGCTTGCAATTAGCTTGGACGAGAAGAAACGTACGTGCCGTGCGTTTGTTGAGTTTTACTACTGCCTTGATCGAGTGGAAGAGCTAAATTCCAAGGTGATCGAGCTGTTGACGTTTGGGGTAGCCCACGGTGGCATTCGGATCGGTGATCTAGAACTTGTAATGCCTTCCGTAAACACCGTTTCGCAACGGTTCATGGAGATTCGTGGCGAGTTGCACTACGCCCTTGATCTCATAGATCCATCACTCGCCAACGTAGTTGGGCAAATCTACGCAGCAAAGGGCAGCTTTCTTTCTTTACTGTCCAACGCAGTTGAGGTTGGGAACAGCCCGCGGGACGCACCTTCTGTAAGCTACTTCGCACCTGACCCGCGAATATTGGAAATCGACATGAAGTCGTATGAGCAATGGGTGGCTGATTGCTCAGCCACCGCAAGACACGAACAAAATGAATTAGAGTGGCCTCAGAGCGTGCTCTGGTACGGAGAATTCGAAGAGGGATTTCACTCGTCCCAGCTTCTGCTGACCGACAGCGCGTCACTTGATAATTTTCGAACGATTCTTGTAGATCATGGCAGCCTTCTCTCTGCCGCACGAGAAAAGATGAGAGAGTTCATAGCCGCCAAGTTCTCGACGGAGGACATTCTCTATGTATCCAGAGGCATGCCTAGAGATGAATTCTAACCCTTCCATCAAGCGGACTCGCTTCGGTCTATGGCCTCAGCAGGCCACTCATATCAAACGGGGACCGGTAAGCGCCGAACACCGGACATATTGAACAGTCGGTCTGAGGGGCTGCTCAGGCCGAGCTTGAGACGTTCGATCCAAGCAAGATGACCGGCTGCTCATGGCCGATTGCAGCCACAAAGAGCCAGTGGCCGAACGGCACCTTCTGCAGCCCCGCCCATCCCCCGTTAGACTGGCGGCATGAGCCCCCTCTCCCTCCAGGCCTGGCTGAGCGCCGTCGCAATGGTGCTGACCTACCTTGCCTTCGCGCCTTACTTTCGCTCGATCCTTGCCGGCACGACGCGGCCGCATGTGTTTTCGTGGGTGGTGTGGGGCACGAACACGAGTGTGGCTTTCGTCGCGACGCTCAGCGCCGGCGGCGGTGCGGGGGCGTGGGCAGTGGGGTTTTCGGCGGTGATCACGCTGGCGGTGGCGGCGCTGGCATGGACGCAGCGGGCGGACGTGCGCATCACGCGCAGTGACTGGGGTTTTTTTCTGGCCGGACTCGCGGCGATTCCGCTGTGGTTCGTGGCGAGCGACCCGCTCTGGGCGATCGTGGTGGTGACGGCAGTGGAGCTACTGGGCTTCGGCCCGACGGTGCGCAAATCCTGGCAGCAGCCATGGAGTGAGCCTGTCGCTTTCCTCGCGATCCTGATCGTGCGCAATGCGCTGGTGATCGCTGCGCTCGGCGAGCGCACGCTGACGACGGTGCTCTTTCCGGCGGCGATGGCGGTGGCGTGCGCGCTGCTGATCGCGATCCTGCTGTGGCGGCGGCAAGGCTCACCGGACACGTTGCGGCGATGAGCCTGCCTTCAGCGCGGGCTCAGTAGGTCTTGTACGGCAGGAACTTCCCGTTCAGCACGATCTGTACGCGGTCTCCCTTGGGATCGGCGACGCGGCTTATGTCCATGGAAAAGTCGATGGCGCTCATGATGCCGTCGCCGAATTCCTCGTGGATCAGCTCCTTGATGCTGGTGCCGTAGACGTTCACCAGTTCGTAGAAACGATAGATCAACGGGTCGGTGGGGATCGCGGTCGGCAGCGAGCCTTTGTAGGGCACGACTTGCAGCAGCTCGACTGCTTCGGCGGGGAGTTCGAGCTGCGCGCCAACGGCAGCCGCCTGTTCGGCGGTGAGCGTCATCTGCCCCAGGAGCGCGGCGGTCGTCCATTCCTTGCTGTGGCCGACGGTTGCGGCGAGCTGCGACCATTTGAGGCCCTTGCGGCGCTTGTGTACGAGGATGAGCTGGGTGACGTCGTCGCGGTTCATGGCGGTCTCCTTGGGATGGTGACGAAAGGGTTCAGGCAGCCTGGGGTTCGGGGATGTCGCTGCCGGGGTTCACGACTGCGGGCGCGTGGCCGGCCTCGGGCGCGGCGAAGGCGCGCGAGCGATTGACGAGAAAATCGACCAGGTGGTTGCGGATGCGGTAGTAGCGCGGGTCGTGGTGAATGGTGTGGCGGTCGCGCGGTCGCGGCAGGGCGACTTCGACGATTTCGGCAAGTTGCGCGCGAGGGCCGTTGCTCATGAGCAGGATGCGGTCGGCGAGCAGAATCGATTCGTCGACGTCGTGGGTGATCATGAACACGGTCTGCTGGGTGGCGGCGACGATCTGCATCAGCTCGTCCTGGATGGTGCCGCGGGTGAGCGCGTCGAGCGCGCCAAAGGGTTCGTCGAGCAGCAGCATCTTGGGCTGGATGGCAAAGGCGCGGGCGATGCCGACGCGCTGCTTCATGCCGCCGGACAGTTCGTGCGGCTTCTTGTGCAGGGCGTGGGCGAGGCCGACCATCTCCAGCGTCTTGATGCTGTGCGCCTCGACTTCGCGCCGCGACCATTCGGGCCAGCGCGAACGCACGCCGAATTCGACGTTCTTCAGCGCCGACAGCCACGGCATGAGCGCGTGGCTCTGGAACACGACGCCTCGGTCGAGCGCGGGGCCGCGCACTTCGCGTCCGTCCATCACCACCGTGCCGGCGCTGGCCTCGTCGAGGCCGGAGAGGATGTTGAGCACGGTGGTCTTGCCGCAACCGGAGTGGCCGAGGATGCAGACGAATTCGCCGCGCTCGATGCTGAAATTGAGGTGCTCGAATACCGGCGCGTCGGCCTGGGGAAAACGCTTGGCGAGTGCTTCAATGTGTAGGAAAGCCACGCTTACTCCCGGTAACTGACGGCGCGCGCGAGCCGCGCGAGCATCGTGTCGAGCGCCATGCCGACGACACCGATGACGAGGATGGCGACGATGATGTTGGCAATGGACAGGTTGTTCCACTCGTTCCACACGAAGTAGCCGATGCCGGTGCCGCCGACAAGCATTTCGGCGGCGACGATGACCAGCCAGGCGATGCCGATGGAGATGCGCATACCGGTGAGGATGGTCGGCGCGGCGGCCGGCAGGATGACGGTGAACGCGGTTCTGAGCGGCGAGACTTCCAGCGTGCGCGCGACGTTCAGCCAGTCACGCCGGACGCTGGCGACGCCGAAGGCGGTGTTGACGAGGATCGGCCACACCGAGCAGATGAAGATGACAAACACCGCCGAGGTGCCGGAATCCTTGATGGTGTAGAGCGCAAGCGGCATCCACGCCAGCGGCGAGATGGGTTTCAGCACCTGGATGTAGGGGTCGAGCGCACGGTAGGCGAGCGGCGACATGCCGATGAGAAAACCCAGCGGCACCGCCAGCGCGACCGCGATGAGATACCCCGCGAGCACGCGCGCCAGCGAATAGCCGATCTGGATCCCGAGCCCCTTGTCGTTGGTGCCACGGTCGTAGAACGGGTCGGTGAGGTGTGCCCACAGCTTGCCGCCGACTTCGCCGGGGGTGGGCATCGCCGACTGTCCGCCCCCGGCCGCCGCCGCGCCGATCAGCGCGGCGTATTCTGGGTCGAGGCCGGGATCGACGACGGTGGTCTCGGGCTGGGCCGCGAGCTGCCAGACGCCAAGCAGAAAGGCCAGCAGCAGCACCGAGAGCAGCGGCGCGAGCCAGGGTTTGCGCAGCGTCGTCATTCAGCTTTTTCCGATGGCGAAGCTCTTGAGGTAGGCCTCGGGCTTGGCGGGGTCGAAGGTCTTCTTCATCACGACGAAAGACTTGCTCGTGGTCTTGGGTGGCGTGAGGCCGACTTCCTGCATGAGCTTCGCCGCGTCGGTGGCGAGGAAAACCTCGCGCGCGACCTTCTGGTAGTCGACATCGCCCTGGATCTGCCCCCAACGTTTCATCTGGGTGAGGATCCACACGGCAAAGGAGTGCCACGGGAAGGGATCGAAGTCGATGCGGTTCGGCACTTTCTGCACCTTGCCCAGGCCGTCGGCGAAGGTGCCGGTGAGCACCTGCTCGACCACGGTGACGGGCTGGTTGAGATAGTTGGCGGGCGCGATCGCAGCGGCGATTTCCTTGCGGTGCTCGGCCTTCTTGGCGTACGCGGTCGCCTCGATGATCGCCTTCAAAAGCGCCTTGTAGGTGTTGGGCGTCTGTGTGACGAATTCCTTGCTCGCGGCGAAGGCACAGCACGGATGGCCCTCCCAGATGTCTTTCGACAGGATGTGGATGAAGCCGACGCCGTCGTAGACCGCGCGCTGGTTGACCGGGTCGGGAGCGAGGAAGCCGTCGATGTTGCCGGCGCGCAGGTTGGCGACCATCTCGGGCGGCGGCACCGAACGGATCTGCACGTCCTTGTCCGGATCGATTCCGAATTCGGCGAGGTAGTAGCGCAACAGGTAGTTGTGCATCGAGTAGTCGAACGGCACCGCGAACTTGAAGCCTTTCCACGACTTGGGGTTGCGCTTGTCCTTGTGCTTCATCGCCAGCGTGATCGCCTGGCCGTTGATGTTCTCGACTGCCGGCATGGTCCAGGGTATCGGGTTCGAGCCCGCGCCGAGAGAGATCGCCAGCGGCATCGGCGAGAGCATGTGCGCGGCGTCGTATTCCTTAGCCAGCGCCTTGTCGCGCACCACCGCCCAGCCGGCGGTCTTCACCACCTCGACATCCAGCCCCTGCTTGGCGTAGAAGCCCATGGGGTGCGCCATGATGATGGGCGTGGCGCAGGTAATGGGGATGAAGCCGACCTTGAGCTTGGTCTTTTCCAGCGGGCCGGTCGATTCGGCGAAGGCCTCGCGTGCGGCAGCAAGCGGGAACAGCGTGGCGACGGCGGCGTAGGCTGTGCCCACGCCGACGGCCTTGAGGAAATTGCGCCGCAGCTGGTCATCGGGAAACAGCGCGCGCATCACCGCGCCTTCCACGGCGCGTGATTCCAGCGCCTCGCGCTCGGCGACGGCTTCGGCGTCGTGTTCGGCCTGGCTCGTGTGGTGGCCGCAGTTACAGCGCCCGGCCAGCGAGACATTTGCATCGAAGGGGTTCTTGGACAGGCTCATGGGGCTTCCTTTCGCTTCGGTGGAACGGTCAGGCCGCCTCGCAGGCGGCAAATTCGATGTCGTGTCGATACAGGTCCCAGGCGCGGCGGTACTCCATGATGCGCGCCACATCCTCGACAAAAGTCTCGTCGTAGCCGGCACGGCGCAGCAGGTGGAAGCCAACTTCCATCCCCGAGGTGATGCCGCCGCCGGTGACGATGCGCCCGGCGTCGACCACGCGCGCGCGGCTCACCCGGCACGCCGGGGCGATTTCGGCCAGGCGGTCGATCGGGGTCTTGCCGAGGTGCGAGGCTTCGACGCGGTCGGGTTCCTTGCGGTTGGTCGCGGCCAGCCCGTCGAGCAGGCCCATACGCGCGTAGATCCACGAGCCGGTGCAGACGCTGGTCAGCAGGCAGGCGTCGGGCAGCGCGTGGATGTAGCGATGCAGGTTGCGGTTGTGCATTTCCTGCCGCGTGCCGAAGCCGCCGGGAATGAGGAAGGCGTCGAGCGCGGGGGTGTCGGCGAAGCTGTAGTTCGGCAGTACGGTCAGGCCGGCCTGCGTCTGCACCGGGCGCTGCGATTCGGCGATCAGGAACACGTCGAGTTCGGGGTCGAGCCGGCGCGCCACCGAGAACACGCCATAGGGGGCGGCGTAATCAATGACTTCCGCGTCCTTGAAGACGTAGATGCCGAGCCGGAATCCTGCGTGTCGGGCCATGTCGTGCTCCGAATGACGATGGCTCCATCATGCTGCAGCGCGCGTCATGCCACCATCACGGAAGAGGTGATTCGCGTGTAGTGCATCCCCTACACGCTGTCAGCTCGCGCAGAGGCTGTGGCGCGTCGCGTAGGCGAACAGGTCGACCGCAGTGCGCGCGCCGAGCTTGTCGCAGATGCGCGCCCGATAAGTCGAGATGGTGTTCACCGAGAGACTCAGCTGGCGCGCGATTTCGGACACCGTGCGGCCCTGCGCCAGCAGGCGCAGCACCTGCATTTCGCGATTCGACAGCGCGTCGTGCGGTGCGCCTGGTGCGTCGCGGCGCACGTTCTGCGCCAGCAGCGCCGCAGTCGCGGGCGGCAGATAGTAGCCGCCCGCGCCGACCGTGGAGACGGCGCGGAACAGCTCGTCGGGCGAGCAGCCCTTGTTGAGATAGGCGCGCGCGCCGCCGCGGATCGCGCGCACCGCGAACTGCGACTCGGGATAGACCGAGAGCATGACGACGCCCATGCCGGGAAATTCGGCACCGATGGACTTCAGCACATCGAGTCCGTCGCGTTCGCCCAGCGCGATGTCGAGCAGCACCACGTCGTAGCACGCGCCCCGCAGCGCGGCCAGCGCCGACGGACCGTCGGCCGCTTCGCCCAGCAGCCCGGCCTGCGGATGTTCGGCGAGCAATTGCATCAGCCCGCGGCGGATGATCATGTGGTCGTCAACGATGAGTATGTCCATGGCTCGTCCTCAGGCAAGGGCACCGGGTAGACGCAGACGCACCCGCGTGCCTGCGCCGGGCGCACTGTCGATGTCGAGCGTACCCCCCAGCGCCAGCGCGCGCTCGCGCATGCCCATCAGGCCGAACGTGGCCGGTTGCGCCGGCATCTGCATGCCGCAGCCGTCGTCGGCCAGGGCGAGCACGAGGTCGCGGTGCTCGATGCACGCATCGAGCGATACGCTGCTTGCGCGGGCATGGCGCTGCACGTTGGTCAGCACTTCCTGGGCGATGCGGTAGACCGCGATCTCGGCGTCTTTGCCCAGCCGCACGGCCTCGACCTCGGGCGGACAGGCGTAACGGCAGGCGAGCCCGGTGCGCGTCTGGGTATCGGCGAGCAGGCATTCGAGCGCCGCCCACAATCCGGCGTGGTCGAGGATGCCGGGACGCAGGTCACCCAGGATGCGACGCACCGCGCCCATCGCCGTACCGGCAACGTCGAGCATGCGCATGACGTGGTTGTTGAGTTCAGCGTCGGCGGAGAGGCGCTGCCGCAGCCAGTTGAGGTCGAGCTGGAGCGCGGTCAGCGAGGCACCGAGTTCGTCGTGGATGTCGCGGGCGATATGCGCCCGCTCTTCCTCGCGCACCCGGTGGTGGTGTGCCGCCAGCCGGCGCAGGCCGTCGCGCGCCGTGGTGAGCGCGGCGGTGCGTTCGGCGACGCGGCGTTCGAGTTCGGCGTGTGAAGCCTGAAGCGCCATTTCGGTGCGTTTACGCACCGAAATATCGCTGAAGGTGACGACCGCGCCGACCACCGCAGCGCCGTCGAGGATGGGATAGGACGCATACTCGGCAGGAAAGGACGTGCCATCGCGCCGCCACAGCACCTCGTCGTCGACCCGGCAGCCGCGCCCCTCGCGAAAGGCGTTGAAGATGCGGCAGTCGTGCACCGGCATCAGGTCGCTGTTGGCGTGCGAATGGTGGATGAGGTAGTGCATGTTGCGCCCCAGCACCTCGTCCGGCGTATAGCCCAGCACCCCCGCGCCCGCCTGATTGATGAAGATGCAGCGGCCGTTCAGATCGATGCCGTAGATGCCCTCGCCCGCCGATTCCAGCAGCATCTCCAGCTGGCGACGCCAGGCGGCGTGATGCGAAAGCTGGTGCAAGTCAGCGAACATGGGGTGGGCGATGAAAGAACATGCGGAGCGGGTTCATTTTGAATTCATGCACACGTCTGCAAAAATCGGGCCGATTGGATAGTGGCCAAGTGCGGAATGATCAGGTCGGCCAGGCGCTGACACGATCCGGACAATTGCGTCCCATGCGCCCAGATGAGGCGCAACCGGGAGGAAGGGCCTGCCCGGCGGACATCACCCCGCACCGCCCCAACAAGGAGACCCGCATGACCGAACCCGTCCGCTGCGCCTGGTGCAGCGCCGACCCGCTGTATCGCGCCTACCACGACAGCGAATGGGGCGTGCCGCTGCACGACGAGCGCGCGCTGTTCGAACTCCTGACGCTGGAAGGCGCGCAGGCGGGCCTGTCGTGGCTCACCATTCTGAAGAAACGCGAGCACTACCGGCGCGCGTTCGACGGCTTCGACGCCGCACGCATCGCCCGCTACACCGACGCCGACGTCGCGCGGTTGATGGCCGACGCGGGCATCGTGCGCAACCGGCTGAAGATCGAATCGACGATCACCAACGCGCGCGCGGTACTTGCGCTGCGCGAGGCCGACGGCGGGCTCGACGCGTATTTCTGGCATTTCGTCGACGGCCGGCCCATCGTCAATGCGCCGGCGAACCTGAGCCAGGTGCCGGCGCACACGCCGCTGTCGGACGCGATCAGCAAGGACCTGAAAAAGCGCGGCTTCAAGTTCGTCGGCTCGACCATCGTCTACGCCCACATGCAGGCGATGGGGCTGGTGAACGACCATACGACGGACTGTTTCCGCTTCGCTGAGCTGACGCGCCCGGCCTGACGTTCAGGCGGGCAGCCGCCTGTCGCAGTCCTCGCACAAACGCGTCCCGTGATCCGGGGGCGGCACGGCGGGCGCATTGACCGCGACACGCGCACCCGCTGATCGAGGTGCGCGTGCCAGCCCGCGCTCGCGCCGCGCAAAACCCATGCTTTTGCTTCAGCATTCAGGCTGCTGCAGGGGCTTGACCGGCGCTCTCGGCGCGCTGACTGGCCAGGGCTGTGATCTGCGCGCGGATGTCCGGGTACTGGTTCAGGAAGCGATGGAAGTCGCGCCCGCTCAGCCGGGCGAACCGGCTGTAGTCGAGGGCGGTGACATCGGCGGTGCGGCGATCACCGCTCAACAGCGCCATTTCGCCGAAAAACTCGCCAGGCCCCCGTGTCTTGATGCGCTGTCCGTTGATCGTCACCTCGACCTCGCCCTTTGAGATCAGGTAGAGCGCATCGGCCGGGTCGCCCGCGCGGATGACGCGCTGCCCGGGCACGGCCATGTAGGGCTGGAAGTGCAGTATCAGGGTCTCGCGTTGCTCGGGGGTGAGGCCGGCGAACAGGGGGAAGGCGGCGGCCAGTTCCTCGGGAGTGAAGGTCTTGATGGCGGCGGCCTGCCGTTCGGCCTGCTCACGGACCGCGTCCAGATCGGCCTGCACCCGTTCCAGCGCCAATGCCTGCTTGTCCTCGAAGCGCCGGCTGAGCGACGGGCTGGCACGCACCCGGGCACTCAGCCAGTCCGCGCCGGCGAACACCACGGGGTTGAGCGTGATGGAGAACAAGGCACCGGCCAGGATCAGATTGAAGCCTTCGGCGTCGAGCAACCCGAAGCCCAGCCCCAGCCCGCCGAGGATGAACGAGAACTCGCCGATCTGGGCGAGGGACGCGCCGACCGTGAGCGCGGTGCTGAGCGGATACCCGAGCAGCAGCACGATGCCGATGGCCACCGCGGATTTGCCGACCAGGATCAGTCCCAGCACGGCGGCGACCATGGCCAGCTCGCGAACCAGTATCGCGGGGTCGAACAGCATGCCGACCGAGACGAAGAACAGCACGCCGAAGGCATCCTGCAGCGGCAGGGAATTGGCCGCCGCCTTGTGGCTGAGCTCCGACTTGTTGAGGATCATGCCGGCGAAGAAGGCGCCCAAGGCAAACGAGACGCCGGCCAGCTTGGCGGCGGCGAACGCGATGCCGATGGCCATGGCCAGGACGGAGAGGGTGAACAGTTCGCGCGAGCCGGTGCGCGCGACTTCCCGCAGCAGCCGGGGCAGCACCACCGGCCCTGCCAGCAGCGCGATCGCGATGAAGGCGGACACCTTGACCAGGGTGATGCCGAGATTCGCCAGCAGGCCCTGCTCGCCGACGGCGTGGGCATCCGCGCTGGGAACGCCGCCGAGCAAGCCCGCCAGGGCCGGCAACAGGACCAGCGTCAGCACCATGGCCAGATCTTCGACGATCAGCCAGCCGACCGAGATCCGGCCATTGGTGGTGGTGATCGCATTGCGGCTGTCCAGGGCCTTGAGCAACACCACCGTGCTGGCCACCGAGAGGCTGAGGCCCAGCACCAGGCCGGCACCCAGACTCCAGCCCCAGACCAGGGTCAGGGCCGCGGTCGTGACCGTGGCAATGATGATCTGCCCCATCGCGCCGGGGATCGCCACCCGGCGCACGGCCATCAGGTCCGCCACCGAGAAGTGCAGGCCGACGCCGAACATCATCAGCATGATGCCGATTTCCGCCAGCTGGCTGGCCATGGCGTTGTCGGCGATACCGCCCGAAACGATGGGACCGATCACGACGCCGGCGACGAGATAGCCGATCAGGGGCGGCAGGCGCAGTCGCTGGGCGACGAATCCGAAGAGGGAGGCGAGCACCAGGCTCGCGGCAATCGTCGAAATCAGCGTGATGTCATGCGGCATGGTCTTTCCTGGGTCGGCAGGGCCGCATGACAGGAGAATACGGTCTGAAGGGCCTCCGGTCCACTACGGGCTAAAGCCCATGTGGAGTCGTATGCCCTAAAGGACTCCGATCCACTATGGGCTAAAGCCCATGTGGAGTCGTATGCCCTAAAGGACTCCGATCCACTATGGGCTAAAGCCCATGTGGAGTCGTATGCGCCAACTCGGCTGCGCGGACGACGGCGCGGGCCTTGTTCAGCGTTTCGATCCATTCGTTTTCCGGCACGGAATCGGCGACGATACCGGCACCCGCCTGGGCGTAGAGCATGCCGTCCTTGACCACGGCGGTGCGGATGGCGATGGCGAGATCCATGTCACCGGTGAAGCCGAGGTAGCCGACCGCACCGGCGTAGATACCGCGCTTCGTGGGTTCGAGTTCGTCGATGATTTCCATCGCCCTTACCTTGGCCGCGCCGGAGACGGTGCCGGCGGGGAAGCTCGCGCGCAGTACGTCGATGGCCGACAGGTTCGGCTTCAGCCTGCCCTCGACGTTGGAGACGATGTGCATGACGTGCGAGTAGCGCTCGATCTGCATGTTCTCGGTGACTCGCACCGAGCCGGTGACGGCGACGCGGCCGGTGTCGTTGCGGCCGAGGTCGAGCAGTTGCAGGTGCTCGGCGCGCTCCTTGGGGTCGGCGAGGAGTTCGTCGGCGAGGCGCTGGTCGTCCTCGCGGGTGAGGCCGCGCGGGCGGGTGCCGGCGATGGGACGCAGGGTGACGGTTTCGCCTTCGAGGCGCACCAGGATTTCCGGCGACGAGCCGACGACGTGGAAGCCGCCGAAGTCGTAATAGAACATGTACGGCGAGGGGTTCAGGCTGCGCAGCGCGCGGTACAGCGACAGCGGGCTTGCCTGGAACGGGCGCGCCATGCGTTGACTCAGCACCACCTGCATGATGTCGCCGGCGGCGATGTAGTCGCGGGCCTTCTGCACGGCGGCCTTGAACTCGGCCTCGCCGAATTCGGACACGGGGTCGGCGGCGGCGAACACCGGTTCGGGCGGCACCGCCACGGGTAGCTCCAGTTGCGCGGCGAGTTCGGCCAGACGCAGGCAGCCGTTGGCGTAGGCGTCGGGCTGCATGGGGTCGGCGTGGGTGATGAGGTAGAGCTTGCCGGCGAGATTGTCGAACACCGCCAGCTCTTCGGTGAGGATGAGCAGGATGTCCGGCGTGTGGATCGCGTCGGGCTTGCGCGTGGCGGCCAGCCGCTTCTCGATATAGCGGATGGTGTCGTAGCCGAAGTAGCCGGCCAAGCCCCCGGTGAAGCGCGGCAGGCCCGCCACCGGCGCGGCCTTGAAGCGCGCCTGGAAATCGGCGATGAAGGCGAGCGGGTCGTCGAGGTTGTGTTCCTCGTCCACCTGGCCGTCGGTCTCGACGGTGAGCACGTGGTTGCGCACGCGGATCACCGTGCGCGCCGGCAGACCGATGAAGGAGAAGCGGCCGAAACGCTCGCCGCCGACCACCGATTCGAGCAGGTAGGTGTACGGCGCGTTGGCGAGTTTGAGATGACGCGCGGCGCGTCACCATCGCGCCCTCGGGGCGCGCTCCCTAGTCCCTAGACCCCAGCCCCTCATCCCTAAAATCATGCCTTCACCACCATTTTGGCCGCCTCGGCGAGGGTCGGCACCACGGCGTCAAGATCGAGCTCGCTGACAGGCCGGCCCCGGTTGTAGCCGTAGGGCACGCAGAACACCGGCGAGCCGGCGGCGCGCGCGGCTTGCGTGTCGTTGAGCGAATCGCCGATCAGCAGCAGCTCGGCGGGCTGGATTTTGAAGAACTCGCAGGCATGCAAGAGCGGCAGCGGATCGGGCTTACGCTTCGGCAGGGAATCGCCCGAGAGGATCAGCTCGAAGTAATCGATGAGCCCGGTGTCCTTCAGGAGTGGATGCGTGAACGCTGCCGCCTTGTTGGTGATGCAGGCAACGTGCACGCCCATGGCCTTGAAGGCATCGAGGCCCTCGACCACGCCCGCGTAGGGCCGCGAATTGCGCGAAACGTGTTCGCCGTAATGCTTCTGGTACAGCGCGATGGCCCGCTCGAACAGCTCGGGCGCAGGCTCAGCGTCCATCTCGCCGGTGAGCACGCGTTTGACCAGCCGTGACACGCCGTTGCCGATGTAGGTGGCGATGGTGTCCGCGCTCGGGCAGGGTAGCCCGAGGTCGGCCATCATCAGCTCGGCGGCGTAGGCGAGGTCAGGGGCGGTATTAAGGAGCGTGCCGTCGAGATCGATGACGACGGCCTTGATGGGGAGAGGGAAGTTCATTTTCAGGATTTAGGAATTAGGGCTAGGGGTTAGGATTTAGGGGCTAGGGGTGAGCGGCCTTAGGCCGCAATGAATTAAATGAGACGCGAAGCACAACGCCCCCTAATCCCTAACTCCTAGCCCCTAGCCCCCAAGGCTCAGACCTTTGCCAGCTCAGCCCGCATCTGGCCGATGATGGTGTCGTAGTGGTTGGGGTCGCTGTCGTTGCGCTTGCCGAACACGGCGGAGCCGGCGACGAAGGTATCGACGCCCGCTGCCGCGACTTCGGCGATGTTCGCCGGACCGACGCCGCCGTCGATTTCGATGTTCACGTTCAGACCGCGCTCATCGATCATCTTGCGCACCTTGCGGGCTTTATCGAGCACGTAGGGGATGAACTTCTGCCCGCCGAAGCCGGGGTTGACGCTCATCAAGAGCACCATGTCGATCTTGTCGAGCGTGTATTCGAGCGCATCCAGCGGCGTCGCCGGGTTGAACACCAGGCCGGGCTTGCAGCCGTGTTCGCGGATCATCGCGATGGTGCGGTCGATGTGCTCGCTGGCTTCGGGGTGGAAGGTGATGTAGGTGGCGCCGGCCTTGGCGAAGTCGGGGATGATGCGGTCGACCGGCTTGACCATCAGGTGCACGTCGATCGGCGCGGTGACGCCGTGCTTGCGCAGCGCCTCGCACACCAGGGGGCCGATGGTGAGGTTGGGGACGTAGTGGTTGTCCATCACGTCGAAGTGAACGATGTCGGCACCAGACTTGAGGACGTTGTCGACTTCCTCGCCGAGGCGGGCGAAGTCAGCCGAAAGGATGGACGGGGCGATACGGTAGGTCATGGCAAACTCCGGGAAGGTAGGGGGATAAGCAACCCGGTCATTTTAGCAGGCTGTAAGGATCACGCGAGCCGCGAGTTTTACAACAGCCCGACAAGGCATTGCGCTACACTCCGGCCATTCCAACCCCCCGCGAGCAATGCCGTGGCCGAAGGCAAGAAATATCAAATCGACATCAGCGTCAACACCGCGTATCTGGCTGACCAGAGCGATCCCTCTTCTGACCGCTACGTCTTCGCCTACACCGTGACCATCGCCAATGTAGGCACGGTCGCCGCGCAGCTCATCTCGCGGCACTGGATCATCACCGATGCGGAAAGCGTCACCCAGGAAGTGAAGGGCCTCGGCGTGGTAGGCGAGCAACCCCTGCTGCGGCCGGGCGAGAGTTTCGAATACACCAGCGGCACGGCAATGGCGACCCCGGTGGGCACCATGCGCGGCACGTACCAGATGGTGGCGGAAGACGGCAACAAGTTCGACGCCGAGATTCCCTCGTTCACGCTGTCGATGCCGCGTGTGTTGCATTGATGTGGGGTGAGCGGTAAGCGGTGAGCGATGAACGGAACCACGTTGCGACCCTTCACCGTTTATTGCTCATCGTTCACCGCTTACCGCTTCCCCCTCACCTCTTCATCGTCCACCACACGATGAACAGCAACAGGCCCAGCGCTACCGCCGCCTCCAGCAACAACCAGCCCAGACCTTGGCTTTCCATTTCGCTCTCCTTCTTCACCTGACGGCATCTTTGCGTGCAGCGATGCCGCGTGCAAGCCTTTTTGCCGGGCTGGCCTTGCTGGGGGCGTGTACCACGCCGCTGCCGCTGCCCTCGCCCGGCACCCCCGTGCCGAGCACGCCTGTCGAACCTGCGCCGCTTCCACCGGCACCGCTACCCGGCGTCACGCCGCCCGTCCTGCCGACGCCTTCGCAAGCCTGGCCCACACTCAAGCCGGCCGACTGGTCCGCACTGCCCGGCTGGAATGAGGATGCCGTGGCCGAAGCCTGGCCAGCACTGCTCGCAGGCTGTACTGCACTCAGGCGGCAAAGTGCGTGGCAGGCGATCTGTGCCGATGCGGCCGCGATGCCACCGCCCGACGACACCACGGCCCGCGCGTTTTTCCAGGCGCGCTTTCAACCCTGGCAGGCCACCCAGGAAGACGGCGCAGAGGATGGGCTGGTCACAGGCTATTACGAACCGCTGCTGAAGGGCGACCGGGTCCGCACCGAGCGCGCGCGGCATCCCCTGTACGCAGTGCCGCCTGATCTGGTGAGCGTGGATCTTTCCGGCCTCTACCCCGAACTGAAGAACCTGCGCCTGCGCGGCAAGCTCGTCGGTAACAAATTGGTGCCCTACGCACCCCGCCGCGACATCGAAGCCCCCGGCTTTGCGGGCAAGCCCATCGCCTGGGCGGACGACCCGGTCGACCTGTTCTTTTTGCAGATTCAGGGGTCGGGCCGCATCGAACTGCCCGACGGCAGTCACCTGCGCGTGGGCTACGCCGACCAGAACGGCCATCCCTATGTGTCGATCGGCAAGCTGCTGGTCGAGCGCGGCGAACTCAAGCTCGAAGAAGCCTCGATGCAGGGCATCAAGAACTGGGGCGCGAAGAACCCGGACAAGCTCGCCGAACTACTGGCGGCCAATCCCAGCTATGTCTTCTTCCGCGAATTGCCCAACGGGCTTGCCGGGCCGCTCGGCGCGCTGGGCGTGCCACTGACCGCCCAGCGCTCGATTGCCATCGACCCGCGCTTCATCCCGCTGGGCGCACCGGTTTTCCTCGCCACCACGCAACCCAACTCGGCCGAACCGATGAACCGGCTGGTCCTGGCGCAGGACACCGGCGGCGCGATTCGCGGCGGCGTGCGCGCGGATTTCTTCTGGGGCTTTGGCGATGCAGCGGGCGAGCAGGCCGGCCGCATGAAACAGCGCGGTCGCATGTGGGTGCTGCTGCCCCGGGACTACCCGCTGACCCCCACGCCTAACTGAACTTGACGGACAGCTTGACTCTCCCATGATGGGAAGGTTTACGGTGCAGGCATCGCACCGCACAAGGAGTCCACCATGACCACACACGCCATCGCAATCGAAGGCATGACCTGCGCCAGCTGCTCGGCGCGCGTCGAAAAAATACTGAAGCAATTGCCGGGTGTGACCGACGCCACGGTGAATCTCGCCACCGAGACCGCAACGGTTTCCGGCGACGCCGATCTCGGCGCGGTCACTCTGGCCATCGAAAAAGCCGGCTTCAGCGTGCCGACCGAAACCAGCACGCTGGCCATCGGCGGCATGACCTGCGCGAGCTGCTCGGCGCGGGTCGAGAAGGCGCTGGCGAAAGTGCCGGGCGTGCTCGACGCGAGCGTCAACCTGGCGACCGAGCAGGCGACAGTGAGACGCGCGCGCGGCACCTCGTCGGCGGCGCTCCTCGCCGCGGTCGAGCGCGCCGGCTACACGGCAACCCTGCCGCTGCCCGATGTGCAGGCCGCGCCGGCAGCCGCGCCGCGCGACGGCTGGCCGGTGGCGCTGGCGATGGCATTGTCCCTGCCTCTGATCGCGCCCATGCTAGCCAGCGTGTTCGGCGTGCACGCGATGCTGCCCGGCTGGCTGCAATGGCTGCTCGCCACGCCGGTGCAGTTCTGGCTCGGCGCGCGTTTCTACCGCGCCGGCTGGAAGGCGCTCATGGCCGGCAGCGGCAACATGGACCTGCTGGTCGCGGTCGGCACCAGCGCCGCCTACGGCCTGTCGGTCTACCTGCTGCTGACGCAGGGCGACGCCGCGCATCTGTATTTCGAAGCCTCGGCGGTGGTGATCAGCCTGGTACTGCTCGGCAAATGGCTGGAGGCGCGGGCCAAGCGCCAGACCACGGCGGCGATCCGCGCGCTGCAAGCGCTGCGCCCGACGACCGCGCGGGTGCGTCACGACGGCGTCGACCGCGACCTGCCGATCGAAGCGGTGCGCGTCGGCGACGTGGTGGTAATCCGCCCCGGCGAGCGCGTGCCGGTCGACGCGCAAATCGTCGAAGGCACGAGCCAGGTCGACGAATCCCTGCTCACCGGCGAAGCGCTGCCGGTCGACAAACAGCCAGGCGACACGCTCACCGGCGGCGCGATCAACGCACACGGCGTGCTGCTCGCGCGCACCACGGCTGTAGGGACCGAGACCGTGCTCGCGCGCATCATCCGATTGGTGGAAGACGCGCAGGCGAAGAAGGCACCGATCCAGCGTTTGGTCGACAAGGTGAGCGCAGTGTTCGTGCCGGTGGTGATGGGCATCGCGCTACTGACCTTCATCGCCTGGTGGGCGGTCGGCGGCAACGTCGAAACGGCGATCCTGAACGCGGTCGCGGTGCTGGTGATCGCCTGCCCGTGCGCGCTGGGGCTGGCGACGCCGACCGCGATCATGGCCGGCACCGGCGTCGCCGCACGTCACGGCATCCTGATCCAGGACGCCGACGCGCTGGAACGCGCGCACCGTATCACCACCGTGGTATTCGACAAGACCGGCACGCTCACCGACGGCCGCCCGCAGCTCGCCGCCTGCGTCGCCGCCGACGACACGCATCCAGACACGGTGCTGGCACACGCCGCCGGTCTGCAGGGGGGCAGCGAGCATCCGCTGGCGCGCGCGGTGCTCGCCGAGGCCGCGAAACGCGGCGTCGCGCCGATGGCCGCGCGCGCGCAGCAGGCGCTGCCGGGACGCGGCATCGCCGGCGAGATCGACGGCGAGACCTACTGGCTCGGCAACCGCCGCTTGATGACCGAGAACGGCGTCGAACTCGCCGCGCTGGACGCCACCGCCGCCGAATTCGAGGCCGCCGGGCGCAGCGTGGCGTGGCTCGCGCGTGCCCGTGACCGCCGCGCGCTCGGCGTGCTGGCCTTCGGCGATGCGGTGAAGCCCACTGCGGCGCGCGCGGTCGCACGACTCAACGCGCTCGGCGTGAAAACCGTGCTCCTGACCGGCGACAACCGCGGCGCGGCCGAGGCCGCCGCGCGCGCGCTCGGCATTGCAGAGGTCTACGCCGAGGTGCTGCCGGGCGACAAGGCCGCACAGGTCGACGCGCTGAAGGCCGGCGGCCAGACCGTGGCGATGGTCGGCGACGGCGTCAACGACGCACCCGCGCTGGCCGCCGCAGACGTCGGCATCGCCATGGCGACCGGCAGCGACGTGGCGATGCACACCGCCGGCATCACGCTGATGCGCGGCGACCCGGCCCTGGTCGCCGACGCCATCGACATCTCGCGCCGCAGCTACGCGAAAATCCGTCAGAACCTGTTCTGGGCCTTTGCCTACAACGTCGTCGGCATTCCGCTCGCCGCGCTGGGCTTCCTCAACCCGGTGATCGCCGGCGCGGCGATGGCGTTTTCCAGCGTCAGCGTGGTGAGCAACGCGCTGCTGTTGAAGCGCTGGAAACCCCAGGAGGACGCATGATCCTAGAAACCGCAGTTGACCGCTTGCCATCCGATCAAGAGCCGCATGAATACAGACTTTTGTGCCTTCGATCACGTTACCCATTGGGTGAGAGCGCTACGCACCCGCTGACACGCCGGCTCGTGCACCTTCCTTTGTCGCGCCTCCTTGCGGGCCCCGGCCCACGGCGTCGTTGCTTCGCGGCAGTCACCCGATCCGACGCGCCATCGGGCGCGTCAAACTGCGGTTTCTAGGATCATGAACATCGGCGAGGTGGCCCGCGCCAGCGGCGTGTCGGCGAAGATGATCCGCCACTACGAAGGTATCGGTCTGCTGCGCGCCCCCGCCCGCACGCAGGCCGGCTATCGCCAGTACCACGACCGCGACGCGCATCTGCTGCGCTTCATCCGCCGCGCGCGCGACCTCGGCTTTTCGCTCGACCAGATCCGCCAATTGCTGTCGCTGTGGGACGACCCCGGCCGCGCCAGCGCAGACGTCAAGCGTCTCGCCGACGCGCACATCGCCGATCTCGACGCGCGCATCACGGCGCTGAGCGAGATGCGCACCACACTGGTCGCGCTGGCCCAGGCCTGTCGCGGCGACCGGCGTCCCGATTGTCCGATCCTGAAGGGTCTGGCCGACGCGCCGGCGGCCCGCAGTGGTCAGGAATCCCTGAAACACAGTAGCGATACTCAGCGCGATTCATCTGCGTCATAACGCTCCATCATCCGATAGATGCGTGCACGATGTACACCCAGAAGCGAGGCGGCGCGACTGATATTGCCTTGAGTGGCACCGAGTGCACGCTGAACGGCCAGCCGTTCGAGTTCGTGCAGATTGAAAGACAGAGCCGCGATATCCGACAGGGATGCAGTAGGCGTGGTACTCAATGCGCGTGAGGACGGTACGGTACCAAACTGCAAGTGCTCGACTCCTACTGTTTCCCCGCCTGCCAAGATCAAGGCGCGCTCGATCAGATTCTTGAGTTCCCGAACGTTGCCAGGGAAAGGATGTGCTTCAAGCGCCGCAACAACCTCAGGCGTGAGTGACTGCATCACACCCCCCATTTCGCTCGCGAAAAGATTGGCGAAATGCTGTGCCAACAGCACGATGTCGCCGCTGCGTTCTCGCAAGGGTGGCAGGGGGAGTTGAAAGCGCGCGAGCCGATAGTAAAGGTCCAGGCGAAATTTTCCGGTGGCGACATCCTGCCCCAAATCGGCGTTGGTCGCGGCGACGATGCGCACCCGGGTTTTTTTCGCGCAGGCTGCGCCGACCTGGAGGACCTCGCCGTCTTCGAGCACGCGCAGGAGTTTGGCTTGCAGCTCGAGTGGCATGTCGCCGATTTCGTCCAGGAACAGCGTGCCGCCTTCGGCGAGTTCGAAGCAACCGCGGCGATCAGAGGTCGCGCCGGTGAACGCACCCTTGACGTGGCCAAACAGGGTCGATTCGGCGAGATCGGCCGGAATCGCGGCGCAATTGACCGGGATGAAGGGCCCGTGAGCACGCGCGCTGGCGTGGTGGATAGCTCGCGCAACCAGTTCCTTGCCGGTGCCGGATTCGCCGCTGATGAGCACCGACACGTCGGCATTGCGATGGAGCTTGTTGATGTCAGCAAGTATCTTCGCCATGGTCGCACTCTGGCCGAGGAAACCGGCCAGGCCCCAGTGTTCTGCCTCACGGCTCGAATAAGCCGAGAGCTGCGCAGTCACAGCCTTGCGTTCGTCGACGGCGCGACGACGCGCGTCGCGTTCGGCGATGAGCCGCGCGTTGAGGATTTCAAGCTCGGTGGTGCGCGCGAGCAGGTCGCAGCGCGCGCGGGCGAGCGCAAGGTGGGTGCCGACGCGGGCGAGGATTTCTTCGTTGCGGAAGGGCTTGACGACATAATCGACGCCGCCCGCGTCGAACCCGGCCAGGAGGTTCACCGCTTCGTCGAGCGCAGTGATGAAGAGCACGGGGATGTCGGCGAGGCCGGGCGTTTGCTTCAGGCGGCGGCACACGGTGAGCCCGTCCATGCGCGGCATCATCACGTCGAGCAGGATAAGGTCGGGCTTGGCGCGGGTGGCGAGCGCGAGCGCGGCGAGCCCGTCGGACGCGACCAGCAGTTCGTGGCCCATCGGTTCGAGCAGGCGCACCAGTAGTTCGACGTTGGACGCGACGTCGTCGACGATGAGCAGGCGGGCGGGGAGGACGTCAGTCATTGCCAGGTGGTATCGGCTGGGAGGATGGTTCGTGCGGCGCGGGCGGCAGCCGCGCGAGCAGGCGGGCGATGGCGTGCATGTCGTAGGCGCGCAGATGTAACTGTAAATGCGCGGCGAGCAGGGCTTCTTCTGCGCCGAGCGCGCGCAATTCGGCGAGCGCGCTTTTCAGTACGGTCGTGCTGTGCAGTTCGGCGGCGGTGACGAGCCGCGTGAGCAGCGCTTCGGACAAGGACAAGCGCGACCATTCGGGCTGGCGCGGCGGGGTGTCGTCGTCGGTCGTCGCGTACAGCGCTTCGAAGCGCCAGCCCGCGACGGCTTCGAGACAGGCGACGAGTGCGGAGAGCGCGAGCGGTTTGGTCAGATGCGCGGCGCAACCCGGCGGCGGCACGGTCTGTGTCTGCGTGGTGGTCGCGACGATACGGGTCGTCGCGGGCAGGGCGGCGATGAGCGCCGCGAGGTCGAAGCGTGGCGGCTGACCGGGATCGACGAACAGCACGCTGCATGGGGGTGGCGGCAGCGCTCCGGGCGGGCAAATCTGCGCGGCGATGCCCAAGCGGTCGAGCAGGCGCGCCAGCACGTCGGCACCGTCGGCGTCGAGGATTGCGACCGTGTGATCTGTCGACTCGAGACAGCGCCAGCCGGTCGGCGTGAACGCGGCCTGCGCAGGTTCGGTGGGCGCATCGAGCGGCAGCGTGAGACTGAAGCGCGTCCCCGCGCCGAGTTCGGACACGGCGTCGATCCGGCCTTTCATCAGCGCGGCCAAGCGCGCGGCAATCGCAAGGCCGAGCCCGCTGCCGCCGGGTTCGTCGCGCGGCGCGGCGGCCGACGTGCTTTGGTAGAACGGCTCGAAAATCTGTGTCAGTTCGTCGGCGGCGATGCCGGGGCCGGTGTCGATCACGTCGAAACGTGTGACGAGCCCGCCTGCGCCGTCATCGACGCGCTTCACGCCGAGATAGACCTCGCCGACCCGGGTGAAACGCAGCGCGTTGCCGACCAGGTTGATGAGGATCTGGCGCAGCTTGCAGGCGTCGCATTCGACGCGCTGCGGTGTCGGCAGCAGGCCAAGTTTGAGATGCAGGCGTTTTTCTTCGGCGCGCGCGCGGAACAGGGTTTCAAGCTCGCGCAGCAGGTCGTTGAGTTCGATCACGTCGCGCCGCAGTTCGATGCGCCCGGCTTCGATGCGCGACAGATCGAGCACGTCGTTGATGTGCGCGAGCAGATGACTGCCGCCCGCGACGATGGCGTTGACCGACGCGCGCTGGTCGTGCGTGAGCCCGGCGTCGCCGCGCAGCCATTGCGCGTGGCCGAGCACCGCGTTCATCGGCGTGCGGATCTCGTGGCTCATGCTGGCGAGGAATTCGGATTTGACCCGGTTGGCGGCGGTCGCCTCGCGTTCGGCGCGTTCGCGTTCGCGCACTTCTTGGGTGAGCGCGGCGTTGGCGACGCGGACTTCGCGCGTGCGCCGGGTCGAGAGCGCGACGTAACCGGTTAGCAGCGCGGTCAACAGCAGGCCGATGGCAAACGCCGCGAGCGTGCGCAGCGGCGCTTCGTGGCGCAGGAAATGGGCGTCAGCACGGAACGCGAACTGCCATTCGCGCCCGGCGAACTGGCGCGTGCTGTGCCAGTCGAGCGCGATCAGGCCGGGCGGCGCAGACATTGTCCCGGCCCCGAACAAGTCCAGATCGGGCGCAGCCTGATCGACGACGCGCACCCGGATGCCGCGCTGCGGCAGATCACGGAACGCCGCGTCCATCAGGTCCCCTGCGCGGAACACCGCGAGCGCAAAGCCGCGGATTGCGGCGCGGCGTTCGATCTCGCTCGCCGGTGTGCCGTCGTACACCGGCACGAAGAGCAGGAAGCCGTTCTGCCGTTCGGGTTCCTGCGCGAGCTTGACCGGTGCGGTCGCGGCGGGCAGGCCGCTGTCGCGCGCACGCATCAGCGCGTCGCGGCGGTGAGGATGGTGCGCGAGGTCCATGCCCATCGCCGCCAGATTGCCCGCCACCGGCGCGACCAGCGCGACCGGGTAGTACTCGGCGCGAATTCCGGTGTGGGAGAGCCCGCCGTCGAAGCCGATTTCAGTCAGACGGAACTCGGGATACCCGGCGTGCTGGCGTTCGTGTTCGAGCGCGGCGCGCGCCGGGTGCGCCACGCGCGGGATCCATTCGAGCGCTTGCAGGCTGGGGTGACGGCGGATCGCGTCGTCGGCGAACACGCGAAAATGCGCTTCGTCGAGCGTGCCGAGCGCGACTCGCAGGTCGCGCAGCGCGTAGAGCACTTCGGTCGAACCGAGGAGTGTTGCGTCGAGCTTGTCGAGCCGCTCGCTCGCCAGATCGCGCAGGGTCGCGGCGAGGGTGTCGCGTTCCCACAGCGCGGCGAGCGTGGTCAGCACCAGCGTGAATCCCAGACCGATGGTGAGCGCAGCCAGAAGACCGCTGCGGTCGTGCGCGACAGGGAGCGGGGGCGGGTTCATGAGGAGCCAGGCGACGAACGGCAGGTGGAGGCATGATAGTGAAGGCCGGAAACGAAAGGGGCAAGGCAAGCCGCGTGCCGGATGCGGAATCTGCGGCGCGGCGACTGGGCGGTGCGCGGCGCGTTGCTCCGACTGTCGCAGAACGCGACATCCGGAACACAGGCGGTATGGGCGCTATTTACATAAGAGACTGAAATTTAATAATAAAAATACTGGCACGCGGCTCGCAATGGGATCAGGGCGTTATCCACTGGAGCCCTACCATGATTATTCATCCGATTGCCTCTTCGCCCACCCCTCGATGGTTTCACCGCCACCCCATCCGCCTGGCCGTGGCGGTTAGCGCCCTTGTCGCCGCACTGGCCACCTTGGCCAGCGCCCCGGCGCTCGCCGACGCACGCAAGGAAACCCTGCTCGTCGTCATCGAATCCGGCCCCAACAGCCTCGACATCCACGGCGTCGGCACCAACCGCCCGGCCTACGGCACGTCGTGGAATGTCTACGACCGGCTGATGACCTACGGCGTGAAGAAGCTCGCCAACGGCACCGAGATGTACGACTACAAAACGCTCAAGCCCGAACTGGCAACGAAATGGGAGATCGCGAAAGACGGCAAGTCGGTGACTTTCCACCTGCGCCGCGACGCGAAATTCCACGACGGCACGCCGGTGACGGCGGCGGACGTGAAATGGTCGTTCGACCGCGCGGTCACCGTCGGCGGCTTCCCGACCTTCCAGATGAAGGCCGGGTCACTGGAAAAACCCGAGCAGTTTGTCGTCGTCGATCCCTACACCCTGCGCATCGACTTCCTGCGCGCCGACAAGCTCACGCTGCCCGACCTCGCGGTTCCGGTCGCGGCGATCTACAACAGCACGCTCGCCAAAAAGCACGCGACGCCTGACGACCCGTGGGCGATGGCGTGGCTGAAGAACAACGAAGCCGGGGGCGGCGCGTATCAGGTCGCGTCGTGGCGGCCCGGCAGCGAAATGGTCTACACGCGCTTTGAAGGCTGGAAGAGCGGGCCGAAGCCGAAACTCAAACGCGTCGTCGTGCGCGAAGTGCCGTCGTCGGCGTCGCAGCAGGCGCTGATCGAACGCGGTGATGTCGATGTCGCGTTCGATCTGTCGCCCAAGACCGTCGTCGATCTCAAAGGCAAACCCCGCGTCAAACTCATCGGCACACCGATCGAAAACGCGATGTGGTACGTCGGCATGAACGTCACCAAGCCGCCGTTCAACAACGTCAAGGTGCGTCAGGCGGTCGCCTACGTGCTGCCGTACCAGAAGATCTTCGACGCGGCGGTTTACGGCCAGGGCATTCCACTCTACGGCGGCGCGAAGAATACCGACTGGCCGCGCCCGACGCCGTACAAGACCGATCTTGCGAAGGCGAAAAAACTCATGGCCGAAGCCGGTTTCGAGAAGGGCTTCGCGACCACGCTGTCGTTCGACCAAGGCCTGTCGTTCATCGGCGAACCGGTCGCGCTGCTCACCCAAGAAGCGCTGGCGCAGATCGGCATCACGACGACGATCAACAAGATACCCGGCGCGAACTGGCGTGCGGCGCTCCTGAAAAAAGACATGCCGCTCATGGTCAACACCTTCGGCGGCTGGCTGAACTACCCCGAGTATTTCTTTTACTGGACCTACCACGGCCAGAACGCGGTGTTCAACAGCATGAGCTACCAGAACCCCAAGCTCGACAAGCTGGTGGATGCGGCACGCTTCGAAACCAACCCCGCGAAATACAAAAAGGATGTCGAAGGCTTCATCAAGCTCGCCTACGACGAAGTGCCGCGCGTGCCGCTGTTCCAGCCGCTGGTGAGCGTGGCGATGCAGCCGAACGTCGTCGGCTACCGCTACTGGTTCCACCGCCAGCTTGATTTGCGCAGCCTCGCCAAGCGCTGACTGGCATAGCACTGAACCCGATTCAAACCTCAAGGGAAAAACCACCATGAATAATTGCTTTCAAACCTACCGCGCCCGCAAACCACTCACGCTCGCTCTTTTCAGTCTGGGCACCTGCCTGATTCCCGGCGTGGCTGCGGCTCTGGACGTCGACTTCACTGGTAACCTGCGCTACCGCTACGAGTTCTTCGGTCAGGATGTGCCCGACACAGAATCGAAAGCCTCGACCCTGCGGCTGGGGCTGACTGCGAACGCCAAACTCGGCGCGGGATTTTCCGCCTTCGCCGAGCTCGAATCGGTGCATCAGATCGGCGAAGATGACTACAACATCCCGACGATTCCGTCGCAGGCGATGCCGGGCTTTCCGGTGATCGCCGACCCCGAAGGTGCCGAGCTGAATCAGGGCTATCTGGCATGGGCAGGACCGGCCAAAACGCTCGTCAAACTGGGTCGCCAGGAAGTGAAACTCAACGAAGGTCGTTTCATTTCCAACTCGTACTGGCGGCAGAACCATCAGAGCTTCGACGCCGCGACGCTGGTGAGCGCGCCGTTCGCCAACACCACGGTCGAGCTTGGGTATCTCGCGAAAGTGCTGCGCGTCGCGGGGGGCGAGGCGAGCAACGGGCGCGCGGAAATGTCGTCTGAATTCTTCCAGTTCGGCTACACCTTTCCCAAGGTCGGGGTGGCCAAGGTTTACGGCTTGTTCCTCGATTTCGATAAGGAACTCACGAACTCGATCGATACCGTCGGCGCGCGTTTCGATCTCAACTACCCGCTCGCGAACGGCTGGAGCGCCATCGGCACCCTTGACTACGCGAAACAGAAAGACGCGGGCAGCAACCCCAACGACGTCGATGCCGCGTACCGGCTGATCGAGCTTGGGGTCAAAGCCTGGGGCATCGATTTCATCGCGGGCAACGCCTTGCTCGAAGGCAACGGCGCGACCGACAAATTCATCACCCCGCTCGCGCACCCGTTCAACGGGCTGACCGAATTCTTTCTCGTCACGCCGACCAACGGGCTGGATGCGACCTACCTCAAGGCGGCCGGGCCGGTGCCGGGTCTGAAGGGCGTGACCGCGACGGCGGTTTACTACGACTACCAGTCGGATTCCGGCAGCCTGGATTTCGGCCGCGAATTCGACCTCGACATCGCGTGGAAAGCCGAACCGATTGCCAAGAACCTGATCGTCGGCTGGCGCTTCGCGCAGTACTCGGCTGACACGCTCTTCAGCGACGCCGTGCGTACCTCACTGTGGGCAGCGTATTCGTTCTGATTGGGCGTTCTAACTAGCGCCTTCTGAACAAGGCGACTTGAAAACCTGACCCGCCCGAGGCGAAACCGATGAACACTCGCATCTTCAGCACCATCGGCAGCCGCCTGCTCGGCGCGCTGCCCAGCCTCGCGGCGGTGATCGTCGTCACCTTCGTCATCATGCGGCTACTGCCGGGCGACCCGGCGGCGTTCTTCGCCGGGCCGGCCGCGAGCGCCGAGGCGGTCGAGCAGATCCGCGAACAACTGGGCCTCAACCGCAGCCTGCCGGTGCAGTTCTGGGATTACCTCGGCGACCTCGCGCAGGGCGATTTCGGCCAGTCGTTCACCACCGGCCAGCCGGTCGCGGCGGACTTGGTGTCGCGCCTGCCTGCTTCGCTCGAACTCACTATTGTGGCGCTGCTGATCGCGGTGGTGCTCGGCCTGCCCTTGGGCGTGCTGTCAGCGACGCGGCCCAATTCCTGGGTCGATCAGGTGACGCGGCTGGTGACGACGACCGGCACCTGCCTGCCGACGTTTTTCACCGGGCTGGTGCTGATCTACGTCTTCTACTACCTGCTCGGCTGGTCGCCTGCGCCGCTTGGGCGGCTCGATTTGATGTATTCGCCGCCGCCCGAAGTCACCGGTTTCTACACGATCGATGCCGTGCTCGCGGGCGACTGGGAAGTGTTCCGTTCCGCGCTCGCGCAGCTCATCCTGCCGGCGGTCACGCTGGGTTTCTTTGCCCTCGCGCCGCTCGCGCGGATGACACGCGCGGGCCTCCTGGGTGTGCTGTCGTCGGACTACGTGCGCACCGCCCGCGCGTGCGGGTTGTCAAGCCGCGTCGTGCTCACGCGCTACGCGCTGAAGAACACGCTGGTGCCGATTCTCAACACCATGGGCATGGTGTTCTCGTACCTCTTGGGGATCAACGTGCTGGTCGAAAAAGTCTTTGCCTGGCCCGGCGTCGGCTCGTACGCGCTCGAAGCGCTGGTCGCGTCGGACTACGCGCCGGTGCAAGGCTTCGTGCTCGCCATCGCCGTGCTCTACGTGTTGTTGAATCTCAGCGTCGATATCGCCTGTGGGCTGGTCGACCGTCGTCTCGCGCGCTGAAGGGAAGCCGAAAATGGAACGCCGTGAACTCGTTTATCTCCTGAAGCAGAATCCACTCACGCCGCTGGCGATCATCATGTTCGCCGTGCTGGTGTTCGCCGCGCTGTTCGGTAGTGTGATTTCGCCGCACGACCCGTTCGCCAGCAACACCGCCGACGCGCTGCAAGCCCCGTCGCTGACCTACTGGTTTGGCACCGATCAACTCGGGCGCGACATTTTCAGCCGCGTGCTGGTCGGCGCGCAGACTGATCTCGGCATCGCGCTCGCGGCGGTGCTGCTCGCCGCTGCCGTCGGCACTTTTCTCGGCGCGACCGCAGGCTTTTACGGCGGGCGCACCGACGCGACCATCGGCCGCTTCACCGACATCGTCATGGCGTTTCCGCTTTTCGTGCTCGCTATGGCCATCGTCGCCGCGCTCGGTAACAGCGTCATCAACGTCGTCTACGCCAGCGCGATCATCAACATGCCGTTCTATGTGCGCGTCGTGCGCAGCGAAGTCGCGGTGCTGCGCGGCGCGGGCTTCGTCGAGGCGGCACGGCTCTCGGGCAACCGCAACCCGCGCATCCTGTGGCTGCACATCATGCCGAGCGTAATGCCGCCGCTGGTGGTGCAGATGTCGCTCAACATGGGCTGGTCGATGCTGAACGCCGCGAGCCTGTCGTTCATCGGGCTTGGCATCCGCCCGCCGTCGCCCGAGTGGGGAATCATGGTCGCCGACGGCGCGCAATACATCATCTCCGGGCAGTGGTGGGTCGCGTTCTTCCCCGGTCTCGCGCTCACGCTCGCGGTGCTGTGTTTCAACCTGTTGGGCGACGGGCTGCGCGACATCATTGATCCGAGGCAGCGCAAGTAGTTGGTGAGTGAGGGGTAAGGCGTGAGGGGCGAGGCGTGACGTAGCGGCGTAGGTTGGGCTGACGCAGTAAGCCCAACGTGACACGTTGGGCTTACTGCGCTCAGCACCAACCTACCGCCATCAGGGTCTCTTGCATCAAATCAGCCGGAAAAGGAACACACGATGAACGACGAAAAACCGCTGTTCGAGGTCACCGACCTCAGCGTCAAATTCCATACCCGGCTCGGCGAGGTCGCGGTGCTCGACCACATCCACCTCAACGTCGGCGCGGGCGAGACAGTCGCGGTCGTCGGCGAATCGGGCTCGGGCAAATCGGTCATGGCGTTCGCCGCGCTTGGCATTCTCGACCCGGCGGGCAAGGTCACGTCGGGCAGCGTGCGCTTCGCCGATCACGACTTGCTGACCCTACGCAAAGCCGCGCTCGACGACCTGCGCGGGCGCGAGCTGGCGATGATCTTCCAGGCCCCACGCACCGCGCTGAACCCCATCCTGCCGGTAGGCCGTCAGATCGAGGACGTGCTCGCGCGCCACAGCGATCTCTCGCGCAGCGACCGCCGCGACGCTGCCGTCGCCCAGTTAGCGAGCGTGAAGATCACCGACCCGGCCAAGCGTTATCACAATTTTCCGTATGAGCTGTCCGGCGGCATGTGCCAGCGCGTGATGATCGCCATTGCGCTCGCGTGCAAGCCGCGCCTGTTGATCGCCGACGAGCCGACGACCGGGCTCGACGTGACGACGCAAGTCGTCATCATGGATCTGATCGCCGAGCTCGCCGCCGCCAACGGCATGGCGACCCTGCTCATCACCCACGACCTCGGGCTCGCGTCCGACTATTGCGCGCGCATCGCGGTAATGCACGCCGGGCAGATACTCGAATCGGCGAGTGCGCGCACGCTTTTCAAGTCTCCGCGCCATCCCTACACCGCGCGCCTGTTCGCGGCGACGCCGCGTCCCGGTGCAACGCTGGAATCGCTCACCTCGATCCCCGGCCAGCTACCCGACCTGCGCCAGCCGCAGCCGCCGTGCCGTTTCAGTACCCGCTGTGAACGCGTGCAGCCGGGGTGTACCGAGCCCGGTCTGGTGCTGACGCCGATGCCCACCGATTCCGCCCATCTGCTTGCTTGCAGGAACCCGCTATGACCCCGCTCCTGTCGCTCGACGCCGTCCACAAACGCTTCCCGCTGGGCGAAAAACCCGGCCTGCTCGCCCGGGCTTTTGGTGCAAACAAACCGCAGTCGATGCTGCACGCGGTCGAAAATGTCAGCTTCGATCTGCATCCCGGCGAGAGCATCGGGCTGGTCGGCGAATCGGGCTGCGGCAAGAGCACGCTGGTGCGGCTGGTCACGCGCCTGCTCGACACCAGCGAAGGAAGGATACTTTTCAACGAACGCCACATCGGCGACGTGCCCGCGCACGACTTCGCGCGGCACGCCGAACGCGCGCGCATCCAGCAGGTGTTTCAGGACCCGACCGACAGCCTGAATCCGCGCTTCACCGCCTTCGACTGCATCGCCGACCCGTTGCGTCGGCTCGGCGCGACGCCGCTCCCCGAAGCCAAACCGATGAGCGCCGCCGCCGTCAAGGCGCGTGTCGAAGAAGCCGCCGATCAGGTCTCGCTGCCGCGCGCGCTGCTCGCGCGCTACCCGCATCAGCTCTCGGGTGGGCAGAAACTGCGCGTCGGCATCGCGCGCGGCATCGCGCTGAAACCGCAGTTGCTGATCCTCGACGAGCCGACCTCGGCGCTCGACGTGTCGGTGCAGGCGGTGATCCTGCACCTGCTCGCCGAACTGCGGCGCGAACTCGGGCTGTCGTATCTCTTCGTCTCGCACGACCTGAATGTGGTGCGCTTGCTGTGCGACCGGGTCATGGTCATGTACCTCGGCAAGATCGTCGAATCTGGCCCGGTCGAAGCGGTGTTCGCGGCGCCCAAACACCCGTACACGCAGGCGCTGATGGCGGCGGTATCGAAGTTCGACCCCGACAGCGGCGAGACCCGCATTCGTCTCACCGACGACCCGCAAAGCCCGATCGACCCGGACCCGCACTGCTGCCGCTTCTACAGCCGCTGCTACAAGAAACAGCGCGCGTGCGAGCAGGCCATGCCCGAGCGCGACGGCAAAAGCGTGCATCAGGTCGCGTGTTTTTTCCCGAACAGGCTTGACGAAGCAAGTTAACGCTGCCCATCCCAGTCGTACACCACCTCGATTTCCATTAGCGCGCGTACCGGGCGGCCGCCTCGTTTCGCGGGCCGGAAACGCGCCTGGCGGAAGGCCTTGACGGCGGATTCCTCGAACAGGCCGGGGGGCTCGGCGGTCAGGACTTCGACCTCGCTCACGCGTCCGTCCGCTTCCAGTTTCAGTTGCAGGCGCACACGACCGGAAATTCCGTCGCGATCCGGACCGGGTGGATAGACCGGCACGATCCTGCGCAGCGCGCGCGGCTGGACGTCCAGTTCGCGTGCGCTGTAGTAGTTGAGATCGACCGCACTTTTGATCGCCAGCGTCGCGGGCGGCGTCACCTCGGGGGCCGCGCTCCCTGCCGGGGCGGCGGGCTCCGGTACGCGTTCCAGGGGCGGCGCGGGGGCGGCAGCGGGCGGGGTGGGGGCGGACGGCGCGGCGGGCTCCGGGGCGGGCGCGGGAACGGGCGCTGCTGCGGGGGGCGGGTCGTCAGCGGCAAGCTTGGGCTCGGTCTGCAACACCGCTGGCGGGCGAGGCGCGGGGAGATCGGGCACCGTCGGCGGGCTCGGTTCGCCGGGTGGTGCGGGTGACTGCGTTACCCGGGCCGGGACAAGTCGCACCTGGATCATGCCGTCGCCCACGTCGAAAGTCACCGGCATCTCGACCCGCAACAGCGCCAGAATGGCCACATGCAGGGCCAGCGATATCCACAGTGCCGCGAACGGCCGTCGCAGGCGAGCCGGCAGTCGCGCCTGCCAAGGGGGGGCGCTCGCATCAGTGGCCGGCATCAGGCCCGCCCGAAGTAGATTATGACCCTGCCCGCGCATGACACGACGACCTAGAATAGCGACCAGAGAACAACCGGGAGACAGCCATGAAATTCCGCGCCATAACGGCCGCCATCTTAGCATCGGCCTTTGCCCTGACTGCCCACGCCAACGGCGTATCGGTCAGCAAGACCACGATCCAGGCCGCCGACGGCTCCGATGTGCCGGTGGAGATCGCCACCCCGGCCGGCACCGGCCCCTTCCCGCCGGTGCTGTTCATCCACGCCAAGCGCGGCTACGAGGGCGACGAACGTGCCCACATCCAGGAACTCGCCGCACAGGGTTTTCTTGTCGTGGCACCCGACTGGCAGAGCGGCCGCTTCATCGAACGCTGGCCGTCGGCGCACAACCCGGAAACCGAACTGGACGTGGAAGCCGGGCTCGATTACCTGAAGTCGCTGCCCAATGTGTGCAAGGGGAAGGTCGGCATCGTCGGCCTGTCGCGCGGGCCTTATTACGCGATCCGCCTGGCCGCCAAGCGCGGCAACGACATCGCCGCCATCGTCGGCTACTACGGCCACATGCAGAACCCCAACGCGCCGGAACCCGACCAGCTATTCCGTATCGCCCCCGAGGTGTTGCAGATGACCACGCCCATCCTCTACCTCATCGGCGAGCAGGATTTCGAGCTGCGCCGGATCAACGGCGGCCGTGCATTCTATGCGCTGTGGGAGCGCGGCGTGCCGGTGGAATATCAGGTCTACCCGATGGCGCGGCGCGCCTTCGATTTCCGCCCCGACCAGACGCCGGAAGAAAAAATCGCCAAGCGCCACGCGCGTGAACGCGCCAAGGCCTGGCTGATGCAGTGGATGAAGCTGACGTCCGAAATGCGTTGCAATTGAGTTTCGAGTCTGCTTGCGGCGGCGTGCAACCACCCGCCGCAGACCGTCCAGCCTCTTGGCGCAGGTCCCGGTTTCCGGCACGGCCGTCACGCTGAAAGGATGGAAAAGGGCCGCATCGCCGTCGTGGTGATGCAGGTCGAAATCGTGGTTCCCTGCCACGGCGCGTCTTGGCCTTCGTGATACTGCCCACACCGATGCGGGTGTAGTCCGCCTGCCTGCCCCAGGCAATCCTCGCCGATGGGAACCCCTGTTTTTTCCTGGCCAGCTTGATCAGGCCCGCAGCTAACCAGAATGCGACACCTTGCCCCAGGGCAGCTGGCCGGTCTGCAATGCCAGTCTTGTCCATGGCACAAAAAACATTACTGAGCTTAAGGTTTTCTTAATCCCTTGGTACTAACATGGTAATGGTTCGTGAAAATCCGCAAGACGGGCCGGTTTTTATCCCCTTCAAGGAGAGCTGCATGAATACGACACGCTTTACCTCCGCCGCGCTGATCGGCGCGACCCTGCTCGCAGCAGGCTTGCCCGCCGGGGCCGACCCCGGCCGCCTGCTGGCCGCCCAGTGCGCCCAATGCCACGGTACGAATGGGGCCGGACCGGGCTTCGATGAAATCGCAGGTGAAAACGCGAACGACCTGTTCGGAGAGCTGATTGAAATGAAGTACCGGCCTGTCGAAGGCATCATGGACCGGCAGGCGCGCGGCTACAGTGACGCCCAGCTGCAGCTGATCGCTGATTTCCTGTCCACCCAACCCGGCAACGGCGACAACTGAAGCGAAGGAGACATGTCATGAACACACTCGGCAGAAGACAATTCCTCAAACTGGCTGCCGTGCTGCCTGCCCTGGCCGCGCTTCCCGGCCTTGCCCGTGCCACAACTGCGCCGCCCCGAGTGGTCGTGGTGGGCGCAGGCTTCGGCGGCGCGACCGTAGCAAAGTACCTGCGCCTGTGGGGCGGCAACATCGACGTCACACTGGTCGACGCGAATGCGCGCCACACGTCGTGCATTCTGTCCAACCTGGTGGTGACGGGCGAACTGGCGATGAGCCGGATCAGCCTCGGTTTCCATGCCCTCAGGACACGCTATGGCATCAACGTGCTGCAGGGCCGCGCACTGTCGATCGATGCGCCGGGTAACAGCGTGACGATCCGGACCCCCGGCGGCAATCAGGTCCTGCCCTATGATCATCTCGTGCTGTCGCCGGGCATTGATTTTTCCCCTGCGCCCGGCAACTGGAATCCGTCGCTGACGCCGCACGCCTGGCAAGCCGGCGCGCAAACCACCCTGCTCAAGAACCAGCTCGCGTCCATGCGCAACAACGATGTTTTCGTGATGACCGTACCCAAGGCACCCTACCGCTGCCCGCCGGGGCCTTACGAGCGCGCAGCGGTCGTTGCGGACTACCTGAAGCGCAAGGGCCGAACCGGTGCCAGGGTCATCGTGCTGGACGCCAATGCCGGAATCACCGCCGAACCCGAAGCATTCGAGCACGCATTCAATATCACCCACGCCGGGGTGATCGAGTATTACCCCAATGCCAGCGTCGAATCCGTGGACTCCGCCACGCGCTCCATCGTGACCAGCGCAAAATCCATCAGCCGGGCAAAGGTCCTGAACTACATTCCCGACCAGCGCGCCGGCGCGATCGCCGCCAGTATGCCGCTCGACAGCGCCGGTTTCGTGCCGGTCGACCCGCTGACCTACGGAACAGCTGATCACCCCAATATCCATGTCATCGGCGATGCCTGTGCTGTACCCGCCACCGACAGCAAGGCGGTGCCAAAATCCGGCCATATGGCTAATGCCGAAGCCAAGATCTGTGCGGATGCCATCATCCGTCTGCTCAACGGCGAAACCCCCGACGAGGACATCGCCACCGGCTCGGCCTGTTACAGCCCGATCACGAACAAGATCTCCTCCTGGCTGTCGGCCAACTTTGCCTACGGGGACATTTTCGACGCCAATGGTCAGGTCAAGGGCAAGGGTATGCATCGCGTCGATCTTGGCGAGGCAGCTTCCGACATGATCGACGGCGACAGCTATCAGGATATGTTCAAATGGGCCGAGAGCCTCTTTGCCGACAGTTTCGGCTGATCCCACCCAGGTGACTTCCACAGGACCGGGCAGCACACTGCCCGGTTTTTTTTGCCGCCAGACTCGAACCGGCTATCGTGGTCATGCGACGGCGAATGCCCTTTTTTGATCCGGTTCGCCGGCGTCGTGCACCACAAGCGGTCAGCGTTCTCCCGCAAACGAAACCGCCAGAAAAGCACAACCCAATGAAAATAAACGAAAATATTATCTGGCACGCTGCCTGCTAATACCGAACTGAGTATCCAGACCTTTTGGCCAGGTTGCTCAGGCAGTCTCCTCCGATCTTGCGGCCTCTCCGGAGGCCGCCTTTTTTTTGCGGAGCGTCATACCCCATACTTAGAACAACATGAGAATCCTGATCGTAGAGAACCAGCCCGACCGGCTGGCCATGCTTGTCCCCGCGCTCGAAGCGGCGGGCTGCGTGGTGACCGCCATCCTCAACTCCGCCCGTAGTCTGGACGCCCAGGTACAGGCGCTGAAACCCGATGCCGTGATCATCGCGACGGACTCTCCCGACCGCGATACGCTGGAAAACATCTGCGTGGCCAACCAGGGGTGTCCACGCCCCATCGTCATGTTCACCGACGACGGCAGCACCGAGGCGATCCGCTCGGCGATGCAGGCCGGCGTGACTTCCTATGTGGTCGATGGCCTCGACCCCTCGCGCATCCGGCCGATACTGGACGTGGCGGTATCGCGTTTCGAAGCCTTCCAGGCCCTGCACGACGAGTTGGAGCAGACCCGGCTCGAACTGTCGGAGCGCAAGCTCATCGACCAGGCCAAGGCCCTGCTCATCAAGCAGACCGGCGCATCCGAGCCCGAGGTGTATCGCGAGATGCGCAAGGCTGCGATGGATCGCGGATTGAAGCTTGTCGATATCGCGCGGCAAGTCCTGCAGAAACCTGCCTGATTGGTGCACACGTGGCACTCTGCGCACCATCCACGTGCATGTCCTTGCCCGGCAGGCTGACCGCCCTGTGCCCTGAAGCCCGGCGCAGTGCGGGTTTCGCGTGCACCGGACAGCCTGGCACAAGAGTTGCTTCACCCGTTTCGAAGAGTCGCAACGATGTGGCTTTCCATGTGACTGTCAATTCATTCGAAACTGGACAAAGGCGTCCGCCCTGAAGGCGACGCCTTTTTTATTTGGAGCAAGACCATGAGCGACATCCAGAACAAACTCATCCTGCAAGACCCGAGCAAGCGCGATTTCATGAAAAAGACCACAGGACTCTCCGTTGCCGCCGCCTTGATGGCGCTGGTTCCCCCCGGCGTGCGTGAAGGTGCATGGGCCGCCGGCACCGACGGCATCGAAAAACCCGATGTCAGCTTCGGCATCATTCCTCTCACCGACTGCGCGCCGATCGTCATCGCGCACGAAAAAGGCTATTTCAAGAAATACGGCCTCAACAGCAGCGTCTCGAAAGAGGCGTCGTGGGCCAACATCCGCGACAAGGTCAGCATCGGCGCGCTCGACGGCGCGCACATGCTCGCCGGCATGCCGATCGCCGCGACCCTCGGCGTCGGCGCGACGCCGAAGCCGACGATCACCGCGTTCTCGATGGACCTCAACGGCAACGGCATCACTGTTTCGAACGAGCTATACGCGCGCATGGTCGAAGCCGACCCGGTGGCGATGAAGACCCGCCCGACCTCGGCGGTGGCGCTGAAAAAGGTCATCGACGCCGACAAGAAGGCCGGCCGCGAACCGATGACCTTCGCCATGGTGTTCCCGGTCTCCACCCACAACTACGAGCTGCGCTACTGGATGGCGTCGGCCGGCATCAACCCCGACGCCGACGTGCGCCTGATCGTGATTCCGCCGCCGCAGATGGTCGCCAACCTGCAGTCGAAGAACATCGTCGGCTACTGCGTAGGCGAGCCGTGGAACCAGCGCGCGGTCGAGCTCGGCATCGGCCACGCACTCGTCACCGACTACGAGATCTGGAAGAACAACCCGGAAAAAGTCTTCGGCGTGAACCTCGAATGGGCCGAGAAATACCCCAACACCCACAAGGCCGCGATCAAGGCGCTGATCGAAGCGGCAGCGTGGGCCGACAAGCCCGAGAACCGCAAGGAAGTGGTGCGGATCATCTCGGCCAAGTCCTACGTCAACGCGCCGGAAGCCGTGGTCGATAACTCGATGACCGGCACCTGGCGCTACAACAAGGCAGAAGCACCCGTGCCGATGGCGGACTTCAACGTCTTCTACCGCTACGCCGCGACCTACCCGTGGCTGTCGCACGCCGCCTGGTACATCACCCAGATGTACCGCTGGGGCCAGCTCGACCGCCCGCTCGACATCCGCAAAACCGCCGCGTCGATCTACCGCCCCGACATCTATCGCGGCATCGCCAAGGAAATGGGTATCGCCTGCCCGACCGGCGACTGGAAGACCGAAGGCATGAACAAGGGACCGTGGACGCTCAAGGCCGCGACCAAGCCCATCCCGATGGGCCCGGACACCTTCTTCGACGGCATGACCTACGACCCCGACAAGCTCATGGCCTACCTCAAGGGTTTCAAGGTCTCCAACGCCAAGGTCGACATGGCCGCGCTCGCCAAGCTGAACCGCTGAGGCCGGGGAGAAACGATCATGCATGCACAAATCATCCCGATCGACGGCGTGGTCCGTGACGCGCCGCCCGCCTCCCCTGCCCCTGCCGCGCCCGCCGGGCCGGCGGTGGCGCACGAGCCTGCGCCAGCCGCCCCGAAACGACAGCCCAACCGCGAGCGCAACCGTCGCGTCGCGCTCACGCTACTTTTGCCCATGCTCACGTTTCTCGGTGTGCTGGCGCTGTGGTCCGGCCTGCGCGCCACGGTCGCGCCAGAACTGCCCACCCCGACCGAAACCTGGGACCACGCCAGGACCGTGCTCGCCGACCCGTTTTACGAGAACGGTCCCAACGACATGGGCATCGGCTGGCAGCTGCTGTATTCCCTGGCACGCGTGGCCGCGGGTTTCGGGCTGGCCGCGCTGGTCGGTATTCCGCTCGGTTTCCTGATGGGGCGCAGCGCCAACATGCAGCGCGCATTCGAACCCTTGATCCAGATCCTGCGGCCGGTGTCGCCGCTGGCGTGGCTGCCGATCGGCCTCCTGGTATTCAAGGCGGTCGATCCGTCGGCGATCTTCGTCATCTTCATCACCTGCATCTGGCCGATGATCCTCAACACTGCCGCCGGGGTGAAGGCGATTCCGCAGGACTATCTCAACGTCGCTGCGGTGCTGAAACTCGGCCGTGTCGAGATGATGCGGCGCATCCTCTTCCCCGCGACCCTGCCCTACGTCGTCACCGGCATGCGGCTGTCGCTCGGCGTAGCGTGGATGGTCATCGTCGCCGCCGAAATGCTCACCGGCGGCATCGGCATCGGCTTCTGGGTGTGGGACGAGTGGAACAACCTCTACGTGCCGTCGATCATCCTCGCCATCGTGCTCATCGGTGGCGTCGGCATCGCACTCGACCTGATCATGGGCGCCATCCAGTCGCGCCTCGACTACACCAAACGCTGAGGACTCCAGCATGAAAGCCTATCTCGATCTCGAAGCCATCGGCATCGTCTTCCCCACCGCGCGCGGCCCGTTCCGGGCCCTGCAGGACATCAACCTCAAGGTGAACCAGGGCGAATTCATCTCGCTCATCGGCCACTCCGGCTGCGGCAAGTCGACCGTACTCAACATCGTCGCCGGCCTACTCGACGCGACCGAAGGCCTCTGCCTGCTGAAGGACAAGGAGGTAAAAGGTCCCGGCCCCGACCGCGCCGTGGTGTTCCAGAACCACAGCCTGTTGCCCTGGCTCACCGTGTACCAGAACGTGCGGCTGGGCGTCGACAAGGTCATGGCCGACAAGCCGAAGACTGAGCGCCACGACTGGGTGCTGCACAACCTCAAGCTCGTCCATATGGAGCACGCGGCGGAAAAACGCCCCGGTGAAATCTCTGGCGGCATGAAGCAGCGCGTCGGCATCGCCCGCGCGCTGGCGATGCAGCCTGACGTGCTGCTGATGGACGAGCCCTTCGGCGCATTGGACGCACTGACCCGCGCGCACCTGCAGGATTCGGTGATGGAAATCCAGGCCGAACTCGGCAACACCGTGCTGATGATCACCCACGACGTCGACGAAGCCGTGCTGCTCTCCGACCGCATCGTGATGATGACCAACGGCCCGGCGGCGACCATCGGCGAGATTCTCGCGGTCGACCTGCCGCGTCCGCGCGACCGCCTGCAACTGGCGCACGAGCCGCGCTATCACGCCCTGCGCAGCCAGGTGCTGGAATTCCTCTACAACCGCCAGATGCGACCGAAAGAAGCGGCGTAAGCCCGGATGGCGAGCCCCAGCACGCTCGCAGTCATCGAGCGCTACGACGAAACCCGTCATGCGCTCAATGAACTGATCGCCTCCATCGTCACTGGCATCGCCAGTCCGGCGCTGTTCGACGATGCCAGTGCGCGCGACGAAGCAGTGCGCTGCGCGGGCCGGCACTATCCCTTCGTCGACCTGCTCTACCTGCTCGACGAAGACGGCACGCAGCGCACGCCCAACCTGCCGGTGCGCAAGAACCACCCGGCCGCCGGGCGCGGACAGGGCGAATCCCGTGCGCAACGGCCCTATTTCACGCTGATTCGCAGCCAGTCCGAGGGCGCGGCGATCACCGCGCCCTATCTGTCGAGCGCCAGCGGACTGCTTTGCATCACCGCCATCGTCCGCGTGCAGCACAGTGAAGGCATAGGCTATCTGGTGCTCGACATCGACCTGGCCGAAGCTGTGGCCTTCCTCATGGGCGACGCCTCGCGCAAGCGCTTCGTCCCCTTCTTCAAGGCGGTCTACAGCATCATCGTCGCCGGTCTGTTCGCGGTGGTGCTGCTGCTCGGCTACGCCGCCCTGGTGGAATTGACAGAAATTTTCATTTCCGCCGACGAGCCGGCAGATCTCCATCTGAAGCCCTTTGGCGTCATCATCTTCCTCACCCTGGGGCTGGCCGTGTTCGACCTCGGCAAGACCATCCTCGAAGAGGAAGTGCTGATGCACAAGGACGTTTACCGCCACAGCTCCACCCGCCGCACCATCACGCGCTTCATGGCCGCCATCCTCATCGCGGTGTCGATCGAGGGCCTGCTGCTGATGTTCAAGTCGGCGGTGGGCGACGGCGAGCACGTGCTCGACGGCGTGTGGATGATGGCTGCGGCCGTGGGCCTGCTGGTCGGACTGGGGCTTTACGTGTATCTCGGCGCGCGGGCAGAACAATTGCTCTTGAGCCAGAAGCCAAAAACAGGCACGATGAAGGCCGACTGAACAGGATTCCCCCACCATGACTTACTGTGTCGCCATCAAGACCGACAGCGGACTGGTATTCGCATCCGATTCGCTCACCAACGCCGGCATCGACCAGGTCAATACCTATTCGAAGATGCATACCTTCGTGCTGCCCGGCAGCCGCATGTTCGTGCTGCTCGCCGCCGGCAACCTGGCGACCACGCAGGCCGTGGTGAAACGCATACGCGATGATTGCAACTTCAACGCGCCGGTCAACCTGAACAACGTCACCAGCCTCACCCAGGCTGTGGACTACGTCGGCTCTTTGTCGTCCGACGTGCAGCGCGCGCAAGCCGCGCGCGACACCGCCAGCACCAACTTCGAGGCCACCTTCATCTTCGGCGGCCAGATCGCCGGCCAGTTGCCGGAAATCTATCTGGTGTATCCGCAGGGCAACCACATCCACGAATCCGGTGTGCACCCCTTCCTGCAGATCGGCGAAACCAAGTACGGCAAGCCCATCCTCGACCGCGTCATCCGCAGCGACACCCCGCTGGAACAGGCCGCGCGCTGCGCGCTGGTGTCGATCAACTCCACCATCCGCTCCAACCTCACCGTGGGGCCGCCGGTCGAACTGCTCATCTATTCCGCCGACGCGCTCGACGGCGGCCGTCGCCTACTGCTGTCGGATGACCACCCCTACTACCGCGCGCTCGGCGACGCCTGGAACGAAGGCCTGCGCCAGGCGCTCAACAACCTGCCGCCGTTCGAATGGGAAAACCAGCCGCAGCCGCTACAGGTGGTTGCGACGGGGAAACAGGGGCAGATGCAGGGTTAACGACGGCGGATTGCGAGCATTTTCCTGACGGCACCTGGGGTGCCGTTTTTCTTGGGCACGAGCCGCCGTGTAGGAATTGACGGCATGATGCGCAGGTCTGCTGCTCCTCGGCCTTATGTAGCGCTCCACATAAGGCCGAACAGCAGCCACCCCGTTTCGCGCATCCACATCAATGCCCGCCCCGCTTCACCCATCAGTCCCGCGCCAATTAAAAATGCCGCTGCCGCAGCCAGTTTGCTGCGGCAAACGGCCAGCGCATCCCAGCTTCAGGCCGGCGCGTAAGCCGCCTCCTTCATCACCCCTGCCAGCGTGCCATAGGCGGTCGTCCAGGCTTCTTTCGCCTCATCGGTGAATGCGGGGCCCAACCCCTGCTCCAGGGTCCACAGCAACGCGGATCCGACGGTGTCGTAATGCTCGGCCTTGACGCCGTAGCCGACGTGGCGACGGGCCATGTCCTGTGCCACCGGCACCAGTTCGTCGAGTTTCGTGAGGCTGTTGACGATGAAGCCCAGCGCTTTCATGAGCTTCTGGCCTTGCGAGACCATGTCGCCCTTGAACATGGGGCGTACCGAGGGGTCAAGGGCGAACAGCCGCTGATAGAACAGGCCGGCCGCCGTATCCTGGATGGGGACAACGGACGCCCAGTTGGACTGGATCACGGAAATTTGTTGCGGTGTCATGGGGTCGTTCCTTTCTGTTGGGTGAGTGACACGATGTAATCGACGGCGGCCCTGACTTCGCTGTCGGTCAGTTCAGGACGTCCGCCGCGCGGCGGCATCTCCTCGCCGGTCGGACCGACGAAGCCTTCCAGGGCGCTGCGGTACAGGGCCTCGCGGCCCTTGGAGAGGCGGGGTGCCCACATTTCGGGCTGCTTGACCTGCGGGGCTTCGGACAGGTCGTTGGCGTGGCAGGCCGAGCAGACCTTGGCGAAGATGCGTCGGCCTTCGTCGGACGGCTCCGCCGCACTGGCTGCCGCAGCAGCCAGTGCGAGGATCGCGGCAATAGCGATGCGCATGTTCCTGCCTTACTTGATCGGCAGGCGCAGGACCACGCCGCCCATCACGTCGCCCATCTTGAAGTCCTTCTTCGGACTGTCCTTGTGGTCGTTGTGGCAGCTGATGCACGCTTTGGCCACGGCCTTGTCGGGGTAGATGGCGGTGAAGTATTTCTTGCCGCCCAGCACTTCGGTCTTGTAGTAGGGGTCGCCGCCCAGCACGGCCTTGAGGCCTTCCTTCTCCACCGAGGTCTTGGCGTTGTTCTGCTTGTTCACCGGCCACAGCGAAAGCAGCGAATAGCTGAAGTTCGCGCCCTTTTCGGCGACGTGCTCGGCACCGTAGCGGAACATCTGCGCCGGCAGCACCAGCGCCTTGTCGTCCTTCCAGTGTTCGCTCGCCTTGATCACCTTTTCCTGATTCTGCAGGCGGTTGACGATCAGCTTGGTGTACACGGTGCGATCCGCTTCCATGATGCTGTGCAAGGCATCGGCGATGTCCTTGTGCGTCCAGTCGCTGGCGACTGCCGGCATGGCCATCGTGCATCCGAGTACGCTGAGTGAAATGAGTTTCCGCATGATCTTGCTCTCCTGTCTACGACGTTGACAAAAAAATCCCGCAGCGCGGGGGCTGATACCCGCGAGCGGGCTCATTCTTCGTCCGACACGGCATCGGCCTTGCGCGCGTCACCGCGCTGCTCGGCTTCGAGTGCCATGCGGATGCTTTCAATCTGCTTCTTCGGCACACCCCGGAAGTTGTCTGCCACCAGCTTTTTGTCGGCCAGCGCATCGAGGCTGAATTGCAGTCCGTGGCAGTTCAGGCACACCGTGCGCACCATCTTTTCGTTGGGACGCAGGTTATCGTTCTGGTTGTGCTGCACCAGGATGCGTTGCTCGTCCTCGGGCGTGAGGAACTCGACGCGCGGCAGGTGGCAGGTGGCGCACGACACGCCACTGCCTTTCGCGCCCCGCCCCTTCACTTCCTCGTGCCACAGGCCGAAGTGTTTCGATGACTTGTAGGCACGGGTATGACCGTCGTCATGGCAGGACAGGCACGACTCGACCGCCGCACGCCGCGTGTCGAAGCTATGCGCACTGTGGCAGCTGGTACACGACAGGGATTTGTGCGCAGCAGACGGCTTCATCGGCTGTTCGGCCATGCCCGGTTGCATCGGCGAGAGGCCGTTCTTCAGCCGCATGCCGTGCATCCCGGCGAGAAAACCGTCGACCTCGGGCTGGTGGCAGCTCGCACACACCTGATGGTCGGGCTTCTTCAGCCACACGAGCTGGTCGGTCTTCTTGTCCTTGACCTGGTGGCAGGCCGAGCAGTTGACGCCGGCCTTGGCATGCGCCGTGTGCTCCCAGTTCTGGATCACGGCCGGCGTCGGCTTGAGTTCGACCCGGCCGTCCATCTGCGCGGCGGTGATCGGTTCGCCGTCGAGGTATTCCATGTAGACCATGAATTCCTTGAGCCCGCGTTCAGGCAAACCGGCGTCAGTCTTTACCGTCTCGCCATGGCCGTGCTTGATGAGGAAGTCTTCGTACAGCGCGCGGTTGTCGTGGAAGTTGTGGCAGCCGCCGGTGGCGCAACTGACGAAGTCCATCCCCTTATGGCTGGGCCGCTCCTTGTCGACGTCGGCGTGACAGCGCACACAGAAGTCGTCAGGCAATGTCACGCCCATCGGCCGCGTGATCTCGGCCTTGTGTTCGCTGTGGCACGACACGCACTGGCGTGCATCGAGCTTGGCGAGCGTATCGGCGTTGCGCGGGTCGGTGAACTTGCTGATCGGATGCGAATCGTCCATCGCCTTCAGTTCCTTGGCGTGGCACGAGAGACACGCCTCCTGGATGCCGGCACGGCCCTTGAACGGCTCGGCGTGGCAGGCCATGCATTGCAGTTCGATCTGGTGATGCGCATGGGTGGTCTTGCCCGGCATGAAGGGACGCGCGGCCTCGGGCGTCTGGATCGCATACGCGAAATACGCGACCAAGGCGCTGCTCGCGATCAGCCAGACCAGCCAGGCACGGTAGCGGATAACAAAGCGCGCCATCAGTAGTAGTACGTCTTGAAAATGTGGAAACCGAGCAGCACCGGCAGCGGCCAGAGCAACAGCCAGTGCAGCCATTGCAGGACCGGCCGCAGCATCGCGCCCTGATCGCGCGCGATGGCGTGCTCGCGCGACAGGAAGAGCGCAAGCCCGATGCCCGTAAACGTGGCACCCAGCATGGTGAGCGCGAGCCACTGGTTAAGGCCGTCACCGGTGCGTCCGCCGGTATGGAGCCCAAGCACGAGCAGCGCCACGCCACCCAGCGCCGTGTGCAGCCAGCGCCACTGAAAGAAGGCCCACAGCGAAAACCGCTTCCAGCGCTTGCGCAGGCCGATCACGGCGAGCAGCACGGCGAGCGCCAGCAGGCTGAAGCCGCTGATCTGCTTGGCGAGGCTGTTGCGCCAGAGATCATCCCAATGGAAGGCCAGGGTTTCGCGCCAGACGTAGGGCACATTGAGCGGCTGTGCCAACAGCACGGCCAGCAACAGCGCCAGCCCCGCCAGCCAGAGCACGCGGCGGGCCAGCGGCATGGCCTCGCGCGGCACGGCGTCGCCCAGCAAACCTTCGAGCAGAGGCTTGCAGCTGCCGCATACGCCGCAGGCGCCGGTTTTTGCGGTCAGCGCCGAGACGCTGGCGCAGCCACCGGCTATGGCAAGGGAAAGCTGGCCGCGCGTCACGCCGGTGCAATTGCACACCGTCGCCTCAGCCGGCCAGGCGGAAACCTGACGCGCCTCCGCCGCCCAGAGATCGCCTTGCCGGCGAAAGTGGGCAAGCTGCCAGGGCCAGATTCGACGCTGATGCTGGACGGCCTCCTGAATGCGGGGTAGCGCGTCCCATTCGCCCAGCGCCAATGCACCGATCAGGTGCCCGCGCCGCACCACGAGCTTGCGATAGACGCCGTTCTGTTCGTAGACGGTCACGCGGGAAAGATCAGGGGTTTGCCATGCGCCGACCTCGCCCATGCTGAATACCGGCCAGCGCGCCACCTTGAGCCGGGTGGCGGAGAGCGAACCGGCGTAGCTTGCGGTCTCACCGGCGATCACCCGTGCCGCCACCGCGGCCTGCTCGAAGCCGGGCGCGGCCAGCCCGTAGACCTGGTCGCGATGCTGGGCGCACTCACCGATGGCGTAGATATCAGGGGCACTGGTGCGTAACTGGTCGTCGACGAGGATGCCGCGCTGAAACGCCAGGCCGGCGTCGCGCGCCAGCTCGATATTGGGACGAATGCCAGCGGCGAACACCACGGTATCGCAGGCCAGCACGGCACCGCTGCGCAGCCGCAAGCCCTCGACACGCAGGTCGCCGAGTATCGCCATCGGGCCATCGTCGAGCACAACCTCGATGCCGGACGCCGCGATATGCGCACTGAGCCTCGCCGACGCCGCGTCGTCGAGCTGGTTGGGCATCAGGCGTGGATGGTGTTCCACCACGACGATATCGGTGCGATAGCGTTTCAGCGCGCGCGCCGTTTCCAGGCCCAGCAGGCCGCCGCCGACGACGGCGATGCGCCGGCTGCTGGCCAGCCGCGCCTGCAGCGCCTCGGCGTCGGCCAGGCCGCGAAACGTGAAGACGCCCTTGAGGCCGACGCCGGGAATATCCGGCACGTGTGGCCGCGACCCGGTGGCCAGAATCAGTTTCGACCAGGCCTGCGCCGTGCCGGTCTCGTCCCGCAGCGTGCCGGAAGCGGGATCGATGGCAGTGACACGGCAGCCGAAGCGGCGCTCGACCGTGACCGGCAAGCTCAGCCCCTCTGTGAAATCGGCCCAGCCGTCCTCGCCTGCCAGCAGGGCCGACAGCCGCACCCGGTTGTAGGGCTGCCAGGGCTCGTCGCCGTAGACGAGCACCGGCGCGGTTGCCAGGGTCTGGGCCAGTTCGACTGCCATGCGCACGCCTACCGGGCCGGCACCGACGATGACGATGGGGGAGTCTTGCAAGTCGTTGGGCGTCATGTCCATCGAGCGGAAACAAAAAAAAACGGTGCCCTGGCGCTTCGCGCCCAGGGACACCGTTGTCCGTGCGGACATGACAACACTGCCAGCCCGCAGTCAGGCATAAGCAGTGAACGTGCCAGTGTGTTTCAGGCCGGAATCAACCGGCTGGCGTGGAGATCGACCGACCACGGCACCCGACATGCGCCATTGCCGGGCGGAGATGCACTATTGGGGAGCAGGGAGTGGGGAGAGGGGAGTGCAAAAATCTGGCCGTTCCTTCACGATTCAAGCGATCCCTTCACGCCCTCTTCCCGCATGCCGCACGCGCCAGCAGCAGGGCCCGCTCGCGCGCGTTCTGCGCCAGCTGGGCGGCGCGGGCGAATTCTGCACGCGCTTCGTCGAGCCGTTCCAGTTTTTCCAGCAGGTCGCCACGTACCGCCGGTAGCAGGTGGTAATCCCGCAGTGCCGGCTCGTTGGCAAGCGCTTCGACACGTTCCAGCCCTGCGGCTGGGCCGTACGCCATGCCGATGGCGACGGCCTGATTGAGCGCGACCACGGGCGAGGGCGCGGCCTGCGCCAGCGCGTCGTAGAGCGCGGCGATGCGCACCCAGTCAGTGTCGGCAGCAGTGGTGGCGCGCGCGTGGCAGGCGGCGATGGCGGCTTGTAATGTGTAGACGCCGAGCACACCCGGCAGGCTTTCGGCGTGCGCCAGCGCCGCCAGACCGCGCCGGATCAGCAGGCGATCCCAGCGCGTGCGGTCCTGCGCCAGGAGCAGGATGGGTTCGCCCTGTGCATCGACGCGCGCCGCCAGCCGTGACGCCTGGATTTCCATCAGCGCGACCAGCCCATGCACTTCCGCCTCGGCCGAGAGGCGCGTGGCGAGCACCCGGCCGAGGCGCTGCGCTTCCTCGCACAGCGCGGGCCGCGTCCAGTCGTCGCCAGACGTGGCGGCGTAGCCTTCGTTGAAGATGAGGTAAATCACTTCGAGCACCGACGGCAGGCGCGCGCCCAGTTCGGTGCCGCGCGGCGTTGCGAACGGCACACGCGCCTCAGCGAGCGTGCGCTTGGCGCGCACGATGCGCTGGGCAATCGTGGCCGGCGGCTTGAGGTAGGCGCGGGCGATCTCCTCCACCGACAGACCGCCGACCACTTTCAGGGTGAGCGCCGCGCGCGCCTCGGGCGAGAGCAGCGGATGGCAGGCGGTGAACACCAGCGCGAGGAGGTCGTCGCCGATGTCGTCGTCGAGCGCGGCGTCCACCGCCTCGGCGAAGTCGGCTTCGCGGATGGCGTGCTGCGTATCGAATTCCACTGCCAGCTCGGCGTGCTTGGGCGCGGCCTGGGCGTGATGGCGCAGCAGGTCGAGCGCGCGCCGCTTTGCCGCCGTGGTGAGCCAGGCGGCGGGGTTGTCCGGCACGCCTTCAGCTGGCCAGTGCTCCAGCGCCGCCACCAGCGCGTCCTGCGCGCATTCTTCAGCCAACCCGAGGTCGCGCGTGAGCCGCGCAACGGTTACCACGACCTTCGCCGACTCGATATGCCAGATCGCCGCGAGGGTGTCGGCGACCGTGGCCACACTGGCCGCCGTGCCGGGCGCAGGACTGTTGGGAGATATCTGCATCGTGCCGGGTGCCAGGCATGAACTCCGGTCGGCAGGCCGACGCCCGCTCATGAAACCAGGAGTTGGCGCGCATCAAGCTTGCGCGCCACATGCCCCAGCGCCCGCATGTAGGTCAGTGCGACGATGCGGTGCCACAGAAAGGGCATGACGAGCGCAAGCCCGGCGGCCACCAGTGCGACCACCCCGAGCGGATTGAGGCCGTCGTCGCCGGTGGTACCCGGTAGCAGCCTGATGGCACTCTCGAACGGGATCACCTGATAGAGCGTGAAGACGAGGGCGATGACCGTGTAATTGCTGTTGAGCCAGTCGCCGTGCCGGCCTTCCGCGCTTTCGATTGCCGTGGACAGATCCTCCAGACGCTTGCGCAACACCCCGGCGAGGCTGTCGAGACCCCGGTCGCGGTGGCCTTCGTCGAAGATCCAACGTTCGGATACGTACTGGAAGATGTTGCCCAGCATGTCGCGGTCGAGCAGCGCACTCACCTGCACCCGGGCGTGGGCATTCAGGCCGTCGAGAATGGCCCGGTCGAGTTCGGCGATGAAAGCCTTGACGGCATGCGGGGCCGGACGCGAGGTGGTGCGGCGGGTGCGATGGCGTGTCCACAATCGCCGCACCACCGAGCGGATCAGGCGATCCGGGCCGCCCGGCAGATCGTCGAGCGAGTCTGCGCACACGGCATCGACCAGTCGCTGACGAATGGCATCGCGCGCGGCGGGCTGCGTCAACAGGTCGGCGACCCGGTCGATTTCCCGCAGCAGGGCGCGGGCCTCGAACAGCACCGCCTCGTTGTGCAGCAGTACCGCCTGCGGCAACAGCAGGTAAGGGCTCATGCCTATCGTATGTTCAACGTCATCGAACAGCCGGTCGCCCACCGTCAGCGCGAACAGCGTATTGCGGTGGATGGCGGTGACCGCGCTGCGCGAGGTGCTGATGCCATCGAGCATGTCGTCGAGTTCATTGAGGTCGACGTTCTCGATATCGAAGATGTTCTGCAACAGGCAGCCGACTGCTTTCAGTGCCGGCACCATCCGCGCCTCCGGCGTTTTGGCGTCTTCCGCCTGGATGGCGTTGAGGGCATCGATGAGATCGCACGCCGTCACGGCGACGCCGTCCTCATCGATTGCACAGGGCGGCGATGCGCTGTCTGTGCCGTCATCGGCAAACGCCAGTTGCACGCAGCCGCCCGCTGGGCGCACCCCGCTCTCGCCAAAATAGCGTGCGCTGATCTGTTCCGGGCGCAGACGTTCCCGGCCGATCTGGAACCAGACGCCCTCGTCCTGGCCTTCGATCACCCAGGTTTCGCTCTCGTCCGCTGCACACCAGAGTTTGCTCAGGCACAGCAGCTCGTACTCGCCGAAGGTTTTCGTCGTGCCACTCAGGTCGATATGCACGACCATGTTCAGCACACTGCGGCCAGACTGGACGAAATCGTGCCGGCTGAAAGACAGCGTCACATCAAGCGAGTCCAGTTCGGGATCGGCCGGCACACGGCGATGCAATTCGTATAGCGTGCCCTCGCTCTGAAAGCGCAAGCGCCGGGGCAGATGCAGGATGGCGCGCAGGGCATAGCCTTCGTCGAGGGCACAGCTGTGCCAGCCGCAAGACACGCAGTAGGTGCGCACCGGCGGCGGATTGCGGAAGGCGTGCGAGAGCAGGTCTTTTTCGTAGGAATGGCAGTGCCGGCAATAGGCTTCCTCGGCCGGGCAGGTCTTCACCGCATCCGGCACGCCGCCCGTCTGCGTGAATTGCAGGGCCACTACGGCACGCTGCAATTTCAGGCTCGATTCAACCTCAGGCGGTGACCCGGCATTCATCGATCAACGGCTCCAGTAGCGTACGCCGGCCCGCCAGCGCGTCGACGCTGGCAAAGGTGTCGGCATACAGGGGATCACGCTCGGGCTCGGCGCTGCCCAGCTCGCGATAGAACTCCACCAGGAAGGCGCGCACCGTGCCATCGGATAACGGCGGCGCAGCAGGTGCGAGTTCGGGAAACACAATCAGCCACAGGCCGCCTGCCGCCGACTGCCCCGGTCCCAGCGGCGGTTGCAGATACACCACCGGCACGCGCATGCCGCCAAGCCGCGCCATCACCCGCAGGCGCGCCTGCGGGTCGAGCACGTCTTCGCTGGCGGCGACGGCGGCCGGGTCGTGGATTTCGGCAAACACCGCGCGCACCGTGTCGCCCCGGCTGAGTCGGCCCGATTCGAGCTTGCGCAGCAAGGCGTCGAACAACTGCCTGCCGAGCCCGCGCCCGCGTGCGGCTGCCGCCACCGCCACATAGCTGATCAGCACGCAGCGGCTGGCGGCGTAGTACTCGCCCACCAGCAGGCCCAGCACCTGGCGGCGCGCCGGGTCGGCCAGCGCGGTGCCGGCCACCAGCCAGGCCAGGCGCGGGTTGGCATCGGGATCGCACAATCGGGGAATCCAGATCGACGGATCCTCCTGCTCGTCCCTCACCGGAAAAGCCGGCAGGTAAACCTCACGGTAGGCAGCATCGAGCAGGCCGGCGTCGAACGCCTCGCCGAGATCGATGCATTCAAGATCGCTGGTTGGTTTCATGCGTGCGGATCGAGGCTCTTCAGGCCGTCGGCCCAGGCGGCCGATGCACGGCGCGCCTGCGGGTCGGGACGCTGCGCGAGCTTGTCGCCGTGGCACAGCCAGCAGCGGCTGTTGCCGCAGCCGCCGACGCGGCGCTGCTTGCGGAAATGGTTGAGTGCCAGTGCTTCGTCCGGCAGGCCGCGTGCACGCATCAGGGCACGCCGGTCACGCTGGCGTTGCAGCAGGCGGAATCGTTCAAGGGCGGCGCGGCGCATGGCTTCGTCTCCGGCAGGTCGGCACACAAATGACTAGCCTAATCGCGCGTCCCGCGCGCGGCAAGCCGGCGGGCGGCGCGACTCAGGCTGTGGTCATCTGGAACACTTCCCAGACGTGGCCGTCCGGGTCCTGGAAACCGTGCTGGAACATGAAACCGTGATCCTGCGGCGAACTGTAGGTGTTGCCGCCAGCAGCCACGGCTTCCTTCACCATCGCCTCCACGGCTGCGCGCGATTCGAGTTGCAGCGCCAGCAGCACTTCGGTCGCGGCGCGAGCGTCGGCCGGCGGGTGCGGCGCAAAGCCGGCGAAGCGCTCGCGCGTGAGCAGCATGGCGTAGATATTCTCGCCGACGATCATGCAGGTGGCGGTGTCGTCGGTGAACTCGGGGTTGAAGCTGAAGCCCAGCCGGGTGAAGAAGGCGATCGAGGCCTTGAGGTCGGCAACGGGCAGGTTGACGAAGATTTGCTTGACCATGTTCAGTCTCCTTTTCCATACCCACCCCGTGTGGGGCAAAACGGCGTGGCTGTGCCGGCCACCGGTATCAGCCGCCCAGACCCAGCGCCCGCGTCTGCGGATCGTCGGCCAGCGGGCGCACCTCGACGCAGCCGCGCTGCGCGCCGGGGATGCGGGCGGCGACAGCCAGCGCGGCGTCCATGTCCGCCGCGTCGATCAGGTAGTAGCCGCCAATCAGCTCGCGTGTCTCGGCAAAGGGGCCGTCGGTCACCTTCGCCTGGCCATCGCGCACGCGCACGGTTTTTGCCGTCGCCGCCGGTAGCAGGCGGTTGGCCGATACGAAATGCCCCTCGCGCCGGATCGCCTCGGTGAAGGCGGCGTACTCGGCAAAATGACCTGTGCGGTCGTCGGGTGCCAGGTCTTCCATCATCTGCTCGGCGCAGATCAGGCAAAGAAATTTCATGGCGGCTCCTTACAGGTAAAAACGCATCCGGGACGCGGGCTCAGCCGCCGGCAATTGCGCCCACGACCAGCAGCGGCTCACGGCCTGCGGCCACCGCGTCGGGCAGCGGCGCATCGGGGGCAAGATTCGACAAGTCGTCCTGGCAGGCATAGAAGCGCACCAGCGGACGCCTCTTGCCGGTGGTGCGGTCGCGCACCGCGCCGATCAGACGCGGGTGGGCGGCTTCCAGCGCGTCGATCACACCTGCCAGCGTCACCGGCCGGGGTACAGCCAACGCGAGCTCGGCGGCGCATTGCGCCAGGGTGTACAGGGGATACGGCAGCACAACGCGCACCGTGGCCGGATCGATTTGCGTACCCATCTCAGGGCAGCGTCTGCACGCTGACCGAGAGCACCGCCGGCAGATCGCGCACGATCGCCTGCCAGTGGTCGCCGGAATCCGCCGACACATAGACCTGGCCGCCGGTGGTGCCGAAGTACACGCCGCATTCGGGCAGCGTATCGACCGCCATCGCGTCGCGCAGCACGTTCACGTAGCAGTGCTGCTGCGGCAGGCCATCGGTCAGCGCGTCCCAGTCGTTGCCGCCGTTCTTGCTGCGGTAGACGCGCAGCTTGCCTTCGGGCGGATAGTGCTCGGAATCGCTGAGGATCGGCACGACGTAGACCGTGTCCGGTTCGTGCGCGTGCACCGCCATGGCGAAGCCGAAATCGCTCGGCAGGTTGCCGCTGACCTCGAACCACGAGCCGCCGGCGTCGTCGCTGCGCATCACGTCCCAGTGCTTCTGCATGAAGAGCGTTTCGGGCCGCGCCGGATGCATCGCGATGCGGTGCACGCAATGGCCGACCTCGGCCTCGGGGTCGGGAATGTACTGCGAGTGCAGGCCGCGGTTGATCGGCCGCCACGACGTGCCGCCGTCGTCGCTGCGGAATGCCCCCGCCGCCGAGATCGCGACGTACAGGCGCTGCGGATTCGTCGGGTCAAGCAGGATGGTGTGCAGGCACATGCCGCCTGCGCCCGGCATCCACGCTGCGCCCTGTTGTTCGCGCAGCGCCGGCAGTTCGTGCCAGCTCGCGCCGCCGTCGGTCGAGCGGAATAGCGCCGCGTCTTCCACCCCGGCGTAGACCGTGTCCGGATCGGTCGGCGAGGGCTCCAGATGCCATACTCGCTTGAATTCCCACGGCCGCGGCGTGCCGTCGTAGTGCAGGTGCGTGCCGGGGTCGCCGGCGTAGGTGAAGTCGTTGCCGACCGGGTTCCAGCTCAGTCCGCCGTCGTCGGAACGCTGGATCACCTGGCCGAACCAGCTCGAACTTTGCGAGGCATACAGCCGGTCCGGATGCGCCGGCGAGCCCGCGATGTGAAAAATCTCCCAGCCGCCGAAGAACGGCCCGGCGACCTGCCAGTCGCGGCGCGCGGCGTCGGAGGTGAGAATGAACGCGCCCTTGCGCGTGCCGACCAGTACCCGGATACGAGACATCAGCTACCCCTTTCAGGCAAAACGTTCTGCATACAAACCGCACACAATCCGCGGCGCGTCATACCTTCACCGTCTTCCAGCGCCCGCGCGAGAACAGCCAGAGCGTGAACACGCCCACCGCCGTCTCGGAAATGAACACGCCCCAGAACACCCCGGACTCGGCCCAGCCCAGCGGCAGCGCGAGCGCCCAGGCAAGCGGAATCTGGATCAGCCAGAAGAAGACCAGGTTGATCCAGGTCGGCGTCATGGTGTCGCCCGCGCCGTTGAACGCCTGCACCGCCACCATCCACCAGCCGTAGACGAAGTACGAATACGCCAGGATGGAAAGCCATTCGCCGCCTATCGAAATCACCGCCGCGTCGTCGGTGAACAGTCCGATGATGTCGTCGTGCCAGACGAAAAACGCCACCGACACCGCGAGTGTGAAGCTCATGGTCATCCAGCCGATGCGCCACACCGCCGCTTCGGCGCGATCCGGTTCGCCGGCGCCGAGGTTCTGTCCCACCAGCGTGGCGGCGGCGTTGGACAGGCCCCAGGCCGGCATCAGGGTGAACATCATCACGCGCATGGCGATGGTCGCGCCGGCCACCGCCTCGGTCGACACGCTGGCGAGGATGCGCATGAGGAAGACCCATGCCGCCATCGCCACGATCATCTGGCCGATGCCGCCGACCGAGGTGCGCGCGATGTGCAGCATCGTCGCGCCGTCCCAGCGCAGGGCCTCGAGGACGCCGCGCAGGTGTTCGCTGCCGCGCGCCAGGATCCATAGTTGCATCGCCACGCCGGCACCGCGCCCGATATTGGTGGCGATGGCCGCGCCTTCGATGCCCAGCGCGGGAATCGGCCCCAGGCCAAAGATAAGGATGGGGTCGAGGACGATGTTGATGCCGTTGGCCACCCACAGCACACGCATCGCCGCCGCCGCGTCGCCGGCACCGCGAAACACGGCGTTGATGACGAACAGCAGCAGGATCACCGCGTTGCCGCCGAGCATCCACTGGGTGTAACGGTAGCCCTGCTCGACCGCCCAGGCATCCGCACCCATCAGGCGCAGCAGGTCCTGCGCCCAGAAGATGCCTGCCAGGGTCACCGGCAGCGACACCCCCACCGCGAGCAGGATCGCCTGCACCGCCGACACCGCCGCTTCCTCGCCGCGCTTTTCGCCGATGCGCCGCGCGACGATGGCGGTGACCGCCATCGCCAGCCCCATGGCCACCGAATACAGCAGGAAGAGATAGGTTTCGGTCAGCCCCACCGTGGCCACCGCCGACGCGCCCAGCTTGGCGACAAAGAAAATGTCGACCACCGCAAAGGTCGATTCGAGCACCAGCTCCAGCATCATCGGAATCGCGAGCAGGAACACCGCGCGCTTCAGCGGTATGCGTGTGTAGTCGGCCTGCGTGCCGGCGAGTGCGGCGCGCAGGTCCCGCCACAGTGACGGCGTGTCGACCGCTGCCGTCGTGTTCACACGCGTTGTGCCATGACATGGCGCGCGAAGTTGTCGAGGATCGCCTGCCAGCCGGCCTGCTGGGTTTCGACCGGATACGTGGTTTCGGGGTCGAAGGCGACGCGCACCCGCACGCCGTCGGTAGTTTCCTCGAAATCGACCCGCGCGTGGCGGTCGCCGAATTCGTATTCGATCCGACGCAGCGGTTCGATGCGGGTGTAGGTGCCTTCGAAATCGAAGCCCTCGCTGCCGTCCTTCGCCTCCATGCGCGAGGAAAATGCGCCGCCCTCGCGCAGGTCAACACTGGCGTTTGTGGTGTGCCAGTCGTCGGAGGCGGCGTTCCACTGCACGATGTCCGCGGGCGTGGTGTAGGCGCGCCAGACCTCGGCGATTGGCGCGGTAACAAGAGTTTCTACAGTGATTGTCATGGCGTGCATCCTCCCGGGTTACTGCACGTAGCAGGGCGCGCACTCGCGCACTTCGACGGTGGCAAAGCGTGCTGCCGGGCAGCTCTGGGCGATGGCCAGCGCGGCCTCGCGGTCGGCGCATTCGATCAGGAAAAATCCGCCGACCATTTCGCGCGCTTCGGCGAACGGGCCATCGACGAGGGTCGGCGTGTCACCGCGCCGCTGCACGCGCACGCCGTGGCTGTCCGGCTTGAGCGATTCGCTGGCGAGCAGTTCGCCGCGTGCGGCGAGGCCCTGGCCGAATTCGATCATTTCGGCGTAAAGCGCGCGGCCCTCGTCCTCGCTGCGGGTGGTGCGCTGGCCGCGCGGTTCGACAATCATCAGCATGAATTTCATCACAGGGTCCTCGGGTTGCGGGGGCAGGGATTTCCACCACATGGCGTCGTCATTGCATGGAGTGCAGCCCGATGAGGTTGCCTTCGGTGTCGTGCACCAGTGCAATGTGGCCGTATTCGCCGATGGGCATTTTCGCGCGAAACAGGGTGCCGCCGGCTTCGACCGCGCGCTGCGCCTCCACCGCACAGTCTTCGCACGCAAAATAAACCAGTGTGCCGCCACCTCCGGACCGCATACCGGCCATCTTGGCCAGCGTGCCGCCTGCGCCCACGCGATCCATCTGCATGGGAAACGCCCACATTTCCAGATCATCCAGGCTATCGGGCTTGTTCAGGCTTTCAAGCGTGATGCCCAGCATGCGCTCGTAGAACGCACGCGCACGCGGCATGTCATCCACATAAATTTCGAACCAGATAACGGGGTTGTTCATGATCGTCTCCCTTGGGTGGATGGTCAGGACGGGATGTCCCTCTATGCGGTCTGTTTCAGGCCTCTGCAGATGGCTGGAAATCGTCCAGTTCGTAAAGTGGCCGCACCTCGATTTCGGCCGGTTTGCCGCGTCCGGCCGGATTGGGGAAGCGCCGCGCCCACTCCATGGCCTCTTCGCGCGATTTCACCTGGATAAGCGTATAGCCGGCGATCAGCGCCTTCGTTTCGGCGAAGGGGCCGTCGATCACGGTACGTGCGTCACCGTCGTAGCGGATGCGCCAGCCCTCAGTGCTCGGCTTCAACCCGGCACAATCCATCAGCGCGCCCGCCCTGACCAGCTGCGCGTTGTATGCGCCCATCTCGACCATGGCTTCGCTATCGACATCGATGGGCGTGGTTTCGGCCTCGGATTCAACCGTGGCCTTGACGATGATCATGTAGCGCATGGGTTTCCCCTTGATGAAGGACAGACAATGGTGGATTCATCCATGCGACGTACGGGGAAGGGCAGGATCGACATCTGCGCAAATTATTTTTTCTGGCTTGACCCTTGCTTGTCATGGATAAGCCTCACACTGTGCCCACTATGAGCATCCACGTCGCCATCCGCCACACCACCCGTTACCTCTTCGACCGCCGCGTCACGCTGTCTCCGCACATCGTGCGGCTGCGGCCGGCACCGCATTCGCGCACGCCCATCGTCGCGTATTCGCTCAAGATCCGGCCCGAGAAGCACTTCATCAACTGGCAGCAGGACCCGTTCGGCAACTACCTGGCACGGCTGGTGTTTCCGGAAGCCACGCGCGAATTGCTGGTGGACGTGGAGGTGATCGCCGACCTGACGACGATCAATCCCTTCGATTATTTCATCGAGGATAGCGCCGAGCACTGGCCGTTCGATTACGACGCCGCGCTGAAGCGCGAGCTGACGCCGTATCTCGAAACCGACCCGGCGGGCCCGCTGCTCAAGGCCTGGCTCGCTGAAGTGCCGCGCGAGCGGATGCACTGCAACGATTTCCTGGTCGCACTGAACCAGCGCCTGCAGGGCGATATCGCCTATACCGTGCGGATGGAACCCGGCGTGCAGACGCCGGAGGAAACCCTGACCAAGGCGCTCGGCTCGTGCCGTGACTCCGCCTGGCTGCTGGTGCAGATCCTGCGTCATCTGGGGCTGGCGGCGCGTTTCGTGTCGGGCTATCTGGTGCAACTCGCGCCGGACGAAAAATCGCTCGACGGCCCCTCCGGGCCGGAAACCGATTTCACCGACCTGCACGCCTGGGCCGAGGTGTATCTCCCCGGTGCCGGCTGGATCGGCCTCGACCCCACCTCCGGTCTGTTCGCCAGCGAGGGCCACATCCCGCTGGCGGCCACACCGCAGCCTTCGAGCGCCGCGCCGATCGAAGGCTTTACCGACAAGTGCGAGGTGAGCTTCGAATTTGCCAACACCGTCACCCGTTTTCGCGAGGACCCGCGCGTCACCCTGCCGTATTCCGACGAACAGTGGGCGGCCATTGAGGCGCTCGGCCACCTGGTCGACGAGAAACTCGTGCACCAGGATGTGCGCCTCACCCATGGCGGCGAACCCACTTTTGTCTCCATCGACGACATGGATGCACCGGAATGGAACACGGCAGCCCATGGCGAGCACAAAAGGGAGCGCGCCGAGGTGTTGGTGCGCCGCCTGAAGAACCGGTTGGCCCCGGGCGCACTGCTGCACACCGGCCAGGGCAAGTGGTATCCCGGCGAACCGCTGCCGCGCTGGGCGCTGGGTCTGTACTGGCGGCGGGACGGCGTGCCGGTGTGGAAAAACCCGGCGCTGCTCGCCGAGGCCGGCTGGGATTACGGCCATACCTTTCTCGACGCACAGCGCTTTGCCGAGGCCCTGGCGCTGCATCTGGGCCTTGCGCCACGCTACGTGCAGCCTGCCTACGAGGACGCGCTCGCGGCACTGTTGCAGGAAGCCGAACTGCCACCCAATCTCGATGCCAGCTACGCCGATCTCGACGACATCAATCTACGCGGCAATCTCGCCAGCAAGCTCTCGCGCGGACTCAATACCCCCACGGGCTACGTCATCCCGCTGGCCTGGAGCATCACCACGCACAACTGGATGAGCGCGCCCTGGGACATCCGGCGCGACCGCCTCTACCTGCTGCCGGGCGACTCGCCCATGGGCCTGCGCCTGCCCCTGCGTAGCCTGCCCCGGGTGGCGGAAGACGAACGCGAACCCTGGGTCGAGGTCGATCCCTTCGCCGTGCAACCCCCGCTGGCGGATTTTCATGGCGAGATCGCCGCGCGTTTTTCTGCGCTGACGCCGCCCTCGCCGCCGGCCCGTACCCAGCCGCAACACGCGCCGTACACCGTGGCGGTGGAGGTGCCGCGCACCGCGCTGTCGGTGGAGACGCGAGGCGGCTGCCTGTTCGTGTTCATGCCGCCGCTGGCCACACTGGAGCAGTATCTGGCGCTCATCGCCGCCATCGAGGCCACGGCGACCGTGCTCAAGCTGCCCATTGCCATCGAGGGATACACGCCGCCAACCGACAGCCGTATCGAAAAATTGCTGGTCACGCCCGACCCCGGCGTGATCGAGGTGAACATCCACCCCGCGCATTCCTGGTCGCAGCTCATCGATACCACGACGATGGTGTACGAGGAATCACGCCTGTCGCGCCTGGCTGCCGAAAAATTCATGCTCGACGGCCGTCACGCCGGCACCGGCGGCGGCAACCACGTCACCCTCGGCGGCGCGACGCCGGCCGACAGCCCTTTCCTGCGCCGGCCCGACCTGCTGGCGAGCCTCGTCACCTACTGGCAGCACCATCCGTCGCTGTCGTATCTCTTCTCCGGCCTGTTCATCGGCCCGACGAGCCAGGCCCCGCGCGTCGACGAAGGCCGCATCGAACGCCTGTACGAACTGGAAATCGCCTTCCAGCAGATGCCCGCCGGCAACGTGCCGCAACCCTGGCTGGTGGACCGTTTATTAAGGAACCTGCTCACCGACCTCACCGGCAACACACACCGCTCCGAGTTCTGCATCGACAAGCTGTATTCGCCGGATTCCTCGTCAGGTCGCCTCGGTCTGCTGGAATTCCGCGCCTTCGAGATGCCGCCTCACGCGCGCATGAGCCTCGCGCAGATGCTGTTGTTGCGCGCCCTGGTCGCCCGCTTCTGGGATCGGCCCTACCGGAAGCCGCTGGTGCGGTGGGGCACGCAACTGCAGGACCAGTGGATGCTGCCGCATTATCTGTGGGCGGACCTGAAGGACGTGATCGCGGATCTGAACGACGCCGGCTTCCCCTTCCAGCTCGACTGGTACCTGCCCTTCCTGGAATTCCGCTTCCCCCGCTACGGCACGCTGCAACTGGAAAACCTCCAGCTCGAACTCAGGACCGCGATCGAACCCTGGCACGTGCTGGGCGAAGAATCGACCAGCCTCGGCACCGCGCGCTACGTCGATTCATCGGTCGAGCGCCTGCAGGTGAAGGTGAATGGCCTGACCGACAGCCGCTATGTGCTCGCCTGCAACGGCCGCCGCGTGCCACTCGTGCCCACCGGCACGCACGGCGAATACGTCGCCGGTGTACGCTACCGCGCCTGGCAGCCGCCTTCGGCGCTACACCCCACCATCGGCATCCATTCCCCACTGGTGTTCGACCTGATCGACACCTGGAACGGCCGCGCCATCGGCGGCTGCACTTACCGCGTCGTCCATCCCGGTGGGCGCAGCTACGACCGCTTCCCGGTCAACGCCATGGAAGCCGAGTCGCGCCGCAATACCCGCTTCCAGGACTGGGGCCACAGCGTCGGCAGCTTCACCCCGCCGCCGTGGATTGCCCCGCTCGCCCGCTTTTTCCCCGGCGGCACCCCGCCCGGCCCAATGGCCCCGCCGGCAGAAGAAACCCCCGGCGAGTTTCCGCACACCCTCGATTTACGGCGTAAGTAGAGCCATGCAAGGGACCGTGGTAGGACGGGAGTGCATGTGTTGTTGCCGCTTCAGCGGCTTACAACCATGGCCTCCCCTATACGGGGGATACTTTCCCGCTGCAACGCAAGCAATGTGCATGGATGCCGGCAAAATGTTGCCGACCTACACCCTCTAACTCCTACCCTCTAACCATGTCCAACATCCACTTCATCGGCGGCGAAAAAGGCGGGGTCGGCAAATCGCTGGTCGCGCGCATCCTGGCGCAATACTTCATCGATCATGACCGCCCCTTTCTCGGCTTCGATACCGACCGCTCGCACGGCGCCCTCATGCGTTTTTACAGCGACTACGCCTCGCCCGTGATCGTCGACCGCTTCGAGAGTCTCGACACCATCGTCGAGGCCGCCTCCGCCGACCCGCAACGCAGCATCCTCGTCGACCTCGCGGCGCAAACGCAGGAGGCGCTCACCCAGTGGATGGACGACTCCGGCCTGCTCGAACTGTCGAGCGAACTGGGCATCGCGATCACCTACTGGCATGTGATGGACGCTGGCCGCGACTCCGCCGACCTGCTGAAAAAACTGCTCGACCAGTTCGGCTCCCGCCTCAACTACGTGCTGGTACAAAACCATATCCGCGGCGACAACTTCGAGCTGCTCGAAGCCTCCGGCGAAAAGCAGCGCGCCCTCGGCCTGCACGCCCGCGTCATCAACATCCGGCGCCTGCACGAAACCACCATGGCCAAGATCGACAGCCATAGCACCAGCTTCTGGGCCGCCACCCAGCGCGCCGACGAACACGCGCTCGGCATCCTGGAGCGACAGCGCGCCAAGCTCTGGCTGCGCCATGCGTATGGGGAGATCGACACGCTGCATGTTTAGCAGGGCCCGGCGCAGCCAGGCAGCGGACGGCAAGGATCGATGGCGCGCCTGCTCCGGGCAGCGGTCGCCGGGGAGGGGGAATCATGCATTTCACTGGCTGGACCTACGACAACTTCGTGACGCAGAGCGTCGAGGCGCAACGCAGGCTGTTTCCTGACCGCACCGGCGGGCGCCGTGACTTCGACCTCATCGTGATCGGCTCCGGCATGGGCGGCGGCCTGCTCGCCGACGATCTCGCCGACCGCCTGCACGGGCAGCGCATCCTGGTGCTGGAAGCCGGCAGCTACCTTTATCCGACGCACGTCTACAACCTGTGCCGTTTTTCCAATGCCGATGTGGCACGGCATTTCGGCTGCGGCAGTTTCTGGCAGCCGGGTGGCAGCCACGACAGCCATTACATCCACGAACGGCCGCAGCTCAATTTCGGTGGCCGCTCGATCTTCTGGTCGGGTCTCATTCCCACCGTGCAGGACTGGGAGCTGGACTTCTTTCCGCCGCGCGTGCGTGCCGACCTGAAAGCCGGTCTGCTCGACGAAGCCGGACGCACGATGAACGTCTCGCAGTCACTCGGCTCTGCCGCCCGCACCATGGTCGAGCGCCTGCGCGCCAGCGATCTGGCCGAGGATTTCGTCATCGAGGAAACGCCGCGTGCGGTACACCAGCCCTATCTCATGCGGGACGGCGGACGCGAACGCTATTTTTTCGAGCCGACCGGCGTTTTCAACACGGCAGAATTGCTCATCAACCAGCTGGGACTCGCCGGCCCGCGCGACGAAGGACGCGACGGCCTGTATCTGCGGCTGTCCAGTTTTGTCGAGGATGTGCGCGAGCAGGCCGACGGCCGCTATGAACTGGTGGTGCGTGACGTGCTCGATGGCAGCGCGCAGATTTTCCGGGCCAATACCGTCGTCCTCGCCGGCGGTTCGATCGAAAGCCCCAAGCTGCTGCGGCGTTCCACCAGCCTCGTGGCGAAACTGCCCGAACACGTGCGCGCGCAGATCGGCGTCGGCCTCACCGACCATCCGACCACGAGCTCACTCGAAACCTGGGCGACCCACCTGCATGACCTGCCGCTGGCCCGCGACGAACATGCCAAGATCGTGTTCTATTCGCGCGGACGGCGCGACGCCGACGGCAGCCTGGCGTATCCGTTCAACGTCGAAATGAACGTCAATCACGAGTACTGGCACCTGCGTGAAAACGACCCCGGCTCGCCGGCAGCGGCGGTCCGGCACGAACAGGCTTCGCGCATCGACATCAAGTTCAGCTTCGGCAACTGCCGTGATGCGCGCAATGCCGTGCTTGACCCCCCGCCCTACGGCTATGTGCCCGAGGTGCGCTTCCGCAATCTCGGCTGGATGGACGACCTGGCGGGCTCACGACTGCCCGCGCTCGCCGGCTGGCACAAGCGCTACGATGAAATCTTCGCGGTGCTGAACCACACTGCCTGGCGGATTTTTTCGCAGTTCAGCCGCGACGGCCAGCCCGCCCGGCCCGACCATGAAATCTGGTACGGCCAGGGTGGCAAGGGCTTCGGTCTCGGTACCGTGCATCACGCTGCGTGCAGTCTCAGCATGCCCAGCCGGGCCAGCCACGATCAGGATTTCGATTACGGCAGCGTGCTCGACGAGGATCTGCGGCTCAACGGAAGCCGCAGCCTTTACGTCTGCGACATGTCGGCCATGCCGTTCAGTTCGGCCGCCAATCCGGTACGCACGCTGGCTGCGCTGGCCTTGCGCCTGTCGCGACATCTGGCGCGCTAGACCCCGGGCGGTTGGCATCCGTCACCGGCGGCAAGGCCCACCCAGCCACCAATCCCGGCCGGCTTGTCCGCTTGCCGGTAGGCCAGCAAAATCCAGTGGCGCACGCGTGCGCAGACCCCGCCCCCAGCCCTCGGGGCAGGGTTCGCCGGCTCCCCCATTCAGGCAATCAAGGGCACGATCAGGAGCGCAACGATGTTGATGATCTTGATCAGCGGGTTCACCGCCGGGCCCGCGGTGTCCTTGTAGGGGTCGCCCACGGTGTCGCCGGTGACGGCGGCCTTGTGCGCCTCGCTGCCCTTGCCGCCGTGGTGGCCTTCCTCGATGTATTTCTTGGCGTTGTCCCACGCGCCGCCGCCGGTGGTCATGGAAATGGCGACGAAGATGCCGGTGACGATGGTGCCGAGCAGCAGGCCGCCCAGCGCCTGCGGGCCGAGCAGCAGGCCGACCAGGATGGGCACCCCCACCGGCAGCAGTGACGGTACGATCATCTCCTTGATCGCGGCTTTGGTGAGCATGTCCACCGCCTTCGAATAATCCGGCTTGGCCGTGCCTGCCATGATGCCGGGGATTTCCTTGAACTGACGGCGGACTTCGACCACCACCGAACCCGCCGCGCGGCCCACGGCTTCCATGCCCATCGCACCGAAGAGGTAGGGCACCATACCGCCGATAAGCAAGCCGATGATGACCATGTGGTTGGATAGATCGAACAGCGTCGCCCCGCCCACCACCTTTTCCAGCGCGTGGGTGTAGTCGGCGAACAAGACCAGTGCGGCTAGCCCCGCCGAGCCGATGGCGTAGCCCTTGGTGACGGCCTTGGTGGTGTTACCGACGGCGTCGAGCGGGTCGGTGATATCGCGGATTTCGGAGGGCAGCTCGGCCATTTCGGCGATGCCGCCGGCGTTGTCTGTGATCGGACCGTAGGCGTCGAGCGCGACGACGATGCCGGTCATCGAGAGCATGGCGGTGGCGGCGATGGCGATGCCGTAGAGCCCGGCCAGTTCATGCGCCCCCCAGATCGCGGCACAGACGGCCAGCACGGGCGCGGCAGTGGACTTCATCGACACCCCCAAGCCGGCGATGATGTTGGTGCCGTGGCCGGTGGTGGAGGCCTGCGCGATGTGCCGTACCGGGCCGTATTCGGTGGCGGTGTAGTACTCGGTGATGACGACCATCGCGGCGGTGAGCACCAGCCCGATCAACGCGGCCCAGTACAGGCTCATGGCGGAAATCGTGCTGCCGTCTTTCATCCCCAGCCCGTCGCCGACCAGCATCGTCGTCACCGGATAGAACGCGACCAGGGAGAGGCCGCCCGCGACCGCCAGGCCGCGATACAGCGCATTCATGATCTTGCCGCCCTCGCGCGCCTTGACGAAGAAGCTGCCGACGATGGACGCGACGATGGACACCGCGCCCAGCGCCATCGGGTAGATCACCGCCACGTCGCCGGCGAACATCAGTGCGCCGAGCAGCATGGTGGCGATGAGCGTGACGGCGTAGGTTTCGAACAGGTCCGCCGCCATGCCGGCGCAGTCGCCGACGTTGTCACCGACGTTGTCGGCGATCACCGCGGGGTTCCTCGGGTCGTCTTCGGGAATCCCGGCCTCGACCTTGCCGACGAGATCCGCGCCGACGTCCGCGCCCTTGGTGAAGATGCCGCCGCCCAGCCGCGCGAAGATGGAAATCAGCGAACCGCCGAAGCCCAGGCCCACCAGCGCATGGATCGCGTCCTCCGGCGTCGCGCCCATCCGGGTGAGCACGGCGTAATAGCCGGCCACGCCCAGGAGGCCCAGCCCGACGACCAGCATGCCGGTGATCGCGCCGCCCTTGAACGCCACGTTCAGCGCCGCGTTGAGGCCGTTCTTGGCGGCCTCCGCCGTGCGCACATTGGCGCGCACGGAGACGTTCATGCCGATGTAGCCGGCCGCGCCCGAGAGCACCGCGCCGAGGAGGAAACCGACGGCGGTATGTGCGCCCAGCGCCGCGAACAGCGCGACGAACAGCACCACGCCGACCACGCCGATGGTGGCGTACTGGCGGTTGAGGTAGGCCTGCGCCCCCTGCTGGACCGCGAGCGCGATTTCCTGCATCCGCGCGTTGCCGGCGGGAAGCTTCATGATCCAGCTGGCCGAGACCAGTCCGTACAGTATGGCCAGCCCCGCACAGGCGAGTATGGCGAGCATGGTCGGTTCCATCGGGTAATCCTCCTTCAGGGTGAAATGGTTATTGGTATGGGTTGACGAAAAAAACGGCAGCCGTGGCTGCCGTTCACTTGCTGCCCAGCATAAACCCGCCGTCGAAATCGGCTTGCACGCTGAGGCGTTGTTTGGCTCTGTCTAAAGTCATTTTCAGGGGCTGGGCGTCAGTGGGTGGGCGTAGTGCGGGCTTCGCCCGCGGCCGGTTTCAAGGGGGTGCGGCGAAGCTGCACAAAATCCCCTATCCCCGAATCCTGGTCCCTATCCCCTGTCTCAGAGCTTGAACGCCGCCAGCTTCTTCGCCACCGCGACGTTCTTCAGCGTCACGTACACCGGCAGGCCGCCGGCGTATTTCGGGTAGTCCTCGCCCTGGATCAGCGGCACGAGATAGCGGCGGCACTTGGGCGTGATGCCGAATCCGTCCTTGGTGATGAAGTCGCGCGGCATGAATTTCTCGACGTTGGCGACGTCTTTCAGATCGGCGACGCCGATCTTGTACTTGTACGGCGAATCCGAAATGCGGTCGACCGTCGGCATCACCGAGTTCGCGCCCTTGATCGCCAGTTCGACGGCCTTCTTGCCGAGTTCGTACGCCTGCTTGACGTCGGTCTTCGAGGCGATGTGGCGCGCGGCGCGCTGCAGATAGTCGGCAACCGCCCAGTGGAACTTGTGGCCGAGCGCGTCCTTGATCATGTTGGCGACCACCGGCGCGGCGCCGCCCAGCTGGGCGTGGCCGAAGGCGTCCTTCGTGCCCTGCTCGGCGAGGAACTTGCCGTCCGGGTAATGGCAGCCTTCGGACACCACCACGGTGCAGAAGCCGAATTCCTTGACCTTCCTGTCGACCAGCGCGAGGAATTTCTTCTGGTCGAATTCGATCTCGGGGAACAGGATTACTTGGCGACCGAGCCGAAGCCGGGGCAGCAGTCGGTGATCGGCAGGTCGTTGTCGACGGTCTTCGGCACGTGGATCGCCTGGATGGGATAGCCCATCGCTTCCGAGAGCTGGCTCACCTTGAAGCAGGTATCGGCCGAGTCGCCGCCGCCGTTGTAAAAGAAGTAGCCGATGTTGTGCGCCTTGAACACCTCGATCAGGCGCGCGTATTCGCGCTTGTTGGCTTCCAGCGACTTCAGCTTGAAGCGGCACGAGCCGAAGGCACCCGACGGCGTGCTGCGCAGCGCGGCGATCGCCGCGTCGGATTCCTTGCTGGTGTCGATCAGGTCTTCGGTCAGCGCGCCAATGATGCCGTTCCTGCCGGCGTAGACCTTGCCGATCTTGTCCTTGTACTTCCTCGCGGTTTCGATCACGCCGCAGGCCGAGGCGTTGATGACGGCGGTGACGCCGCCGGACTGCGCGTAGAAGGCGTTCATTTTTTTCGCCATGGTGCTGTCTCCTCTGGGGTTGTCATGAAGTGCGGTAAAACAGAAAAGCCAGCCCCGTTGCAGAACAGGACTGGCCTTGGGTTTCAGTCAGCGCAGGACCGGGGCTCTCCCCCGTCCCGAAAGCGCAGCGGATGCGCCCGTTGCGGCATCGCTCGTTCGCACGGATTTGGCGGGCCCGGACTCAGCCCAGCGCGGCAAAGATCGAATCGCGAATGCCTTCAACTTTGCCGATACCGGAGACCTTCACGTACTTGGGCGCACCGGTTTCTCCGCTCCTGCCCCAGTCGCCGTAATACTTCACCAGCGGCTCGGTCTGCGCGTGATACACGTCGAGGCGTTTCTTGACGGTGTCTTCCTGGTCGTCGTCGCGCTGGATCAGATCCTCGCCGGTGACGTCGTCCTTGCCGGCGACCTTGGGCGGATTGAACACGACGTGGTAGGTGCGGCCCGACGCCACGTGGACGCGGCGGCCCGACATGCGCTTGACGATCTCCTCGTCCGGCACGTCGATCTCGACCACGTAGTCGATCGGCACGCCGGCGGCCTTCATCGCCTCGGCCTGCGGGATGGTGCGCGGGAAGCCGTCGAAGAGGTAACCGTTCTTGCAGTCGTCTTCCTTCAGTCGCGCCTGCACCATGCCGATGATGATGTCGTCCGACACCAGACCGCCCGCGTCCATGATGGCCTTGGCCTTCATGCCCAGCTCGGTGCCAGCCTTGATCTGCGCACGCAGCATGTCGCCGGTGGAAATCTGCGGAATCTTGTACTTTTCCTTGATGTAGTTGGCTTGGGTGCCTTTGCCCGCGCCCGGGCCGCCCAACAGGATCAAACGCATCACGGTCTCCCTTGTTTTTGAGTTGAAACGTCTTGGATGGAAAAACCCGATAAGCCTAAGCCATGGCTCGACGCGACAACACTCAAAAAATTTTATTCAGCGATTCAAGCAGCTGCTAGCAAGGCGCGAACCCGCGCCAGGTCTTCCGGCGTATCGACGCCCGCTGCCGGCGCGGCGGCTGTCGTACCGAGGCTGATGCGGTAGCCGTGCCAGAGCACCCGCAGTTGTTCGAGCATCTCGTGCCGTTCCAGCGGCGAGGCCGCCAGCCCGGCGTAGGTACGCAGGAACCCGGCACGGTAGGCGTACAGGCCGATGTGCCGCAAGGCACCGAGTTCGTGCGGCATCGGCTGACGGGCAGCGAAGGCATCGCGCGGCCAGGGAATCGGCGCGCGGCTGAAATACACTGCGTAGCCGGCCTCGTCGGCCACCACCTTGACCACGTTCGGGTTCATGAAGTCATCGTGGTCGTGGATCGGGTGGGCCAGCGTCGCCATCACCGCGTCGTCGTGCAGCACCAGCTGGCGGGCCGCCTCGCGGATGAGACCGGGATCTATCAGTGGCTCGTCGCCCTGCACGTTGACCACCAGGGTGTCGTCCGGCCAGCCCAGCTTTTCCACCACCTCGACCAGGCGTTCGGTGCCGGACTGGTGCCCGGGCGAGGTCATCAAGGCCGCATGGCCCGCCGCTTCGACCGCCTCCAGTACACGCGCGTCATCGGTGGCGACCACGACCGATTCGGCTCCCGCCTCCAGCGCGCGCGCGAGCACGTGCAGGATCATGGGCTTGCCGGCGATATCGGCCAGCGGCTTGCCGGGCAGGCGGCTGGACGCGTAGCGCGCGGGGATGACGACGCGGAAGTGCATGTCAGTTGCCGTGAATTTCGTCGGGTTCCAGCCGGCGCGCCTCTTCAGGCAGCATCACCGGGATGTCGTCGCGCACCGGATAGGCGATGCGGCAGGCACGGCAGACCAGCTCGGGCACGGATTTCTTCCATTCAAGCGGGCCCTTGCAGACCGGACAGACCAAGATTTCAAGTAGCTTCGGGTTCATTGGCAAAATTCCTGTAGAGGGGCGGTTCGGCGGCTTCGTTGTGCCGCGCCTTGCTTTGGTAAAGATGGATGTCGGCGACCGCCAGCAGGGTCACCAGATCGTGGCCATCGCGCGGGGCGTGCGCCACGCCCAGGCTGACCGCCATGGGCAGGCCGTTGCCCTGGCTCCAGGCTTCGGTGCGCACCGCGATGCGTTCGAAGATGTGCTGCACCGTGGCGTCGTCGCGCAGCGGCAGCAGGGCGACGAATTCGTCGCCGCCCCAGCGTCCGCACACACCCATGTCGGCCGATTCGCTGAATATCTGCGCGAATTCCGACAGCACGCGGTCGCCGACGCCGTGCCCGTAGCGGTCGTTGATCGCCTTGAACTGGTTGAGGTCGGCGAACAGCACCGTCGCGGGCAGGCTGGCGTGGGTCTTGTCGAAGATCTGGTCGGAAGCCGCCAGCAGGCCGTGGCGGTTGAGCAGGCCGGTGAGCGCGTCGAAGCGGCTGCGGTAGTCGAGTTGCCGGCGCTGGCCCTCGATCCGGCCCATGAGGATGTAGGCGTAGAGCGCGAGCGTGACCCAGAACACACCGAAGAACACGTCACCGGCGGTGACCTGGAACCCGCCCAGGCGGAAACGCAGGGCGAATGCAATCGCCATGCCGAGGATCGCCCCCACCAGCACTTCGGCGAACAGCCGCATGCCGTAACGCATCCCGTTGCCGAGCAGCACCATCAGGAAAGCCAGCGCCGACGGCGGGATGGGATTGGGATCATGCGCCACGCACAGGGTGACGATCAAGAGATCGGCCGCCATCGCGCTGCGGATGCGCGCCAGGGAGACGCGCTTCAACGCCAGGTGGAAGAACGCGCTGTTGACGATGAAATAGACGCCCAGCGCGAGCAGCAGCGGCTCGATGCCGAACAGCACCGGCCGCACGCTTTCCAGCGTGGAAAAATAGATCACCGCCAGCGAGAAAAACAGGTAGCGGGTGAAGAATTGCGTGACGATCTCGGCGCGGTCTGGCACCCAGAATCCGGCTTCGTCGGACGAAGCCTCCCAGCGGCAGGGATGGCGTCCCTCTCCCCAATCAGTTGCACGCATCGAAGCTGTCCTCCCGTGCGATCGTCACCCTGGCGGCCTTGTCGTTGTCATGTGCCGGTCCAGCCAGGCGACGAATCCGGCCTCGGGGGCGATCTCCAGTTCGACCGCCCACCATTGCGTCCCCGCGAACGAACGGCATTTTACCGCGTCTTTCTCGGTCATCAGCAGCGGGCGATCGACGGGCAGTTCGTCCGGCTGAAAGGCATGGTGGTCGGGAAACGCCCGTGTCTCGCAGCGCAGCCCCGCGCGCGCTAGCATGTCGAAAAACCCCTGCGGGCGGCCTATGCCGGTCACGGCGAGGCAATTTCGGTCAAGGGGCAATTCGGCCAGCGCCACCCGATCCTGCGGCTGCGTGAGCCGCCACGCCAGACCGGGCCGGGTATCGACCCGCCAGCCCGTCACGCCGTGCCAGGTGCGCGGCGGGCTGGGCCCGCCGCGCACCACCTGCACCACGGCATCCACGCTTTGCAGGCGCGCTGGCGGTTCGCGCAGGGGCCCGGCGGGCAGGGGCCAGCCGTTGCCCAGGCCAGCCGTCGCGTCGATCACGGCGATTTCCAGATCGCGATGTAAAGGGTAATGCTGCAGGCCGTCGTCCGACACGATCACGTCGATGCCGGGATGGCGTGCGAGCAGGGTACGCGCCGCGGCAACGCGGTCGCGCCCCACCACCACGGGCGCGCCGGTTTTCAGGTGGATGAGCAGCGGTTCGTCGCCCACTTCGGCCGGCGCACGCGCGGCGTCGACCTCGACGCAGCTCCGCGCCGCGCCGCCGTAGCCACGGCTGACCACGCCGGGGCGCAGGCCGCGCGCGCGCAGGTGGTCCACCAGCCAGATCACCAGCGGCGTCTTGCCGCTGCCGCCGGCGGTGATGTTGCCCACCACCACGACCGGCACGCCCACGGCGATGCGCGGCAGCACACCCCGGCGGTAAAGCTGGCGGCGGAACCCGGCCACCAGCCGGAACAGCTGCGCCAGCGGCAACAGGAGCATCGCGGACACACCCTTGCGCGCCCAGAGATGCGCAGGGGCACGCATCGGCGTCAGGGGGCGGGATCGGTCTGGGTGGCGAAGGTGATGCGCACGAGGCCGACACGGCGCGCCGCCTCCATCACGTTGATCACCGACTGGTGGGCGGCACGCGCATCGGCATTGATCACCACCACCGGCTCGACCTGGTTGGCGGCGGCCGTCTTCAGTGCCTGCGCAAGCTGCTCGACACCGGCATCGCCAATGGACGCCTCATCGATCTGGTAACGCCCGTCTTCGGCCACCGCCACCTCTATCTGCTTGGGCGGATTGGGCGTCTGCTCGGCTCCGCTGGTCGGCAGGTTGATCTTGAGTTCGGCAAAGCGCGCGTAGGTCGTGGTCACCGAGAGAAAGATCACGATCACGAGCAGGATGTCGATGAAGGCGATCAGGTTGATCTCGGGGTAATCCTCGCGCCGGCCTTTGCGGAAATTCATGGCGGTCTCTTACTTGCGCTCGCCGTGGACGATTTCCACCAGCTTGATCGCCTGCTGTTCCATGTCCACCACCAGCGCCTCGACCTTGCGGCGGAAGTGCCGGTAGAACGCCATGGTCGGAATGGCGATGATGAGGCCGAAGCCGGTGTTGTAGAGCGCGATGGATATGCCGTGAGCCAGCTGGGCCGGATTGGTGCCGCCCGCCGTCTGCGCGCCGAAGATTTCGATCATGCCGACCACGGTCCCGAACAGGCCCATCAGCGGGGCCATGCTGGCGATGGTGCCGAGCGAGGTGAGGAAGCGGTCGAGTTCCTGCGTCACCGCGCGGCCGGATTCCTCGATCGATTCCTTCATCACCTCGCGCGAGAAGTGCGCGTTTTTCAAGGCCGTGGCGAAAATCCGCCCCAGCGGCGAACCCTCGGCGAGCTTGCCGAGCAGCTCGGCGGTGACGCCGCGCTCCTGATACGCCTTGATGGTCTCCAGCAGCAGCTTGTCCGGCGTCACTTCCTTCGTGCGCAGGCTGTAGCTACGCTCAATGATGATGGCAACGGCAATGACGGACACCAGGATCAGCGGCCAGATCGGCCAGCCGGCCGCCTCGATGATGGCAAGCACGGGAACCCACCTAAGAAATGCGAAGACGAAAATGTAGCGCCGCGACGCAGGCAGGGCAAGTGCGTTGTGTTCCCGGCGACGCGCGTGTGCCTGAGAAGAGTTCTCCACAAATCATGTGGACAAGTCTGTGAGGAAGTCGGCCCGGGGTGCGCTAAACGCCCGGCCACAAAGGAAAAACCGGTTCGGCTCAAAAAGTGACCAATTGGCGAATAGCCATATTAATCAGATAGTTACAAAAACCATACAGCCGTCAATAGGTTGACGAAAGTTTTTTTCATGACTTTTTCAAGACTGTGCATGATCGCGAGCCGCTCTGCCCGTATCCTCGCACCATGTTTCCGCCCGACACCGCCGACAGCCCGCCCGTCCTCACCGTAAGCGCGCTCAACCGCCTGGCTCGGCGCGCGCTCGAATCGCAATTGCCGCTGCTATGGGTGGAAGGCGAGATCAGCAACTTCACCCGTGCCGCTTCCGGACACTGGTATTTTTCGCTGAAGGACGACCAGGCCCAGGTGCGCTGCGTGATGTTCCGTGGCCGCAACCAGTTCGCCGATTTCACCCCGGCTAACGGCGACCATGTGGAAATCCGCGCCCTGCCCACGCTGTACGAAGCGCGCGGTGAGTTCCAGCTGGGGGCCGAAGCGATCCGGCGCGCCGGCGCGGGCCGGCTGTACGAAGCCTTTCTCAGGCTCAAGGCCAAACTGGAATCCGAAGGCCTGTTCGACGCCGCACGCAAGCGCCCCCTGCCGCGCGTGCCACGCACGCTCGGCGTCGTCACCTCACCGCAGGCGGCGGCCCTGCGCGACGTGCTGACGGCGCTGGCGCGGCGCTGGCCGGGTCTTGCCGTCATCCTCTACCCCGCCCCCGTACAGGGCCAGGGCGCGGGCGCTCGTCTTGCTGCCGCAATCCAGGCCGCGAGCGCGCGTGCCGAGTGCGAGGTGCTGCTGGTGGTGCGTGGCGGCGGCTCGCTGGAAGACCTGTGGGCGTTCAACGAAGAATTCGTGGTGCGCGCCATTGCCGCCGCCTCGATGCCCGTGGTGTCCGGGGTCGGCCACGAAACCGATTTCACTCTGGCCGATTTTGCCGCCGACCTGCGCGCGCCCACCCCCACCGCCGCAGCGGAACTCGCGAGCCCGTTGCGCGACGAATTGCTCAACGCGCTGGCCGCGCAGTCGCGCCGCCTGGTGAATGCCCAGACGCGCAGGCTCCTCGACGCCAGCCAGCGCCTGGATTTCCTCGCGCGCCGGCTGCTGCATCCGGCCGAGCAGCTGCGCCTGCGGCAGGCCGCAATCGGCCAGATCGCCGGCCGCCTGCAACGCGCCATTGTGGCCCTGCAGCAGCGGCAATGGTTGCGGCTCAATGGCACCGAGCCCCGCCTCGCCAGCCCGGCCCGGCTGCTGCAGACGCACCGGCAGGGTCTGCTTGCCCTGGCGGAGCGTCTGAGCCGCGCGCGCAGCGCCCACACGACGCGCCAGTACCTGACGCTGGACCGTCTGGCCGCGAGCCTTGCCCATCTCGATCCGCAGCGTGTGCTGGCGCGCGGCTACAGCCTGGTGCAGCGCGCCGACGGCTCGGTGGTGCAGGATGCCGCCGCCCTGCACACCGGCGAGGCGCTGGACCTGCGCTTCCATCTCGGCCGCGCGCGCGCCACGATCATCTCGACCCGGCCGGACTGATCAGGCCGGACTGATATCGCCCGCCGGCGGCGCAAGGAAATCGCGCACCCGGCTTTCCGCCTGCTGCGCCAGGTCGCCCGCCAGGGCATCCAGCACGACGGCATCCGACCAGGAACGCAGCCAGGTGAGTTGGCGTTTGGCCAGCTGCCGGGTGGCGGCGATGCCCTGCTCGCGCAGCGCCGTGGCGTCGATCGCCCCGTCCAGATACGCCCACGCCTGCCGGTAGCCCACCGCCCGCATGGCCGGCAGGTCCGGCGTCAGGGGGTAGCGCGCGCGCAGGTCGCGCAGCTCATCCAGCAGACCGTTGGCCAGCATGGCGTCGAAACGCTGTGCGATGCGCTGGTGCAGCACCGCGCGATCCCCCGGAATCAAGGCCAGCTGCAGCACGCGATAGGGCAGGGTTTCGCTGTGGCGCGCAAGCTGAGCCGACATGGGCTGCCCGCTCAGGCGAAAGATTTCCAGCGCGCGACCGATGCGCTGCGCATCGTGCGGGGCCAGGCGGGCGGCGGTTGCCGGGTCGTGGCGGGCCAGTTCCGCGTGCAGCGCCGGCCAGCCCTGTGCGCGCGCCGCCGACTCGATGTCCGCGCGCACCGCCGCGTCGGCGCGCGGTAGCTCGTCGAGTCCATGCAGCAGGGCGCGGAAATAGAGCATCGTCCCGCCGACCAGCAAGGGCACGCGGCCACGCACGCGGATGTCGGCCATGCAGGCGAGCGCGTCCTCGCGAAACGCGGCGGCGGAATACGCCTGGTGCGGGTCGCGAATATCGAGCAGGGCGTGCGGCGCGCGCGCCAGTGTCGCCGCGTCGGGCTTGGCTGTGCCGATGACCATGCCGCGGTAGACCAGTGCCGAATCGACGCTGACCAGCTCGAACGGCAGGGATTGCGCAAGATGCACCGCGAGCGCGGTCTTGCCCGAAGCGGTCGGGCCCATGAGGAAAACGGCGGGCGGCAGGCGAGTCGGCATGGGTCGTGGATTATGCCGCAGAGACGAGTGCGGTTCCCCAACAAAAAACGGCGGGTCACCCCGCCGTTTCTGTCAGGCCGTCATGCGACCGGGCGATCAGGCCGCTGCTGCGTACTGATCCTTGGCCTTGCGTGCCGCCTCGATTTCCTCGGGGCCGTAGGCCTTGCCCGACCAGAGCATTTCGTAGGCAATTTCTTCATTGCCGTTCTCGCACAGGTCCAGCACTTTCTGGAACAGCGGCTGGAAGGTCTCGGAGCGATGCGACTTCTCGTGATTCTCGAAGCTGGTCCAGAAGGTCACGATCAGCGCCTCCTTGCCTTTCATCGGGCTTTCCACCGCCTGGCCGATGGTCGAACCTTCGTTCGATACCGCGCCCGAGTTCAGCGCCACAAAGCCGCCGACAAAACCGGTGTCGGAATGGTAGGTCTTCACGTTCTCACACAGGAAGGCGACGCGTTCCTGCAGGTCGTCGACCGTGTAGGCCGGCTTGAGAATCACCCGGTTGATAGTCACCACACCGTCGCTCGGGAAGTTTGCGATCAATCCACTCATGTTTCTCTCCTGTTGTGCTGGTTGAACAGGCTTCCAGTGTAGATACTTGAGTGAATTAGTCAACTAATTTATTTAATCGGCTAATGCGTTCATTAATTTAACTGATTTATAGCCGGGAGACTTTTTCTTGGATGACCGCAACGTGCCGACCCATCAGATGTAGCGCTTCTGCACGCTACGCTTGCCGGGGCGTTTTTTCATGATCACCACGCCCTTCGCCGCGTCGATGTCGGCGATGGGGATATTCGGGTAGATCGGGTTGAGCGGCTTCAGCATCCAGCCCTCCTCGTGCTTCACCACCTGCCGGAAAATGTATTCGTTGTTGACGTAGGCCACCACGTAGGAGCCGTCTTTCACCAGGCCGGAGGGTTCGACGACGATGATCTCGCCCTCCTCGAATTCGGGCAGCATGGAATCCCCCAGCACCATCAGCGCGTAGGGCTCCGAGCCGGCGCAGTTGCTGGTTTCGTTGATATCCTGAATGGGGATGGTCTTGCGTTCGTCCATGGCGGGGTCCGTAATACTTGAGTAATCAGCTCGGGATTATACTGCCGCGCGCTGGCAGCCAGAAAGCGTCCGGGGTGCACGCAGGGGCCCGGGGCTTGAACTATAGTGAAGCGTCATCCGGAGGAAGACCATGAAACATCTCCTGCCCGAAACGCCCGCAGACTACGACCATACCCGCATCGTCGAGCGTCCCGACGGCGTCTACTGGATCGACGCCGACAGCGGCGAGGAATACGGTCCCTTCCCCAGCCTCTTCGAAGCCATCGAGGACATGGAATACAACGCGGACAGCGACTACGAGCCTGGCGAGAGCGTGGCGGAAGCCGAAGACGAACTCGGCATCAGCGACTGGATCGATCCCGATACCGGCGACCCGGCCGAAATTTCCCACCGCCCCATCGACTAGCCCGCGTCACGCGACCAGCCTTATCTACGGTTTCCGCTCCGCCGCGCGCGCCTCGCGCTCGAAACGGTTATCGCGATACGGATCCCCGCCCCGCGCCCAGGCCAGCGCGCCGGCCAGGGGATACAGCACCAGCATCAGCACGCCCCAGCGCTCGAACTGCCGCACATGCGCGCGTTCGTGCGCGCGCGTGGCGTCGAGCGACGCGGTGCTGTCGCCCAGCACCACATGGCCGAAGGTGATCGCGGCAACGGGTCCGCTGAAAGGCAGGCCCGCCCGCAGCACCCGCGCCGGCCAGCCGCCCGAAGCCTCGACCACCCCTGCGACGCGCCGCCACGTCCCGCCGCTGCCGCGCGCAAGCAGGGCGAGCAGCAAGCCGAACGCGCTCACCGGCAGCGGCCAGAGGATGCGAAGCAAACGGCACATCAGGCGTCGATCGCCCCGGCGAACCAGCGTGCGAGGTGCATGCCCTCGCGCATGAAATGCTCGCGCGCGGCATCGAGCTCGGCGATCGTCCCGGCGGCATAGACGTCGAAGCGGTGCAGGTCGGGATAGTCCACGACGATGGCGCGCAGCGTGGCGTCCAGGTCGTCCGTCGGCGCGTGGGGGAAGTAGTTGAAGTTGTCGAGCGCGTCGGTCCAGGCCCGGCAGAGATTGTCCTGATAATGACCGGCCGCGTCGGCCAGCCAGTGCAGGTCCATGGATTCGGCCAGATCCAGCGACATCGCGTGCTGGATCAGGCTCTTGATCGGCGCGAAGCCCGCGCCAAACGCGAGGAAGATCGCCGGGCGCGGCGAATCCTCGTCGAGCACGAATTCGCCGTACGGCCCCTCCACCTCGACCGTATCGTTGGCCTTCAGGCGGGTGAACAATGCGTCGGCAAAGGCATCCCCGGCAAGACGCGGCACCTGCACTTCGATGTGGCGATCCTCGCACGGGCAACTGGCGATGGCGTAGCGTCCCTCCGCCCCGTTCACCCGCAGCGCGATGGCCTGCCCGCCCAGGAAGCGCAGGCGCTGGCTGCGCGGGGCGAGAATGTGCAGGGCGGCCATCGCCGGGTTGAACACCTCCACCGACTTCACCTTGGCCGTCAACTGCTGTACCGGGATGTCGCGCGCGCCCGCGACGTTGGCCTCGATCACCACGTCGTTCACCGGTGCGTAGGAACACAAGAGGATCGTGCCCTTGTCCTTTTCCGCCTGTTTCAGCACGTAGTCGTGGGCGTGCACTTTTTTCACCTCGCCCGACACCAGCCGTGCCTTGCAGTCGCCGCAGTTGCCGTTGCTGCACCCGTAGTTGAGCGACACGCCATTGCGCAGCGCCGCTTCGAGCAGGGTGTCGTTGCCCTCGACGTAGAATTCGTGGCCGCTGGGCTGGATGGTAACGTGGGCAGACATGATCCTCAGTATCCTTTCGCGCGCAATGAGCGCCTGCGCCAGCGCGGCGTCCGCCGGGGCCTCGGCCAGGTTGCGCAGCAGGAAAGCGCGCACCGTGTGCAGCGCGTGGCGCGTCTCCTCGCTGCCGTCTTCCTCGATTTCGTCGATCTTCTCGTCGAGCCAGGTCATCACATTGGCATAGTGGGCCAGCAGGGCCTTGGCTGCGGCGTAGTCGTTGCCGAGTTCGGTGAGGCGCGCGGCGAGCACCTCCTTGTCCGGCAGCGCACGCTCCAGCACCCGCTTGGCAAAGGCCTTGTCCTTGATTTCGTTGACCCGGCGCAACTCCGCGTCGTCGTCCCATTTCACGTCCGGGAACGCGCGCAGCAGTTCGTCGAATTCCACCATGCCGTCGAAGGTGGCGAGCGTGCCGCCGCGGATCATTTCCTGCAGGGCATGGCGCGACTGCCCCACCAGACGGGCAACGCGTGAAAGGGGCAACAGATGGCTCATGCCGCGAGTCTACTCCGCGCCCCCGTCAGGATAAAAACGGCAATTCACCAGATTCTGAATCAGTGATGCGCCGGGCTCATTACAATTCCGCCATGCCTGTCATTGCCACCCGACCCTGCCCGGCCGATTCCCGCGCCGCCCTCGAACAGGCCGGACTGCCCGCGCCCTGGGCCCGGCTGTATGCCGCACGCGGCGTGACGCATCCCGACCAGATCGCGCACCGCCTGCCCGGCCTGCTGCCGCCCACCGGGCTGCTGCACATCGACCGCGCCGCCGCGCTGCTCGCCGATGCCGTCGCTAGTGGCAAAAAACTGCTGATCGTCGCCGACTACGATGCCGACGGGGCCACCGCCTGCGCCGTCGGCGTGCGCGGCCTGCGGCTCTTCGGCGCGCAGGTCGATTACCTCGTGCCCAACCGCATCGAACACGGCTACGGCCTGTCGCCTGCGCTGGTCGAACTCGCCGCCGCGCGCGGGCCCGATCTCCTCATCACCGTCGACAACGGCATCGCGGCCGTCGACGGCGTCGCCGCAGCAAACGCACACGGCATCCCGGTGCTGGTCACCGATCACCATCTGGCCGGCGACACCCTGCCCGACGCCGCCTGCATCGTGAACCCCAACCAGCCCGGCTGCGGTTTCGCCTCAAAGAACCTGGCCGGCGTCGGCGTGATGCTCTACGTGCTGCTCGCGCTACGGGCCGAACTGCGCGCACGCGGGGCCTACGCCAGCGCACCCGAACCCGACCTGCGCGGCCTGCTCGATCTGGTCGCCCTCGGCACCGTTGCCGACGTGGTGAAGCTCGATACGAACAACCGCACGCTCGTCGCGCAGGGGCTGGCACGGATGCGCGCAGGCCTCGCGTCGCCTGGCATCAACGCCCTGTTCCGCGTCGCCGCGCGCGACCCCGCCCGCGCCACCGTGTTCGACCTCGGCTTCATGCTCGGCCCCCGGCTCAACGCCGCCGGCCGCATCGACGACATGGCGCTCGGCATCGAATGCCTGCTCGCCGACGATCCCGGCACCGCCCACGAATTTGCCCAGCGGCTCGACAGCCTCAACCGCGCACGCCGCGAGGTGGAATCCGACATGCTCGAAGAGGCGCTCGCCATCCTCGCCACCTTCAACCCCGCCGACAGCCACACCCTCGTCGCCTACCAGCCCGGCTGGCACGCCGGCGTCATCGGCATCCTCGCCTCGCGCCTCAAGGACAAGTTCCATCGCCCGACGCTGGTGTTCGCGCAGGCCGGCGACGGCACGCTCAAGGGGTCCGGCCGTTCCATTCCCGGCCTGCACCTGCGCGATGCGCTCGACCTTGTCGACCGCCGCCACCCCGGACTGATCGTCAAATTCGGCGGCCACGCCATGGCAGCCGGGCTCACACTCGTCGCCGACGGCCATGACACGTTTGCCACCGCCTTCGAAACCGTGGTGCGCGACCTGCTCGATCCCGCCGACCTCGACGGCCGCATCGACACGGACGGCGAGCTGGCCCCGTCCGAACACAGCTACGCCCTGGCCGAAGCCTTCGATCGCGCCGTCTGGGGCCAGGGCTTCCCCGCGCCGCTGTTCACCGGCGTCTTCGCGGTGGCGTCACAGCGCGTCGTCGGCGAAAAACACCTCAAACTGAAACTCACGCGCGAGGGGCAGGTCTTCGATGCCATGCATTTTTTTCATGCCGACCCCCTGCCCGATCGCATCCGCGCCGTCTACGCCCTCATGCCCAACGAATTCAACGGCCAGCAGTCGCTGCAACTCAGGGTGCAGCACTGGGAAGCGGTTTGATTCAGGGGTTAAGATTTAGAGGCCAGGATCTAGGGGGTCTTGTGCGGCTGCGCCGCGTTCGATAAATCAGTGTAGCGCGGCGCAGCCGCACAAAGCCCCCTAGCCCCTAAATCCTAACCCCTAGCCCCCATGCCCCCCATCACCCTCGCCCTCATCCTGCTGAACGTGCTGGTCTATGCCCTGAGCGTTTTCACGGGGCCGGATATGGTGCGAACCTTTGCGCTATGGCCGCCGGGTTCCGGCGGCATGTTCCACCTCTGGCAGCTCGTCACCTACAGCTTCCTGCACGGCTCCCTGCTGCACCTGGGTTTCAACATGCTCGCGCTGTGGATGTTCGGTGGCGAACTGGAGCGGCGCTGGGGCGACCTGCGCTATCTGCTCACCTATCTGCTCAGCGTCGTCGTCGCCGCCATGACGCAGATCGCCGTCAGCGGCTATTTCCTGCACGCCACCGGGCCGGTGGTCGGTGCCTCGGGCGGGGTGTTCGGCCTGTTGCTGGCCTACGCGCTTTATTTCCCGCGCAATGCCATCACCTTCGTTTTCCTGCCCTTCATCCGTATTCCCGCGCGCACCTTCGTGTTCGGCTATGGTGCCATCGAGCTTTTTCTGGGCGTGACGCAGACCGACGCCGGCGTCGCCCACTTCGCGCATCTGGGCGGCCTGTTCGGCGGCTGGCTGGGGGTGCAGTATTTCAGGGGGCGGGGTATCTTCGGGACGCGCCGCTGAGTGGGGAGTGGGGAGTGGGGAGTGGAAAAAGACTAAGCCAACTCACGACTCACGACTTGCGACTTACCACTCACGACTCACCATTCACCTCAAACATACCCATCCGGGTTGTTTGACTGCCAGCGCCAGCTGTCGGCGCACATGCGCGCCAGATCGTATTCAGCGTGCCAGCCGAGTTCCTGCGCGGCAGACGACGCATCGGCCCAGCACTGCGCCACGTCGCCGGGACGACGGCCCACGATTTCATACGGCACCGGCCGGCCGCTGGCGGTTTCGAAGGCGCGCACCATGTCCAGCACCGACACGCCCCGCCCGGTGCCCAGGTTCCAGACCCGGACCCCGTCCAGCGCTGATAGCCTGGCGAGTGCCGCCACGTGGCCGCGCGCCAGATCGACGACGTGAATGTAGTCGCGCACGCCAGTGCCGTCGGGCGTGGGGTAGTCGCCGCCGAACACGCTGAGCTGCGCACGCCGGCCCACCGCCACCTGCGCCACAAACGGCATCAGGTTGTTGGGAATGCCGCGCGGGTCCTCGCCGATGAGGCCCGATTCGTGCGCCCCGACCGGATTGAAGTAGCGCAGCAAGGCCACCTTCCAGCCCGCATCGGACACCGCAAGGTCGCCCAGCATCTGCTCGATGAAGAGCTTGGAACGGCCATAGGGATTGGTCGCCGACAGCGGGAAATCCTCGGTGATCGGTACCGTCGCCGGGTCGCCGTACACCGTGGCAGACGACGAGAACACCACCGACTTCACGCCCGCCTCGGCCATCACCTCGAACAGCGCGATGCTGCCGCCGATGTTGTTGTCGTAGTAGTGAAGCGGCTTTGCCACCGACTCGCCCACCGCCTTCAAGCCCGCAAAATGCACCACGGCATCGATGCTGTGTTTTGCAAACAGCGCGCGCAGCGCCGCCCGGTCACGAATGTCACCCTCGACGAATGTCACCGGCCGCCCGGCGATCCGCGCCACCCGGTCGAGCGATTTCACGCTGCTGTTCGAGAGGTTGTCGAACACTACCACCTCATGGCCCGCTGCGAGGCATTCCACGGCGGTATGCGAACCGATGTAGCCGGCACCGCCAGTCAACAGTACGTTCAATTGGGTTTCTCCAGATTACTGCGCGGGCCAGCGAAGCCGGCCTGCATTGGTAAAAAATTCCCGCGCTGAATCATTCCGTACTGCCCGTCGCCAACTCAGGCCGCAGCGACGTCAGGCAGGCACGCATTTCACGAACAAGCACCAGACCGTCGCGCGTCTCTTCGCGCGTCGGCTCATAATCAAGGTCATAGCGAAGCATCACAGCATAGGGAATGAAAACTTCCAGACGGTTACGATAAACCTCCAACCGATCCGTCACTACGGCGCAAATGTCGAGCAAGGCATCCAGATCGTGCGTGCGGGGAAATTCGATCGAACAGGCCTGTAGATACGCCTTCAGGATTTTCTCCGCAGCCTGTTGCAGATGAAAGCAGATGACATCGGTCGCCCCCTGCGCCATCAGCAGCTCGACCGCCTCAATATCGTGATCCGCCTTGAGCGCAAGCGTCCTCGCCAGATCAAGCGGCGTACTTGTCATAGAGTACCCTGCCTTCGCGCAGGCCACGCGAAACCACATGGTTCGCCACCCCGCGCCACTGCTCCACTTCCTCGGGCGTCACCCACAGAATATCCTTCGGAATCCCCATGCCACGCAGTGCGCGGTAGAGCGGCAAGGCGCGCAAATGCCGTGGCTGATCCGAAGACTTGATCACCAGCAAATCGACGTCACTGTCCGCGCGTGCGTCCCCGCGTGCATGGCTGCCGAACAAAACAAGCTTGTCAGGTTCCACGGCATGGACAAGCCGCTCGGTGACTTCAGCCAGCACAGCTTCCGTAATGGTCTTCATGATTGATTCCGCTTGCCCCCAAGGCAACCGCTCCAGCGACATTATCGCTTACCACAGGTGCAAATCACCTGCCTGTCGTCACGCCCCCAGGCAAAGCGCCAGCGCCGCCCGCCAGTCGCGCAGGCGCAGACCGAAGGCCTGTTCCAGCCTGTCGTTGTCCAGGCGCGAGTTGAGCGGCCGGCGCGCGGGCGTGGGGTAGTCGCTGCCGGGGATGGGCACGAGACGCGCGGGTGTCACGGTCTCGTCGAATTCATCCAGCGCCCGGATCGCCTCGGCAAAGCCGTGCCACGACGTCTCGCCCGCGTTCGTCATGTGGTAGACACCCCAGCGCGATTCGTCCTGCACACAACCGGGCGCGCGCAGCTGCGTTAGCACCTGTGCCGTCGCCTCGGCGAGGTCTCGGCACCAGGTCGGCGCGCCGACCTGGTCGGCGACGATCTTCAGTTCCGGGCGCTCGCGCATCAGGCGGCGCATAGTCAGCAGAAAATTGCTGCCGCGCGCACCATACACCCACGACGTGCGGAAAATCAGATGCCGGCAACCCGCCGCCGCAATCGCCTGCTCACCTGCCAGCTTGGTCACGCCGTAGACGTTGAGCGGGCCGGTGGCGTCGTCCTCGCGCCAGGGGGTGTCACCCGAGCCGTCGAACACATAGTCGGTGGAGTAATGCACCAGCACCGCCCCCAGTCGCGCCGCCTCTTCCGCCAGTACGCCGGGCGCCACGGCGTTCACCGCGTGGGCGCGCTCGGGTTCGCTTTCCGCCTTGTCCACCGCCGTGTACGCGGCCGGGTTGACGATGATCGCCGGCGCGATCGAACGCACGGTGTTACGCACCGCCTCGGCATCCGCCAGATCCATCAACCGCGAATCCAGCGCTACGATCTCGCCCAGCGCCCCCAGTGTGCGGCGCAGTTCCCAGCCTACCTGGCCGTTGGCACCGGTGAGGAGGATTTTGCGGGTGTGCGGGGAGTGGGGAGTGGGACTCATGCGAAGACCTCCGCCTCCTTCAGCGTGGGCAGCACCTGGTCCTTGCCGGACAGGGTGGGCGGCCCTTCGAGCGGCCATTCGATACCGATCTCCGGGTCGTCCCAGCGCACGCCGCGATCCCATTGCGGCGCGTAGTAGGCCGTGGTCTTGTAGAGAAAGTCCGCCGATTCCGACAGCACCAGGAAACCATGCGCGAAGCCGGGCGGAATCCACAACATGCGGTGGTTCTCCGCAGACAGCTCGTAGCCCGTCCAGCGCCCGAAATGCGTCGACGCGCGACGCATGTCCACCGCCACATCGAACACCCGGCCCTGCGTCACGCGCACCAGCTTGCCCTGCGGTTCGTTGAGCTGGTAATGCAGGCCGCGCAGCACGCCCTTGCCCGAACGCGAGTGGTTGTCCTGCACAAAATCCAGATCGAGCCCCAGCCCGGCAAAGGTCTTGCGATTCCAGCTTTCGAGAAAGAAGCCGCGCGCATCGCCGAACACCTTCGGTTCGATGAGCAGCACGCCGGGGAGGGAGGTTTCGGTGATGTTCATTTTGGGGGAACGGGGAACGGGGAACGGGGAACGGGGAGTGGGGAGCGGGGAGCGGGCGGTGCATACTACCGTTCACTGCTTACCGCTCACCCCTCACCCAATCAAAACACCCTTTCATTCAGCATGTTAAAGAGATACTGGCCGTAGGCATTCTTCTTCAGCGGCTCGGCGAGCTTAGCCACCTGCTCGGCGGTGATGTAGCCCTGGCGGTAGGCGATTTCCTCGGGGCAGGCGATCTTCAGCCCCTGGCGCTTCTCGATGGTTTCGATGAAGAGCGAGGCTTCCAGCAGCGATTCGTGCGTGCCCGTATCGAGCCAGGCGTGGCCGCGCCCCATGATGGACACATTGAGCGTGCCCGCGTCGAGGTAATGCCGGTTGACGTCGGTGATCTCCAGCTCGCCGCGTGACGAGGGCTTCAGCTGGCGTGCAATCTCCACCACCTGCGCGTCGTAGAAATACAGCCCGGTCACGGCGTAGTTCGATTTCGGCTGCGCCGGCTTTTCTTCCAGACTCACCGCCCGGCCGCTTGTATCGAAATCCACCACGCCGTAGCGCTCCGGGTCGTGCACGCGGTAGGCGAAGACCGTTGCGCCTGATTCGCGCGCACTCGCCGCGCGCAGGTCCTGCGTCATGTCGTGGCCGTAAAAGATGTTGTCGCCCAGCACCAGCGCGCTCGGCCCGCCGCCGACAAAATCCGCACCGATCACAAACGCCTGCGCCAGGCCGTCCGGGCTCGGCTGCACCGCGTATTGCAGCTGCATCCCCCACTGGCTGCCGTCGCCCAGCAGCTGCTCGAAGCGCGGCGTGTCCTGAGGCGTGGAAATGATCAGCACCTCGCGTATCCCCGCCAGCATCAGCGTGGTGAGCGGGTGGTAGATCATCGGCTTGTCGTAGATCGGCAGCAGCTGTTTCGATACCGCCAGCGTTGCCGGGTACAAGCGGGTACCCGACCCACCAGCCAATATGATTCCCTTGCGGCTCATGTTGCACTCCTGTCGGCGTAATTCCTGTCCAGCCAGTTTCGGTATTCGCCGCTCGCCACCCGTTCCACCCACTGCATATTGTCGAGATACCACCTGACCGTCTTGCGGATACCACTCTCGAAGGTTTCGGCCGGTTTCCAGCCCAGTTCGCGGTCGATCTTGCGCGCGTCGATGGCGTAGCGCCGGTCGTGGCCGGGGCGGTCCTTCACGTAAGTCAGCAAGCGCGCGTGGGGGCCGGCGGGGTCGGGACGCATCTCGTCGAGCAGGGCGCACACGGTGTTGACGATGGCAATGTTGGGCATTTCATTCCAGCCGCCCACGTTGTAGGTCTCGCCCACCTGCCCGCGATCCAGTACGGTGCGGATCGCCGCGCAGTGGTCCGACACGTACAGCCAGTCGCGCACGTTCATGCCGTCGCCGTAGATCGGCAGCGGCTGGCCGCGCGTGGCGTTGAGGATCATCAGCGGGATGAGCTTTTCCGGGAACTGCAGGGGGCCGTAGTTGTTGGAGCAGTTAGTGGTGAGCACCGGCAGGCCGTAGGTATGGTGGTAGGCGCGCACCAGATGGTCGGACGCCGCCTTGCTCGCCGAATACGGGCTGTTCGGCGCAAACGGCGTGGTCTCGGTGAAGGGCGCGTCGCCGGGCCCCAACGAGCCGTACACCTCGTCGGTGGACACGTGCAAAAAGCGGAACGCCGCCTGTTCCGCCGCCGGCAGGGCCATCCACCAGGCTCGTGCCGCCTCCAGCAAATGGAAGGTGCCCACCACGTTGGTCTGGATGAAATCCTCCGGCCCGTGGATCGAACGATCCACGTGCGACTCGGCGGCAAAGTTCACGATTGCGCGCGGGCGGTGCGCCGCCAGCAAGCGGTCCACCAGGGCACGGTCGCCGATGTCACCCTGCACGAACACATGGCGCGCGTCGCCCGCAAGGCTGGCCAGACTCTCCGGATTGCCCGCGTAAGTCAGCTTGTCGAGGTTGAGCACCGGCTCGTCGTGCAGACGCAGCCAGTCGAGGATGAAATTGGCGCCGATGAAGCCGGCACCGCCGGTGACGAGAATCACGTGGGAACCCCTTGTCAGATGTCAGTAGGTAAACAGTAACAGAAACTCTTTACGTGCTCGATGTGAAATCCCGGTACTGACCTTCCCTCGATTTTTCGTCTTCCAACAAGCGATGTTCATGCTACCTGTTTATCCATTTTCTGAGCGGTCAGCCAGTCCTGCATAAACCGTGTTGGCGACTTGTAGCCCAGCATTGAATGCAGCCGCTTCCGGTTGTAAAACACCTCGATGTACTGGAACGTTGTCGCTTTCATATCCTCGTGCGTCGCGAAGCGCCAGCCATGCAAGCGCTCATTCTTGAAGCTGTTGAACCAACTCTCGGTCGGCGCATTGCCCCAGCAGTTGCCTTTGCGGCTCATCGAGCAGGTCATGCGGTAATCCATGAGCCTGTCCTGAAACGCCCGGCTGGCGTACTGGCTGCCACGGTCGGAGTGGTGCAGCAGCCCCGGCGCAGGCTTGCGGCGGAACCATGCCATGGTCAGCGCATCCGTCACGATATCCGCAGTCATGCGCGGCTTCAGAGACCAGCCCACCACTTCGCGGTTGAACAGATCCAGCACAATAGCCAGGTACAGCCAGCCCTCGTCCGTCCACAGATAGGTAATGTCGGATGTCCACACCTGATTCGGCGCACTGGGCGTGAAGTCCCGATCCAGCAGGTTGTCCGCTACCGGCAGGCCGTGCTTCGAGTCGGTTGTGACCTTGAAGCGCCGCTTGTGGCGCGCCCGAATGCCGTTCTCGCGCATCAGCCGCTCGACGCGCGGCTTGCTTGCCGGGAAGCCTCGGGCACGCAGCTCCAGAACCATTCGGGGGCTGCCATATGCCCCTTTGAGTTCGTCGTGGATGGCGCGGATCAGCGCCAGCATCCGGGCGTCGCTCAGGCGGCACCGAGATGTGGCGACCTCGCGCTTTGTGTCAGCCTTGCCGTCGCGTTTCCAGGCACGGTAGCCGCTGACGCTGACATCCAGCACGGGACACATCTCAGTCAAAGCGTAGTAAGGGCGCTGGGTGTCGATCCAGGCATACTTCACAGCGCATCTCTCGCAAAGTATGCCGTCGCTTTTTTTAAGATTTCGTTCTCGCGCCGGAGCCGGACGACCTCGGCACGCATACGAGACAGTTCCATTTGTTCCGGCGTAACCAGTTTCGCCCCAGCCCCACTGAGCTTGCCCGCGTCAGCAGCCTTGACCCAGTTACGCAAAGTCTGCTCAATCAACCCCAGTTCACGGGCGGCTGCGCCTACCGTCAACCCGTCCTTTACACGCTTGACCGCCAGCGCCTTGAACTCGACGGTGTATTCCTGCTTCGGTATCTTCTTCATCTTTCCTCTT
>NCGY01000040.1 GCA_002281775.1 Hydrogenophilales bacterium 16-64-46 | reverse complement strand
GTCAATTCGACGCGGCTGTGTTCGCGCCGCGCCAGCAAGCCTAGCGCGCGTTCGCGCAGCTTGCTGGCTTGCGGTTCGGCGCCGGCCTCAGGCATTGGCTTCGGTGGGCGCCATGGCCTGGCTGTTGACGCCAACAGCCAGGCGCACCTTGGCTTCGATTTCGGCAGCGATTTCCGGGTGCTCTTTCAGGTATTCGCGCGCATTGTCTTTTCCCTGGCCGATTTTTTCGCCGTTGTAGGCGTACCAGGCGCCGGATTTGTCGACGAACTTGTGGAGGACGCCGAGTTCGATGATTTCGCCTTCGCGCGAAATGCCCTGGCCATACAAAATATCGAAAAAGGCTTCCTTGAACGGCGGCGAGACCTTGTTCTTGACGACCTTGACCTTGGTTTCGTTGCCGATGATTTCGTCGCCTTTCTTGATCGCGCCGATGCGGCGGATGTCGAGACGGACCGAAGCGTAGAACTTGAGCGCGTTGCCGCCGGTGGTGGTTTCGGGGCTACCGAACATGACGCCGATTTTCATCCGGATCTGGTTGATGAAAATGACCAGGGTGTTGGTGCGCTTGATGTTGGCGGTGAGCTTCCTGAGCGCCTGGCTCATCAGGCGGGCTTGCAGGCCCATGTGCGAGTCGCCCATTTCGCCTTCGATTTCGGCCTTGGGCGTCAACGCGGCGACCGAGTCGATCACCACCACGTCGACCGAGCCGGAGCGCACCAGCATGTCGGCGATTTCCAGCGCCTGCTCGCCGGTGTCGGGTTGCGAGACCAGCAGGTTGTCGACGTCGACGCCGAGTTTTTGCGCGTAGGACGGATCGAGCGCGTGCTCGGCGTCGATGAACGCGGCGGTGCCGCCGATTTTCTGCATTTCGGCGATGACCTGCAGCGTGAGGGTGGTCTTGCCGGACGATTCCGGGCCGTAGATTTCGACCACGCGGCCGCGCGGCAGGCCGCCGACGCCGAGCGCGATGTCGAGTCCGAGCGAGCCGGTGGAGACGGCCTGGA
>NCGY01000039.1 GCA_002281775.1 Hydrogenophilales bacterium 16-64-46 | reverse complement strand
ATAGTGCTTGTCCAGGCGGAGCGTGACCGCAGCTTGAAACGTGTCATTGTCGAAGCGGATATCCGCCACCCTGCCGACGACAACGCCGGCACTTTTGACCGGCGCGCGCAATTTGAGGCCACCGATGTTTTCAAACCGGGCGATGACTTCATAACTGTTCGAAGCGTCAATGGCGCTGGTGCTGCCGACCTTCAGCGCCAAAAAAAGCAGCGCCCCCAGTCCGGCCAGTACAAGCAATCCCACCCACAGGTCGAGTACGGTCTTGTTCATGATGTTTAGCCAATTCCCCGGAACATAAATGCAGTCAAAACAAAATCCAGTGCCAACACGGCAAGACTGGACGTCACCACCGTGCGCGTCGTCGCACCCGAGACGCCCTCGGCGGTAGGTGGCGCATCGTAGCCTTCAAACAAGGCAATGGCAGTAATGGCGACACCAAAAACCACGCTCTTGATCACGCCATTGACGATATCGTGCTCGAAATCAACCGCACTTTGCATCTGCGACCAGAACGCGCCCTCGTCAATGCCGATCAACTGCACGCCGACCAGATAGCCGCCGAATATCCCCATAGCCGAGAACAGCGCTGCGAGCAACGGCATGGAAATCACGCCGGCCCAGAAGCGCGGTGCGACCACGCGCGCGATGGGGTCAACCGCCATCATTTCCATCGCCGACAACTGCTCGGTTGCTTTCATCAGGCCAATTTCTGCTGTGATCGCACTGCCCGCGCGACTGGCGAACAATAATGCCGCCACCACCGGCCCCAATTCGCGCACCAGCGACAAGGCCACCACAATGCCCAGCGACTCGGCAGAGCCATAGGTCTGCAAGGTTTCGTAGCCCTGCAGGCCCAGCACCATGCCGACGAACAAGCCCGACACCAGAATGACCACCATCGTCAGCACGCCACTGAAATAAAGCTCGCGGATGGTGAGGCCAAAACGTCGGAATGCCGTGCCCGAGTGAAGCAATATCGTGACAAAAAAACGCGTCGCATACCCCAGACGCCAA
>NCGY01000038.1 GCA_002281775.1 Hydrogenophilales bacterium 16-64-46 | reverse complement strand
TGCCAGTACAACAGCACCAACTCGCGGTTGACCGCCAGCGTGGCGCGCTGCTGGGCGGTGTGGATGCGGCCTTTGAGATCGGCCAGCCAGTCGGCATAGCCGGAGGGCGGTGGGGTCAGGCGGATAGGCTTGTCACTCATGCTTTATTTCCTTGGCGCATTCTTGGTAGTCTTGTCCTTGGCCCCTGCCATAGGTTCGCCAAAGATTCTGTTTGTCGGGACTTCGGCTTTCTCGCACGGCGAGCCAGGCGCGTTTGCATTTTTATGGTTACAAACGTGTCGTCCCCGGCACCGGTGCATGGGATCATTCTGTCCAGAGCTTGCTAGCCACCATTCCTTTGTCGAGGAAGCAGCCTTTCTTCGCGCGGTGGATCCGGTAGCGCTCCAAGTTCTCGCCCGAAAGTTTCAGCCTGCCGATGCGTTTGCCCTTTACGGCTCCTTCCACCATAAGGGTCTGGCCGTCGAATACGGTCAGCGCCATCATCTTTTCACCCTCGTCGAGCTTAATCAGCTGCACGCCCTTGCCGCCAGTGCCTTCCTTTACTTCTTCGATGGGGAACACCAAGGCCTTGCCGTTGCTTGCCGCAACAGCAACCCAGTCGCCCGTTGTAGGGACCGGAGGCAGGGGAATTTGGCCGTCCTCGACTGTCATGAACGCCTTGCCAGCCCGTTGCCGGGACACCATATCGGCACACTTGGCAATCAATCCGTAGCCCAGCGTGGTTGATACCAGCCAGCGGGATTCTGGCGACGCCGACAGGGCATGAATCAGCTTCGCGCCCTTGGCCAGATCAACGAGGCTTGTGAACGGAACCCCATCGCCGCGACCGGAGGGCAAGTCGGAGATGCGAAGCGTATACGTGCGGCCGCTGCTGTCCATGAGGATGAGCGGATTCACCGTCCGGGTTTCGATGACCGCCATTTCCCCATCGCCCGCCTTGTACTGGATGGATGCCCGGTCGACACCATGGCCTTGCCGGGTGCGCAGCCAGCCATTCAGCGACACGATGACGGTCACCGGTTCG
>NCGY01000037.1 GCA_002281775.1 Hydrogenophilales bacterium 16-64-46 | reverse complement strand
AACATGAAAATAAATATGAACAAGAAGCAAACCCTTGCTGTTGCCGCGATTATCGCTGTCAGCATCCTGCTGGGCGGTCTCATCCTCGGTACGAACAAATCCATGCCGGAAGGTGAAGGGCAGGATTCAGACACCCACACGGAAGCAAATGGCCACGCCGATGCCGAGCATCACGGCAGCGAAGCCACCGACAAACACGATGATTCCAAAGGCCATGCGGACGTGGAACACCACGATCCCGCTTCGACCAAGGGATCTCATGGCGGCAAGTTATTCGTCAAGGGTGACTTTGGGCTGGAAATCCTGCTCGCGGAAGAGGGAGGCGAGCCGCGCTTCCAAGTCTATCTGTTCAACAAGGATAAGGCGCTCCCGCCAAACGCCGCCAAGGTGTCGGTGATGCTGATCAGACCGAATGGCGAGAAGCAGAACATCGGCTTTGCGGCGGAAAAGGATTTTCTGAAGAGCACCCAGCCCATCGAAGAGCCACATGTATTTGAGGCAACCGTGATGGCTCAAAACGGTAACCAGTCGTTCACGTTCTCTTTTTCAAACGAGGAAGGAAAGATCGAGTTGACCGATGCGCAGATCAAGGGGGCTGGCGTAACGATTGAGACCGCGGGTGCCGCCCGCATCAAAAGCGCGATGACCCTGCCGGGTGAAATTCGCTTTAATGAAGACCGGACGGCACACGTCGTCCCCCGCCTTGCCGGCGTGGTCGAAGGCATCCCTGCCAACCTAGGTCAGTGGGTCAAGAAAGGCCAGGTATTGGCGGTGATTGCGAGCACCGATTTATCGGAGCAACGCAGTGAGTTGCTCGCCGCACAGAAACGCCTGTCACTCGCCAAGACGACATTCGAGCGAGAGAAAAAACTCTGGGAAGAGAAGATTTCGGCGGAGCAGGACTATCTACAGGCTAGACAGGCGAAGAGTGAAGCAGAAATCGCCGTACACAATGCGCAACAGAAATTGAGTGCGATTGGGGCCAGTTCCAACGTATCAAGCAGGAGCGGTGCGCTTAACCGCTTCGAG
>NCGY01000003.1 GCA_002281775.1 Hydrogenophilales bacterium 16-64-46 | reverse complement strand
TGTGAGCATCTATGCTAGTTGCTAACCCAGCCTAAACCAGGATAACTACCGCAAAAATACCCACACCTATCGGCTGTTAATTGTTAAAGATCAGTTCGACCGAACACAGCAGTGTTGCCGGCTTCGCTTCGAAGGGTGCGCATTCTACGGCTTTACCGGAAACACGTCAACACATTTCGAAATGGTTGCGGGGGCAGGATTTGAACCTACGACCTTCGGGTTATGAGCCCGACGAGCTGCCAGACTGCTCCACCCCGCGCCTGTCGCAAACTTCGCGTCAATCGAGAAGCGAGACTATAGCAAACGATTCCAAGATTCGTCAAGACGCGGTTGAAAAAACACCGGGCTCAGGATCCATCCAGGATGGCTCCTGAGCCCCTCTTCATATGCCCACAGCTGGTCACGGCACCACGCCCCAGGCCGCAAACAGCGGGTCGGACTCCGCCAGTCGGTCGGCATAACGATCCTCTTTCGGCCGCTTGAGGCCGCGCTCGACGTAGGTTTCCACTTTCTTAAAGCCGGCACTCTTGATCAACATGCCGACCCAGGCCATGCGTTCCATCGGGTGCAATTGCGTCCACAGCCGGATGACCTTGGGCGGGAAATAGCGGTTCGACAGCGTGACCACGAACATGCCGCCCGGCTTCAGCACCCGGCGGATATCGTCGACGATGGCACGCGGCTGCGTCAGGTATTCGAAGGACACAGTGCAGACCACGGCGTCAAAGCTGGCGTCGGCAAACGGCAGTTTCGTATCGGCGTTGAGATCGTGCACCACGCGTTCAGCAAGCTGCGGGTTGTCGGCTAGTTCCTCAGCATTCATGCCCAGGCCCACGGCGGACGCGACCGTGTCCGGCAGATGCGAACGCCAGCCCGCCATGAGATCGAGCACGCGGGCGTTTTCTGGCAGCACCGTGCGATACAGCGCCTGGATGCGGCGCGCACATACGGCGTCGACATGGATCAGCTTGCGCGGTTCAGCATAAAAAACGGCGTCCGGCGATTCGTCCTCACGGGCAAAGGCATCAGGAGACTCGAAATCCGTCGGCGTCTGGTACTGCGTTTCCATGCCGCTCCATTCCAGCAGTTGCGTCACTTTGCCGATGGGCTCGGTCGACACATCGCTCTTGCCACTGTCGATGCTGAAGATGCGGTCCTGCAGTGGATGGCTAAAATTGGCGACGAAGTGTGCGTCGTTGAGCTGCTTCACCCGGAACATCGGCCCGGGCGCGTCATCGGCGTGCAGCAGTTGCGAGGGATAGAACCGCCCCTGCTTCAGTGGTGCGATGTCGCTGCGGAACACGTCGATCGGCACCTCGTGCTCGATCTTCGGCCCCACGTCCATTTGCGCATCGACCGGCGGGGTATCGCCGGGCATCCACACCACCACCTGATGGCGGCCTAGGTCGGAAAAGTAGTTGACGCGGAAACGGAGGGCGGAATGGAGGAGTTTCATTACGGGGAGTGGGAAGTGGGGAGTGGGGAACGGTAAGCCGTGTGGTCAGGGGGTGGCCAGGCTTTGCATGGTACGGCGTGCGAGGCACAGGTCTTCCCAGGCGCGCGCCTTGTCGGGCAGGTTGCGCAGCAGATAGGCGGGATGATAGGTCACCACCAGCGGCACATTCTGGAAGCGGTGCACGCGACCACGCAGGCGGCCGATGGCCTCGTCCGTTTCCAGCAAGCTCTGCGCAGCAAAGCGGCCGAGCGCGACGATGAGTTTGGGCTGGATCAGTTCGATCTGGGTCAGCAGATAGGGCCGGCAGGCGGCAACTTCGTCAGGCTCGGGATTGCGGTTGCCGGGCGGGCGTGATTTCAGCACATTGGCGATGTAGACGTTGTTGCCACGCACAAGGTCGATAGCCGCGAGCATGGCGTCGAGCAGCTTGCCGGCCTGGCCGACAAAGGGCTCACCGAGCCGGTCTTCGTCTGCACCGGGCGCTTCGCCAATGAACAGCCAGTCGGCGTTGCGGTCGCCCACGCCGAGCACGCCCTGGGTCCGCGTGGTGTGGAGTTTGCAGCGGGTGCAATGGCTGACTGCGTCAGCGAGCTGATCCCAGGTGGTGAACGGGGCGTGGGGCGTGGGTTGTGGGGTGTCGGTCGGTGCTGCCGGGGTCGTTTGGCGCAAGCGCCAGACCGGTCCTATGCCCAGTTCCTCGATAATATCGTCGCGGCTCAGCACATCAGGTCTTTCTTCATGACGAGCGCGTCTTCGCGGCCCACGCGCGAGGGGTAGTATGCGCGCCGCACCGCCAGGTCGACGAAGCCGCTGCTGCGATAGAGCTCGATGGCTGCGGTGTTTGAGGTGCGCACTTCGAGAAACAGGTTCTCGGCCCGATGATCACACGCACGCTCCAGGCAGTGCCGGAGCAGGTCGCGGCCAAGACCATGACGACGCCACAGCGGCGCGATGGTCAGGTTGAGCAGATGTGCCTCGCCCGCCGCCGCCGCCATCGCGTAATAGCCGACCACTTCGCCTTCGGCCTCGCGCACCCACATGCAATAGCCGGTGCGCAGGGAGTCGGTGAAATTGCCCAGGCTCCAGGGATAGTCGTAGCTCGCCTGTTCAATGCGGTGGATACGTGGCAGATCGGTTTCCAGCATCGGTCGCAGGCTGTGCCGCACTTCGAACACGGCACTCATGGCGATTTTCTCGCGCGGCGTTCTTCCACGGTGAGCGCCACCTTGTCGCGCAGGTAGATCGGCGCGGCCTCGGCTGCGTCGCGGCCTTCGTCGCGTGCGAAGGCGCGTGCGGCGAGCGGGGCCATCGCGGCGGCGTCCGGCATCAGGGTCGCGCCGAGGCGCAACAGCTTTGCGGTGATGTCGGCACGCAAGCCCGCGTCCAGTACGGCAAAGCCGTTGCCCGCCCCGACCCAGTCCGCGCCGTCCGGCACAAAAACCGAATCCGGCAGGGCAAGACGAGGCTCGACCACTGCTCGCCAGTCCTCGCCGTCTCGATCGTAGGCTGCCCAGTACACCTCGGCCATGCGCGCGTCGAGCAGGGTCAGCACACGCTTGGCATCGGTCTGCGCCGCCAGCGATTCCAGCGTGGATATACCCACCACCGGCAGATCGGCACCGAAAGCCAGACCCTGCGTCACCGCGCAGGCAATGCGCAGGCCGGTGAACGACCCCGGGCCGGCACCGTAACCGATGCCGTCGAGCGCGCGCAGCGTGATGTCTGCTTCTTTCAGCAAGGCATCAACCATCGGCAGGATCAGTGAACTGTGGCGCTGCTCCGCCAGTTCTCGGCGCGCGTGCACGGCGCCATCCAGCCACAGCGCGGTGGAGCACCATTCGGTTGATGTATCGAGGACAAGCAGTTTCATGGAACCGGGATTTTACCGGCTGCCGCCGTATCGCACGCGGTAAATCACGCCGGCCATGTCATCCGAAACCAGCAGGCTGCCGTCCGGCATCACCAGCACATCGGCGGGGCGGCCCCAGGCTGATTCGTTTTTTGTCCAGCCTTCGACGAAAGGCTCGTAGGACACGGCCCGCCCCTGCGCCAGCCGCACCACGCTCACGCGATAGCCGGATTGGCTGCTGCGGTTCCACGAGCCATGCTCGGCGATGAATACCGCGCCGCGATAGCGCGCCGGGAAGGCCGTGCCGGTGTAGAAACGCATGCCCAGAGCGGCGACGTGCGCTCCCAGGTTCTGCACCGGCGACACGAATTCAGCGCAGCGCCGCTTGCCGCCAAATTCGGGGTCGGTGATGCGGCCGCCGTGGCAGTAGGGATAACCGAAATGCTGGCCGGGCTGCGTCAGCCGGTTGAGTTCGTCCGGCGGCGCATCGTCGCCCAGCCAGTCGCGGCCGTTGTCGGTGAACCAGAGTTCGTTCGTGACGGGCTGCCAGTCGAACCCGACTGTGTTGCGCACGCCGCGCGCGACGACCTCGATAGCCTTCGTCTTCAGGTCGAGCGCGGTGATGTTGGCGTAACGCGCAGAATCCGGATCGCAGATGTTGCACGGCGCGCCCACCGGCACATAGAGCCGGCCGTCAGGGCCGAAGGCGATGAATTTCCAGCCATGGTGGGTGTCGCGCGGGTAGGCATCGGTGACGACTTCAGTCCGCGCGCGCCTGAGATTCCGCTCCACGTCGGGTAGGCGCAGGATGCGGTTCACTGCCGACACATACAGATCGCCGTCGCGCAGCGCCACGCCCACCGGCATGTTGAGTCCGTCGACCAGTACGACCGGCTTGCGCGGCCCGACCAGCGGCACAGCGTAGACCTTGCCGGCCCGCATGCTGCCCACAAAGAGATGCTGTTTGCCCAGCGCCATCTGCCGGGCATTGGGCACCTCGGCAAACACCTCGATGCTGAAACCGGGCGGCAGCCTGAGCGTATCCAGCGGTAGGGCAGCCGCCGCCAGCCCCGGGATCAGGCAGGCAAGCACCAGTATCGGGCGTATCCATCTCATGGAGCCAGTCCTTTCTTGTCCTGCATGACCGGCAGCACCACCTCGAAGCGCACGCGCGACCAGGGGTCGCGCCCTTCGGCCAGGCGGCTGATGCGCGCGGCCAGCGGTTGGCCGTTATCGAGCAGTCGCGCCACATCGGCGTTTTCGCGGCGCGGCACATAGCCCAGTTTCCGACCGCGCCAGTCCACCCGCACGGCGCGGGCGTCATGGGGGTTGTCCGGTTCGCGTGTGAGCGTAAGCGCGTCGCCCACCCTGAGATCCGGCCAGACCGACTTGCCCGCGTGGTACTGGAAGCCCGCCAGCGGTGAATCCTGCAACAGGATGTGCGCGGTCACCTCGGCATGGGCCACGCCCGTCGCGAGCATCAGCAGCCACAGCCAGACGACGCCGGGAAACCTGATCATCGGGTTTGCAAATCGTGCGGGGGAAGCGGCTCATTCTACTGACAAACCCGGACGGTTTTTCGCGATCAGGCTGCTTCTGCGATGCAATTTTTTCGCTGGACAAGCCGCCATGCCCATGGAGTAGGATGCAGCCATCGTCCACTCACGGGTGCCCTGCCGTCATGCCGAGAAAAGCCGCTGCTCCGACCAAGCTCTTCGTCCTCGACACCAATGTGCTGATGCACGATCCCACCAGCCTGTTCCGCTTTGAGGAACACGACGTCTACGTGCCCATCGCCACGCTGGAAGAACTCGACCTGCACAAGAAAGGCATGACCGAAGTCTCGCGCAACGCGCGCCAGGCCAGCCGCTTCATCGACGAAATGGTGAGCAAGCTCGACACCATCGAAGACGGTGTACCGCTCGCGCCGCACAGCCACAACGCCGCCACCGGCAAGCTCTTCCTCCAGACCCAGGCCATCACCGGCGACATCCCCGTCAACCTGCCCACCAGCAAGGTCGACAACCAGATCCTCGGCGTGGTGCTCTTCCTGTCGCGCCACTTCCCCAAGCGGCAGGTCATTCTGGTGTCCAAGGACATCAACATGCGCATCAAGGCGCGTGCGCTGGGCCTGCCCGCCGAGGACTATTTCAACGACAAGGTGCTGGAAGACACCGACCTGCTCTACGCTGGTGTGCGCGAACTGCCGCCCGACTTCTGGGACAGCCACGGCAAGGGCATGGAATCCTGGCAGGCCAACGGCCACACCCACTACCGCCTCAAGGGCCCGCTGGTGCCGAGCCTCTTGCCCAACGAATTCGTCTTCCAGGAAGGCCCCAACCCGCTCTATGCCAAGGTGCTCAAGGTCGAGGGCAAGCAGGCCGAGATGATCACGGTCAAGGATTACGGCCACCAGAAGAACAATGTGTGGGGCATCACCGCGCGCAACCGCGAGCAGAACTTTGCGCTCAACGTGCTGATGGACCCGGAGATCGATTTCGTCACCCTGCTCGGCCAGGCCGGTACCGGCAAAACCCTGCTCACCCTCGCCGCCGGGCTCGCCCAGGTGCTCGACAAGAAGATCTATTCCGAAATCATCATGACCCGCGTCACCGTGCCGGTCGGCGAAGATATCGGCTTTTTACCCGGCACCGAGGAAGAGAAGATGACGCCGTGGATGGGCGCGCTGGAAGACAACCTCGACGTGCTGAACAAGAGCGACGACGAAGCGGGCGACTGGGGACGCGCCGCCACGCAAGACCTGATCCGCAGCCGGATCAAGGTGAAATCGTTGAATTTCATGCGCGGCCGCACCTTCTTGAACAAGTTTCTTATCATCGACGAAGCGCAGAACCTCACGCCCAAGCAGATGAAGACGCTGATCACCCGCGCCGGTCCCGGCACCAAGGTGGTCTGCCTCGGCAACATCTCGCAGATCGACACGCCCTACCTCACCGAAGGCAGTTCGGGTCTGACCTACGTGGTGGACCACTTCAAGGGCTGGCCGCACAACGGCCACGTTACCCTGCAACGCGGCGAGCGTTCGCGTCTGGCCGACTACGCGGCCGAAGTGCTGTAAACCCACTCACGGAGACCGTCATGAAACGCGCCCTTGTCCTTCTCACCAGCCTTGCCCTTGCCGTCCCGGCCTACGCTTTTGACTGGGGTGAAATGCTCAAGGGCGTGGTCAACCCATCCAGCAGCCAAACCGCCCCCTCGGCCACCGGCATCGACGCCCTCTCCAGTACCGACATCAACGCCGCGCTGAAAGAAGCGCTGACCCGTGGGGCCGACGCCGCCGTCGCCCAGCTCGGTGTCAAGGACGGTTTCCTCGCCAACCCGCAACTGAAAATCCCCCTGCCCAAGAACCTGCAAAAGGCCGAAAAGGCCATGCGCATGTTCGGCATGGGCCAGCAGGCCGACGACCTCGTGCTGGCGATGAACCGCGCTGCCGAAGCCGCCGTGCCCGAAGCCAAAACCCTGCTCGTCGAATCCGTGAAACAGATGACGCTCGAAGACGCCAAGGGCATCCTCACCGGTGGCCAAACCTCCGCCACCGACTTCTTCCGCAAAAAGACCGAAACCCAGCTCACCGAGCGCTTCCTGCCCATCGTCAAGGTAACCACCGACAAGGTGGGCCTCGCCCAGCAGTACAACCGCTACGCCGGCATGGCCGCCCAGTTCAACCTCGTCGACAAGAGCCAGGCCAACGTCGAGCAGTACGTCACCCAGCAATCGCTCGACCGGCTCTACACCCTCATCGGCGAGAAGGAAGCCGCCATCCGCGCCAACCCGCTGCAAGCGGGCAGCGACCTGCTGAAAAAGGTCTTCAGCACCGTCACCGGCAAGTAAACCGCCCGCCCGGCGGTCATCCGCCGCGGCGATGCCTTGCGGCATGCTTGCCGCAACGCATACCGGCAATCCTAGAAACCACAGTTGGACGTGCCCGAGGGTGAGCCTGATCGGGTGGCTGCTGCGAAGCAACGACGCAGCCTACCAGGGTAGGCAAGGAGGCGCGACAAAGGCAGGGGCACGAGCAGGCTTGCCATCGGGCGCGTAGAGGGCCCACCCAACCGACAAACATGATCGAAGGCAACGAATACAGTATTCATTCGATGCCAGAAAGGGTGATCGAGCGGTCAACTACGGTTTCTAGGATAATGGCAGCCATGACAATCAAAACCGCCACCCTGGCCCTGTTCGCCAGCCTCGTGCTCGCCCTGCCCGCCCACGCCTGGGAAATCGGCGAATTCAAAAACGGCATGACCCGCGACCAGGTCGATCAGGCCCTCAAAACCTGGAACTTCGACAAGACTCTGACCGTGGGCAGCGACGGCCTCTTCGCCTACGATCTGCCCAACAACCCCGCCGGCCGCCGCTTCCTCTTCACCTTCTGCAACGACAAGCTCGTCGCCTTCGATCAGGAAGTCGAACCCGCCTTCCGCCACTTCGTCATCATCGCGTCCAACTACTCCAACCTCTACGGCAACCCGCTCAAGGTCATCCCCTACACCAGCGTCGTCGCCAACGGCGAAAAGAACCTGCTCGCCATGTTCTGGCGCAAGGGCTCAGACTACATGGGCTTGAAATATGTCATGTTCCCGGCCGGCGAACAGCTCTCGATGACCTGGCAGGTGAACAACAATTGCTGGCAGGCGCCGCGGTGACGTGTCCCTAACAAACGATGCCTAATTTGGCGGATACAAATATGTCCACAGCCAGAAGCGACAGCGTCTATGAAAAATGGCGTGAATCAACTGAGAAGTTTGATTACTTCATCCTTGGAGTTCTTGGTGCCCTCTGTGCGTATATTTCCCAAACGTATCAACCAGATCGAATTGGCATCAATCCAGAACAACAGCAGCAGAACAACAGAGAACAACAGGGAACAACAGGGGACAGACCACGGTTTTACCCGTAACACGCGTTTCCAAGGGAACGATCCCAAGCTCTCATTCACCAAGTTTGCGCACCCTCTCCGGCTGCCCCTCAGCACACCGCCCCACCACAATCACCAACGCCGGCACCTCGCCAGCCGGTATCTCCATCGCCGCACGCAGCGCAGCTCGGGTTCGAGCGCATCGACGAGGGCGACGACGACGATGAAGGCCGGCGCGCTGCGCGCGGCGGGCTGGTCGAAGCAGGCGTGGGCGACGGCGGCGCGTTTACCGGGATCGGTGACGACGACGAAGCGCCAGGGTTCGAGCCCGAAGGCAGACGGCGCGAGCCAGCCGGCCTCGATCAGTTCGGCAAGCTGTTCCGGGCTCAGTGCCTGGTCAGGAACGAACTCGCGGCACGCAAAGCGGGCCCGGATGGCAGGAAGCAGCATGGCGTCTCCTGAAAGCGGTCTGTGCTTTCCAGACTAGACCACGTATCGCCGTGTGCGCAGCGGGCTTCAGGCCGCGAGTTTTTCCATGTTCTTGAGCGCCGCATCGATCAGCTTGCGCGCTTCCTCCAGGTCGTAATCCGCCTGCAGGCCCATCCAGAATCCCGCGCTGGTTCCGAACGCGCGGGACAGGCGCAGGGCAGTATCGGCGCTGATACCACGCTTGCCTAATACGATCTCGTTGATGCGCCGGGGCGGCACGCCAATGGCGCGCGCCAGGGCATTCTGGCTGATGCCCATGGGGGTGAGGAATTCCTCGAGCAGGATTTCGCCTGGGTGAATGTTTTTCAATTTGGCCACGCTGTTCTCCGGATCAGTGGTAGTCGACAATCCCGACCAGGCTGCAATTGCCGTCTTTCCAGACAAAACAGATCCGCCACTGGTCGTTGATGCGGATGCTGTGCTGCCCCTTGCGATTTCCCTTCAAGGCTTCCAGGCGATTGGCTGGCGGATGCGCAAATCATCGAGATGCTGTGCATTGTTCAGCATGCGAAGTTTGCGCCGTGCGATGTCCTGGATGCTCGCAGACAATCTTCGCGAACGTTCGCCCTGCCAGATCGCTTCGGTTTCCTTGTCGGAAAAATCGAGAATCATGCCAAACCATAACGAAATACGTTATATAACGTCAAGCGTCATATAGAAATGTGCCGTTAAACCAGCAGCCCCTGCCGCACGTACAGCCAGAGCTGCCGGCGGGTGAGTTCCTCGACCTGTTCCAGCGGCAGGTCGAGGCCGTTTTCGGCGAGCTGGGCCTGCATCCAGGCGGCGAGCTCGTCGAGGCTGCGGCTGCCGTCGAGCACGCCGAGCAGCAGGCGGCCGGCGAGGTCGAGGTCGACGGCCACGTGGCGTGCGCCGCTGACGACCCAGCCGGAGGTGCGTGCCTGCGCGCGGGCGAGGTCGTGCGCGCGCGGCCGCTCGCCCGGCTCGTCGGCGAAGCGGCCGGGCCACACGGTGGGTGTGACGCCGTGCAGCATGACCAGGTCGAACAGCGCCTCGCGGAACGCGGGCTCGTCCAGATCCGCCGCGCCGTGGTCGGCGAGCAGCGCGCGCGTGGCGTCGACAAGGCTGGCGTAGTCGAGCGCGACGGGATAGCGCATGGACAGCAGCATCAGCGCCGCCTTCAGGGCGGGCGACACAACCGGAAAGTGATTGCCGGCCGGGTTGACGAAGCGCTGCGCCACGTCGGCGTCGAGATCGATGTCCTCCTCGCAGGCCAGGTCCGCATGGAAGGCCAGGTCCGCCATGGCATCGGGGTGCGGCGGCTGCGCGCAGGGTGCGTCGTCGCGCGCGATCATGGCGCGGCGAAAGCGCGTGGCGAAGGCGTCGTCGAGCGCGATCTCGGCGTCCTGCCAGCGCCCGGCCATGCTTTCCGGAATCAGGCCCCAGGCGTCTTCCAGCGCCACCCGTGCGCGGCGCGGGCCGGCCTCGCCGACGTAGCGCAGACCGTGCGCGTCGAGGGCAGCGGTGAATTCGGCAAACGGCATCGGCGCGTTGGTGTCGGCCAGGTATTCATGGAAGAGGTAGGACGGCGCAGCGGTCCTGAGGTAGGCGATTTCCTTCAGCAGCAGCGGATCGCGCCACTCGGCTTCCAGATCGGCGAGCACGGCGAGCGCCTGGCGGTGTCGTTCGGGCGCGGGCAGTCCGGCGGCGGTGCGTTCGAGCAGCGCCGCGCGCAGCGGCTGCAGGCGCTGCCAGCCGGCGGCGACGTTGAAGCTGACGTAGGCGAGACCTTGGGGCGACAGGTGCCGGCGGCAGACGTCGAGCAGCGCCCCCTGCACCGCCGGCGGCACCCAGGAGAACACGCCGTGGGCGAGGATGTAGTCGAAGCTGCCGAGATCGGCCGGCAGCGCGGCGAGGTCGGCGTGCACGATGCGTGCGTTGGCGAGCCCCAGGCGCTGCACGAAATCGGCACCGGCCGCAGCCTGCACGCGCGAGAGTTCCACCCCCACGCAGTCCGATTCGGGCCAGCGCCAGGCGAGCGGAATCAGGTTGCCGCCCTGCGCACAGCCCAGTTCGAGAATGCGCGCGCGGCGCGGATCAGGCGCGTTAAAGCCGTGCAGCCTGGCCAGCGCGGCGAGCACGTCCGGCTGCGTTTCCGGCAGCGGCAGGCTGTCGTAGGGGAGTTCGTCGTAGCTGGCAAGGGTGTCCATGCGTTCAGGGGCTAGGGTTAGGATTTAGGGGCTAGGGAATTTGTAGCTTCGCTGCGCCTCATGAATTCATGGAACGAGGCGAAGCCTCACAAGCCCCCTAATCCCTAAATCCTAGCCCCTAACCCTTAGCCCCTAAAGCCCCGAATCAATGCCCCCTCGACCCGGGTTTGGACGAGAACAAGGCTGCCTGCGGACGCGGCTTCTTGGGATGTGCGGCGGGCTGCGGGCCGGGCTTGGGCGAAGGTTTGGCGGCCGCCGCACTTGGTTTGCCCTGGCCCTGCGGCGCGCGTCCGGCGGCGCTGCGGCTGCCGGGCTGGCCCTGGCCTTGCGACTGGCCCCTGCCTTGAGATTGCCCCTGGCGCGGACCGTTGTTCTGGCGCGGGGCACCGCGACCCTGCGGCTGACGCGGTGGACGCTTGTCGGACATCAGTTCGTGTTTGGCCGGCGGCACAAATCCAGGGTCGACTTCCACCCGCACGATGGCGCGCTTGATGAGCTTTTCGATGTCGCGCAGATAGCTCATTTCCTCGTCGTCGACCAGCGACAGCGCGGAGCCCGTGGCACCCGCGCGGCCGGTACGGCCGATGCGGTGCACGTAGTCTTCCGGCACATTCGGCAGTTCGAAGTTAACCACCTGCGGCAGCTGGTCGATGTCGATACCGCGCGCGGCGATGTCGGTGGCAACGAGCACGCGCACGCTGCCGTCCTTGAAGCTCGCCAGCGCCTTGGTACGCGCCGACTGGCTCTTGTTGCCGTGGATGGCGGCGGCGGTGATGCCGTCCTTGATCAGCTTTTCGGCGAGCTTGTTGGCCCCGTGCTTGGTGCGGGTGAACACCAGCACCTGCTGCCAGTCGTTCTGCCTGATGAGATGCGCCAGCAGGTCGCGCTTGTGCGCCTGTGGCACGCGGTGCATCGATTGCTCGACGACTTCCACCGTGGTGTTGCGGCGCGCGACTTCGACGCTTTTGGGGTTGTGCAGCAGGCCGTTGGCGAGCGTGCGGATTTCGTCGGAGAAGGTGGCCGAGAACAGCAGGTTCTGGCGCTGCTTCGGCAGCACCGCGAGCACCTTCTTGATGTCGCGGATGAAGCCCATGTCGAGCATGCGGTCGGCTTCGTCGAGCACCAGGATTTCGACGCCGGACAGGTCGACCGTCTTCTGCCCCAGGTGGTCGAGCAGGCGCCCGGGCGTGGCGACGAGGATGTCGACGCGCGATTTCAGCGCCTTGAACTGCGGATTGATGTTGACGCCGCCGAACATCACCATCGAACTGAGCGACAGGTACTTGCCGTAGGTTTTCACCGATTCCTCGACCTGCGCGGCGAGTTCGCGCGTGGGCACCAGGATCAGGCAGCGCGGGCGGCCGGGTTTAGCCGGCACCTCGCGGGTCGAAAGATGATGCAGGATCGGCAGGGTGAAGCCGGCGGTTTTCCCTGTTCCTGTTTGCGCGGCGGCGAGCAGGTCGCCGCCGGCCAGCACCTGCGGAATGGCCTGCGCCTGGATGGGGGTGGGCGTGGTGTAGCCGGTGTCGGCGACGGCACGCAGAATGGGTTCGGCGAGACCGAGCTCGGTAAACGCCGGGCCGGCTGAAAGAGTTTCTGTAGTCATAGGGGTTCCTGCGACGGCCCGTTGCACGTGTGGCAACACCAATCGAGGCAGACGAAGTGAAGATCGCGAGATCGTCAGAGAAGCCCGCATCTGGGCAGTACAGGGTTTGAACCTGTGACCCCCGCCGTGTGAAGGCGATGCTCTACCGCTGAGCTAACTGCCCCGAAGCGGCGCGAATTAAACCACAACCCGGCTGCCAAGGTCAATTTGGCGGCGTCCGATCCGGTAAAATGCCCATCTTTTTGCCGCGCACCCCGCCCATGATCCGCACCCGCTTCGCTCCTTCGCCCACCGGCTATCTGCACATTGGCGGTGCCCGCACCGCGCTGTTTTCGTGGGCGTTCGCGCGTCACCACGGCGGGCAGTTCATCCTGCGCATCGAGGACACCGACGTGGCACGCTCCACGCCCGAGGCAGTGCAGGCCATCCTCGACGGCATGGCCTGGCTCGACCTCAACCACGACGAGGGCCCGTTCTACCAGACCAAACGCCTGTATCGCTACAAGGAAGTGATCGAACAGATGCTGGCGAGTGGCCAGGCCTACCTCTGCTATTGCAGCACCGAAGAACTCGACGCCATGCGCGAAGCGCAGCGCGCGCGCAACGAAAAACCGCGCTACGACGGCCGCTGGCGTCCCGAGCCCGGCAAGACGCTACCGGTCCCGCCGGCCGGCGTGCAACCGGTGATCCGTTTCCGCAACCCGACCGAAGGCACGGTGGCGTGGAAGGATCTGGTCAAGGGCACGATCGAATTCGCCAACGCCGAGCTCGACGACCTCATCATCGCGCGCGCCGACGGCACGCCCACCTACAATTTCTGCGTGGTGGTGGACGACTGGGACATGCAGATCAGCCACGTCATCCGCGGCGACGACCACGTCAACAACACCCCGCGCCAGATCAACATCCTGAAGGCGCTGGGCGCGACGGTGCCGCAGTACGCCCACCTGTCGATGATCCTCGGCGACGACGGCACCAAGCTGTCCAAGCGCCACGGCGCGGTGTCGGTGATGCAGTATTTCGACGAAGGCTACCTGCCGGAGGCGGTGATCAACTATCTCGCCCGGCTCGGCTGGTCGCACGGCGACGCCGAGATTTTCAGCCGCGAACAGTTCGTGCAGTGGTTCAACCTCGACCACATCACACCGTCGGCCGCGCAGTTCAATACTGAAAAGCTGCGCTGGCTCAACCAGCAGTACATCAAGGTGGCCGACGACGCGCGCCTGGCGCATCTCATGCGCCCCTTCCTGCTGAGGAACGGCGCGAACCCCGACGATGGCCCCGCCCTCACCGCCGTCGTCGCGCTGGTGAAGGAACGCGCCGCCACGATAGCGGAGCTGGCCGACGCCGCCACCCTGTTCTACCGCACCCTGCACCCCACGCCCGACCTGCTGGCGCAGCACGTCACTCCCGAAGTGCTGCCGGCGCTGAGCGAACTCGTCTCCAGGCTCGGCTCCATCGCCTGGGAACGCGCCGCTATTTCTGCCGCCTTCAAAGAAACCCTCGCCGCGCATGGCCTCAAGATGCCCAGGCTGGCGATGCCGGTGCGCGTGCTCGTCACCGGCGAAACGCAGACTCCGGCCATCGACGCCACCCTGGAACTGATCGGCCGCGACAAGGTGGTTTCGCGCCTGAAAGCCGCGCTGTAAGCGCCCCAAGCCACAGCGTTTTGGCTATAATGCGCGCTGTTTTTCGCCGGCGTAGCTCAGTTGGTAGAGCAGCGCATTCGTAATGCGAAGGTCGTCAGTTCGATTCCGATCGCCGGCACCAGTTGCAAGAAAACGCCGCTCGATCGAGCGGCGTTTTTGTTCACTGGTTCGCCGCAGCCGCAAGCACACAGCGAGGCGGAAGGCCGATTCCGCCCTGTCGGGCCCGGTCAGAATCGGGAGATACCCCCTGTGCCCATGAAGTCCGAGGCCCGGTTTTTTGTCATCATCGCCCTAGTCGGTGGTTTCGCCATTCTCAGCTCGACGATGTCGAAGACGCCGGTGCTGCCGCTCTTCGCCGAGGCGCTGAAGGCGACGCCCGCAGAAATCGGCTGGATCGTCATGGCCTCGACCCTGCCCGGCGTGCTGGTGAGCTATCCCGCCGGCGTCTTGTCCGACATTCTTGGCAAGCGCCGTCTGCTCGTCACCTCGCTGGTCGTCTTCGCCACCGCGCCGTTTCTCTACCTGCTCGTCGCCAACGCCTGGCAACTGATGGTGGTGCGCTTCTACCACGGCTTCGCCACCGCCATCTTCGGTACCGTCGCTTCCGCAGCGATTGCGGAAAGATATGTCGCCGACCGCGCAGCCCGGCTGTCCACCTATTCCTCGGTCACCATCGTCGGGCGTTCGATTGCGCCCTTCCTCGGCGGCGCGCTCATCTCGCTGGCGAGCTTTCGCGCCGTCTACCTCGCCTGCGCGGTCAGCGGCGTGATCGCGTTCGCCGCCGGCCTTCTGCTCAGAGACAAGCACGACACGCGCACCCCACGGCGCGAACTGCCGCGCTTCTGGCCCAGCCTCGTCACCGTGCTGAAGGACCGCGGCATCCTGCTGGTGAGCACGGTCGAGGCCGCGCAGTACCTGGTGTTCGGTGCCGTCGAGGCTTTTCTCGCGCTCTACGCCTCGTCGCTGGGCATTCCCGCGTGGCAGATCGGCGTCATCCTCGGCGTGCAGCTCGTCAGCATCGTCTTCGCCAAGCCCATCATGGGCCGCCTCTCCGACCGCGTCGGCCGCCCCGCCGTGATCGTGCCGGGGCTGCTCGTCGGCGCGGTAAGCGTGGCGCTCTTCCCCCTGGCCGGGGGCTTTGTCAGTCTCACCGTACTGAGCCTGGTGTTCGGCACCGGCTTCGCCACCGTCACCTCGTCCACCACTGCGCTCGTTGCCGACCTCACCCAAGACGGCCGCTACGGTGCCTCGATGGGCGTGCTGCGCACCGTCATGGATGTCGGCCAGTCCATCGGCCCCGTGCTCACCGGTTTCATCATTGGCATCGCCGGTTACGGCAGCGCCTTTGGCACCCTCGCCGCCGTGCTCGTGCTGGCCAGTCTATTGCTGGGCGCGCTGCCCAAACCCGCCGCGCCGTAAGGATTGTTTACCGGGCAGGGCCGCATCGAACCGTCCCCGTCCGCGCTATAGTGACACCGTCCGTTTCCCTTGGGAGTCCGTCATGCGTCTGCACCTATCCCTCGCCTTCGCCGCCCTGCTGTTCGCCGCCGCGCCCGCCTTCGCCGCCGACAAGCCGGCCAGCTTCGACCTCCAGGCCGCATCAACGCCCGCCGCCTGCACCACCGGCGCAAAATCGAACCTGCACGTCGCCCAGCTCGCCTGCTGCAAGAAAAACAAGGGCGTCTGCGGCTGCCGCGCCGGCAAGATCGTGTGCTGCGACAACACCGTCAGCACCGAGCCGGGGTGTACGTGTCATGGGGATGAGGCCATCGTCGAGTAAGGCCATGCGCAAGATAGCAGCCAAACCTGCCGCCAAGACCAGAACCGTGCCCTACGATGTGGCCGAGCAACTGCGCACGCCCGAGGAAATGGCCGCCTACCTCGATGCCTGGCTGGAAGAGGCGCCGGACGACGCCGCCGGCATCGCCCGCGCGCTGGGAGACATCGCCCGCGCGAAAGGCATGTCGCAGGTGGCGCGTGATGCGGGGTTGAGCCGGGAGAGCCTGTACAAGGCGCTCAGCGAGAATGGTAATCCGAGCTTTGCGACGGTGCTGAAGGTTGCGCGGGCGCTGGGGGTACGGCTGCATGCGAAAGCAGCTTGATGCTGAGCCCTTATTGCGCGGGAAACCGTGGTCTGTCCCCGATTGTTAGCACAAGCGGGCAAGTCGCAGCGTATCCCCCGCTCTTGTCCCCAGTCCGTAAGGCCGTCGGGTATGTGGGAGAGGGGGACGCGATCAACGCTACGCGTTGTTTCACGTTAACCGTTGGGTGTCAAAGTAGAACCGTCATGAATATTCGCATTGCCACAACAGATTCTGAGATCGCCGCTTGTTATCCCGTCATACGGGAGCTTCGTCCCCACATTGCAGAAGATCAATTTCTGTCCAGAGTTCGAAGCCAAGAAAAAACCGGCTATCAACTTGCCTTTGTCGAACAATCGGATGGCGTGGTAGCTGTCACAGGGTTCCGAGTCGGTGAGAATCTGGCATGGGGTCGTTTTCTATACGTTGATGACCTTATAACCTTGCCCTGTCACCGATCAAATGGCTTCGGCACCAGCCTGCTTTCTTGGCTTCGAGAATTCGCGGTAAAGAAAGGCTGCGTACAAATGCACCTTGATTCCGGTATTCAAAGAAAAGATGCACATCGTTTCTACGAGCGTGAAGGCATGTCCATGGCAAGTTTTCACTTCGTCGAAAACCTCGCGCCCAACAAGGCGCTCCTGAGGGACGCGCCGCAAGCAGCGCGCCCCTGAGCTGGCACGTTACTTACTCCCCGCCACCCAAACCCCATCCCACCCCGCCTCCGGCGGCGACTGACGGAACGCCGCAATCCGGTCCAGCATGACCTGCGCCGGGCGGTCGCCCGGCATGGCCGACAGGCATGATCTGAACGCCGCTTCGGCAGCATCCCAGTCCTGCGCCCGATAGCGCGCGAGTCCGGTTTCGTAATCCGCTACGGCGCTGCGCGTCGCCGCGTTCAGTTCGCTGGCGAGGCCGATCAGTTCGTAGACCCGCACCGGCTCCAGCTTGCCGATGACGCGCAGGCTGTCGATTTCCCGGAAAGCCAGCGAGTCGCCAGCCATATTCCGCGTGCCTTCGCTGACGAGGATGCGGGTGCCGTAGAACTTGTTGGCCTGTTCCAGCCTTGACGCAAGGTTCACGATGTCGCCAATGACGGTGTAGCCGCGCGAGGTCTCCGACCCGATGTTGCCGACGGTGACTTCGCCGCTGGCCAGCCCCATGCGGACGTTGACCTCGGGCAAACCATGCGTGACGCCGAAGAGTTCGGGCAGCGCGGCGCGGAAGGTGACGAGCCGCGCCATCTGGTCGAGCGCGGCGAGGCAGGCCAGCCGCGCGTGGTCGGCGGGCTCGACGAAGGGCGGGCCCCAGAAGGCCATGACGGCGTCGCCGATGTATTTGTCGACGATGCCCTGGCGTTCGCGCACGCCTTCTGACATGAGCGCGAAGTAGCGGTTGAGGAAGCGCACGGCCATGTCCGGCGTGAGGCCTTCGCACAGGCGGGTGAAGCCTTCGAGGTCGGAGAAGAACACGCTCATGGTCTGGCGTTCGCCCCGGTCGGCGGAGAGCCGTTTTTCGAGTACGCGCTGGACGATGCGCGGGTCGACGTACTGGCCGAAGGTTTCGCGGATGTGTTCCTTTTCGCGCAGGCCGCCGACCATGTGATTGAAGGAATGCGCCAGTGTGGCAAGTTCGTCGCGCGTCTTCACTTCGATTTCGACTTCGAGGTCACCCGCTTCCACGGCGCGCGTGCCGCCCAGCAGGCGCTTCACCGAGTCGACCAGCGAGCGGGTGACGAAGGTGGCAAACAGCAGTCCCAACGCGGTGGCGATGGCGGTGACGATCCAGTTGAGCGTGGTGGCGCGTGTCTCTTCCGCCTTGGCCTGGCTGGCGGTCTCCTGGGTGAGCTTGTTGAGCGTGTCGATGGCCTTGCCGATCTCGATGTCGACAGCGTCCTTCTCGCGCAGCAGGGCGTCGCGCACGATCTTTTCCGAACGCGGCGTGCCTTCCTCGGCCTCGATCTGGAACAGGCGGAAGGTGCGGTGGAAATTCTGCCGCGCGATCTGGATCGCCGGCAGCTGCTTGCCCAGCACGGCCAGCGTCACGCGGTCGAGCTCGATCTCCTGCTGCGCTTCGGCCTCGCCGAGCATGCGCAGCGAGGAATCGATGATCTGGTCGGCATTGATGCCGCGCATGTCGAAGTGGGTGGATTCCTGTTCCAGAAAGGCGGGATCGGGCTTCGCGGCTTCCATCCCCCCCATCACTCTTTCCATGTGCACCATCTGCTGGCGGATGAGGATTTCCACGCTGGCCACCTGCTGCTGCAACGGCAGGTAGGTGTCGGCCAGCGCGCGCACCTGGTTGTTGAGCTGGCGGAAATTGAGCACCGACAGCCAGGTGACGACGACCATCAGGACCAGCAGGGCCAGGGTGATGCTGAAGATCTTCAGGCTGATGGGCAGTCGCATCGACGTCCTCCGGACGGGTTCAGAGCAGGGGTTTAAGCGGTAGCAGTTGCCACAGGCGGACCTGCCCGCGGCGGGTGAGCGGCACGTACTGGTCGGGTTCGTCGGCGGCGTGCCAGCTGTTCTCGGGGCGCATGTCGGCGTCCATGATGGCCTGCAGGCGCCGGGCAAAACCGGGGTGGCGGATGATCGCGCCGACTTCGGTGTTGAGGTTCTCGGAACGCGGATCGAAGTTGAAGGTGCCGATGTAGGCGATCTCGCCGTCCACCACCATGCTCTTGGCGTGCAGCGCGAACACCGGCGGTGTGGCCGGCGCGTTGACGCGCGAGACCAGGCTGGCACGGTTGGCCGGGTCGGGTTTGTACTCGTAAATGTCGAGTCCCATCTTGAGCAGCGAGCGCCGCTGCTTGCGGTAGCCGGAAAAGGCCTGGAGGTTGTCGGTGGACGCCAGCGAATTGGTCAGGATGCGCACTTTCACGCCGCGCGCGACCGCCGCCCTGAACAGGGCTTTCGCCTTGTCCGACATCACGAGGTAGGGCGACTGGATGATGATGGAGGTGCGCGCGCCCGCCACCAGCGCAGCGAGTGCGTCCGTGCTCCGCCCGCCCCCGCCCAGGCTCCAGCGCCTGCCGTTCTTGCCCGGCGCGTCGTGGATGAAGCTCACCTCGCCCCAGGCCATGTCGCGCGCCAGCTCGGCAAACTGGCCGGGGGTGGCGGCGATGGCGGCGCGCACTTCGGGCGCGAAATTCTCGGGACGGGCGGCGTAGGCGTGCAGCTCGCGATACACCTGTTGCACCTCGGCGTCTTTCACGCTCACGTTTTTCTTCATCAGGCCCAGGCCGTCGTAGCGTTCCTCCACCGGCACCGCGAGCGGGCTTGCCCAGAAGGCCTCGAAGTTGGCACGCATGGTCTTCATCGCCGCGCCGAGCAGCAACACGTCGCGGTCGCGGAAGGTGTATTCGCGGTCGTAGTCGAAGTACTCGTCGGCCATGTTGCGGCCGCCGGTGATGCCCACACGGCCGTCGACGATGAAGGTCTTGTCGTGCATGCGCTGGTTCACGCCACGAAAATCCGTGACGACGTTGAGCACGCGCGTGTGCAGCGGCGTGCCGACCTTGTGCTTGGGGTTGTAGATGCGGATGTCGACCCGGGGATGTTTGGCCAGCGCCAGCAACGTGCGGTCCGGCGCGTCGATCAAGAGGTCGTCGACCAGCACGCGCACCTGCACGCCGCGATCAGCGGCACGCAGCAGCGCCTCGGTAGCGAGGATGCCGACGTTATCGCTGCTCCAGATGAAGTACTGCACCTCGATGCTGTGGCGGGCGTGGTCGGCCAGCCAGGCCCGTGCACGCAGGGCCGATTCACCGGTGTCGAGGATATGGGCTCCGGTCTGGCCGGAGTGGGCGGCGATTTCGGCGTCGACGCGCGCCATCCCGGATGCCGCCGTGTTCCCTGCCCATGCGACCAGCGCCCACCACAGTAGTGCAAGCAGAAATCTGCTCATTGCCATGCCCCTGATATCCTCCCGGCCATCGGCGCATTGTACAGACCGCCCCGGACTGGCCTGCCTCCCGCTACCTCAGGCCTCGTCGGCAGGTCGCTTCTGGCTGTCCAGGTAGGCCATCACGGCGTAGGTCAATGCATTGCAGCCGGTTCCGTCCAATGCCGAGATCGCGAACACCGGCCCGGTCCAGCCATAGTCCGCCACGAACTTCGCCACCACCGCTTCGCGCTCGGCCTCGTCCACCATGTCGAGTTTGTTCAGCACCAGCCAGCGCGGCTTGTCGTGGAGCGCCTGATCGTATTTGCGCAGTTCCTCGACAATCGCACGCGCTTCGTGCACGGGGTCGCCTGCTTCCCAGCGCGGCGAAATATCGACCAGGTGCAACAGCAGCCGGGTGCGCTGCAAATGCCGCAGAAACTGGTGCCCAAGACCCGCGCCTTCGGCCGCGCCTTCGATCAGGCCAGGAATGTCGGCAATGACAAAACTGCGCTCGCTGTCCACCCGCACCACGCCGAGATTCGGGGCCAGCGTGGTAAACGGGTAATCAGCCACCTTGGGACGGGCGGCCGAGACGGCCCGGATGAAAGTCGATTTGCCCGCATTGGGCATGCCGAGCAGGCCCACGTCAGCGAGCACCTTCAACTCCATCGCCAGCTCGAATTCTTCGCCCGGCTCGCCCAGCGTGTGCTGGCGCGGCGAGCGGTTGATGCTGGATTTGAAATGCAGGTTGCCCAGCCCGCCCTTGCCGCCCCGGGCAAGACAGACCTGCTGGCCATTCTGTGCCAGGTCAGCGACAGGTTCGCCGGTATTGAGATCGCTGAACACCGTCCCCACCGGCACCCGGATGATCAGGTCTTCGCCACCCTTGCCGTAGCATTGCGCGCCGCGCCCGCTCTCGCCCTTCTGCGCCTTGAAGATGCGGGTGTAGCGAAACTCGACCAGGGTATTGATGTTGCAGTCCGCCAGCGCATACACGCTGCCGCCCCGGCCGCCGTCGCCGCCGTCCGGCCCGCCCTTGGGAATGTATTTTTCGCGCCGGAACGAAGCACTGCCGTCGCCCCCTTTGCCGGCGATGACCTGGATTTTGGCTTCATCTATGAATTTCATGCTCGGGTCCAAAAACAAAAAAGCCCCATCCGGCGGACAGGGCTTTCATGGAAGCGCAACGCGCTCAGTCGAGCGGCAGATTCAGGCTGCCACCGGCTCGATGCGCACCATCTTGCGACGGGCTGCACCCTTGACTTCGAAGATCACCGTACCTTCGGTCTTGGCAAACAGGGTGTGATCCTTGCCAATGCCGACGTTGTCGCCCGGATGGAACTGGGTTCCACGCTGACGCACGAGGATGTTGCCAGCGGCAACCACCTGACCGCCGTAGCGCTTCACGCCCAGACGTTTCGATTCGGAATCGCGACCGTTACGGGAACTGCCGCCTGCTTTCTTGTGTGCCATGGTGTCTGCTCCTTATGCGGAAATGCCGGCGATCTGCACTTCGGTGTAGTACTGGCGATGGCCCTGGCTCTTGCGATAGTGCTTGCGGCGGCGCATCTTGAAGATCTTGATCTTGTCGCCACGCGCCTGGTCGAGCACGGTGGCCTTGACGGTGGCACCCCGCAGCAGCGGGGCCCCCATCTTGATCTCGCCGTCGCCGCCCACCATCAGCACCTGGTCGAACGTGACCTCGCTGCCGACTTCGGCATCGAGCTTTTCAATTTTCAGTTTGTCGCCGGCGCTCACGCGGTATTGCTTGCCGCCGGTCTTGATGACTGCATACATGGGGGTCTCCAACGATTCGATCCCGGGAAAACGCGGCATTCTATCCAATTAGCCCGGGATGGTCAATGCCGCGCACCCGGATATTTCCGCAGTGAAGACCCGGATCAGGCGCGAGGCAAGCCACGCTCGCAGCAGACCGCATAACCGGACCGGCCACCCGCCGAACCTGATTCGAGCAGGGCGACCCGATCAACGTGCCAATGAACAGGCTGGCACGCGCTGGCCATACCGCCGGACGAATTGCGCAGCAAGGTCACATGCGGAAAGAAAGGCCGGGGGTCGAACGAAACCCCCGTCGCCTGCAAACCCGCCCGCAATTCGCCCGCCAGGGTGGCGAGGCCCGCCGGTGGTACACCGGGCTTGAGCCAGGCAATGCGATTGCCCGGCCAGAACCCCACCTGATCCAGCCGGAGGCTGAACGCCGGAACGTCCAGCCCATCCAGCACGGCACGCAAGGCCGGCAATTGGGCCATCCGCGTTGCCCCCAGAAACGCCAGCGTCAGGTGCAGGGTCTCGGCACGCATGCGGCGACCGCCCCAGTGCTGATGCAGCCACTTACTGGTGCGATCCAGTGCGTCGCGGGTGGCGTCGTCGGGCCACAGCGCGAAAAACAGGCGTTGTGTTTCCGGCTGCGTCGGATGCTCCGTACTGGCGGCGTCAGCCACGCACGATCAGGCACACCGCCTCGGCGGCGATGCCTTCGCCGCGCCCGGTGAAGCCGAGCTGTTCGGTGGTGGTGGCCTTGACGTTGACACGGTCGCTACCGACGCCTAGGTCTTCGGCAATGTGCGCGGTCATGCGTACGATGTGCGGTGCCATCTTCGGGGCCTGCGCGATGATCGTGGCGTCAACGTTGCCGGCGATCCAGCCACGCTGGCGCAGCTGTTCGGCGACGCGACGCAGCAGGATACGGCTGTCGATGTCCTTGAATTCGGCACTGGTGTCGGGGAAGTGGCGACCGATGTCGCCCAAGCCAGCCGCACCGAGCAGCGCGTCGCAGATGGCGTGCAGCAGCACGTCGGCGTCGGAGTGGCCGGCCAGCCCCCGCTCGCAGGGAATGTCGACGCCGCCGATGATGCACTTGCGGCCTTCGACCAGCGCGTGCACGTCGAAACCGTGGCCAATGCGGAAATCACTCATGGCGGAAATCATTCATGGCAGAGATCACTCGTGCATTTTCTTCAGGATCATGCCGGCCAGTTCCAGATCTTGCGGATACGTGACCTTGAGGTTGCGGCTGTCGGACTCGACGAGCCTGGGGTGTAACCCAAGTTGCTCGATGGCCGAAGCTTCGTCGGTCATGTCGCTGCCGGCAACGCGCAGGGCGTCGACGAGCACGCCGTGACGGAACATCTGCGGCGTCTGCGCCTGCCACAGGCCGGCGCGCGGCACGGTGGTTTCTGCGCGAGGGCCATCAGGCGATTCAGGCGCTGCACGCTTGAGTGTGTCGGCCACCGGCACGGCAAGCAGGCCGCCGACCGGATCGTCGGCAATTTCGTCGAGCAGCTTCGCCAGCATCTCGTCCGGGAGGCAGGGGCGTGCGGCGTCGTGGACCAGAACCCAGTCATCGGGATCGCAAACCTTTGAGATCGCATCGAGGCCATTGAGCACGGTTTCCGCACGCGTACCGCCGCCGCAGCGCAGCACCTCGATGCGTTCTTCCCAACCCTGCCAGGCGTAGTTGTTCCAGCGTCTGTCGGTAGGCGACAACACTACAAAAATACGCTCGATGCGCGGCTGGCGGGCCAGCACCATCATGGCGTGGGCGATCATGGGCACCGAATTCAGGTCGAGATACTGCTTCTCGACCATGCCACCCATGCGGCTACCGGACCCGGCGGCGGGGATCAGGGCATACGACTTCATGATTCTCCTCCCGGAACCAGCACGTCCCGGTTGCCATTCGATTGCATGGCCGAGACCAGACCGGCGCGTTCCATGTCCTCGATCATGCGCGCGGCACGGTTGTAGCCGATGCGCAGCTGACGCTGCACCGACGAGATCGAGGCGCGGCGCGACTTCAGCACGTAGGCCACGGCCTGGTCGTAGAGCGGGTCCGCTTCGGCGGCCTCGCCGTACTCGCCCCCGCCCTCGCCGCCCTCTTCCGGCGATTCGAGCACGCCTTCGATGTAGTCCGGTTCCCCCAGCGCCTTGAGGTAATCGACGACACGATGCACCTCGGCGTCGGACACGAACGCACCGTGCACCCGGTTGGGCAGACCCGAACCGGGTGGCAGGTAGAGCATGTCGCCCTGACCCAGCAGCGCCTCGGCACCCATCTGATCGAGGATGGTGCGCGAGTCGATCTTGGACGACACCTGGAAGGCGATGCGTGTTGGAATATTGGCCTTGATCAGACCGGTAATGACGTCCACGCTCGGGCGCTGGGTCGCCAGAATCAGATGCACGCCGGCGGCGCGTGCCTTTTGTGCCAGCCGCGCGATCAACTCCTCGACTTTCTTGCCGACCACCATCATCAGGTCGGCCAGCTCGTCGATGACGACGACGATGGCCGGCAGGGTTTCCAGCGGCTCGGGGTTGTCAGGCGTGAGGCTGAACGGATGCGTCAGCGGCGTGCCGGCCTTCTTCGCGTCGCGTACCTTCTGGTTGTAGCCGGCGAGGTTGCGCACGCCGACGGCCGACATCAATTTATATCGACGCTCCATTTCGGCCACGCACCAGTTGAGCGCACTGGCAGCCTGTTTCATGTCGGTGACCACTGGCGCGAGCAGGTGCGGAATGCCTTCGTAGATGGACAGTTCCAGCATCTTGGGGTCGACCATGATCATGCGTACGGTGGCCGGGTCGGCCTTGTAGACCAGCGACAGGATCATGGCGTTGACGCCGACCGACTTGCCCGAACCGGTGGTGCCCGCCACCAGCAGGTGCGGCATCTTGCCAAGGTCGGCGACCACCGGGTTGCCGGCGATGTCCTTGCCCAGCGTCACCGTCAGGGGGCTGGCGCTGTCGTGATACGCCGTGGAGCCGAGAATTTCCGACAGCCGCACGATCTGCCGCTTGGGGTTGGGAATCTCCAGCCCCATGGTGTGTTTGCCGGGAATCGCCTCGACCACGCGGATGCTGATCACCGACAGCGTACGCGCGAGATCCTTGGCCAGGTTGACGATCTGGCTGCCCTTCACACCCGTGGCGGGCTCGATCTCGTAGCGCGTGATCACCGGGCCGGGCGAGGCCGACACCACCTTCACCTCGACACCGAATTCGGCGAGCTTGCGCTCGATCATCAGCGAGGTGAATTCCAGCGCCTCGGCGCTCGCCGTTTCCACCGCCTCGTCAGCGGGGTCGAGCAGATGCAGCGGTGGCAGCGGCGAATCGGGCAGGTCGGCGAAAAGCGGCACCTGTTTCTCGACGACGGCACGCTCGGACTGCGGGACTTCCTTCACCACGGGTTCGATGCGGATGGGCGCGGCCGCCTCGATTTTTTTCTTCACGCCCTGCACTCTGGCCTCGCGTTTCTGCACCGCCACCTCACCCGCCTTGCGGTCGCGGTAGGCGTGCCAGGTGAGAATGGCCTTCGACCAGGCGCGCTCGACCCATTCGCCGGTACGTTCGGTCATTTCCAGCCACGAGACGCCGGTAAATAGGCTGAAGCCCACGGCCATCAGCAACAGCAGCAGCAAGGAACCGCCGGTAAAGCCCAGCAGCGTCCCCAGGCCTTCCCCCACAAACGAACCGAGCACGCCGCCGGCAACGTCGGGCAGACCGCCCGTCCAGTGCCAGCCTCGCAGCCATTCCACTCCGGTGCTCGACAGCAGCAGCAGCCCGAAGCCACCCAGTCGCAAGGCGCGTTGACGCCCGCCCGCAAGCGGTATCTCGTCGAGATGGCGGAAGGTGTGGATGACATACCCCAGAGCCAGAGCCACCCACCACCAGGCCGAGACGCCGAACAGCATCAGCAGCAAATCGGATACCCAGGCCCCGGCCTGACCGCCCAGGTTGTGCAGACTCTCGCCCTGCCCGGTCGTGGTGAAACCAGGGTCGGCGAGATCGTGCGTGGCCAGGATCACGGCCAGCAGGAGCGCCACAAAGCCCACCAGAATGGCACGCGCCTCGCGCAGCAGGCGCAACATGCGGGGAGATAGCGGAGTGGATGAGCGGGGGGCGGGACGCGCCATGGAATCCTTGGAGGAGCTTGAAACAGCCGGAACGACCCCGATTATCCTAGAAACCGCAGTTGGACGCACCCAATGGTGCGTCGGATCGGGTGACTGCCGCGAAGCGACGACGCAGCGGGTCGGGACCCGCAAGGAGAAGCGACAAGGCAGGTGCCCGAGCCGGCGTGCCAGCGGGTGCGTAGCGGTCTCACCCAAACGGTGAACGTGATCGAAGGCACAAAAACCCGTATTCATGCGCCACTCACGAGGGTGGCGAGCGGTCAACTGCGGTTTCCAGGATCATAGAGCAGGCCACCCGACTCGCAGCGTGGAATTGATGCCTCCGAGTTTGGTTAGAATCCTTCCTTTACCCTTTAGCCGGCAAAAACACCATGAGCACCCAACACCACAAACTCGTCATCCTCGGTTCCGGCCCCGCCGGCTATTCCGCCGCCGTGTACGCTGCGCGCGCCAATCTATCGCCGGTGGTCATCACCGGCATGCAGCAGGGCGGTCAGCTCATGACCACCACCGAAGTCGACAACTGGCCCGCCGACGTCGACGGCGTGCAGGGCCCCGAACTCATGGACCGCTTCGAGCGCCACGCCAAGCGCTTCAACACCGAAGTGATTTTCGACCAGATCCACACCGCCAAGCTCAGCGAAAAACCCTTCACTCTCGTGGGCGACGCAGGTACCTACACCTGCGACGCGCTCATCATCGCCACCGGCGCGTCGGCCATGTATCTGGGGCTGGAATCCGAGAAGGCCTTCATGGGTAAGGGCGTGTCCGGCTGCGCCACTTGCGACGGTTTCTTCTACAAGAATCAGCGCGTCGCGGTCATCGGCGGTGGCAACACGGCGGTCGAAGAAGCGCTGTATCTCGCCAACATCGCCTCGCACGTCACCGTCGTGCACCGCCGCGACACCTTCAAGTCCGAGAAGATTCTCGTCGGGCATCTGATGGAGAAGGTCAAGGAAGGCAAGATCACCCTCGAACTCGACCACACGCTCGACGAAGTGCTCGGCGACAAGACCGGCGTGACCGGCATGCGCATCAAGAGCACCAAGAGTGGCGAAACGAAGGACATCGAGCTCACCGGCATCTTCATCGCCATCGGTCACAAGCCGAACACGGATATTTTTGCCGGGCAGCTGGAGCTGGAAGGCGGCTACATCGTGACGAAGGGCGGCAACAAGGGTAACGCCACTGCCACCAATATCGAAGGCGTTTTCGCGGCCGGCGACGTACAGGATCACATCTACCGTCAGGCTGTGACCAGCGCCGGCACCGGCTGCATGGCCGCGCTCGACGCCGAGCGCTATCTCGACGCCCTGGGCAAGGCCTGATCGCGTTCCATGCGGTAACTCGCGATGAAACGCGCCCGTGGCAGTGCGCTCGCCCCCGCCTCCTTCGAGGCGCTGGCAAGCGTGCGCCGTGCCCTGCGCGAAACGCCGCGACCCGCCGCCCCGCCCGTCTCCCCGCGCCCGCGCGAGCCCCAGCCTGACGGCGCACTGCTGTTCCGCCGGGCTGTCGTCGGCGTGATTCCCCTGCCCCCATCGGACCGGGCAGACCCCGGACGCCCCCGTCCCAAGCCGCTCGCTCGCCAGCGCCTCGCCGACGAGCAGCAGGTACTCGTCGACGCCCTCGCCGACCCCTGGGACTGGGATGCCGCCGTCGCCACCGGCGAGGAACTCTACTTCGTCCGTCCCGGCGTGCCCGTCGCCGCCATGCGCAAGCTGCGGCGCGGCGGCTGGGTCATTCGCGCCGAACTCGACCTGCACGGCCTCACCGGCGACGAGGCACGCGTGGCCCTGGCCGGCTTTCTCAACCGCTGCATGGTCGAAGACCGCCGCTGCGTGCGCGTCATCCACGGCAAGGGCCACGGCTCGAAGAATCGTCTGCCGGTACTGAAAAACAAGGTCAGACACTGGCTGATGCAGCGTGAAGACGTCCTCGCCTTCTGCCAGGCGCGTACTGTCGATGGCGGCGCAGGCGCTGTCATCGTGTTATTGAAATCATCCACCTGAGGAAACCCCATGAGTGATCTGCACATCGCCGACTTCGCCCTGCCCGCCACCGGCAATACCACGTTCAAGCTTTCCGATCAGCGCGGCAAGAATGTCGTCGTTTACTTCTACCCCAAGGACAATACCCCCGGCTGCACCGTCGAAGGCCAGGAATTTCGCGACCTCCATGCCGATTTCGAACAAGCCGGCACCGTCGTCGTCGGTGTCTCGCGCGACAGCCTCAAATCGCACGAAGGCTTCAAATCCAAGCAGGGCTTTCCCTTCGAACTGCTCTCCGACACCGAAGGCACGCTGTGCGAACGCTTCGGCGTGATGAAGCAGAAAAACATGTACGGCAAGCTCGTGCGCGGCATCGAACGCAGCACCTTCGTGTTCGACAAGACCGGCAAACTGGTGAAGGAATGGCGTGGGTTGAAGGCACCGGGACACGCAGCCGAAGTGCTGGCCTTCGTGCAGACACTGTAAGGCCCGGCGACACATCCGACAGCTTTCCAGCGAAGGGGGATATCCCGTTCAGGGGCGCGCCGTTTCCGCGTCCCGGGTTTGCCGAACGACGCGCGAATCAGTCGCACTCTGTGTAGCGGCGACCCGCCTCCTGCCTGCTGCCCACCCGTGGGTCAGGCGAGATGCGGCTCGATCTCGCGCCGCAGAAAGGCATGGAAGTGCATCATGCCGTCTTCCAGCGGCGACTGGTACGGGCCGGTTTCAGAGATCCCCTGCTTATAGAGCGCGCGCCGGCCTTCATGCATGCGCCAGCAGATGTCGCGGTCTTCCTCGGCGGTTTCCAGGTAGGCGGCCTGCTCGGCTTCGATGAAGGCGCGCTCGAAGAGGGCGATGTCTTCGGGGTAGTAGAACTCGACGATGTTGCTGCACGATTCCACGCCGGTGGGCACGATGGACGAGACGACGAGGACGTGCGGATACCATTCGACCATGAGGCCGGGGTAGTAGGTGAGCCAGATGGAGCCGTGTCTCGGCGCTGCGCCCCGGTTGTAGGCCATGATCTGCTCGTGCCATTTCTGGTAGGTGGGCGAACCGGCCTGGGTCAGGCCCCGGTTCACGCCCACGGTCTGCACCGACCACCAGTCGCCGTATTCCCACTTGAGGTCGTCGCAGGTGACGAAGTGGCCGAGGCCGGGGTGATAGGGCGCGACGTGGTAGTCCTCCAGATACACCTCGATGAAGGTTTTCCAGTTGCAGGCGTAGTGGTCGACCTGCACGCGGTCGAGCATGAAGCCGGAAAAATCCAGATTGCGCGCGGCCTGCATGCCGGCGAGGTCGGCGCTGACGTCGCGTTCGCCGGCGAACAGCAGGCCCTGCCAGTTCTGCAGACCGGTGCGCTTGAGATTCAGGCAGGGGTTGCCGGGGAACTCGGGCGCGCCCATGAGCCGGCCCTGGCTGTCGTAGGTCCAGCGGTGGATGGGGCAGACGATGGCGTTCGCGCGCAGCTTGCCGCTGCCCTCGAGCATGAGCGCCTGACGGTGACGGCAGACATTGGACAGCAGTTCGATGCCCGTGCCCTGGTTGATCAGGATCTTCGCGCCCTCGAAAAGTTCAAGGGCGCGATAGTCGCCAGCCTCTGGCACCATGAGCTGGTGGCCGGCGTAGCCATGGCCGCGCTTGAAGAGATGTTCGAGTTCCAGCGCGTGGATGGCCGGGTCGAAATACCAGGAAACAGGAAGTTGCGGCGAAGTAAGCGACAAGGCGCTGGATTCGGCGAGATTGCTCATTGGCGCACCCTACTCAAAACCAAGCCCCCTCCAGATGACTGGAGCGGCAATTGAATCCACCGGATCGAGGGGGGCAAACTGGTGCCCGACCCTCCCGTGCAGGGCACGGGTACGGATGAAAAATCCCCGCCATCTCGGGCGGGGACGGGGCGAATAATAGCACGCCCTGCTTCACAGGGAAGACAGGTTCGGGACCAATTTGTTAAAGTATCGGTCTTAATTCACGCCGGGATTCCCGATGGCCAAACCCCGCGCCGCGCCGCTTTCCCCCAAAGAACACGCCGCCCCCAAGGATTACGAATCCGCGCTTGCCGAACTCGAGGCCATTGTGGCCGACATGGAAGGTGGACAGTTGTCGCTGGAAGCATCGCTCGCGGCCTACAAGCGTGGTGCCGAGCTGCTGCATTTCTGCCGGCAGCAGTTGACGGATGCCGAGCAGCAGGTACAGATGCTGGAAAACGGTGGTCTGGTTCCGTTCAAACCCGGTGCGAGCGATGAGTGATTTCATCGCCTGGATGCAGGCCTGCCAGTCGCGCATGGAATCCGTACTGGCAGACACGCTCCCGCCTGTCCACATCGCGCCGCAGCGACTGCACGAAGCCATGCGCTATGCCGTGTTGGACGGCGGCAAGCGGGTGCGCCCCCTGCTGGCCTTTGCCGCGGGCGAAGTGACCGGAGGCACCCCCGACCGCGTGCAGTTCGCGGCGGCAGCGGTCGAACTCATCCACGCGTATTCGCTGGTACACGACGACATGCCGGCCATGGATGACGATGCATTGCGACGCGGCAAACCCACGGTGCATGTGGAATTCGACGAGGCCACCGCGCTGCTGGTGGGCGACGCGCTGCAAAGCCTGGCGTTCGACGTGCTGGCCGCGCAGCCGCTGGCGGACGATCCCGCCATGCAACTCACGATGCTGCACCTGCTGGCGCAGGCGGCGGGGTCGCGCGGCATGGCCGGCGGCCAGGCCATCGATCTGGCGAGTGTCGGCAAGGCGCTCGATCTGGCCGAACTCGAATTCATGCACATCCACAAGACCGGCGCGCTGATCCGCGCCTCGGTGCTGCTCGGTGCGCACTGCGGCACCCCGGACGCGGCGACACTGGCCGCGCTCGACCACTACGCCAAGTGCATCGGCCTGGCCTTCCAGGTGGTCGACGACGTGCTCGACGCCGAGGCCCCGACCGCCACGCTGGGCAAAACGGCCGGCAAGGACGCAAGCCACAACAAGCCCACGTATGTCAGCCTGCTGGGTGCCGCCCGGGCGCGTGAATTCGCGCAGGAATTGCGCAGCGACGCCCACGCCGCGCTCGCCGGGCTGGCCGCGCCCGCGCCGCATTTGCGTGCACTGGCCGATTTTGTCGTCGAGCGCGCGTTCTGACCATGGCCGCCCCCCTGCTCGATTTCATCCGCTCTCCGGTGGACCTGCGCGCCCTGTCGGCGAGCGACCTGCCGCAATTGGCTGAAGAACTGCGCAGCTTTCTGGTGGAGTCGGTGGCGCAGACCGGCGGACACCTCGCCTCGAACCTGGGCGCGGTGGAACTCACGCTCGCGCTGCATTACTTGTTCGACACCCCGGCGGATCGCATCGTCTGGGACGTCGGCCACCAGAGCTACGCGCACAAAATCCTCACCGGTCGCCGCGCGGCAATGACCGGGTTGCGTCAGAGTGGCGGCATCGCCGGCTTTCCGCGCCGCGCCGAGAGCGAATACGACGCCTTCGGTACCGGCCACTCCAGCACCTCGATCTCGGCGGCATTGGGCATGGCCGAGGCCTTCCGTCAGACCGGCTCGAAACAGCGCGCGGTGGCGGTAATCGGCGACGGCGCGATGACCGCCGGCATGGCCTTCGAGGCGCTGAACAATGCCGGCGCGACCAACCTGCCGCTGCTGGTGGTGCTAAATGACAACGACATGTCGATTTCGCCCAATGTGGGTGCGCTCAACAATTATCTGGCGCGGCTGATGTCGGGCAAGTTCTACGCCGCCGCCCGCCGCGCCGGCGAGAAGGTGCTCTCGGTTGCACCGCCGATCCGCGAGCTGGCCAAGCGTGCCGAGGAACACATGAAGGGCATGGTCACGCCCGGCACGCTGTTCGAGGAATTCGGCTTCAACTACATCGGCCCCATCGACGGCCACGACCTCACCGTGCTGGTTGAAACGCTCACCAACATCAAGCGTCTGGACGGCCCGCAGTTCCTGCATGTTGTCACCCGAAAGGGCAAGGGATACGAGCCGGCCGAGGCCAATCCCTGCCTGTATCACGGCGTATCGCGCTTCGACCCGGCCGCCGGCATCGCCGAAAAATCCGGCAGCAAACCCACTTACACCCAGGTGTTCGGCGACTGGCTGTGCGACATGGCGGCGGCGGATACGCGGCTGGTCGGCATCACCCCGGCCATGCGCGAAGGGTCTGGGCTGGTGCGCTTTTCCCAGGAATACCCCAAACGCTATTTCGACGTGGGCATTGCCGAGCAGCACGCGCTGACCTTTGCCGCCGGCCTGGCCTGCGAGGGTGTGAAGCCGGTGGTGGCGATCTATTCCACCTTCCTGCAGCGCGCCTACGATCAGCTGATCCACGACGTGGTGCTGCAGAACCTGCCGGTGATGCTGGCGATCGACCGCGCCGGCCTGGTGGGGGCGGACGGCCCCACCCACGCGGGCAGTTTCGATCTTTCGTATCTGCGCTGCCTGCCCAATCTGCTCATTGCCGCGCCGTCCGACGAGGACGAATGCCGTCGTCTGCTGACCACGGCGTTCCTGCACGACGGACCCTCCGCCGTGCGCTATCCGCGGGGCGGTGGCACCGGGGCGGCCGTCGCGCCGGGCCTGGAAACCGTCGAAATCGGCAAGGGCGTGCTGCGTCGTCGCGGCAACGATATCGCACTGGTCGCGTTTGGCAGCCTCGTCGCGCCGGCACTCGCCGCCGCCGAAACGCTGGACGCCAGCGTCGCCGACATGCGCTTCGTCAAGCCGCTGGACGTGGATTTACTGCGCGAGCTGGCAACTAGCCACAGCCTGCTGGTCACGCTCGAAGAAAACGCCATCGCCGGCGGAGCCGGGGCGGGGGTGGCCGAAGCCCTGTCTGTGCTGGGGGTGCAGGTGCCGGTGCTGCATCTGGGTCTGCCCGACCGCTTCATCGAGCACGGCGATCCGCAGCAGATGCTCGCGGAGTGCGGCCTGGACGCGGCGGGTATAGCACGCGCCGTCCGCGCACACGTTGCCGAATCACAGCGGGCCAATTAACCCACTGGTTTACTCAGGTATTCGGCCAGTTTATACTCAGTCTAAACTGCCACCCGCCCGCCACGATGCAGGCGCATATCAAACAAGGAGCCTGCCATGAACCAGATTTGCGACACCGCCGTTTGCATGCCCGACGTGCAAAGCTCGGCCGACACCCGGCAGATTGCCATCAACAAGGTGGGCATCAAGAGCATTCGCCACCCGGTGCGCGTGGCCGACAAGAGCGGCGGCGTGCAGCACACCGTTGCCACCTTCAGCATGTATGTGTACCTGCCGCACAACTTCAAGGGCACGCACATGTCGCGCTTCATCGACATCCTGAACACCCGCGAGCACGAGATTTCCATCGAGAACTTCGAGGACATGCTGCGCCAGATGGTCGAGCGCCTGGAAGCCGATTCCGGCTACATCGAAATGCGCTTTCCCTATTTTGTGAACAAGACCGCACCGGTTTCCGGCGTGCAGAGCCTGCTCGACTACGAAGTCACCTTCATCGGTGCGATCGAGAACGGCCAGTACACCCACACCACCCAGGTGGTGGTGCCGGTCACCTCGCTGTGCCCCTGCTCGAAGAAGATTTCCGACTACGGCGCGCACAACCAGCGCTCGCACGTCACAGTCACCGCGCAGACCAACGGCTTCCTGTGGATCGAAGACCTCATCCGCAAGGTGGAAGACCAGGCTTCGTGCGAGCTGTTCGGATTGCTGAAGCGCCCGGACGAGAAATACGTCACCGAGCGTGCCTACGACAACCCCAAGTTCGTCGAGGACATCGTGCGCGACGTGGCCGCCGCGATGAACGCCGAACCGCTGATCGACCAGTACGTGGTGGAAGCGGAAAACTTCGAGTCCATCCACAACCATTCAGCCTACGCGCTGATCGAGAAGGACAAGACCCGGCAGTAATCCCCGCACTCGAAGTTACCCTGCCTGCGGGGTCGCATCCCCGCTTTGCGGGGCCCCTGCTCTGCCCTCCGGCAGCTTACTCATCCCCCTCCACAACCAGTCGGCCTGCGCGCTGATCGAACACGACAAGCGCGACTGAATCCGGCGCGCCCTTCAGCCCTTGCGGCGTGACGCGAAACGCCCGGGATCGAGGGCCGTGAGCAGCTCCGCAGTCAGTGCCCGGGGCTGGCCAAGTATTGCATCGGCCAGCGCTTCGCCCAGCAGGCCGGCCCACACCACACCTCTCGACGCGTACCCCGCCGCCACAAACAGTTGCGGGCGCCCGGCCACTTCGCCGAGCAGCGGCAGGCGATCCGGCAAAACCGCGCGCAGGGCGGCCCGACCGCCGAGCGGAAGGTTTTCCAGCCGGCCCGGCGGCAGGTCCAGCAGGGCCGCCAAACGGGCAAGATTTTCCGCCTGCGAACGGGCACACAATGTCAGGTCCAGCGTGTCGTGGTCATAGCTCGCCCCCGTGACGGCAACATCACCGGGGATCACGTAGCCCTCGCCCGACACCACGCACGACAGGGCTTGCAGGGTTCCCGCCGGCAGGCTGGTCAGCTGACCCCGCACCGCCTGCAGGGGCCAGGCCAGTTCCGGTGCGAAGCGGCCGGCGTCGCCGGCATTGGCCAGGACCACGGCGTCGGCGCGCACCCGCCGCTCGCCCGCGCGCAGACACCAGTCAGACTCGCAGCGCGCCAGCGTCGACACCGGCTCGCCCGCCCACCATTCGATGCCGGGCTGACTCAGCCAGACCCGGGTCACGGCCGTCGGTTTGACCCAGCCCGCCCGAGGGAAATGCACCCCGCCGTGTCGAACCGGGTAATGGGCCAGTGTGTGCGCCTCGTCTGCGTCCACCCAGCGCGCGAATTCTGCGGGCAAGCCAGCCATGGCGTCCCTTTGCCGCTGGATCTGGCGCGGGTCTGACAGCAGGTGCAGCACGCCGCAGGCTTGCCAGTCCGACGGGTCGAGACGGTGCCAGTCGGCGAGATTGAAGAGAAAGGCGGCCAGGGTCAGCCGGCCCGCCGGGGAAGCGTTTGCGGGCAGGGTGGGCCGGAACACGGCAAGCGGATTGGCAGACGCCCGCAGCGGATAGTTGCGGGCGTCTTCCATGACCGTCACCGCCACCCCCCGGCGCGCCAGGGAACGGGCCACCGCCGCCCCAGCCACCCCGCCGCCGACGACCGCGACGCGTTTGATCGCCGGTGCATCGACCGCCGGTGCGGAATCGATGAAGCGTGCGCAGAGGCAGTGCCGCTTGCCGTCATAGCCGGATCGCTTACTGCAGGCAAAGCCCTGAGCTTCCAGCTTGCGCCTGACATGCCCCGCCACGCTATAGGTCGCTGCGGTCGCGCCTGGCACCGCCAGGCGGGCGCACTGCGCAAACAGTGAGGCATCCCACATCTCGGGATTGCGCTCGGGGGCGAAGCCGTCGAGGTAAAAAGCATCGACGCGTGCGCGCAATTGCGGCAGGCAGGCCGCAGCTTCACCGAACATGAGCGTGAGCTGTATCCGTCCATCTTCGAAAACCAGGCGATGAAAGCCGGGCAGGCCCAGCGGCCATTGCGACTGGAGCACCCCGGCCATAGGCGCGAGCTCGGGCCACAGCGCGTGGATCCGGCGCAGATCGGACAACTGGAAAGGATGCTTTTCAACCGCGCAGTAATGCAACCGCGCACAGGCATGCGGCGAGGCCCGCCAGGCCTGCCACGTCGCCAGAAAATTCAGTCCGCAACCAAAGCCTGTTTCAAGAACGGTGAAGTCCTCGTGCCCGGCCCAGCGATCCGGCAGGCCGTTGCCCGCCATGAAAACGTGGCGCGCCTGGCCCAGCGCGCCCGCCACGGGGTGGTAGACATCCCCATACGCGGGCGAGTACAAGGTCCCCGATTGCCAGTCGATGACAGCCGGCGTGAGGCTTGCATCTGTCCAGTGACTCATGCACAACTACCTTTCCTTTAACCCAGAAACCGCAGTTGACCGCTTATCACCCTCGTGAGAGCCACATGAATACGCGCTTCTGTGCTTCGATCACGCTCACCGTGAGACCGCTACGCACCCGCTGGCACGCCGGCGCGTCCAACTGCCGTTTCTAGGTTAACGTGAAACAACGCGCAGCGTTGACTGCGTCTCCCTCGCCCTCTGGGAGAGGGTCGGGGTGAGGGAAACGGTCATGGCGATTCGCTGTTTCATGATCTGGGGCGGCGAATCGCCATGACCGTTAGTGCCGGCGGTGGGAGCGGTGTGCCACATCGGCTCGCACAGGCGCGTTCAACAGCCGTGTCAACCGCGCCGCAAGACCGGCATCGGTGGCGCACGGCCCGGCAGATTCAGCGATAAAGAATTGGTTTTTGATGTATTCGCTACCCGCGAATCGTGAATACATCACCGGCGAATTACAGGATTGTGTTATCGCTTCGCGAAATCGATAACCACTCGGGTTTGATTGAACGGCGCAACAATCACGCCCGCATCTTCCAATTCATCCACCACTTCACGACGCGCCTTGCCACGCGCGGTGAAATCATCGGGACCATTAACCGCGAACAGAACCTTCTCCGGCAGTAAGTGGCGTTTTTTCAGCGCATTAACCCGCACAACCCATTGACCGCCATGGTCGATAATCTTGGATGCTTCTGCGTAATCCAGATTGAGCGGCTTGATGATCTTTTCCGGCCTGTCGTCTGGCCCGGCGACGAAGGGAAACTGCGCGTGGTACTCATCGTTGCCTACACGACCAGCATGAAACTGATTCAGCAGTTTTGCGTCGCGCAGCCAGCCGCGCACCCCGCGCTCCAGAGCCTGCTCTTGATACTCGCGGTTTACAAAATTACGCTCAACGTAATATTCGAACAGCGCCAGCATCTTGGCACGGGGCTCTTCGGCCAGCACCACGCGCGACTCGCTGAAGCGCAGCATGGTTTCGCGGGGTTTGATGATCTCGCCCCACAAACGCACGGCCCCATCCCGATCCAGCGTCTTCAAGCGTCGGTCGGTGCCCATCTGCTTGAGCATGCCGTCGATGCGCTGCAACTCTTCGCGGAAAGTTCCCATGGATGCCCGGAAAACCTTGGCATCCATTTGCTCGAAGAAATTCGTCACCCGCGCATAGCGGTTACCCAGCAGCTTGAAGCCGAAGTAGCGCGCATTGGGGGCGAACATGACCACGCCGACGTTGGCGAACTCCCCCGTCTCGACGAAAGGCATAAAGCGAACAATGGCGTAATGGCAAGCGGTATTCATGTCGGCAACTGCCAGAAAATATCGTTAAGCGCCCGGTCCAGTAGACCCTTGGCCTCAGCCAGCGAGAATCCAGCTGGAATGGTTTGTTCGGGATCGACAAACCCCCAAGACTCGGGAAGATTATCGCAGGCTTCAGTCCATATGCCGAGCGCTGCCGCAAAGCGGGCTGTGTAGGCCTCCCGGACGAGAAAGTCGCTGAACATGGCCGGAATATCGTCGGCAAATACATGCAGCTTGAGAAAGTCTTTCTCCGAAAAAGCCGGGTCGAAGGCCAGATTGTGGTCGATCACCACCAGCGAACCCCCATCCGCCGGATTCCACAGCAGATTGGGGTTTCCACCCATCGCCGTCATATTGCGGTCGCCATTGCGTACCCACCAGTCGAACGCGACCACATCCCGGCGCAGTGCCTGCGGCACCAGATCGCGATGTGCATCCGACAACTCAACCGCATTGACCCGTTGCGAGGCAAACACCTCTCCGGCACCCAGGTCACGCAGCCAGCCGGTCAGGTCGGCCTCGATCAACTCGTTTGGTACGGTCGCAATCGCATAGGGGGCAATCGGCAAACCGAACTGTGACGCCAGCCGGGCGCACAGCCATTCGGCGATCAGTCCCGGCCGCGTCGCGGATCGGCCTTTCACGAAATACACCTCGCCATCATCGCAGCGGCAAACATAAGGCTTCGTGATGCCCTGCACGGAACGGTCGAGCACTTCGACGACAGTCAGGCTCATGCGGCTTTCTCCAAGGCTGGGGCCAGCGCCTCGTGCAGCACAGCTTCGAGCAGGCGGCGGCTGTCGGTCTGGGAGGTCGAAAGCTGGGCTTCGAGCTGGTCGCACAGAGCCATCAGCTCATCGACCTTGGCGACGATGCGGTGTTGTTCGGCGAGGGGTGGAACGACAACGCGAAAGAATGCTTGCTTTTGAATGCTCACCTGATTACGGGTGGTCTGAGCCATGATTGCTTCGAGTTGGCCCTGCCACATGGAACTTTTGAGCAAGTAGTAAAAGAAGTCGGACTCAAGGACCGTTCGGTTCAGCCGGTAAAAAGTGACTGAAGTGCCAAGTAAGAACCGACCGACATTGGCCTCAATGCGCGCAACTCGACCAACAGTAGCGTTATGGGTGAGTAGTACGTCGCCACCCTGCGCCCAGCCCTTTGGAAGCTGATTGGCACGCTCTTCATTAAGTTTTGCACAGGATTTCCATATTACGCGACCATCAATCAAGTCCTTCGCGGTGACAAAAGTAACACCGTCGTCTCCAAATTCATTGCTGCGCGGATATAGGGCACCGTGGTTACCATCAGCGTAGTCAATGATCACGTTTAGATCGTAGAGAGACTGGATATCTGCGTACTTCCAAGTCAATGGAATAGCCGGAAACAGACTCACGGGTGCGTCAACTGATATTTCTTTGAGAATCTTCCTCCGGCGTTTGTACCCGCTAGGGAGGCACGCTTTTCGCGCGAGCAGTTCCCCTGCCGGTTCGTCGCTGGGGTCTTGGGGAACGAGGCGGCCGCGGACGGCGAGGTTGAGGATGGTTTGGCGCAGTTGCTTGATGTGTTCGGGGCGGGTGGTGAGGCGCGGGAGGTGGTCGAGGTGAAAGCGGGCAGCATCGCGCAAGGGGGTGGCTCTTTGGGCTTCCGTTGCGGCCTCGTCTGCAGCGGCGGGGGCGGTGCCGATGCGGTGCAGGCTGGCCGCCACCAGCCGGTCGCGCCGCGCCTCGCGCTCGTTATTCGCCGCCTCCAACTGGTCGCACAGCGCCATCAGTTCATCGACCTTGGCAACGATGCGGTGTTGTTCGGCGAGGGGCGGGAGTTTTACCGGGTGCGCCTTTAGGATTTTCTGACTGATGTTTTGCTGCGCTACACCATGGCCTTTTTCAAGCAATTCCTCACGAAGACTTTTAAGAACGACCACCAAAAACTCACGACTGACTTTTGCTAAATCAGGGACACAGAAAGCGATAGCTTGATTGGTCGCACATCGAATACCTGCTATCCCAAGTTTGCCTATTGACCCATACATAGCGATGAGGACTGTTCCCGGCTCAACCATCTTTGCTGATGAGTTTTTGAGACCAATCTCAGTGATATATGTCTCAGCGCAGGTGATAAGCCCTTCATTCAAATCGCCAATTACAAGCCAAGGAATATCACCGCCGTAGTATTCCGTGTGGCTTTTGCTAGGTGTGCCACCACTCCCCCATTCGCCAATTTCACCAAGTGTTATTTCGTACCAATTGGCAGAGTGTTCCAGCAACTTGCCGCACACCGCCAGATCGAGAATGAACCGACGCAGCCGTGCCACCGCGTCCGGCGCTTCGCTGATGCGGTCGAAGTGTTCCAGCAGTTGCGCCGGATTCATCGCAGCAGCGCCTCGGCGAGGATGCCTTTCAATTGGTCACGCAGCGCGGCGGCCTGGGCCTCGGCGGCTTGCAGTTGCGCCAACAGTTCCTGCGGATCGCCGTGGTCGTCGGCGACGGTGTGGGGGTTCTTGAAGTCAAGGTTGAAGTTACGGGCCTTGATTTCGTCGATGCCGACTTTCCACGCCTGTTCGGATTCCTGCCGGTTCTCGCGCCCTTCCCCACCCCACCAGTCGACACAGCCATTCAGGTGCTCGACCTTGATCGGCCGGGTCATCGAGTAGGCCTTCTGGCCAGCGGGCACCTGATGCTCGTAGAACCAGACATCCTGAGTCGGCTCGCCTTTCTCGAAGAACAACAGGTTGGTGCCGATGCTGGCGTAGGGTTTGAACACACTGTTGGGCAGGCGCACGATAGTGTGCAGATTGCATTCCTGCAGCAGGTGTTCCTTGAGCCGGGTTTTCACGCCCTCGCCGAACAGGGAGCCGTCCGGCAACACGATGGCGGCACGGCCGCCGGGCCTGAGCAGACGGATAAAGAGCGCGAGGAAGAGGTCGGCGGTTTCCTTGGTGCGGAAGTGGGCGGGGAAGTTGGATTCGATGCCGTCTTCCTCACGCCCGCCAAAGGGCGGGTTGGTGAGGATGATGTCGACCCGGTCGGCTGCGACGTAGCTGATGTAGGGCCGCGCCAGGGTGTTGTCGTGGCGCACAAAGCTGGGGTCTTCGATGCCATGCAGCAGCATATTGGTGACGCACAACATGTGCGGCAGCTGCTTCTTTTCCACGGCGCGCAGGCCGGATTGCAGCGCCTGTTCGTCTTCCACCTTTTTCACATAGCGGTCGCGCATGTGGCGGATGGAACAAGTGAGGAAGCCGCCGGTGCCACAGCTTGGGTCGAACAGGATTTCGCCGGGTTTGGGATCGATGCGGTCGACCATGAACGCGGTGATGGCGCGCGGGGTGTAGTACTCGCCCGCGTTGCCGGCGCTTTGCAGATCGTTGAGCAGTTGCTCGTAGATGTCGCCGAAGTGCTTGCGCTCGGCCAGATCGTTGAAATCCACGCCGCTGATCTTGTTGACCACCTGCCGCATCAGCTGGCCGGACTTCATGTAGTTGTAGGCGTCCTCGAACACGCTCCGCACCACGCGGACGCGGTTGGCGTTTTTGCCGGTGGCGGGCAGTTCCTTGAGCGCGGGGAAGAGCTCGGTGTTGATGAAGGTCATCAGCGCATCGCCGGTGATGCCTTCGGGATCGGCCGCCCAGGTGCGCCACTGGAATTTCTCCGGAATCGGCGAGCGGTAGTTGTCCTGCATCACGGCCAGCTGCTGGTCCTGGTCGTCGATGATCTTGAGGAAAAACATCCAGCACAGTTGGGAGAGGCGCTGTGCATCGCCATCGACGCCGACATCCTGGCGCATGATGTCCTGGATGGACTTGACGATATTTCTTGCTGACATGGGTTAAGCGGTTTCCTGATACAGCGCGGCTTGCAGTTCGTGAACGGCGTTCTCGAAATTGGCTTTGGTGCCGAATTGCTTGATGAGTTGAAAGGGGGTGCCCATTTCGTTGAAGGGCGGGATTTCGAGGATATGGACATTATCCAGCCCGCTGACGATGCCTTCGTCCTGGTATTTGGCGAGCAGCGCTTCGAGCACGGTGCGGGCTTGCGGGCCGTACTTCGTGAACACGTCGCGCTTCTTCACGTTGTTGGCGCGTTCGCGGCGGGTAAGCGTCGGCTGGTCAAAGGCGATGTGGCAGATGAGGTCGAAGGGGTCGAGGTCCTTGCCGACCTCTTCCAGCAGCGGGTCGAGCAACAGGCCCTCTTCGGCCAGTTCCTCGATGACGGCTTCCTTGCGCTCGGCGGATTTCCAGCGGGCGAGAAACTGGTCGAGACTGGCGTAGTGGCTGCGAATGGCGCGGCGCGAGTAGTCGCGCAGCGATTCGGTGACGAGCTTGCCGTTTTCGTCGAGGTATTCGATGCGCTCGGTGAGCACCCTTACTGGTTGGCCCTTGATGTAGTACTTGCCGCGCGGCTCTTCAGCGACGAGCGGCAGGGTGATGTCCGGCCGGTCGATGACGGTTTCGTCTTCGCCAGGCTCGGCCGGGATCGGGTCTTCGGCATCAACTGACGGAGGCAGGTCGTCGGGCGGCGTGACGGAATCAGCTTCGCCCGGTTCGTAAATCTGCACCGGGTCACCATCGAAATCGGGATCGGCAAAGTGATTGGTGGCTTTGCGGAAGTCGACCAGGGTGAAGTAATACTTTTTCGTGTCTTCGTGCACCCGCGTGCCGCGCCCGACGATCTGCTTGAACTCGGTCATGGAACCCACGGCGCGATCCAGCACGATGAGGCGGCAGGTTTGCGCATCGACACCGGTTGAGAGCAGGCGCGAGGTGGTGACGATGACGGGATAAGGGGATTCCGGATCGATGAAGTTGCCGAGCTGAGCCTGTCCGTCGGTATCGTCGCCGGTGATGCGCATGACGTAGCGGCTGTTTTTCTGGGCGAGGTCGGCGTTTTCGTTGATGAGCGCCTGGCGCATGCGGGCGGCGTGTTCGGTGTCCACGCAGAAGACGATGGTTTTCTGGAAGCGGTCGCCACTTTGCTTGAGGTAGTCCGACACCCACTTGGCGACGCGCCGGGTGCGCTCGTCGATGACCAGCACGCGGTCGAAGTCTTTCTGGTTGTAGATGCGGTCCTCGATCTCGTTGCCCTGCTCGTCCACCGCGCCGTTCTCAGGCCGGTAGCCTTCGACATCGACATCCAGATGCACCTTGATGACCTTGTAGGGTGCAAGAAAGCCGTCGTGAATGCCCTGCTTGAGCGAATAGGTGTAAACCGGCGTGCCAAAGTAATCGATGTTGGAGGCGTATTCGGTTTCCTTGGGTGTGGCAGTCAGGCCGATCTGTGTCGCGCCGGAAAAGTATTCGAGGATTTCGCGCCAAGCCGAATCGGCAGAGGCGCTGCCACGGTGGCATTCGTCGATGACGATGAGGTCGAAGAAGCCGGGCGAGAATTCGCGGAACAGCTTTTGTTTCTCTTCGGGGCCGGTGATGGCTTGGTACAGCCCGAGATAGATTTCGTAGGCCGTATCAATGCGGCGGTGCTTGTCGATGGCTGTCGGCAGCTCGGTGCTGGTGCCGTCTGCGCGCTCGATGGTTTTGGTACCAGTGCTGAGCTTGGCCATGGCCGCGCCGAAGGGGCGGAAGTCGTTGACCATGGTCTGGTCGATGAGCACGTTGCGGTCGGCCAGATACAGGATGCGCTTCTTCTGCCCACCCTTCCACAGCCGCCAGATGATCTGGAATGCGGTGTAGGTTTTGCCGGTGCCGGTAGCCATCACCAGCAGGATGCGGTTCTGCCCCTTGGCGATGGCTTCCACCGTGGCATTGATGGCGTTGCGCTGGTAGTAGCGCGGCTCCTTGTCGCTGCCGTCGTCGTAATACGGCTGCAGGACGACCTTCTCCTGCGCAGGCGCTAGCTCCTTGTAGGTGCGATATTGCGCCCAGAGTGTTTCCGGGCTGGGGAAGGCTTCCATTGCAAGCGTGGTTTCGAGTTGTTCGCTCTGACCGGTGCGGTCGTGAAAGACGAAACCATCGCCATTGCTGGAGAAAACGAAAGGGATATCGAGCGTATGGGCGTATTCGAGCGCCTGCTGCATGCCGTCGCCTACCGCGTGGGCGTTGTCCTTGGCCTCGATCAGTGCGATGGGGAAGTGCTGGTAGTACAGGACGTAGTCGGCGCGCTTGGCCTTGCCGCGCGTAACCAGCTTGCCGCGCACGATGATGCGGCCCTTGGTGAAGTACACCTGGCGACGAATCTGCGTGGCTTCATCCCAGCCGGCCTTGATGACGGCTGGCGTGATGTACTTGGCGCTGATGTCGTCTTCGCTGAACGATTTCTTGTTCATTTATTGTGTGTATTTACACCCAAGGGCTCCTCATCCCTGTATTTGTTACCTATCGAATCTTCGCACAAGCCAGCGGCGTTTCGTCCGGCCTGCCCCGATCATTTCATGGCCGCGATCAAGCCACGCGCCCGCTGGCAAACAGGGCGGCGACGCTGAACGGGATGCCCTGCCCGTTGTGCAGGGTGCCGATTTCGGCGAGGTGTTCCTGTTTGAAGCGGGCGAGTTCGGCCTCGCCCAGCTGCGCGACCAGGCCTCTGAAACCGGCGTACCAGATGACGCGCCACCAGGCTTCGGCATCGTCGAACCGAGTGCCGACGTCGTGGCGGTGGGTGCGCACATCGGTGAGGCCGACGCGGGCGTAGAGGGCGTGGTAGTGGGTTTCGAGGTAGAGCTGGCACCAGGTGAATTCGGGCGGGTTGACGCCGTAGCGCTGGATGCGTTGCAGAAAAAGATCGACGAGGGGTTCGAACGCGCCCTGGTAGAACGAGCAGGCGACGATCTGGCCACCGGGTTTGACCTTGCTGACGATGTGCAGCAGCTGGCTGGCCATGTCGGGCAGAAAGAACAGGCCGAACGAGCAATTGGCGGCGTCAAAGCGGGCAGCCGGGCGCACACGCGCCCTGCCCCCCTCACCGATACATGTAATCCCGCCGGAACGGATAGTTGGGCTGCGCGGCGTCAACGGCCTTGCCGGCCAACACTTGCCACAGTTCCAGCCAGCCCCGGTCGAAGGCGTGGGCAGAGCCGGCCATGTAGATGCGCCAGATGCGGTATTTTTCTTGGCCGATAAGTTCGATGGCGCGGCTGGCCTGGGCTTCGAGACGACGCACCCAATGCCACAGGGTGGTGGCGTAATGGGGTCGCAGGTTTTCACCGTCCAGGCATTCCAGTCCTGCCTGGCCGGCGGCCTCCAGCACGTCGGAGACGTGGACGAGTTCGCCGCCCGGGAACACGTATTCGTCGACAAATTCGGCAATGCCGCCGCCCAGGCCCTGCGACCCGACGGCGGCAGAGGTGATGCCGTGGTTGAGCACCAGCCCGCCGGGTTTGAGCAGGCTGTGGATCTTGCTGAAGTAGGCACCGAGGTTGCCGCGCCCGACGTGTTCGAACATGCCGACGCTGGCGATCTTGTCGTAACCGCCGGTTTCCGGCACGTCGCGGTAGTCCATGCGGCGCACTTCGATGCGGTCGGCCAGATCGAGTTCGCGTGCCCGCTCGGTGGCGTAGGCGTGCTGGTCGTCAGACAGGGTGATGCCCACGGCTTCTACGCCATAGTGGCGCACGGCGTGGCGGATGAGGCCGCCCCAGCCGCAGCCTATGTCCAGAAAACGGTCGCCGGGCTCAAGCGCCAGCTTGCGGCAGATGTGGTCGAACTTGGCGATCTGCGCGTCGTCGAGGCTCATGCCGGCATCGCGGAAGTAGGCGCAGGAATACGCGCGTTCGGCGTCGAGCCACAGGCCGTAAAAGTCGTTGGAAACGTCGTAGTGGTACTGGATGTTCCTGCGGTCGCGGCTACGGGTATGCCGCCACCATTTCCAGGCGGCGTCGCCCTTGCGCGGCTGGCAGCGGTCGGCGTCGCAGAGCTGGTTGCCCAGGGCGAGGATGTCCTGGATATCGCCGTCCAGATCGAGCCCGCCCTGCACGTAGGCCCGGGCCAGCACGCCCAGACCGGGTTTGCTCAATGACTTGAGCACAGCCGGGCTATTGATGCGCATGACGACCTGCGCGCTTTCACGGGGCGCACCAAAAATGTCGCCGTTCCACAGCTCCACCGCCAGCGGCAGGCCGCTGGCCGCGAGCCGGTGTTTGACCTCCCCGATCAGCAGCGCACTGAGCATGGCCGGTCAGGCCAGGTCGAGCACCAGGGCGGCGCGGATGTTGTCGGCCACGGCGGTGGCGGGCAGCGGGCAGGCGGGATGGTCGATGCCCATGCGGATGGGGCTGCCGGCCTTGGCGGCGGCGGCCGAAGTGGCATCGAGTTCAAAGCGCAGGAAATGCACCGAGGAGGTTTTTTCCTCGTTTTCGCGGTCCATGTCCTCGTCGGCAATGGCGTAGACCTTGGGGCCTTCGGCCACCTGCACGAAGACGCGGTCTTCCACGCCCTTGAGCTTGCCGAGCTCGACCTTGCGTACGTCGGGATCGGGGTATTCGATCATCATCGTCGCCTTCCAGTTGCTGCCGTCCGGAATCAGCGGGTTGTAGGCGTCGAGTTCGTCCTGGATGCCGGATTCCTCAAACGTGCGCTCGGCGCGCAGCATCTCCTGGATCTGGTAACGCATGGTTTTTTCGTCTTCGAAATGCAGGCTGATGTGCTCACCCAGCATGACGAAACGATTCTTTTTGTGCGCGATGATGTCTGCGCGGAAGCCGGGGCGAATCTTTGAATAGGCTTCCAGTGTCATCAGGCTTTCACGGGTAATGTGCGGCATGGGTCGTCTCCTTTCTGGTCAGGCTTGAAGGCCGTAGGCAATGCGCATGAGCGTGATGGGATGTTCCTTTTCTGCGGTCGCGCCCTCGCCCATGCCCTGCAGGATGTGGCGGGCGGCAATCGCGCAGTCGGAGCTGACGTAGTTCGGCTGCGATTCGGCCATGAGGCGGAACACCGGTTTGCCGATCTTCATCGATTTGGCGAACCACTCGGTCTTCACGCCCCAGGTGCCGTCGTGGCCGGAGCAGCGCTCGACCATGTTCACCTCGGCACCGGCCAGTTGCAGCGCATCGCGTGTCTTGTTGCCGATGTTCTGCACACGCTGGTGGCAGGGCACGTGATAGGACACTTTGCCGAGCGGTTTCTTGAAGTCGGATTTCAAGAGGCCGTCGGCGTTGCGCGCCATCAGGTACTCGAAGGGGTCCCACATGGCAGCCTTCACCGCCTGCACGTCGGCATCGTTGGGGAACATGAGCGGGAGTTCCTGCTTGTACATGAGCGTGCACGAAGGCACGGCGGTGAGGATGGCGTAGCCTTCGCGCGCGAGTTTCGCAAGATGCGGGATGTTGGTTTCCTTGAGCTTCTGCACCGCTTCGAGGTCGCCCAGTTCCAGCTTGGGCATGCCGCAGCAGGCTTCCTTGTCGACCAGCACGGCGGGGATTTCATTGTGCGCCAGCACCTTCAGCAGATCGTGGCCGATGCCGGGCTCGTTGTAGTTCACGTAGCAGGTGGCGTAGATCGCGACCTTGCCAGGGGTTTTCTCGCCCGCTTTCACCGGGAAGCCGGCGTTGGGTTTTGCTGTCGAGCGGAACTTGGCGCTATCGTATTCCGGCAGGATGCGGTCGGCGTGGATGCCCAGGTTCTTGTCGAGCAGCTTGCGCACCGGCGCGCTCTTCAGCGAGGCGTTCACGGCTTGCACCACCACGGGAATCGAGGCGAGCTTGCCCATGGCGTCAGTGCTCGAGAGGAGCTTGTCGCGGAAGGTGGTCTCGCCTTTTTTGAACTTGATGGCCTTGGCGCGCAGCATGGTGTGCGGGAAATCCAGGTTCCACGGATGCGGCGGCACGTAGGGGCACTTGGTCATGTAGCACAGGTCGCACAGGTAGCATTCGTCGACCACTTTCCAGTAGTCCTTTTTCTCGATGCCATCCACTTCCATGGTGGGCGATTCGTCGACCAGGTCGAACAGGGTCGGGAAAGCGGTGCACAGCGACACGCAGCGACGGCAGCCGTGGCAGATGTCGAAAATGCGTTCGAGTTCGTGATTGAGCGAATCCTCGCTGTAGAAATCGGGATTCTTCCAGTCGAGCGGGTGGCGGGTGGGGGCTTCGAGGCTGCCTTCGCGGGTGCTCATGCTTGCTCCAGGTATTGGTATGGGGACTGCGGTTGGAGAAATGCGGGTCAAAAAAAGCGGGCCGCACGCGACCCGCTTTCTATCCTAGGCCAGATCAGGTGCCCAGGCTGTCCAGGGTTTTCTGGAATTTGTTGGCGTGCGAGCGCTCGGCCTTGGCCAGGGTTTCGAACCAGTCGGCGATTTCGTCGAAACCTTCGCCACGCGCATCCTTGGCCATGCCAGGGTACATGTCGGTGTACTCGTGGGTTTCGCCAGCGATGGCGGTCTTCAGGTTATCGGCGGTGGGGCCGAATGCCATGCCGGTGGCGGGGTCGCCGCACTTTTCCAGGTACTCGAGGTGGCCGTGGGCGTGGCCGGTTTCACCTTCGGCGGTGGAACGGAACACGGCGGCAACGTCGTTATAGCCTTCAACGTCGGCTTTTGCTGCGAAGTAGAGGTAACGGCGGTTGGCCTGCGATTCGCCTGCGAAGGCGGCCTTCAGATGGTCTTCGGTTTTCGAGCCTTTGAGTTGCATAACCTGATCTCCATTATGTTTGCGTGATTGCCTTGCGGCAGGGGGTTCCCATCTGTCGCCACTTGCGACGACAGAATGAAATGGGGTTTTAGACTAAGTCTAAAACTTGGTTGAAGATTAAACCGCGCTGCATGACGCTGTCAACCGTTGCGGGCTGTCGAGGCAAAAAAAAGCTCGTCTTTACACCCGGCTGCCATCTGTCCAAACCGTCGCCAGTCAGCCAGCTCGCTGATCACCGTATCCCCCCGGCTTGCGGGTAAACTTCAGACCTTGAATGGAGATCGCCATGTCATCCGACCCCAAAACCGACGCCGAATGGCGCGCCACACTCTCCCCCGAGCAGTTCCGCATCCTGCGCGAGAAGGGCACCGAACGCGCGTTTACCGGGCAATACTGGGACCATCACGCACACGGGGCCTATCGCTGCGCAGCCTGCGGTGAACCGCTGTTCGATTCGACGGCCAAGTTCGATTCCGGTACCGGCTGGCCGAGTTTCTATCAGGCGCTGAAACCCGAGGCTGTGGCGGAAAAAACCGACACCACACACGGCATGGTGCGCACTGAGGCGCTGTGCCGCAAGTGCGGGTCGCATCTGGGCCATGTGTTCCCGGACGGCCCCGCGCCCACCGGTATGCGCTACTGCATCAATTCGGCTTCGCTCCAGTTCGAGGAAGCCGACAACGACAAGAATCAGGACTGAGCCTTGCGCATTTTTGACGCCCGCGTGACGGCGCTCGACGCCGCCACGCCCAGCATCCGCACGCTGCGCCTTGCCATCGACGACCCGGCCTTCCGCTTTCTGCCGGGGCAATGGGTCGATCTGTCGGTCGAGGTCGACGGCGAGGTGCAGACCAGCGGCTATTCCATCACCACCTCGCCGCTCTTCGCCGGCGAAATCGAACTGGCGATCAAGGCCAGCAGCACCCATCCGGTTGCGCGCTGGGTGCACGAACGCGGCGCGGTGGGCGACACGGTGCGCGTGTCGCAGGGACAGGGGCCGTTCGTCTACCTGCCCGAGATGAGCGAGAACCTGGTGCTGATCGGCGGCGGTGTGGGCGTGACGCCCCTGCTCTCGATCTTCCGTCACGTACGCGACGCCCGGCTCGCCACCCAGGCCCACCTGCTATACAGCGTGTCGGACAGCCGCGAGATCCTGTTCCGCGACGAGCTCGACGCGGCCGTGCGCGACCATGCCAACCTGCACGTGAGTATCACCGTTACCCAGCCCGACCCGCTCTGGCACGGCCTCACCGGCCGCATCGACCCGGCCAAGCTGCACACCCTGCATGTGCCCGACGACACGCTCTACTACCTGTGCGGCCCCAAGGGCATGGTCGAGGACATGAGCACCCTATTGCACGACCAGGGCGTACCGATGAACCGCATCATTTTCGAAAAGTGGTGGTAGCGCTTTTCGACCATTAATTGTCTCGCCCGGACTGTGTAAGGTTCGGCCATAACCCATTCCTAGGAGATTCCCATGCGTCTGCTTCCCCTGCTCGCTGCCCTCGCCTTCAGCACGGCTGCCATCGCCGGCCCCAACGACACCGTCCGCACCTACCCTGCGCAGAAAGTCGGCGCGTCGACCTGGGTCATCCACGGCCCGCAGGGCCTACCCTCGGTGGAAAACCAGGGCTTCATGAACAACCCGGCCTGGGTGGTGACGAAAGACAGCGTGGTGGTGATCGATCCGGGTTCCAGCGTGCAGGCCGGCCGCATGGTGGTGGCGCAAATCCGCAAGGCCACGCAGCTGCCGGTCACGCACGTGTTCAACACCCACGTTCACGGCGACCACTGGCTGGGCAACCAGGCCATCCTCGAAGCCTGGCCCAAAGCCACGATCATTGCCCACCCGGACATGATCCGCGTGGCCAAGGAGGGTGCAGACGCCTTCTGGCTCAAGCTGATGTCGGACATGACCCAGGGCTACACCGACGGCACCCGCGCGGAGATCCCCACCGTGCCGACGGCCGACGGCCAGGAATTCAAGATCGGTGGCAAGACCTTCCGCATCCACGCCTCCAGTGACGCCCACAGCAAGACCGACGACATGATCGAAGTGGCCGAGGACCGTATTCTCTTCACCGGCGACAATGTACTCGCCCGCCAGGTGATGAACCTGCGCGACGGCACCTTCAAGGGCGTGATGAAAGCCACCGACCGCGCCCTCGCCGTCAACGCCAGGGTCTATGTGCCCGGCCACGGCACGAGCGGCGACCGCACCTTCGTCGAAGAGCAGAAAGCCTGGTTCGACATTCTTCTGCCCGAAGTGCGCCGCATGTACAACGACGGCAAGAGCGATTACGAGATGAAGCCGGTGCTGGCCGAAAAGCTGAAGGCCTACAGAAACTGGGCCGAATGGGACCTGAACCTGGGCCCGCAGATCAGCCTGGCGATCCTGGAAGTGGAACAGGAATAAACGGCAGGTTTATTCAGGCAGCCGGCTGACGCTGGCAAGGTGTCCCGGCTGCCACTCACCATCCAGGCTCACCCACTCCACCCGTTCGCCGACCATGCGGACCACGGCCGGGCGGCGATTGTCGCCAGTGTCGGAAAATTCAAAGCGGAAATCGCGCTGCAACACCAGTTGCCCCTGGCTGTTGCGCGCCAGGCGGGTGCGCGTCTGCGCCACGCTTTCATCGAGAAACTGCACGCCTGCGCTCTGGCAGGCACGCCGTCCGGCGGCGATGGCCTGCTCGCGCGCGTGCATCCCGGCGTACCAGTACCAGCCCAGTAGCCCGAAGGCAGCCAGCAGGCCCAGCTCCCAGCTCATTGCCCGGCCGGTTTCGGTGGTGAACGGAACAGGGCGGCGACCGGTTTGCGCGGGCCGCTTCGTACCGGGGTAGGTGCGGGGGCGTCGTTCTGGCTGCTGCCCGGTTCGTAGGGCGCGTCGAAGAGTGCGTCACGCGAGGCAGCGGGTTTGCTGCGCGGGGCCGACTCACTGCGTTCGGGGCGTTCACTGCGTGCTGGCCGCTCAGTGCGTTCACCGCGCTCAGGTCGATCACGGCGCTCGCCACGCGGCGGGCGCGCGTCGTAGGCCGGCATGTCGGCCGCACCGGGTTCGAAGCCGGGGACCATCACCGCTTCGATCGGATTGCCGATCAGCTTTTCAATGTCCTTGAGGTAGCGCGTCTCGGACTCGCTCACCAGCGAAATCGCCTCGCCCTTCGCACCAGCGCGACCGGTGCGGCCGATACGATGCACGTAATCCTCGGCGTTGTGCGGCAGGTCGTAATTCACCACGAAGGGCAGCGCCTCGATGTCGATGCCGCGCGCGGCGACGTCGGTGGCGACCAGTACCCGCAGCGTACCGGCCTTGAACGCGTCGAGCGCCTTGATGCGTTCCTGCTGGGTCTTGTCGCCGTGGATGGCGTCGGCGTGCAGGCCCAGCTTGTTGAGCTCGTTGGCGAGCCGGTTGCAGCCCAGTTTCGTCCCGGTAAACACCAGCACCTGGCTGAGGTCGCGGCTCTTGATGAGGTGCGACAGCAGCTGCCGTTTGCGCTCGTGATGCACCGGATGCACCACCTGCGTCACGGTCACCGCGGTGGTGTTGCGCGCCACTTCGATGAAGGTGGGGCTGCTGAGGATGCTGTCGGCGAGCTTGCGGATTTCTTCCGGGAAGGTGGCCGAGAACATCATGTTCACGCGCTGCGCCGGCAACAGCGCGACGATGCGCTTGAGGTCGGGCATGAAGCCCATGTCGAGCATGCGGTCGGCTTCGTCGAGCACCAGGGTGTTGACCTGATTGAGCGACAGCGTCTTGTTCTGCACGTGGTCGAGCAGCCGCCCCGGCGTGGCGACGAGCACTTCGATGCCAGTCTTGAGGATGGGAATCTGGGTGTTGATGTTGACGCCGCCGTAGACGACCAGCGAGCGGACCGGCACGTGCTTGCAGTAGGCGTTGATGCTCTCTTCCACCTGAATGGCCAGCTCGCGCGTGGGGGTGAGGATGAGCGCGCGGATGGGATGCTTGGCGGGTGAGGTGCTGGTGTTGGCAAACGGCAGCAGGCGCTGGATCAGCGGCAACGCAAAGGCGGCGGTCTTGCCGGTGCCGGTCTGCGCCGCGCCGAGGATGTCGCCGCCCTGCAGGGCCAGCGGAATCACCTGCTCCTGGATCGGCGTCGGCGAGACATAGCCCATGTCGTCGAGGGCCCGCAGGATGTCGGGCGCGAGCCCGAGTTCAGCAAAAGTGGTCAAAGTCTTATCCAATCGAAACTCGTCCGCTCACAGGCGGATCCAGTCAAATCCCGACGTCTGGCACGCCACGCGCACCTCGTCTGCGTTGCAGCCCAGCACATTCGCCAGCGCGGTTTGCGCCAGCGCATTCGTGTTGTTCTTTTTTGATACATGCGCGGCCATCACGCACTGCAGGCCGTCGTGCTTCAGTTTGTCCAGCAGCGCCGCCGCCTGGCTGTTTTCCAGATGACCGAAGCGCCCGCCCACGCGGCGCTTGAGACTCACCGGATACGGGCCGTTTTCCAGCATGTCGGCGTCGTGGTTGCACTCCAGCACCAGGGCATCGACGCCATCGAGCATGGCCTCGACGTGCGGCGTCACGCAGCCCAGGTCGGTGAGCACGCCGAGCGAGCGGTTGCCGTCGCCAAACACGAACTGCACCGGCTCGCGCGCGTCGTGCGGCACCGGAAACGGCTGGATATCGAGCGCGTCGACGGCAAACCGGGCGTGGCTGTCGATCACCCTGACATCCACGCCGTCCAGATCCTGCGCCATCACGCGTGTGCCGGCCGTGAGCCACACCGGCAGGCCGAACTTGCGCGCCAGCCGCCCCACCCCGCCGATGTGGTCACTGTGTTCGTGCGTGACCACAATGCCCGCCAGATCGCTGGCCTGGACCCCCCGCCGGGCGAGCCGGGCGACGCAATCGGCAAGACCAAAGCCGCAGTCGAGCAGCACGCGGGTCGTGCCGGCCTCGACCACCAGGCCGTTGCCTTCGCTGCCGCTGCCCAGGCTGCAGAAGCGCACCGCGCGCGCCTTACTTCAGTTCCTTGTAGAGCAGGTTGACGATGCGGTTCTGCGTGCCCGCATCGGCACCCGTCACCGACACGCGGGACTTCTCGCCCGCCTCGCTCACCACGACCTGCACCTGCGGCGAGGCCTGCGGCTTCTTGCTCTTCCAGAAGGCGAACTTGGCAAGGATGCCGTCGTCGCGCTTGCTGTCGTTGTCGGCTTCCGGATCGATGTAGCGCACGAAGTACACACCCTTTGAACGGTCGCGGTCTTCCACGGCAAAGCCGACGCGGTCGAGTGCCAGGCCGACGCGACGCCAGGCGCGGTCGAAGCCTTCGTCCATTTCCAGGTTGTTGGCCCCGCCGTCCTTGACGATGCGCGCCTGCTCGGGCGTCTGCTGCTTGGCCAGCAGGGTCTCGGCGCGCGCCTCCTCAACGCCGAAACGCAGCATCAGGCGACGCAGCATTTCCGCTTCGAGTTCGGGGTCGGCGGGACGCGGCTGCCAGACAGTCTTGTCCTGGCCTTCGGTGGCGTACACCTCGATCATGCCGCGATGGCTGAGATAGATTTCCGTGCCATCACGGCCCTGTTCGATACGGGTGCGGAACTTGTCGCGCTCGGCGGTGGAATATAGACCGTCGAGTACCTTGCCGAGCGAACGGCGGATGACATCCTGCGGAATCTTCGCGCGGTTTTCCGCCCAGTCGGTTTCGATCACACCGGTCTCGGGCGATTCGATGTTGATGATGAAACCGCTTTCCTGCCAGAAGTCCCTGATCACCGGCCACACCTGCTGCGGCGTGGCGTTCACCACCAGCCAGCGCTGGGTGCCGGCGCGTTCGATACGGGCCTTGTCCTGTACCGGCAGCAGGGTCTGCGTGCCGGCCGGGGCCACCTTGCGTTCCTGGTTGAAGGTCGACAGCGTGGCGGTTCCGCCACCCTGGGTGTCGGGGATGGCGTAGCGGTTGTCGGCAGACGGCGCGACGAGGTCGGGCGGCAATTCGAGCGTGGGCGCCTTCTGCGCCGACTTATAGTCGATCTTTTTGCTTTCGATGATGCCGCAGCCCGCGACGAGCGAGGCAGCCAAGAGGAGAGACAGGTAACGCATGGGCATCCTTTTTTTACATCAGACCGGCGTGGCGCATCGCCTCGCGCAAGGTTTCGTGGTGCGTTGCGGACAGCGGCGTGAGCGGCAGGCGCACGCCGGCAGGCATCCGTCCGAGCTGCGCCACCGCCCACTTGGCGGGAATCGGGTTGGCTTCGAGGAAGAGCTTGCTGTGCAGCGGCAGGAGCCTGTTGTTGATTTCGCGACCGAGGACGAGGTTCCCGGCAAACGCGGCTTCGCACATCTGGTGCATGAGTTTCGGCGCGACGTTGGCCGTCACCGAGATCACGCCGTGGCCACCCAGCAGCATGAAGGGCAGGCCCGAGGCATCGTCCCCGCTATACAGCGCAAAATTCGCCGGCGCGCGCCGCAACAGGTCGGAGGCGCGCTCCATGTTGCCGGTGGCGTCCTTCAGACCGATCACGCCAGGTACCTGCGCGAGACGCAGCGCGGTGTCGTTCGCCAGATCGGCGACCGTGCGGCCGGGCACGTTGTAGAGAATGAGTGGCAGTTCGACCGCTTCGGCAATGGCCTTGTAGTGCTGGTACAGGCCTTCCTGCGTGGGCTTGTTGTAATAGGGCACGACCGACAGGCCGGCGGCGGCGCCCGAGGCTTTTGCGCAAGCGGTGAGCTCGATCGCTTCGCGGGTGGAGTTGGCCCCGGTGCCGGCGATCACCGGCACGCGCCCTGCCGCCTGTTCGACGGCGGTGCGGATGAGCTGGCAGTGCTCGTCGAAATCGACCGTGGGCGATTCGCCCGTGGTGCCGACGATGACGATGCCGTCCGTGCCTTCGGCGATGTGCCAGTCGACCAGGCGGCGCAGGGCGTCGAGGTCGAGCGCACCGTCCTCAGACATGGGCGTGACGAGTGCGACCAGGCTGCCCCGGATCATTTTCATTTCCGTAATCCAAAGCGCCGGTCAACACCCTATCGAACGTCTGTCCACGCGGCGAACCAGAAACCCAGTTGCGTGAGACCTTCGGTGATGCCCCGCGCAATCACGGGCACGGCGACGATCCACGCTGCCAAGAGGCCGACGGCGGCGAGCCCCAGTCCCATCGAGAACATGTCGAGTCCCGGCGTGGTGCGCGCCAGCACAAAGAACGCCAGCTGGATCAGCAACGCCAGCGCCAGCAGCGGCAGGGCCAGCGTCGCGCCGGTGGCGAACAGCCAGCCGACCGACTCGCCGAGGCGGCGCAAGTCTTCCACGGCGGGCAACCCCGCCACGGGCATCACCGCGAAACTCTCGCGCAGGGCGGCGACCACCAGCAGGTGCCCGCCCGCGCCCAGAAACGCCAGTACCGCCAGCCAACCCGCCAGCGCCCGCCAGGCCGCGTCCGAGGTGTCGCCCTGTTGCGGCGTCAACGTCAACAGGCCGGCGGTGGCGGTGTGACCGGTCCACAGTACGACCAGCCGCGCCAGCGTGAAGACGACGGCCACCCCCAGCGCAAGCCCCGCGCCCCAGAGGACTTCCAGCGCGAGCATGGGCAGCAGGGCCGCGCCCTGCGCCGACACGGGCGGCGTCGCCAGCCCCGGTGCCAGCGCAGCGGCAAGCGCCGCCGCCAGCATGAGCCGGCCACCCAGAGGCAGGCGCGCGAGCAGTGGATCGAACAGCGTCCAGCCGGCCAGACGGGCGAAGGCAAACCCCCAGGCCAGCAGCGCGGCTTCGGTCAGGGGCATCATTCAATCAGGGCAGGAAAATCCGTGAGCAGCGTGCGGGCAAAATCGACGACGAGGCCGCTCATCCAGCCGCCCAGCAGGGCCAGCACGAGGCCGACGACGATGAGCTTGGGCACGAAGGACAGCGTCGGTTCGAGGATTTGCGTGGTCGCCTGGACGAGGCTGATGACGAAGGCCACCGCCAGCGCAGCCAGCAGAACCGGTGCGGCCACAGTAAGCGTCAGCCAGAGGGCGTCGCGCGCGAGGTCTTCCATCAGAAGCTTCCGATCAGCGAGCCGACCAGCAGATGCCAGCCGTCCACGGCGACGAAAAGCAGCAGCTTCAACGGCAGCGAAACCAGTTGCGGCGGCAGCATGATCATGCCGAGCGCGGTGAGCACGGCAGCCACAACGAGATCGATGACCAGAAACGGCAGGATCACCATGAAGCCGATCTGGAACGCGGTCTTCAGTTCGCTGGTGAGAAAGGCCGGGGCCAGCGCAGCGAGCGGCACCGTCTCCACCCGCTTGGGATCGATGCGGGCGTCGCCGTCGATGAACAGCGCCAGGTCTTCGGCGCGGGTCTGCCGCAGCATGAACACCTTCAGCGGTTCGGCCGCCTGCGCCGCTGCGTCGTTGAATTCCAGCGCTCCGGCAAGATAGGGCTGGTAGGCCTCGGCGTCGATTTTTTTCAGGGCCGGCGACATCACGAAAATCGTCAGCAATACCGCCAGGCCGGTGAGCACCAGATTGGGCGGCGCGTTGCCCACGCCCAGGCCCTGGCGCAGCAGATACAGCACCACCGCAATGCGCGCGAAAGCCGTGAACGCCAACAACAGCGCCGGCAGAAACGGAAACAGCAGCAGCCAGGGCAGGCTCGCCCCCGGCACGCCGATCACCTGTCCGCCCACCCCCGGCGTGACGGCCAGCAGGGGCACGCTGGGGTCGGCGGCCAGCACCGGCAGGGCGAAGCCGGCCAGCAGCAGACTGCCCAGACGGGTGAGCATGGCGAAGGTGCTCATGCCGCCCCGATTCCCTTGTCGGCAGGTTTGGGCTGGCTGTGCAGCAGGCGCACATTGCCGCCGCCCACACCCAGCAGCAGCCAGGTGTCGTCCACTTCGACGACGACGACGCGTTCGCGCGCGCCCACCGCTGTCGAGCCCACCACCCTCACCACGCCCTGCGCGGCCATGCCGGGCAGGTAGCGCCGGGCCAGCCAGGCAAGCGTGACGAAGCCGCCAAGGATGAGCGCCAGCGCGAGCAGCACGGTGAGCGTGCCGCTGACGGCATCAGCCGCCCAGGCGGTCGCAGGCAGGGCGCACAGGAGAAATGCTGCGGGTTTCATGAGGCGATGATCTCCCGTGCCCAGCGCTGCATCCCGGCTGCCGATGCCGGCAGGTTGAGCGCCAGGATGATGTCCGTATCCGATGCCGCCAGCCGCCAGGCGAGCCCGCCCGGCAGGGTGGCGGGGGCGTCGAGCCAGCGTTCGGCGAGCACGGCGTCGAGCGTGTGCAGCAGGGCGCGCGGCACATGCGCCCCGCCCTGCCAGCCTGGCATCGCCGGATGGACGCTGCGAGCATCCATGCCCTGCCGGCGCGCCAACCACAGGCCGGCGAGTGCCGGGCTCACCCGCCAGTGCGGACGCATACCTGGCGTTGCCTCGTAGCTGCACGGCACAAGCATCAGCGGCAGGCGCAGGCGCGCGCCCAGTGTCAGTGCCAGCCCCTGCCCCAGCCGCGCAGCGAAATCGTCTGCGCAGTGATGCGCCGACCCCACACCGGCACCGTCGGGATGCGATGCGAGTTGGGCTGGCAGAGGCTGCGCGAGAAACGCCACTTCTTCAGCCGAAAGATCGAGCAGGGGCATCAGCGTCTCCGTCCGCCATTCTGCTGATGCATGCGCTCGACCAGCTCGTCGTGCTGGCGTTGTTCGATGCGGCGTTCGGCGATGGCGACTGCGGCCTGGTGGCGGGCTTCGAGCAGGCGCAGGGCCTTGACCCGGTTTTCTTCCGCCAGCCAGGCGTCGAGGCGGGCCTGCCATTCGGCGTGGGCCGCATCGATGGCCGCCTGCGCCGCCTGCATTTCTTCAGCCTGCGCCTGCTGCAGGCGGCTGGCTTCACGTACCTGCGCGGCGGACACGCCGCTCTTGAGATCGAGCGCGAGCAGCGCAATGTGCGCGTCGCGCAAGGCGGTGAGTTGCACCTGCCGGCCGCGTGCGCGCAGCCATATCCCATGCGCCTGCTTGACCCCGCGCGACAGGGTTTCGCTGCGCCGCTCGGCGAGCTGGAGCACGCGGGCGAGCGCGAACGGCTTCATTCGAGCACCTCGGCCAGCGCGGCGCGGGCGTCGTCGAGCGTGGCGCGCTCGCGCATCCCCTGCATCAGGTACTGCTGCATGCGCGGGTACAGCCGCACGCCTTCGTCGAGCACCACGTCGGCTCCCGGCACATACGCCCCCACGGCGAGCAGGTCGCGGCTGCGCATGTAACGCGAATAGAGATACTTGAAACGGCGCGTACGCTCCAGCGCCTCGTCGGACAGCAAATCGGGCTGGGCACGGCTGATCGAGGCTTCGACGTCGATGGCGGGGTATTGCCCGGCGTCGGCCAGATCGCGGGACAGCACGATGTGGCCGTCGAGGATCGCGCGCGCGGCGTCGGCGATGGGGTCCTGCTGGTCGTCGCCTTCCATCAGCACGGTGAAAAACGCCGTGATCGACCCGCTGCCGCTGCGGCCGTTGCCGGCGCGCTCGGCGAGCTGCGGCAGCTTGGCGAATACCGACGGCGGATAGCCCTTGGTGGCGGGCGGCTCGCCGATCGCCAGCGCCACCTCGCGCTGCGCCATGGCGTAGCGGGTCAGCGAGTCCATGATCAGCAGCACGTGCTTGCCCTGGTCGCGAAAGTATTCGGCAATCGACATGGCGTAGGCCGCGCCGTTCAGCCGCATCAACGGCGGATGGTCGGCAGGTGCGGCCACCACCACCGCGCGCGCCATGCCCTCGTTGCCGAGGATGCGGTCGATGAATTCCTTGACCTCGCGGCCGCGTTCGCCGATCAGACCCACCACCACCACGTCGGCCTCGGTATAGCGCGCCATCATGCCGAGCAGCACGCTCTTGCCCACGCCGCTGCCGGCGAAGAGGCCCAGCCGCTGGCCGCGCCCCACGGTGAGCAGGCCATTGATGGCGCGCACGCCCACATCCAGCGTCTGCCGGATCGGCGCGCGTTCGAGCGGATTGATCGGCCGGCTGTAGAGCGGCACGCGGCGTTCCAGTGACAGCGGGCCCATGCCGTCGAGCGGCCGGCCGGCGCCGTCGAGCACGCGGCCGAGCAGGCGCTCGCCCACCGGCACCTGGCGCACGCGGTCCTGCGCGCGGCGGCGCGGAATGTAGCGCAGGCCCAGGCGCGGGGGCTGCGCCGCCATCGGGTTGTCGGGAATCACGCGCGCGCCAGGCATCACACCGTAGATGTCGGTGGCCGGCATGATGAACAGGCGGTCGCCGGCAAAGCCCGCGACTTCCGCTTCGATGCTCTGCCCGCCGGGAATCTGGATGTGGCACTGGCTACCCACCGGCAGGCGCAGGCCCACGGCTTCCATCACCAGCCCGGACACGCGGGTGAGCCGGCCACTGGTGGCGATCGGCGTGGCCCAGCCGACGGCGCGGCGGCAATCGGCCAGGTATTCGCGCAGTTGCACGGTACGATCAACCATGCGCGCTCATTCCAGCCAGTTGAGATTGGAGCCCAACACCTGCACCACCTGCCGCCAGCGCGCTGGCAGCGTCGCGTCGAGATCGCCCTGCGAGGTTTCGATGAGGCAGCCGCCGCGCACGATGCGGGCATCCTCGACGATGCGCAGGCGCGACTTGTCGAGCACACCATCGAGATGCGGCCGCACCAGCGCGGCGTCGTCCGGGTTCAGCAGCAGGCGCGATTCGCGGCTGGTTTCCGCCATCTGCTTCAGAGCCAGGTTCACCACGTCGAGCAGGCGTTCCGGACGCGCGGCGAGTTCCCCCGCCACCACCTGGCGCGCCACGTCGAGCGCGAGTTCGAGCACCATGTCGGCGAGGCGGAAATCGAGGTTGTCGAGGGTGGAGGAAAAGCTCTCGGCCAGCTGGCTCATCCGCATGGCATTGGCTTCGATCTCGGCGCGCCCGGCAGCCAGGCCTTCGGCATGGCCCTCGGCGCGGGCGGTTTCGCGCAGCCGGGCACACTCGCCCGCGATGTCGTCCGGGGCCGCATGCGCGGCGTCCGGCAGGGCGGACAGCGGTGCTTCCCACTGCTCGAATGCCGATGGCCTGTTTTCCTTCGTGCTCATGCCCACGCCTCTTCCTCAAAATGGATCGCGCCCTCGGCAGCGAGCGCGCGCAGCAGCGCCGCCGCTTCGTGCTGCGCAGCCTGGATTTCGGTGACGGACACCGCGCCCAGGGTGTCGAGATCGTCCTTCATGCGCAGCGCCGCAGACGGGCTCATCACCGCCGACAGCGCCGCCAGCACCTGGCCGTCGCTGCCCTTCAGCGCCAGCAGCAGGGTGCGCGCACCCACCTGGCGCAGGAACAGGCGGCGGCCGTCCTCGGATGCGCGCGCGAGATCGTCGAATTCCAGGGCGCGGGCACGCAGCCGGGCAGCCAGACCGGCATCGGCACTGTCGAGCTGGGCGAGTGTAGCCGCCGCCGCGCCACCGCTCATGCGGTCGAGCAGATTGGCGGCTGTTGCCTCGCCCGATTCCGGCGCGGCCGGGATCAGGCTGGCCAGCCAGTCGTCGAGTTCGGCGAGGGTATCGGTGCCCGGCGCGGTGCGGTGCGCCAGCTCGGCCAGCGTCGCGGCGCGCGCGGCGGCCGGCAGGATGTCCAGCGTGGCGGCCGCCAGGTCGCGCGGCAACTGGGCCATCACCGCGGCCACCAGCGCGGGCGGCTGCGCGTCCAGCAGGCTGGCCAGTTCGGCAGGCTCGCGCCAGGCCAGATTTTCCAGCGCCTCGGCACCGGCCGCGCCCAGACGGCGCAGCATCGCCTGCGCCCGCTCGGGCGGCCAGGCGCGCGTCAGCGCGTCGTCGAGAAAGCGAGCGGTGTCGGCGGCAAAGCCGGTCTGTTGTGCCGCCTCGCGGGAAAAATCGTGCAGCACGCTGCGCACGCGCTCGCGTGGCAAGACCTCGAGCGCGCGCATGGCCTGACCCAGCCGGGAGACGTCAAGCGGCGAGAGATAGCGGAACACCGCCGCTGTGGCCTCTTCCCCCAGCGCCAGCAGCAAGGCGGCGGATTTTTCGATGCCGGCCTCGCTCATGCGCGCATCCAGAGTTTGATCACGTCGGCCGTCACGCGCGGATTGTCGAGCGTCTGCTCGCGCGCGGCGTCGAGCAGTGCGTCGAAATCGTCGGCTGTGTCGACCGGCACGGTCGCGGAGCGGCGACGCAGGCGGGCAAACAGGGCCCCGCCGGCCAGCACGATGCCGAGCAGGGCCAGCGCACCGAGCAGCCGGTAGTCGACTGCCGGGACCTTCTCCTGCGCGCGCAGCGGCGGGATCGATACCGGCACGGTCACGGGCTCAGGATTCACCGGTGCGGCGGCTTCTCCGCCCGGTGGTTCGGCCAGCGCCTGCGCCTGGCGGGCGGCGGGCAGCACATAGACATTGAGCGTGTCGCCGCGCGCGGCGCTGTAGCCCAGCGCCTGCCGTGCCAGTTGCGTGGCGCGCAGGCGCACTTCGCGCGAGGCGTCAAAATCCAGCACCACAATCGCGTCCAAGCGCGCCAGCCGGCCTTCCGGCAGCACCGTGGTCTGCACGGTTTTTTCCAGCGGCCGGATATGACCGCCGACGGTGACGTTGCGCACACGCTCGACCGTGCGGCGCGTCTCGCTGTCGTCGAGCGTGGCGGTCACCTGCACGGTCACACCTGCCTCGCCCAGCCAGGGCGCGAGCACGGCACGCACACGCTGCGCCAGTTCGCGTTCCAGCGCCATGCGCGGCGACTCGGCCGCCTCGGCCGGTGCGGCGCTGTGCTGCACGCCGCGCGGGTCGAATACCTGTACATCGCTGCGCGCCAGGCGCGGCACGCTGGCAGCGACCAGGGTCTGGATCGTCGCCACCTGCTCCGCCGACAGGGCCGCGCCGGCTTTGAGCCTCACCAGCACCGCCGCCGTCGCGGGTGGCGCATCGCGCAGGAAGGGCGACACCTTAGGCAAGGCCAGATGCACCCGCGCGAACGCAACCGGCTCCAGCGTCTGCACCGAGCGCGCCAGTTCGGCCTCGAGCGCGCGCTGCAGGCGCTGCTGCTCCTGCTGCGACGAGGCGCCGAAGCGCGGGCTGTCTTCGGCTTCGGCACGCACCGCCTCGTCGGTACGCGGCAGGCCCTGCGCCGCCAGCCGGTAGCGCGCGACGTGCACGGAGCCGGCTGGCACCTCGATTCGGCCATCATCCGCAGACAGGCGATAGGGAATATCGAGTTGCTCGAGCGCGACGAGGACTTCGCCGCCGGCGCGGTCGGAGAGCCTGGGATACAGCACCCGGTATTCGACCGGGTTGAACCAGAACCAGGCCGCCCCCAGCGCGACAAATGGCAGTACGACCAGCATGGCCAACATGACGCGGCGCAGCGGGCTCGCGTCGGCGATCAGGTCGCGCAGTGCAGTCAGCCAGGCCGGCACCAGAAAGGTCTCCGTGTGCGGGCTGGAACCAGCCGGTTGTGGGGATGAGGAATCACGCGGGGATTATATGTCCCCGCGTGGGTCAGGCGTAGTCCGGGCCGGCCACGGCGCGCAGCACGACCTGGAGTTCGCCGTCGCGCCAGCGGCACTGGAACCACCAGACGCCGGCCTTTTTCACCGACACGTCGCCATCGATACCGGCAAGCAGACGCGCTGCCACCCGGCCCAGCGTCGGCTGATGGCCGACGATAAGCACCGGGTGGACAGAATCCGGCCAGCCGGCGGCGGCGAGCACCGCTTCGGCCGTAGCCCCGGGGGCTAGCGACTCGTCGACTTCGACCTCGCGCCCCAGCGCCTGTGCCGTCTGCCGCGTGCGCGCGGCCGGGCTGGCGAGGATGCGCACGTCGGGCGGCAGGCGCGGCGTCAGCCAGTCGGCCATGCGCGAGGCCTGCTTGCGGCCGCGACCGGACAGTTCGCGCGCCAGGTCGGGCGTGCCCTCTTCGGCTTCGGCGTGTCGCCACAAAATCAGATCCATGATGCTTTCGTCGTCGGTTGAAGCAGGGGGCATATTGTGCCCGCCCGCGCATCCAGAAGTATGACAGCTCAGTGTTGCACCAGCGGCAGCCCCAGCGTGAAGCGCGTCGGGCCGCCTGGTGCCGTGGCCACGCCGACCGTGCCGCCATGCTTTTCCGCCACTGTGCGCACAAAGTACAGACCCAGGCCGGTGCCGCCGCTGGCCTGCGCGGTGCGCGAAAAGCGCTGGAACAGCCGGGCCTGATCGGTTTCGGCAATGCCGGGGCCATAGTCGGTGACGCTGACTTCGGCGCGCGCGTCCGCCGCGCGCAGGCCAAGCTCCACCGCGCTGCCAGGCGGGGCGTGGTGGATCGCATTCAGAATGAGGTTGAGCATGGCCCGGTGCAGCAGGCCGAATTCGCCGTTGACCCACAGCGGGTCGTCCGGAATGGTGCGCACCAGCCGCACCGGTTTGTCCCGCGCGGTGGCATAGGCGTCGTCGATGGCCTGATGCAGCACCGCGCCGCAATCGAGTTCCTCGAACCGCGCCGGGTCGAGCATCTCGGCGCGCGAAGTGCGCAGGAAAGCCTCCGCCAGATCAAGCCCGCGCGTCAGCGGCGCGCGCAGCCGTGCCTGCTGCGCCGGCGGCAGGCTGTCGATCTGCATCAGCGCCGACGCCAGCGGCGCGCGGATGTCGTGCGAGATGAAGGCCAGCGTCTCGCGCCGTTCCTCCTGCAGATGCCGCAAGCGGTGTGCGGCGGCCTGCACCTGGTGGATGCGCGCCTGGAAAGGATCGGTCACCGTTTCGCGTGCCGGCGCGTCGGCGGCAGCGCCGAGTTCCTGGCGCAGGCGTTTCAGTTCGTGATCGAGAAATCGCCCGGCGGATTCGAGCCGCCGCCAGCTCCACACCGGGTAGGCCAGCAGGATGGCGAGCAGCGCCCCCGCCGAGGGCATCCACACCCGTGCGAGCACAGGCAGGCTGGCGGCCACCGCGGCCACTGCGATGAACCACGCCAGGCTGGCGAGCAGTCCGGCCAGCGGGCTCAGGCGCGCCAGCCAGGCCAGCGGCAGCAGCGCCAGCACGGCGGTCAGCAGCAGGGTCGGCCCGCGCGGCAGTTCCCGGATCAGGCGGCCGTCGCGCATCGCCGCCACCACGTTGGCGTTGAATTCCACCCCCGGCATCGGCGCGGCCAGCCCCGACACCGGCGTGGGCAGGAGGTCGCCCATGCCGGCGGCCGTCGCCCCCACCAGCACGATGCGGTTGCGGAAGGTGCCCGCTGCGAATTCGCCGGTGAGCGCCTGCGCGTAGGAGACGCTCCGAACGTGGCCGGGCGGGCCGAGGAAGCCGACACGGCGCTGCGTGTCACGCACCAGCGCGAAGGGTTGCGGCACCATAGCGGCCGGCGGCACCGCCGACAGGCCAGGCGGCTGGATGCCCGCCACCGTCAGCGCGGCCTGGCCGAAATGCGGCCAGGCGGGGGTGCCGACGCCTTCCCACAGAAACACGCTGCGCGCGATGCCGTCGGCGTCGAGTTCGGCGTGGACCCGGCCGAGGCCCGCCGCCTGCTCCAGCAGCTGCGGCAGCGGCAGGGTTTCGAGTAACTGGCCGTTGGCACGGCTGCTTTCGAGCAGCACCGGCAGCACCACGTTGCCGGCCCGGCCGATGGCCTCGGCGAGCAGGGCATCGGCCGGCTGGTCGGCGGTGTCGGGTTCGGCAAAGACGATGTCGAGGGCGATCACCTTGGCGCCGTCGGCCGCCAGCCGGTCGATGAGCGCGGCGTGCAGGCGGCGCGACCACGGCCAGCGCCCGAGCTGCGACAGGCTGCTCTCGTCGATGGCGACCAGCACGATGTCGTCCGGCACCGGCTGCGTGATGACGCGCTGGCCCAGGTCGTAGAGCAGGTTGTCGACCCGCGTGAGCACGCCGCTCACAGCGGTTGCCTGCGCGAGCGTGAGGAGGATCAGCGCGGTGGAAAAACGGTCGTCAAAGAGAACGCGCTGCAGTCGCTTCACAGCGCGAACAGCAGCGGTAGCAGCACCAGCCAGGGCTCCCAGGCGGGGCGCGGCGGCGGGTCGAGGCGGCGCACGACGGTGGGGCCAGCGGTGCCGTCGGCCTCGACCAGGCGCGCGCCCAGATAGACCGGCGCGGGTTGGAGCGGGGCCACGCGCAGGCTGCCGTCCGTGCTTTCCCCGCGCCACAGCACGTCGGCCTGCGCTGCATCGCGGGAAATCGTCCATGCATAGTGCAGCCCCGCTGCGGGCGGCGGCAGGCGCAGGCTGAGCGCCTCGTCGGCGAACACGGCGTCGGCCGCCGCGATCGCCGGTGCGCCGGGCAGCGGATCATAGGTGAAGCGCCGGGTCGGCGCGAACGGCCCGGTCTCGCCGCCGGCCACGCTCGCGACCCGCCAGACGTAGCCACCCGGCTCCAGCGCTGTATCGGGCTGCCAGGTGGTGGTGGACAGGGTCCGGTCCAGCAGCGGCGCGGCGAAGTCGTCGCTGCGCGCCAGCTGCACACGGTAGGCGTTCACGCCCACCACCGTGCTCCAGGCGAGTGTGGGGCGCGCGTCACGCACCCGGGCGCCGGGCGCGGTCAGCAGCGGCGCAAACGGCCGCGCGTCGAGAACAAAGCGATGCAGGGCATCGTGCCCCTCCAGGCCGCGCGCGTCGACCGCGCGCACGCGCAGCACGTAGTCACCGTCGGGCAGGTCGGCGAAACCCACACGCGGCGCGTCCGCGGGCTTCTCCAGCAGCACGGTCTCGAAGCGCGCGTCCGGCGCGATCTGCGCCCGCCAGGCTGCCGCGCCGGGCAGCGCGGGCCAGTCGAACAGCAGCGGCAGGGTGTCGATGCGCGCCGGCAATCCCGCCAGTTCCGGGGCAGGCGACAAGGCGACCGGCTCGCTCGGGGGCTGACCCGCTGCCGCCACGCTGCCCTGCCCGGCCCGCACGGCCACCCGCTGGCCGGCGGCGTCCAGCGCCACTTCGCCTTCCAGGGTTTCCTGGCGGGTGGCCGTCGCGTCGGCACCCACCCGGAAGCGCGTGCCGCGTACCGCGGCCACCGCCGACGGCGTGATCACCTGCAAGCGGCTACCGCGGGTGCGCGCCGGATTCGCCCCCACGTCCACCCTGCCCTGTTGCAGGCGCAGACGGGTATCGGCCATGCCGCCGCCGGCGTAGACGCTCACCGTGTCGAGCGTGAGGCGCGTGCCGGGTTGCACCACCAGCACCGAGCCGTCGGCAAAGCTCAACGTGGCGCTGCTGTTCGCCGCCGCTTCCAGCTGGGTGCCGGCAGCCAGCAACTCGCCCGTATTGAGGACGCGCTCGGCTGCACCCGGCGGCACCACGCGCACCTTGCCCGACACCGCCAGCACTGTCGCCGGCGCCGCTGTCTCTTTCAGCCAGGCGAGCGGAATGCGCAGGGGGCTACCCGGTACCAGCCGGTAGGGATTGGCGATGCGGTTCAACTGCTGCACACGCGGCCAGTCGGCCGGTCGGGCGAGATAGCGCTGCGATACGCCGATGAGCGTATCGCCCGGTCGCAGCGTGTAACGCCATTCCGGCAGCGGCTCGGCAGGCGGCGCGGCGGACGCGAGCGACGCGCCCACGAGCCACGCTGCCAGCCAGAGCCGCATCACTCGACGCGCTCCAGCCGGTAACCCTGGCGATACACCGACGTGAGCCGCCAGCCGTGTTCCGGGGTGAGCTTGAGTTTGGCGCGCAGGTGGCTCACGTGCACGTCGACCGTGCGTGTGTCGATGTCGGGGCTGGAGCCCCACACCACCTGGATGAGGTGACCGCGCGGCAGCAGCATGCCCACCCGGCCGAAGAAATATAGCGCGAGCTCGGTTTCCTTTTCGGTGAGCTTCACCGTCTCGCCGTCGACATCGAAACGCCGGTTGCCAAAGTCGACCCGGATGCCGCCGAAATCCTGCACCGGCTCGGGCCGCTGCTGCGCCGAACAGCGGCGGGCGACGGCGTGCAGGCGCGCGATCAGCACGCTGCGCGACGGCGGCTTGACGATGTAATCGTCGGCCCCGGCCTGGATTACCTGCACCACGTCCTCTTCCGCGTCACGGCCGGTGAGGAAGATCACCGGCGGCAGCGTGCCCTTGAGCTTCAGACTCGCCATCACGTCCGGGCCGCTCATGTCGGGCAGCATCCAGTCGAACAGGCAGAGGTCGTAGCGCGATTCGGTCAGCGCCCGCACGCACTCGCGTCCGACGCGAAACCAGGAAACCGTATGGCCCGCCTGCTCCAGCCAGTCGATGATGTTCGCGGCGAAGGCCGCATCGTCCTCGAGAAACGCGATTTTCATGGCAGGCGACGATTCTGTTTGCATAAGAATGCGCGGATTGTGCGGGCAAGGAGTCGGCGGATTATTTTGGAATCTACCAGTCGACACGCAATTTGACGAAATTTTTCAATGCCTGTGCATTATCGCCCAGCCCGGCTGCCGCCGTCGCGGCCAGCCAGCCGAGCGCGAAGGCACGTGCAGGCGTGGGCGCGTCCGGCAGGGATTGCAGCAGCTGTGCCGCCACGTGCGCGTCGTTGGCCTGGCCCAGCGCGTCCTGCATCTCCCGCAGGAGAGCCAGCAGCCGCGCATGGCCGCGCCCGGGATACAAGGTCAGGAAAAACTCCAGCGCATAGCGCAGGCGCTTGATGCGGATGCGCAGCGCGTGGCGCGCCTCCGGCGTCAGGGCTGCGAAGCGGCGGGCGTCGTGCAACACCGCACGGTGGCCACGCCGCAGGGTGTCGCGCGCCCAGTTGGCGAGGGGCGACAGTTGCAGCCGGCGCTGCACAGCGGGGGCGTCACGCCAGCCGCGTGCGAACAGCCAGCGCGCCATGTCGAGCAGCCACACCCCCGGCTGCGCCGCCGTCAGGGCCTCGCGCATGGCTGCGCGTACGCTGGCGCGATGTGCTTCGAGCCGCGCGGTTTCGCTTGCACATGCACAGTCATCCGCACACTGCTGCGCGATGGTCGGCCAGGTTTCCCCACACATCACGTCCCAGTCGCGTGCCGGCCCCAGCGCCGCAGCCAGCGCGCGCAGGCCCGCCTGCAAGGCCGGCGGCAGCACGCAGGCGCGGCGCGCCAGCCGCAGCACCGCGCGCATGCGGCGCAAGGCCACGCGTGCCTGATGCACGTATTCGATGTCGTCCGACGCCAGCACGCCGGGGAGGTTGGCCTGGAACTGCGCGAGCGCGTCGCGGAGAATCGCGGCAAACGCGTCTTCCATGTTCTGCGCTGGGTCGAGCTTGAGCGCGCCGGAACGCAGCGGCGCGGCGGCGCGCCCCTGCGCCAGACGCACGCCCCGCGCGGCCTTGCTCTCGTCGTTGGGCAGGCAGGCGAACGCGGCAGCCCAGGTACGGGCCAGATCGAACAACGCATCCGGATCGCCGTGTTTGAGTTCGAGTTCGATTTCGCAAATGGGTTCGTGGCGCGAGCCGGCCCGCACCTCGCCGCGGTCGAGCGCCACTTCGATCTGCGCGCCGCCACGTCCGGTCAGCAGCCAGGCCGTGCGTTCGAAGCGGGTTTCGAACACGGGAACCAGCCGCGCACGCAAGGCCGCCGGCACCAAGGCCAGCGCCTCGGGCGGGAACCGCGACCAGTCCGGCACACCGCGCGCCACCGGCATTTCGAACTCGACGCGCTGCGACAGCCCGCCCTGCCGCTCGCCCTCGGTCTTCAGCGTCTGCACCCAGCGCCGGCCGACGCGTCGCACCCGCACCGCCACGCCAGACCGGCTCAATTCGAAGTCGGGGGTGTCGAAATACCGGGTGTGCAGCGCCGCAACCGCGGGCGGGATACGACGACGCGCCATCCGCGCCAGAAATCCGTTCACGTCCTGCGGCGGCAGCGCAAGCTTGAGCTCGGTTTCGAATGGAACACGGTTTGTCATATTTATGTCATATTGGCTTCAAGTGCTGGGCATATGATGGCGTGCACTTTCACGATACCAGACCATGAGCCTCCCCAGCCCCGACACCCTCATCAACCGTGAACTCGGCATTCTCGCCTTTCAGAAACGCGTGCTCGCGCAGGCCGACGATGCCGAGATGCCGCTGCTGGAGCGACTGAAGTTTCTCTGCATCGTGTCGTCGAACATGGACGAATTCTTCGAGGTGCGCGTCGCCGGCCTGCTCGAACAGATTCGCGCGCAGGCCACCCAGCGCTCCGCCGACGGCCTCACCCCGCGCCAGCAATACCGCGCCGTGTCGGACACCGCGCACGCGCTGGTGGCGCGGCAATACGAACTGCTCAACGACGACGTCATCCCCGCGCTGGCCGACCGCGGCATCCACTTCCTGCGCCGCACGCACTGGAACGAGACCCAGGCGGCGTGGATCCGCGATTACTTCCTGCGCGAACTGATGCCGGTGCTGACACCGGTGGGACTCGATCCTTCGCACCCCTTCCCGCGCGTGCTCAACAAGAGCCTCAACTTTGCCGTGGAACTGTCTGGCCGCGACGCCTTCGGTCGTTCGTCCGGTGCCGCCGTGGTGCAGGCCCCGCGCGCGCTGCCACGCGTGATCCGCATGCCGGAAGAAGTCGCCGGCGTCGAATACGGCTTCGTCTTCCTGTCGTCTATCCTGCACGCCCACGTTGGCGAGCTGTTCGCCGGCATGACGGTGGAGGGCTGCTACCAGTTCCGCGTCACCCGCAACTCCGACCTCTTCGTCGACGAGGAAGAAAACAAGAATCTGCGCGAGACGCTGGCTGGCGAACTGCCGCAGCGCCACTTCGGGGCCGCCGTGCGGCTCGAAGTGGCCGACAACTGCTCCGAGTCGATGGCCAATTTCCTGCTCGAACAGTTCGAGCTCGACCGCGACGCGCTCTACCAGGTGCACGGCCCGGTGAACCTGGTGCGCCTGATGCAGGTGCCCGACTGGGTCGACCGCCCCGAACTCAAGTTCACGCCCTTCATTCCCGCCCTGCCCGCCCGCCTGTCCAAAAAGGAAGACATCTTCGAGCAGATCGGCAAGGGCGACATTCTGCTGCATCACCCCTTCGAATCCTTCCAGCCGGTGATCGACTTCATCGAGCAGGCGGCCGCCGACCCCAACGTCGTCGCCATCCGCCAGACCGTCTACCGCACCGGCACCGATTCCAAGCTGATGCAGGCGCTGATCCGCGCCGCGCAGTCGGGCAAGGAAGTGACCGTGGTGGTCGAATTGCTGGCACGTTTTGACGAAGACACCAACATCAACTGGGCGCAGCGGCTCGAACAGGTGGGCGCGCATGTCGTCTATGGCGTGGTCGGCCACAAGACCCACGCCAAACTTGCGCTGGTCATCCGTCGCGAGGACGGCGGACTGAAACGCTACGCCCACCTTGGCACCGGCAACTACCACGCCCGCACCGCACGGCTCTACACCGACTTTGGCCTCCTCACCTGCCAAGAAGAGCTCACGCAGGATGTGAACCAGCTGTTTACCCAGATCACGGGCCTCGGTAAGGCTGGCAAGATGAAACGCTTGTGGCAGTCGCCCTTCACCCTGCACGGTGAAGTCGTCGCCGCCATCGAGCGCGAGGCCGAGAACGCGCGCGCCGGCAAGCCCGCCGCCATCGTCGCCAAGATGAACGCGCTGCTCGAACCCAACGTGATTGCCGCACTCTATGCCGCCAGCCAGGCCGGCGTGAAGATCGACCTCATCGTCCGCGGCGTGTGCGCCCTGCGGCCCGGCATCGCGGGGCTGTCGGAGAATATCCGCGTGCGCTCAGTCGTCGGCCGCTTTCTCGAACACTCGCGCATCTTCTATTTCAAGAACGTCGACGACGAAGAACTGGTCTACCTGTCGTCCGCCGACTGGATGGACCGCAACTTCTTCCGCCGCATTGAAACCTGCTTTCCCATCCTCAACCCCAAGCTGAAGAAGCGCGTCATCGCCGAAGGCCTCAAGCCCTATCTGCGCGACAACGTGCAGGCCTGGGAAATGCAGTCCGACGGCAGTTTCCGCCGCAAAACCAGCCGTCGCGCGCAGGCGTACTGCGCCCAGGCCGACCTGCTGGCGCTGATCTCCAAGCCGGGCAAGCTCTGAACCCGCGCCGCCCGACGGCGGCCTCGCGCTACTCAGGCAGGCAGATCAGCCTACGCGGGCGCGTTCGGCGTCGAGGGCCGCGCTGAGTGTCGCGGGCCGCATCCACGACGCCACCTGGTCAGCCGGCATCGGCCGGTCGTACAGATACCCCTGGCTGTCGTCACAACCGAGTACACGCAGCGCCACATGCTGGGCCTGCTGTTCCACACCCTCGGCTACCGTGCGCAGGCCCATGCTTTTCGCCATGGTGATGACGGCTTCCACGATGGCGACATCCTGCTTGTTGGAAGCCACGTCGGAGACGAAACTACGGTCGATTTTCAGGGCGGTGATCGGCAGCCGGCGCAGCAGCGCCAGCGAGGAATAGCCGACGCCAAAATCGTCGATGGCGATGGCTATCCCGCGATCACGCAAGCGATGCATCAGCTCGAGCACAGCGGGGCCGTCCGAGGTCAGCGCGGTTTCGGTGAGTTCGAGTTCCAGCCTGCTGGCAGGCACTGCGTGCCGCTCCAGCGTGTCGATCACGGCATCGGGCAGGGTTTCGCGCAACTGCGCGGGCGAGATGTTCACCGCGACGCGCGGTACGGCGTAACCGCGCTGGCTCCACTCGGCAATCTGGGCAACCGCGGCGTCGAGCACGAACAGTCCCAGCGGCCAGATCAGGCCGCTGTCTTCCGCCAGGGAAATGAAGCGGTCGGGCATCAGCAGGCCCAGCCGGGGATGGTTCCAGCGCACCAGCGCCTCCAGTCCCGCAAGTCTGCCGTCCGCCAGATTCACCTGCGGCTGGTAGTGCAGGACCAGTTCGCCCCCGACGATGGCCTGGCGCAATTCGGATTCCAGCGTCACCCGCTCCATCGCACGCTGGTTGAGCTGGTCGGAGTAGACACAGGCACGGTTGCCCCCCAGCTCCTTCGCCTGATACATGGCCAGGTCGGCGTGACGCAGCAGGCTTTCCTCAGTTTCGCCCTGCTCCGGGTAGAGCACGATGCCGATGCTGCACCCCACCTGCACCTGGTGTGTCCCGAGCTGGAAGGGCTCCTGCACCGCAGCAATGAGTTTGCCGGCGATGCTTTCCACGTCTGCCTGGCCATGCGGCAGGCTCAGGATCACCGCAAACTCGTCACCCCCCAGGCGGGCGACCGTGTCCGACCCGCGCAACGTATGGACCAGGCGCTCTGCGGTGCTTTGCAGCAGCGCATCGCCGGCATCATGGCCGAGGGTGTCATTGACCCATTTGAAGCGGTCGAGGTCCATGAACAGCACCGCCAGCTGGCTGCGTTCGCGTGCCGCAAGCCGGATGCCCTGGCTCAGGCGGTCCATCAGCGCGGCCCGGTTGGGCAGGCCCGTCAGGGGATCGCGCGTGGCCAGATGCATGATGCGCAGCTCGGCCTCCTGCCGCCGCAAGACTTCAGATTCCAGGTCGGTCACACGCCGGCGCAATTCCATTTCGGCCACCACGCTGCTGGCCAGGACCTCCAGCGCCATGCGCTGGGTATCTGTCAAGCGGCGCGGTGTCGTATCGATCACACAGAGCGTGCCGACCGCTTCGCCCCCGGTCAGGACCAGCGGCATGCCGGCATAGAAACAGACACCGGGCGCGTTCATCACCATGGGGTTGTCGCTGAAGCGTGCGTCCTCGCGCGCATCCTCGACCACCAGCAGCTTCGCCTCGTTCACCACATGCGCACAGAAGGCGAGCGAACGCTTCGATTCGCGCATCTCCAGGCCGAACCTGGCCTTGAACCACTGACGGTCCGAATCCAGCAGGCTGATGAGCGCGATCGGCGCGCCGGTGAGCCTGGCGGCCAGCCGCGTAATCGCGTCGAACGGTTCCTCCTCGGGGCTGTCGAGAATGTGCAGCGCGTGCAGCGCGCCGACGCGTGCCGCTTCGTTGGCCGGAACCGGCGGCTGCCAGGCGAGCAGCCGCGCGACCAGCGCATCCACTTCCGCAGATTTGTCGAAGTAGGCGTTGGCACCGGCGTCGAGGCAGACCTGGCGATAAAGCGAGGCGGGCTGGTTCGTGAACACGGCCACACGGGTGAACACGCCGGCCTCGCGCAGGCGTTTCAGTACATTGAGCCCACTGCCCGGGGACAGCGCCAGATCGAGCACCACCACGTCAGGCTGGCGCGACTGGATCATGAACACCGCCTCGTCTTCGCCGCGCGCATGGCCCAGCACGTCCAGGCCAGGCTCGCGCGCCAGGCGCTGCAGGAGCAGGTCCCGCACCCGCTCCGAGTCTTCCACCACGATGATTTTCATGCGCACGCTCCCCTGACATCCAGGGTATCCATAGTGGCGAGCACAGGCAGTCCGCGCCATCGGCGGGTGACGGATTGCCAGACCGCACTTGCCCGATTCGCGTGTCGGGCATCGCCCTACAAAGGCGTCTGCGGGGGGGCGATCACGCGGCTGGATACCGCCAGGCCGCTCAGCTTTCGATCAGGCGGTGGCTGGCGCAATAGCGGGCGATCTCTGCCGTGCTGGCGAGGCCCGTCTTGTCGATGATGCGCGCCCGGTAGGTGCCCACGGTTTTCACCGAAAGATGCATGATGTCGGCGATTTCCCCCGCCGTCTTGCCGGCGGCGATGAGCAGCATCACCCGATGCTCCTGCGCCGACAGCTGTTCGTGCGGCAAGCCCGGCGCGGCCTGTCCGGATAGCGCGTCGGCCAGCCGCTCCGCCAGCGAAGGGCTGATGTAGCGGCCGCCGGCATGGATGCGATCCACCGCCGTGACCAGTTCCGCCGTCGCGTGTTCCTTGGGCAGATAACCCGACGCGCCGAGTTGCAGCGCGCGCGTCGCGTAGGCGTGTTCGGCGTGCATGCTCAACACCAGCACCGGCATCGCGGGAGCCGCCCGGCGCATCTGTGCCAGACCTTCCAGCCCCTGGGTGTCGGGCAGGGAGAGGTCGAGTATCGCCAGGTCGAAGGCAGTCACGCGCACGGCCGTCAGCGCCACCTCGAGCGTGTCGGCCTCGCGCAGCACCGCCCCCGGCCAGCGCTGCGCGATCAACTGGCACACCGCAAAACGCATCAGCGGATGATCGTCGACGATCAGCAGATTCAGGCCATTCATCCCCTGGCTGCCTCCATCGGCAAGGTCGCAGTGACCCGCAGTCCGCCAGCGCGTCCGCTCGACAATTCCAGCCCGCCGCCGGCCAGCAGGGCGCGTTCACGCATGTTCAACATGCCCGAGGCATCGGCCCGCACGTCCGACAGTCCCACGCCGTCGTCCTCCACCGACAGCTGATACCCCCCGGCGCAGGCTTCGCCCTCGATCCACACCCGCGTCGCACCGGCGTGGCGCGCAACGTTGGTCAGGGCTTCCTGGGCGATCCGGTAAAGCTGGGTGGCCTGTTCGGCAGACAGGGATTCGCCATCGGCGACCGTCGCGGTGCAGGCAATGCCGCTCTGTTCGGCGAAGCGCTGCGCCTGATGTACCAGCGCGGGGGCCAGCCCCAGATCGTCGAGCAGTGGCGGCCGCAGTTCGGCGGCGATGCGGCGTGCCGTGGCGACCCCTTCGTCCAGCAGTGCCGACATGTCCGATGCGGCTGCCGCCAGCTTATCCGCCGCCTGCACGCCATGGTTCAAGGTCATTTTCAGTGCGGTGAACACCTGCCCGAGCTGATCGTGTACCTCGCGCGCCAGCCGTCGCCGCTCGGCCTCGATGCTGCGGTCCAGCCGCCGGGCGAAGGTTTCGATTTCGCCGCGCGCCTGCAGCAGCTCGGCGGTTCGCTGCTTGACCGTGTCCTCGAGACGGGCATTTGCAGCAGCCAGGGCCTGCTCCGCCTGCGCCCGTCGCCGCTGTTCGTTCAGCAGCAGCAGATACGCGCCCAGCGTCAGGCCCACCCCCACCGCGGTGAGCCCCCAGGCCAGCCACCAGGCCTGATTGCGCAGATCGCGCACGGTCGCGTTCTGGTGGTCGATTTCCTCGCGCAGTGCCGTGTCGATCTGCCCGAAACGCGCGCGCACCCGGTTCATGGCATCGCGTCCGGCGTTACTCATCACCCTCGCCAGCGCGGCGTTGAAACCCTCGCGCTGGCGGGTGGCAATATTCAGTCTTGCCAGCCTCAGGCGCGCGTCGATCAAGGCACGCAACTCCGCAGGCGGGTAGCGCTGCAGCAGGGCGGCTGGCACATGAACCAGGTAACGTTCCAGACTCGCTGCGCTTTGCGCCAGACCACGCTGGTAAGGTTCGAGATACGCCGCCTCACCAGTGAGGACAAAGCCGCGCTGGCCGGTTTCAACATCCTTCAGATCGGACAGGAGAGTGCGCATCTGCAACAGGGCCTCGCGGGCTGCCGCCCGCTTTGCCGTAGCCGATTCCACCGCGAGCAGGCTGCGGTAGCCGCTGATCGCAAGCAGCACAAAAAGCGCCATGCCGCCCGCCAGCAGGACCAGTACGCGAGTTTTGAAGCGACGCGAGGGAGGCAGATGAAACATGCACGAACTGTCTCCCGCCTGCCATCACGCGTCAAGCCCACCGTGACCCTGTCGCGGTGCCGCAGCGGGGGCTCCTGCCGCGCCGGGCCATGCCTGCATGGCGATGCTGTAAGGAAATCTCCAGCCGGATCGACTGCACTGCATCAGTCCACCGGAGAGAAACCATGCGCAGTCTGGCGATCCTGCTGTTGTTCGGCGTCTCCCCTGCCGTGCACGCGGCCAGTTGCACGGCTGCGAGCGGCGAGATCAGGGCCCGCCTGGTCGAGCTTTACACCTCAGAGGGATGCAGTTCGTGTCCGCCGGCAGACCGCTGGCTGTCCGCCCTGCCGGCGTCACCTGCCATCGTGCCGCTGGCCTACCATGTCGATTACTGGGACCGGCTGGGCTGGCGCGATCCCTACGGCCAGGCTGCGTTCAGCCAGCGCCAGCGGGCGCGCAACCGGGGGCTGGGCTGGGTTTACACGCCGCAGGTGATGCTCGACGGCAGCGACCGACGGAACTGGTATCGCGGCCTGCCCGCTGACACGGCCGGCGCGGCACGTGTTCACCTGCAACTTGCGCTCACCCAGTCACCCGGCGAGATCAACACCCGCATACGCGGCCGCTTCGCTGCGGACACCGACCGGCGCGGGGCGCAACTCTATCTGGCGCTTTACGAAAACCGGCTGGTCACGCGCGTGACGGCCGGCGAGAACGCGGCCCGCACCCTGCGCCACGACTACGTCGTCCGCAGCCTGGTGGGCCCGTTCGCGCCGGGCGACACCCGTCACCGCTTTACGCTGCGGCCGGACTGGCAGGCGGACCAGCTGGGGGTGGCGGCCTTCGTCGTGGATGCAGACGGCCGGACCCTGCAGGCGCTTGCCCGCACGGGCTGCCCCTGATCACCCCGCGTGCCCTGCCAACCTGGCTGCGAGGGGCAGATCGTGGCCGCGATCCGCAAGCCCACCCGCTTCGGCTGAACGATTCAGGCGAATACGTAGCGCGTACCCACCGCGTGCCAGTGCACGGCTTCCTCGTCAAGCGCGCGCTGGGTGAGCGGCCGTCTTTCCAGCCAGCCGCCGGGCAATTCCAGGCGGATGCGCTTGCCGTTCAGTTCCACTTTCACGTCCGGCAGCCGGGGTTCGGCGCGGCTGCGGCAAAGGATCACGGCCTGCCGCAGCAGCCAGACCAGCAGCCGGTCGTGATCCGACACCCGGCCCTCGGCAAATTCCGGCACCTTCACCAGCGCGCCGCGCTGCGCCCGCGCGAGCAGCGCCAGACGCGCCTGCTCGGTGCGCGAAAATCCCGGCATGTCGGCGTTTTCCAGGATGTAGCCGGAATGCCGATGGTAGCCGCCGTGCGAGACCGACAGGCCGATTTCGTGCAGCCGGGCCGCCCAGTCGAGGAACCGCAGCGCGTTCTCGTCCGCGGGGCTGCCCGATGCACTCAGCAGCTTGTGCGCCACCCGCTTCACGCGTGCCGCTTGCTGTGTGTCGATGTGGTAGCGACGCATGAATTCGTCCACCGTTGCCTCGCGCATGTCCTGCTTGTGGAAGCGGCCCAGCAGGTCGTAAAGGATGCCTTCGCGCATGGCGGTCTCGGCCACGTCCATCTGTTCGATGTCCAGTTCGGCAAAGAGCCCGGCCATGATGGCGAAGCCGCCGGCAATCACCGGCCGCCTGTCGCGCGACAGGCCGGGCAGCTCCAGCGCGTCGACATGTGCTGCCTTGACCAGCTGGGCACGCAGCTTGTCGAGTCCGTCGGCGGTGATGCCGCGCACGGCCCAGCCGTTCATTTCCAGCAGCTCGCGCAGGGCGCGCGCGGTGCCTGACGAGCCGACCGCCTGCTGCCAGTTGCCTTTCGAGAATTCGCGCGCGATGCGTTCGACCTCGACGCGCGCCGCCACCTCGGCGGCCTTGAGCGCAGTCTTGTCGATCACCCCGTCCGGGAAAAAGCGTTTGGAAAAGTTGACGCACCCCATATGCAGGCTTTCGCGCTCGTGCGGTTTAAGGCCCTGGCCGATGATGAATTCGGTGGAGCCGCCGCCGATGTCGACCACCAGCCGGCGGTCGGGCGAGGCCGGCAGCGAATGCGCCACGCCCAGATAGATGAGGCGGGCTTCCTCGCGCCCGGCGACGATCTCGATGGGATGGCCCAGCGCGATCTCGGCCTTGGGAATGAACTCGTCGGCATTTTTCGCCACGCGCAGCGCAGAGGTGCCGACGCAGCGGATCGCCTCGGGACTCAAGCCACGCAGGCGCTCGCCAAAGCGGTGCAGGCAGGCCAGCGCGCGCGCCTGCGTCGCCTCGTCGAGCCGCTTGTCGTCGGTGAGTCCGCCGGCGAGGCGCACGGTCTCCTTCAGCGAGTCGAGCGGATAGAGCTGGTCACCCGACACGCGCGCGACTTCGAGGCGGAAGGAGTTGGAGCCGAGATCGACGGCGGCGAGGGTATCGTAAGTTTTCATCTCGGCGTTTTCATCTCGGGGAAATCCTCGCAGGCCTCAGGCCGCCGCAGCAAAGAACAGATAGGCCATGCCGATGGCGGCGAGGATGCCGGCGAGGTCGGCAACCAGGCCACAGGTGACGGCGTGGCGCACTCGCTTGATACCCACCGCGCCGAAGTACACCGCCAGCACATAGAACGTGGTTTCTGTGCTGCCCTGCACGATGGAGGCCAGACGACCGGCGAAGGAATCGGCACCGTGGGTCTGCATGGTGTCGATCATCATCGCCCGCGCCCCGCTGCCGGAAAAGGGTTTCATCAGCGCGGTGGGCAGCGCGTCAACCCAGCGTGCGTCGAAGCCCAGCGCCAGTACCGCCCCACGCACCGCGTCCATCAGCAGGTCGAGCGCGCCGCTGGCACGGAAAACCGCAATGGCGACCAGCATGGCAACAAGATAGGGAATGATCGTGACAGCGGTGTGAAAGCCCTCTTTTGCCCCTTCGACAAAGGCTTCGTAGGCGTTGACGCGGTTCTTCACCGCCATCAGCAGGAACACGACAACGAGCCCGAACAGCACCAGATTACTGAGGATCGACGACTGCCGTGTCATCTCGGCGGCCGGCAGGCTGGAAAAATACGCGACCAGTCCGCCCACCAGTGCCGTCGCCCCGCCCAGGTACGCCAGCGTCACCCGGTTCCACAGGTGCAGCTTCTGGAAGAAACCGGTGACGAACAGGCCGACCAGGGTGCCGATGTAGGTGGTGATGAGCAGCGGCACGAAGACGTCGGTGGGGTCGGCCGCGCCCAGCTGCGCGCGGTAGGTGAAGATGGTCACCGGCAGCAGCGTGACCGACGCGGTGTTGATGACGAGGAACAGGATCTGCGCGTCGCTGGCTGTGTCCTTCGAGGGATTGAGCGTTTGCAGCGCCTGCATCGCCTTGATGCCGAGCGGCGTCGCCGCGTTGTCCAGCCCCAGCATGTTGGCCCCCATGTTCATGGTCATCGCCCCGAGCGCGGGGTGGTTGGGGGGCACCTCGGGAAACAGGCGGCGGAACAGGGGCGCGAGGCCGCGCGTGAGGAGTTCCAGCATCCCGGCGCGTTCGCCGACCTTCATCACCCCGAGCCACAGCGCCATCACACCGGTGAGGCCCAGCGCAATCTCGAACGCAGTCTTGCTGCTGTCGAACAGCGCCTTCACCAGCGCCGCCATGATACCGGCGTCGCCGAGGAAGAGCAGTTTGACGAGCGCGATCAGGAATGCAACCAGAAAGAAGCCGATCCAGAGCGCGTTGAGCATGGGTGGGTTTAGGCGACCCAGCCCGCGACGACCACCAGCAAGCCGGCCACCAGCCAGATCACCAGGCCGCGCCAGATCATGCTCACGGCGCTGTCGATGCAGTCGGCATCGGGTGGCTGGCCGGTGCCCAGGTCAGGCCGCCACGCCGTTTCACCGCCCACGGTCACGGGCTGTCCGAGCTTGATGCCCATGGCCCCGGCCCCGGCCGCCACGATCACGCCCTCTTCCGGTTCGGGCCAGGTGTCGGCCTGGGTGCGCCAGGCAAAGGTGGCGTCCTCGAAATTGCCGGCGATGGCGTAGGTCAGCGCAGTCAGCCTCGCCGGCAGCCAGTTGATGGCATGGAATGCCCGCCGGGCGAACGCACCGAAGCGCCCGCCGGTGTCCGCCCAGCGACGGTCCAAAATCGAGGCTGCGCGGAACAGCACCGCACCCACCGGCCCCAGCGGGACGAGCACGGCAAACCAGATCAGCACGCCGAACATCTGCCGGTGGCTGGCGGCGAGCGTCTGCTCGATGGCGACACGCGTGAGCGCCTCGGCCGAGAACTGGCTGGTGTCACCGCCGCGCCAGTCCGCCAGATGTCGGCGCGCCGCGTCGAGGTCGCCGTCACGCAGCAGGCGGGCGATGCGTTCGGCGTCGTCGCTGTAATACTTGAAGCCCAGGGTGGCGTAAAGCACGGCCACGTTCCACACCCAGCCCAGAAAAGGCGCAATACCACTCAACACCCAGTAGACCAGCGCCACCGCCGCCAGCAGCGGCAACACGGCCAGCCCCCAGGCGATGGCGCCGTGGCTGAATTCGCCGGCGTTGAAACGGCGTTCCAGCCAGTGCGTGAAGCGCCCGTATTGCCGGTAGTGCGGCAAGGGCTGGCGCAGGGGCCGCCAGTGTTCGAGCGCAAGCGACGTCAGGATGGAAAAAAAGGCCATCAGCGATTGATTTCCAGCGTGAAGGTGCCGATGCGGTCGGCCTCACCGCCCGGCCGGTAGAGTTCCACCGTCGGCATGACGATGCTGCGGCCCTGCGCATCCAGATAATTGGCGAGTGCCTGATACGCCTTGGACGGGGCCAGCAGCACCACGGCCTGCACCTGCACCTGCGTGACCGGTCGACGTTCGATGCGCCCTTCTTTCAACCCCTCGGGGATGGCAGCCGACTCATCCAGCCTGTAGCCCACGTGAGCGCGTACCTTGCCGTTGTCGGCACGCGGGTCGGTGAATAGCACCGTGATGGTGTCGCCGGCCGGAATGCGCGCGGCGTTGAATTCATCCAGCGCACGCCGCTGCGTCTTGCGCATGTTGTTGAGCGGGCCGTCGTATTCCAGATAGGCGTAGCGGTAAGGCCCCGCCTCGACGTCGGACACGCTCACCGTGGCGAACCCGCCCCACCACCAGAACACCCCCAACAGGGGCAGTACGAATGCCAGCAGAAAAGCCGGCCACTGTTTCTTGAACACCTTGTCTATCCCTTGCTTGATGCGGTTCGAAGATACCACAGCCGGCGTGGCACGGCCGGCCGCTGCCTCTGTCTATAATCGTCCACGCTTACCGGAGACGCCCCATGCTTGCACGCCTGTTTTTCCTCGTTGTCCTTGCCGGCTGGCTGCCGCTGGCACACGCCGCCGACGCTGCCCGCGCCGTCACCGTGCCGATGCAGGCCGTCCAGCTCGGCAAACACAGCTATTTCGTGCAGGGCCTGCCGGGCGCCGCCTCCAGCGAGAATCAGGGCTTCATGTCTAACGCCGGCTTCGTCGTCACCGGGGGCGGCGTGGTCGTGTTCGACGCACTGGCCAGCCCGCCGCTGGCCGAAAAGCTGGTCGCCGAAATCCGCAAGGTCACGAAACAGCCGATTAAGCGCGTGATCGTCAGCCATTATCACGCCGACCATTTCTACGGCCTGCAGGTGTTCAAGGCGCTGGGCGCGGAAATCTGGGCGCACAAACTGGCCGAAGGCCAGACCCGCAGCGAAGGCGCGGCCGACCGGCTGACGCAGCGCAGGGACGCGCTGTTTCCCTGGGTGGACGAACAGACCCGCCTGATCGAAGCCGACCGTTTCCTGGACGGCGACACCGATTTTGAACTGGGCGGCGTGCATTTCATGTTGCGCTATGTGGGCCCGGCGCATTCCAGCGAAGACATGGCGATGCTGGTGAAGGAAGACGGTGTGCTCTACGCCGGCGACCTGGTCTTTCGCGGCCGCGTGCCCTTTGTGGGCGATGCCGACAGCCGCGCCTGGATCGCCGCGCTCGACACCCTCATCGCCATGAAGCCGGACGTGCTCGTGCCCGGCCACGGCTCCCCCTCGCGCGAACCGCAGAAAGACCTGGTCTTCGTCCGCGACTACCTCCAATATCTACGCCAGGAACTGGGCAAGGCCGCCGCCGACTTCATCCCCTTCGAGGAAGCCTACGAGCAGATCAACTGGTCGAAATACCGCACCCTGCCCGCCTTCAACGAATCCAACCGCGTCAACGCCTACAACCAGTATCTGCGGCTGGAACAGGAAGCTGCCGGGCAGTAAGTCGCCCGGAAGCCGCTCACCCCAGGATCAGCTTCAGCCCGATGAGGATGGTCACGGTCTCGAAGGCGCGCTTGATCCACAGGTTGCCCTTCATGATCGCGAAGTGGCTGCCGAGGTAGCCGCCCACCACCGAGCCCAGCAGCAGCGCCGGCATCCAGCCCCACGCCACCGTGCCGATGGTGCCCAGCACCAGCGCACCGGTGCCGTTCCACACCAGCCCGCACAGGATCAGCGTGTAGGCCACCGCACGGGTGTAGTCGAGGCCGAACCAGCGGATCAGCCAGAGGGTGAGAAATAGCCCCGTGCCGCTGGTGATCGAACCGTTGAGAAAGCCCACGCCGAACAGGCCCGCCATGCCCAGCCACAGGCCGGCACCGCTCTGGTGGCGCGGCGCATGGTCCATGCCGAGCCGGGGCTTGAACACCGAATACACGCCCAGCCCCAAGGTCAGTGCGCCCAGCGCCAGCGTCGCCGCGCGCTCCGGAATCTGCAGGATGGTGAACGCGCCCAGCACCACGCCGGGCAGGCCCGCGCCGAGAATGACGAGCGAGAAGCGGCGTTCGAGGTGCGAGGTTTTCAGGTGCCGGATCGTGGCACCCAGGCCCAGCGCCACGCTGGCGATCTTGTGCGTGGCCAGCGCCACGCCGAAGGGCAGGCCCAGAAAAATCAGGATGGGAAACTGAATCAGCCCCGCCCCGCCGCCCGACAGCGCCGACAGAAAATTGGCCGCCAGCGAGGCGACCAACAGAACGAGCTGATCAACCAGACCCAGCGCGTCGGGGCCTGCACCGGGCATCAGCCGGTGATGCCGAATTCTGCCGGAAACCTGGCGTAGGCCAGCGTGAGGCCGGCTGCCGACACCGCCTTCAGCAGCGCGTCGATTTCTGCTTCCGGCGCGATGCACTGCACCACCACCGGCAGCTCGCCTGCCAGCTCGAAAAAGCCGGCGTCGTGCCGGCCGTGGCGACCAAAGCCCGCAATCGACTGGAAGGCCGAGCCGCCCTTGATACCCGCCGCCTGCGCCGCGTCGAGCAGCCATTCGTAGGTGAGCTTGCCCTGGTGGCGATGCGCCTCGGTAACGAAGAGTTGCAGACAGACAGCGTTCATTTGAATAGCCTCATCGTGTAGAAACCCAGCCCCGTGGCGGCAAACGAGCCGAGCATGTGGGTGAAGGCGATCAACCCGCCGGTCGCCCACAGCCCGCGCATCAGCGTGCCGACGACCTCGGCGGAAAACGTGGAAAACGTGGTCAGCCCGCCCAGAAGGCCGGTGATGAGGAAGAGCCGCGCCTCGGGCGGCACCCCGGGGTGTTCCGCAAACCAGGCGATGGCGAGGCCGATGCAATAGCCACCGACGAGATTTGCCGCCAGCGTGCCCAGCGGCATCGAGGGGAAGAGTGGGTTCAACCACAGGCCCAGCCCCCAGCGCAGCCACGCACCCAGCGCTGCGCCGATGCCCACGGCTAGAAAGGCGGTCATGGCTGGAACGCGGCGCGGAATCTCATGCGCGCATTCTAGCCGCCGGGCAAGCCTTCCCGCCAATCCCACCGCAATCCTGTGTGGCGGGATAGTGTTGCCACCCTACGGGCTGGCACCGGGTTTTTCCGTAGGTCGGGAACGCCTTCCCGACCATCAATCCTGCCCACCCACCCTGACTGAACGCGCTTATAGCGCGTCCCGGATGATCTCGGTGAGCAGTTTTTCCACGTCTGCCAGCGCTTTCTGCAACGCCGGGTTCTGCGTCGCTGCCGGCTTGCGGTAGGCGATGTACACCGTCTTGTCGCCGGGGATCGTGTACACCGACACGATGTACGGACACATCACGATCGCGTGCGGATCGGCTTCCATCATCGCGCGCGAAATCGTCGCGCTGCAGAACTCGAACTGCTCGCCGTGCCCGTACACCTGCTTCGTCGCACCCAGGTCCTTGCCGGTGCGCTCCAGCATCCCGGCGATCTGGTTGGTGTGGTTGATCTTCAGACCCTGGCCTTCGATGGACGCCTGCACCAGGTCGCGCACATCCTCGAACGTACCCTGCGCCTTGAACAGTACAGTGAACCCCTCCGCCGCCAGCGCCGAAAACGGCAGGCAAACAAGGGCGAATAAAGCGATGAGTCTTTTCATGACAGTCTCCTGAACAAGCGGGCTGGAATTGTCGGCCTGCCCGTGTGACCGCCGCAATGGTCGTTTGTTACACTCCGGCCATGCCCCCCGCCCTGCAAGCCGACGGCCGCTTCTGGCTCACCCTCAACGGCCGCAACTTCCTCGGCCGCGGCCGCGTCGAACTGCTCCAACGCATCCGCGAAACCGGCTCCATCTCCCAGGCCGCACGCGCCATGAAGATGAGCTACAAGGCCGCGTGGGACGCCGTCGACGCGATGAACTCAGCCTGGCAGTCGCCGCTGGTCGAAAGCAGCCCCGCCGGCAGCCGGCTAACCTCCGACGCCGAACAGCTCATCGCCCGCTACCAGCAAGCTGAAGCGCGCCATGCCGCGTTCATGCAGACGCTGGTGGAGGGGCTCTAGCGGATCGGATGCCGCAAGGCCAAGATAAGATCGGAATGCGGGTGGCTGCAGATCGGCTTTGTGTGAAGCCATTCTTGGTCTGATAACGTACAAACGCAATACTATCCAGGTGGTGAAATCCAAGGGAGACCGATATGTGCAAAATGGCAAGAATGATGGGTATTACAGTGCTCATGCTGCTGGGGATTTGCGCGGGAAGGGGGATGGCCGCGGAGACCCCGCTGGGGATTCCGGCCCTTACCGACGGCTATCCGACCGATGTCGGACTGATAATCATCGGCCACAGCACGAGCGCCACCGGCGACTATCCGGCGAAACTGGCACGGACCCTAAACAGCACCACGAGTGATGGACGGAATTATGTCGTCCTGCCGGTGATCGGCCGCGGAGACGGCGGCTTTCTCTGGAGCAAGACCAAAATCATGCCGGAGGATGTTCTATACAACCGCATCACAGCGTCCGAGGAGGGCGTGCAATGGGAGCAAACCTCAGACGGTGCGCGTTGGTCGTGCCGGCGGTTGGAGCTTGATCGCGCGCTGGGCATAGCCGAGGAGACCACGGCATGCGGGGATAGCCAGCCTGAAGTCGTACGCTGCAAATATCACGATGCCGACGGCCCCCAATTTGGCGAGACCTGGGAAGAGTGCTTGCAGAACATGGACGTGCGCATCGCGCTGGTCCAGGACACCTCAAACCGCAGTTGGCCGATCGACGACTACAACGAGAACGGCCGCGTCTCGCCAGACGACTATTTCGTCGCGGACCGGGTGGGGGATACGGATGCGATGGTGGACCATGCCTGTCCCCCAGGCTACGAATCGACCGGAGTACTGCCTTATGCGACGAGATCGGACACCGTGCAGGCGGTTGATTGGAACTGCGACAACAATTTGTCGAACATAGGCGATAGCGCCATCCGCCTGGCCGCGCGTTGGCTCGTCGATCTGGCCACGCATCTGCGCGCCAATAGAACGGATTATGTGTTCTTCACGCAGAAGCCGATGGAGATGACCGGGAGCACGGCATGCGACAAGTTCTTCCCGGGGGAAAATTGTGCGAACGGCTTGCACGAAAGTCGCTTGCCGTCAGACATCACACCGTCGCGCCCGATGACCGGGTATTACCTGCCATCGGTGTACTGGGAACACCGCGTCATGGAGACATTGGCCAATATGGCCACCTTCGACGCTACCCGGATGTTCCTGATCAATCCAGACAATACGCAATATATGTGGCAACAAAGTGTGGCCTGCTACGAAACCGGTCTGGTCTCCGCCAATTGGGCGATACCGGCCACCCTGCCACCGTTCCAGCGCACTTTTTCTGGCGACACCGGTGAAACGGATGTTTGGGGTGGCGACTCCGCATCACGTGGATGCATGGCTGAGGATCATGTGCACCACAACACCAAAGGCGGCTGGCTGATGGCCGACGTGTGGTATCGCGGCTTGCTTCCCTACCTGCAATAAAAGCCGCGCGAGGCCAGGGAACGCTTCCCGGATAACCGCCAAGGTGGTTGCCTGAGCCGCGATCAAATCATGTTGTGGCGATGTGTGCCTTGAACCCAGTCTGGCAATCGCCGCTGGTCGAAAGCAGGCCCGCCGGCAGCCGGCTCACCTCCGACGCCGAACAGTTCATCGCCCGCTACCAGCAAGCTGAAGCGCGCCATGCCGCGTTCATCAGACGCTGGTGGAGGGGTTGTAGGCCGATAACCCGCACCAACAAAAAACAAAAAGGGCGGGGAACGCCCCCGCCCTCTTGATCCACCTGCTGCCCCGGTTCACCCCTTCTCGAACCGGAACCCGCCGTCCTGCGCATCGACCTGGATCGTGTCCTTGGCCGCGAAGCGTCCGGACAGGATTTCCTTCGCCAGCGGGTTTTCCAGCTCGCTCTGAATGGCACGCTTGAGCGGCCGCGCGCCGTAGATCGGATCGAAGCCGGCTTCGGCGATTTTGGCCAGGGCCGCGTCGCTGATTTCCAGCTTCATTTCCATCTGCGCCAGACGCTTTTCCAGCGCCTGCAACTGGATGCGGGCGATGCTGGCGATGTGGGCTTCGCCCAGCGCGTGGAACACCACCACCTCGTCGATGCGGTTGATGAACTCGGGGCGGAAGTAGGACTTCACTTCACCCAGCACGGCCAGTTTCACCACCTGGTAGTCGTCGCCAGCCATGGACTGGATCATCTGGCTGCCCAGGTTGGATGTCATGACGATGACGGTGTTGCGGAAGTCGACGGTGCGGCCCTGGCCGTCGGTGAGGCGACCGTCGTCGAGTACCTGCAGCAGCACGTTGAACACGTCCGGATGCGCCTTTTCCACCTCGTCCATGAGGATCACGGAGTAAGGCTTGCGGCGTACGGCTTCGGTGAGATACCCGCCTTCTTCATAACCGACGTAACCGGGCGGCGCGCCGATAAGGCGGGCAACCGAGTGCTTTTCCATGAATTCGCTCATGTCGATACGGATCATGTGATCGGCGGAGTCGAACAGGTATTCGGCCAGCGTCTTGCACAGCTCGGTCTTGCCCACCCCGGTGGGGCCGAGGAAGAGGAAGCTGCCGAGCGGGCGGTTGGGGTCGGATAGACCTGCGCGCGAACGGCGGATCGCGTCCGACACCACGCGCACCGCTTCGTCCTGCCCGACGACGCGCGCGTGGAGCTTGTCTTCCATGTGCAGCAGTTTGTCGCGCTCGCCCTGCATCATTTTCGACACCGGGATGCCGGTGGCGCGCGACACGACTTCGGCGATTTCCTCGGCACCGACTTCAGTGCGCAGGAGTTTGAACGCCGGTTTGTCGCCGCTGGCTTCGGCATGCTTCAGCTGCGCCTCCAGCTGCGGCAACTTGCCATACTGGATCTCGGCAAGCTTGTCGTATTGACCCTTGCGTTGCAGCTCGACCATCTCGCTGCGCAGCTTGTCGATTTCTTCCTTGATGTGCGCACTGCCCTGCACCTGCGCCTTTTCGGACTTCCAGATTTCTTCGAGGTCGGCGTACTCGCGTCCCAGACGGTCGATTTCGTCGGCGATGAGGCCGAGGCGTTTTTTCGACGCCTCGTCGGTTTCGCGCTTGACCGCTTCACGCTCGATCTTGAGCTGAATGATGCGGCGGTCGAGCTTGTCCATCACTTCGGGCTTGGAGTCGATTTCCATCTTGATACGCGCAGCGGCTTCGTCGATGAGGTCGATGGCCTTGTCGGGCAGGAAGCGATCGGTGATGTAGCGGTGCGAGAGTTCCGCCGCTGCGACGATGGCCGGGTCGGTGATGTCGACGCCGTGGTGCAGTTCGTATTTCTCCTGCAGGCCGCGCAGGATGGCGATGGTCGATTCGACACTCGGCTCGTCGACTAAAACTTTCTGGAAGCGGCGTTCGAGCGCGGCGTCTTTTTCAACGTATTTGCGGTATTCGTCGAGCGTGGTCGCGCCGATCAGATGCAACTCGCCGCGCGCCAGCGCGGGTTTCAGCATGTTGCCCGCGTCCATCGCACCCTCGGCTTTGCCCGCGCCGACCAGCGTGTGCAACTCGTCGAGAAAGACGATGTAGCGGCCCGCATCCATCGCCAATTCTTTGAGCACAGCCTTCAGCCGCTCTTCGAATTCGCCGCGATATTTCGCGCCCGCGAGCAAGGCGGCGAGGTCGAGCACGAGGACCTTCTTGCCCTTTAGCGTTTCCGGCACTTCGTCGTTGACGATGCGCTGCGCGAGGCCTTCGACGATGGCCGTCTTGCCGACGCCGGGCTCGCCGATCAGCACCGGGTTGTTCTTGGTGCGGCGTTGAAGGATTTGAATGGCGCGGCGGATTTCGTCGTCGCGGCCGATCACCGGGTCGAGCTTGCCGTCGCGCGCGCGCTCGGTGAGGTCGAGGGTGTATTTTTTCAGGGCTTCGCGCTGGCCTTCGGCGTCCTGCGTGTCTACACCCTCGCCACCACGAATGTCGCTGACGGCGACTTCCAGTGACTTGCGGGTGGCCCCGTTGTCGCGCAGCAGGCGGCCGGCCTCGCCCTTGTCGTCCACCGCCGCCAGCAGGAAGAGCTCGCTGGCGATGAAAGCATCGCCGCGCTTGCTGGCTTCCTTGTCGGTGAGGTTGAAGAGATTGACCAATTCTTTGGATGGCTGGATTTCACCACCCGTGCCTTCCACCTTGGGCAGGCGGTTCATCGCCGCCTGCAGGGCGGACACCAGTGCCGGCAGGCGCACGCCGGCCTTCTGCAGGATGGGCTTGGCCGAGCCGCCCTCCTGGTTGATCAGCGCGGCCAGCAGATGCACCGGCTCGATGAAGGCATTGTCGTTACCGAGCGCAAGGCTCTGCGCATCCTGAATAGCGGTCTGGAACGGCGTGGTGAGTTTGTCGAAACGCATGGGAGCCCTCTTGCATGGGTTATATTCAATGCCACCCAAATAAAGGCGTTTTAGCCGATTTCAACCCGTCTTGTCCGAAATAAACCCGCCATGTCTGATTTGCTGCTGTCTTCCGTGGAAACCGATGTGGCGCGTGCGCTGGCGGAGGATATCGGCAGCGGCGACCTGACCGCCCGGCTTGTGCCCGCAGACCAGATCGCCCACGCCCGCATCCTCACCCGAGAAGCGGCGGTGATCGCCGGCCGGCCCTGGTTCGACGCCTGTTTTCGCGCGCTGGACCCGGCCTGCCGCCTGGACTGGCGGGTGAACGAGGGCGATGCGGTCGAGCCGAACACCCTGCTGGTCGACATCCACGGCCCGGCCCGCGCGCTGCTCACCGCCGAACGGTGCGCGCTGAATTTCCTGCAAACCCTGTCGGCGGTAGCGAGCGCCACGCAGCCCTATGTACACGCCGTCGCCGGCACGCGCGCCGTGATACTCGACACGCGCAAGACGCTGCCCGGCCTGCGCCTGGCGGAGAAATACGCGGTGCGCGTGGGTGGCGGGGAGAACCAGCGCATCGGGCTCTACGACGGCATCCTCATCAAGGAAAACCACATTGCTGCGGCTGGAGGCATCGCGCCGGTGCTGGACGCGGCGTTCCAACTGGCGGGCGACCGGGTGAGCGTGCAGATCGAGGTGGAAACCCTGGACCAGCTCGACGCTGCCCTTGCCGCCGGCGCAAAGCTGATCCTGCTCGACAATTTCGACCTGGACACGATGCGGCGTGCAGTGCAGCTCACGGCTGGACGCGCCCTGCTCGAAGCTTCCGGTAACGTCACATTCGACACCGTACGCGCGATCGCCGAGACTGGCGTGGACCGCATTTCCATCGGCGGGCTCACCAAGCACATCCGCGCGGTAGACCTGTCGATGCGCTTCGTGGCCGATGCCTGAGCCGCTCACCCTCGTCCGCGCCGACTACGCCAACCCGGCGCATGCTGCCGCGCTGATCGATCTGCTCGATCACTACGCGCAGGACGCGGCGGGCGGCGGTGCGCCGCTGTCGGATTTTGCCCGCGCCCACCTGGTCGAATCGCTCGCCGCCCGGCCCTTCATCTTCAGCGTGCTGGCCTTCGAAGGCGATGCAGCAGTCGGCCTCGTCAATGCCATCGAGGGGTTTTCCACCTTTGCCTGCCGGCCGCTGGTGAACATTCACGACGTGGTGGTGCGCCAGTCGCATCGCGGGCGCGGCATCGCAGCGCGGCTGTTCGCCGAGGTGGAAACGATTGCCATCGAGCGCGGCGCGTGCAAGCTCACGCTCGAAGTGCTGTCGGAAAATCGTGCCGCACGCGGGCTTTATCTCAAGCTCGGTTTCGACGACTACCGCCTCGACCCGGCGATGGGCGAGGCGCGTTTCATGCAGAAATGGCTGGGCTGATGCGCGTCTGGCTGCTGTGTCTGGCCGCGCTTGCGTGCTGCGCACCCGTGCGGGCCGACACCCCGCCCGCCCCCGCCATGCTGCTGGCCGAAACCTACGTGGCCGGCATCGACGTGAGCCGGTATCTCGTCAGCGAAAAATACGACGGCGTGCGTGCGCAGTGGGACGGCACCGCGCTGCGCTTCCGGGGCGGCAGCACCGTGCCCGCGCCCGCGTGGTTCACCGCGCATTTTCCCGCCGTGCCGCTCGATGGCGAACTGTGGCTGGGACACGGGCAGTTCGATGCGCTGTCGGGCATCGTGCGCAAACAGGTCGCCGTGGACGCCGAGTGGCGTGCGGTGCGCTATCTGGTGTTCGAGCTGCCGGATGCGCCCGGTAACTTCGCGGCTCGCCACGCCCAGCTGCGCGCCCTGATCGGTGCTGCGGGTGTGCCCTGGCTGGTGCCAGTCGAACAGACGACCGTGGCCAGCCACGCGGAACTGATGCGCCGCCTCGACGCCGTGGTGCGCACCGGCGGCGAGGGTCTGATGTTGCACCGTGCCGACGCGCCTTACGTTACCGGTCGCAGCGACGCGCTGCTGAAGCTGAAACCCTGGCTGGACGCCGAGGCGGTGGTGGTCGGCCATGTGCCGGGTCAGGGTAAATACGCCGGCATGACCGGCGCGCTGCAAATGGCCATGCCCGACGGCAAACGCTTCCGGCTGGGCAGCGGGCTCACCGATGCGCTGCGTCGCGCGCCGCCGCCGGTCGGTACGCGCGTCACGTACCGCTATCTGAACCTGACCAAGAACGGCGTGCCGCGCCACCCGCGCTATCTGCGGGTACGCGAAGATTTCTAGGATCCGGGTTCAGGTCAGCCAGACGGCCGACGCCATGCGCCCGGTCACCCCGTCGCGGCGATAGGAAAAGAAGGTGTCGGATTCGCTGAAGGTGCAGCGTCCACCGCCGTGCACGGCAGTCACGCCGACATGCGCCAGCCGGATGCGCGCCAGCGTGTAGATGTCGGCCAGCCACTTGCCCGGTGCGCCCTGCGGCACGAAGGCGGCGGCCGTTGCCGGATGCCGCACCAGAAAGGCCTCGCGCACGTCATCCCCCACTTCGAATGCGGCAGGGCCGATGGCCGCGCCCATCCACGCCAGGATGTCGCCGGGTGGTACTGCCATCGCCGCCACAGTCGCTTCCAGCACGCCACCGGCCAGTCCGCGCCAGCCGGCGTGGGCGGCGGCGACGACGCTGCCGGCGCGGTCGCAGAACAGCACCGGCAGGCAGTCGGCGGTGAGCACGGCGCAGACGCGCCCGGGGGTGCGGCTGAAACAGGCATCGGCTGCCGGCCGGGATGCGTTGCCCGCTTCGACCACGCGCGCGCTGTGAACCTGATCGAGCCAGGCCGGTTCCTCCGGCAGCCACTGGCGCAACCGGGCGCGGTTGGTGGCGACGTCGGCCGGGTCATCGTTCACGTGGTCGCCCAGATTCAGACTGGCCCAGGGTGCATGGCTGACGCCGCCGGTGCGCACCGTCATCAGGCCGCGCACTCTGGACGGGGCGGGCCAGTCGGGAATGATCATTTGATCCAGTCGGTGTTGTCGCGCAAGGCCTGCAGCAGCGAGGCGAAATCGGGCGGCAGCGGGCATTCCCATTGCCGGTAATCCTGCGTGTGCGGGTGGATCAGGCCCAGACGCTCGGCGTGCAGTGCCTGACGCGGAAACGGAATCTTGTGATAGCCGCGCCGGCTGGCGCTGTAGACCTGCTCGCCCACCAGTGGATGGCCGATGTGCTGCATGTGCACACGAATCTGGTGCGTGCGGCCGGTTTCCAGCTTACAACGCAGCAGAGTGACACCGCCGGCAAAGCGCTCGACCGGCTCGTAATGCGTCACCGCCGGCTTACCCAGCGGATGCACGCCGCGCTTGGTGCGGTTGTGCGGGTCGCGCGCCAGCGGCGCGTCGACGGTGCCGGCCCGGTCGACCTCGCCGTAGACCAGCGCCAGGTATTCGCGCTTGACCGTGCGCGCCTGCAACTGGCGCACCAGATCGGTGTGGGCCTTGATCGTCTTTGCCACCACCAGCAGGCCCGAGGTGTCCTTGTCCAGGCGATGCACAATACCGGCGCGCGGCAGCTCGGCCACCTGCGGCACGCGGTGCAGCAGCGCATTCAGCAAGGTGCCGCGCGGGTTGCCGCTGCCGGGATGCACCACCAGTCCCACCGGCTTGTCGATCACCAGCAGCATCGGATCCTCGAACACCACGTTGAGCGGAATCGCTTCCGGCGCATCCGGCGTGGCACCGGGATCGGGCTCCACTTCCACCCGCACCGATTCGCCGCCGATCACCTTCATCCGGGTGGTGCCCCAGGCCTCGTCCACCGAAATCTTGCGGGCACGGATCCAGTTCTGGATGCGGTTGCGCGAGTACTCGGGCAACAGCGCCGCCAGCGCCAGGTCGAGACGCTGGCCGCCGTGGTCATTGGGGATGACGAGCTCGCGGACGGCGTCATCCGCATTTCCCTTATAATCGGCCGACGATTTTTCGGTATCTTTTGTCATGTTCAATCAAGGTTTTTCCGGTATGTCCGCCCTGCGCCGGGTGCTGGGTTCCACAAGTCTTGTCGCCGTTTTGGTGCTGGGGGGCTGCGGCCTGCTGCCCGAAGTCAAGGACGAAACCGCCGGCTGGTCGGCGCAGAAGCTCTACGCCGAAGCCAAGGACAATCTCAACAGCGGCAACTACGAACGGGCGGTGAAACTGTTCGAAACCCTGGAATCGCGCTACCCCTTCGGGCGCTACGCCCAGCAGGCCCAGCTCGAAGTTGCCTACGCCTATTACAAGGACAGCGAGCCGATTTCCGCCATCGCCGCCTGCGACCGCTTCATCAAGTTGCACCCCAATCACCCTAACGTCGATTACGCCTACTATCTGAAGGGCCTGGCGAATTTTAACGACGACCTCGGCCTCCTGGGCAATCTGGTCGACCAGGACCTCTCCGAACGTGACCCCAAGGCCGCCCGCGAAGCCTTCCTCACGTTCAAGGAACTGGTGACGCGCTTTCCCGACAGCAAGTATGCAACCGACGCCACCGCCCGCATGAAATACCTGGTCAATGCGCTCGCCAGCAACGAAGTGCACGTGGCCAAGTACTACCTCAAGCGGCAGGCCTGGATTGCGGCCGCCAACCGCGCCAAGGAAGTGCTGAAGACCTACCCCGAAGCCCCTGCTGTCGAGGAGGCGCTGGCGGTGATGGTGATCGCCTATGACAAGTTGCAGTTGAAGGAATTGCGCGATGACGCCCAGCGCGTGCTCGCGCTCAACTTTCCCGAGAGCCAATACGCCCGCGGCGTGAACACCGAGGACAAGGCCTGGTATCGCTTCTGGTAAGCGGCCTGCAGCGCGCGTTTTCCGGCCCGTGCCGCGACGCGCAGGCAATTTCCCTGACAGCCTGACATAAAGAAAACTTTTCGCCTGCCGTTGTTCAATCAATGGGCAGGCCAGCCTGCTCCCAGAAAAACACGCGACACCGCCCGGTCGTCGCCTGTGACAACGGAGGCTAGACATGGAGAGACGCGCGGCGTTACAAACGCTGCTGGCCTGTGCAGGCGCGCTGTGCGGTGGTCGCACCTTAGCCGGGGACGCATCGGCGAGGCTGATCCGCATCAACATTCCCGGCCCGCACCTCTTGCCCTTCCTACCGATCGAATTAATCCCCCTGCTGGGATTTGACCGGGCACTGGGCGTGCACCTCGCCATCCGCTACATGCCCAGCGGCGTCCAGGCCCTGGAAAACGTGATCGCCGGCGATGCCGCCTTTGCCGGCATCGGATTTTCGGTTCTGCCCAATTTTTCCACCCAGGGCAAGCCCGTGGTGGCGCTTGCCACGCTCAGCAGCGGCACGCCCCCCTACGCCGTTCTGATTCGCAATGATCTGACGCACTCGATACGCAGCATCAGGGCGCTCAAAGGCCGCAGCATCGGCATTCCGCTTGGCAGCGCCACCACCAAGACCTATCTGCAGACCCTGATGGAACTCTGGCTGGAGGCCTACGGCATTGGCAGCGACGAGGTCCGCTGGGTTCCCACCACCATGAATCTCGACGGCATGCATGGCGCGCTGGCAAGCGGCTCAGTCGATGCGGTGTTCTGCGAGGAGCCCCTGTCTGGCACGCTGGTTCGAACCCGGGTCGGTTCCGTGCTCGCCAACCTGGCCGACCCGCGCAATCCCGCACGGATCGTCGGCCGACAGCATCTGCGTGCCGTGATCGCCAGCACGCCGGAAACCGTTGCCGCCGACCCGGTCCGGGCCGAACGCATGGTGCGCATGCTGCAACGCAGCCTGGCCTGGATACGCAGGACGTCGCCGGACCAGATCGTTGCCCGGCTCGGCATTACCTCGCCCGAACAGGCGGCCGGCATTGTCGATGCCATCCGCCGCATACCTGATCTCTACAGCCCCGACGGGGCCTTTCTGGCAAGCGAGGTCCGCTCGACCCGGGAGTTCATCGTCGCCTCGCGTGTCCGCCTGCCTGCCGGTTTTTCCATACGCCACCTGATCGATGACCGCTGGGTGGCCCGGTCGTCCCGATGACCTCCGCCGGCTCCACCCCTGCCTCAGCGACGCCCCTGTCGCTGCGCTTCCAGGCCAATCGCCGGCTGGTGCTGGTGAGTGTGATCGCCAGCGCCCTGCTGCTGGCGATGGCCACCCTGGCCTACCATTTCCTCAACAAACGCGAACTGGCGCAGCGCCAGGCCCTGGTGCAGGTGTATTACGCCAACACCCTGAAACGGCTCGAGGAGCAGACCCGGCAAAGCGCGATCCATCTCGGCTCGCGGCTGGAATTCTCGCGCATGCTGGAGTCCTCAAGCGACGGCCGTTGGCCCCGCCTGACGTCCTATCTCAATGCGCAATGGGCGTACAGCACCTTCACCAATCTGGCGATACTCGACAAGCGCCGGCAACCCCTCTACAGCTATGGGTCCGAAGCCGCGGCCCTGCGCGAGCACGCGGTGGCAGGCGGCGACTGGCTGTATGTCCCCCGCTATCACCAGCTTTACCGGATATACCGCGTGCCGCTCTGGCTGGGCGAACCCGGCCAGGGCGAACTGGTGGTGTTCAAGGCGCTGTCCAATTCCATGCTGCGCCAGCTCGCGATCCCCCAGACCCGGCTGGAACTGCATTATGCCGGGCAGAACGTGGCCAGTACGCTGGCGGGCGGGGCAACGGGTGCGCCGCCCGCCGGTGCCCGCACCCTGCGCATCGCACTGCCCTGGACACCACAAGCGCTGGGCGATGGCCCACAACCCATGCTGATCGTGCATCGCGACATCAGCGACCTGATGCCGTTCAGCAATTTCGTCCTCCTGCCCGTTGCCCTGAGCGTGCTGGTCTTCATCACGCTCATCTGGCTCGGGCTCGGGCGCTGGCTCAGGCTGACGGCCACGCGCATCGCCTCGCTCGGCTATGGCGCGCTGCATTATGCCGAAGGCCATGATCGCGACTCGCTGTCGCGGGTGCTCCAGCCGGCCTTCTGCCGCGACGACGAAATTCGCGCCACCGCCAGTGCGCTGGAAAATCTCGTGCACACGCTCGAGCTGCGCGAGCAGGAACAGAAGAGCTACCTGGACACCCTGGCCATTCTGGAAGAAGCGGTGATCGAATTCGATGGCGACTGCCGCATCCAGCGTGCCAGTCCCGGCTGGGGCATCCTGACCGGACAGACCGACAGCATCGGCCATCCCCTCGGCGACTTCATCCATGCACAGGACATGGAAACCCTGCAGGCCCAGTGTTTGCGCCTGATCGACGGTACGCAGACACAGGCGACGCTGCGCCTGCGGCTCGCCGTCCCCGGCGACGCGGCGGAAACCTGGGTGGAAGCACGCCTCCTCGCCTTTGGCTGCGCCCCCGGACAGAACGCCAGCATACGCGGGGTACTGCGGGACATCACGCAGACCTACCAGCACGAGCAGCAGATCACCCACATGGCGCTGCACGACGCGCTGACCCAGCTGCCCAACCGCACCCTGCTCGAAGACCGCTTCCGCGTGGCCCTGCGGCTCGCCACCCGGCGTCAGGACAAGGTTGGCATTTGTTTCATCGACATCGACCACTTCAAGGTCATCAACGACACGCTGGGCCACAAGGCCGGTGATCGCCTGCTGGTGGCCTTCGCCCGGCGGCTGGCCGAGCAGCTGAGGGGCGGCGACACCCTGGCCCGCTGGGGCGGTGACGAATTCGTGCTGCTGTTGCCCGGCATGGACAGTGAAAGCGGCATCCGCCAGGTCACCGACAAAGTTGTCAGCGCACTGCAGCTGCCGCTGGCAGTCGACGGCACCGATATCCGCGTGACCTTCAGCATGGGCGCGGCCGTGTTTCCGGTCGACGGCGACAATATGGAAACCCTGTTCTCCCATGCCGATCAGGCGATGTTCCACGCCAAGGCCCAGGGCCGCAACCAGGCCTGCTTCTTCCAGGACATGTCGCGCAGGCAGATCAGCCGCAAGCAACTCTACGTCCAGAACCGCCTTGCCACTGCCATAGATCGGCAGGCCGTTGAGACGTGGTTCCAGCCCATCGTCAACGCCACCACCGGACGCGTCACGGCCGTGGAGGCCCTGGCACGCTGGCACGACGCGGAACAGGGCTGGATCAGTCCGTCGCTGTTCATCCCCATGGCAGAGAACCTGGGCCTTATCAACGAACTCGGTAGCCACATCCTCACCGCCAGCCTCGATGCGTTCGCGCAATTTCGGGCCCGGGGCCTGGACATCCTGCTGGCGGTGAACATCTCCAAGCGCCAGCTGGCAGTCTCCGCGTTTCCGGAGTGGCTGCTCGCAGAGGTCAGGCAACGCGGTCTCCACCCCGGGCAGATCGTTCTGGAAGTAACCGAAAGCGTCGCCCTCAATGATGTCGAGCGGGCTGCCATCCGCGTGCAGGAACTGCGACAGGCAGGGTTTCTGATCGCCATCGACGATTTCGGCACCGGGTATTCGTCTCTCTCGCAACTTCACGAGTTGCAGGCCATCGAGCTGAAGATCGATATTTCCTTCGTTCGCCGTCTCGACGACCCGGCAGGCCTGAGCATGGTCCAGGCCATTATCGGCATGGCGAACGCGCTGGGCATGAAAACCGTCGCCGAAGGCGTCGAAACCCCTGCGGTTGCCAACACGCTACGAACCCTGGGCGTCCACTGCCTGCAGGGCTATCTGTATGCGCATCCGATGCCGCAGGCCGATATCGAAGCCTGGCTGCACGACAACCTGCGAACCTGTGTCGGGACGAAGGCCTCCGGCCAGACCTGCGCCCATGGCGGATGACCTTCCACTTGCGGGTTCGACGCGTCTGAGGGGATGGGGAATATCGTTGCATACCGGCCACGGAGCTGCGGCAGGCGGCTGCTTCCGGCTGCGACGGGCTTCGTACCCTGGGTGCCCGAACAGGCGGTTTGCCGGCAGACGGGTTCGCATGCTGCGAGCCAGCAAAGGCGGTCAAGGTGCAGTTGATCAGCCGTAACAGGCTTGTATCCATCACCCCTGCAGAAGGCTGGGGAGCGAGCGCGCCAACACTGGAATCAGACCTTTGCCATGACTGTCGCGGCTGGGGGCATGCCCATCGAATTCGAACCCACGGTAGGCTTGCACCTACGCCTGATTTCGAGTCAGGTACATTCGACCACTCTGCCACCTCTCCGGCGGCGCGTATTGTAACCGAGCCGTCGCGAATCCGCCCCCCGCTGGACGAAATTTTCCGCCCGGGGCAGACTGCGCCCATGCCAGTAACAAAAATAATGGCAGTTCTTCGGAGTGGGGTGTCGCTGCTGCTTGCCGGCGTGTTGTCGGCCTGCGGCGTATCCGTTCCCCCTGCGGAAAGCACGGGCGAACTGGTGGTGGGAACGCGCAACTATCCCGCCACCTACTACATCGCCCCGGACGGGGAAGCCGCCGGCTATGAACACGATGTGCTGCGGGCGTTTGCCGAATCGCAGCAATGGTCGGTGCGCTGGCTGGAAAAGGACGACCCGGCCAGCCTGTTCGATGCGCTCGACCGGCGCGAGATTCACCTCGCAGCGGCAGCCCTGCCCAAGGCGGTGGTCCGTGACCGCCATTTCATTGCCGGCCCGGTGCTGTTCGAAACGCCGGTGCACGTAATCGTGCCCGCGGACAGATCGGCACCGCGTTCGCTGCGCGAACTGAAGGGCAAGCGTCTGGCACTGATTGCCGGCTCGGGCCACACGCCCATGCTGGCCCGCCTAAAACGCAAGCACCCCGGCCTCGTCTGGGCGACACTGGAAAACGTCTGGCCGGAAGAACTGCTGGCCCGATTGCAGGCGGGGGATTACGACGCGGTGATTGTGAATGGCATGGTCTACGACCCCATGCGCAATCTCTATCCCGACCTCCGGGTGGCGTTCGATCTGCCGGAGGCGCAGAAGATCGTCTGGGCCATGCATCCGCTGAGCTCGCAGGCACTGCGCACCCGCCTTGCCCGCTTCATCGAAGGCGCGCGCCATGACGGCACGCTGGCGCGCATCCACGAACGTTACTTCGGGCATGTGAAACAGCTCGAGCGCAGCGATGTGCTCGGCATACTCGAACGCCGGCCGCAGCGTCTGCCGCCCCTGCGCCGCCACTTTCAGGAAGCGCAGACGCTCAGCGGCATCGACTGGCGGTTGCTGGCAGCCATCGGCTATCAGGAATCACAATGGAATCCCTACGCCACCTCGCCGACCGGTGTGCGCGGGCTGATGATGCTCACGGGAGAAACCGCCGACCGCATGGGCGTCAGCAACCGCCTCGACGCCCGGCAGAGCATACTCGGCGGCGCGCGCTATCTCGCCACGCTGAAGGACAGCCTGCCGACGCGTATCGTCGAGCCGGACCGCACCTGGATCGCGCTGGCGGCATACAACGTCGGGCTGGGGCATCTGGAAGATGCGCGCCGCATTGCGCAGGCGCGCGGTGGCGACCCTGACAGCTGGGTCGACGTGAAAGCCGCCCTGCCCTATCTGAGCCGGGGCACCTATGGCCGCGTGGTGAAGTATGGCTACGCGCGCGGCTATGAAGCGCTGGGGCTTGCGGAAAACATCCGCAACTATTACGACATCCTGCTGCGCCTGGAGCCGGAATACGACCCGCTCATCAACCTGGGACAGCGCGAGTCACGCGCGGACTCGCCAGGCTGAGCCCGCCTTCAGGCAGGCGTCAGCGTCTCCAGCCCGCCCATCCAAGGGCGCAGCGCATCGGGCACGGTGATGCTGCCGTCGGCGTTCTGGTAATTCTCCAGAATCGCCACGAGGGTGCGGCCCACCGCCAGCCCCGAGCCGTTCAACGTGTGCAGCAGTTCCGGCTTGCCCTGGACGTTGCGCGTGCGCGCCTGCATCCGCCGTGCCTGGAAGGCCTCGAAGTTGGAGCACGAGGAAATCTCGCGGTAGGTGTTCTGCGCCGGCAGCCACACTTCGAGGTCGTAGGTCTTGGCCGACGAAAACCCCATATCGCCGGTGCACAGCAGCATCTTGCGATACGGCAGGCCCAGCTTCTGCAGGATCGCCTCGGCATGGCCGGTCAGCGCTTCCAGCGCCGCGTGGGAATCCTCCGGCTTCACCATCTGCACGATCTCGACCTTGTCGAACTGGTGCTGGCGGATCATGCCGCGTGTGTCGCGGCCGTAGGAGCCGGCCTCGGAGCGGAAGCACGGGGTGTGGGCGACGAATTTCAGCGGCAGGGCCTCGGGGGGCACGATCTCGTCGCGCACCAGGTTGGTCACCGGGACCTCGGCGGTGGGGATGAGGTAGAGCTTGTCGGCATCGGTCTCGCTCTGCTTCGAATCGCGCGGCACCTGAAACAGATCGGCCTCGAATTTCGGCAGGTTTCCTGTGCCGCGCAGCGAATCGGCGTTGACCAGATACGGCACATAGACCTCGGTGTAGCCGTGCTCCGCGGTATGCACGTCGAGCATGAACTGGGCAAGCGCGCGATGCAGGCGCGCGAGTCCGCCCCTCATCACGGTGAAGCGGCTGCCGGTGAGTTTCACCGCCGCCTCGAAATCGAGCTGGCCCAGGCCCTCGCCGAGGTCGACGTGGTCGCGCACGGCAAAATCGAAATTGCGCGGCGTGCCCCAGCGGGTAACTTCCACGTTGCCGGTCTCGTCGCGACCGACCGCCACCGATTCGTGCGGCAGGTTGGGCACACCCATGAGGAAATCGTTGAGTTCGCTCTGCAGTTCGCCCAGCCGGGTTTCCGAAGCCTTCAACTCGTCACCCAGCCCGGCCACTTCGGCCATCACCGCCGTGGTGTCTTCGCCCTTGCCCTTGAGCATGCCGATCTGCTTGGACAGCGCGTTGCGTTTGGCCTGGGCGTCCTGGGTGCGGGTCTGGAGCGTCTTGCGTTCGGCCTCCAGCGCATCGAAGCGGGCGGTGTCGAAGATGAAACCACGCGCGGCGAGGCGTTCGGCGACCTGGGCGGTGTCGCGGCGGAGCAATTGAATATCGAGCATGGGAAATCAGGGAGTAAGCCGGAAGCGGGATTCTCCCTGATCGGGCCGCGCCTGACCACTGCCCGCGCTTGCGCGCGGGGCTCGCCGTGCGTCAATCGCCCGGGGGCAAACGGGCTACTGCTCCCTGCCGGATTCAGGCAGCCTGCGTCATCTGCACGCGATCGAACACGTCCATTTCGACGCGTAGCCAGTCTTCGTGGCTTTCGCGCACTTCACCGAGGCGCAGGCGGTACATCGCTTCGCCGTCACGCAGGTCGAGCACGGCCCCGCGCGTGTAGTGCGTGCGCGGGACCAGCAAATGACTCATGCCTTCGCCTTCCTGATCGAGCGGCAGGAAAATGGCCTGCGTCGCGCCGGCCGTCGAATCGGGCAAGGTTTCGCTACAGATCTCGACCGTCTTGGGATAGCGGGACAGGCGCTCGGTGCCGATCAGGGCGCGGCCATTTTCCTGCCTGCGCCATCTGACCGCCAGCAAATGCCAGCCGCCGCCCGACGGTTCCCGGGACACCGCAATCAGGCGGCCCGGCGGCAGAAGCCTGCCTTCGTCCAGCGCGAAACCCATTCCTGTCGCGCTTTCATCGCGGATCAGCCACGACTCCAGCGCAGGCCGCGAACCCGGATTCCGCATCAGCGCGGAAAAAACGCTGCTCATGCCGCTGGCCGCCCAGACCCGGCCGAAGCGGAAAGTTCGCGAATGGCTGCGCTGCACCCCGCCACGCTCGATCAGGCTGGCGACCTGGCCGGTCAGACTGCCGGGCGAAGCGTCACCCCGGTCGAGCGATTTCAGGTAGGTCACCAGCGGACGCAAGGCCAGGAAGCGCCGGCGACGGCCCTGCATCCAGTCGTTGTCGACCACGCTCGCCCCCGCCGTTGCCGACAGGTCGACGAGATGTGTATGTTCTTTCCGGTCGGGGGTTCTGGCGGGCAGGGGCAAGGACTCGTAGCTATCCAGCAACTGAGCGATGGACTCGATTTCATGGCTGCGGAAACCCTGCGGATGCACCAGGCCCATGAGCACGATCAGGCTGTGTTCGCGCGCGCCATGGGTCGCGCGGCCGGCCAGCCTCACCGTCTGCGTCTCGAGGCCGTCGCGTTCGAGCAGCCGGTATATCTTGTGTACCCGCCGCCAGGCGCTTGCCACGGGTTCACGGGCGTCGTGGTAATCCCAGCGCATGGCGAGACCGGCGTAGCGCAATGCACGCACGCCGATCTCCACTCGGTGCGGCTTGAGTTCTTCGACAGCCGACCCGCGATAGGCCGCTTTCAACATGGTCAGCCAGGCTTCCGCCAACAGCGACCAGAACATCCAGGATTCGCGCCATAACGCCTGACGCGCCAGACGGAATGTCGACTGGTTGCGTATGTACTGGTCGATGATGCGCCCCTGCAAGGGCAGGCCAGTCGTTTCGAGGACCTGCAGGGACAGCAGGCGAGACAGGTCCGCCCTCACATTTTCGGCGTTGAACCGCTCCAGGCCTTCCACCAGTGCGTGATGGGTGTCGTAGTCCGAACCGACGGCGAGTTTTTCCAGCCACTTGCGGGTGGACTGCGGTGAAGCGAACGGCAATGCCTCCCCCACCCTGCGGCGACGGGTCAGCGTGGTCAACATGTCGAACAACTCAGTCATGGCGTGCCTCGGTGGTGCATACATCCCTGCCGTTGCACCATCTATGCCAGGCTTTTTTGCCGGACCAGTTGCGTCTACATCCCGGTTTCACGCGCCTGGCGCAGAGTCTGGCGGCAAACCACCGCAGCAGCGCGTCGAAAGCCCGACACACATTGTCGGCGCACCGCCAGCTTCAGCCGGCCGTGAGCCCCGGTCTTATCCTATGGCCAGCCGCGGTGCACGTGGCGCGCACGCCTGCAGGCGGGCCTGCATCTTGCTTATTAGCGAATACTAATATTCACGTTCAAGGAGTTGTCATGCACAAACTTGCCGCCTTCCCGTTGATCGCCACGATGCTGCTGGCACCCGCCCTCCAGGCCGACCCCGTCCCACAAACCCCGACAGACTGGCTCACGCAGATGGGCGATTTCAGCGCCAACACTCTGCCGCTGCGCTCGCCGGAAAACTTTCTCGGCTTTCTCCACGCCGCCACCGAACCGGTATTCCACCAGCAGCGTTTCGACAACCTGAGCGAGCCCGCATACTGGACGCGTGCCACTGACACCTTCACCAGCCCCGCGATGCCGGGCAATTTCACCGCACTTGCCACGCCGCAAACCGCCTGGGCCTGGGCGCAGGCCATGATGGACCCGCGATTCTACGAAGCCATGGGTACCGTGCTGGGCGATCAGGGCAAATGGATGCGCTGGGGCGCGGCCAGCCTGTCACCCGCCAGCTACCAGCCCTTCTTCAAGCCCTTCGACCCGCAATTGCAGGCGCGCTGGCAGGCCGAGGTACAAACTTCAGCCAACGCGATTGCCCACTTCAATCCGCTTGCCCTCTCCCCGGCACCCGCCACGAAATAAGCCTCGCCGCCAGCTGTCCGGCTGATACATCGCCCCGCCGCCGCAACGGCGGACGGGGACGATGCGCTTGCGGGCGCGTCCCCGGAATACGCGCAAACCGCCACGCAACCGTTACAATCGCGCCTCGTCACCCGCAGGCGATTCATGCGCCACCGGCTCGACGCAGTTGCAAGCGCGTGGCCGTGCCACTGCCGATGCGACACATCGCGGCGCTGCGCGTTGCTGGCTTGCCCGATGTACCGATTCGCCGGGGAAGCATGGCAGCGTGGTTTAAGACCCCGGTCGAGAAAGCAGTTACAGGAAGCGTGGCAGAGTGGTCGATTGCACCGGTCTTGAAAACCGGCAACGGGCAACCGTTCGTGAGTTCGAATCTCACCGCTTCCGCCAATATCAACTTCACCCCGTATCACTCGGAGGTGCGAGAATCGCCCCATGCCCCGCACCGCACCGCTCACGCCCACCAACCACGACCGCGACAGCGCGGACATGACCTACGTCTACCCAGTCGTGTCGCGTCGGGCCGGCGGGGTGTCGGTGGGGATCAATCTCAATCCCAACAACGCCTGTAACTGGGCCTGCGTGTATTGCCAGGTGCCCAATTTGCAGCGCGGCACGGCACCGGCCATCGACCTGGCCCTGTTGGAACGCGAACTGCGCGCGATGCTCACCGACATTCTGCAGGGGGACTTCATGCAGACCCGCGTGCCCGAGGGCGCGCGTCGCCTGAACGACATTGCGCTCTCGGGCAACGGCGAGCCGACCAGTGCGCACGAATTTCCCGAGGTCATCGAGCTTGTTGGACGGATGATGACGGCATTCGGTCTGCTCGACCCGGCGGCACACACGCCCATCAAGCTGGTGCTCATCACCAACGGCAGCCTCGCCGACCGGCCGCGCGTGCAGGCCGGCCTCGCCCGCATGGCCGCCTTGAATGGCGAGGTCTGGTTCAAGCTCGACAGCGCCACCCCGGCGGGGATGCGGGCGATCAACCAGACCCGCATCAGCCCGCAGAAGCAGTTCGAGCGGCTGGCCATCGCCGCGCGCCTATGCCCGACCTGGTTGCAGACCTGCGTATTCGCCATCGATGGCATGCCGCCCTCGGCAGAAGAGACGGCGGCGTATCTCGACACCGTCACCCGCATCCGGCGTGAGGCGATTCCAGTCCAGGGTGTGCTGCTCTATGGCCTCGCCCGCCCGTCGATGCAGCCGCAGGCAAGCCGCCTGTCCGTCCTGCCGGCCAGCTGGCTGGAACACTTTGCCGACGCCATCCGCGCGGCCGGCCTGCCGGTAAAGGTATCGCCATGATCCTAGGCATCGGCACCGACCTGCTCGACGCCACCCGCATTCGCGATGGCCTTGCGCGCCACGGCGAGGCATTCGCCAACCGGCTGCTCGCGCCCGAAGAGCGTCCGGCCTATGCCGTCAGCCACGACCCGGCGCGATTCCTCGCCAAGAGCTTCGCCGCCAAGGAGGCTTTCGCCAAGGCGGCCGGCACCGGCCTGCGCGCGCCGCTGAGCTTGCAAAACCTGGCGGTGCTGCGTGACGCGCTCGGCAAGCCGGGCATGGTGTGTGCGCCCGATCTCGCGGCCTGGCTGGCGGCCCGGGGCGTAATCGCGCATCATGTGTCACTCACGGACGAGGGAGACTGGGTGATGGCTTTCGTCGTGCTGGAAGGCGCGTAGACGCCAGGCAAGAACCCACAGGGAGCGGGAACCACCATGCATTGCGATAAGGCGGGATCATGACGCTCGGGCCACTGATGCTCGACGTGGCAGGCACCGAGCTCACCGACGACGACCGTCGGCGCCTCGCCCATCCCCTGGTCGGCGGCGTCATCCTGTTTGCGCGCAACTACGCCAACCCGGCGCAGCTCGATGCGCTGACCACGGAAATCCATGCGCTCAAACCCGCGCCGCTGCTGATCGGCGTCGACCACGAGGGCGGACGGGTGCAGCGCTTTCGCGAAGGTTTCACCCGCCTGCCGGCGATGCGCGCATTCGGCGAACGTTGGGCCGCCCACCCGCAGCAGGCCCGCCATCTGGCGCGCGAAGCCGGTTATGTGCTGGCCAGCGAGCTGCGCGCACACGGGGTCGACTTCAGTTTCGCGCCGGTGCTCGACCTCGATTACGGGGCCTCCAGCGTGATCGGCGACCGGGCCTTTCATCGCCAGCCGCGTGCCGTCTTCGAGCTGGGACAGGCGGTAATGCTGGGCATGAAGGATGCCGGCATGGCCGCCTGCGGCAAGCACTTTCCCGGTCACGGTCATGTGGTGGCCGATTCGCACATGGCGATCCCGGTCGACGCGCGCAGCCTGCCCGACATCGCGCGTGCCGATCTCGTGCCGTTCCGCATGATGATCGAAGCCGGGCTCGTCGCGCTGATGCCCGCGCATGTGATCTATCCACGCATCGACGCGCAGCCGGCCGGCTTTTCGCGCGTGTGGCTGGGCGACATCCTGCGCGGCGAGCTGGGCTTCGACGGTGCCATCTTCAGCGACGACCTGTGCATGGCCGGCGCGGCGGGGGCGGGCGATATTGTCGCGCGGGTTGCAGCCGCACTCACGGCCGGCTGCGACATGGCGCTGGTCTGCAACCGGCCCGACCTGGCTGACGAGGTTCTGGCGCGGCTTGCGGTCGACTGGCCTGCACCCGCACGGGCACGGCTGGCCAGAATGCATGGCCGGCCGCATCCGCCGGGCATGACCCTGCTGCGTGAATCGCCGCGCTACGCCGACGCACTGCACCAGCTGGCCGGGCTGGGCCAGGACTCCGGCACCCTTGATCTATCCGACCCCACCGATTACTGTGCACGCCCATAAGCACCCGCCCCACGATCACACGGTCGATTCGCTCGACCGTGGCGAAACGCATACCCACCACCACCTGGGCCATGAAGGCGCAAGCAGCGGGCTGATCGCCGCCCTCCTGCTCACCCTGGCGTTCGCCGCAGTCGAAGCCGGTGTCGGCTGGTGGGCCGGCTCGCTGGCGCTGATGGCCGACGCCGCGCACATGGTCACCGACAGCTCCGCGCTCGGCCTCGCCGCCGCCGCCGCCTGGCTGGCGCGGCGCCCCCCCAGCCTGTCGCATTCCTACGGCCTGGTTCGCGCCGAAGTGCTGGCGGCCCTGTTCAACGGCGTCCTCATGCTGGCGCTCATCGGCTTCATCGTTTACGAGGCGATCCAGCGCTTCGGCGCGCCGCGCGACATTGCCGGCGGCGCGGTGGTGGGTGTCGCCGCCATCGGGCTCGGCGTCAACCTCGCCGTCGCCTGGGTGCTGCACCGCGGCGAGCAGACGCTCAACAGCCGCGCCGCGCTGCTGCACGTGATGGGTGATGCGCTCGGCTCTGTCGCCGCCATCGCCGCCGGCGTCGTCATCCTCACGACCGGCTGGACCCCCATCGACCCGCTGCTCTCGCTGTTCGTCGCCCTGCTGATTCTGGTTTCCGCGCTGCGCCTGCTGCGCGAGGTGCTGCATGTGCTGATGGAAGGCGTGCCCGAGCGCATCCACCTCGACGCCGTCGGCCACGACCTTGCCGCCCTGCCTGGCGTGGTGCGTGTCCACGATCTGCATGTGTGGACGCTGTCGTCTGGCACGGTCGCGCTGTCTGCCCACATGGAACTGCGCAATTTGGCCGACTGGCCGCATCTGCTTGCCGCTGCACGCGAAGCGCTCTCCCGGCAGCACGGCATCACCCACGTCACCCTGCAACCCGAGGTGCTGACGGTCGCACCGCTGGTGCGGGGCGAATGGGTGCGCCCACCGGGGCGGTGAACCCGCAGGCCTATGCCGCGCGCGTGCTCGACGAGCAGGTGCGCGCGCTCTACCAGAGCCTGCTGCCCATCCTCGGCGTGCACCTGCTGGTCGGTGGCGTCATGGTCGCCATGCTCTGGAAACTCTTCCCCGGACCGGGTCTCCTCATCTGGTCGGCGTGCCTGCTGCTGATGGTCAGCGTCCGCATCGTGCTTTACTGGCACTACAAGCAGCACGCGAAAGAAGGCATCGCGCAGCGTCACAGCCGCTATTTCGTCGCAGGTGCGGCGCTGTCCGGCCTGCTCTGGGGGGTTGCCGGCGTGGCATTCTTCCCGCCGGTGCTGGAATACCGGCTGTTTGTCCTGTTCATCCTGGTCGGGATGGGTGCGGGCGCGGTATCGTCGTTGACGGCCTACCTGCCGGCCTTCGTCGCGTACTTTCCCCTCTCCTTGCTGCCGGTGGCGTTGCGGTTGGTCATGACCGAGCAGCCGGTCACCATTGGACTCGGGCTGATGACCCTGGCCTACGTCGCCGCCCTCACCTTCTTTGCCCGCAACATCAGCCGCTCGCTCGCCGAGAGCTGGCGGCTGCGTTTCGAAAACCTCGACCTGGTGCGTGAACTGAGTGCGCAGAAACGCGAGGCCGAACAGGCCAACCGCGCCAAATCGCGCTTTCTCGCCGCTGCCAGCCACGACCTGCGGCAACCGCTGCACGCTGTGAATCTCTATGTATCCCTGCTCGACGATGCGCAAGACATGCCACGCGTGCGCGAGCTCACGGCCCGCATCGGCCAGTCCGTAGGCACCCTGCAAAACCTGTTCGGTGCCCTGCTCGACATCTCGAAACTGGAAGCCGGCACCCTGGTGCCCGAGCAGGAATCGTTTGCGCTCCTTCCCCTGCTCGACCGGCTCGGCAACGATTTCGCGGTCGAGGCGACGCATCGCGGCCTGCATCTCGAGATCGAGCGCAGCGAGGCGGTCGTCCACACTGACGCCACCCTGCTGGAACAGATCCTGCGCAATTACCTGTCGAATGCCCTGCGCTACACGCGCGCGGGCCAGGTAAGGCTGCGCGTGCTCTCATCCGGAGACAGCCATCGGATCGAGGTCAGCGATACCGGCATCGGCATCGAACCGGCCCAGCAGAAACGGATATTCGAGGAGTTTTACCAGGTACAGGCGGTCGGACGCGACAGCGGCGAAGGCCTCGGGCTCGGACTGGCGATCGTGGCGCGGGCCGCCCGTCTGCTGGAACTGGAGATTGGCGTGCGCTCGGCATCCGGCAAAGGGTCGACGTTCTTTGTCGCGGTGCCCGCGGGCGACCCCGCACGCACCCATGCGACCGGCGAGGTGCCGGGCGAAGCCGCGCCGGTCTCCACCCGTCCGCTATGCCTCCTGGTCATCGACGACGACCCCGGGGTGCGCGTGAGCACGCAGACCGCCCTGGCTGACTGGGGGCATGACAGCATCACGGCCGCATCGCTCGATGACGCTGTCGGCGCGCTGGCCGGCCGCATCCCCGACGGCATCATCGTCGACTACCGGCTGGGCGCAGGCCGGACCGGACTCGATGTCCTGACCGAACTGGAGCAGAATCTTGGCCCCCGCCCCGCCATCGTCATCACCGGCGATGTGGCGGGCGAGGCCATGCAGGCGCTCATGGCGAGTGGTCGCCCGTGGCTGCACAAGCCGGTGCCACCGGCCAAGCTGCGCGCCTTCGTGCAAAGCGTGCGCCGCGCAGCGTCTGCCCGCAGCGCCTGAACGCTATTGGTCGAGGTGCAGCCGTTGTGCCGCCAGCACGGCCTGGGTTCGGTTGCTCACGTCGAGCAGTCTCATGATCGCGGTCACATGCATCTTGACCGTGGCCTCGGCCAGGTCGAGCGTGCGCGCGATTTCCTTGTTGGCCATGCCGCGCGCCAGCAGCGCCAGTACATCGCGCTGCCGGTCGGTCAGGCTTGCCCGCCAGTCACTCACGCCTGCCTTGCGCACCAGCGCGGCCGGCACAGCCACGCCACCGGCCAGCACCATGCGCAGCGACTGGAGCATCTGTTGGCTGGTCGCGTCCTTGGGCACAAAGCCCATCGCACCCAGATCGAGTGCGTGCTGCATGTCCGCACGTCGCGTGGAGGCCGACAGGATCACCACCGGCAGCGCGGGAAACCGGTCGCACAGGCGTTGCAGGCCTTCGAAGCCATTCATGCCGGGCAAGTTGAGATCGAGCAGTACCAGGTCAAGGTCGGGATGCGCCGTCGCCAGTTCGAGCGCGCGGACGCAATCCGCCGCCTGCAGCAGCGTTATCTCCGGTTCGGCACCCGCCAGCACGTGCGCAAGCCCTTCCCGGAACAGACTGTGATCGTCTACCAGCAACACCTTCACCGTCAGCCCTCCAGCGCCGACTATAACCCGCTCGAGCACATCGCCGTGTCCACCCATACCAAAGTATGGGGGTAGTCCGACCTATGCACGATGGCCTCGCCCGCCTGCGCCCGCTAGAGTGCCTTCACCATTCACTCAGGGGAACAACATGCGACACCTTCTGACAGCCCTCGCCCTTGCCGGATGCGCGGGAAGCGCGCAGGCCATACCGGTCACGAGTACATTCAATCTCGATTTCAGCGCGCCCACACAAAACTTCTGGGGCCCGGGCCAGAGCGCGGCCAGCTTCGACTTCGACAAGTTCATCCTGGGCAACAGCAGCTTCGGCATCCGCTTCGAGACCGGGGCAAGCACCGGTACCGTCTCCGCCACCTACAACGGTGCGCTGTCCGTCAGCTATGACGACCTCGTGCAGGCTGGCACGGTAGGCATTGACCTCGGCTTTGTGGGCGACGCCAGCGGGGGCTCCTTCTCCACCTCGCTGGGCGCGTTCGCCAAGGCCACAGCCTACTTCCCCGTGATCGGTGACGTCACCATCACCAACCCCAATTATTCGCTGGCGACCAGCAGCACCTATACGCCGTCGCCCCTGGACAGCCCGTCGGACAGCGACAGTTTCGCACCTGCTGCTGCCACCATCGGCCCGAACATCGGTGTGGGCTCGGCCCAGGCAGGCATAGACTTTTCCATCGTACAGAATTCGACGCACAGCATCGACGCGGTCAACGGACTGGTGTTCGCCACGCATCAGGACAGTGGCGAGATTCGTTCGGCGACGTTTTCGCTCAGCGCGGTCGACTCGATCCTGCTCGACCTCGACCTGGTTGGTATCTGGGATGTGCAGATCATGGATCTCTCGCTCGACAACACCTTCTCGACTGACTTCGACCTCTCGTTTGATCCCTTCATCCAGTACACCCTGGGCGTCGGTTGCGGCGACGCCGGCACGAATAGCGACAACGGTTTTTTCTGCGCCGAAGACGGCAGGCTCGACACCACGCTCGCCACTGTCGATCTGTTCTCCAACACGCCGTTCGCGCTGGCCATGAACACCAGCACCACGCTCTCGACCTTCCAGATTGCCGTGGTACCCGAACCCCAGACCTATGCCCTGTTCCTGGCTGGACTGGGAGTCACCGGCTGGATGGCGCGACGCCGTCGACTCTCGGCCTGAACGCCACCGCTTCCCTGAGCCCACGATGACGTGGGCTTTTTTTCGCTTGCAGTTTTGGTGAAAAATCGCTTGACTCACAAATGAGAATCGTTATTATTCGTAACACATTGATTATTTCCCAACACGCATGACTTCCGAAAACGAGGCATCTGACATGCAAAGTCTGCACGCCACGCACCCCGCCTCCATCCGTCCTCCGGTCGAGCCCGGCATGCGGACTTTTCCGTCGGGCGCAATCCCGACGGACTTTTTATTCCAGGGCGCTCAGGAAATCCTGATCAGCCACCACGGTGAACAGTACCGCCTGCGCATCACCAAGAACGGCAAGCTGATTCTCACCAAGTAATCCCCGGGCTGGGTTAATCCAACAACCCGACCGACCCAAACACCCCGCCCGCCCGCGCCCCGGCGCCAGCCAGCCTTGCACCCGACAGGAGACTGGCATGAACGCACACCGGACGCACGACACCCCCGACATCGTCATTGCTGCCACCTTGTGGCTGATGCACCGCTATCAGCAGACCGGCTGCGGCAAACTCGCGCGCATGATCGAGCAGCATCTGGCCTGGATGCAGGATCGCGCCGCCAGCCCCCGGCTCGCCGAAGCCTGCCAGCGCCTGTCCTATGAGTGGCGCGCCGTGGCGGCTGCCGACATCCGGCCTGTGCTGCACTGAAGCGGGAGCCCCCCATGATCTCGATTGGCTGCACGATTCCCGATGTCACCTGCCAAGCCTATCTGCCCGACGGCCGCATTGAGCCCCTCGGGCTGGCCGACTATCGCGGGCGATGGCTGGTGCTGTTCTTCTGGCCGCTGGATTTCACCTTTGTCTGCCCCACGGAAATTCGCGCTTACTCCGACCTGGCATCCGATTTCGAGGTGTCGGGTGCCACCCTGCTCGGCACCAGCGTCGATTCCGCCCACGCCCATCGCGCCTGGGTGCGCCATGGCCTCGGGCAGGTGAAGTTTCCCATGCTGGGGGATGTATCGCGCGCGCTTGCCCAGGGCTTCGGCGTGCTGACTCACAGCGGCGTCGCTGTACGCGCCAGCTTCATCATCAACCCGGAAGGCCGGGTCGTCAGCGTGGCGGCCAACGATCTCAACGTGGGCCGCTCCGCGCAGGAAACCCTGCGCCTGCTCCATGCCCTGCAAAGCGGTGAGCTCACCGCCTGCGAATGGCAACCCGGTCAATCATTTGTCGCTGCCGCCTGAGGAGATGTCATGCGTCCGTCCCCCGTTTCATCCCTGCTGGTTGCCGCGCTTGTCCTGCTGCGCCAGCCCTGCACCCGCAACAAGGCTTCCGCCCGGCTGCTGCTCGACCGCGCAGCCGAATACGACAGCCTCAGCCTGGTGGAGCGCGAAGCCTGCCGCAATCTCGCCGATGACCTCGACATCGACGATGCGCAGCTGTCTCCGGTCCGCACGAATCCGCCTGCGCCGCAGACCGACTGGGGAACCGACCGTCGCCGCCAGCTGGCCGGCTCTGCACTCGATCACGAACCCAAGGGCATCGCAGCATGAACGCCACCGTCCAGACCCCCGCCCCAGCCTTGGCTACATTCAATCCGGATTCCCCCCGCGAACTGCGCGATGCCTGGCACGCGCTCACCGCACAGAAAAGCCTGCGCATCCGCGACGCGGCACAGCAACTGGGGGTTGCCGAAGCCCAGCTGCTGGCCACCGGCATCGGCGAACACGTCGTCCGCCTGCAGGGCGACTGGCGCGACCTGATGATGCGCATGGGCGAGCTCGGCCCGGTGATGGCGCTGACCCGCAACGACGCCGCCGTCCACGAAAAGGACGGCGTCTACACCAACATCAGCCACGGCGAGCACGTCGGGCTGGTGCTGGGCGATGCCATCGACCTGCGCCTGTTCTACGACAAGTGGACCTTCGGCTATGCGGTCACGGAAACCACCGGCACGCTCACCCGCCGCTCGTTCCAGTTTTTCGATGCCTGCGGCGACGCCGTGCACAAGATCTACCTGCGCGACGCCAGCGACCTGTTCGTGTGGGACGCCCTGTGCGAAGCCTGGGCGGCCCCGGTCCAGATTGCCGGCGAGAAGGTGCTGCCGCGCCCCGATGCGCGCCCTGCGGAACGCCCGGACGACGAAATCGATCTCGCCGCCTTCCAGGCCGACTGGCGCGCGATGCGCGACACCCACCAGTTCTTCGGCCTGCTGAAAAAGCACGACCTGTCGCGCACCCAGGCCTTCCGCCTCATCGGTACAGAATTTGCCACACCGCTGCACATCGACGCCCCAGCGCGCCTGCTCCAGGGCGCGGCCGAGGCCGGCACGGACATCATGATCTTTGTCGGCAACCCCGGCTGCATCCAGATTCACAGCGGGCCGGTCAAGGACATCCAGCGCATGGGCCCGTGGATCAACGTGCTCGATCCGGGTTTCAACCTGCACCTGCGCGAGGACCTCGTCGCCCAAGCCTGGCGGGTAAAAAAGCCCACCGCCGACGGCATCGTCACCTCGATAGAAATCTTCGACGCCGCCGGCAAGCAGATTGCCTACTTCTTCGGCAAGCGCAAACCCGGGATTCCCGAAACCCCCGGCTGGCGGACGCTGGCCGAAAGCCTGGAGACGCGCTGATGCTCGCCATCGCCTATCACTTTCACGTGTTGCCACGTTACCGCGACGAATTCCAGCACGCCTGGCGCGCGGCGCGCGACTCGCTGCAGCAGGCCTTGGGCCTGGTGTCCTACGAATTCAATCTGCCGCGCGAGCGCCGCGAGGCCTTCACGCTGATGCTGGCGTGGGACAGCCAGACCAGTTTCGAACGCTTTACCCGGACCTGGGTCGGGGTGTGGATGCTCAATGGCATGGGTCTGCAACGCGAAGCCTTCGCCACGCCCATCCAGACCGATATCGGCCAGGAAGACTTCCAGCCCCGCGTGGGCAAGCGTGCCGCATGAGACGCCGTGAATTCCTGGCCCTGGGTGCCATGACGCTTGCCCTGCCCACCCGCCCCCTCCATGCCGCACCGGCCTTGCGTGTCGTCAGTGTCGGCGGTGCCGTGACCGAGTGCGTCTACGCCATCGGCATGGAACGCCTGCTGGTCGGGGCCGACACCACCAGCCTGTATCCACCGGTGGCCGAACGCCTGCCGCGCGTGGGCTACCAGCGCGCGCTGTCGGCCGAAGGCCTGCTATCGCTGGCCCCCGGACTCATCCTCGCCTCCGAGGATGCCGGCCCCCCCGCCGTGGTCGAGCAGATCAAACGGGCGGGTGTGCGCTGGGTCAGCCTCAACACCGCGCACACGCCCGATGCACCGGTACAGAAACTGCTCGCCGTTGGCGCAGCACTTGGCCAGCCTACCCTCGCCGCTGCACGCATCCGGCAATACGAGGCGGACTGGCGGCGGTCCCAAGTGGCCGTTGCCGCGCTGCCAGGCCGGCCGCGTGCGATCTTCGTCATGGCGCACGGCGGACCCACGCTCAATCTCGCCGGACGCGATACAGCGGCCGACGCCATGCTGACGCTGGCCGGTTGCGACAACGCGCTCGATTTCAAGGGCTACAAGACCATCTCGCCCGAAGCCCTGCTGACCGCCGCGCCGGATGTGATCGTCACCACGGGACAATCGGTCGATGGTTTCGGCGGTCTGCAATCGCTGCTCACGCGCCCGGGGCTCGCGGAGTCGCCCGCCGCGCGCAAGCGCCATGTGGTGGCACTGGACGGCCTGTTCCTGCTCGGCTTCGGCCCGCGCACGCCGCAGGCCGTCATGCAACTGGCGCAACAGACGCGAGGGCAGACCTGAGTGTTTCCGCACACGCCAGCGGCACAGGGATGCCGAACGCACCGACCCTCCAGAGGAACGACGCGGGGATTCGTCGTGGCCGCTCCAGCCACCCTCATCCAGGTCGATGGTCGGCCGTTCGCGCGTCCCTGTGCCCCTGGCGTGTGCCCCTCCAGCAACAGCGATCATGAATAGCCTTGCCCAACCGCAGCCGGTGCCACGCTGGCCCGGCTTCAGCCGGCCCGTGGCCATCGTCTCCGCACTGCTGGCCCTGCTCGTGCTGTCGGTTCTGGCAGCTGCCGGCACCGGCGCGGTACCGCTGCCACCGCTGCAGATCCTCGCCATTCTGGCCGCGCTGCTGGGCCTCGACCCCGGCGTGCCGGTGGGGGCGGGCGAAACCAGTCTCATCCTGCACCTGAGGCTGCCGCGCGTGGTGCTGGCGATGATCGTAGGTGCCGGGCTGGCCGTGTGCGGCGCGGCGCTACAGGGGCTATTCCGCAACCCGCTGGCCGACCCCGGACTCGTCGGGGTTTCGGGTGGCGCGGCGCTGGGGGCGGGACTCGTCATCGTCGCCGGTGGGCTGCTGGCTCCGCCGATGTTCCCGGCACTGCGCATGTGGCTGCTGCCCATCGCCGCGTTCGGTGGGGGCCTGGCCGCTGCGCTACTGGTCTATCGCCTGGGCACCCGCGCGGGCGTCTCCGACATCACCGCCATGCTGCTGGCAGGCATTGCCATCAACGCCCTGGCCGGTGCCGGCCTCGGTGCATTCAGCTATTTCGCCAACGACGAGCAACTGCGCAATCTCACCTTCTTCACCCTGGGCGGATTGGGCGCGGCCAACTGGACGCTGGTGGCCATATGCCTCGGCGTGGTCACACTCGTCGCTTTCGTGTTCCTGCGTCAGGCGCGTGCGCTGAACGCCCTGCTGCTGGGCGAAGCCGAAGCCACCCATCTCGGCGTGGACGTGCAGGCGGTGAAGCGGCGCATTTTTCTCGGCGTGGCGGCGGCCGTCGGCGTGCTCGTCGCCTTCACCGGCATGATCGGCTTCGTCGGCCTGGTCGTGCCGCATCTGGCGCGCATGATGCTGGGGCCCGACCACCATCGGGTGTTGCCGGTTTCCATGCTGCTCGGCGCGCTGCTCGTGGTGCTGGCCGACCTGGGCGCGCGCACGCTCATCGTGCCGGCCGAACTACCGCTGGGCGTGCTCACTGCCGCCCTCGGCGCGCCCTTCTTCATCTGGCTGCTGGCCAAACGCGGGAAAGACGCATGATCCTAGAAACCGCAGTTGGCCGCTTGTCACCCTCGTGAGTGCCGCATGAATACAGGCTTTTATGCCTTCGATCACGCTCATCGTTCAGGTGAGACCGCTACGCACCCGCTGGCACGCCGGCTCGTGCGCCTGCCTTTGTCGCTTCTCCTTGCGGGCCCCGACCCACTGCGTCGTCGCTTCGCGGCATGCACCCGATCCGGCGCACCATCAGGCGCGTCCAACTGCGGTTTCTAGGATGATCTACGCCAGCCATATTTGCGTGACGCGCAGCGGGCGCACCCTGCTCGACGATGTCAGCCTGTCGGTCCGCGCCGGCGAACTGCTGGCTGTGCTCGGCCCCAACGGCGCGGGCAAGTCCACCCTGCTCAAGGTGATGGCGGGCGAGTTCTCGCCCGATGCCGGCGAGGTGGCGCTGGGTGGCCGCAGGCTCGGCAACTGGCTGCCGATCGAACTGGCGCGTACCCGCGCGGTGATGCGCCAGGACACGCATCTGGAATTTGCCTTCACCGCGCGCGAGGTGGTGATGATGGGTCGCTATCCGCATTGTGAACGCCACACCACCGCCCGCGACTGGGATATTGTCGACGACGCGCTGGCTGCGGCCGATGCGTGCCATCTCGCCAGCCGCGCCTACCCGCGCCTGTCCGGTGGCGAAAAAGCCCGTGTGCAGTTTGCCCGTGCGCTGGCGCAGGTCTGGCCGGGTGACGCCGAATCGCGCCTGCTGTTTCTCGACGAACCCACCGCCGCGCTCGACATCACCCACCAGCACAGCTTGCTCAACATGGCGCGCGACCTCACCCGCGCGCACCGCTTTGCCGTCATCGCCGTGCTGCACGATCTGAACCTGGCTGCGCGCTACGCCGACCGCATCGCCCTGCTCGACCAGGGCCGGCTCGCCGCGCTCGGCACCCCCGCCCAGGTGCTGACCCCCGACCAGCTGATGGCGACTTACCACGTTGCCGCCGACTGCCACACCGGCCCCAGCGGCGAACTCTGGGTCCACACCCGCGCCGCCGCCTGACCCCTGACCCCTGACCCCTAAATCATGTCCCGCTACACCGGCCCCCGCCTCAAGATCATGCGCGCCCTTGGCACCCAGTTGCCCGGCCTGTCGTCCAAATCCATCGAGGATCGCCCCTATCCGCCCGGCCAGCACGGGCAGAAGGCCAAGCGCAAATCGGACTTCGGCGTGAAACTGATGGAAAAACAGAAGCTGCGCTACAACTACGGCCTCAACGAAACGCAGATCCGCCGGCTGTTCGTCGAAGCCAAGCGCGCCAACATGCCCACCGGCGACAAGCTGCTTGAACTGCTGGAACGCCGGCTCGACAACACCGTGTTCCGCGCGGGCTTTGCCCCCAACACCGTCGCCGCGCGCCAGCTGGTGCGCCATCGCCACATCCTATTGAACGGCGAGCGCGTCAACATCCCGTCGATCCGCATCAAGCCCGGCGACACACTCAGCCTGCACGGCAAGGCCGGGCAGATCCCCATGGTGCTCGAAAGCCTGAAGGAGCCTGCCCTGACCCGCCCCGAGTGGCTGACATTCGACGAAAGCCAACGCAGCGCACAGGTCAGTCGCATGCCCATGGCCGACGAAGTGCCCTTTCCCATCGACGTGCAGCAGGTCGTCGAGTACTACGCACAACGCCTCTGACCGCAGGAACGCCCATGCCCCGCTCCATCCCTACTCCGCCCGAGTACGCCCAGCATCCCGAGCTGGCCCTGGTTTCACTGCTGTACATGCTCTCGCGCCAGCACGCCACCGGCTGCCGCACCATGGCCGAATCGATCACCGCACACTTCCGCTTCGTGGCCGGCGACACACGCTACGCCGACGTGTTGCGTAACGCCGCCGAACGCCTGGGCATGGAGTGGCAAGGCCTGCTCGATGCAACAGATCACGACGGCAGCGTGCATTGATCCGGATGACGCGCTTGATCCCGTCCGGGGTGCGCGCTACCCTCATTTCGTTCGCCTGTGCGAATCCCCCTTGCGCCAGCCAGCTTGGACTGCCCCGCTAGCCAGTTTGTCGACCCCCCACTCGACTGGCCTGCCGTGTGCGCAGCCGTCGCTTAATCCCTGGAGGCAACCATGTCCACCCCTGATCTCGAAACCATCCGCGCCGAATACGAAGCCTTTCCCGCGCGCTTTCAATCCCTGCTGATGGCCACTGCCAACGGCGAGGGCGACCCCAACGCCAGCTACGCCGCCTACGTGCGCCACGGCGTGGATTTCTACATTTATGTGAGCGAACTGGCCGCGCACACCAAGAACCTGCGGGAGCAGGGCAAGGCCAGCGTATTCTTCATCGAAAACGAGGCCGACAGCGGCAATCTTTTCGCGCGCCGCCGCCTCACCTATCAATGCACGGCCCATCACGTGGCGCGCGGCGAAGGCGAATTCGCACGCATCATCGACGCCTTCTCGGACAAGTTCGGCGGCACCATGGACGTGCTGAAAGACATGCAGGACTTCCATCTCTACCGCCTGCAACCGCACAAGGCCACCTATGTGGCGGGGTTTGCGCGCGCTTTCGTCGTCGAAGGCGACGAGTTGAACAGCCTGCGCCACCTCAACGACGTGGCCCACCGCGCCGGTAGTGCGGACACGCAACAGAAGGCCGACGCCCTGCAGAATGCCTGAGCGTTCAGGCGGGTTGCGCGATTCGCACGTGACTATGGCAGACTCGAGGCCTGCCTGATTCAGGATTTCCTTCCATGCAAGCCGTCGTCCCTGCTCTGCGCGTCCGCAGTTATCCCGCCAGCAAGGCGTTCTACACCAAGCTCGGTTTTGATGAACTGTGGACGCATCAATTCGAGCCGGGCTTTCCCATTTTCGCCGCCATTGTTCGGGGCGACATGCAGATATTTCTGACCGAACACACGGGCGACTGCGCCTTTGGCGCGAAGGTGCATTTCTATGTGCCTGATGTCGATGCCTGCCATGCCGAATTCCAGGCGCGCGATGCACAGATCGCCGAGCCGCCCGGAAACAGCCTCGGGCCGGCCATCCGAGACATGCTGATCGTCGATCCGGACGGCAACAAGCTGGTGTTCCTTACGCTTGCCTGATTGTGGAAAGCCACCCCGATGCCGGGCACGTTCCGGGTACCAGGGCCATGAGCGCTCAATAGAAAATTCATCGAGGTCAGCCCGGTGCCTGGATTTCACGACCGCGCAAGGGGCGACATTCCGCCTCTGACACACTCGCCCTATTCTGGATGGGGCGTTCACGGGGCCAAAACGCCTCCGACCCATAAATAATTTCGTCGTGCATCATAAACAAAACCATATCCCGGATTGCGTGTCCAGGGCATGGCCATACTACCCAACCTCGATCAACACTGGGTCGCACAGCCAAGACCGGGTTTTTCGCCTGGCTGTGCGTCCCGGAGACTCCGTCAGGCCAAGATTCAGGCGTCTAATGGCCACATTCAAGCATTCGATATTACGGGCGCGTAAAGAATGGGTACTATGCGGGTTGAAAAATAATAGTGAATCAACAGGAGACGTCACGTCATGCTCAAATTTTGCGGACTGTTCGTACATCGCCAGATGCTGTCATGCATCGGTGCAGCTCCTTCGCCCGTTTCGCGCCCCCTCCTTCAGCGCATCGGCTGAACCAGAATTGCCGGGCATCCCTTTCCCAACCCGCTCATGCCCACCGTTTTTTCGTGACTCGTAAACCTTAAGGAGCTTCATCGATGTTTAGCACCAATCCCTTCGTCGAACTGTCGGCCCTGATTCCTACAGCAGTCATGCAGGGCTATATCATCCTGATGGCCGTGCTGGTTTTTCTCGGCACGGTACTGGACATGCTGCACAAAGGCAGCGCCACCTACTTCTTCGAGAACTCGCGCAAGGCCAGCCAGAGCGCCAAGCGCCAGCTCGGCGGCGGCGAAAAACTGGGCCTGGCCGTTGCCACCGTCGCCAACGAAGTGCTGACCTCGGCGGAATTCAAGAGCACGCGTCGCCGTCTCTCCCACCTGCTCACCATGTGGGGCTTCGTCTTTTTCGCGGTCAGCACTGCCGTGCTGATCTTCGCCCACCCAACCAATCCTGAAGCCGGCATCTGGCCGGTGCTGTGGCATCTGGGTGCGCTGTCCCTCGCCATCGGCGGCTACTGGTTCTGGTTCTTCATCCGCGTCGACGTGTCGGCCGAAGGTGTGAAGTGGTACAACTTCAACGGCCGTGGCGACATCTTCATCGTCGGTCTCATCACCACTGCAACCTTCGCGCTGCTGTGGTCCGGCACCCTGGGCGGCGGCGCACTGAACATGCTGTTCCTGGTCCTGTTCATTCTCTGCACCACGGTCCTGTTCGGTTCGGTCTACTGGTCCAAGTTTGCCCACATGTTCTTCAAGCCTGCTGCGGCTTTCCAGAAGCGTTGCACCCGCGCCGATGGTTCGCGCGAGAATCTGCCGGAAGATTTCGATCTCACCGACGCCACCGTGCAGAAGCGCTACCCGGACATTCCCACCTACATGGGCACGAATCCCCCCAACATGGGCAAAGGCTTCAGCGCCGAACGCCCGAGCCACTATTGATTCCCGTATAACCAGCAAGGAGCCAACTGATGCCGACCTTTGTTTACATGACACGTTGTGACGGTTGCGGTCACTGCGTCGATATCTGTCCTTCGGACATCATGCATATCGACACGGTCACCCGCCGCGCCTACAACATCGAACCCAACATGTGCTGGGAATGCTATTCCTGCGTCAAGGCCTGCCCGCACCAGGCGATCGACGTGCGCGGCTACGCCGATTTCGCGCCGCTCGGACACTCGGTGCGCGTCCTGCGCGATCCCGAAAAAGGCGTCATCGCCTGGCGGATCAAGTTCCGCAACGGCAAGAAGGACATGGACCTGCTCGCGCCCATCACGACCAAGCCCTGGGGTACCTGCATTCCCCAGCTGAGCAGCGTGCCCGCGCCTTCCGCAGAAATGCGCAAGAGCCAGCTGCTGTTCAACGAACCTAAGTACATTCGCATGGATGACGGCGGCCTGCATACGCTCGAATCCAATGGCCTGAAAATGAAAGCGGGGGTCTACTACTGATGGCTTACGACACGATTATCGAAGACGGCATCGACATCCTGGTATGCGGTGCGGGTCTTGGCGGCACGGGCGCAGCCTGGGAAGCACGCTACTGGGGGCAGAACAAGAAGATCGTCATTGCCGAAAAGGCCAATATCGACCGTTCCGGCGCAGTGGCTCAGGGCCTCTACGCGATCAACTGCTACATGGGTACCCGCTTCGGTGAGAACAACCCGGAAGACCATGTGCGCTATGCCCGCATGGACCTGATGGGCATGGTGCGTGAAGACCTGCTGTTCGACATGGCCCGCCACGTCGACTCGGCCGTGCACCAGTTCGAGGAATGGGGCCTGCCGCTGATGCGCAACCCCAAGACCGGTGCCTATCAGCGCGAAGGCCGCTGGCAGATTATGATCCACGGCGAATCCTACAAGCCCATCGTCGCAGAAGCCGCGAAGAAATCGGCCGACAAGGTGTTCAACCGCATCTGCGTGACGCACCTGCTGATGGACGAGTCGAAAGAAAACCGCGTGGCGGGAGCTGTCGGCTTCAACGTACGTACCGGTAACTACCACGTCTTCAAGGCCAAGGCGGTCGTCGTCGCCGCAGGCGGCGCGTCCAACATCTACAAGCCGCGTTCCGTGGGTGAAGGCGCAGGCCGTGTGTGGTACGCGCCCTGGTCGTCCGGTTCGGCCTACGGTCTCCTGATCGGTGCCGGTGCCAAGATGACGCAGATGGAAAACCGTATCGTGCTGGCCCGCTTCAAGGATGGTTACGGTCCTGTCGGTGCGTACTTCCTGCACCTCAAGACCTATACCCAGAACTGCAACGGCGAAGAGTACGAGTCGAAGTGGTTCCCCGAACTGACCAAGATGGTCGGCAAGGAATATCTCGATACCGAAGGCCAGCATCTGTCGCACAAGCCGATCCCGACCTGTCTGCGCAATCACGCTTTCATCTCCGAGGTGAACGCAGGTCGTGGCCCGATCCACATGGTGACGATGGAAGCCTTCCAGGATCCGCATCTGGAAGAAATCGGCTGGCATAACTTCCTCGGCATGACCGTCGGTCAGGCCGTGCTGTGGGCCGCCACCGACGTCGATCCGAAATACGAGAACCCCGAACTCACCACGTCCGAGCCCTACGTCATGGGCTCTCACGCCACGGGTTGCGGTGCCTGGTGTTCGGGTCCCGAAGACATCTCGCCGCCCGAGTACTACTGGGGCTACAACCGCATGACCACCGTCGAAGGCCTGTTTGGTGCCGGCGACGCGGTAGGCGGCACCCCCCACGCGTTCTCGTCGGGCTCCTTCACCGAAGGCCGTCTCGCCGCCAAGGCTGCGTGCCAGTACATCGATGACGGCAAGGCCGAAGGCATCACGGTTTCGCAGGCACAGATCGAACGTCGCAAGAAAGAGATCTACAAGCCGATGGAGCACTACAAGACCTATCGCAACGAGATCACCGCTGGCTCGGTCAACCCCAACTACATCAACCCGCGTCAGGGCCTGGATCGCCTGCAGAAGCTGATGGACGAATATTGCGGCGGCGTGACGGTCAGCTACATGACCAACGAAAAGCTGCTGCACATCGGCCTGAAGAAGATGAAGACGCTGGAAGAGGATCTGGAGAAGATCGGTGCCGCCGACATCCACGAGTTGCTGCGCGCCTGGGAACTGAAGCATCGCCACCTCACCTCCGAGGCCGTGATGCAGCACACCCTGTTCCGCAAGGAAACCCGCTGGCCCGGCTACTACTATCGTGGCGACGTCATGAAGCTCGACGACGAAAACTGGCATGTCCTCACCGTATCGCGTCGCGATCCGCAGACAGGCGAGTACACGATGGAAAAAGCGCCCTGCTATCACATCGTGGGCAAGGACGACTGACCCGGCCTCACGCTGGACCGCACGAAGAAATCCCCGCGTGAGCGGGGATTTCCAACTCCGGAACGCAACGCTCAAGGATCAACGCGAGTTGGTCTTTTTTTTCGCATAGCGAGTATCCTTAAATTTTTGCGCAGACAGCCATGACCACAGTAGACGCCCCCACCGAACAGGCCGATATCGACCTGAAGAACATCATCGATCACAGTGACGAAGAGCTCGCCGCGATTGCCCACCCGATGTGGGACGAGCTGATCGAATACTCCAACAAGGGCCAGTACGGCAAATTCGTCCGCAAGTTTTCCTACAACCTGCTCTTCGGCCTGAACGAGGTGGAAATGGGCAAACAGTTCGCCAACAGCGAACTCACCCGCAACCTCAAGAAGGAATATGACTTTCTGGGCTTCATCCGGCGTGGCCAGCATGTCACCTGCCTATACCGCGTGCGTAGCACAAAACGCGAAGGCGAATGGCTGGGCCGGATGGTATTGGGCTACGAAAAGGGCGAGGTCCGCATTTTCGGTGCCTCGGTTTTCTGACAGTCCACCCGCGTAACTCCCGCTGCCCTCTGACGACCATGACTGAAATCATCAAAGACATCATCACCGACGGCAAATACGTCGAACTGAAATACCAGGTCATCGACCTGAGAACCGACAGCGTACTCACCGAAGTCGAGTTTCCCCTGGGCTACGTCCACGGCGTCAACGAAATTCTTGCACCCGATGTCATGCGTGCCCTGGCGGGCCAGGCTGCCGGCGACACCATCGAAGTCCCCATCGACTGCACCAAGCTCTACGGCCCGCGCGACGAATCCCTGGTCATCGTCGAGAACGTCGAGAATGTGCCCGAGGAATACCGGGAACTCGGCACCGCCATCCTGATGGAAAACGATGCAGGGCAGACCAAGACCTTCTATGTCACGCGCATCGGTGGCGACACCATCGTCATCGACGGCAACAATCCCCTGTGCGGTCGCGAAGTGGTGTTCAAGCTGCAAATCCTGCTGGTGCGCGACGCAACCGAACAGGAAATGGAATTGGGCGGCCCGATCGAGCAGACCCCCGACCTGCCCAAGGGCGCTGTGCCGATCTGAAACCGCCATCCGCACATCTGGGCGAAACGCCTGGCAAGCATAAAAAAACGCGCCGTAAGGCGCGTTTTTTGTGGCCCCTGATCGACTCAGGGAGCCACCTGATCAGGGACGCTTGGGCGTGACGTAAGGCTTTTCTTTCTGGAACGGTTCCCAGGTGGTTTCGTAACCCACGTAGCCCTTCTCGTTCGGCGCTTTTTGACGGGTGGTCAGAAAACGGCTTTTGCCTTCGGGGACTTTGGGGCGGACTTTCGGTGCATCACTCATGGTCTTCCTCTACGTATCAGTATCGGGGGAGTCACAGATCAGATGAAACGCCGTCCTCTCCCATTCGGCCGGCATTTCGAGGTCAAACCTTCATGCAGATTATCTGCTGATGTATCTGATAAAGCATACCATTTCCTGCTCGGAAACATGGATTAAATGTATGGCCGCTTGTATAAACCGCCCCTATAGATAAAGCACCCCTTCGCGCCGGTTTACCCGGCCATCCAGTTCTCCGGCGGCAACGCGCATGCGCGCCTCGACAAGGATGGCACGCATCAGCGCCTCGTCGGCCACCTCGGGGTAGAGCGCGTGGAAGCGCAGCACCTCCAGCGCCTGGGCCTGGGCAGCTTGCTCGAGCCGCAGCCGGTCTGCCCGCTCCAGACCATGCAACATCAGCAAGCGCGACGCCTGGCGATGGATATAGCGCTGGCAGAGTTCATTTTGCCGGGCATCCGGCCAGTCCTCCCGCACCATGAAGGGAGGGAAACTGTCCGGCTCGCTGGGGCGGCGATGAAACCAGCGGGCCCGGGGCTTTCTCCCGGCGCGCTCGGCCACCAGCCGCTCCAGCCTGTGGTTCACCGGTGTTTCACCACGCCCCTTTTCTTCGGGACTCAGTTCGATGCGCATCGCCGCCGAAGGCAGCGCAGTCCATTCGGTGTGCGCGGGAAAACGCGCCATGTGCTCGCCCTCGATGCAACTGAATATCAGGGCAAGCGGTGATTCGTCTGCCGCGTCGAGCAGCCAGTATTCAAAGCCGTCCGCGGCGGGGAAAGGCAGCGTCGCCGTGCTGAGAAAAACGGCAAGTTCATGGATTCTGTCGTCCAGAACCTCGCCCTCCAGCGTGCCGGTCGCCACGATCTCGGCCAGGTTGGCTTGCTTGAACCAGGTCGCCCGCGAGAAACTGGTTTCATCGCGACGGTAATGCACCTCCCAGATTTCACGGTCCATGCTCACCACGCGCGCGCGCGCCGACTCGGCAATCTGGACCTGTCCGGAATAAGGCGGAAGCAGCCGCTGGGAATAGGCACGGATCATGATTCGCGGTCGGATACGGGCGCGGGCTCAGGCGCGTTGTTGAACAGGTCAGCAGCAAACAGCTCGGCAAGGTAGGGCGCGTAGGTCAGTACCGCACCCTGCTGGATGCCGAGGCCGGAAAAAGCCGCCTCGACATCGGCGCGCAGCGTGGCATCGCGCGGTGCCCGGGCCAGCGCTTCCATCGCCACAATCAGGGGGGCAATGTCCGGCCCGGCCAGATAGGTGTTCAGCATCTGCACGTCTGATTCGATGCGGGCGGTGGCACGTGAATCCTGCATATCAAGCATGGCAATCCTGTAGGGTGAGGGCTGCGCCATGTGCGTTACGCAGCCTGATTCTGTATTGCTTCAGCGCTGTGTGAGGATACGCCAAGCCATGGATGAATGCGACCTGTGCGGCGAACGCATCACAGGCAAGCACCGCAGTCGACGAACTGCCTCACCCCAGATAAACGATATTGACAATCGTTATCATTAATAAGAAGATTATTTTGTTCTGATTTCGATGGTCGCATCGACTTTCGAAGCGAACCGACCCATCGGTCACGCCAGCCTGCTTCGATTCCGAAGCGCCAGCCCAGCTGTCAGCCAATCCCACGGGATAAGCCAGTTACCCTCCGGACAACCTCTCTCGTCCGACCTTGATTGATTGCCCGCCAGCCAGTCGACGCGACCAGCCAGCCGCCTTGCCCGCATGGGCGCATGTTGGTTGTTCAACTCACTACAAAGGGAAACATCATGAAATTCAAACTCGCAACCCTGGCCGCAGTCTGCACCCTCGCCGCCGCCCCGGCCTTCGCCGATGGCCTCAACGGCCCCGACCCGTATGCAGCCGGTCTTGGCTTCGACACCCCCAGCGAAGCCAGCTGGGGAGGCTGGATGCGCGGTGACGCCGGCACGATCTATGCCGAATGGGATACGTTCACCGACAGCTCCTATGGCACGACCATTGATCGCACCGCCGCACCAACCACCGGCTCGTCTGGTACCACCGACGCTTTCATTAGCTGGAATTCTGGCACCTTCCCGGCCAGCACGGGCAACCCCTACAACTTCAGCGGCCCCGAGATTTACCAGACCAGCATCGTGGGTGCAGACATTGATGGCGGCGTGCGTGCCGTGCTGCAGATCGAAGGCTGGGGTACCGAACTCGACCTCGACAGCGTGATGCTCAATAGCCTCATGCCCACGGTGACCAGCATCACCTATGTCGATGACAGCTATCCCTCCTCATTTGGCGATGTCGTGCTCACCCAGTATCTGTTCTACTGGGATTTGGCCAGCGCGCCGACCAGCTATGTCTTCGACTTCTCGAGCGGGGCCCACATGAGCCTTGCCCAGGTCGTTGTCGACATCGCCGCCGCGCCGGTGCCAGAACCTGAAACCTACGCCATGCTGCTTGCGGGCATAGGGCTGGTCGGCTGGCAGGTGCGTCGCCGCAACAAGAACGCCCATACGGCGGCATGACCCGCCAACCCCTGGCGCTGGCTCTGGCCGTGGCCTTCAGTGGCCACGGCCTGTGCTTCCCGGCGGCTGCCGAAACCGTGCTGGGCACGGTTTCGGTGGAGGCCGAGGCCCCCGACACAGACAGCGACGAAACCGCAACCGTCACATCGATCACCGCCGAACAGCTCAGCCGTGACATGGCCGTGAGCATCAAGGACGCAGTTCGCTACGAACCCGGCGTATCCGTCAGCAACAACCCCTCCCGTTTTGGTCTCGCCGGTTTCAACATCCGCGGCGTGGACGGCAACCGTGTGGCCATGCAGATCGACGGCGTGCGCCTCCCCGACGAATTCAAGATTGGCGGCTTCTCGAACGCAGGCCGCAACATGGTCGACCTCACCCTGCTCAAGAAGATCGACATCCAGCGCGGCAGTGCTTCTGCGCTCTATGGCTCCGGTGCCCTGGGTGGGGCAGTTGCCTACATCACGCCCGAACCTGAGGACTGGCTGGGTGACAGTCGCACGATCGCGGGCGGAATCGAAACCCAGTACAACAGTGCCAACGACTCCAGCGCACTGATCCCCACGCTGGCGGCCGGCAACGACGCGCTCAAGCTCCTGTTGCGCGGCGTGCGCCGCAAGGGCACCGAGACGGAAAACCGGGGCGATCTCGATATCATCGGCGTAGAGCGCACCGCGGCCAACCCGCAGGACGACGATCTGGTATCCGGCCTGCTCAAGGTGGCGCTCACCCCCAATGCCGACCTGCGCACCGTGCTCACACTCGAAGGCTACGCACGTGACATCGACACGCACGTGCTTTCCATCGTGCGCGGGTTGACCAAGGACGCCACCGCTGACGACCGCTACCGGCGTCAACGCATCAGCCTTGACCAGCGTATCGCCGGCCTGCCTATCGGCACGCTCGACCTCAAACTCTACGGGCAGACCAGCCGCACGGAGCAAGACACTCTGGACGATCGCGAGCCCATCTCGCAGGTCTACCGCCACTTCGAGGTTGACCAGGATATCGTCGGCCTCAAGGCGACCGTCAATTCGGTGTTCGAGTGGAAAGGCGCACATACCCTGCAATGGGGGCTGGACATCAGCCGCAGGGAAACCATCCAGCTGCGTGATGGCTACGAGTTCGACATAGCCACCGGTACTTACACGCCGGTCATCTCCGGCGTGCTTTATCCGGACAGGGATTTCCCGCCGTCAACGATGGACGAGATTGCATTGTTCGCGCAGGACACCTGGCTGCTGTCCGAGCAATGGTCGGCGATTCTCGGAGTACGCTACGACCGCTATAAGCTCGACCCTGATGCGGACGCCATCTACCTCGGACAGCACCGGCCACCGGGCGAACAAAAAGACGAACCCCACCCGGTTTCCACCGACGCCTTCACCCCCAAACTCGGTGCGGTGTGGCGCTTCGCCAGTCATTACGAACTCAAGGCGCAATACGCCTGGGGCTTCCGTGCCCCCCCCTACGACGACGTGAATTTCGGCTTTTCCAACCCAGCTCACGGCTACACGACGCTGCCCAATCCAGACCTTGAGCCGGAATACTCGCAGGGACCGGAACTAAGCCTGCGCCGCACCCATACCAGGGGCTGGTGGAGCATCACGGCATTCGATACCCATTACGAAAACTTCATCGAGAATGAGGAACTGGAATGTCCCGGCGACCCCCTGTGCGACCCGGGTGGACTGCAAACCTTCCAGCCCCGTAACCTGGACAAGGTACGCATCTACGGCCTCGAAGCCGGGTTTTCGCAGCAGCTCGCGCCGAATTGGCGCGTGCGCGGCAGCCTCGCCTACGCGCGCGGACGTGACGACACCGGCAACCCCATCGACAGCGTGAACCCCTTGAACGCGGTGCTGGGCCTGGTTTGGCAATGGGGCGACTGGGAAGTCGAAAGCGCACTGACGATAGCCGACGCCAAGGGCGAAGAAGACGCGCGCCGCAACGAGGACAGCGGCGACATCCTGCGCCAGTTCCTGTCCAAGGGTTACGCCGTGCTCGACCTGCGCACCCACTGGCAGTTCGCCAAAACTGGCCGCGTGTCGCTCGGCGTGCTGAACGTGTTCGACGTGAAGTACGCCCAATGGGCAGACGTACCCGTCAGGGATCCGGCCCACATCGCCGATTCCGGATTCGGCGCAGATCGCTACACCCAGCCCGGCCGAAATTTTGCGCTCAACTTCAGCTACGATTTCAAATAATCGTCTCCCCGCCGCGCGCCGCACTCGACTTGCTGTGCTTTCTGCCCGCGCGCAACTTCGAACTGTTGCAACGCTTCTACCTCGAACTTGGCTTCGAGCGGGTGTGGGCAGGCGGCAAGCCGGCGCGTTTTCAGATCGTCGGCTGTGCGTTCATGCTCCAGGATTTTTACGCCAAGACCCACGCCCACACCTGCATGATGCATTTGCGCATGGCGAGGCTGGACAACTGGCGGCGGCACGTCCGGACGCACGACCTGGGGCACCGCTACCGAAGCCGTTTTGAGTCACCGGCGGCTTGCCCTTGGAACCTGCGCGACTTCACCCTCGCCGCCCCCAGCGGGGTGCTATGGCGCATCGCTGGAACCATCTCGCCTTAACATTCTTGCAACACCCGAGCATGAGCCGGCACTTATCGATTGACAAATATAATGCGAATTATTATCATTCGCTGGATTGTTCCAATGCTGACATGGCCTGCAACAAGCGGCATGGGTCTTCCTGCGCCAGTAGGCCCATGCAAGCCAAGGACCATGTACCCAACCCGCATCTTGAACGAACTGGATTTGCCCGGGATGACGTCCTCGCTGCCCTTACCGCACGAATTTCAAGCCGGCCATCCGGCCTCGCCCGCATTCACGGCCGGTACGCTGGCCTATACCTCCCGCCTGTCGCGCGCATCGCTGGCAGGCGTTGCCGGCATCCACGCCCTGCTGCTGGCGCTGCTGTTCCTTGCCCCTGAAACGCCCGAGCCCGTCACGTCGCCACGGCCCCTCACTGTCAGTATGATCGTGCCCGAAGTCCAGGAACCAGAACCGCCGCAGCCCAAACCCGAACCGATTTCCGCGCCGCCCACGCCTGTCGTCAAGCCCTTGCCGCCCCCGCCGGTGCTGGTGGCCGAGCGCGCCCAGCCTGCGCCGGAGCCTGTCATCGAAGCACCCAAACCGGTGCCGGTGCCCGAGCCAGTGCCCGAGGTGCTGCCGCCACCTGCGCCGCCTGTGGTGGCAGAAGCGCCCAAGCCTGCGCCGCCACCCCCACCTCCGCCGCACACGCCGCCGCGCCCGGCGGATTACCTCAACAACCCCAAGCCGACCTACCCGGCGCTGTCCAAACGTTTGGGTGAACAGGGCATCGTGCGCCTGAACATACTGGTCAGCCCGGACGGCAGCGTGGCCCGGCTCGAAATCGCCAAGAGCAGCGGTTACCCGCGCCTCGACGAAGTCGCCATGAAAACGGTCCAGTCGAGCTGGAAATTCGAGCCGGCACGCCAGGCCGGCAAGCCGGTTCCGGCGTGGGTCGTCGTCCCCATTGAATTCACCCTCAGGAGCTAAACCTCATGGAAGCCACACAACAAGTCGCCCAACAACTCGGCTTCTCCCACTTCATCGCCCAGGCCGATACGCTTGCGCACATCCTGCTCGTCATCCTGCTGGCGATGTCGGTCATCACCTGGTACCTCATCGTCTCCAAGAGCCTTGCCAACCTGAAGATGAAAAAGCACGCGCAGGCTTTTCTCGCGCGTTTCTGGGAAGCCCCCAACCTCGCCGCCGTGGGCGATTACCTGCAGAAAAACGGCGTGAATGATCCCTTCTCGCATCTCGCCCACCATGGCCTCAAGGCTGCCGAGCAGTTCCGCAACAAGACCGGTTCGCGCCTGATCGAATCGGGTTCGGAAGACGAATTCCTCACCCGCGCCCTGCGCCGCGCCATCAACCAGGACACCGCTCGCCTGGAGTACGGCCACACCATGCTGGCCTCCATCGCCTCGTCCGCGCCCTTCGTCGGCCTGTTCGGCACGGTGTGTGGCATCTATCACGCCCTGGTCAACATCGGCATGAGCGGCTCGGGCAGCCTCGACCAGGTCGCCGGCCCGGTCGGCGAGGCGCTGATCATGACCGCGCTGGGCCTGGCCGTGGCGATTCCCGCGGTGCTCGCGCACAACTTCTTCAACCGCGCCAAGCGCCAGATGCTCACCGAGGTGGACGGCTTCGCGCATGACCTCTTCGCCTTCATGTCCACCGGCGTGCGCAACAACACCCGCATCGAGAAAGACGGCGCACAGGTCTACTCCGCCCCCACGGCAGCAAGGAGCGCGTAATGGCCTTCGGCGGACTCCTGAACGACGCCGGCGACGGCGACAACGCGGAAATCAACATGATTCCGCTGATCGACGTGATGCTGGTGCTGCTCGTCATCTTCATCATCACCGCGCCGCTGATGATGCACGCGGTGAAGGTCGATCTGCCGGTTGCCGCGAGCCAGCCCAACGACGTCAAGCCCGAGACCATCAACCTGTCGATCAAGGCCGACGGCTCGGTGTACTGGAACGCCGTACCCATGGAACAGACCGCCTGGCGCGCGCAGATGGATCTCGCCGCCGCACAAACGCCGCAGCCGGAAATCCACATCCGTGCCGACGGCGAGCTGGCCTACAAGAATGTCGCACAGATCATGGCCGACGCCGCCCGATCCGGTCTCACCAAACTGGGATTTGTCACCCTGCCCGACACCGCACACTGATTTCAGTTCATTCAACCACCAGCCAGCCAGTCCCCGTGGATCAGCCAGCCATTCTTTTGATCCATAGGGAGCCCTCAATGAAAATCCGTCTGATTACACTCGCCGTCCCCTTCGCGCTTGCCGCGCAATTTCCCGTTGTCGCCCACGCCGACGAAAACCTGCTCGGCTACATCGCCGGCACCGAAACCCTGCCGCAGGGCGCGAACGAGCTTTACTTCGTGGTGACCCGCCGCTGGGACAAGGGCGACGGCAATTTTCCCGCCGGCAGCGGCGATTACGACGCCTACGACTACGTGCTCGACTACGAGCACGGCATCACCCATCGCCTCACCGGCACGCTCGAACTCAAGGGGCAGTCGATCGACACCAGCGGCCTGGTGATCGACGGCTACCTGCCGGGCGCGGAAAGCTATGGCTTCAAGGCTTCCGGCGTCGAGGGCAAGCTGAAGTACAACTTCCTGTCGGTGGCGAAGGACCCCGTCGGCCTGTCGGGCACCTTCTCGCTGCAGCAGAACTGGCTCGACCCGCATTCGGGCAAGGACAAGGACACGACCAAGTTCGAGATCGGCCTGCAATTGCAAAAACTCTTCCTCGACGACCAGTTGTCGCTGGTGGCGAATACCGGCTTCGAGGGCACCTACGCCAAGCGCGATCCGCTCGACGCGGCGACCCAGGCGTCCGCCGACGCCGCGATCCAGGCAATCACCAGCGATCCCGCTGCCACCTTCGAATGGCCGACCGAACCCGAAATGGAAATCGAATTCAACCTGGGTCTGGGTGCCTCCTACCGCTTTGCGCCCAACTGGAGCATCGGCGTCGAAACCGAATACCAGACCGAATTCGAAACCGAAGTCGGGCAGGAACGCTGGACCTGGTTCGCCGGCCCGTCGATCCACTACGGCGGCAAGACCTGGTGGGCGACGCTGACCTGGTTCGAGCAGATCGCCGGCGGCAAGGAGCAGTACATCGGCCAATCCGACACCGACCTGCACCTGATCGAAAAAACCGAGCACGAACTGCGGCTGAAGCTGGGCTACAACTTCTGAGGCACGCCATGTCGAACTCCCCCAACTGGCTCATCCTGCCGGTCGCGTGCGTGCCGCTCGTCGCAGCGGCACCCGCCTTCGCGGTGCAGTACATGACAACGGAAGCTGCGCAGAAACTGCTGTTTCCGGCGGCGAGCGCATTTGTCTCGCAGCCGGTGCGGCTCGACGCGGTGCAGAAGAAAGCCGTGGAAAAAGCCGCCGGCGTGCGCATGCGCTATCCCGAGCAGCCGGTGTGGCAGGTGATGGAAAACGGCAAGCCGGCCGGCTGGTTCGTGCTGGACGAGGTGTACGGCAAGCACGAGTTCATCACCTACGCGGTCGCGCTCGACGCGACCGGCGCAGTGCGCGGGGTGGAAATCCTCGAATACCGCGAAACCCACGGCGGCCAGATCGTCAATCCGAAATGGCGCGCGCAGTTCGACGGCAAGCGGTTCGGGGCACCCTTGAAGCTCGACAAGGACATCCAGAACATCAGCGGCGCGACGCTATCGTGCAAGCACATCGCCGAGGGCGTACGGCGCGTGCTGGCGATCCACGCGGTGGCGCTGAAATGATGCTGCGGCGCGCGCAGCCCTGGCTCGGCACGCTGGTCGAGATCGTCGCCGAAGGCGACGACACCTCGCGCCTGCTCGCCGCCACCGAGCGCGCGTTTGCACGCATTGCCGCCGTGCATGCGGCGATGAGCTTCCAGTCGCCCGACTCGGAACTGACTCACGTCAACCGTGCGGCGCAGTCCGGCTGGGTCGCGCTGTCGCCCGATCTCGCCACCGTGTTCGCCGCCGCGCTGGAATTCGCACGCGCGAGCAACGGCCTGTTCGACCCGAGCGTGGCCGGCTGGCTGGTCGCGTCCGGGCAACTGCCGTGTCATCCCGGCTTGCCGGCCGGCACCGCGACGGACTGGCGCGCCATCGAACTCGACGGCGAGCGCGTGCGCTTTACCGCGCCGCTGCTCGTCGATCTGTCCGGCATCGCCAAGGGCTATGCGGTCGACGTCGCGCTTGCCAGCCTGCGCGCGGACGGGGTGCGCGCAGCGACGGTCAACGCCGGCGGCGATCTCGCGCGCTTCGGCGACGAAGCCGTGCCGGTACACGTGCGCCTGCCGCATCAACCCGCGCACAGCCTGCATCTGGCCGAACTGAAAAACGGCGCCGCCGCCACCTCGGCCAGCTATTTCCAGGCGGATGCATTGCGCCACCCCGGCACCGGCCAGACCTTGTGCGCCGGCACCAGTGTCACCGTTATCGCGGCCGACTGCATGAGTGCCGACGCACTGACCAAGGTGGTAGCCGCCGAAGCTGCGCGCGCATCGCAATTGCTGGCGCGCCACAATGCACACGCCGTCGTCCTCGACGGCACATGTGCGCGACGCTGCGACGCCGACGGCTGGCACGACCTACCGCTGGAGTTCACCGCATGAGCGCGCCAGTCATTCGCCTGGGCGCGCGTCACAAGCAGCTGGCCTACGCCACCTTTGCCCTGCTCTGGGCAAGCGGCGCGCTGTGGCTGCTGTTCCATTATTTCTTCGGCGTCGAGGGCGATTTCGGCCCCGAGCCGCATCCGCTGGAAAAGTGGTGGCTGCGCCTGCACGGGCTGGCGGCGATGCTCGCGCTGGTCGCGCTCGGCTCGCTGTTGACGAATCACGTCCGGCTCGCGTGGCAACGCAACAAGAACCGCAACAGCGGCCTGCCCATGCTCGCGCTCACGGTCTGGCTCGCCACCACCGGCTACGCGCTGTATTACTTTTCCAGCGACGCCAACGCCGCGTGGCTACCGCTCCTGCACTGGACGGTCGGCCTCACGCTGCCAGCGGCGCTCGCCATCCACATCCTCGCCGGACGTCAGCGCGCACCACGTGTGCGTGCACACATGCCGCAGAGCAAAAAACCGGCCCTGCATGTCGTCGCCCCGCCCCCCGTTCCCGCCAGCCAGAAAGCCCGCTCATGAACCCGACCGCCCGCACCCTCGATCATTCGACTGATTTCCTGCCTTACCGCATCGAGGCGGTGCACCCGCCCGCGCAAGCGCCCGAGTGGGGCGAGTGGCTGCGCGAGCTGGGCTTCATTCCCGGTGAGAAAGTGATGCTGATGGCGCGCGCGCCGGGCGGCGATCCACTGGTGGTACGCGTGGGTTCCTCCACCTTCGCGCTGCGCCGCGCCGAAGCGGCGTGCATCGAAGTCGTGCAACTGGCTGAAGCGGCCGTCCCCGCATGAGCACCTGCCACGATCCGGTTCGCAAGGGCCAGGCCAGACCCGCCGTCGTCCACCTGCATCGCGGTGGCCCGCTCGTCGCGCTGGTCGGCAACCCCAACTGCGGCAAGACCGCGCTGTTCAACGTGCTCACCGGCAGCCGGCAAAAGGTGGCCAACTACGCCGGCGTCACCGTCGAGCGCAAGGAAGGCCGCTATCTCACCGCCGCCGGCAAGCCGCTGCGCGTGCTCGACCTGCCGGGCACCTATAGCCTCAACCCGCGCTCGCCGGACGAACAGGTCACGGTCGACGTACTGACGGGGCGCGCGCGCGGCGAGAAGCGGCCGGACCGCGTGATCTGCGTGGTCGACGCGACCAACCTGCGGCGCAACCTGCGGCTGGTGCTGGCGGTGAAACGCCTCGGCCTGCCCTGCGTGGTCGCGCTCAACATGACCGATCTGGCGGCGCGGCGCGGCATCCACGTGGACGCAGACAAGCTCGCGCGCGAGCTCGGCGTGCCGGTGGTCAAGACCGTCGCGGTGCGGAAGGACGGCGCAGACGCGCTGCGCGCGCTGCTCGACGCGCCGGCCGACGCCTGGCGCGCGCAGTCCGCCGAGCCGGCGTCGCAGGCAGCCGCCGCGGTGCCGGTCGAGGCCGACCACGACACGGTGCAAGGCATCCTCGCCCGCCTCGGCCTCGACCGTCACGTGCCGCATACGCTGTCCGACCGTATCGACCGCGTGGTGCTGCACCCGGTGGCCGGCATGGCGCTCTTGCTCGCGCTGCTGTTCCTCATGTTCCAGGCGGTGTTCGCCTGGGCCGAGGCGCCGATGGGCTGGATCGAGGCGGCGACCACCGGGATCGCCGACGCCGTCACCACTGCGCTGCCCGGCGCCGGAGGGTGGCGCTGGGTGCAGAGCCTGCTGGTCGACGGCGTGATCGCCGGCGCGGGCGGCGTGCTGGTGTTCCTGCCGCAGATTCTCATCCTGTTCTTCTTCATCCTGGTGCTGGAAGAATCCGGCTACCTGCCGCGCGCCGCCTTCCTGCTCGACCGCATGATGGGCAGCGTCGGGCTGTCGGGGCGCTCGTTCATTCCGCTGCTGTCGTCGTTCGCCTGCGCGATCCCCGGCATCATGGCCGCGCGCACCATCGCCAGTCCGCGCGACCGCCTCGTCACCATCATGATCGCGCCGCTGATGACCTGCTCGGCGCGCCTGCCGGTGTACGCGCTCTTGATCGGCGCCTTCATTCCCAAACGCACGGTCGGCGTGTTCGAACTGCAGGGCCTGGTGCTGTTCGGCCTGTACGTCGCCGGTATCGTCTCCGCGATGGCCATCGCCTGGCTCGCCAAGCGACTGACCACCCGCGGGCTGCCCAGACCCTTGATGATGGAGCTGCCGACCTACCACTGGCCGACGCCGCGCAACGTCGCCATTGGCCTGTGGCAGCGCGCGGAAATTTTTCTCAAGCGCGTCGGCGGCGTGATCCTCGCGCTCACCCTCGTCATGTGGTTCCTCGCCAGCTTCCCCGCGCCGCCCGCCGGCGCCACCGGCCCCACCATCGAGTACAGCCTCGCCGGCACGCTCGGCCGCGGGCTCGCCACGATCTTCGAGCCGATCGGCTTCAACTGGCAGATCAGCGTGGCGCTGGTGCCAGGGATGGCCGCGCGCGAGGTCGCGGTCTCCGCGCTCGGTACCGTCTACGCGCTGTCCGCCACCGGCGACGCCACCGCGCAGGCGTTGACGCCGCTGATCGCGCATAGCTGGAGCCTCGCCACCGCGCTGTCGCTGCTGACCTGGTTCGTCTTCGCCCCGCAATGCCTGTCGACGCTCGCCACCGTCAAGCGCGAAACCGGCGGCTGGAAATGGACGCTCATCATGGCCGGCTACCTGTTCGGCCTTGCCTGGCTGGCGTGCTTCGGCGTCTACCGCGCGGCCATCGCGATGGGCTGGGGATAGACGAACGCGCCGTTTTTTGACCGTTTTTTCAACCGCCAGCCAGCCACGCTCCGCGCCCAGCCAGCCCGCCCCTTACCTGACTGGGAGTCCAATGAAAACCACGCAACACCACATCCTGAAGCCCGCCTTCGCCCGCAACGCACTGGCAGCCGCGCTGCTCTGTGCCCTGAGCCAGCCCGCGCTCGCCGACGATGCCGATGTCGAAGCGCGGTTCAAGGCGCTGGAAGCGCGTCTGAACGCCGTCGAAGCAGAAAACCAGGCGCTCAGGAGCCAGCTCGTCAGCACCGAGCAGAAGGCCGACGCCGCGAGCGCGCAGCTCGAACAAGTCGCCGCCGCTGCGCCCTCCGGCGGCGCAGGCTGGTCCGAGAACACCCAGATCGGCGGCTACGGCGAACTCCATTACAACAATCTCGACGGCGAAGGCGGCGCGTCCGACAAGGACGAAATCGACTTCCACCGCTTCGTGCTGTTCTTCGGTCACCAGTTCACCGATCGCATCCGCGTCTTCTCCGAACTGGAGCTCGAGCACAGCTTCTTCGCCAACGGCGAAGGCAACGGTGAACTCGAACTCGAGCAGGCCTACGTCGAATTCGACCTCAATGCCAATCACCGTGCCAAGGCGGGTCTGTTTCTGGTCCCGGCCGGCATCCTCAACGAGACCCACGAGCCACCGACTTTCTACGGCGTCGAGCGCAACCCGGTCGAGGGCGCGATCATTCCATCGACCTGGTGGGCCGGCGGCGTCGGCCTGTCGGGCAATCTCGGGTCGGGCTTCGGCTACGACCTCGCCGTTCACGAGGGCCTCAATACCAATGCCGGCGCAAACTATGCCGTGCGCAGCGGTCGCCAGAAGACCAGCGAAGCCCGCGCCAAGGATCTCGCCTATACCGCACGCCTGAGCTGGACCGGCGTTCCCGGCCTCACGCTCGCCGGCAGCCTCCAGCACCAGACCGACATCACCCAGGGGCTCGACGCCAATGCCGGCAGCGCCAATCTCTACGAACTGCACGGCGTCTTCAACCGCGGTCCCTTCGGCCTGAAAGCGCTGTACGCACGCTGGGATCTCGACGGCAGCGGCCCGGCATCCGTCGGCGCCGACGAGCAGATGGGCTGGTACGTCGAACCCGCGTTCCGTATCAACGAGCAGTGGGGCGTGTTCGCGCGCTACAACGAATGGGACAACCGCGCCGGCATCAGCGGCAACACCGGCAAGCAGCAAACCAACTTCGGCGTGAACTACTGGCCGCATGCCGACGTCGTGCTGAAAGCGGACTACCAGACCCAGGACAACGACGACGGCAGGAACCAGGACGGCTTCAACCTCGGCGTCGGCTACCAGTTCTGAGGTCCAGCTTCACCGGCGCAGGGTTGCCCCTGCACCGGCCGTCCGTTACAGTGCGCCTTCGTGCAAGCGCACGAAGGGGCAGTCAAGCGCCAGGTTCGCAGCGCATTGCGACTGGAGCCTGACAAACCGCCATCGATGCCTGATGCGACCCGCTATCGATATCTTCAATCAGATGCATGGACAGATTCTGTTTCACGCAGACCAGACTGCCCGCTATAGTGCGTCCATTAGCAATCGCTAATAAACAGTCAACGAAAGGAACCCGCCATGACCGAAACCACGACCTTCCCCCGCCTCAACGAACGCGCCCCCGAATTCGAGGCGCGCACCACCCACGGCGTCAAGAAACTCTCCGACTACGAAGGCAAGTGGCTGGTGCTGTTCTCGCACCCCGCCGACTTCACCCCGGTGTGCACCACCGAGTTCATGGCCTTTGCCAAGCATTACGACGACTTCCAGAAACTCAACTGCGACCTGCTCGGCCTGTCGATCGACAGCTACTACTCGCACGTGGCCTGGGTGCGCAACATCAAGGAAAAATTCGGCGTCGAGATCCAGTTCCCGATCATCGAAGACCTGTCGATGAACGTCGCCCGTGCCTACGGCATGATCCACCCGGGCGCGGCAGATACCTCGGCGGTGCGCGCGACCTTCATCATCGATCCCAAGGGCACACTGCGCGCGATGGTCTACTACCCGATGACCAACGGCCGTTCGATTCCCGAGTTCCTGCGTCTCGTCACCGCGCTGCAAGCGTCCGACGCGAACAAGATCGCCACGCCCGAAGGCTGGCAGCCCGGCGACAAGGTCATCGTGCCGCCGCCGCAGGACGCTGATGCAGCCGAAGCGCGCATGGGTGAAGGCTACGAGTGCACCGACTGGTACTTCTGCAAGAAGTCGCTGTAAACGCTGAGCGGTAAGCAGTAAGTGGTATGGACGGCGGGGTTTCCCCGCCGTCGCTTTATGAGGAGAACGATCAGGTTGCTCCGGCAATTCTTCGCTTCCGAATCGAGCACCTGCACGCACACCCGGACACAATATCCGCAGATGCAGTCATACGATGATCGAGGGTTCCGCTTTCGAATAGCCGATCAAATGGTTCTGCCGGGCGTGCCGCTCAGACAGAGGATGCCTGCAGTGTCTGCAATACCAGTGCGACGCTCGTGCTGTCGGTGCTGATCCATATCTGGCCATCCTGCACCATGCATTGAAGCCGCATCCCACGTTCGGCCAGTGCTGCAAGCGCCGTGCTGGATTCAGCAGAAAGCTGGGCAACAGTCAGATTTTTAAAGCGCGTGAGCTTGCTGGCGATCTGCTTCCACCAGACCTCACAACTGCTGCTGTAACACAGCACCACCACACGCTCAGACCGACTGCATGCGCGACGAATGCGCGCCTCGTCCGGCTGGCCCAGATCGATCCACAGCGTGATCTCCCCCGCCAGATTCCTGACCCAGACCTCGGGTTCATCGACATCGAACAGGCCTTTGGTGAAGGCAATGCCTTCTTCGGCATGAAGTGCATACGCCAGCACCCGAACCATCATGCGCTCGTCGGTTTCGGAAGGGTGACGCGCAAGGGTCAGCGCATGGTCGCCGTAGACATGGCGATCCATGTCGGCAAGCTGCAGGTCGGCCTTGTAGATGGTGGCTTTGAGCGCCAAGAGGGGACTCCGTATGGAAACGACAGAAACAAAAAACCCCGGCGAACCGGGGTTTTTTGCCAGGCCTGCGGAATTTACTCCACGGGCTGGATGTTCGATGCCTGTTTGCCCTTGGGGCCAGTCGTCACCTCGAAGCTGACGCGCTGGTTTTCCTTCAGGGATTTGAAGCCTTTGGAATTAATCGCGGAGAAATGCGCGAAGAGATCCTCGCCGCCATTGTCCGGGGTAATGAAGCCAAAGCCCTTCGCATCGTTGAACCACTTAACGGTACCGGTTTCCATCTTTTTTCCTATCCATACAAATAAACATGTCGTGGCTTGCGCCCGTCGATCGACTCAAGGAAAAAGCCTTACCAGAGGTACCGCATTTTGGTGCTTGAACCAACAGACAGTCGCATTGATATCACAGCTATCCGAGATCGCCAAGGCTTTTTTCCAACAAAGCGTCAGTCGCCCGCGGTGCGCAACTCCAGGATGTCGCCGCGCTGGGTGAATTCCAGGTGTTTCAGCACGCTCATGCCCAGCAGTACATGATCGTCCTGCATACCCGGATTGAGGCTGGCCGGCACATCGTTCACCACGAAAGGCCCAAAGGCCAGTCGGGCGATGCGGGTGGCTCGGGTGCTTACCGTACCATTGGCGGTGATCGAGTTCTGATACGCACCGGCCTGCAAATTCAGCTCTTCCCCCAGCCGGGCCGGTACCGAAACCAGCGTGGCCCCTGTATCGAGCAGAAATGTGACCGGCCGGCCATTGATCTCCCCCGGAAAGATGTAATGGCCATGCGAGCCGCGCTTGAGCAGCAGGCTTTCTCCCGGTGCCGTCACCAGGTGCCGATTGGGATTGTCGCGCGCGTCGATCACCCGCCCGAACATAAGCCACAGACCGCCCAGCAGCAACAGACTCGCCAGCAGGCCCATGCCACGGCCCAGGCTACGGTGGGGATTGGGGTCTGCCTTTGCGTTGGAGTCGGTCATGGCGTATAGATGCGGGCAGAGGGGCCCGGCTCAAGTCATGGACGTAGATGGCCGACTATATTCACAGGCAAGTCATTGTGAAAGGGGTAGCCATGATTGTTCGTGCCCTGATGATCGATTCCGCGCACGCTGCCACGTCCATCCGCTGGCTGGCAACGACCATGCTGTGCCTGCTCATACTGTTCGGGGCCGCGCGTACCTGTGCTGCCCAGCCGGCCCCGTGGTTTCCCGACGCGCCGACTTTCACCCACTATGACTGGAGCGGCACGCCCTGCACCGGCTGCGAGACACTGGTCGCACGAGCCAGCTGGCGTCGCATGGCCGAACTGGCCGGCGTACCGGAGGTACGGTTCAGGCTCGCGCCCGACGAAACCCAGGGGCCGGCGTATGCAGTTGCCCCAGACATCGTGGTGCTTTCGCGCGCTGCGCTGGAACTGAAATCCTGCCAGCTGGCGTTTCTCGTCGGGCACGAGATCGTGCACATCGCCCAGCGCCACTTCGACGAGGATGCCATTGCCCTGTCGGTGCTGTCCGGCAAGCCCGCACACTGGACCGCACTCGGCGAAGCTGCCCTGCAGCTGACCGATGGTGATTTCGGGCTGGCGCTGCGCGTCGCCCACCTGTGGCAGGCACAGGAAGCTGAAGCCGACTGGCTCGGCACCCTGCTGGCTGCGACGTGCGGTTGCGATGTGGAAGCTGGGGCACTGGCCTGGTTGCGGCAGGACGAAGCTTCGGGCGGCGGGCTCGCTGCCGCCCATGCGTCCCACCGCGAGCGCGTGCAGCAGATCGAGGCCTACGCGGACATGGCCCGCCGTCTCAGCGCACGCGCCGGCGACTGAACACCCTCAGCCGTGATGCATCATGCGTGGCTGACTGAAATGACAGTGCGGCGCATCACCGAACAGCTCGCGCAGAAAGCGGGTCTCGATGTGCAGCAAACGCTCGTGGTCACCCGCTTCCAGATACAGGTCCGGTTGCGCCATCAGATCATCGTCCCACACCATTTCCACGCCCCATGCATTGGGCAGTCCGGGAATCACCCCGGGATCGCACTCCCCGAACAGGCTGGAAATACTGGATTCGCTGGCAAGGCTGAATTCCAGGCCATGATCCAGCCCCAGTTTGCCCAGGTGAACTTCCTGATCGGCCGGAATCATCGCCACCATCTGGCACTCGCGACCATCCAGCAGGACGCCCTTGGCAATACGGTTGAGCGGCACCCCTGCCGCCCGCGCGGTTTCCGCGCTGGTCTGGGAGTGCGGATGGGCAATCAGGTCAAAAGGGATGTGGTGTTCGTCGAGAAACCGTTCCATGCGGTATAGCGCTTTCATCGTCGTCTCCTGAACAGGCATGATCAGATTCCACTATAGACCACGCCAACAACCCTTCTCACTGTTGTCGCGCCGGACAGGTGTCAGCGCACCCCGACGTTCGCTTTTGCCTTGATCGCTGTGCGTCACGGACACGTGTCATGCAGCGAGCTCGATTTGGCACGCCAGGACTGCACCCTGTAAACTGCGTGCTCCATTCTGTTTCCTGCCCAGAGTCTGCCATGACCGAACCCGTTGTCTACGAACGCAATCCTGCCGAACTCGAGCTGGAACCCGGTGAATACTGGTGGTGCGCCTGCGGCCGCTCGATGACGCAACCCTTCTGCGACGGCTCTCACGAAGGCACGGGCATCGAACCGCAGTCATTCGTGGTGGCGGAAAAGCAGACGGTCTGGCTGTGCAATTGCAAACATAGCCAAACCCCGCCTTTCTGCGACGGTTCGCACAATTCGCTGCCTGACGATATTTTCTGATCACGCGCATGCCCGCCACACCGGAATCCGTCCTCGCGTTCTGGTTTGGTGCGCTTGGCAGCGCCCGTGAAACCAGCCAGCGCCAGCGCGCACTCTGGTTCGGCAAATCGGCCGAGGCGGATCGGGCGGTGTCGGCGCAGTTTGGCGACACCCTGACGGACGCCCGTGCAGGCCGGCTGAATGACTGGGCAGGCACCCCGCACGGGCGTCTGGCGCTGGTGATCGTGCTCGACCAATTCCCCCACCATGTATTTCGCGACCAGGCCGCTGCCTTTGCCTCCGATGCCCAGGCGCTCAAGCTAGCGCTTGCCGCGTTGGCCACGGGCGAGGACCGCGCCCTCAGCCTGATCGAACGCGTGTTTCTCTACCTGCCGCTGGAACACGCCGAATCACTCGCCATGCAGGACTGCGCGGTTGCGCTGTATGCCGCACTGGTACGCGAATGCGTGGAAGACGAACGCGCGCTGTTCGAGGGTTTCCACGAGTACGCCGTGCGCCATCGTGATGTGGTTGCGCGATTCTGCCGCTTTCCGCATCGCAACGCCGTGCTAGGTCGGCCCTCGTCAGCGGAAGAAATCGAATTCCTCACCCAGCCCGGCTCTCGCTTTTAGGACGCGGGCAGTAAAATGGCGGCCTTTCGTGCCCCGCCGCCGCCATGACCCGCCAGATCCTCGTCACCTCTGCCCTGCCCTACGCCAACGGCAGCATCCATCTCGGTCACCTGGTCGAATACATCCAGACCGATATCTGGGTGCGTTTCCAGAAAATGCGCGGCCACGACTGCCGCTACATGTGCGCCGACGACACCCACGGCACGGCGATCATGCTGCGCGCCGAAAAGGAAGGCATCACCCCCGAAGCCCTGATCGGCCGCGTGTGGGACGAACACACCCGCGACTTTGCCGGCTTCCACATCGGCTTCGACCACTATTACTCGACGCATTCCGAGGAAAACCGGGCGTTGGCCTCGAAAATCTATCTGGCACTGAAGGATGCCGGGCTGATCGATGTGAAGACCATCGCGCAGATGTTCGACCCGGTGAAGAACCTGTTCCTGCCAGACCGCTTCATCAAGGGCGAGTGCCCGAAATGCGGCGCGGCCGACCAGTACGGCGACAACTGCGAAGTCTGCGGCGCAACCTACGGCCCCACCGAACTGAAGAATCCGGTCTCGGCCGTATCTGGGGCCACGCCGGTGCACAAGGATTCCGAGCACTACTTCTTCAAGCTTGGTGACTGCGAGGCCTTTCTGCGCGAGTGGACCACCTCGGGCACGCTGCAAAGCGAAGCCGCGAACAAGATGCAGGAATGGTTTGCCTCCGGCCTCGCCAACTGGGACATCAGCCGCGACGCACCCTACTTCGGCTTCGAGATTCCCGGCGCGCCGGGCAAGTATTTCTACGTCTGGCTCGACGCGCCGGTGGGCTATATGGCGAGCTTTGCCAAATATGCCCGTGACAACGGTCTCGATTTCGGCGCCTGGTGGGGCCAGGATGCCAGAACTGAACTGGTGCATTTCATCGGCAAGGACATCCTGTATTTCCACGCTCTTTTCTGGCCCGCGATGCTGAAATTCTCCGGCCACCGCCTGCCGACAGCTGTGTATGCGCACGGCTTTCTCACGGTCAACGGCCAGAAGATGTCGAAGTCGCGCGGCACCTTCATCACGGCGGCGAGCTATCTGGACGCCGGACTCAACCCGGAATGGCTGCGCTACTACTTCGCCGCCAAGCTGAACGGCTCGATGGAAGACATCGACCTCAACCTCGAGGATTTCGTCGCCCGGGTCAATTCCGACCTGGTCGGCAAGTTCATCAACATCGCCAGCCGCACCGCCGGCTTCATCCACAAGAATTTCGGTGGCAGGCTTGCCGACCGCATCGACAACCCGGAACTGCTCAGCGCATTCCAGGCTGCGGCAGCCTCCATCGCCAGCCATTACGAATCACGTGATTTTGGTCGCGCGCTGCGTGAAATCATGGCACTGGCAGACCGGGCCAACCAGTTCGTCGCCGACGAAAAACCCTGGGAACTGGCGAAACAACCCGACGCTGTCGCCCGCCTGCACCAAGTCTGCACCGTCGCGCTCAACGGTTTCCGCCTGCTGACGCTCTACCTCAAACCCGTGCTGCCCAAGCTGGCAGAAGAAGTCGAAGCCTTCCTGGCGATCGCGCCGCTCGCCTGGAACCACGCCGACACCCTGCTGGTCGGCCACAGCATCAACGCATACGCCCACCTCATGACCCGCATCGACCCCAAATCCATCGAAGCCATGGTTGACGCCAACCGGCAGAACCTCGAACCCGCCCCCGCCCCGGTGCGCCACGCCGAAGCCCAGGCGCACGCCGCACAGCCGGCTGCGGTGGCCATCGCCGACACAATATCGATCGAGGACTTCGCCAAGATCGACCTGCGCATCGCCCGCATCGCCCACGCCGAACACGTCGAGGGCGCAGACAAGCTGCTGAGGCTCACGCTCGATCTCGGTGAACTGGGCACGCGGCAGGTCTTCGCCGGCATCAAGTCTGCCTACGCGCCGGAAACGCTTGTCGGCCGGCTCACGGTCATGGTCGCCAACCTTGCCCCGCGCAAGATGAAATTCGGCATGAGCGAAGGCATGGTGCTGGCGGCATCGGGCGACGCGCCGGGGCTCTTCATCCTGTCTCCGGACAGCGGTGCCCAGCCAGGCATGAAGGTGAAATGAACGGGCCTGCCGGGCAATCCTGAACGCCGGGCAAAAAAATGCCCGGTTCCGAAGAACCGGGCGGAGTATCCACCAAAGGAGGAGGATTGGAGGAGACAACACTGATCGCCATTGCGACGCCTCAGTGTTATTAGAATTTTCTAATATTAGATAATCCTTGTCAACAGGAATGTTGCAATCAAACACGTTTTTGGTAGGTTTGTGTCACTGCCGCAACGGTTGACCCGCAAGCAAGCTCGACCCGCGCGCGTTCAGCGCCTCAATAAACCACCTGCACCGCCTCGGCCTTGAGCCAGCCGCCGAGAGACTCCAGCAGCCTGTCGTCCAGCCTGACCCGCCACGCCTCGCCCAGCCGAACCCGGCATTGCGCCTGCGGATTGCGGTATTCGACCCAAACCGGACATCCGCCCTCCTGCTGGGCGTAGGGCGAGAGCAGCTCGGCCAGCCTGCGGCCGCCGTGCGGCTGGCTATGGCATTCGCCGTTGCAGGTCAGCCTGAGCCCCTGGGCAAAGCGGGTGCGCGCGCCGGCCAGATCGTAGATGCGGTCGGCCGTGACCCGCAGCCCGCCCGAATAGTCGTCGCGGTTGACCTTGCCTTCGATCACCAGCAGCGCGTCTTCCTTCAGCAGGTGGCGCAGCTGCTCATAGAGCTCGTTGAAGATGGTGATTTCGACCTGGCCGCTGGCGTCGTCGAGCAGCAGGATCAGCATCTTGCCGCGCCGCGTCATCTGCGTGCGCAGCGAGACCGCCACCCCGGCGAGGATCACCGGCTCACGCGAGGGTTCCAGGCTGCCGAGCCGCCGTTTGGCGAAGGACGCCACCTCGGCCTCGTAAGCGGTGAAGGGATGGCCGGAAAAATAGAAGCCCATCGCCGACTTTTCCTGCAACAGCTTGTCCGGCTCCGACCAGCGCGGCGTATCGATCAGCGCCTCCTCGCTCTCGACAATCTCGCCAAACAGCCCGACCTGGCCGCCGTTGCGCGCGGCCTGGTCGGCCGCTTCGAGCGCCCGCCCGACCGAGGCGAACAGGCTCGCGCGGTGATCATTGAGGGTATCGAATGCACCCGCTTTCACCAGGGCTTCGAGCACCCGGCGGTTGAGATAACGCTTGTCGACCCGACGCACGAGATCGAACAGGCCTTTGTAGGGGCCATTCGCTTCGCGCTCGGCCACGATGGCGTTGACCGCCGCTTCGCCCGTGCCCTTGATCGCCCCCAGGCCGTAGCGAATATCGCTTTTCGAGACCGGCTCGAAGCGATGCAGCGACCGGTTGATGTCCGGCGGCAGAATGGTCAGCGCATTGGCCACGCAATCCTCGATGAAGATGCGCACCTTGTCGGTGTCCGACAATTCCGACGACATCGTCGCCGACATGAACTCGGCCGGGTAATAGGCCTTGAGCCAGGCCGTGTGGTAGGCGACGAGCGCGTAAGCGGCCGAGTGTGACTTGTTGAAGCCGTATTCGGCAAACTTCTCCATCAGGTCGAACAGGCGTTCGGCGAGCGCCTTGTCAACGCCGCGCTTTTCCGCGCCTTCGAGGAAAATCTGCCGCTGCTTGGCCATTTCCTCCGGCTTCTTCTTGCCCATGGCGCGGCGCAGCATGTCGGCACCGCCGAGCGTGTAGCCGGCCAGAATCTGCGCGACCAGCATCACCTGTTCCTGGTAGACGATGATGCCGTAGGTCGATTTCAGCGTGTCGGTGAGATCGGGGTGGAAATACCACTCGGGTTTGCCGACGCCGGTTCTGCGCTGCTCGTTCTTGCGCACGATGAAGTCGTCGACCATGCCCGAGCCCAGCGGGCCGGGGCGGTTCAGCGCCATCAGCGCGATGATGTCCTCGAAGGTGTCACCCTTGAGCTTTTTTTCCAGTTCCTTCGCGGAACGCGATTCGGACTGGAACACGGCGGTGGTGTTGCCGTCAGCGAATAATTGATACACGCGCGGGTCGTCAAGCTTCAGGTCTTCCAGCCGGAACGTCTCCATGCCTGCGTGGCGGCGCACGAAATGCACGGCCTCATTGAGGATCGTCAGCGTGCGCAGGCCGAGGAAGTCGAACTTGACGAGGCCTATCGCTTCAACATCGTCCTTGTCGTATTGCGAAACGACGGAGTCCGAGCCTTCGGCGCGATACAGCGGGCAGAAATCCGTGAGCTTGCCGGGCGCGATCAATACGCCGCCGGCGTGCATACCGACGTTGCGCGTCAGTTCCTCGAGCTTTTCCGCAAGGCCGAAGAGTTCTCGCACCTCTTCTTCCTCGTCGTAACGCTCCCTGAGCTGCGGCTCCATCTCCAGCGCCTTCTTCAACGACACCGGCTTCACGCCCTCGATGGGTACCAGCTTGGAGAGCTTGTCGCAGTAGGTGTAGGGCATGTCGAGCACACGCCCCACGTCGCGGATCACCGATTTCGAGCCGAGCGTACCGAAGGTGGCAATCTGCGACACCGCGCCGTGGCCATATTTGTCCTTCACGTATTGAATGACGCGCTCGCGCTTGTCCTGGCAGAAATCGATGTCGAAGTCGGGCATCGACACCCGCTCAGGGTTGAGGAAGCGCTCGAACAGCAGGTCGTATTCCAGCGGATCGAGGTCGGTGATCAGGAGCGCGTAGGCCACCAGCGAGCCTGCCCCGGAGCCGCGCCCCGGCCCCACCGGCACGTCGTTTTCCTTCGCCCACGAGATGAAGTCCGAGACGATGAGGAAGTAGCCGGGAAAACCCATCTGGATGATGGTCCTGAGTTCGAACTCCAGCCGCTCGACATACTCCGCGCGGCGGGTCGCGCGCACCGTCGCATCGGGGTACAGCTGCGCGAGGCGCACGTCGAGCCCGTCGTAAGCGCGTTGCCGGATGTAATCGTCAAGCGTGAGGCCATCCGGCGTGGGGAAATCGGGCAGCCGGTTCTTGCCGAGCACGAGTTCGAGGTTGCAGCGCTTGGCGATTTCCACGCTGTTTTCCAGCGCTTCCGGCAGGTCGGCGAACAGGGCCGCCATTTCCTCGGCGGACTTGAGGTACTGCGCGTTCGTGTAGGGACGGGGACGGCGCGGGTCGCCCAGCATCATGCCCTCGGCGATGCACACCCGGGCTTCGTGTGCCTGGAAGTCATCGGCGGCCAGGAACTGCACCGGATGCGTGGCCACGCTGGGCAGACCGAGCGCGTGGCCGATATCGAGCAGGCCGTCGATCAGGCGTTCGGCGTGCGGCTGGCCATAGCGTTGCAGTTCGAGGTAGAAACGCTCCGGGAAACAGGCCGCCCAGCGTTCGGCTTCGCGACGGGCCGCATCCGGCTTGTCGTCGAGCAGGGCTTGCGCCACGCTGCCCGCATTGCCGCCTGACAGAGCGATGAGGCCACAGCTGTCCTCGGCGAGCCAGGCCGGGTCGATTTCGGCGTGGCCACGGTGGAGGTTTTCAAGATAGGCGCGCGACAGCAGCTCGCACAGTCGCCGGTAGCCGTCGGCGTGTTGCACCAGCAGCAGCAGGCGCGAAGGCCGTGCCCGGTCGGTGGGGTTCGTCACCCAGACGTCGCAGCCAAACACCGGCTTGATCCCCTTGCCGCGCGCGGCGCGGTAAAACTTTACCCAGCCGAAGGTGTTGGACAGGTCGGTCAGCGCCAGCGCGGGCATACCCGCGTCCCTTGCCCGCTCGACGGCGTCGTCGAGGCGCACCAGACCGTCGGTCACCGAGAATTCGGAGTGCAGGCGAAGGTGGACGAAACGCGGGTCGGACATGGACGGAACAGAGAGCATTCAGCTGGTATTTTAACGCTGTCCGACAGGGGTAGTCGGACGGAGCCGGAAACAAAAAAGGCAGCCGCAGCTGCCTTTTTCGGGAGGAGGCCGGAATCAGTTGGCGCGACGCTTGAATTCGTTGGTGCGCGTGTCGATTTCGATCATGTCGCCGATTTCGACGAAGGCTGCGACCGGCAGTTCATAGCCGGTGGGTTTGATGCGCGCGGGCTTCATGACCTTGCCCGAGGTGTCGCCGCGCACGGCGGGTTCGGTGTATTCGACTTCGCGAATCACGGTGGTCGGCATTTCCACCGAAATCGCCTTGCCCTCGTAGAACACCACTTCGACCGGCATGCCGTCGTCGAGGTAGTTCAGCGCGTCGCCGAGGTTCTCGCCTTCGACTTCGTACTGGTTGTAGTCGGCGTCCATGAAGACGTAGAGCGGGTCGGCGAAGTAGGAATAGGTGCAGTCCTTGCGGTCTAGGATGACCTGCTCGAACTTGTCGTCGGCACGGTAGACGGTTTCCTGGCCGGAGCCATTGAGAAGATTTTTCATCTTCATCTTGACGACCGAGGCGTTGCGGCCGGATTTGGAGAATTCGGCCTTCAGTACGACCATCGGGTCTTTGCCGACCATCACGACGTTTCCGGCGCGGAGTTCCATTGCGGTTTTCATGGGTGTATGTCCTGCTAGAGCGCTCTAAGAGTTTGAGAAAGCTCGCGATTTTAACCCGTTTTCCACAAAATCCACCAGCTTCTGGCTGAGCCGGCCGGCGCGGGCCAGACGTGCAGGCCAGGCTTCCGCATGACGGTCGATGGCGGCTTGCGCGGCCAGCCAGGCTGCCCAGGCTGTTGCCATGTCAGGTGCGCCGGGTACGCCGTTCCAGCCATGCCACAAGCCACTCACCGCGTCCGCCACGGCTTTTGGCACTGTCTCCAGGTACAGGGCCAGCAGCGCCTCCAGTTTGTCCCAGTGCGCGCCCTCGTTTTGCGGGTAAGCCTGCCACACCATGGGATGGGCCGCCCATTGCGCACGGACACAGGAATCCTCCCCTCGCACGAAATTCAGGTCGCACGCCCACAGCAAATGGTCGTAGCTGTCCTGGTCGGTAAACGGCAGCACCCGCACCCGCAATGCCTGACGCACATGGCAATCGCCCGCAACCAGTGCCGGCGTGCCCAGCCAGTCGGCAAGCTGCGGCAGCACGCGTCCCTCGGGGACCAGGCAGGTCACGGGCTGCCCGACCGACAACCACGCATCGAGCAGCGCGGGCAGCGCGGGATTCTCGTAGCTGAAGAGCGACACCCGAAGTTCATCCCTAGACCGCGCCGCAAGGCCCAGTCCACGCCAGTAAGTCTCGACATCGAAAGCCGCCCGACGCTGGGCGTGATCGGCTTCGATCAGCACCCCGCCCGTTTCCGGCATAAAGCCGGGGAAGAAGAAATACTTGGTCAGCGGCAACGCGGGATGCGGGGAAGGCAGACCATGGTGCGTGACGACCCAGGGCTCGGCGCTGAGATATTCGAGATTGAGCCAGACCGGCGCGGGCGTCTGCCCGGCCATGGCGGCAAGGTAAGTTTCAGGCAGCGCGCAGCCAAAGGCCTCGATCACCCCGCGCGCCGGCTCGACGGGCGCGAACGGCGCACACCAGAGTTGGATCGTCACGCCCTCGCATTGCTGCTGGGCGACGTGCGCGTCCACGGCCGGCCAGAGCCGGTTGAACGCCTCCAGATCATCGACCCAGAGCCGCACGCTGGCGTGGTGCTCGCGCGCCAGCACGCGTGCCAGCCGCCAGGCCACACCGATGTCGCCGTAGTTGTCGACGACGTTGCAGAAGATGTCCCAGTCAGGCCGCATGGCGCGCATCCTACCTCAGTGGCGCGTCGATTCAGCGCCACGATTTTTTCAGAAACCCTTGTTTTGTATCGCAATATGCTTGTAAAAACGCAAATGCGGATGTAAAAAGCCCCAAGTTTGGTTTCAAGAACCGCAAGGTTTGGCAATACCGCAGGAGCAAGACCGGGTAGCGCGCTTGAATCAGACCGACGGCACATAACAAATCAAGCCGTCCCGTCGCCCATCGCAGCGTTCGCGCTGACCGGGGTTTTTGTTCACATGCCAAAGGAGGGAGTTTCGATGGCAACAGGTACTGTCAAATGGTTCAGCGATGCCAAGGGGTTTGGTTTCATCACCCCCGATGATGGCGGGGAGGATGTGTTCGCACATTTTTCCGCCATACAGAGCAATGGCTTCAAGAGCCTGAAGGAAGGCCAGAAAGTGACGTTTGAAGTCAGCCAGGGCCCCAAGGGCAAGCAGGCTTCCAACATCCAGCCGCAAGGCTGAGTCCGGCCGCACCAGTAAAAAGCCCCGCGCGAGCGGGGCTTTTTGTTTGTGGCACCCGGCGCAAGACCGGCTACGCAAGATTTACATCTTGGCGACCATCGCGTCGGCAAACGCCGAGCACTTCACCTCGGTTGCATCATCCATGAGACGCGCAAAGTCATAGGTCACGGTCTTGGCCTGGATCGCTTTTTCCATGCTGGAAATGATGAGGTCGGCCGCCTCGACCCAGCCCAGGTGACGCAGCATCATCTCGGCCGAAAGGATGATCGAACCCGGATTCACGTAGTCCTTGCCGGCGTACTTGGGCGCGGTGCCGTGAGTGGCCTCGAACATCGCCACGGTATCCGACAAATTCGCGCCCGGCGCGATGCCAATGCCGCCGACTTCCGCCGCCAGCGCGTCGGAAATATAGTCGCCGTTGAGGTTGAGCGTGGCGACCACGTCGTATTCGTCGGGGCGCAGCAGGATCTGCTGCAGGAAGGCGTCGGCGATCACATCCTTGATGACGATCCCGCCCGGCAGCTCCATCCACGGCCCTTCGCCGATCAACCGGGCACCGAATTCGCGCGCGGCGAGCTCGTAGCCCCACTTCTTGAAGCCGCCTTCGGTGAACTTCATGATGTTGCCCTTGTGCACCAGGGTCACGGACTTGCGATTGTTGTCGATGGCGTACTGGATGGCCTTGCGAATCAGGCGTTCCGAGCCTTCAACCGACACCGGCTTGATGCCGATGGCCGAGCTTGCGGGGAAGCGGATCTTCTTGACGCCCATTTCCTGCTGCAGAAATTCGATGACCTTCTTCACCTCGTCCGTGCCGGCTTCCCACTCCACACCAGCGTAAATGTCTTCGGTGTTCTCGCGGAAGATCACCATATCCACCTTTTCCGGCGCTTTCACCGGGCTCGGCACGCCGGTGAAGTAACGCACCGGGCGCAGGCACACATACAGATCGAGCATCTGGCGCAGCGCTACATTGAGCGAGCGCATGCCGCCCGAAGTCGGCGTGGTGAGCGGGCCCTTGATCGAGATGACATGGTCACGCACTGCCTGCACGGTTTCCTCGGGCAGCCATGCATCGCCGCCGTAGACCTTGACCGCCTTCTCGCCGGCGTACACTTCCATCCAGGCGATGGCCTTCTTGCCGCCGTAAGCCTTGGCCACCGCCGCATCGACGACCTTTTTCATCGCCGGAGTGATGTCAACGCCGGTGCCGTCGCCCTCGATGAAGGGAATGATGGGGGTATCCGGCACGTTGAGCGTGTTGTCGGCGTTGACGGTGATTTTCTGGCCGTGGGCGGGGATCTGGATATGCGTGCTCATGTTGGGTCTCGAAACGAATAAAATGCGGGTTTTGCCCCCCACCGAATGTCGCGTCTTGTTCTCTTCAACAAACCCTACGGCGTGCTCTCCCAGTTCACCCCGGAGGGCCGCTGGCAGGGTTTGCAGGATCACCTCTCGCTGCCGGGTGTGTACGCAGCCGGACGCCTGGATGCGGACAGCGAAGGTTTGCTGATTCTAACCGATGACGGAACACTCCAGAGCCGCATCGCCGACCCGCGCCACAAGCTGCCCAAAACCTACTGGGCGCAGGTCGAAGGTGCACCCACCGACGCCGACCTCGACCCCCTGCGCCGAGGCGTCAACCTCGGCGATTTCGTCACCCGGCCCGCGCAGGTCCGCTGCATCGCGGAGCCAGCCAAGCTGTGGCCGCGCAATCCGCCGATCCGTTTTCGCGCGGCCATTCCCACCCACTGGATCGAACTGGTGATTACCGAAGGCAAGAACCGCCAGGTGCGCCGCATGACCGCGAAGATCGGCTTCCCCACCCTGCGCCTGATCCGCGCTGCTGTCGGCGACTGGGAACTGGGCACACTCGCCCCCGGCGAATGGAAGGAACTGCATGTCTGATGCGCAAACCTGGCTGCCGCATGTCGTCGTTGCTGCACTCGTTCAGCGTGACGGCCGGTTTCTCTTTGTTGAAGAAGAAACCGCCGACGGCCTGCGCCTGAACCAGCCCGCCGGCCACTGGGAGCGCGGCGAAACGCTCATCGAAGCCGTGCGCCGCGAAGCGCTGGAAGAAACCGCGCACCGCGTCGAACCTACGGCGCTGCTCGGCTGCTACTCCACGCGTTCCGCGCGCCGTGACATCACCTACCTGCGCTTCGCCTACCTTTGCGACCTTGCCGGTTTCGAGCCGGACCGCACGCTGGACACCGGTATCGTGCGTGCGCTCTGGCTCACGCCGGAAGAACTCGCCACCCACTCCGTGCCGCATCGCAGCCCGCTGGTCCTGCGCTGCGTACAGGACGCGCTCGCCGGACGGTGCTACCCACTGGATTTCGTCTGCCACGCATGAACGCATCCGGCGCATGAACAAATTCGACCGCCTCTACGATCTGCATGGTTTCCTCGCCGGGCGGCGCACGCCCGTCACCACCCACGAACTGATACAGAAGCTCGAATGTTCCGAACCCACCGTCCGGCGTCTCATCGCCAAACTGCGCGACGAGCTCGGCGCGCCGGTGCGTTTTGATCGCGCGCGCGGCGGCTGGGTCTACGAACAGAACGAAGAAACAACTTACGAACTCCCCGGCCTGTGGTTTTCCGCGTCCGAACTCCACGCCCTGCTGGCGGCGCACCAATGGTTATCCGAAGTCGAGCCCGGCCTGCTCGGCGAGGAAATCGCACCGCTGGTCAAACGCCTCGAAGCCCTGCTCGAACAGCGCCAGCCCGGCGGTGGCCAGCTTCGCCAGCGCGTCAAACTCATCGCACTCGCCGCGCGCAAAGTCGATGACAGCGTATTCCGCGCCGTCGCAGGCGCGCTCGCCGACGGTCAACAACTGGCCTTCACCTATCGCGGTCGCATCCGCAACGACCACGCACGCCGTACCGTTTCGCCTCTGCGGCTGGCCTGGTACAAGAGCAACTGGTATCTCGACGCCTGGTGTCATTTGCGCAACGGTCTGCGCAGCTTTTCGCTCGACCGCATCGAAGCCCCCGAGCGCCGCCCCGAGGCCGCCATTGCAGTAGACGAAGCCACTCAAAATGCGCATTACGCCAGCGCCTACGGCATCTTCTCGGGTAGCGCCCGCCACACCGCTGTGCTGCGGTTTTCTGCCAATGCCGCGCGCTGGGTCGCCGATGAACGCTGGCACCGCGAACAAAGCGGCCACTTCCTCATCGACGGCAGCTACGAGCTGGCCGTGCCCTACGGCAACCCCACCGAACTCGTCATGGACATCCTCAAATACGGGCCGGAAGTCGAAGTCGTCGCGCCCGCCGACCTGCGCGAATGGGTCAAACGCCGTTTGTCGGAAAGCCTCGCGCGCTACAACTGATTGCCGTCACCCGATCAGGTTTTGATCGGGTAATCGGTACAAACTGGCAGCATGACCGACTTCACCCTGCCGCCTCGACTCATCGCCTTCGGCAACGCGCTCACCCGCCTTGCCGAACGGCTGCGGGCCGAACTCACTAGCTCTTCCGCTCGGACTAAGCGCACGAATCCAGTGGATGCCTCCGTCACGCTGCAACAACACCTTGATACGTTCGAAAACATTGCCGCCCGCATCACACAGCGGCTGAACGACACGAATGGCGACGTGCTGGCCAACCCGAACGCCAGCGAGGCCGACGCCCATCGTGCCGTCGCCCTCCTCGAAGCTGAAATCGACCGCCTGATCGAAGGCCGTGCCGCCGCAGCGCACATCGTCTCACCCCCGCTCACGCACGACGCCCGTCACCTGCTGCCCGCCGCCTATACCCACACCCTGCGCGAAATCCTCACCTGGCTCGACGAACTCCTTGCCGTTCTTGCTGCGCCACGCGCTGTGCTCGAAGCGCGCGGGCTGTGGAACGATAGGCATCCCGTATTGGAAATTGAAACTTGCCTTACCCTGACGGCATCGCCCGAGCTACACCTATTCCTTGCACGGATCAAAACGCTCAGCCAAGACGACATGCTGGAGGCACTCGACAAACTGGACAGTGTGCACACCCGGCACCGCCCAGTTTTCGACGGCGTACCCCGCTTCTGCAATTCACCTACGCCAGCCGCTCAGCTCTTGGACGCCGTCTTCAATACCCTATGGTTTGTCGTCCAGCTTGGATTGCTGGCTTTTGTGGTACTTGTTCTGCTTGGCATCGTTATCAGCTTTTCCTGAGCCTTGCTACCCACCAGCAGCGTGCGCCCACCATCGGCCAACTGGTAATTGATCGTGCTCGCCAGCGTGCCGCTGTCCACCAGCGGCTTTTTGCCCAGCGCCGCGCCCACGCCTTTTTTCGTCAATTTGCCGTCGCGCTTGCCGAACAGCCCGCCGGGGCGATCCTTGCTGCCCAGGTAACGCAGCAGCGTGGTCTGGCTGTTGGGTGCCCAGCGCTGGCCGTCCGGGCCGGTGCCGGTGGCGAAGCGGCGCTGGGTCGAATCGCGCAATTCTTCGCCGATCTGGGTCAGCGCCGGTGCGAGGTTGCCCGCGCGCTTCGCCAGTTTGGCCAGCACGTCGAGCACGGCTCGGTCGTCTATGTCAATTTGCAGCAGTGCCATTGTTTGCTATCCTTTGCTCAAACGCTCCGGGCGCGAACCCGGGTGAGTGTCGGCTCAATACCCGGCGGAAGGGCTCCGGCGCACCGACAGGCGCGCGGAACGGGACCCCGGAGCGTTTCCATCATTTACGATAGACCAGGCTGACCCCCTCGCGGTGGGCATTCATGTCCTTGTTTTTCGCCTGCATGTAATTCCAGAATACCCGGCCGTCACGGTCGATTCTAACGACCACCATCACTTGCGCGGGGCCGTCAAATAGACCAATGAAGCGCGGTCGCGTTGTCCCGTCCGCGTAGGCGGTTTCCCATATTTCATACGGCTGCATCAGCGTCGGCAAAATGAAATTCGCGTAACGCTCCCGCGCATCCCTTTCCTTGCCCACCATATGCGGCAGCCTCTCGTAGGCGAGCGGAACCATGCCATACCATGGAGTATCGACCACCCGGTAGGGGTTGGCGGAGGAAATCCCCAACGCCTGCGCCAGCATCTCGACCGCCTCGCTGCGGTCTTTTGCCTTCGGTAACAAGGGCGGCGACGGCAAGCGCAATACTGGCGGAACATCGCGCAGATCGGGACGCTGCTCCGAACGCCAGTCAGCAGGCTGCCTGCCTGCCTTAGGGATACACGGCCCGCCCGCCGCCAACGCTGCCAGTCCATCGCAATCGGGCAGCCCTGCCAGCCTGTCCCAAGGGTTCCATGTCGCTCCCGGCGCGTAATCCCAACCCCTGTCGATCCCCGGCAGACGCCCCTTGCCGTCTCGCGCATCCCAGCCGACCGGCGGCGCGGTGGCGTCGCCGTCCTTCGGCGCGGGCACGGCCTTGACGCTGCACCGGCAACCCCATCCGTTGGGCGGAAAATGGGTTTTCCAGAAGGGATGGTCGTGGCGCAGGGTCAGCCCGCTGTCGCCCCATGCCTTGTGGCGCGGGCGCGGGTTGCCGACAAAATCCGAATGCACGTAGCGCCAGTAGGGGCGGGCGGCCAACAGGTCGGGGGCGTTGAGTTGCTGCCAGCGCCCGGCGGCGTAGCTGGCGGCGATGTTGGTCTGGTAGATGGTGCGGGTGCGCCAAGCCAGCCCGCGCCCGCCGGTGCGGCCCTGCGTGGCACGGTCGTCGCCGGTGAAGTCCTTCCAGCCCTGTTTTTCCACCGTGGCGAGAAAGTCGCGGCGGAAGTCGGCCAGGGTGGATTCGCCGCTCAAGGCCTAGCCTATTGCGTCTCCAGCAACTTGATATTTTGCCCAACCTGCCGGCTCCCGATCAGTTTTTGATCGCCTGCCGCACGATGATCAAACCTCTTGCATCAGGAGATGAAAAATTAAAACACCCAGACAATATTCGGACGCCGAGTGGCTTTGGGCGGCCATCATCGGCGTTATCGGCTTCAGCATGTTTCAGGTCGCCCCCCTGTTCACTGCCAAGTTGGTGTTCTGGGGGATCTTCATCATTTTTCTTCTCGCGGCGCTCTGGCTGATCCTGGCTTTCCCCCTGCTGCTTCTGGGTATCGGCGGACTGTTCAGCCTGTTTGGCGGCGACGATGACTGCGACCTGTAACGCCGTCCGCGCACGCCTGTGGCTCACCACGCGCGAATACGGCGAAGCCACCGAAGCGGCGCTGCTGTGGCTGCATCTGGCCGACGGGCGGGTGCTTGCCTTTCGTCTCGCAGCGCATTTGCTCGGCGACGACGCGCTGATCCCCGCCATCGTCGAAGGCATTGCCGATGATGCGCGCGGCGAGGTGCTCGAAGTGGACGTGCCTCGCGCTCTCCTCCTCCCCATCGTGCTCTACGCCGCGCCTGCCGCGCCGATGCCCGCGCTCGCCTGGGGCCATGCCAGACACGCCGAGGCACGGCGTTTCGCCGCCGGGCTCGACCAGGGCATACTCGAATGCCTTGCCCGGCTCGACGCGCACCGCTTCTGGAGTTCGTGCCGCAATTACAACCGGCTCGTATCAGGCGAAGAAGGCCGCCGGCGGCAACAGGCGGTCGAGCGGTTTCCCGTGCTCGCCGCACCGATCCTGCTCACCGCGCACCACGCGACCGACACCTGCGGCGGCAAGCGTTTCGCCTGGCGCGATCACGACGACGAGGTGGTCGATGCCGCGTTGCAGGGGCGCGATCTCGCCGGCGTGCTCGCCGCGCATTACGGTGTTTCGCGCAGCCTGGTGCGCGCGCCGGTGTGCAGCGAAATGTGGGGCGATCTCGGCATCGCGCACACGCGCATGGTGCAGCTGCTCGACCGCATTCCCGCCCACGCGCGCCCGGCGAGCCGGGCCGAACTCGAACGTGGCGCGCCCTATGTCGCCGCGCTCGAACGCCTGGTCGGCGAACCCGCCCTGCTCGAACTGGCCGCCACGTTGTTCAAGCCAGGTTGGGCTGCGCTGTGGACCGCGCTCGAAGCGCGCTTCAATCCCCTCGGCAATGCCATCGACGACTGCCGCGATTTTCTGCGCGTCGCCATGGCCCGTGCGCTCGAACTCGACGCCAACCTGGACGGCGACGACGCAACGCTCGGCCACGCCTGGCTCGCGCGTCACGGCCTGACGTCACTGCTCGACGCCTCGGTGCGCTGGCACCGACACCCGCGCCAGACTGCTATCGTGCCGACGCGGGATATCCCCGTCCCCGCACTTTTCGGCGTGCTCGACCGCAATCTGAGCATCGCGCGCGAGCTACTCGACTACGACACACTCGCCGACGAAGGCGATGCCCTGCACCACTGCGTCGCCAGTTACTGGGACGACATCGCCGAAGGTGACACGCGCATCGTCTCGCTCACCCTGCCCAAAGGCGGGCGCGCCACCGCGCAGTACGACATCCAGCAGCGGGGCGACGACCTGCATTTCAAACTCGTGCAACTGCGCGGCCCGTGCAATGCCGACGCGGGCTATCTCATGGAGCTGTTCGCGCAGCAAGTGGAAATCCATCTCAACGCCCCCGAGCTGCGCCCGCAGCGCGTGCGTCTCGGGCACTGGCGGGACACCGTCAGCGACACCCCTTGTCGTCCGCCCGCCCTGCGCCTCGACGCCGAAAGCGAGCGCCGCCTAAGCCGCGCGCTGGCCTGGATCGCCGCGCGGCGCAACCCGCCTCTGCCTGCGGGCGCGCTGCTGTTCTCCCACATCACCGGTTATGCCTACAACCGTGATCCAGCGCTGGAAACCCGCCTCACGCCCGGCCAGCTGCTCGAACTCGTGCGCGAGCCCGACAACCCCCACGACCCGCTTGCCGTGCTCGTCGCCTGGCAAGGCCGCAAACTCGGCTACCTGCCGCGTCCGTTCAACATCAATATCGCGCGGCGGCTGGATGCGGGCGAGGCGCTGGTCTGCCGCTTCGCCCGCGCCCAGCCCGAGCGACTGCCGTGGGATCGGCTGGAATGCGTGGTCAGCGGGGAGGCGGTTTGACACCGCAGCGCGAACGCGCCCTTGTAGCCTGAGGTAACTCCCCCATAACCCGCAATCAAGGATTTTCTGTGGATAAAGACAATTTTTATGTAGCAATCGCCAAAGGCGCGTTTGAAGGTCTCGCGCTGGGAATCGCAATCCTGCTGATCGGATTCGGCGTGCTCTGGCTGATCACCGCGCTATTTACCTGACCTGCCTCTGACCTGCTATTGCCAAATTTTGCCAACATGCCTAGTATCCCGCCCATGAGCACAATGAATATTTCCCTGCCGGATTCACTCAAGGCTTTTGTCGATAATCAGGTCACTGAACGCGGCTACGGCACCAGCAGCGAATACATGCGCGAGCTGATCCGCAAAGATCAGGAGCGCCAGAACCTGCGGGCCTTGCTGCTCGAAGGTGCGGCTTCCGCGCCGGATCGCCCCGCCGACGCGGCCTATTTCGAAGTCTTGCGCCAGCGCATTGACGCGCCGCGCGGGTGAGCGTCAAACCCGTCGTACCGCGACGGATCGCCACACGCGATACCGAAACCGTGATCGACTGGTATCGGTCGCAGAATGCGCCCGATGCTGCCCGGCTTTTTCTCGACGCGCTCGAACGCGCCATCGCTCAGCTTGCCCGCCACCCCGCGGCAGGATCGTCGCGCTTCGACCACGAATTGGGTTTGCCGGGCTTGCGTGTATGGCCGCTCAAACGCTTCCCCTACATGGTTTTTTATGTCGAGCGGCCAGACCACATCGACGTCTGGCGCATTCTTCACGCGCAGCGCGATCTGCCAGCCTGGCTGTGCGAAGACCCTCCCGCCCCATGACCCCGCAGTCCTTCATCGCCAAATGGAACGGCGCATCCGGCAGCGAGCGCGCCAACTACCAGCTTTTTTTCAACGACCTGTGCGAACTGCTCGGGGTGGACAAACCCCTGCCCGCGCAGGCGAACGACGCAGACAACGCCTACGTCTTTGAGCGCCACATCGACGCGCTCGACGAATCCGGCGCGGGCGCGGCGCGCTTCATCGACACCTACAAGCGCGGCCATTTCATCTGCGAATCCAAGAGCTTTCACCTCGGTCGCGATCTGGACGCCGCCGCCAACAAGCTCATCAAGGCCAAGGCGCAGGCCGAAAGCTACGCGCGCAACCTTCCCGCGTCCGAGCCGCGTCCGGTATTTCTCATGGTCGCCAACGTCGGGCGCTTCATTGCGCTCTACGCCCAATTCCGCGACAACGACCGCAGCTACGAATATTTTCCGGATCGGGCGAGCTATCGCATCGCCATCACCGACCTCGCGCACGACGCCGTGCGCGACCGACTCAAACGGGTTTTCACCGAGCCTGCCGCGCTCGACCCCGCGCGCATCGCCGCCCGCGTCACCCGCGAAGTCGCCGCGCATCTCGGCCAGCTCGCGCGCGGCCTCGAAGCCGATCACGAACCGCACGCCGTCGCCGGTTTCCTCACCCGCTGCCTCTTCACCATGTTTGCCGAAGACGTCGGCCTCTTGCCCGCCGGCGGCTTCACCGACATCGTCGTCGCCGCCTGTGTCGAGCCCGCCTCGTTCAAGCCCAGCATCGAAGAACTCTGGCAAAAAATGGACAGCGGCGGCTATTCCGTCGCGCTGCGCAAAACCATTCCCCACTTCAACGGCAAGCTGTTCAAGATTCCCGTCGCGCTGGAACTTACCCGCCCCCAGCTCGAAACCCTGCTCGCCGCCGCCCGCGCCGACTGGAAGCACGTCGAACCCGCCATTTTCGGCACGCTCATCGAGCGCGCACTCGACCCCGCCGAGCGCCACGCGCTGGGCGCGCACTTCACCCCGCGCGCCTATGTCGAACGCCTGGTGCTGCCCACGCTGGTCGAACCGCTGCGCGCCGACTGGCTCAACGTGCAGACCGCCGCGCTCGCGCTCATGGATCGGGGCGACGCCGCCGCTGCGCTCAAACTCGCGCGCGGCTTTCACCAGACCCTGTGCGCCACCCGCGTGCTCGACCCCGCCTGCGGTTCCGGCAACTTTCTCTACGTGGCGCTGGAACACCTGAAACGGCTCGAAGCCGAAGTGCTCGAACTGCTGGGTGCGCTGCAAAGCGCGGCCAGCAAAGACGGCACCATGCAACAACAGGAACTCGACACCGAAGGCCTCACCGTCGATCCGCATCAATTCCTGGGGCTGGAACGCAACCCGCGCGCCGCAGCGGTGGCCGAGCTGGTGTTATGGATCGGCCATCTGCAATGGCACTTCAGAAACCGTGGCCACGCCCTGCCGCCCACGCCGGTGCTGCGCGATTTCAAAAACATCGAATGCCGCGACGCCGTGCTCGACTGGCGCCGCATCGAAGCCGTGCAGGATGAAGCCGGCCAGCCGCTCACCCGCTGGGACGGCGTCAGCTTCAAACCGCACCCCGTCACCGGCAAGCCCGTGCCCGACGAATCCGCCCGCGCCGCCGTCGTGCGCTATCTCGACCCGCACGCCGCCGTCTGGCCGGCTGCCGACTTCGTCGTCGGCAACCCGCCCTTCATCGGCGCGTCCACCCTGCGGCAGGCGCTCGGCGACGGTTACGTCGATGCCCTGCGGCAGACGCACCCGGGCGTGCCCGAGTCCGCCGACCTCGTCATGTTCTGGTGGGATCACGCCGCGCGGTTGCTGCGCGAAAACAAAATTCGCCGCTTCGGCTTCATCACCACCAACAGCCTCACGCAAACCTTCAACCGACGGGTGCTGGAACAGCATCTGGATGCGCTGCACCTGGCCTGGGCCATTGCCGACCACCCCTGGGTGGACGAAGCCAACGGCGCGGCCGTGCGCGTGGCGATGACCGTCGCCGCGCCCGGCGCGGGCGACGGGCGGCTCCTCGCCGTCAGCCGCGAAACCCCGGGGACGGACGGCGAGATCGATGTCGAACTCGCCGAACGCAGCGGCGCGATCCATGCGAACTTGCGCGTCGGTGCCAACGTCGCGGCAGCGGTGGCGTTGCGGGCGAACGGGAACATCAGCTCGCCCGGTTTTAAACTCCACGGCGCGGGCTTCATCGTCACCCCCGACGAGGCTGCTGAACTGGCCGCGCCCGCACTCATCCGCCCCTACCGCAACGGCCGCGACATCACCGACAAACCGCGCGGCGTGCTCGTCATCGACGCCTGGGGTTACGATGAAGCCACGTTGCGCGCGCAGTACCCCACCGTCTGGCAATGGCTTTTAGACCGCGTGAAACCCGAACGCGATCACAACCAGCGCGCGACCTACCGCGACAACTGGTGGCTGTTTGGCGAGCCGCGTCGCGAACTCCGCAAAATGTTCACCGGCCTGCCGCGCTACATCGCCACCGTCGAAACCGCGAAACACCGCGTCTTCCAGTTTCTCGACGCCGCCATCGCGCCCGACAACATGCTCGTCTGTATCGCCCACGACGACGCCTGGATGCTGGGCGTGCTGTCCTCGCGCGTGCATGTTGCCTGGGCGCTGGCGGCGGGTGGGCGGCTGGGAGTTGGTAACGACCCGCGCTACAACAAGGGCGTGTGTTTCGAAAAATTCCCCTTCCCCGCCGCCACCCCAGACCAGCAGGCGACGATCCGCGACCTGGCCGAACGCCTCGACGCCCACCGCAAGCGCCAGCAGGCCATGCACCCGGAGCTGACGCTCACCGGCGTGTACAACGTGCGGGAAAAACTCCGAACCGGCGAGCCGCTCACCGCCAAAGACAAAACCGTGTACACGCAGGGCCTGGTCGGCGTGCTGAACACCCTGCACGACGAACTCGACGCCGCCGTGCTGGCCGCCTACGGCTGGGACGACGCGCCCGACGACAGCGCGCTGCTCGAACGTCTTGTCGCCCTCAACGCCGAGCGCGCCACCGAAGAAGCCGCTGGCCAGGTACGTTTTTTGCGCCCAGCGTACCAAGCACCCGCTCATACCACCGTCGTACTCGATCTGCCCGCCACCGACGCGCCCGCCATTGCGCCCGTTGCCACGCGCAAACCTGTCTGGCCCGCCGCACTGCCCGACCAGCTCGGCGCGCTCGCCCGCCTGCTCAGCGATGCGCCGCAAACCCCTGCAGAACTCGCTGCCGGTTTCGACAAGGCGCGTGGTCTGCAAAAAGCCCTGCCCGGGCTGCTCGATGCGCTGGTGGACTTTGGACGGGCACAGCGCTTGGCCGACGGGCGCTACCGGGCGGGGTGATGGAGCCACGGGCGCGGCTTGCGTGTCCGCCCAGATCGCCTTACAGTAAGGAAGCAATGACAACTTACCGGACGCCATCATGAACGCGCTCGCCAAAATCACCAGCAAGGGACAAACCACGATTCCGCAGTCGGTGCGCGCAGCACTCGGGCTGTCGCCGGGCGACAGCATTGTGTGGGAAGTAGGCGATGACGGCGTGGCGCGCGTGCGCCGTGCCGCGCCGCTCGACCTGGAATACCTGCGCGCGCTGGAAGGCACGCTGGCCGAATGGTCGAGCGACGCGGACGAGGCGGCTTACCGTGAGCTTTGAGCGCTTTGCCGTGGTGCGTGTGCCGTTTCCGTTCACCGACCGCGCGGCGACGAAAAACCGCCCCGCGCTGGTGCTCTCGGACGCCACGGTGTTCAACACCCCCGCCGGGCACAGCGTGCTGGCGATGATCACCTCGGCGGACAATCCCCCCTGGCCGCACGATCATCTGCTCGCCGATCTTGCCGCCGCCGGGTTGCCTGCGCCCTCGCGGCTGCGCTTCAAGCTCTTCACGCTCGACAACCGCCTCATCCGCAATACGCTCGGCCAGCTTGCCCCGACCGACGCGCGCGCCGTGCGCGCGGCGATGAAGCACGTGCTCGGCGTTTGACGCGGCAACCTCCGCGCCGCCCTCACCGCCCCATCACCGCCGGCATTGAAAGTAAGGCGTATCTGCATTACATTCGGGTCATTCGGGTCGAAGAAAAGGATTTCACCATGACGACATTGACCGTGACGGCACGGGGGCAAGTGACCTTTCGAAAAGAAGTGTTGCAACACCTGGGGATCAAGCCGGGCGAAAAAATCGAACTGGATTTGTTGCCCGATGGCAGGGGGCTACTCAAGGCAGCGCGGCCTGCTGGCGCAATCAACAGTTTTATCGGCCTGCTGGCAGACCGCTCGGATAAAGTGGCCACGATCGAGGAGCTGAACGCCGCCGCCGCCCGGGGCTGGGCCGGGCTGGACAAAAACGAAGGCGCTGAATGAGGGTAACCGTCGACACCAATGTGCTGGTGCGTGCGGTGGTCAACGACGATCCGGCTCAAGGCGCCCAGGCCGCACATACGCTGACCGAAGCCGAACTGATCGCGGTGGCCACGCCCTGTCTGTGCGAATTCGTGTGGGTGCTGCGCTCGGTGTATGGTTTGACTGCAAGCGACGCGGCGAGCGCAATCCGCGCGCTGCTGGCGGCGGGTAACGTGGAGATGAACCGGCCCGCCGTGGAAGCCGGATTGGCGACACTCGATGCGGGCGGAGATTTCGCCGACGGTGTGATTGCCTACGAGGGCAACTGGCTGGGCGGCGAAACCTTCGTGTCTTTTGACCGCAAGGCCGTTGCGCTGCTGGATGGGCTGGGCCAGCCTGCCCGGCTGCTGTGAAACACAACACCGTTTGACCAGACCCCCTGCATAGTGCACCCCCTGACACCACCACACGCATGACCCACCTTGCCTCCAAAGTCGTCGTCGGCCTCTCGGGTGGTGTCGATTCCGCCGTGGCCGCCTACTTGCTCAAGCAGCAGGGTTACGACGTGCTCGGCGTGTTCATGAAGAACTGGGACGACGACGACGGCACCGACGCCTGCACCGCACGCCAGGATTTTCTCGACGTGCTCGCGGTGGCGGACGTGCTCGGCATCGAAGTCGAGGCGGTGAACTTCGCCAAGGAATACAAGGAACGCGTGTTCAGCTACTTCCTCGCCGAATACCAGGCCGGCCGCACACCGAATCCGGACGTGCTGTGCAACAGCGAGATCAAGTTCAAGGCCTTCCTCGAAGACGCGGTGGCGCGCGGCGCGGATTTCATCGCCACCGGCCACTACGTCGGCAAGGGCCAGGACGCCGCCGGCCGCGCCACGCTGCTTAAAGCCGACGACGCCAACAAGGACCAGAGCTATTTCCTCTATCGCCTGAGCCAGCAGCAGCTCGCGCCTGCCCTCTTTCCGCTTGCCGCGCTGCCCAAACCCGAGGTGCGCGCGCTGGCGGAAAAAATCGGCCTGCCCAACGCGAAGAAAAAGGACAGTACCGGCATCTGCTTCATCGGCGAGCGCAACTTCCGCGAATTTCTCGAACGCTACCTGCCGCGCGACCCCGGCGAGATGACCACCCCCGAAGGCCGCGTCGTCGGCCAGCACCAGGGGCTGATGTACTACACGCTGGGGCAACGGCAGGGCCTGGGCATCGGCGGACAGAAGGACGGCGACGGCGAACCCTGGTTCGTTGCGGCGAAAGACATGGCCAGCAACACCCTCGTCGTCGTGCAGGGCCACGACCATCCGCTGCTGCAGCGCACGAGCCTCGGTGCCGCCCAGCTCTCGTGGATTGCCGGCGTTGCGCCCGATCCCGAGCGCGCCTACACCGCCAAGACGCGCTACCGCCAGCATGACGCCGCCTGCCACATCAGCACGCTCTACGACGACACGCTGGAACTCCTCTTCGACAGCCCGCAGTGGGCCGTCACGCCCGGGCAATCCGTGGTGCTGTACGACGGCGCGGTGTGCCTGGGCGGCGGCATCATCACCTGAACGCCGTTGTCGAATAACTGATAAAAGACTATATTCAGTCTCATCTGTTCAGGAGGCCCGCATGCGCTACTCGACCCAGGTCAAACCCATCAGCTACCTCAAGGCCAACGCCGCCGAGGTCCTGAGCCAGCTCACGGAACTGCGCGAACCCATGGTCATCACCCAGAACGGCGAGGCCAGGGCAGTCATCCAGGATGTGGCCAGCTACGAAGAAACCCAGGAGACGCTCGCCCTGCTGAAACTGCTGGCGCTGGGCAATCAGGACGTTGAAGGCGGCAGAACCCGTCCGCTCTCCGAGGTCGTCGAACGTCTGCGCAAGAAATAGGGCCATGCGCTGGAAGGTTCTGCTCACCGCAGGTGCCGAGCGCGATCTGGAAGCCCTGCACGCCTACATCGCCAACCACGACTCGCCCGCGCAGGCCGACCATGTACTGGAACGGCTACTCAAGGTAGCCGACGATCTGGCTACGTTTCCCGAACGCGGCGCACCTCCACGCGAACTCCTGGCACTCGGCATCCGGGAGTTCCGGCAGGTCTTTTTCAAGCCGTACCGTCTCATTTACCGGATAATCGACAAGCGCGTCGTGATTTTCGTGATTGCCGACGGCCGCCGCGACATGCAGACCCTGCTGGCGCATCGCCTGCTTGGCGACCCACGCTGATCCTGTTTTTATTCCCCATCGACTTCATCGCCTCATGTCCCACTCCGAAGCCCCCGTCCCCGCCGCCAACTTCATCCGCAACCTCATCGACGAGCAGAACGCTGCCGGTAAGTGGGGCGGCCGCGTGGAAACGCGCTTTCCCCCCGAACCCAACGGCTACCTGCATCTGGGCCACGCCAAGTCGATCTTCCTCAACTTCGGCCTGGCGCGCGACTACGGCGGCGTCTGCCACATGCGCTTTGACGACACCAACCCCGAAAAGGAATCGCAGGAATACGTCGATTCGATCACTGATTCGGTGAAGTGGCTGGGGTTCGACTGGGGACCGCACCTCTCCTTCGCGTCGAACTATTTCGACACCATGTACGCCTGCGCCGAGTACCTGATCAACTCGGGCAACGCCTACGTCGATTCGCTGTCGGCCGACGAGATGCGCGCGTATCGCGGCACGCTGACGGAACCCGGCAAGGACAGCCCGTACCGCAGCCGCAGCGTCGAGGAAAACCTCGACCTCTTCCGCAGGATGCGCGCCGGTGAATTCCCCGACGGCGCGCACGTGCTGCGCGCCAAGATCGACATGGCCTCGCCCAACATCAACCTGCGCGACCCGGCGATTTATCGAATTAAAAGAGCGCACCACCACAACACCGGCGACAAATGGTGCATCTACCCGATGTACACCTACGCCCACCCGATCGAAGACGCGATCGAGCACATCACCCACTCGATCTGCACCCTGGAATTCGAAGACCAGCGCCCGTTCTACGACTGGCTGCTCGACACCCTCGCCGACGGCGGCTTCTTTCCGCGTCCGGTGCCGCAGCAGATCGAGTTCGCCCGGCTCAACCTCACCTACGTCGTGCTCTCCAAGCGCAAGCTGATCCAGCTCGTCGACGAAAAGCACGTCAGCGGCTGGGATGACCCGCGTCTGCCGACGCTGGTCGGCGCGCGCCGCCGCGGCTACACGGCCGAAGGCTTCAAGCGTTTCACCGACCAGATCGGCGTGTCGAAATCCGATGGCTGGATCGACTACAGCGTGTTCGAAGCCTGCCAGCGCGATGTGTTGAACGACGCCGCCCTGCGCCGCATCGCCGTGCTCGACCCGGTGAAACTGATCATCGACAACTATCCCGAAGGCCAGAGCGAAGAGTGCTTCGCCCCCAACCACCCGCAGCAGCCCGACCTCGGCAAGCGCGCCGTGCCGTTTTCGAAAGAACTGTGGATCGAGCGCGAAGACTTCATGGAAACCCCTTCAAAAGGTTACTTCCGGCTATTCCCCGGCAACTCGGTGCGGTTGCGCTACGGCTATGTGGTGAAGTGCACCGGCTGCGACAAGGATGCCGACGGCACCCTCACCGCCGTGCACTGCGACTATCTGCCCGACACCAAGTCCGGCACCCCCGGGGCCGACTCGGTCAAGGTCAAGGGCAACATCCACTGGGTGAGCGCCGCGCACGCGTATGAAGCCGAAGTGCGGCTGTACGACCGCCTGTTCAGTACCGCGCAGCCGGGTGGAGAAAGCAGCGATTTTCTGCTGGACCTCAACGCCGATTCGGTGAAAGTGATCCGCGCGCAGTTGGAGCCGGGGCTGAAGGACGCCGCGCCCGAGCAGTCGTTCCAGTTCGAAAGGCATGGCTATTTTGTTGCGGATCGCGTCGATACCAAGCCGGGTGCGCCGGTGTTCAACCGGACGGTGACATTGAAGGATTCGTGGGTGAAAGCATCCCAGTAAACTCACACGGTCTTGCCGGGCATCTCAGCGCCATCTCCTGTCGGCCTGTTCTTGCGTCGTGATTTGCATAGTTGCCGCCCATAACGCACAGCGTTAACATTCGGCATGATCGAATCCTTCAAGTGCAAGGACACCCAGGCCTTGTTCGAGAACCGGCACGTGACACGCTTTGTCAATTTCGAACAGGCCGCGCGGCGCAAGCTCAAGCAATTGCACGCGGCAACCGATCTCGCGTTTCTGAGGATTCCGCCGCAAAACCAGCTTGAAGCCCTGAAAGGCGACCGCAAGGGGCAATGGAGCATACGCATCAACGATCAATGGCGCTTGTGCTTCGAATGGCACAGGCGAAATCCTGCTGGAAGATTGGCTCAAACCGATGGGCCTGAGCCAGTACCGGCTAGCCATCGAAATTGGCGTGCCACCCCGCCGCATCAACGAAATCGTTCACGGCAAGCGCGGCATCAGCGCCGATACCGCACTGCGCCTAGCCCGGTTTTTCGGGACCGATGCGCAGTCCTGGCTCAACCTCCAGTCGCATTACGACATGGAAAAAGCACAGCTCGAAACCAGCAAGGCGCTGGACAAGATCATGCCCTGGTCGGAACGGGCTGCGGCCTGAACGCGGTACTTGCGTGAATTTAATTTCGAGCCTGGAACCTTTGATTCTCCGAAGATCGAGTCTGCTTTGGTTTGGAGCGATCAATGCCGGACTTTTACCGGATTGCCGGCCTTCACCGGCGTGATGAATGCGCCCACCGGAACGACCACTTGTTTCGGCTTCTTGGGTTTCTTCGCTTCCTTGTTGCCGCGTACCTGGCCTTTTGCCATGGGGATTCTCCTTGCAATGGCTGTGGAAGTGCCGGATCCGGATACCTTCCCCGGGCAGCACGGCCTGATCATAGGCCGATGCGCGGGAATGGGGGATTAATCTGCCTGCATGAATAATGCAGCCTGACTCAAGCGCGGAGTCAGACCCGGCTCGCCGTCTGCCGCATCACATCCGCCGCAAAGCGCATCGCCAACTTCACGGGCGCAGGCAGCGGCGCACCGCCGTGGTCGACGGCGGTCTGGGCGTGCTGAGCTTCGTCGGTTTTCATCTGCTCGACGATAGCACGGCTCCTGACGTCGGCTTCGGGGAGCGACTGCAGGTGGCCGTCGAGGTGGGCTTCGACCTGGCGTTCGGTTTCAGCGAGGAAGCCGAGGTTCCATTTGTCGCCGAATAGGCCGGCGACTGCGCCCATGCCGAATGCGCCGCCGAACCACAAGGGATTCAGCAGACTCTTGCGACCGCCCAGTTCGTTGATGCGCGTCTCGCACCAGGCAAGGTGGTCGGTTTCCTCGCGCGCAGCGTGTTCGAGTGCGGCACGCACTTTTTCATTCCGGGTGGTGAGCGCCTGGCCGGCGTAGAGCGCCTGGGCACAGACTTCGCCGACGTGGTTGACGCGCATGAGGGCGGCGGCACGAGCCTTGTCGGCTTCGCTCATCTCGGCTTCAGGCGCGGCGGCCGCGGGATAGGGTCGGCTGGCGTGCGGCGTGGCGAAGACGGTGCGCAGGCCCAGGTCGAAGGTGGTGATGAGCTGGTCGAGTGGGTTCATGTCTGATCGCCTCGCTTATTTGACGTAATAGTTGAAATTGGCATAGGCCGCTTCGTTGACCTTGAACCACTGGAATTCAGTGTCGCGGAAGGCTTTCCACGGCCGGTAGATGGCGGCGAAGTCGGGGTTTATTTTCGCCTCTTCTTCGTAAAGCATGAAGGTGGCGCGGCGCGCGGCGAGCATCACGTCCTTGGGGTATGGGTGCAGCTGCACGCCCTGCCCCACCAGGCGCAGGAGCGCGGGCGGGTTCTTGGCGTCGTACTGCGCAAGCATCAGCTGGTTGGCTTCGGCGGTGGCCACTTCGAAGGCCTGACGATACAGCTCCGGCAGGCCTTTCCAGGCCGCCTGGTTGACGTAGAAGGAGAGCTGCGGCCCGCCTTCCCACCAGCCGGGGTAGTAATAGTGCTTGGCGATCTTGTGGAAGCCCAGTTTCTCGTCGTCGTAGGGCCCCACCCATTCGGCGGCGTCGAGCGCGCCGCGTTCGAGCGCGGGGTAGATGTCGCCGCCGGGCAGGGTCTGCGGCACGGCACCGAGTTTGGCCATGATCTTGCCGCCGATGCCGGGAATGCGCATTTTCAGGCCGCGCAGGTCGGCCAGCGACTTGATGGGCTTCCTGAACCAGCCGCCCATCTGGGTGCCGGTGTTGCCGCCGGGGAATTGCACGACCTTGTACTTTGCGTAGAGTGTGCGTAGCGCTTCGATGCCGCCGCCAGCATACATCCAGGCGTTCTGCTGGCGCGCCGTCAGGCCAAACGGCACGGCGGTGTCGAAGGCCAGCGCGAGGTTCTTGCCGACGTAGTAGTAGCCAGCCGAGTGACCGCATTCGGCCGTGCCGTTGCCGACTGCATCGAGCACCTGCAGGCCGGGCACGAGCTCACCGCCGGCGAAGACGCGAATCTGGAACTTGCCGCCCGTGAGCGCGGCCACGCGTCTGGACAGCGTCTCGGCCGCACCGTAGATGGTGTCGAGACTCTTGGGAAAGCTGGATGCCAGCCGCCAGCGAATGGCCGGCAGTTGCATCAATGATTCTGGCGCGCCCTGGGCGGCCAGCGGCAGCATTGCGGCGACGCCTGCACCGGCAGTCAGAAAATCTCGTCTTTGCATGGTCATCCTTGGGTTTGGCTCGATTATAAGTGCGCAGTCGCGCCCGGGGCTGCATGATAAAATTTGCGTCTTTCCAGCTTTCTTGCCCCAGCCCGCGCCATGTTCAACCGAACCCAGACCCTCGCCCAGACCGACCCCGACCTGTGGGCCGCCATCCAGCAGGAAGACCGCCGCCAGCAGGACCACATCGAGCTGATCGCGTCGGAAAACTACACCAGCCCGGCAGTGATGCAGGCACAGGGGTCGCAGCTCACCAACAAGTACGCCGAGGGCTATCCCGGCAAGCGTTACTACGGCGGCTGCGAATACGTCGACATCGTCGAACAGCTCGCAATCGACCGGGTGAAGGCGCTGTTCGGTGCCGAAGCCGCCAACGTGCAGCCCAACTCCGGTTCGCAGGCCAACCAGGCGGTGTTCCTGGCCTTCTTGAAGCCCGGCGACACCATCATGGGCATGAGCCTCGCCGAAGGCGGCCACCTCACCCACGGCATGGCGCTCAACATGAGCGGCAAGTGGTTCAACGTCGTGGCCTACGGTCTGAACGACAAGCAGGAAATCGACTACGACAAGATGGAAGCGCTCGCCCGCGAGCACAAGCCCAAGCTGATCATCGCCGGCGCATCGGCTTACGCGCTGCGCATCGACTTCGCGCGCTTCGCCAAGGTGGCGAAAGAGATCGGCGCGGTATTTATGGTTGATATGGCGCACTACGCCGGCCTCATCGCCGCCGGGGTGTATCCGAACCCGGTGCCGCATGCCGACGTGGTGACCTCGACCACGCACAAGACCCTGCGCGGCCCGCGCGGCGGCATTATTTTGATGAAGGCCGAACACGAAAAGGCGATCAACAGCGCCATCTTCCCCGGCCTGCAGGGCGGCCCGCTGATACACGTCATCGCCGGCAAGGCCACCGCGTTCAAGGAAGCCGCCACGCCCGAATTCAAGCACTACCAGGAGCAGGTTGTCGCCAATGCGCTGGTGATGTGCAAGGTGCTGGTCGAGCGTGGGCTCGCCATCGTCTCCGGCCGTACCGAAAGCCACGTGTTCCTGGTCGACCTGCGCGCCAAGAACCTCACCGGCAAGGAAGCCGAGGCGCTCCTGGGCCGCGCCCACATCACCGTCAACAAGAACGCCATCCCCAACGATCCGCAGAAGCCCTTCGTCACCAGCGGCATCCGCATCGGCACCCCGGCGATGACCACGCGTGGCTTCAAGGAACTCGAAGCCGAACAGCTCGCCAACCTGATCGCCGACGTGCTCGACGCGCCGACCGACGACGCCGTGATCGAGCGGGTGAAGGGTGAAGTGGCAAAGCTGACGGCGAAGTTTCCGGTTTACGGCTGACGCCGCAGGGGCTAGGGGTCGGGATTCAGGGGTCAGGGATGCTTGTCGCTACGCGGTCCTTCATTTATTCAAGCGCGGCTTCGCCGCACAAAACCCGCTGACCCCTGCCCCCTGAATCCTGACCCCTAAAATATGAAATGCCCCTTCTGCGGCTCCCTCGACACCCAGGTCATTGACTCCCGCGTCAATGAAGCGGGGGACGCGATCCGTCGCCGTCGCCGCTGCGCGGCCTGCGAGAAGCGCTTCACCACCTGGGAAACCGCCGAACTGCGGCCGCCGCAGATCGTGAAGAGCAACGGGATGCGCGAGGATTTTTCGTCGACCAAGTTGCATGAGGGCTTTCGTCGTGCGCTGCACAAGCGGCCGGTGCCCACCGAGCAGGTCGACGCGGCGGTGGAGCGCATCCGGCAAAAGCTGCTGACGCGCGGTGCCCGAGAGGTGCCGTCGCGCGAGATCGGCGAACTGGTGATGCACGAACTGAAGCGGCTCGACAAGATCGCCTACATCCGTTTCGCCTCGGTATACAAGAGCTTCCAGGAACCGGACGATTTCCGTGAAATGCTCCAGGACCTGGAGCGCGCGCCCCAGGCGGGCGTGGACGACCTGTTCGACAAGCCGGCTTGACCCGGTATTCCATCGGGACGCGCGAGGATGGGGCCCGGGCGACAAGCCCCTGGACCGGCTCAGGGGCACGAGGTGCCGCAAAGCGGCCGCCTGATGGATTGCCCCCAAGCTTAAGCAAATCTTAAGTTTTGCGGTTCCATACTGTGGCCCCGTCATTTCAGGAGCCATCATGCAGAACCGTCTTTCCCTGTTTGCCCTTGCCCTGTTCAGCTGCAGCGCATTCGCCGCCGCGCCTCACTGGACGTATGAAGGCGCGCACGGCCCCGCACACTGGAGCCAGATCGCGCCGGAATTCAAGGAATGCGCGCTCGGCCATGCGCAGTCGCCCATCGACATCCGCGCCGCGCGCACCGACGCCCGCGCCCCCGAGCTTGGCTTCCATTACACCGCCCAGGCGCTGCGTATCGTCAACAACGGCCACACCGTACAGGTCAACGAGGACGGCGGCATGCTCGACATCGGCGGCCACCCTTACAGGCTGGCACAATTCCACTTCCACACGCCGAGCGAGGAGCGCATCCACGGCCGCGCCTACGACATGGTCGCGCATCTGGTGCACAAGGACGACGCCGGCAAGCTTGCCGTCGTCGCAGTGCTGTTCAGGCGCGGCGCAGCCAACCCCGCGCTCGACCCCCTCCTCGCCAACATGCCGCTGGGCGAAGGCCCGGAACACCGCGTCGACGCGGTGAACTTCGACGCGGCGAGCCTGCTGCCCGCGAAGCACGGCTACTACCACTTTGCCGGCTCGCTCACCACGCCACCCTGTTCCGAAGGCGTCGCCTGGTACGTGCTGAAAGACCCGGTGACCGTCTCCGCCGCGCAGCTCGCGCAATTGCACAAGCTCTACAACCATAACAACCGGCCGGTGCAAGCCCTGAACGGCCGCAGCGTGATCGAGCACCCCTGAGGCTCGACGCGCGCGCCGCAGGGCGGCGATAATGCGGGACGTTTTCACCCGCTCCCGCATGAACTTCTCCGCCGACGATCATCGCCACATGGCGCGCGCGCTCCAGCTTGCCGGGCGCGGGCTCTACACGACCACGCCCAACCCGCGCGTCGGCTGCGTGATCGTGAAGGACGGCCGCGTGGTCGGCGAAGGCTGGCACGCCCGCGCCGGCACGCCGCACGCAGAGATCCACGCCTTGCAGCAAGCCGGCGAGGCGGCGCGCGGGGCCACGGTGTATGTCACGCTCGAACCCTGCTCGCACCACGGCCGCACGCCGCCCTGCGCCGAGGCGCTGGTGAACGCCGGCGCGGCGCGCGTGGTCGCAGCGATGCATGACCCCAACCCGCTGGTGTCCGGTGCCGGCATCGACCTCCTGACGCTGGCCGGCGTCCGCGCCGACGTCGGGCTGCTGGCAGCCGAGGCGCGCGCGCTCAATCCCGGCTTCGTCTCGCGCATGACCCGTGGCCGCCCCTGGCTGCGCCTGAAGACCGCCTCCACCCTCGACGGCAAGACTGCGCTGGAAAACGGCAGCTCACAATGGCTCACCGGCGAGGCCGCGCGCGCTGACGTGCAGCGGCTGCGCGCGCGTACTTGCGCCATCCTCACCGGTAGCGGAACCGTGCTTGCCGACAATCCTAAAATGACCGTGCGCGACCTCGACATCGGCCGGCAACCGCTGCGCGTGGTCGTCGATTCCACCCTGGCGACCCCCGCGTCTGCTGCGATCCTGCCCGCTCTCGTCGCCTGCCACACGCCCGACCCGGCTCGCCGCGCCGCGCTCGAGGCGGCAGGGGCGGAAATCGTCGAACTCCCCGGGGCCAACGGCCGTGTCGATCTCGCCGCCCTGCTCGCCCTGCTCGCCCGGCGCGGCGTCAACGAACTGCACGTCGAGGCGGGTGCGGGACTGAACGGCGCGCTGTTCGAATCGGGCCTGATCGACGAATGGATCGCCTACCTTGCGCCGATGGCGGTGGGCGACGCCGCTCGCGGCCTCTTCGCGACATCACCGCTGACCACGCTGGGCGACGCTTCGCGTTTTCGCCTCGCTGACCTGCGGCAACTCGGGCCCGACCTGCGCCTGACGCTGCTGCCCGCCTGATCCTCAGGCGACGTGCCGACGCGATCGATCCGGCAGCGCATCCTCGTGGCGGGCCGCACGCCGGCCGGTAAGGTAATAGTCGATCAGATCGTGTACCGGACGGATCTCGCGGCCGAACGGTAATGGTTCGGCCCCGCGAAAGAACAGGCCTTTTTTGATGTCGCCCTTGAGCGCGGCGACCAGTTGCTGGTCGATGCAGAACTGCCCCGCCCGCGCGAGGCCATCGCGCAGCCCGCATTGCGTGAGGCAATGCAGCCCGGCCGCACAGCGTTCAGGATCGGCCTGGGCGCATGACTGCAAACGGGCCTCGCGCCGCAGGTAGTTTTCCAGCCAGGGCGTTTTCACCGCGCGTGCGGGCAATCCCGCCACGCTCATGAAGGTGACGATGTCTTGCGGCCGGGCATCAAGCAACACGCGCTTGAACTCGGGATGCGCATCGCCCTCCTCGGTGACAGCAAAGGCGGTGCCGATCTGCACGGCAGACGCGCCCAGCGCAAGGGCATCGAGCATTTTTTCGTGGCTGTGGATGCCGCCGCCGACGATGAGCGGGATCTGGCTGCGGGCAATGCCCAGGTCGTCGAAGAGCTTGAAAATGCCGGGCAGGACTTCGGCGAAATCGAATTTGGCGTGTTCAAGCTCCGCCGGATTGGGTGCCCCCAGATGGCCGCCGGCGTAACGCGGATGCTCGATGACGATGGCGTCGGGCAGGCGGCCCTTGCGTGCCCATTTTTTCAGCACAATGGCGACACCACGCGCATCTGAGAGGATGGGAATCAGCGCGACGTCGGGATAGCCTTCGGTCAGCTCGGGCAGATCGAGCGGCAGCCCCGCCCCCATGACGATGGCCTCGGCACCCGAGGCGCAGGCCTGCCGCACATAGTCGGCGTGCGCATCGACCGCCTTCATCACATTCACCGCGACCAGTCCGTGCCCTTCGGCCAGTGCCAATGCAGCGCGGATTTCACGATCCAGTGCCTGGAGATTCAGCCTGTCCAGCACCGCGCGCTCGCGGCTGTGCTGCGACTGCGCCATCAGGTCGGGATGGTGGTGCCGCAGGTCGATGCTGGCGATGGTGCCGACGGCACCGGCACGCGCCACTGCGCCGGCCAAGCGGTGCGCGGAGACGCCCACGCCCATACCCCCCTGCACAATCGGCAACAGTGATCGCCCGCGCAGGGCAAAGTTTGCAGGCTGCATAGTCGGCTCCCGGTCGTCCAAAGGACTTATAATAACAATATATAGACCTTGTTATCTTGTTATATTCGCCTGATGCTGCGCGTTCCGGTGCAGCGGGGTTCACCCCGCGCGTCCAAACGCCTACAATGCCGGGTCTTGCAGCGCACCTCGTTCTTTACGCATGTTTACCGGCATCATCCAGGCCATCGGCCACATCCAGGAATACGACGCGCGCGGGGCGGATGCGCGCATGGTGATCGCCGGAGGCGGGCTGGACTTGTCCGACGTGGTCATCGGCGACAGCATCGCGGTGAACGGCGTCTGCCTCACCGCCGTCGCGTTGACACCCACGTCTTTCACCGTCGATGTCTCGGCCGAAACCCTGCGGGTCACCACAGGGTTCGCGCCCGGTAGCGAGGTCAATCTGGAAAAGGCGCTACGGCTGGCCGACCGCCTCGGCGGGCACCTCGTCTCCGGCCATGTGGACGGCCTGGGTCGCGTGCACCGTTTCGAGCCTGCCGGCGAATCGCACCTGCTCGAAATCGACGCTCCCGTGGCACTGGCGCGCTACATCATCCGCAAGGGGTCGATCACGGTGAACGGTGTGTCGCTCACCGTCAACGCCGTGCACGATACGCGCTTCTCGCTCAATCTCATTCCGCACACGCTGGAAATGACCACGCTGAAGCACCTGCAAACCGGCGCGCCGGTCAATCTCGAAGTCGACATGATCGCGCGCTACGTCGAACGCCTGGCTCAATTCACCAGCACGACGCAATTTCCCCATTCCACCAACAAAGACTGACGCAATGAGCCTTGCCTCCACGCCCGAAATCATCGAAGAACTCAAGGCCGGCCGCATGGTCGTGCTGGTCGATGAAGAAGACCGCGAAAACGAGGGTGACCTGGTGATGGCGGCCGAATTCGCCACCCCGGACGCGATCAACTTCATGGCCAGATACGGCCGGGGCCTGATCTGCCTGACTCTCACTGACGCGCGCTGTCGCCAGCTCGGCCTGAAGCAGATGGTCAGCGACAACCAGACCCCGCACGGTACCGCGTTCACGGTATCGATCGAAGCCGCCGAAGGCGTCACCACCGGCATTTCGGCCGCCGACCGCGCCGTCACCATCCAGGCGGCGGTGAAGAAAGACGCCCAGCCCACTGACATCATCCAGCCCGGCCATATCTTCCCGCTGCGCGCCCAGCCCGGCGGCGTGCTGGTGCGCGCCGGCCACACCGAAGCCGGCTGCGACCTCGCCGCGCTGGCGGGCCTCGAACCCGCCTCGGTGATCTGTGAAATCCTCAAGGACGACGGCAGCATGGCGCGCCTGCCGGACCTGATTCCCTTTGCGCAGGAACACGGCCTCAAGATCGGTGCCATCGCCGACCTCATCCACTACCGCAACCAGACCGAAAGCCTGGTCGAGCGCGTGGCCGAGCGTCCAATCGAAACCGCTTACGGCGCGTTCCGCCTGATCGCCTACCGCGACAGCAGCGCCCGCGAAACCCACCTCGCGCTGGTGAAGGGCGACATCCACGCCGACGAGGAAACCTTGGTGCGTGTGCACGAACCCCTCTCCGTGATGGACTTCCTCGACGTCACCGGTGGTCGCCACTCCTGGCCCATCCCCGGCGCGATGGCACGCATCGCCGGCGCGCCGTCGGGCGTGCTGGTTCTGTTGCACCGCCCGGAAACCGCCGACGCACTGCTGGGCCGCATCAACCCGGCACCGGTCTCGGAGCGCAAGGTTGATCTGCGCGACTACGGCATCGGCGCGCAAATCCTGCGCGACCTCGGCGTCGGCAAAATGAAACTTCTGGCCAGCCCGCGCAAGATGCCGGCCATGGACGGCTTCGGTCTCGAAGTGACCGGTTATCTCGACAGGATGTGATCATGGGCATACACGGCAGCTACTCCCCCAACGACCCCGCACTCGACGGCAACGGCCAGCGCATCGGCATCGTCGTCTGCCGCTTCAACGAAGAAATCTGCGAAGGCCTGTTCGATGCCTGCACGCGTGAATTCAGCGCGCTCGGCGTTGCAGCCGTAGAGCGATTTTCCATTCCCGGTGCGCTGGAAGCGCCGCTCGCGCTGCAGAAGCTCGCGCAAAGCGGCAAGTACGATGCGCTCGTCGCCATCGGCTGCGTGATCCGCGGCGACACCTACCACTTCGAGATCGTCTGCAACGAATCCGCACGCGGCATCCTCGACGTGCAGCTCGAAACCGGCGTGCCCATCGCCAACGTCATCCTCACCGTCGAAAGCGAGGAACAGGCGCACGTCCGCATCACCGAAAAGGGCGCGGACGGTGCACGCGTGGCGGTGGAAATGGCCAACCTGATGAAGCGCGTCTGAGATGGCCGGTTCACGCAAGCTCGCCCGCGAATTCACCCTGCAGGGCCTGTACGCCTGGCGCGTGGGCGGCGCGGATGTCACCCTCATCGTCGCGAATCTCGCCGAGGACGAACATTTCAAGCGCGTCGACCAGGACTACTTCCGCACCCTGCTGTACGGCGTGCTGAAGGAAGAAGACCTGCTCGCCGGGCATCTGGCCCCGGCGCTCGACCGGCCCATCGAGGAGCTCTCGCCCATCGAGCGCGGCATCCTCCTCATCGGCAGCTACGAGCTGGTGCACTGTCCCGACGTGCCGTTGTCGGTCGTCATCAACGAAGGCATCGAGCTGGCGAAGAAATTCGGCGGCACCGACGGCCACAAATTCGTCAACGGCGTGCTCGACAAGCTGGGACGCGAGGTGCGCAAGCTCGAAGCCGCAGGGAAGGGTCAGCGGTAAGCAGTAAGCGGATTCACCGCTTACCACTCGCCACTCCCCCATGGAATTCGACCTCATCGCCCGCCACTTCACCCGTGCCACGCCCGGTGCGGTGCTGGGCGTGGGCGATGACTGCGCGCTGGTCTCGCCCACCCCCGGCAAGCAACTGGCGATCACCACCGACCTGCTGATCGAAGGCCGCCATTTCATGCCGCAGGACGGCCCCGCCGGGCTGGGCCACAAGACCGCAGCGGTGAATCTGTCCGACCTCGCAGCAATGGGGGCGACACCGCGCTGGGCCACCCTGCAGATCGCGCTGCCCGCCACCAACGACGCCTGGCTCGCGGCCTACGCGCGCGGCCTGTTCCGTATGCTCGACGCGCACGGTTGCGAACTGGTCGGCGGTGACACCACGCGCGCCGATGTGCTCACCTTCGGCCTCACCGTGTTCGGCGAGATCGAACCCGGTTGTGCGCTCACGCGCGGCGGGGCCAAGCCCGGCGACGACGTGTGGGTGTCGGGCCTGATCGGCTCGGCCGCGCTGGCGCTCGCCTACCGCCAGGGGCGGCTGTTCATGGAACAGATCCACGCGGCGAAGGTGTTGCCCGCGCTCTACCTGCCCACCCCCCGTGTCGAACTGGGACAGGCGCTCGTCGGCCTGGCCAGCGCCGCCATCGATGTGTCTGACGGCCTGTGCGCCGATCTCGGCCACATCCTCACACGTTCCGGTGTCGGTGCAGACCTCGATTTCGCCGCGATTCCGGTGCACGAGATCGCCCACGACTACCTGCACGAACCGGCAGCCATCGAGGCCATCCTGGCGGGCGGCGACGATTACGAACTGTGCTTCACCGCGCCGGCGCAGCAGCGCACTGCCATCGAGGCCGCCGCGCAATCCCTGGGCGTGCGCGTCAGCCGCATCGGCGCGACGCGCGACACCCCCGGCCTCGTCGTGCGCAACGCCCACGGCGAAGCGATCCCACTTGCCAGAACGGGGTACGACCACTTTGCGGCCTGACCTGCGTTTTCTGCTGGCGCACCCTGCGCACCTGATCGCCCTGGGCTTCGGCAGCGGGCTCGCACCCAAGGCCCCCGGCACCGCCGGCACCCTGCTCGGCCTGCCGCTTTTCTGGGCGATCACCGCCATCGCGCCCGACCTGCCGAACCAGCTCATCCTGATCGCGGCGGGTTTCCTGCTCGGCATTTGGGCCTGCGCCCGCACCGGCCGCGCGCTGGGCGTGGCCGACCATGGCGGCATGGTGTGGGATGAGATCGTCGCCTTTGCCCTGGTGCTGCTGTTCACACCGGCGGGCTGGATGTGGATGCTGGCGGCCTTCGGCCTGTTCCGCCTGTTCGACATCGTCAAGCCCTGGCCAATCCGTTTTTTTGACACCCGCCTGAAGAACGGTTTCGGCGTGATGTTCGACGATCTGCTCGCGGCAGGCTACGCTATCGCCTGTCTGCAACTGGCCGCCCACTTCCTCTGACATGGCTCGCACGCCCGATTCCGAACTCATAGCACTGGCCGCCGAACTCGGCGGCAAACTCGCCGCGCGTGGCTGGATGGTCGCCACCGCCGAATCCTGCACCGGCGGCTGGGTCTCCATGCTGCTCACCTCGCTGCCCGGCAGCAGTGCCTGGTTCGAGCGCGGCTATGTGACGTATTCCAACGCGTCCAAAGTTGAACTGCTGGGCGTACCCTCAGCCTTGCTCGACACGGTGGGCGCGGTGGCCGAAGACACCGCGCAGGCCATGGCCCAGGGTGCCCTGCGACACAGCCACGCGCAGGCCGCGCTGGCGATCACCGGCATCGCCGGCCCCGGCGGTGGCACACGCGAAAAACCCGTGGGACTGGTGTGTTACGGCTGGGCCCTGACCGACGGCACGACCCTCACCTCCACCTGCCGGCTCGACGGCGACCGCGAGGAAATCCGCTCGCGCGCCGTGGCGGCCGCGTTGCGGGGAATGATTGAGTTGATTGGGTGAGTGGGGAGTGGACAGAATAAACCGCTCACCGCTCACCACTCACCCATCACCGAAACGCCCACGCCGCAAACGGCTCCACGTCCTCACGATTGGCCACCACCAATTGCCAGGCCTGCGGATTCATCGTATGCGCAGCGGTGGTGTCCACCCCCAGACGCTGTAGCACATAGCCCAGCAGCGCGCGGCGCACGTTCAGCTCGATCACCTCGCCCGTAGCACCGTAGTCGAACAGCAGGCTGGCGCGGCGGTCGGCGTCCAGGCCCGGATGGGGCACCAGTTCCAGCCGCACCCACTCCACCCACTCCTCATCGTATTCCTCGGCCGACTCGGCAGGCGTTTCCAAGAGGCTCGCCTCGACGATGCGAGACAACACGTAATCGCGGAATTCGCCGTGTGCCTCGCTGTAGGCGCGCACATGCCAGCGCAGCCCGGTATCGACCAGGGTATGCGGTTCCAGCACCCGCGCCTCGGTGGCGCTGCCGCTCATCGAGCGATACACCACGCGCACCTGCCGCCGACAGAACATGGCGCGGGTGATCTGCGCCAGGACTGTGCGACTGGGCAGGCGCACGGGCAGGGGAAGACTGGCCGTGGGCAGGCCGTAAATGCGCGCGTCACCGAACGGCCCATTGGCCACCGCGAGGTTGGCCGCAATGGCCGGCAAGGCCACGGCCGGCGACAAATCGGCGAACACCGGCGCAAAACCTGGCATGGGGACAAAGCCGAACACCGCATGGTTATAACCGAGGTTGCCCGGCACCAGGTCGCCATACAGTTTCAGATCCTTGGTCGCAGCCGGGTCCGACAGCCCGAACGCGCGCGCCACGTCGCCGCGCGTGACCACGCCGGCGTACCAGGCCATGCATTCGATGTATTGCAGCCGCTGGCGCGTGGCCCATTTCAGGTCGGCCAGCATTTTTTCCCGGGATGACATCACGTCTCGCAACGAACAGGTGAGCTGATTATAGGCGGGCAGAAACGAATAACAGCTATTTTTTATTTAGGTGATATTTTTTATTGACATGTATAATTGTATTGCCTACAGTTCACCCCATGCAGGCCACGCCTGCCCCACCCCCAGGAGATTCCCATGCCCAGCCCCGCCCAAACCGAAGACAAATCCAAGGCCCTGGCCGCCGCCCTGTCGCAAATCGAGAAGCAGTTTGGCAAAGGCTCGGTCATGCGCCTGGGCGATCACGACGTGATGCGCGACATTCAGGCCGTCTCCACCGGTTCGCTCGGTCTCGACATCGCGCTCGGCATCGGCGGCTTGCCGCGCGGCCGGGTGGTGGAAATCTACGGCCCCGAATCCTCCGGCAAGACCACGCTCACCCTCCAGGTCATCGCCGAAATGCAGAAGATCGGCGGCACCGCTGCCTTTATCGACGCCGAACACGCGCTCGACCCCAGCTACGCCAAAAAACTCGGCGTCGATGTCGACAACCTCCTGATCTCCCAGCCAGACACCGGCGAACAGGCTCTGGAAATCGCCGACATGCTGGTGCGCTCCGGCAGTGTCGACGTCGTCGTCATCGACTCCGTCGCCGCGCTCACCCCCAAGGCCGAAATCGAAGGTGAAATGGGCGACCAGCTCCCCGGCCTGCAGGCCCGCCTGATGAGCCAGGCCCTGCGCAAGCTCACCGCCAACATCAAGCGCACCAACACGCTGGTCATCTTCATCAACCAGATCCGCATGAAAATCGGCGTCATGTTCGGCAGCCCCGAAACCACCACCGGCGGCAACGCGCTCAAGTTCTACGCCAGCGTTCGCCTCGACATCCGCCGCATCGGCGCGATCAAGAAAGGCGACGAAATCATCGGCAACGAAACCAAGGTCAAGGTCGTCAAGAACAAGGTCGCCCCGCCGTTCAAGGAAGCCTTCTTCGACATCCTCTACGGCCAGGGCATCTCGCGCGAAGGCGAAATCGTCGAACTCGGCGTCAACCACAAGTTCGTCGACAAATCCGGTGCCTGGTACGCCTACAACGGCGAAAAAATCGGCCAGGGCAAGGACAACGCCCGCGAGTACCTCAAGGAACACCCCGCCATCGCGCACGAAATCGAAGCCAAGATTCGCGTCGCCATCGGCGTGAACAACCCCACCGTCATGCCGGCAGAAGAAGATGAAGGCGAATTCGACGCCTGACCCGGCCAGCCTGCGCCGGCGCGCGCTGGGCTATCTGGCGCGGCGCGAACACAGCCGCCATGATCTGACGCGCAAGCTCGAACGTGCCGGCTTTGAGCCCGAAGCCATCGGGCCGGTCCTGGATGAATTCGAGGAAAAGAACTGGCTATCGGACAAGCGCTTTGCCGAAAGCTGGGTGGCCGATCACCGCGCCCGCGCCGGCAGCGTCAAGCTCGCCCACGATCTGCGCCAGCACGGCATCAGTGACGACGTGATAGAAGCCGTGATGCGCGCGAATCGCGACAGCGAACTCGAACGCGCCCGCAGCGTATGGCAGAAAAAATTCGGCACCCCGGCCGCCGATGCAGCCGACAAGGCCCGACAGATCCGCTTCATGCTAAGCCGGGGATTTACCACCGACGTCATCCGGCACGCCCTCAATGCCCCGACCGGCGACTGAAAACCGGATTCACGATCCAGATACTTTGAACATGCCCACCCCGGCAGCCCTGACCGTCTCCATCAAGGCCGCATTGCGAGTCGCGATGGGTAGTTGCAGCCGAAGCGCGAGTTCCAGGTAGGCCGCGCCGTCGCTCGTCAGGTCATAGCGTAGCGCCAGAGACAACAGGGCAGCAGGTCCCGGCATGTCCTGGTCAATACGCAAAGGCAGTTCCGCGATCCGCTCGATCACCTCATGCGCACCAACCCGGCCTGCGACCACCACGCGACCTAGAGCGAACCAGAACGGCCGGCCGTCGCCTCAGCCGGCGAAAGTGCTACTGGCAACGGCACATGCTCAGCCTGCCGGGTCTTGCGCCAGCGTCTAACCCGGGCTTCGAGGGTGTGATAGGAAAGGGCTGCCAGCAGCGTACCGCCGATGCCCCCATACAGCAGGGCATCCGCCCAACCGGACGTCTCGCGGAAATACAGCATCACTGGATAATGAAACAGGTACATGCCATACGACAGTCGGCCGATATAGGTCAGCAGGGGGTGAGCAAGCCACTTTATCTGGGATTCAGACTGCAAGATGGCAAGTATCGTGGCTGCCGTCACCAGCTCGGTGCCGATCACACCATACTGCAGCACAGGCGTATGTTTCCAGCCGCCGCCGTCACCCAGCCCAAGCAGTATCACCAGCAACCCGGATAGGGCGACAAGCGGCATCACCCCGGGTTTGGCATAACGTCGCCAGTCGACGTCCATCATTGCCGCCAGCAATGCCCCTAGCATCAGCCCGCTGAAGCGGGTGTCAAAACGGTAATACACCGCATCCCAACTCTGCACCGAGGCGCACTCAATCCGCCAGAGCGTCGCGAGCACATAAACCGCAGCCAGTATGAGTACACGCGTCGCCGGGCGGCAAGACCGCATGACCAGGAGCGCGAGCGGCCATAACAGATAGAAATGTTCCTCGACGGCCAAGGACCAGGTATGCCGGAGCCGTCCCGGTATCCCCTCCAGGGCCAGCGCATAGTCACTGAGATAGAGGCCGGCAATCCCTGCATCCCTGAGAGTATGGGTATCCTGAGGCCATGTCAGCGGTGCCAGCATGACGTATAGCAGCAGCAGCAACAACAGCGGTGGCGTCAGTCGCATGAAACGGTTGACATAGAAGCGCAGCGTGTCGATGCGTCCGGTTTCGATCTGTTCGTTGAGCAGGATTCGGGTGATCAGGAAGCCGCTCAAGACGAAAAAGATATCCACGCCCAGCATGCCATTATCGAAGAATGGCGTATGGGCGTGTGACACCATGACCAGGGATACGGCGATCGCCCGCAGGCCGTCCAGCCCCGCTATGTAACCCAGGCTCTTGTTCATTTGATTGCCCGCCTGGCGTGCGCCCCCGATACGAGAGCCAGGCACTGCACATCACGAACTGCGGCGTCGAAATCCAGTTCGCCCTGCACCCATCGCGGCCTGGGCCGCCAAGCTTGCGCCAGCAGACTGTGCGTCTCGTCATCCCCGTCGATTTTGATACCGGCCGCATCCAGCAGCGTGGGAAACACGTGTTCAGCTGTGAGCGGCGCATTCCGCCGTGAGTGCAGTCGCGTCAGCGGCTCCGGCCGGGCGCGCGCCCAGGAGGCCGAATTCCACCAGATCGACGCCACGCGGAAGTCGCGTTCGGTCATGTGACCATGACCGCTTTTCGGGCAATCGTCATCGAACAGATTTTCGCCGTGATCCGCCATATAGAGCAGGGTTGCATGCGCATCCAGCCGGTTCAGCCGGTCTATCGCTTCCGCCAGCACGTGATCGGTATAGAGAATGCTGTTGTCATAGCTGTTGCGCAGCTCGCTGCGGTTTGACGGGTCGTGCAAGCTGGCGTCAGAGCGTCCCTTGAACGACGGCCGGAAAACGTCGAAGGATTCCGGGTAGCGGTCGGCATAGTTGAAGTGGCTGCCCAGGGTATGCAAAACAATCAGCTGCCTGGGCTCGCGGCGTGCCAGCACTGCGTCCAGCGCCTCCAGCAACGCACCGTCGTATACCCCCGGGCCGGAATAGCGGGCAGGGTTGAGATAGCGCGTCTCGTCTGCCTCATCTGCGTACAGGGCAATGGAACTATCGTGCTTGCCTAGCGGGCTCTGGGTCGACAGCCAGTAGGTACGGAAACCCGCCTCGCGAAAGGCGCTGATGAGCGACCTCTCGGCGAAAAAAACATTGCGGTCCCTGCCCGGCTTGCGCGTCAACATCACGGGCACCGACATCCGCGTCCACGCCCAGTTCGACACCACGTCGCCGAAATTCACCACGCCTGGCGTGCGTGCAAGGCGGGGCGTGGTGGCACGCGCGTAGCCGTTCAGCTGCCAGTGGTCGGCACGCCCGGTTTCACCAATCACCAGAACGTGAACCTGGCGCGCGGCTGGTGCTGCGGGCTGGTGCGCACCAAAACTGAAATCCTGCAGCCGGGCCTGTGCTTCCGCCAAGCCGGCACGCTGCTCCAGATAGCTCGCCACGCGGAAAGGCAGGCCCAGGGGATAGGAATTCATCAGTTCGCGGCCCGACCCGCTGGTTTCACCCCCGGTCAACCGCGCCTCCATCTCCGCCTGGCGGCCGGGCTCCGGGCCCGCCGCCTCTGCCTCGCCGAGCGGCAAATCCTGGGCCGCGATCAACACCCCTGCCAGCCCGCCGCTCACCAGGACCAGCAGGCGTATTCGGCCGGGCCAGGCGAGGCCGCTGGCGCGCAATCCGCGCGCCAGCCACATCCCCAGACCCAATGTACCCAGCATGGTCAGCAGAACCAGCCCACCCAGGCCCCGGGCATAGCTACCGGCCTCGGACAGGTTCGTCTCGCGCAGTATGCCCAGCAGGTGAACATCGCTGGGATGGCCGTAGGTCAGGGTGTAGAACACCTCGGCCGGTGCCAGGACGGCAAGCGGCAGCAACAACCACACGCCCGGCCACACCGGCCGTGTCAGCGCGAAGGCGAGGAGCAGAAAGACGAGATTAGCCGCCATCGGCGTGGCAAATGGCGCATCCACCGGTGCCAGTTTCCACCAGGCCAGATTGGGCAGGAACACGATCAGGACATAGAGTCCGAACAGTACCCACAGAATTGTACGAGACACGGCGCGCGCCTGCATGGCATGGGCTTCAGTCTGGATTACCGGGCTTGCGTTTCGCTGCTTAGCGCGAAACGTAAAACCGGTCAAACAAGTGCTCCGCAGTAAAAAAACACCCCCACGCGGTGCAGTGGGGGGTTTCGGGTCAAGCAGATTAAGGAGCAGAGCCGCTACCTGAGCCAGAGCCACCGCCAGCACCAGTACAACCTTTCGGCAGAAATTCTGTATCAACGTCAGATGTGCAATTCCAGTTGCCGTCCACATCACGGGTCAAGGTATGAGTCTTGCCCGTAACCTTGGGGCTGGACGTCGTACCAAATTTGAATGTCAAGCTACCAGAACCCGCATCCGTCATGTTAATGCCAATCGTGCCAAGCGGGCTGGTCGTAGCTCCCAGGGTTGTTGCGTTCATGGTAGTGCCCGCCACGCCACGGGCAAAACCATCTTCCACCCCCGTCTTAAGCGCCGCAATCGCCTGCAAACCAGTGTTCGACTCCGCGCGCGCCACGTACTTGGTATATTGCGGAATCGCGATGGCAGCCAGAATACCGATGATCGCGACGACGATCATCAGTTCGATCAGGGTAAAGCCCTGTTGTACGCGTTTGATCATTTAACCTCTCCTTACATGGTTGATGGGGTCCAACAGGATGTCCCTGTCTTGCCCGATAACGAGCATCGGCCGTGCCAACTTTAGGGAAAACGCCAAAAATTATCGCGGAGCCGCGTAGTTCAAGGCTTGTGCGGGCGGTCGGCCTGAACGCGGGCGGGCGGGCGGGTCAGCCAGGCTGCCCGGTGGGGGCAAACCGGTGACGCAAATTGTCAGCGCGGCTCAGAGACGCGCGGCCTCGACCATCAGCCGCTTCATCTCCGCCACCGCTTCCTGCCAGCCCACGAAGAGCGCCTGCGCGACGATGGCGTGGCCGATGTTGAGTTCATGGATGCCGGGCAGCGCGGCGATGGGCTGGACGTTGTGGTAGGTGAGGCCGTGGCCGGCGTTGACGGTGAGGCCGAGGCTGCGGCCATAGGCGACGGCCATGCGGATGCGTTCGAACTCGGCGTGATGCGCTGCGTCCGTTTCGGCGTCGGCGTAGGCACCCGTGTGGATTTCGACAACGGGTGCGCCGCAGGTCAGGGCGGCGTCGAGCTGGGCGAAGTCGGGGTCGATGAAGAGTGAGACGCGGATGCCGGCATCCGCCAGGCGCGTGCAGGCATCGCCGATCTTCGGTAGTTGGCCTTTCACGTCGAGGCCGCCTTCGGTGGTGAGTTCTTCGCGCTTTTCCGGGACGAGGCAAACGTCCTGCGGTTTAGTGGCGATGGCGATGGCAAGCATTTCTGCGGTGACGGCCATTTCCAGGTTCATCTTGGTTTTGAGGCACTGGCGCAGGATGGCAACGTCGGCATCCTGGATGTGTCGGCGGTCTTCACGCAGGTGCAGGGTGATGGAATCGGCACCGGCGGTTTCGGCCATGAGCGCGGCTTCGACCGGGCTGGGGTAGCGGGTCTTGCGCGCCTGGCGCAGGGTGGCGATGTGGTCGATGTTGACGCCGAGGTAGATGCTCATGTTTTTTGTCCAGTTAGCCATACTCACAGAGGACGCTGAGGACCCCCCTGGTTCTTCCCTCCGTGCCCTCTGCGCCCTCTGTGTAAAAGGATTTTCCAGAGGAAATCAGGGCGAAAGGTCGGTGAGTTCGCGCAGCAGCTGGCGAGTATAAAGCGGCTTGGCACCGAGGGTATGGTTGATGAGGCTGCGCATCAGGGCCTTGGCTTCGACGAGGGTGGCGGGGTCGTCGAAGCGGTCGGCGGCCAGATCGAGCAGGGTCTGGCCGCTGACCAAGCAGCCTGGCTGGCCTTGGGCACGCAAGGCACCCCGTTCGGGCTGAAAGACATAGCGAACGGCAGGCTCGATGGGCGCATGGGTATCGGCGTCGGTATCGAAAGTGGCCCCGTAACCGATGTCGGCGAGCAGGTTCTTCTCGAAACGGCGCAGGATTCTTTCTTCGTCGCCACCCCCGTCGCCCGCCAGCAGCGCGAGGGTTTCGGTGTAGCGGTCGTACAGCGCCTCGTGCGCGTCGCCCCGCGCCAGCACGCGCAGCAGCAGTTCGTTGAGGTAGAAACCGCACATCAGGCCGCGTCCCTGCGGGGCCGCGAGCCCACCCTGCCATTCGGCGGCGTGCAGGGTTTTCAGCTCGGACTTGCCGAACCACGACAGCAGGAGCGGCGTAAAGGGCTGCATCAGCCCGCGCAGGGCCGACGCCGGCCGCCGCGCGCCACGCGCGATCAGCGCGACGCGGCCGTGTTCGCGGGTGAAGACTTCGGCGACCACGCTGGTTTCCTTGAAAGGATAGGTGTGGAGGATGAAGCCAGGTGTGTTGTTGATGCGGGCGTCGGACACGGGATGATCCTGATTCACAAGGAGGACGCAGCGGGCACGGAGGGCTTAAGGGAGGGCATCAGGGTTTCCTCCTTTGCCTCCCTGTCTGGATTATCCGCTGCAACCGCCGTGCCCTCCTCGTTCAAACCACGCCTGACACTTCGAACGCCTCAATCCAGCCCCAGCGATTTCAGCATGCGCACGTCGTCTGCCCAGCCGCCCTTCACCTTCACCCACACTTCCAGATACACCTTGCTGTCGAAGGCGCGCTCCATGTCAAGCCGCGCCTGGGTGGAGATGGTCTTGAGCTTTTCGCCGCCATGGCCGATGACGATGGCCTTGTGGCCGTCGCGGTCGACGAGGATGGTGGCGAAGATGCGGCGCAGATTGCCTTCCTCCTCGAACTTGTCGATCTGCACCGCGACGGCGTAGGGGATTTCCTCGCCGCACAGGCGGAACACCTTTTCGCGGATGAGTTCGGCGGCGAGCTGGCGCTCGGTCTGGTCGGTGACGTCGTCCTCGTCGAAGAGCGGCGCGTTCTCCGGCAGGAGGGCCTGCAAAACCTTCAGGAGTTCATCAAGATTCTGCGCATTCTTGGCCGATACTGGCACGATCTCGGTGAAGGCCCGCACGGCGGCCACTTCCTGCAACCACGCCATGAAGGCAGCTTTGTCTTTTGCGTAGTCGATCTTGTTGACGACCAGGATCACCGGGCGATCTTCCGGCAGCAGATCGATCACCTGCCTATCCTCGGGCGAGAGCCGGCCGGCCTCGACCAGCATCATCACCACGTCGGTGTCCGAGAGTGTCTCGCGCACGCGCTTGTTCATCGCGCGGTTCATGGTGCTGGCGTGGCGCGTCTGGAAGCCGGGGGTGTCGACAAACACGAACTGCGCGGCCTCGTTGGTGCGTATGCCCATGACGCGGTGCCGCGTGGTCTGCGCCTTCTTGGAGGTGATGCTGATCTTCTGTCCCACCAGCTTGTTGAGCAGCGTGGACTTGCCGACGTTGGGACGACCGACGATGGCCACCAGGCCGCATTTGAAGTGTGAGGTATCGTTCATGATTTGTTCCCGCTCGTTGCCAGCAGCGCGCAGGCTTCACGCGCGGCTTCCTGTTCCGCCGAGCGCCGGCTTTTGCCGACGCCGCGCGTGATACGCGGCGGGCGCGCCAGCACACACTCGACGATGAAACTCTGGTCGTGCGCCTCGCCCCGGGTATCGACGAGACGGTATTCGGGCAGCGGCAGGCGGCGCGATTGCAGGATTTCCTGGAGCTGGGTCTTGGCGTCCTTGCCCGAGGCGCTGGGATCGATTTTTGCCACCAGCGGATCGAACAGGCCGCGCACCACGCGCTGGGCGGCGTCGAAGCCGGCGTCGAGAAAAACCGCGCCGAACAGCGATTCAAGCGCATCGGCCAGGATGGAGGGGCGACGGAAACCGCCGCTTTTCAATTCGCCTTCGCCCAGCCGCAACACGTCGCCGAGCTTCAGCGCGACGGCAATCTCGGCCAGGGTTTCCTGCCGCACGAGGTTGGCGCGCAGGCGGGAGAGGCTGCCTTCGGGCAGGTCGGGAAAAGCATCGTAGAGCGCGCGCGCCACCGAACAGTTGAGCACCGAATCGCCGAGGAATTCGAGACGCTCGTTGTTGAGCGAGGCATAGCTGCGGTGGGTGAGCGCCTGAACGAACAGTTCGGGCCGGGCAAACCTGTGGCCCAGCGCCTGCTGCAGGCGCTCGAGCAGCAGCGGATTACTCAACGGCGGCGGCGGCGGTTGCGGGATTGGAGACGGCATCGAAATCGATCACCAGGCTCACGTTGCCGACCAGGGCGGTGCGGAATTCGTACGTTGCGTTGACTAGCGTGTTGTCGGCGGTGCGGGTGATCGTCAGGTCTTCGGCCTTGACTGCCGAGATGAAATCAGCCCCCGCCCGCCGCGTGAAATCCCTCCGGATTTCCGCGTTGCTCATGCTGCTGAGTTCGCTTTCTTTGTCCATGGTCGTGAGGATGCGCTTGACGGCGTAAAACTCGATGTAGGCGGGCACCACCTTCATCGCCACGACCGCCAGCATGACGAGGATGGCGGCCGAAAAGATGAAGCCCAGCAAACTCAGACCACACTGGTGGGACGGAAGGGCGGGTGCGTGCTGCATGATCTCTCCTTAGCGAAGGGTGGTGCCGATGCGACCGAAATCGTCGAAATTCATCCAGATGAAGAAGGCCTTGCCAACGATGTTCCCGTCGGGCACAAAGCCCCAGTAACGGCTGTCGTTGCTGGCGTCGCGGTTGTCGCCCATCATGAAATAGTGGCCCGCCGGCACCGTGCACTTGAAGCCCACGCCATCGGCATTGTAGGAGCAGTTTTCACGGCCGGGAAAATCCGTCACCTGGGGCGGGAAGAAATCCGGCTTGCCCGGTTCGGTCATCATCGCGTGGCCTTCGCCGTTGAGCCGCTCGTCGTAGACCAGGGCGGTGACGTAGTTAAGGCCGCTGCCGACGTAGCTGTAGGTACTGGTCTGGCGGGTGGGCACCGGCTGGCCGTTCACCGTCAGCTTCTTGTCGCGGTATTCGACCACGTCGCCCGGTGTGCCCACCACACGTTTGATGTAATCGAGGCCGGGGTCTTCGGGATAGCGGAACACCATGATGTCGCCGCGCTGCGGGTCGTTCAACTGCACGATCTTCTGGTTGATGACCGGCAGGCGGATACCGTAAGTGAATTTGTTGACCAGGATGAAGTCGCCGATCAGCAGGGTCGGCATCATCGAGCCGGATGGAATCTTGAACGGTTCGACCAGAAACGAGCGCAGCCCGAAGACGATGAGGATCACAGGGAAAAAGCTCTTGGCGTATTCGACCAGCATCGGCTCCTTGGCATCCTTGTCCCGATAGCGTTTGAGCAACAGCACATCCAGCAGCCATATCCCCCCGGTGATGGCGAGTGCAAGAAACAGGATGAGGGCGAAGTTCATGGTTATTTATCCGATACCTGGAGGATCGCGAGGAAGGCTTCCTGCGGGATTTCGACGTTGCCGACCTGTTTCATGCGGCGCTTGCCGGCTTTCTGTTTTTCCAGCAGTTTTTTCTTGCGCGTGATGTCGCCACCGTAGCACTTGGCGAGCACGTTCTTGCGCAGCGCCTTGACGTTCTCGCGCGCGATGATGTTGGCACCGATCGCCGCCTGCACCGCGACGTCGAACATCTGCCGCGGGATCAGTTCGCGCATCTTCGACGCCAGTTCTCGGCCACGGTACACGCTGCTGGCGCGGTGGACGATCAGCGATAGCGCGTCGACCTTCTCGTTGTTGACCAGGATGTCGAGCTTGACCAGGTCGCCGGCGCGGTATTCCTTGAATTCATAGTCGAGCGAGGCGTAGCCGCGGCTGGTCGATTTCAGCTTGTCGAAGAAATCCATCACCACCTCGTTCATCGGCAGGTCGTAGCGCAGCATGACCTGGCGGCCGTGGTACTGCATGTCGATCTGCATGCCGCGCTTCTGGTTGCACAGGGTGATGACGTTGCCGACGAACTCCTCCGGCACGAAGATTGTCGCGGTGATGATCGGCTCGCGGATTTCCTCGATCTTCGACAGTTCGGGCAGCTTGAACGGGTTTTCGACGTTGAGCAGCGTGCCGTCCTTCATCAGCACCTCGTACACCACCGTTGGGGCGGTGGTGATGAGGTCCATGTCGTACTCTCGTTCCAGCCGCTCCTGCACGATGTCCATGTGCAAGAGGCCAAGAAAGCCGCAACGGAAGCCGAAACCCAGCGCCTGCGACACTTCGGGCTCGAACTGTAGCGCGGCGTCGTTCAGTTGCAGCTTGGTCAGCGCGTCGCGCAGGTTTTCAAAGTCGTGCGACTCGACCGGATACAGGCCGGCGAAGACCTGCGACTGGACTTTCTTGAAACCCGGCAGCGGCTCGCTCGCGGGCTGGTCGATCAGGGTAATCGTATCGCCGACCTGCGCCGATTTGAGCTCCTTGATGCCGGCGATGACGAAGCCGACCTCACCCGCCGACAACTGCGGCTTGTCCACGGACTTTGGCGTGAACACGCCGACGTGCTCGGTCAGGTGCTGCGCGCCGGTGGCCATGAAACGGATTTTGTCCTTGGGTTTCAGTGCGCCGTCGACGACGCGCACCAGCATCACCACGCCGACGTAGTTGTCGAACCAGGAATCGATGATCAGCGCCTTCAGCGGCGCATCCGGGTTGCCGCGCGGTGCGGGCACCTGCTTCACCACCACTTCGAGAATTTCGGGAATGCCGATGCCGGACTTGGCCGAGGCGCGCACTGCCTCACTGGCGTCGAGTCCGACGATATCCTCGATTTCCTCTGCCACCCGGTCCGGGTCAGCGGCGGGCAGGTCGATCTTGTTCAATACGGGAATCACTTCGACGCCGAGGTCGATGGCGGTGTAGCAGTTCGCCACGGTCTGCGCTTCCACGCCTTGCGATGCATCCACCACGAGCAGCGCGCCTTCGCAGGCAGACAGCGAGCGCGAGACTTCGTAGGAAAAGTCGACGTGTCCGGGGGTGTCGATCAGGTTCAGCCGGTACACCTGGCCATCCTGCGCCTTGTAAGTCAGCGCGGCGGTCTGCGCCTTGATGGTGATGCCGCGCTCCTTTTCCAGATCCATCGAATCGAGCACCTGCGCTTCCATTTCGCGTTCGGACAGGCCGCCGCAAAACTGGATCAGCCGGTCGGCCAGCGTGGACTTGCCATGGTCGATGTGGGCGATGATGGAAAAATTGCGGATCAGGTTCTGCGACACAGCAAAACGGGCACGTTACCGTGCCCGGTCAGGGATGAGAGATTGAGCAGCGTCCGGCGCGGGCGCTGGTCAATATCCACCGGGAAAGCGGGCACGGCGCACGGACCCGCCCACGAAGCCGGTGAATTTTAACGGATTTGTCCGGCTTTCAGGATAATCATCCTGGAGGCCGCTGATCGGGCGGCAGTCCGGCCGCGTACAACGTCACGCCCACCCGCTGGATGTGATCGAGCAGCGCCGGATTGTCCAGCGCGAGGAAACGCGCAAGGTCGATCCTGTACGGCAACAACAGATTGTCCAGCTCGGATTCGATTTGCAACTGCTGCGTGAGCGACAAGACCGATCCAATCAGGCACAGATCGATATCGGAGCCCGCGCGAAAACTGCCCTTCGCGCGCGAACCGTACAACACGGCTTTCTCGACCGCCGGGTGCGCCGCCAGCACGGCGCAGATGCGCGCATGGGTTTCATCCGAAAGACCGTACGGCATGGCGGGTCAGGACTGCGCTTTGAGCGCGTTCATCCTGCGCTGGAACTGCTCGAACAGCGGGAAATACCGCGCCACAACGTGGCCGAAAATTTCGTCCGCGATTATGCGCCAAGTAATCCTTCATCACGTTCCACGCCAGTTCGTGCGTGAACTAGAACGCCTGGATCAGGCCCTGTTTTTCGAGATCGAAAAGCGAGCGCTGCCGGCTCGTCGACACGGCGCTGCCGAGTTGCTCCAGCGCTTTGCTGTAATTGGCGAGGCGTTGCTGCCAGCGGATGTCGAATTCACTCATTGGGATTGAGCCTGACCCTGTTTATTGCGGAAAACTCATTGGAAACCTGTCCTATTTTTTCTTGTTTAACAAAAAGCGGAGTTTGGTTGTATCCCACGTGCGGATCGTTCGATTTGCGTTAAAAGCAGGCGTTAAAAGGGAACCGTTAAAAGGCCGTTAAAAGGGGGGCGTTAAAAGGGGACAGACCACGATTTATTCGCCCTGACCTCTTCATACATCCATGCGGGATCGATATCCAGCCCATTGGGCCAGGTCACAACGCCCAATTCGAGGCACGCCCGATCGAAACAAGCCTTGTCCTTGAGCGCTTCGAAGATCCCGCATTCCTTGGCCGTCAGGATCGCCGAGAAATCCGCGATGCCGTTTGTGCCGTCCATGAACGTGACCGCCAGACGATAATCAGGTAGCACGGACAATGCTTTTACCCGCCAGGGTGCCGCGGGGATTACTCCAGCGGTTTGATCCGCTTCGGGTGTTGTCTGGATTGACATAGCTTCCAGTCCTCCATCAATTCTTCACGATGTTCGATGGCCCATTCTATCGTCAGGTTCAGCGCCCGTCTGGGCAGGCTACCGCCGATCACCTCAAGGGTACGGATATCGATCAAGGCTTCGTGCTCAGCATACATCGCATGAAAATGCGGGGGTGCATGTTCTCTCCAGAACATTTGAATGACGATGCCGAAGAACTGACTGATCGTGGGCATGGTCCACGCGCCACTGAACGTCAGGCCGTCCCGCCCACCGTCAACCCATCGATCCGCAACGTCGGCTGCCCCACCCCGACCGGCACGCTCTGGCCTTCCTTGCCGCAGGTGCCCACACCGCTATCCATTTCCATGTCGTTGCCGATCATCGACACGCGGGTGAGCGCGTCGGGGCCGTTGCCGATGAGGGTGGCGCCTTTCACCGGATAGGTGATCTTTCCGTCCTCGATCATGTAGGCCTCGGCGGCGGAGAAGACGAATTTGCCGCTGGTGATGTCGACCTGGCCGCCGCCGAAGTTGACGGCGTAGAGACCGTTCTTCACCGAGGCGAGGATTTCCTGCGGGTCCTTGTCGCCGCCGAGCATGAGGGTGTTGGTCATGCGCGGCATGGTCAGATGCGAATACGATTCGCGGCGGGCGTTGCCGGTGGGTTTCATCCCCATCAGCCGCGCGTTCATCATGTCCTGCATGTAGCCGGTGAGGATGCCGTCCTCGATGAGCACGGTGCGCTGGGTGGGGTTGCCTTCGTCGTCGACGTTGAGCGACCCGCGGCGCAGCGGGATGGTGCCGTCGTCGATGACGGTAACGCCGGGGGCGGCGACGCGCTCGCCCATGCGGCCCGAAAACGCCGAGCTGCCCTTGCGGTTGAAGTCGCCTTCGAGGCCGTGGCCGATGGCTTCGTGCAGCAGGATGCCGGGCCAGCCGGAACCGAGGACGACGGTCATGGTGCCGGCAGGCGCGGGGCGGGCGTCGAGGTTGACGCTGGCCTGGTGCACGGCCTGGCGCGCATATTTCTCCAGGATGTCGTCGGTGAAGTAGCTGTAGTCGAAACGGCCGCCGCCGCCGCCCGATCCCTGCTCGCGGCGGCCGTCCTGCTCGGAGATGACCTGCAAGGACAAGCGCACCAGCGGGCGCACGTCGGCGGCCAGATGGCCGTCGGAGCGCGCGACGAAGATCACTTCATACTCGGACGCGAGGCTCGCCATCACCTGGATGACGCGCGGGTCCATGGCGCGCGCCTTTTTCTCCAGGCGTTCGAGCAGCGCGACCTTGGCCGCGTCGTCGAGGCTCGCGAGCGGGTCGACCGGGTTGTACAGCAGGCGGCCTTCGCCGCGTCTGGCGATGGCCACCTCGCGCTGCTGGCCGGCGCGCGCGATCGCCCGGGTGGCGTCGGCGGCGGCGCCGAGCGCGTCGAGGCTGATGTCGTCGGAATACGCGAACGCGGTTTTCTCGCCCGAGATCGCGCGCACGCCGACGCCCTGGTCGATATTGAAGCTGCCGGACTTGACCTGGCCTTCCTCGAGGCTCCAGCCCTCGGAGCGGCTGTACTGGAAGTAGAGGTCGGCGTAGTCGACGTCGTGCGCCATCAGGCGCGAAAACACCGGGGCGAGCCTGTCGGCGTCGAGCCCGTTGGGGGCGAGCAGGGTCGATTCGGCCGAGCGGAACAGGGCTTCGGCGGACTGGATGGGGGTGAAGGCGTCGGTCGGATTCATGGCGGACTCTCTCTCTGGCTGGGCGGTGCCGGGCACCGTTTATTTGCTGGGGGCTTCGCGTTTGGCGATGGCGCGGCGTTCGGCCTCCAACACGTCGATCTGCGGCGTGCCGATGTAGCGGTGCTGCAGGGCGGGCAGGCTCTTTCTCAGGCTGGCCTGGTAGGCGGGGTTGATGTTGGCGATGACCACGCCCGAACCGCGCGGCAGGCGGTCGAGCACCACGCCCCAGGGGTCGACGATCATGCTGTCGCCGTGCGTTTCGCGGCCCGACAGGTGATAGCCGCCCTGCGCCGGCGCAATGACGTAGGCGAGGTTTTCGATGGCGCGCGCGCGGATCAGTGTTTCGAAATGCGCGCGTCCGGTGGTGGCGGTGAACGCCGAGGGTACGACGATGATGTCGACGCCGGGCATGGCGCGATACAGCTCGGGAAAGCGCAGGTCGTAGCAGACCGACAGGCCGATGCGGCCGAAGGGGCTGTTGATGACGACGATGGTATCACCCGGCTCGATGAGCTTGGCTTCCTGGTAGCGCTCGTTGCCGAGATCGAGGCCGAACAGATGAATCTTGTCGTAGCGCGCGACCTGTTTGCCGCGTTCGTCGTAGACCAGGCAGGCGTTACGCACCTTGCTGGCGACGCTGGCTTCCAGCGGCACCGAGCCGCCGATGAGCCAGATTTTGTGTTTCTTCGCCATGCGCGAAAGAAAACCCTGGATCGGGCCGCTGCCTTCCGCTTCACGCACCTTCAGCACGTCGGCGTCCTTCATGCCCATGATGGCGAAGAATTCCGGCAGGGCGACCAGCTTTGCGCCGCCTTCGACGGCCAGTTCAATGAGCTGCTCGGCCTCGGCCAGGTTGGCCGGCACACTGGGGCCGGACGCCATCTGGATGGCGGCGACACGGACGGCACCGGCCTGCTGGGCCGGCTTCTTGACCTGCGCCCCCTTGGAGCGCGCGAGGGAGGACGGGGCGAGTTTTCTGGTTGTCATGCGGTCTGCTTCACGGTCAAGGCTGCGGTTCCTGTTTGTTCGCTTTCTTCGACAAACGCTTCACGTCCGGTGCCTGCCACGGGCCGGTCACCGTATATTCCTGGCTGATGGCTTCTTCCACTGGATCGCGCAGGAGTTTCTGCGCCGCCAGCGCGCCCACTCCGGCAATCGGGCCGCCCAGCAAGGCACCGGCCACGGCGACGCTTTCGGACAGCTTGGGAATCACTTTCACGCGCAGTTGCACGCTCTCCCGCCCCAGGTCGGCCAGGCCCGACATGTTGACCTTAGCGGCCGGCCCGCGCATCCGCAAATCGTCGCTGTAGACCACGCCGCGCGCGATGCGCAGCGTGGCGTTGATATCGTCGAAGGCAAAGCCTGAATTGAAGATATCACGGAAATCAAAGTTCAACCGGCGCGGCAGGGATTGCAGGCTCAACACGCCCAGCAGTTTGCCGGCACCGGGTTCCACCTTGAGAAACTGGCCACTCCTGGCTTGAAAATCGAGCTGGCCCGCCAGGGTGGCAAAGGCAAAATCCGCAGGCGAGCCTTCCCAGGCCGCATTGCCCGCCACCTCGGCCCGGCCGCGCTTGAGGGTGTCGGGATAGCCGAACCGCGCGAGGAACTTGCCGGCGTCGAGTACCGACAGTTTCAGGTCGGCACGCGTCTCGCCCACGCCGGTATCGCGCCACAGCCCGCTCATGTGGAGCACGCTATCGGGGTGGGTCAGTTCAAGGGTATCGATCGCCAGCCCCTGGGTCACGCCGCGCGCCACGACTTGCAGCCGGCCGAACGGACGATCCTGCAAGCGGAAGTCGTCCACCGTCAGATCGAGCACGGGAAAATCCCCGGCCCGCAGTTTCAGTGCCTGCACTGGTTCACCTGCACCGGCCGGGGCGGGTGCGGGAATCACCAGCAGCCTGAATTGTCCGGACAGCCGTGCGGCCTGCTCGCCCGCCGGGCGATAGGTCAGCGTGCCCGTCACGCCTTGCGCGCTGACCTGCGTGCGCAACAGCCCGTTGCGTGTGCGCCCCTGTACGCGCACCTCGCGGAAGCGACGGCCCATCAGGTCGAAGGCGTCAAATCCCAGGTCGATGACCGATACCGGGATGGCGGCGTCCTCCCCGCCCTGAGGCAACAGGCCGAGCCAGCCGGAAATGTCGAGGCCGGCAGCATTGCCTGCCAGACGCAGGCCCGGTTCGCCGGGCATCACGGCCATGCCGCCGAAGCGGATTTCACCGCGATCGAAGCGCGCGCCGGCATCGCTGCGCCACAGCGCGCCCACGGTCCGGCCCAGCCGCACTTCGTGCAGGGTGGCCTCGCCCAGTGGCTGGGCGCTGGCCAGCAGCGGCAGGGCCTGCGGCGCGGACTTGGCCAACGGTGCCGGCAGGGTGGAAGCCAGGCCGACCAGATCGGACTCCACCCGCACGCGCTCGCCGCCGGGCTCGAAGTCGATCTGGCCGCGCCAGCCCGTCTGGCCGGAAAGCCGCGCCCCCACCGCCGCGCCCACCCAGGGCGTCAGGCCCGTCGCCGTGGCGCGCCCCAGCAGCGTCAGCCGCACCTGACCCGCGCGCGTCTGCGCGTCGAGGCGCAGCGGCCCGCCGAGGAACCGCGCACTGATACCCTGCGCCGCCAGCGTGTCCTGGGTGAATTCGATTTCGCCGCGCACCTGTTCGAGGCGCGGCAGCGCTTCGGGATACAGCGTCCCGCCCTCGAAGCTCAGGCGGCCGGCGAGCGTGGCATCGCGGCTGTGGCGCAGCGGCACCCGCAGGTTCATCGCCAGCTTCATCGTGCCGCTGCCGTCGAGCGCGTCGGTGAAGCCGCGCAGGCGGTCACTCACCGGGCTGAAATTGGCGAAGCGGATGAAATCCCGCGTCGATCCCCGCGCCTCGCCCGACACCTGCAGGATTTCCTCGCGATGGATCAGGTCGGCGATGAACGCCCGTACAGGAGCGAGCTCCACATCGTAGATGCGCGCACGCTCGGAAACGATTTCCATCGTCTTGCCGGCGAAAACGAGACGCACGTTCACGTCTTCCATCACCGGCCAGCCCGGCGCGTAGCGCAACACGCCGTCCTTCACCACGGCCTCGACGCGGAACTGACCCTCGCCGTGTTCGAACGGGAAGCGCGCCAGCTCGCCGCGCAGCGTGAAGCGCACGTCGTCGGAGCGCGCTGCGACGACGCCCTGCTTCGCCCAGTCGACCGTGTGCTGGCCGACTTTCCAGGGAAAGTAGCGCCACACCGCCCGGCCGTCGATACGGGTCAGTGCGCCTTCGAGTTCGATTGCGCCCGGCGTGCCCGGGACCCAGTCGTAATGGCCGCGCAGCCCGCCGGCCAGATCGGTGTTGGCGAATTTCGCCGTGTCGAGCGAAAAGCGATGGCCCTGCGCGGTTTTCCGCCATTGCCCCGTGGCGTGGAATTCGTCAAAGCGCAGCGCGGGTTCGCGCATCACATCGGGCAGGTCCAGTGCAAACTGGCGCGACTCGATCGTGAACCGGCCACCGCGCGCATCGCCCTCGAACTGGCCGCTGAGACCGCTCACGCCCGGCTGCTGTCCTTCGGCCGTGACCTGGAGGCCGCTCACGCGGGCGTCCAGGCTGAAATTGTCGAGAGCCGGATGCGCGCCCTGCCAGCCCAGGCGCAACAAATCGACGCGGCCACCGGGGTCGAGCCGCGCCAGGCGCGCGCGCAGGGCGTCATCCAGCGGCAGGCTGGGTAGCACGGCCTGCCAGCCCGCCAGGCTCACGGCACGGGCGCGCAGCTCGCGCGTCGCGCCCTGCCACGACAGGCCCAGGTCGAAGGGCGCGCCCGACGCACCGCCGGGAAACGCCACGCGCAGGTTCTGGAAATCGAGCCGCTGGCCTTTCGCTTCGCGCTGCCACAGCACCTGGCCGCGTACCTGCCCCAACCGCAGGGGCGGACGACCGGCCGCCAGCGGCAGGGACACGCCGCGCATGTCCACTCCTGCGCCGGCGCTGCGCAACACGCCTGCTTCGATGTCCAGCGTCGCCCGCACCGCGCCCCAGCCCGATTCCGGTTGTCCCGGCAGACTCATCCAGGGCTTCAGCCGCGCAAACGCCACGCCCGCCGCCTCGACCGCCACCTGGCCATTCCAGGTGCGCGCATCCGAGATGTCGCGCGCCTCCAGATCGGCTTCCACCACCACTGGCCGGGCCAGCGCGGCAGGCGGCACCGCGCGGCCGCTCAGGCGGTGCTCGATGCGACCGTTTTCCAGCAACAGGTCCACGCCGGTGAACACCAGCGGCGGCGCGGCGCGCATCTCGTCGCGCCAGACCACGCTCGCGCCGGCAATGTGGACGCGCCCCTGACGCAGGAGCCACTCAGCCAGCCGGCTGTCGGGAGCAGCCGGGTTGACCGGAATGCCACCCACATCGATCCGGCCGTCGCGCGCACGCCGCACGCCCAGAGTCAGTCCCGCCAGCTCGATGCGGTTGAAGCGGGGCTCCAGGAAGAGCAGCGAACGCCAGGCAAACGCGGCATCGAGACGCGGCAGCACGAGCGCGACGCGATTCTGCGCATCGTGTATGCGCACGCCTTCCAGACGAAACTCCGGGCGCATCTGCTGCCACACCCCGGACACCGCATCGAGCGTGACGCGCTGGCCGAGCGCACGCGACATCAGGTCTTCCACGGTGTCGCGATGATCCGACACATTGGGCAGCACCCAGAAGAACATCACAGCGGCCGCGACGGCAAACACCGTGGCCGCGAGCGCGGCCAGCCCGAACGCCACGCGCAGGACGCGGCGCGGGAGGGTCTTCAGGGCGGGGAACAAATTCATCAGGGGGCGTTCTCGGAATGCCCGATTTTATGCGGCGTCACCCGAAAAACCCTGCCTGAAACAGAAAAATATCGTCAAGGCCTACTCGCCGGTAAAGCGGTGGATCAGCCGCCGGTCGCGCTTGGTGGGCCGGCCCCGGATGGCGGCCTCGGGCGCGGCATCGAGCGTGCGGTCGCGCACCTGCTGCTGACGCCGGGCATGGCTGTCGGCGTCTTCTGCGTAGAGCTGCTGCGCCACGGGGGCCGGGCCGCGCTGCATCGACAGGCCGCGTATGGTCAGCGTCCATTCGTGGTCGCCGATGCGGATCGCCAGCCGATCGCCTGGTTTGACCTCGCGCGCGGGTTTTACCCGCTGGCCGTCGAGCTTGACCCGACCGTTTTCGATGGCGGCGAGCGCCAGGCTGCGCGTCTTGAAAAACCGCGCCGCCCACAGCCATTTGTCGATGCGCATCGTGGTCAGCTCAGACGCCATCGAGCACCCCCGCAAACACATCCGGCCGCGACAGCGCCTGCACGAACCAGTCGAGCGCGCGCCCCGATTCGCCACTGCGCCAGGCCAGGTGAAAGGTCTGGCGCGGATTGCCGTCGACCAGCGCGCAGGGCACCAGCCGCCCGGCGGCGATTTCCGCTTCCGCCAGCCAGCGCGGCAGCGCGCCGACGCCCAGGCCGGCCTGCTGCGCGGCGAGCTTGGTGGGCAGGTCGTCCACCGTCAGGCGCGGCTGCTGGCGCAGCCAGTCGGCGCTGCGCAGCGGCAGGTTGCGCGCCGTGTCGGCGATGACAACCGCGCGATGCGTCGCCAGATCGGTCGAATTCAGCGGGCGTTTCAAGCGCGCCAGCGCATGACCCGGCGTCACGCAGAAGACGAATTCCAGCGACCCCAGCGGCCGGGTTTTCAGGCCCGCGCCCGGCGGTGCCTCGCCGCCGGCGATGGCCAGATCGGCGCAGCCCGACGCCAGCGCATCCCAGGTGCCGGCGAGCACTTCCTGCCGCAACCGCAATGCCACCCCCTGCCCCAGCGCGTAGAACGCATCGAGCACCGGCAGCAGCAACGCCACCGGCAGCACACCTTCCAGCGCCAGCGCAAAGCGCGGCTCCCAGCCGCCCGCCGCCTGCCGCGCCCGGTCTTCCAGCGCTTGCGCCGCGCCGAGCAGGGCCCGCCCTTCGTCGAGCAGGAGCCTGCCCGCCGGGGTGAAGCGGGCGCGGTGGCCGGAGCGGTCGAACAGCAGCACGTCGAGCTCGGCCTCGATTTTCTGTACCGCATAGGTCAGCGACGAGGTCGCGCGTTCCAGTTCCTCGGCCGCACGGGCAAAGGAACCCCGGCGGTCTATGGCATCGAGGATGGCCAGTGTGTCCAGCGTCAGCGGCATGGTCGGCCCGGCGTGCATTTCATATTCAAAAAGACTGAACGAGTTGATCGAATTGTGCCGCTTATACCGGCGAGAAGCCAAGCCTATAGTGCAATCACCCCATGAACAAACCAGGAGAAACCTCATGCTGACCGTCCGCAAATCTCACGAGCGTGGCCACGCCAACCATGGCTGGCTCGACAGTTATCACACCTTTTCATTCGCCGGCTATCGCGATCCGGCGTGGATGGGCTTTGGCCCGCTGCGCGTCATCAACGACGACCGCATCGCCCCCGGCGCGGGTTTTCCCACCCACAGCCACAACGACATGGAAATCGTCACCTGGGTGCTGGAAGGCAGTCTGGAACACAAGGATTCGCTCGGCAACGGCGGGGTGATCCGCCCCGGCGACGCGCAGCGCATGCGCGCCGGCCACGGCATCGCGCACAGCGAATACAACGCCTCGGCGACCGAGCCCGTGCACCTGTTGCAGATCTGGATCGAACCCGACGCGTACGGCCTCGAACCCGGCTATGAACAGCTTGCCTTCGCGCCGGAGAGTCTCGCGGGCCAGTTGCGGCTGATTGCCTCGAACGACGGCCGCGAAGGCTCGGTGACGATCCATCAGGACGCCGCCATGCGCGCCGGCCGCCTGCAACCGGGTGAAAAAGTCACGCTCACGCTCGCCCCAGGGCGGCGCGCCTGGCTGCATATCGCCACGGGACGGGTTAAAGTCCGGGGCTTGCCGCTGGAAGCCGGCGACGCAGTTGCCATCCGTCACGAAACCGAAGTCGAGATCGAAGCGATCGAAGCCAGCGAAGTGGTGAGCTTCGACCTCGCCTGAATCAATCAATCCACCACGCACAACAGGAGTGTTACTTCATGCCCAAGATTCTTGCCTTTGCCGGCAGCGCCCGCGCCGATTCCTGGAACCGCAAGCTGATCCGCACGGCCGCCGACGCCACGCGCGCCGCCGGCGCCGAGGTCACGCTCATCGAACTGGCCGACTACCCCCTGCCGCTGATGGATGAAGACCTGGAAGCGCGCGAGGGCCTGCCCGCCAACGCCCAGCGTCTGAAAGCCCTGTTCAAGGCCCACGACGCGCTCGTGATCGCCAGTCCGGAATACAACAGCTCGATTCCGCCGCTGCTGAAGAACACCCTCGACTGGGTGTCGCGCGAATGGCAGGGCGAATCTGGGCTGGTCCCCTACCAGGGCAAGGTGGCCGCCATCATGGGCGCATCGCCCGGCAGCCTCGGCGGCATGCGGATGCTGCCGCATCTGCGGCAGGTGCTCAACGCGCTCGGCGTGCACACCCTGCCCGGCCAGTTTTCACTGGCCAACGCAGAGGAAGCCTTCGACCCTGAAAACGGCGCGCTGAAATCGCCCGCGCGCCTGCACGGCCTGCTCGACGAGCTGGTGCGCACGACACGCGCGCTGCGCGCCTGAGCCGGACTCAGGCGGTCTTCGAATAACGTGGCTGCTCGCCTGCCGCGTCCTTCAGGTAAGCGTCGAAACACATGCCGATGTTGCGCAGGAAGCGCCGGCCGGTTTCGGTGACCTTGAGGCTGCCGGTGCCGATCTCGACCAGGCCGTCGTCGGCCAGCGGCCGCAGGCCGGCGAGTGCCGATTCGAAATAGCGGGCGAAATCGACCGACCATGCGGCCTCGAATGCGCTGAAATCGAGTGCCAGGTCGCACATCACGCGGGTGATGGCGTCGCGACGGATCTGGTCATCTCGGGTCAGGCGCACGCCGCGCTCGACGGCCAGCCCGGTGTCGCCGATGCGGTCCTGGTAACGCTTGAGGGTCTTTTCGTTCTGCATGTAGGCGTCGGCTGTCTGGCTGATGCTGGACGCGCCGAAGGCGAGGATGTCGCTGTCTTTGTGCGTGGTGTAGCCCTGGAAGTTGCGCCACAGCGTCTTGTTCCGCTGCGCGCGCACCAGTTCGTCTTCGGGGCGGGCGAAATGGTCGAGCCCGATGTTCACGTAGCCGGCCTCGCTCAGCCGCGATTCCACGGCTTCCTGCAGCGCGAGCTTCGCGCTCAGATCAGGCAGGTCGGCCTCGCGGATCAGGCGCTGGTGTTTTTTCATCCACGGTACATGGGCGTAGGCGAACACGGCCACGCGGTCGGGTGCCCAGGCGGCGACCTGGTCGAGGGTGTGACGGAAGCTCTCCGGAGTCTGCTTCGGCAAGCCGACGATGAGGTCGAGGTTGATGCTTTCAAAGCCGAGTTCGCGCGACCAGTCGAGCACCTGCCGGATGAGGTCGGCCGACTGGATACGGTTGACCGCCTGCTGCACCGCCGGGTCCATGTCCTGCACGCCGAAGGACACGCGGTTGAAGCCCGATTCGCGCAGGGCTTCGAGGTGCGCGCGACTGAGCTCGCGCGGGTCGACCTCGCAGCTGATCTCGGCGTGGTCGGCGAGTCGGAAATGCCGCCGCGTCATGGCCATGAGCGCGCGGATGTCGTCCGGGCTCAGGTAGGTGGGCGTGCCGCCGCCCCAGTGCAGTTGATGGGCGGCACGCGCCGGGTCGACGCGCGCGGCGGCCGTCGCCATTTCGCGCTCGAGCGCGGCAAGGTAGGGCCGCGTCTTGCCGTAGTCGCGGGTGGCGACCATGTTGCAGCCGCAGTAATAGCAGAGCGAATCGCAGAACGGGATGTGGGTGTAGAGCGACAGGCCGCGATCGGGCGCAGGCTGAGCCAGCGCGTCGATCCAGTCGGCCTCGCCGAAGCCGGAGTGGAAATACGGCGCAGTGGGATACGAGGTATAGCGTGGGCCGGGCACGCTGTATTTGCGCAGCAGGTCGAGTGTCGTCGTCGCCATATCGCCAACTATGAAGATATTTATATCTTATATAAGCACAGCCACGGGAAAAAATCCAGCCCTGTGTCAGGGCACGGAGAGCCGCAACGCGGCGAAGTCGTCGTTGAACAGCGCGAATTCGTCACCGGAGGAAAATTGCCAGCCTTCGAGATGGCCGAAATCGGTGCTGGTCTGCGGCTCCAGGTCGAGCTTGAAGCGCTTGACCGTGGACAGCGTGGGATTGCGCACCGACAGCATCACGGTGAGATAGCGGTCGCTGTTGTTGCGGATGACGGCAACGAGGCCCCTTCCCAGCATGGACTCACGGAAATTGACCACCACGGGCAGCGACGGCTTGGCCGAGATCACCGTCTGGTAATCGGATTCCTTGAATGCGATTTGCTGGCGCAATTGTTCGATCTCACGCTGGCTGGCAAGGAGCTGGTTGCGGGTTTCGGTGAGATAGCGTTCGGACAGCGTGCGCGCCTCGACTTCGCGCGACAGGCGGCGCTTCACTTCGTCGAGGTCGACATTGAGCATGAAGGCATACAGCGCCAGGCCGCAGGCCACCACGAACAGCAGGGCCGCCGCCAGCAGCGCGGCCACCAGGCCGCGCCGGCGCGGCACGGACGCGACCGGCGCGCTCATCCGGTGTTGCGCATCCCGGCTGCGATGGCGTTGATGGAACGCTTGAGCGGCGTGAGCCAGGTGTCATGCTCGGCTTCCCACACCGTACCGGTGCGGTAGCGCTTGAGCATGCGCACCTGGATATGGTTGATCGGGTCGATGTAGGGCCGGCGGCGCGAGATCGACAGAGACAGCGCCGGGTTGTCTTCCAGTAGCGATTCGATGCCGGCGATGCGCTTGACGTTGTCCACGGTGAGCGCGAATTCGTCGGCAATGGCGCGGTACACGCCCATGGCGTTGGGGTGCTCGCACAGCCGCGCGTATTCCTCGGCGATTTCGATGTCCGCCTTGGTCAGGGCCATCTGCACGTTGGAGAGCAGCCCGCGGAAGAACGGCCACTCACGGTACATCTCGCGCAGATGATCGAGGCCGTGTTCGCTGCCGTCCTGATAATGCCGCAGCGCGCTGCCGATGCCGTACCACGCTGGCAGCGTGTGGCGCGACTGCGACCAGCCGAACACCCAGGGAATCGCACGGATCGATCCCAGCGAACGGTCGGCTTTCTTGCGGTGCGACGGCCGGCTGCCGATGTTGAGCGTGCCGATTTCCGCGACCGGCGTGCTTTCGTAGAAGTAGTCGATGAAGCCTTCGGTGCCGATCAGCGCACGGTACGCAGACTCACCGGCTGCGGCGATGTCGCGCATGCGGTCGAGGTATTCCTGCGGATAGCGCACGTCGCTGTGGGCCAGCGCGGTGGCGCTGGCCTTGAGCAGGCCGGTGACGCCCATACCGATTTCATAAGTGGCGGTTTCCGGGTTGCTGTACTTGTAGTACAGCATCTCGCCCTGCTCGGTGAACTTGATTTCGCCATTGACCGTGCCGGGCGGCTGCGACAGGATGGCTTCGTGGGTGGGGCCGCCGCCCCGCCCGACCGTACCGCCGCGACCATGGAACAGGCGGCATTCGACGCCATGATGCTGCGTCAGCGCAATGATCGAGAGCTGGGCCTGATAGAGGTTCCAGTTGGAGGCGAGGATGCCGCCGTCCTTGCACGAGTCGGAATAGCCGAGCATCACTTCCTGGCGGTTGCCGTTGGCGGCGATGAGCGCCCGGTAGACCGGGTTCGACAGCAGGTCGTCGAGGATGTCCTCGCTGTGCTGCAGGTCTTCCACCGTCTCGAACAGCGGTGCCACCAGGATGCGGCAGAACCATTCGCTGCCGGTGTGGCCCGCCAGCCCGACCAGGCGCGCCAGCAGCATCACTTCCATGACGTGGCTGGCACTGTGCGTCATCGAAATCACGTAGGCACCGAACAACTCGTCGCCGACTTCTGCAGAGAGCTTGGCCATGCGGCGGAACACCGCCAGCGCCTCGCGTGCCTCTTCGTCGAGCACCGCGTCGTTGACGGGGATCGGGTCGATGTGGCCGATCCAGGCGGCCAGCCGGGTCAACCGGCTGGCTTCGTCGGCGGCGGCGTAATCGAAATCCGGGTCGATCTGTTGCAGCACCGACGCCACGGTGCGGGTATGTACGGTGGACTCCTGGCGGATGTCGAGCTGCAGCAGGTGGAAACCGAAGCTTTCCACCAGACGGATCAGCGATTGCAGTCCCTGCATCGCCACCACCCGGTCGCCGTGGCTGATGAGCGAATCGCGCAGCAGCCTCAGGTCGTCGAGAAACACGCTGGCGTTGTCGTAGGCCAGATGCGGCTTGAAGCTCGGCACATCCGCCAGCGCCTGGTGCACATACGACAGGTTGGCGTCCAGCCGAGCCAGCATGATCGCGGCCATGCGGCGATAGGGCTCGCGCACGTAAATTTGTGCGGCGGTGCCCCGGAACACCCGCTCGCCGTATTCGCTTTCGCATTCGGCCAGCCGTTCGAGGAAGGCGTCGGACGGCTTGCACCAGCCGCTGCTGTGGGTGAGCGTCTGCCGCAGGTCGAGCACGCGCACGCGATATTCGTCGAGCGCGGCCTGCATCTGGGTGTAGACCGTCCATTCGGTCACATCGGCGGTTACGAAAGGGTTGCCGTCGCGGTCGCCGCCTATCCACGAACCAAAGCGGATGAAGCTGGGCACGGTGACCGGCGAGGCACCGTTGGCGCTCACGCCATAGTGACGACGCAGGGCTTTCTCGAAATACTGGTAGGCCCTGGGCACGGCCTCGAACAGGCTTTCGCGCACGTAGTAGAGGCCATTGCGCACTTCATCGCGCACCTCCAGCTTGGCGGCGCGCAACTCGTCGGTACGCCACATCGTCTGGATTTCAGCTGCAAGCTGGGTTTCCAGTTCGCGCTGATCGTTCACGCCCAGGGTCGGGCTGTAGAGCTGATCACAAATGAGGAACACACGGCGCATGCCTTCCATCACCGCGCGGCGACGGGCCTCGGTGGGGTGCGCGGTGAACACCGGCGCAAAGTGCAGGCGGTTCACCATGTCCTGGAACGCCGATGCGGTGAGGCCTTGCGTCTTCAGTTCGCCGACGGTGCGGTCGAATGAGCCTTCCCACAAGGACATGCCGTGCGACAGCATGCGGCGGCGATTGCGGTGCGCAAAACTCTCTTCCGCCACGTTCACCAGCATGAAATAGCTGGTGAAGCCCCGCACCACGAGTTCGATTTTTTCCGGCGGCAGGTCGTCGATCAGCGCCATCAGCTCGGTGCGGCGCGCCTGGTCTTCCTGCTGGTGCAATTCGGCAAAGCCGCGACGCAGGGTTTCGACGGTGTCGAACACATCCTCGCCCGCGAACTGGAGCAACACCTGCCCGAGCAGCGTGCCCAGAAGCTTGACCTGCGCGCGCAGATGGTCGTCGGTGAGGAGATGGGTCGGTGCGTTCATGGCAGGCGGCGGGCTGGCGGCACGCGGTGTTTCGACGGAGGGATGTATTTTCGCATAGCCGTCCGCATCACCCAACCGCGCGCCGCGCGTTGCGGAACATGCGCAGCCACGGGCTGTCGCCGGTCAGGGCGTCGGGCTTCCACGACATCTGCACCGCGCGCACCACGCGCTCGGGGTGCGGCATCAGGATGCTGAAGCGGCCGTCGTCGGTGGTGAAGCCGGTGAGCCCGCCGGCAGAGCCGTTGGGATTCATGGGATAGGTTTCGGTCGGCACACCGCGATGGTCGACGTAGCGCAGCGTCGAAACCGCCTGCGCGGCGTGGGCCGGGTCGCGGAACGCCACCCTGCCCTCGCCGTGCGAGACGACGATGGGCATCACCGAGCCCGCCATGCCGGCGAAGAACAGCGAGGGCGAATCGAGCACTTCCACCAGGCTGAAGCGCGCCTCGAACTGCTCCGACAGATTGCGCTCGAAGCGCGGCCAGGCGGTCGCACCGGGAATCAGCTCGTGCAGCTGGCTCATCATCTGGCAACCGTTGCACACGCCCAGCGCGAAGCTGTCGGCACGGTCGAAGAAGGCGGCGAACTGGTCGCGCGCGCGCGGGTTGAACAGGATGGACTTGGCCCAGCCACCGCCCGCGCCGAGTACGTCGCCGTAGCTGAAGCCGCCACACGCGGCCAGGCCGGTGTAATCGCCCAGGCTCACGCGGCCTTCGAGGATGTCGCTCATGTGCACGTCGAAGGCGGCAAAGCCGGCAGCGTCGAAGGCCGCCGCCATCTCGACGTGGCCGTTGACGCCCTGTTCGCGCAGTATGGCGACGCGCGGACGCGATCCACGGGCGATGAACGGCGCGGCGACGTCCTCGGCCGGATCAAAGCGCGGCACACAGCGCAGGCCGGGGTCGGCTGCGTCGGCGTGGGTCGCGTATTCCTGGTCGGCGCAGACCGGATTGTCACGCAGCTTCGCCATTTCGAAACTGGTGCGCGCCCATGCGCGTTGCAGGTCGGCACGCGTCGCTTCGTAGAAGGCATGGCCCTCGCGCAGCAGGCGGATGCGGTCGTCGCCATTTGCTTGGCCGATGACGTGGAATTCGCCGCGCAGGTCGGCCGCCATGAAGGCCTGCATCACCGCCTGCGTGTCGCTGCGCCGCACCTGTAGTACCGCGCCCGCTTCCTCGTTAAACAGGACGTTGAAGATACGGTGCGACACGTCACCTTCGCTCAGCAGCTCGGGTTCCGGCAGGCCTTCGTCTTCGACCTCGTGGCGGATCTGATCGAGGCAGAGTTCGTCCACGTCCAGGTCGACGCCGCAGTGACCGGCAAACGCCATCTCGGCGAGGGCGACGAAGAGGCCGCCGTCGGAGCGGTCGTGGTAGGCCAGCAGCTTGCCGTCGGCATGGAGCGCCTGAACGGTATCGAAGAACGCCTTCAGCACGCCCGCCTCCGGCGCATCCGGACAGCGGTCGCCCACCTGCTTGTAGGCCTGGGCAAAGCTCGACGCGCCAAGGCGGTTCTTGCCCAGCCCGAGGTCAATGAGGATGAGGTCGGTGTCGCCCAGCTCAGTGCGCAGTTGCGGCGTGAGCTGGCACGTGGCATCCGGCGTGGTCGCGAAAGCGGAAATCACCAGCGAGACCGGCGAGGTCACCTGCTTCTTCTCACTGCCGTCCTGCCACACAGACTTCATGCTCATCGAATCCTTGCCGACCGGAATCGCGATCCCCAGCGCCTGGCAGTAAGCCGACACGGCGGCGACAGTGTCGAACAGCGCCGCGTCCTCGCCGGGGTGACCGGCCGGGGCCATCCAGTTGGCGGAAAGCTTCACATCGGAGAGCTTGTCCACGCGCGCGGCGGCGAGGTTGGTGATCGCCTCGGCGATGGCCATGCGCCCCGAGGCCGGCGCGTCGATCAGCGCCAGCGGGGCTTTCTCGCCGATGCAAAACACTTCGCCAAGGTGCGTGCGGTAACCAGCGAGCGTGATCGCGCAATCGGCTACAGGAATCTGCCACGGTCCCACGCACTGGTCGCGCGCGGTGAGGCCGCCGACACTACGGTCGCCAATGGCAATCAGGAACATCTTCGACGCCACACCCGGCATCGCCAGCACACGTTCGATGGCGTCGTTCAACTGAATGCCGTCAAGCATGAGCGGGGCCGGTTTGTCGTGGGTGTGCGCCACCTCGCGCGTCATTTTCGGCGGCTTGCCGAGGATCACGTCGAGGCTGACGTCCACCGGCGCGTTCTGGAAGTGGCTATCGGTCACCAGCAGGTGATTGTCCACAGTCGCCTCGCCCAGCACCGCAAAGGGGCAGCGCTCGCGGTTGCAGATGGCGCGGAACTCGCCGATGCGGTTCGGGGGAATCGCCAGGACGTAGCGCTCCTGCGCCTCGTTGCACCAGATCTCGCGTGGCGACATGCCGGATTCTTCCGACGGCGCGGCACGCAGCTCGAAGCGCCCGCCCTTGCCACCGCCGTGTACCAGTTCGGGCAGCGCGTTGGACAGCCCGCCCGCGCCGACGTCGTGAATGCTCAAGATCGGGTTGTCCTCACCCAGCTGCCAGCAGCGGTCGATGACCTCCTGCGCGCGCCGTTCCATTTCCGGGTTGCCGCGCTGCACCGAGTCGAAATCGAGGTCGGCCGCGTTGGCACCGGTATCCATCGACGAGGCCGCGCCGCCACCCAGGCCGATCAACATGCCCGGGCCGCCCAGCTGGATGAGCAGCGTGCCAGCCGGCAGCATTTTCTTGTGCACGTGGTCGTCGCGGATGCTGCCGACGCCGCCGGCCAGCATGATGGGCTTGTGGTAGCCGCGCCGCTCGCCGGCCACAGTCTCCTCGAAGGTGCGGAAATAGCCGGCCAGGTTGGGCCGGCCGAATTCGTTGTTGAACGCCGCTGCGCCGATGGGGCCTTCGAGCATGATCGCCAGCGGCGTAACGATGCGATCGGGCTTGCCGTAGGGGTCGGTTTCCCAGGGCTGCGCGCAGCCGGGAATATTCAGGTTCGATACCGAAAACCCGGCAAGGCCGGCCTTGGGTTTGGAGCCAGTGCCGGTCGCACCCTCGTCGCGGATTTCGCCGCCGCTGCCGGTGGCCGCACCCGGGAAGGGCGAGATCGCCGTCGGGTGGTTGTGCGTCTCCACCTTCATCAGCACGTGCGTGAGTTCTTCGCTGTAGGCGTAGCTGCCGTCGGCACGCGGGTAGAAACGGTCGATGGCCGCGCCCTCGATCACCGACGAATTATCGGAATACGCCACCACCGTGCCCTCGGGGTGCGTGGCGTGGGTGTCACGGATCATGCCGAAGAGCGTCTTCGATTCGCTCTTGCCGTCGATCACCCAGCTGGCGTTGAATATCTTGTGGCGGCAGTGCTCCGAGTTGGCCTGCGCAAACATCATCAGTTCGACGTCGCTGGGATTGCGGCCGATGCGGGTGAAGTTTTCAACCAGGTAATCGACCTCGTCGTCCGACAGCGCGAGACCGAGTTCACGGTTGGCGGCGACCAGCGCGGCAGGTCCGCCGGCGAGCACGTCGACCGCCGTCATCTCGCGCGGCGGCACGTGACGGAACAGCACTGCCGCATCGTCCAGCGCGGGCAGAACCGCTTCGATCATGCGGTCGTGCAGCAGCGGCAGTACCGTCGCGCGCGCTGCGTCCGTCAGCGGCACACCAGCGGCATCCAGCAGCCGATATGCCACGCCGCGTTCGATGCGTTTCAACTGAACCAGGCCGCTGTTCCTGAGAATGTCCGTCGCCTTCGACGACCACGGCGAGATCGTGCCCGGCCGGGGCGTCACCACAATCTGCACGGTTTCCGCAGTGGGCGCGTCGATCGGCGTGCCGTAGGCCAGCGTCGCGTCGATCTGGCCCAGGGCAACCGCATCGAGCGCACCGTCCGCTTCCAGAAAATGCCAGAAGCGGGCCTCGACGGTGCCGAGCGTCACCCCCAGGCGGGCGGCCTCCTGGCGGATCTTGTCGATGCGGAAGGGCGACAGCGCGGCGCTGCCGGGGCGCGAAACGATGGAAGACATATGCGTCTTTGCGGTGGGGGCAAAGACGCTATTTTACCCGGTTCGCTCAGCCACTCGGCGTCCTGCGTTTGCCGGGTGCTTCGCCCTTGTGACGCCAGATGTCGAGGCAATCCAGTCCGCAGAAATGGTGTACGTAGTCCTGCGCGTCGGCCACGCCGATGGCATCCGCAGGGACTTCCTTCAGGCACACCTCGCAGCGTGTCACCGTGCAGGCGTCCTCGTCGGCGCACTGCGCAAGCTTCGCGCCAGCGGGGGTGAGATGCGGTTTATCCATACGGCGCTCCATGAGCATGGACTCCTTTCACTTTAGCCCGGATGACCAGAATGGAAAGCCACCGGGCGTCACGCCGGCCGGGTTGTCAGCACGGACCAAGGCGGTCGCCGTGATTCAGGTGCCCCTGAACCGCCTCGCGCGGAAGCTCCATCGTTTTCTTGCCCTTGTGGCAGACCAACGCCGTTCCGCCCGACGGCCCGCCCGGGTGAAGGGAGACGCAACCGGTAACGGAGAGGATTAGCAAGATGGACAGGGCGCGTTTCATTTCATTACCTTAAGGTTGGAACCATTGCACAGTTTCTGCCACACAAACTCCAGCATGACGCCAGGGATCGCCCGCAGGCATGCCCATCGACCCCGGATCATCCGAGGCAAGGCGCTAGATTAGCGGCTTGATGCAGCGCGCCTCTTTGCCGCGGGCTTGCGAGTTGCGCTCGTGACATGATCAGGCCGCTCCGCAAGGCGGCCGGTAACGTACTTGTGCAAGACGCTAGCGATCAGCGTCTGGTACGGCATCCCCTCCTCCAGGGCCTTGACCTGAATATCGCTCAGATCACCAGAAGACAGGCGAATATTGACCCGACGGTCCTTGATCGCGGTAGCGCGTGCGGCAGCCTTGAACTTGGCAAGTTCGGCTTTCGTTGCGACGGATTTCAGTTGGCCTTTCTCGAAGGCGCTCAGCACCTCGAGTTCGTATTCATCAATTTTCGGCATCGGCTTCACCTTGATTCAGATAGTCCCGGCTAGCCTTACGGCTCGGGATCACGGTCTTGAGAAAGAAATAGTTTTCCTCCTCGACGAACGGCACCAGGTACGCGTAGTTGTCGCAAGCGACGACGAGAACCCGCTGCTTCGGATATTTCGCCTGATTCGGGTGCGCCAGAACGTCCAGCAGGCCACCGGACTCGATGGCGACCACGATGCTCTCAAACGAAATCCCCCGCTCAGACGTGAGCGTTTCATTCTTCTCGACGTTCCAGCGAAATGGCTTCACCAAATCATCTTACGCTTCCGTGTGCCTATTGTCACCACTGTTCCGGGACGCCAAACGCCTATGTCCAGCGGTATTTGAGGCGACGACTGTTTGCGGAAGCAAAAAATGGCCGACGGGCCCAATGCCCGCTGCAACACGTTATTGGAGGGTCCCTCTCGAAGCGATTCGTTAGGCAGCTACTGCATTTTCTGAGATAAATTGCTTGATATGAGATATGCGCTCATTTGGTTCTACCCTCAGAGTGGTATCTGGTTATTTTGAACTCTACGCCTTGCCCGCTGATATGGGCAAACCTAAAATTCCACGGATGAAAGCTCGCCTGGCGTCTCAGGATTCTCCCCAGCTGCTCGACCGGATGCGGGCCGAAATCCGCTTGCACCATTACAGCCTGTGTACCGAGAAGGCTTACGTCGACTGGATGCGGCGCTTACTGGCGGCGACCTCGGGGACGATGGGGCTGATCGTAGCCTTGCTCTATGGCACGGGGATGCGCATACGGGTGAAGGCCGTGGCGATGACCATGATCCGCACTCACGTACCGAACCAGAGCGGACGCAGGTTCGTGGACCCGTTGGATCGCTGGTTTCTGCCCGTATCCCGGCCCTTGCATCGATGCCCACTCCGCTCGCCGACCTGATCTCGCCGCCGCTCTACCCCGCTGCGGCAATCCGCGCGATGGAACAAACCTGGCGGGCTGCCCATCCCGACGACGCGCTGATGGAGAAGGCGGGCGCGGCGGCGGCGGAGTACGCGGCCACGCTGGCGCACGACACCGGCGCGCCGGTGCTGGTGCTCGCCGGGCCGGGCAACAACGGCGGCGATGCGTTCGTCGCGGCACGGCGGCTGGCGGCGCGCGGCCTTCGCGTGGTGGTGGCGAGCCGTGCCGACCCGGCCAGACTGCCGCCGGACGCCGCGCACGCCCGCGCAGCCTGGATCGCCGCGGGCGGCCGTTGCCTGTCGGCCTTTCCGGCAAGCCAGAATTTCTGCCTGCTGATCGACGGCCTCTTCGGCGCGGGACTCGCGCGCGAGGTGACCGGCATCGACGCACAGTGGATCGCGCAGGCCAACGCGCTCGCCTGCCCGCGTCTGGCGCTGGACGTACCGAGCGGGCTGGACGCGGATACCGGCCAGATACGCGGCATTGCCATGCGCGCAGACGTGACGCTGACGTTTCTCGGCGCGAAGCCCGGCCTCCTGACGGCGGACGGGCCGGACTACGCAGGAGCAGTGTTCGTCGACACGCTGGGCGTGGTCGCGAGCGACGCCCCCGGCTTCGCGCTCACACGGCTGGAACCACGTCACCACCTGCCGCCGCGCCCACGCAACAGCCACAAGGGCCTGTTCGGCCACGCCGGCGTGGTCGGCGGCGCGCCCGGCATGGTGGGTGCGGCGCTCATCGCCGGCCGCGCGGCACTGGCGCACGGCGCGGGCCTGGTCACTCTGGGCGTGCTGGACACGCGCGTGGCGGTGGACACCGGCGAGCCGCGCCTGATGTTCGCCACGCCGGAAAGCCTGGTCGGCCAGGCGCTGACGATGCTGGCCATCGGCCCCGGGCTGGGCCAGACCGCGACCGCCCGCGCGCTGTTGGCAGTCGCGCTTGCCACGCCCTGCACGCTGGTGCTCGATGCCGATGCGCTCAACCTGCTGGCGGGTGACGCGGCGCTGGCGGAAGTCGCCGCGCAGCGCACGGGGCCGACCCTGCTCACGCCGCACCCCGGCGAAGCCGCGCGCCTGCTCGGCTGCGACACCGCTGCCGTGCAGGCCGACCGCATCGCGGCGGCAACCGTACTGTCCACCCGCTTTGGCGCGCACGTGGCCCTCAAGGGCGCAGGCACGGTGATCGCGCATCCACGCGGCCGCTACGCCATCAACACCACGGGCGGCCCGAATCTCGCCCAGGCGGGCTCGGGCGACCGTCTCACCGGGATCGCCGCCGCGCTGCTGGCGCAGGGCATGGCGGCGGGCGACGCACTCGAAGCCGCGGTGTGGCGGCACGGCTGCGAGCCGTGAACCCGCCCTGCCCGCCGGCCGCTGTCCGCGCTGCTTACCCGGCCGCACGGGCTTGGCATACCATAGGGGCGATTCAATATCCCGTCCCTGACCGCTTCATTTATCGTCCATGTCCACCAAGCGTCCGGTCTATCTCGATCTGCTGCGCCTGCATCTGCCCCTGCCCGGCTGGGTGTCGATCCTGCATCGCCTTTCCGGCCTGTTGCTGTTCGCGCTGCTGCCGCTCGGCGTCTGGGGCCTGACGGTGTCGCTGCACAGCGAGCACGCGTTCGACGCGCTGGCAGCGCTGGCCGCCAGCCCCCGGGGACGGCTCGCGATGATCGGGGTGTTCGCGGGCTTCGTGTTCCATCTTCTGGCTGGTCTGCGGCATCTGGCGATGGACGCGCACCGGGGCCTGGAACGGCAGGCCGCGCAACGCAGTGCGCAAGCCGTCGTCGCCGCATCGCTCGTCGCCGCGCTCTTGCTCGCTCTGTGGCTGCCCGGATGAAAGCCCTCGGTAGCGCACACAGCGGCACCCTGGCCTGGCTGGTGCAGCGCGGCACGGCCTGGATACTGGCGATTGTGCTGCCACTGCTGCTGCTGCGGGTGGCGCTGGCCGTGCCGGTCGACCATGCCGGCTGGCAGGCGCTGTTCGCACCGGTCTGGGTCAGGCTGGGCTGGGTGTTCGCGGCGCTGGCGCTGGCGCTGCATGCGTGGGTCGGGATGCGCGACATCCTGATGGATTACGTCAGGCCCCTGGCAGTGCGGCTGCTGCTTGACGTCTGCGTGCTCGCCGTTCTGGTCGCGAGCGTGGCCGGGCTGATTGCGGCCCTGTGGCGGCCGGCATGAACCGGCGACGCTTCGACGCGCTCATCATCGGCGGCGGCGGTGCCGGCCTGCGCGCAGCCTTGCAGCTTGCCCGTTCGGACTACACGGTGGCCGTGGTCTCGAAGGTGTTTCCCACGCGCTCGCACACGGTCTCCGCGCAGGGCGGCATCACCGCCGCGCTCGGCAATGTGGATGAAGACCGCTGGGAGTGGCATTTCTACGACACGGTGAAGGGGGGCGACTGGCTGGGTGACCAGGACGCGATTGAATTCATGTGCCGCGAGGCGACCAGCGCCGTCTATGAACTGGAGCACATGGGCCTGCCCTTTTCCCGTCTGCCGGACGGGAAAATCTATCAACGCCCCTTCGGCGGGCAATCCAAGCATTGCGGCGGCGAGCAGGCCACGCGCACCTGCGCCGCCGCAGACCGCACCGGCCACGCGCTGTTGCACACGCTGTACCAGCAGAACCTGGCCGCACGCACCCATTTTTTCGACGAGTACTTCGCGCTCGATCTGATACGCGACGCCGAGGGCTATTGCCTGGGCGTCAGCGCCCTCGGCATCGAAACCGGCGAACCCGTGCTGATCGAGGCACGCACCACCCTGCTCGCCACCGGCGGGGCGGGGCGCGTGTACCACAACAGCAGCAATGCCCTGATCAACACCGGCGACGGCCTCGGCATGGTGCTGCGCGCCGGCCTGCCGCTGCAGGACATGGAATTCTGGCAGTTCCATCCCACCGGCATCGCCGGCGTGGGTTGCCTCATCACCGAAGGCGTGCGCGGCGAAGGCGGCTACCTGCTCAACCGGCACGGCGAACGCTTCATGGAACGCTACGCCCCGCACGCCAAGGATCTCGCCGGCCGCGACGTGGTCGCCCGCGCCATCGCCATCGAGATCGCCGAAGGACGCGGTTGCGGGCCGCAGGGTGACTTCATCGACCTCAAGCTCGACCATCTGGGCGAGGCCGCCATCGCCGCGAAACTGCCCGGTATCCGCGACCTCGCGATCCGCTTCGCCGGGGTCGATCCGGCCACTGCACCCATCCCCGTCGCCCCCACCGCGCACTACATGATGGGCGGCATTCCCACCAACCTGCACGGCCAGGTCGTCGCGCCTGCGCGCCACGGCCCGGAAGAGCCCGTGCCCGGCCTCTATGCCGTGGGCGAGTGCGCGTGCGTGTCGGTACACGGGGCCAACCGTCTGGGCGGCAATTCGCTACTCGACCTCGTCGTGTTCGGCCGCGCGGCGGGCCGGCACATGCTCGACACCCTGCGTGACCATCCCTATCCGCGTCCCCTGCCGGCCGACGCCGCCGACGCCAGCCTGGCACGGCTGGCGCGCTGGTCGCGCCCCGGCAGCGAACGGGTGGCGGCCATCGGCGACGCGCTGCGTCGCGCCATGCAGGCGCACTGCGGCGTATTCCGCACCGACGCCAGCCTGCGTGCGGGACTGGCCAAACTCGATGTCCTGGCTACACGTCTTGAGCATGCCGGCGTGTCGGACACCAGCCGGGTCTTCAATACCGCGCGCATCGAGGCACTGGAGCTGGAAAACCTCATGGCCGTGGCCCGCGCGACCCTGGTCTCGGCGCTGAACCGGACCGAAAGTCGCGGCGCGCACACCCGCGAAGACCATCCGCAGCGCGACGACGAACGCTGGCTCAGACACACCCTGTATACGCGGGTGAACGACCAGGCCGACAGCAAACCGGTACGCCTGAAACCCCTGACGGTCGCCCCGGTCAAGCCCGGGGCCAGGCAGTACTGAGGTAGACGGCTCAGCTGCCCAGGACGCGGCGACGGATCCAGTGGTCGAGCGACAGCCTGCCGGGGCCCGCCAGCACCAGGGGTACGAGCATCGTCAGGTACATCAGCGGCAGCTTGTAGCCGTTGTCGCAGACGTTGTAGCCATTGCCACCGTGCACCGACACCCAGGCGACGATGTCCAGCACGATCAGCCCCGCCGCCCAGAAGCGCGTGCCCAGGCCCACCACCAGCGCGGCCGCGCCGATGAGCTCGCTCCAGGTCGCCAGGAACCAGCTCACGTCCACCGGCACCAGGCTGAAGGGGAAGGGAAACGCGTCCTGGATGTCGGCAAACCAGTTGTCGCCGCGCAGCTTTTCCAGGCCGGCCACGCCGAATTCATAGGCCAGCAGCAAACGGATCGGTAGCAGTGCAAGCCAGGCACCGGCGGTATCGAGCACATTGAGGGGGCGCGCAGCGCAGGCGGGGGAACAGTTCATGGGAGTCTCCTGTGGGTTGATCGTGCGGGGTTGACCTTGTAGTCGGCCGGGTCGCACCGTCCTTACAAACCCCTACAATGCCGTAATGCCCAGCCATCACGACCTCGTTTTCGACAACGGCTTCGCGCGCCTGCCCGACAGCTTTTTTTCCCGCGTGCAGGCCACGCCCGTGCCCGATCCCACCCTCGTCTGCCATAGCCCGGACGCACTGGCCCTGCTGGGACTCGACGCCGACGCCCTCCACCACCCCGAGCTGATCGAGGTGCTGGCCGGCAACCGCGTTCTGCCCGGCATGGAGCCGGTGGCCGCGCTCTACGCCGGCCACCAGTTCGGCCACTTCGTGCCGCAGCTCGGCGACGGCCGCGCAATGCTCCTGGGCGAGACCAAGGGTTGGGAGATGCAGATCAAGGGCGGCGGCCGCACACCCTACTCGCGCGGCGGCGACGGCCGTGCCGTACTGCGCTCCAGCATCCGCGAATTCCTCTGCTCCGAAGCCATGCACGCGCTCGGCATTCCCACCACGCGCGCGCTCGCGCTGGTGGGCAGCCCGCTGCCGGTGTACCGCGAAGACGAGGAAACCGCTGCGCTGGTCACCCGGCTCGCCCCCAGCTTCGTCCGCTTCGGCTCCTTCGAGGTCTTCTTCTACCGCAACCAGACCGAGCCCATCCGCATCCTGGCCGACTACGTCATCCGCCGCTACTACCCGCAGTTCGCCGGGCTGGCCGACCCCTATCCCGTCCTCCTGCACGAAGTGGCGAAGCGCACCGCCGAGCTCATGGCCGACTGGCAGGCGGTGGGCTTTGCGCACGGCGTGATGAACACCGACAACATGTCCATCCTCGGGCTCACGCTCGACTACGGCCCCTTCGGCTTCCTCGACGCCTTCGATCCCGGCTTCGTCTGCAACCATTCCGATACCCACGGCCGCTATGCCTTCGACCAGCAGCCCGACGTGGGCGCGTGGAACGTGACCAAGCTCGCGCAGGCGCTGGTGCCGCTGATTTCGGTGGATGCCGCCTCCGCCGCGATCCAAGATTATCCGCAGATCTTCAGCCGCGCCTACGTGGCGCGCATGGCGGCCAAGCTCGGGCTGACAACGGGCAGCGACACCCTGAGCCTCCTCCTCGATCTGCTCAAGCTGCTGGCCGCCAACCACGTCGATTACACGATCTTCTTCCGCCGCCTGTGCGACTTTGACAGCACGCCCGGTGCGACCAACGCGGCCGTTCGCGACCTCTTCCTCGACCGTGACGCCTACGACTTCTGGGCACTGCGCTACGCGGGTGCGCTGCGCGACGCCGGCGTGCCGGATGCCGAACGCCGGCTGGCCATGCGCGCCGTCAATCCCAGATACATCCTGCGCAACCATCTCGCCGAAACCGCCATCCGCCGCGCCGCCGACGAACGCGACTACAGCGAAGTGGCGCGCCTGCACGCCCTGCTGGCGCGCCCCTACGACGACCAGCCGGAATTCGCGGCCTACGCCACCGAGCCACCGGACTGGGCCCGCCGGATTGAGGTAAGCTGCTCGTCGTGAAATTCGACGTCCGACTGGCTCTACCCTTCCTCGCCATCGCGCTGCTGGCCGGCTGCAACGGCCAGCCCATCCAGCGCAAGGACGGCAGCAGCAGCGTCCGCAGCTTCAGCGTCAAGAATCTGGCCAAGGGCGACGTCGACAGCGTCGTCGAAATCCACCAGCAGGAAGTGCTGGCCATCCTGAAAACCCTCACCCTCAAGCTCTACCGGCGTAATCCCGCCGAGTGGCGCAAATCCGGGTTTGGCAGCGCCGACGAAGCCACCGCAGCACTCTACAAATCCCTGCCCTACTGGCATCTGTCGCCGCAGAAAAACCAGCCCTGGGAAACCACCCTCCTCGACACCTGGCGCGAGGACTACGCCGGTGACCGCGTGAAAGCCCTCATGGGCGGCCTGCTCGCCATGCACATGGCGGCCTTCAATCACCAGACCGAGTTCTACCTGCTCACCGAAATCGACGCGCAAAAGCTCTACAACGCCGCCCGCAACACGGAAGCCGTGGTATGGAAGCTCTCCAGCGCGCGCAACGCCGGCGGCGCACCCATCTTGCTCTCCAATGGTTTCGACGCCCACGGCGTAGCCAATCTCAGCTTCGAACGTGAATTCGGCAAGCTCATCGGCATCCAGGACACGCTTGCCCGGGTTATCGAGGACAAAAGCAACCGTGCGATCCGCTTCGGCGTGGTGAACGCCGCGACGATGATCTTCCTGCCGATCTGAACGCACCCGGCGACCACGCCGCCCCTGCGCGCCGCCCCTGACGCTCCCGCCCGCTCAGCGCCCCTCCAGCAACACGCCAAACAGTCTTGCGCGCGCGACTTCATCCAGCCCGCGCAGTAGCCGCACCGCATCGCCCGCCACACGCGGATCGCGCGTCAGGGAATAGTCCACCGCCAGCCTGTGCCACACCCCGGCGAGCGCCGGGTCGATGGCGCGCAGCTGTTCGATCGCCCGCGCCACACCCGCCTGACCGCGGGTCAGATAGAAGGTTAGCCCCAGGTTATGCCAGGCCGGGATGTAATCGGGATCGATCTCCACCGCTGCGCGGTAGGCCCGCATCGCCTCGCGCGGACGGCCGCTGTCGCGCAGCACGTTGCCGAAGTTGTTGCGCGCCTGAACGTCGTCGGGCGCGAGCTGCAAATTGCGTTCGTAAGCCGCAATGGCCTCCGCAGGTCGCCCCAGCGCCGACCACGCCCGCCCCTGGACGAACCACGCCAGCGGATTGTTCGCCTCGGCCCGCGCCCAGGCCTGTCCCAGCGCCAGCAGAGCCGGCCAGTCGCGTCGCTGCTCCAACCCGCGTGCCTGCGCCACCCAGTCGGCACGGTCGGCCTGCGGCGCGGGTTGGCCGTCCAGTCCGAAGCTTTGTGCACCTGCCCAGGCCGTGCCGGCGACGCCCGCCAGCAGGATGCAGGCGAGGCCTGCTGAAATGCGTCTGTCCATCTGCCGGATTCTACGCGGCGGCACGACGCATCGCGTATGCTGTCGGGTTATTCAGTCCGCCGCGCGTCCATGTCAGTCACCGAGCACTTCATCCCCGGCAAGGACGCTTCGCTCGAAGCCTCCATCGCCACCCTGCAAGCGAAACTGGATGCCCTCGGTTTCCACATCGAGGAACGCTCCTGGCTCAACCCGGTGGAAGGCGTGTGGTCGGTGCACATCCGCGACCGCGACTGCCCCATCCTCTTCACCAACGGCAAGGGCGGCTCGGAACTCGCCGCACGGGCGAGCGCACTGGGCGAATACTTCGAACGCCTGTCGACCAATTATTTCTGGACGCACTTTTATCTCGGCGAGACGATCGCCAACCGCACTTACGTGCACCACCCCGACGAGCGCTGGTTCGAGGTGAACGATGATGCCTGGCCACAAGGCCTGCTCACGCCCGAGCTTCACGCCCACTACAACCCCGATGAAAGCGTGCGCGCCGACCAGCTCATTGACCTCAACTCCGGCAACGCCGCGCGCGGCATTTGCGCCATCCCCTACCTGCGCCTCGCCGACGGCGAAACCGTCTATTTCCCGGTCAACCTCATCGGCAACCTCTACGTGAGCAACGGCATGTCGGCCGGCAACACGCTGATGGAGGCGCGCACCCAGGCGCTGGCCGAAATCTTCGAGCGCCACATCAAGTTCCGCATCATCGAGGAAGGCCTGTGCCTGCCCGACGTGCCCGAAGCCGTCATCGACCGCTACCCGCGCATCGCCGCCGGCATCCGCGGCCTGCGTGAAGCCGGCTTCGGCATCCTGGTGAAGGACGCCTCGCTCGGCGGCCGCTATCCGGTGATGAACGTCACCCTGCTGCACCCCGACGACCAGGGCTGCTTCGCCAGCTTCGGCGCGCATCCGCGCTTCGAGGTCGCGCTCGAACGCGCGCTGACCGAACTGCTGCAGGGCCGTGCGCTCGATGCGCTGGCGGGCTTCCCCGCCCCCGGCTTCGATCAGGAAGAGATCGCCGACCCGCAGAACCTGGAAATCCACTTCGTCGATTCCAGCGGCGTGATTTCCTGGCAGTTCCTGCGCGACACGCCGGACTACGACTTCGTCGACTGGAACTTCGGTACCACCACCGAAGAGGACTACCAATGGTCGGTCGACGCGCTGCACGCCGAAGGCCATGCGCTCTACGTCGCCGACTTCACCCATCTCGGCGTCTACGCCTGCCGCATCCTGGTGCCGGGCGTGTCCGAAATCTATCCCGTCGAGGAACTCGAATTCGAGAACAACAGCGTCGGCAACCTGATCCGCCCCGCGCTCGCGCGCCTGCCCGAACTCGACGACGACGCCTGCGCCGAACTGCTCGACCTGATCGATGAACTCGAGCTTGCCGACGACCGCCTGGTGAGCGTGCTGATCGGCCTCGCCCCCGACGCTGATTCGCCGTGGACCGACCTGCGCGTCGGCGAATTGAAACTGCTGCTCGCGCTGGCGCTGGGCGACGACGACGCCATCGTCGAAGGCTGCGCCTGGATCGCCCAGTACGGCCAGCGCAGCGAGGCGCGGCTGAAGGCCTACCGCTGCATCGCCGACCTCGTCCGCCTCGACGACCCCGGCCCCTTCGAACCCGCGCTCGCCCTGATGTACGGCCGCGACACGCTTGAACAGGCGTTCGCGCTCTACAACCAGGACACGCGCTTCTTCGGCCTGACCACGCTGGGCGACGACTTCGAGGGCAGCGCGATGCACCGGCGCCTGCTCGATGCGTACCGCAAGGTGCGCGGCTGACTTCGCACAGATGAAAATCCCCAAGCGACTCGCCCCCCTGCTCGAAGACGGCCTGATCGACGGCGTCGTGCGCCAGCTCATGAGCGGCAAGGAAGCCATGGTCTTCGTCGTCGTGTGCGGCGACGACATCCGCTGCGCCAAGGTCTACAAGGAAGCCAACAAGCGCAGCTTCCGCCAGGCCGTCGACTACACCGAAAACCGCAAGACCAAAAACAGCCGCCAGGCGCGCGCCATGGCCAAGGGCAGCAAGTATGGCCGCGAAATGCAGGAAGCCGCCTGGCAAAGCGCCGAGGTCGATGCGCTGTATCGGCTCGCCGCCGCCGGCGTGCGCGTGCCCACGCCGTACAACTTCCACGAAGGCGTCCTGCTGATGGAACTGGTGGCCGACTTGGAGGGCAACGCCGCGCCCCGGCTCAACGACGTGTCGTTCACCGAAGACGAGGCCCTCGCCCACCACCGCACCCTGATCGGCGAAGTCGTGCGCATGCTGTGCGCTGGCGTTGTTCACGGCGACCTGTCCGAGTTCAACATTCTCGTCAGCGCCGATGGCCCGGTGATCATCGACCTGCCGCAGGCGGTCGACGCCGCCGGCAACAATCACGCCCAGGCCATGCTGGCGCGCGACGTGAACAACCTACGGACCTATTTCGGCCAGTTCGCGCCGGCACTATTGACAACGCAGTACGCCGAGGAAATCTGGGCGCTGTACGAACACGGTGGCCTGCATCCCGAGGTCGAACTCACGGGCCGGTTCGAATGCGAGATGCCGCCGGTCGATCTGGACGGGGTGATGCGGGAGATTGACGATGCGCGCGAGGAAGAGGCTGCGCGTTTGTTGCGTTTGCAGGAACTGGCGTGAATTTAAATAACTGGCCAGACCACAAAAATCGCGTCTGAACTGCCCCTTAAGTTAGGTAGCTACTGGCCGACCTTCCTATGGAACCGAATTTGATTTTCCACAATTGCTAGAACATTTTTAGGGCTAGCCTTTAATGGTGTAAGTCCGATTGAAAATGTACTCACCCCGAACAAACGGTTGAGTCGAAAAAGCAGTCCCTTAAATTTGCTCAACTTACTGGTCAGTTCTTTCTCATTGTTCAATTCCAGATTCAGATATACCGAAATACCGCCTCTAGTTGCCACTCGCCTCAAGCTGGCACGAATAACGTTGCTCCAGGAAATGCATCTAAATGGCCAACCTCGGTATTGAATGCATTCTGTTGTAACAACCACAATCGGGTGTTTAACTAAGAGCTGCCGACCTAGTGAGACCAGAAAGATCAGACCCACTATGCATGTCCACCATCCCAACACTAGGGCAGTTACTGGACTAATCAAACAGAACGCGATCCCAAATCCCAGCAGGGCTGATGCCATAAGCATTCCAAAGAGAGTCATCCCTTTTGAAACAGGAATCTCAAGAATCATTTCTCCTGGCGGATGATTCCAATTCGTTTCTTCCTGCCCCTGGATTTCCAGGGCAATCCGCTTTTCCTCACGAATCCTATTTTCCCGAGTGGTCAGCCAAATCACGATGAGGACCATGGACGTAACTAGTGCAATAGGGACTAGCAGAACGCCAATAAACGTAATCAATCCCTCAAGCATTTTGGATAAAGGTCAACCAATAGATTCTGAGTCAGAACAATGTGTTGCTATGTCTCTTGTCACTCCCCCCCCGCGCTGCCGCACCGTCTCATACAGACACAACGCCGCCGACACCGAGACGTTGAGGCTCTCCACGGTGCCGCCGATCGGGATGCGCGCGACCTGGTCGCAGCTTTGCTTGACCAGGCGGCGGATGCCCGCACCTTCGGCGCCGAGCACCCAGGCGATACCGGTCTTGGCGTCGATGCCGGACAGGGGCTGGTCGCCGTCCATGTCGGCGGCGATGACCCAGATGTTGTGTTCCTTCAGGTCCTCGATCGTGCGCGCGAGGTTGGTGACCATGAGATAGGGTACGGTTTCTGCGGCACCCGAGGCGACTTTTTCCACGGTGGCGTTGATGCCGACGGCGTTGTCTTTGGGTGCGATGACGGCGTGGGCGCCGAAGGCGTCGGCCGAGCGGAGGATGGCACCGAGGTTGTGCGGGTCGGTGACGCCGTCGAGGATGACCAGCAGCGGCGGGCCCTGGATGTTTTCCAGCACCTCGTCGAGAGAATGGGTGAGCGCAACCGGCTTGACGCGGGCGACGACACCCTGGTGCTTGGCAGTCTTGCCGACCAGACGTGTCAGGCGGTCGGCTTCGACCTGTGCCAGTTTGACGCCGTGATCCTTGGCCTGATGCACGAGGTCGCGCGCGCGCGCGTCGCGGCGGGTCAGATCCAGATAGATTTCGAAGATACCCGCCGGGTCCTGGCGTAGCCGGGCCAGCACGGGATGGAAGCCATAGATGAGTTTTTCGGCAGCGTGCCTGTCAGCGGGTTTGTCGCTCATTTTTTCTTGCTGGACCGGGGTTTCTTGCTGGCCGCAGGCGGGGCGTCGTCTTCGGTTGCCATCTCCACCCATTCGATCAGGCTGAAGTCGATCTTGCTGGTTTCGATATCGGCACGCATGACCTTGATGCGCACCCGGTCGCCCAGACGATAACGCTTGCCGGTGCGCTCACCGAGCATCCAATGCTTGGACTGGTCGTAGTGGAAGTAATCCTGGCCGAGTTCGGACACATGCACGAGGCCTTCGATGAAGATGTCGTCGAGGGCGACGAAGATGCCGAAACTGGTGACAGCGCTGACGGTGCCGTTGTATTCCTCGCCGATGCGGTCGCGCATGAAATAGGTCTTGAGCCAGGCGTCGACATCGCGCGTGGCATCGTCGGCGCGGCGTTCGGTCATCGAGCAATGCACACCGGTTTCGGCCAGCCCCTTGCTGGGGAGATTCTCGCCCTTGAGCACGGCCTTAATGCCGCGATGCACGAGCAGGTCGGGATAGCGGCGGATCGGCGAAGTGAAGTGCGTATACGCCTCGTAGGCCAGACCGAAGTGCCCCTTGTTGTCGGGGCTGTAAACCGCCTGCTTGAGCGAGCGCAGCATCACGGTCTGGAGCAGGCCGTGGTCCGGCCGGTCCTTGATCTTTTCCAGCAGGGCACCGTATTCCTTGGCGTGAGGTTTGTCGCCGCCACCGAGATCAAGGCCGAATTCAGCCAGAAAACCCCGCAGCGCCGCGAGCTTCTCGGGGGTGGGGCCTTCGTGCACCCGGTAAAGTGCGGGCTGTTTGTTCTCGTGCAGGAAATCCGACGCACAGACGTTGGCCGCCAGCATGCATTCCTCGATGATGCGGTGGGCGTCGTTGCGCACCACCGGCACGATCGCCTTGATCTTGCCCTGCTCGTCGAAAATGATCTGGGTTTCCTGCGAGCCGAAATCAATGGCCCCCCGCTTGGCGCGGGCCTTCAGCAGCGTGCGGAAGAGCTTGTCGAGCGCCTGCAGGTGCGGCATGAGTGCGGCCTGCTTTTTATCGGGCTGGGCCGCCCCCGAAAGCCAGTCCCACACCTGGTTGTAGGTGAGGCGCGCGTGCGAAAAGATCACCGCAGGGTAGAAGCGGTATTCCTTGACGCTGCCGGTACTGCTGATCTGCATGTCGCACACCATGGCCAGACGATCCACTTCCGGGTTGAGCGAGCACAGGCCGTTCGATAGTGCCTCGGGCAGCATGGGAATCACGCGGCGCGGAAAATAAACCGAGTTGCCGCGCGTGTAGCCTTCGGTATCGAGCGCGTCACCGGGCTGGACATAGTGGCTGACATCTGCAATCGCCACGATGAGGCGGAAGCCGCTGCGGCCCTGGGGTTCGCAGTACACGGCGTCGTCAAAGTCACGCGCGGTTTCGCCGTCGATGGTGACCAGCGGCAGGTGACGGATGTCCTCGCGCCCGGCCAGGTCCTTTTTCAGGACTTTTTTCGGTAGGGCTTCGGCTTGCTTCTCCACCTCCGGCGGGAACACGTAGGGCAGGTCGTGCTTACGCAACGCGATCTCGATTTCCATGCCGGGGCCGGTGAAGCTGCCAAGAATTTCGACGACCTTGCCGACCGCTTCGTTGTGCGCACCGGGTTGGGTGAGGATTTCCACCGTGACGACCTGGCCTGATTGCGCACCGCCTGCGTGTTCGGCCGGAACGAGGATGTCCTGGTTGACGCGGCGGTTCTCCGCGATCAGGAAGCCGACGCCGCCCTCCAGGTAATAACGGCCCACCACCGTTTTGTTGACGTGCTCCAGCACCTCGACGATCTTGGCCTCGCGGCGGCCGCGCTTGTCGAAACCGGCGACGCGCACCAGCACGCGGTCGCCGTGCAGCACGCGATGCATTTCCTTGGGCGACATGAAGAGATCGTCACCGCCCTCTTCCGGCACCACAAAGCCAAAGCCGTCGGGGTGGCCTTCGACCCGGCCCTTGATGAGGTCCATCTTGTCGGCGATGCACAGCTGGCGCTTGCGGTTGAGCATGAGCTGGCCGTCGCGCTGCATGGCACCCAGCCGGCGCTGGAACAGCTCGAATTCGTCTTCGGTGATTTCCAGCTGGGCGGCAAACGCTTCCGCATCCACCGGACAGCCGGCTTCGCCCAGCAATTGCAGGATGTATTCCCGGCTCGGCAAAGGCGACTCGTAGCGCTCGATTTCACGCTCATAGAACGGGTCGGCCAGACGGATAGCGGGCACCTTGTGCTTGCCGCCGCGACTGCGGGATTTTTTGGAAGTTGGGGGTTTCGTTGACAAGTTATTCTCGGCTCTCTAAAATGCGCGCCTTCATTGCCCAGATGGCGGAATTGGTAGACGCACTAGGTTCAGGTCCTAGCGGTGGCAACACTGTGGAGGTTCGAGTCCTCTTCTGGGCACCAGACGCAGCTAAGTGATTAGCTTGAAACAAAAAGCCGACCTTGTGTCGGCTTTTTGTTATTTCGATGGCTTGCGCCATCACGCTTCATAGGGGTGGCGACGCACGATGGTCTCCACCCGGTCGGGGCCGGTCGACACCACGTCGATCGGCACTTCGCACAGTTCTTCCATGCGTTTGAGATAGGCCTGCGCCTTCTGCGGCAGCCGGTCGAATTCCTGCACACCGACAGTGGTGTCGCTCCAGCCTGCCAGGTCTTCGTAGATGGGCTCGACGTCAGTGATCGACTCCGCCCCCACCGGCAGGATGTCGCACAGCTGGCCATCGATTTTGTAGCCGACACAGACGCGCACGGTTTCCAGCCCGTCCAGCACGTCGAGCTTGGTCACGCACAGACCCGACACGCCGTTGATCTGGATCGAGCGCTTCAACGCCGCCGCGTCGAACCAGCCGCAGCGGCGCTGGCGACCCGTGGTTGCACCGAATTCGTGGCCCTTTTCGCCGAGGTACTGGCCGACGTCGTCAAATAATTCAGTGGGGAACGGCCCGGAGCCGACGCGCGTGGTGTAGGCCTTGGTGATGCCGAGCACGTAGTGCATGGCAGACGGGCCGACGCCGGAACCGGTGGATGCGCCACCGGCGGTGCAGTTCGACGAAGTCACGAACGGATAGGTGCCGTGGTCGATGTCGAGCAGCGTGCCCTGCGCGCCCTCGAACAGCAGGTTACCGCCCGACTTGTTGGCTTCGTACAGGCTCCTCGGCACGTCGGCGACCATGGGCTTGATACGCTCGGCCATCGCCATCATGCCGTCGAGCGTCTGGTTGAAACTCACCACTTCGGCCTTGTAGTAGTTCTTCAGCATGAAGTTGTGATGGTCGAGCACTTCACCCAGCTTGGCGGCGAAGCGCTCGCGGAAGAACAGGTCCTGCAGGCGCAGCGCGCGACGTGCGACCTTGTCTTCGTAGGCGGGGCCGATGCCGCGTCCGGTGGTACCGATCTTGCCGGCCCCCTTGGCGATTTCGCGCGCCTGATCGAGCGCCACGTGGTGCGGCATGATGAGCGGGCAGGCCTCGCTGATCTTGAGCCGGCTGGCCACGTCGACGCCGGCAGCTTCGAGCATGTCCATTTCCTTCAGCAATGCGTCGGGCGCGAGTACCACGCCGTTGCCGATGTAGCAGGTGACGTTCTCGCGCAGGATGCCGGACGGGATCAGGTGCAGCACCGTTTTCTTGCCGCCGACCACCAGGGTGTGGCCGGCGTTGTGGCCGCCCTGGAAGCGCACCACACCGGCCGCGCGGTCGGTGAGCCAGTCGACGATCTTGCCCTTGCCTTCATCGCCCCACTGGGTGCCGATGACGACGACGTTCTTTGCTGCCATGCTGCTGTCTCCCTGTTGTATTACGCGCCGGCGACCGCCAGCTCGCGCAGATCCAGACTGAATCCGGTGGCCGGACGCGCCCGACCGAACACCTTGCCCACTTCGTCGTAACGCCCGCCCTGCGCGATTGCGCTGCTGCGTCCGGCGGTGTAGGCGGCGAACACCACGCCGCTGTGGTAGCCATAGCCCCGCAGTTCGGCCAGGTCGTAGGCGGCATTGACGCCCGCCAGTCCGGTGTCGACGGCTTCGAGTGTATCCAGCGCCGCCACGACGGCGGGTAACGCCGGCAGGCGCACGCGTGCTTCGGCGAGCACGGCACGGTCGCCGTAGAGTTGTGGCAGCGCCGCGAAGGCATCCGCGAGTGCGGCGGGCAGGCCCGCCGTGAGCACGGCCACGGCGCTGGCATCCTTGGCCTGCAGTGCGCCAAACAGCTGATGCTCGATTTCACCGGAGAGCCCCGCTTCCTGCGCCAGCGCGCGGTAGACGCCGACGTGGCCGATATCGAGCTGGGCCGCACGCACGCCGCAGGCATCCAGCCCCTTCTGCATCAGGGTGAGGATTTCGAGATCGGCCTGCGCGCTGGCGTCGCCATAGAGTTCGGCCCCGATCTGAATCGGCTCGCGCGAACGATGGAAACCATCCGACTGAGTGTGTAGCACGCTGCCCGCGTAGCACAGCCGGTTCACCGCATTGGCCGCCAGCAGGTGCGCGTCGATCCGAGCAACCTGTGGCGTGGTGTCGGCGCGCACACCCATCAACCGGCCGGAGAGCTGGTCGACGAGCTTGAAGGTCTTGAGATCGAGATCGGCCCCCACGCCGGTGAGCAGCGAATCGACGAACTCCATCAGCGGCGGGATCACCAGCTGGTAACCCTCGCCCCGAAACAAGTCGAGCAGCGCACGGCGCATGTCTTCCATCCGCCAGGCCTGCGGGGGCAACACGTCTTCGACATTTTCGGGTAGCAACCAGGCAGTCATTTAATTTAATTCAGCACCATCAACAAAAAAACGCCGCCCAACATCCGGGCGGGCCAACACGCATTTCACGCCTGCGACAGGGGCGATTCGGGATGCAGTCCGCGAAGCGGGATGCGACGCAGTGTCGTTCACTGCAAGCAGCCCGCGACAAAGGAATGCGCCCGAATCGCCCCTGTCCCTTCGGGTTGCTGCAGGAAAGCGCGTCTGCTGCGTTGCGCCGCTTGGCAAGGAACGACCCTTGCCAGCGCGACGCGCCTTGCATCCATCGCTTTCGTGCAGCAACGCAGACGCGAAATGCGTGTTGGTCCGCCCAGGGCAGCGCCCATGAAACGCAACTGACCATGGGTCAGCTCTGCGGCGCGACGGAACACCTCACGCCACATCGCCGGTGCGGCGAAGGGCAGCGACCCCTCGATCACCAGCATCAGTCCAAATGCGGCGAACCAGTCGCCACCGTTCATTTTCCGCCGGCCGCGCGCGGATTCTTCATGTATTTGAAGAAGTCGGCACTGGGGTCCAGCACCATCACGTCGCTCTTGTTCTTGAAGCTTTCGCGATAGGCCTGCATCGAGCGGTAGAACGCATAGAATTCGGCATTCTTGCCATAGGCTGCCGCATAGACCGCACCCGCCTTGGCGTCGCCTTCACCCTTGACGCGCTGTGCGTCACGGTAGGCTTCGGCGACGATCACGTCCTTCTGCTTGTCGGCATCGGCCTTGATCTTTTCGGCTTCGGCCGCGCCGGTCGACCGCAGTTCGTTGGCCACCTGCTTGCGCTCGGCTTCCATACGGCGGTAGACGTTTTCCGACACGGTTTCCGGCAGGTCGACGCGCTTGATGCGCACGTCGACGACCTGCACGCCGATCTTGCGCGCGTCCTGGTCGGCCTTGGTCCGGATGATGTCCATGATCTTTTCGCGGCTGCCCGACACCACATCGTTGATGGTGCGCTGGCCGAACTCGGCCCTGAGACCGTCGTTGACGGTCTGGTTGAGCCGGATCGCGGCACGCATTTCGTCGCCACCCACCGACACATAGAACTGCCTGGGATCGATGACGCGCCACTTGATGAAGGAGTCCACCAGCACGTTCTTTTTCTCCGAGGTGATGAAACGCTCGGGGTCGGCGGAATCCAGTGTCAGGATGCGCGTGTCGAAGTAGCGCACGTTCTGCACCAGCGGCAGCTTGAAATAGAGACCGGGCTTGGTCTTCACCGACACTACTTCACCGAGCTGGAAGACCATGGCGTTCTGCCGCTGGTCCACGGTGAACATGCTGCCGGACAACACCACCAGGACGATGACGAGCCCGATCAGGAAGGGACCGAAATTGCGGTTCATGGCCTGTCCTCCCGGTCGCGGCTGCGCAAGGCATCACGCATGCGTGAATCGGTCATCGCCGGCTGGGTGGCGGACGTTGACGGCTGGGCCAGCACCTCGGGCGCACCCGCGTAGGGCTGGGCGACGATCTGTTGCAGCTTGTCGAGCGGCAGGTAGAGCAGGCTGTTGCCGCCCTTCTGATCGACGACGATCTTGCTGGTGTTGTTCATCACGGTCTGCATGGTGTCGAGATACAGGCGCTGGCGCGTGACCTGCGGTGCCTTCTGGTATTCGGCGAGAATCTGCGAGAAGCGGCTCGCTTCACCCTCGGCGTTGGCGATCACCGCCAGCTTGTAGCCTTCGGCTTCTTCCTTGAGGCGTGAAGCCAGACCTCGGGCGCGCGGCACCACGTCGTTGGAATAGGCCTCTGCTTCGTTCTTGAGGCGCTCGCGATCCTGGCCGGCTTTAACGGCGTCGTCGAATGCCGCCTGAACCTGCTCGGGCGGCTGGATGTTCTGCAGGGTCACCTGACTGACACTGATGCCGGTCTTGTAGCGATCGAGGATATTCTGCATCAGCACCTTGGCGCGTGCGGCGATATCTGCACGTCCCTCGTACAGCACGTAGTCCATCTTGTTCTTACCGACGATCTCGCGCATGGCGGTTTCGGCCACCTGCAGCACGGTGTCTTCCGGCGCACGGTTGACGAACAGGAAATCCACAGGATCCTTGAGGATGTATTGCACAGCAAACTGGAGATCGATGATGTTCTCGTCGTCGGTGAGCATCAGCGATTCCTTCAACACCTTGCTTTTGACGTTGTTGCGATAACCGATTTCCACGGTACGCACCTGATCGACGTTCACCACTTCGCGCGACTCGATCGGCCAGGGCAGATGCCAGCGCGGCCCCGGCTCGGTGGTTTCGATGTATTTACCGAAGCGCAGTACGATGCCGCGCTGGCCGGTGTCGACGATGTAGAACCCGCTCGCCAGCCAGACCAGAACCGCCACGCCGACAAGCAGGCCGATGAGGTTCCCGCCGCCGGGAAGACTGCTCCCGGTGCTACCACCGTCGCCGCCCCCGCCGGATTTGCCACCGAACATGCCGTTCAGCTTCTGGTTGATTTTGCGCCAAATCTCGTCGAGGTCGGGCGGCCCGCTGTTTTTGCGGTTATCGCGATTGCCCCATTGCGGGTCGTTCCAGGCCATATAGTCAGGGTGTCATGCAGAAAAAGGGGTGGTTGGGATCGCGCCGGCAACCGCCGACCTGTTGTCGTCGATCGCACGCGTTTCGAGCAGGATTTCCGACAGCGCATCTCTTAAAAGTTCCAGCCCCGCCCCGCTCCGGGCCGAGACATAAACGCCTTGGAGTTTACCATATTCGTCGCGGACGATTCCCGGTGCAACGCCCGTCAAATCTAGCTTGTTATAGATGCGCAGCTGGGGCACGGCGTCTGCGCCGATTTCCTGCAAAACCTTATCCACGGCATCGATTTGCCGCTCGCGCACCGGGCTGGCGATATCGATCACGTGCAGCAGAAGATCCGCCTCGGCCGTGGCCTCTAGCGTGGCACGAAACGCCGCGACAAGATCGTGCGGCAGCCGGGTGATGAAGCCCACCGTGTCCGATAGCACCACCTCGCCGCTGGCCGGCAAGCCGCCCGATGCCCCGGCCAGGCGCGGGAGATGGATTTTGCGTGTGGTGGTGTCGAGCGTGGCAAAAAGCTGGTCAGCGGCGTAAGCCCCTGCACGGGTCAAGGCATTGAACAGGGTGGACTTGCCTGCGTTGGTGTAGCCCACCAGGGCGACCGAGTACACCTGCTGCCGCCCGCGCGCGCGGCGCTGGGTGCGGCGCTGCCGGCCGAGCTTCCCGAGTCGGTCCTGCAAGGCCTTCACACGCACACCCAGCAGCCGGCGGTCGGTTTCCAGCTGTTTCTCACCAGGCCCGCGCATGCCGACGCCGCCCCGCTGGCGCTCCAAATGGGTCCAGCCGCGCACCAGCCGGGTCGACAGGTGCTTCAACTGCGCCAGCTCGACCTGGAGCTTGCCTTCGGCGCTGCGCGCGCGGCTGGCGAAAATATCGAGAATCAGACTCACGCGGTCGATCACCCGGCACTGGAAGCGGCGTTCGAGATTGCGCTCCTGGGCCGGCGACAGTTCGTGGTTGAAGATGACGACCTCGGCCCCGGACGCCGCCACGCGTGCGGCGATTTCATCCGCCTTGCCGCTGCCGACAAACAGCGCGGCGTCCGGCCGGGCGCGCTTGCCGGTGACCTCGCCCAGCACCTCCAGCCCGGCCCCGCTGGCCAGCAGGCGCAGCTCGGCGAGGCTCTCGAGAAAATCCGGGGTGCCAAAATCGACCGCCACGAGCACGACGCGCTCGCCCCCCTGATGACGCTCAAACACGAATACGGCGTCCCGAAGCAACGCAAAGAGCCAGAACCATGGAATCGATCAAGACCGGTACGGGATGAACAGAACGGTATTGTAGAGCCGGATCAGACCACCTCGGGCCGGCCGTAGTGCCAGCCCTGGGCGTAGTCCACCCCCATGTCGGCGAGGATGCGGGCGGTTTCGGCGTCCTCGACGTGTTCGGCGACGGTGAGCACGCCTTCCTTGCGCGCAAAATTCGCCAGACTCTCGACAATACCCGCCACCTTGCGGTCGCCGCGCATGTGGGCGATGAGCCAGCCCTCGATCTTGAGGAAGCTCACCGGCAGGTTGGCGAGATAGAGATACGACGAATAGCCACTGCCGAAATCGTCCAGCGCCAGCCGGAAACCGAAGTCGATGAAAGGTTGCAGGTCGGCGCGCAGCCGTTCGATGCTGACGATGCGCTGGCGCTCGGTGAGTTCCAGCACGATGGGCTTCACCGGCCCTATGCCGCAGGTGGCACAGTAGTTCGTGGCGTTGGCGAACATCTCTTCGACCAGATCGCGGCGCGCGAGAAATTGTGGCGAGACGTTCACGAAATGCCCGAAATCCACCGCCCCGCCGCCGCCGATTCTTACCCCGCAGTGATGCATGGTCTGATGGATGATCTGGCGATCGATTTCGGCCATCAGGCCCAGCCCTTCCGCCTGTTCGATGAAACGCCCGGCCTCGACGATCTCGCCGCTGGCAAGGCGGATACGGGCAAGCGCTTCGTCCGCCACCGCCTCGCCAGTCTGCAGATCGACGATGACCTGCTTCGCCATGCAGATGCCGCCACCGGCAATCGCCTGCCGCAGTTGACCGGCGTTGAGCACGCTGCTGTCGCGCTCGACCAAGCGCACCTGGTCGCGCCCGTCTCCCTTGGCGCGATAGAGCGCCTGGTCGATTTCCTCGATCAGGGCAGCGGTATCGCTGTCGTCCGCGCCGAACGCTGCCACGCCCGCCGAGAAGCTCAGCGCAATGTCGCCGATGCTGGTCGGGATGGGCGTGGCGCGACACAAGCCGGCCATGCGCTCGATGATGCTGCCGGCGTCCTGCGCCGTGCAGCCATGCAGCACGAAAAGGAATTCCTCGCCACCCCAGCGCGCCACCCAGTCGCCATCCCGCAGGCCGTGTTCGAAGCGTTGCGCAGTGGCCTTGAGCACCTCGTCGCCCACCGCATGGCCGTAACGATCATTGATCGACTTGAAGTGGTCGATATCGACCAGCGCCAGCGCAAAGCCGCAACGATCACGCGGTGCACGCGCCTTCTCGGTATGCAGGCGTTCCTCTGCCGCGCGGCGATTGGGCAGGCCCGTGAGCACGTCGGTCAGCGCCATGCGCTGGAGCAACTCGTGCTGCGCCGACTGGTAGAGCGCATTGCCCAGCCAGTCGGCGATCAATTCCATGTAGGCGATGTCGACGGGATCGACAGCTGACCCTGCCTGCCGCCGGAGAAACGCCAGAACCCACCCCGTCTCGATTCCCACCGTGACTGGCAGGCCCGAATAACTCAGCAGGCCCATGTGCGTCACTGTGGGATGCCCGGCATACTCGTCGTGCTGGCGCAGATCGGGAACATGCATGGATTCACGGGCCTGGTATACGTCCTGGCACAGCACGGTTTCGATCGTCAGGACCGTACCTTCGGGGAAGATGCCCAGACGATCGAAAACATAACGGGCGGTGTACTGATCGTCGAATTCACCGAGCACGACCAGGTCCATATCCAGCACATCGGCCGCCATGGACAGCATGGCGCGAATGCGGGCCTCATCCGACAGGCCACGCTGCGCCGATAGTTTCCATAGAGCAGTCAGCCGATCGATGTGTGAGACATCGGGAGAGGCAGCAGATAGGGCAGAGTGCGGCATAGGCGAGCCAGTCGAAGCTTATAGCCTGATTATCGACTTGTCCGCAGGGAAACTTGACGCACCCGCCTCACAGTTCAACCGCGCGCAGGCGCTCCGCCGCCTGCTCCGGGCTGATGGTATTGACGAAAAGCCCCGAGCCCAGCTCGAAGCCGGTGGGGATCGAGGTGCGCGGGCAGATTTCGAGATGCCAGTGATAACTCGCGTCATGGGCCAGTTGATCCTTGTCGTGCGGCACGGCGTGCAGGAAGAAATTGTACTGCGCGCCGCCGATCACGGCGTCGAGCCGTGCCATGGTGCGCCGGAGCACCCGCGCCAGGTCGTCGAAGGTGTCGGCCGGCGCATTCAGGAAATCCGCCTGGTGCACCAGCGGCAGGATGTGCACTTCCCACTCGTAACGGCTGGCGAAGGGCTTGATGGCGATGAAGTGTTCGCCACGCTCGATGACGTACTGGCCGACGTTGATCTTGCGCCGCACGGCACCGGAGCCCCGGTCGTAGATCGTCGCCTCGAAGGTGAGCGCCTCGTCGATCAGCGCACAGAAGATGCAGTGATGGTGCTTGGCATAGTGCGCGGCACTGTTGCGCACCTCGGCCTCGACGTTTTCCGGCACCACCGGCATGGCGATGACCTGGCTGTGGGTATGCGGAATTGACGCGCCGGCCGCCGGGCCAAAGTTCTTGAAAACCAGCACGTATTGCAGGCGCTCGTCAGATTCGAACAATTGGCGCATGCGATTCTGGTAGACGACGAACAGCGCCGCCAGATGCGATTCGGTCATTTCGTGGATGGCCGTACCGTGTTCGTGATGGTCGATGATGACTTCATGCCGACCGTAGCCGTCGATGGTCTGCTGCAGGCCGAAGCTGAAGTTGGACTGCACCCGGTCGTCGCCCAGCACCGGATAGAGGTTCTCGACCATGCGGATCTGCCACTCACCGGTTTCAGGCCAGGTCAGAATCGCCGGTGGTGTCTTGTGTTCATTGCCGCGACAGAACGGGCAGGTTTCGACGTGCTTGCGCGTGTCGCGCGGCGCAAGGTCCTCGGCCTTTTTCGGCCGCATCGAGCGCGCCGTGGCGACCAGCACCGATTCGGCGGGAACGATGGGATTCAGGCGGATTTCGCGGGTTTCACCGGTATCGGCGGGGTGGTCTGGCATGGGGGTCTCCTCTTGCGCAAGCATAAGCCAGTCATTTCCGGGCAGCGGTTCAATCTGCTTATGCCCCCCTTCGGGCTTTTTATCCCCTACCCGGAAAGGGTCTCGCATTGACGCACTCCCGTCACGCGTCGAGAATGGAGTCCCCGCAGTACCACCGGAGCCTCCCATGGACCAGAACGAAAAAGCGCTCGTCGACGAACAGCGCCTGATGCGCATGATGCGCAAGACCCTCACCTCGATCGTGCGTGACACCGCGCCGCGCAACGGCTATCCCAGCCCGCTGTCGGAAGCCACCATCATGAACATCAAGGATTGCCTGATGGTGATCTCCACCCGCGAGACCGAGCTGGCGCGGCTGACCGGACGCACCCTCGACGAGAAGCCGCATTACAGCGACGAGACCCCCACCTCGCACGCGATCAAGATCAGCAGCATCACGAAAAAGCCGCACTGATGCCGCAAGCCACCAGCCTGTTCACCGATATCGAAGCGAAGGTCGTCGGCACCTCGGCGGTGGTCGTCTATTCGCCCTCGGGCAAGAATCGCACGCGCTACCCAGAAGGCGTAGTGCAGATCTACGCCAGCGAGGACGAGGCGCGGGCACACGCCGACCCCGACAAGCACATGCACGCCGCGCTGGCGAGCGGGCCGTCGCGCTCGTCCGAGGGGTTCAAGCTGTTTTATCTGGTGCGCTGGCTGGACTGAGGTCCATCGGCCACCCGCTTTCCAGGCAGGCCTGCAAGGCCGCTTCCTCCATCGGGCGCGCGAACAGATAACCCTGGGCGTCGTCGCATCCCAGCGCTGTCAGCAACGCCCGTTGCGCGACGCTTTCCACGCCTTCCGCCGTCACCTTCAGCCCCAGCGCGCGCGCCATGCCCACCATGCTGGCGACGATGGCGTGCGCTTCGTCGTCGTCGCACATGTCGGCGACAAAGCTGCGGTCGATTTTCAGCCTGGCCGCCGCCAGCTGGCGCAGATAGGCAAGACTGGAATAGCCGGTGCCAAAATCGTCGATGGCCAGCCGGGTGCCCTCTTCCGCCAGACGCTGCAATACTGCCGAACCGGCCAGAGTTTCCTGCATGATCGTCGACTCGGTCAGCTCCAGTTCGAGCAGGGCCGGCGGCAGGCCGGAATCGCGCAGCACGGCGGCCAGTTGCGCCTCGAAACCGGGACGCCGCAGTTGCAGGGCCGAGACGTTGACCATCACCGGCAGGCTGGGGGCGAACGCCTGCCAGCGGTGTGCGGCGCGGCAGGCCTCGGCGAGGATCCACTCACCCAGCGCGACGATCAGTCCCGAGTCCTCGGCCACGGGTATGAAACGCGCCGGCGACACCCAGCCCCACTCCGGATGTTTCCAGCGCGCCAGCGCCTCGACCCCGACCGGCGTGCCGCCTGCGAGCGAGAAAACCGGCTGGTAGTGTAGGTGGAACTCGCCGCGCGCCAGCGCCTGGCGCAATCCGGTCTCGATCGCCAGCCGCTCCCGCGCCCGCACGTTCTGCAGGGGGTCGGCAAACTGGAAAGTGTTCCGCCCGCCGTCCTTGGCGGCGTACATCGCGCGGTCGGCGCAGGCCAGCCAGCCCGGCGTATCCAGGGCATCGTCCGGGTAGAACGCGATGCCGACGCTCACGCCCACCGAGACACTCTGGTCGCCAATCTTGATCGGCCGCGCGAGTTCGTCGATGATTTTCTCGGCGACATGACGCGGATCGTCGTCGTGCCGGACCTCGGGCAGCAGGATGACGAATTCATCGCCGCCCAGACGCGCCACGGTATCGTCCTCACGCACCAGGGCGCGCAGCCGTTCAGCCACGGTGCACAAAAGCGCATCGCCCATGGCGTGGCCGAGCGAGTCGTTGACGTTCTTGAAGCGGTCAAGATCGAGGAACAGGATCGCGGCGCGTTTTTCCATGCGATGCGCGTGCGTCAGCGCCTGCTGCATGCGGTCGGCGAGCAGGCGCTGGTTGGGCAGGCCGGTGAGACTGTCGTGGTGCGCCTGGACATAGAGCCGTTCCTCTGACGACTTCAGGCGCTCATGCTCGGCGCGATTGCGCGCACGGGCGTAGACGAAGAGTCCGGTCAGCAACAGGAACGCCAGAGTGCCGATGAGCGGCAGCATGGCAGCCTGGATCAGGGCGCGCCGCCAGTCCCGCGCGTCGACATCCACGCCCAGCACGACAGGCAGCCGGCCGGCAGGCGGTTCCGGTTCGGTGACCAGGGCACTCACCCACACGCCCCAGCGATCCGCCTCCGGGCCTTCGGTCATGGCAACGCCGTCATCGAACAGGCGGTGGAGCGCCGGCGTGGCCTCCGCATAGGCCATGCCGGGCGGCGAATAGTCCGGCGACGCCTGCGGTTCGGACTCGACCAGAAACCGCACGACCCCGTCCGGCGTGCGTGTCAGGAGATAGGCAAAGCGGTAGCGGGAACCGGCCGTACGCAGCGCTTCCAGCTTGTGCTTGACCCGGCGGTATTCGGGACGCGCGACGTCATCCGCCGCGCCGCGCAGGGCCGCTACGTCCCGCCAGTCGACGGCGCGAGCCATCAGGCGCGCTTCGGTCAACCACTGGGCACGCAGACTGGTGTCGGCAGTGCGCACGCTCTGCACGGTCAGCGCCGCGCCGGCAAGCACTCCCGCCAGCCCCCACACGCCGGGCCAGATCGTACGCAGGCGCGCCAGCATCTCAGTCCGCGCCGTAGACCTTGCGCCGTATCCGTTTCTCGCGCCGCCGGCGCGTCTCGTCTCCGGGTGTCGGTGCCGCGCGCTTTTTGCCCTCGTAGGGATTCTTGCCCTCGTCTTCCTTGATCTGGATTCTGAGCGGCGTGCCCTGAAGCTTGAATGTCTTGCGGAAACTGGCTTCGAGATACCGCTTGTAGTCGTCGCGCAGGCCTTCCAGCGCGTTGCCGTGCAGCACGATCACCGGCGGATTCTTGCCGCCCTGGTGGGCGTAGCGCGGCTTCGGCCGGAACAGGCCATTCTTCGGCGGCGCATGTTGCTCGACCGCCATCTGCAGCACGCGTGTGAGCTTGGGTGTCGGCATCTTGAGGAAAGCGGCGGCGTGCGCGGCCTCCACGTCCTTCAGCAGCACTTCGAGCCCCTTGGCCTTGAGCGCCGAGATGTAGTTGAAACGGGCGAAGTCGAGGAAGGCAAGCTTGCGGCCGATGTCGCGCTTGATGTCGTCGCGCTGCTCGGCGGACAGGCCGTCCCACTTGTTCACCGCGACCACCAGGGCGCGGCCGGTCTCCAGGACGAAACCCGCGAGATGCGCGTCCTGCTCGGAGATATTCTCGCGCGCGTCGAGCACCAGCACCACGACGTTGGCGTCCTCGATGGCCTGCAGGGTCTTGATGACGGAAAACTTTTCCACCGTCTCGAACACCTTGCCGCGGCGGCGCACGCCGGCGGTGTCGATCAGCACATAGGGTTTGCCATCGCGCTCGAATTCGACGTAGATCGAATCGCGCGTAGTGCCGGGCTGGTCGAAGGCGATGACGCGCTCCTCGCCGACCAGCGCGTTGACCAGCGTGGACTTACCGACGTTGGGCCGGCCGACCAGGGCGATCTTGGGCACGCCGAAATCGTCGGCCTCTTCCGCCTCTTCCGAAAACGGGGCAAGCGCTTCGGCGACGAGGTCGGCGATGCCGTCACCATGCGCGCCGGAAATCGCCAGCGGCTCGCCCAGCGCCAGTTCATGGAATTCGGCGGTGACCACCGCGCGGTTCATGCCCTCGGCCTTGTTCACCGCGAGAAACACCGGGCAGGCCGCGCGCCGCAAGCGGTCGGCGATCACCTTGTCCTGCGGCGTGAGGCCGCTGCGACCATCGACAAGGAAGATCACGGCGTCGGCTTCGTCAATGGCCTGCAGGGTCTGGCGCGCCATTTCGGCGAGGATACCGTCCTTGGCCACGGGTTCGAGGCCGCCGGTGTCCACCACCAGATAGGGCTTGTTGCCGATGCGGCCGCGACCGTAATGGCGGTCACGCGTCATTCCGGGCAGGTCGTGCACCAGCGCATCACGCGTGCCGGTGAGGCGATTGAAGAGCGTGGACTTGCCGACGTTGGGGCGGCCGACAAGCACCAGGGTGGGAAGCATGGTTTTCCTTGCTGGCGCACCGGCAGGGGCCGGCGCGCGGGTTGACTGGATTTCGCCCTTACTTGAGCCTGAATGCGACGACGCTGCCCTTGGCCGTTTGCACGACAAAACCGGGACCGATGTCGACCGGTGCCGAGCGCACGGCAGCGTCGACCCGGGCGCGGCCGAGGAAGCGGCCATCTTCGATCGACAGCACATGCACATAGCCTTCGCCGTCACCGACCACAATCAGGTCACCGAGTGCGAGCGGGGCCGTGACCTGGCGACGCGCGAGCTTGTCCTGCCGCCAGCCGGCACGGCCGCTGGTCTTGTCGTAGGCGGTGACGGCGTCCTTGTCGTCGGTGACGTAGAGGTTCTGGCCGTCCATGGCCAGCCCGCTGTTGCTGGACGCATCGCGCGCCCACAGCGGCGCGCCGGTCACCTTGTCGAAACAGGCCACACGACCCTGGTAGGCGACTGCGCACACCTGCCGGTCGTCGACCACGGGGTTGCCCATCACGTCGGCCACCCGTTCGAGTTCGGTCGCGCCGCGTGGCAGCGCCACGGTGGCTTCCCACAGCTGTGCGCCGTTGGCCGGGTTCAAGGCCACCAGCTTGCCGCCGGGAAAGCCGATATAGAGCACATCGCCGGACAGGGACATGCCGCCCGAGCCGCGCAGGGTCAGCGCCGGCAGGTTGCGGCTGTACAGCCACTTGCGGCTACCGTCGGCGACGTCCAGCCCGTGGAGGCGGCCATCGCCGGTACGCACGATGACCATGCTGCCGGCCACCTGCAGGGTGCCGACCACTTCCGAGGACAGCGCAGTCTGCCAGCGCAGCTGGCCATTTGCCGCGTCCAGCGCGACCACCTGCCCCTTGCCACTGCCGGCGAGCACCAGGCCCGCACCCGCGCCGGCACCGGCAGACAGGCGCACGCCGGCGTCGCTGCGCCACACCGACTTGCCGTTGGCAACCGCGATGCGCACGACGCGATCCCCGCCTGCGGCCACGACGTCCTCACCCATGAGGGTGGGTTGGAACAGGCTGGCACCGGTTTCCCCTGTGTCGACCGTCCACGCCTCGGCGAGCGCGATGGGCGACTTGATCTCGACCAGTTCGGCCGGCTTGGCCTTGGTCGATCCGGCTCCGAACCAGCCACCGACCGTGTTGCCGACCGAACTGCCCATCGAGCCTATCGTGCTGCAGCCGGCGAGCAGCAGCACCAGGCCGGCGATCCCCACGCGCGTCATCATTTGGACTCTCCTCCGCCCAGGGCGTCGAGTTTCAGTTCGACAATGGCGCGATAGGGGTTGTCTTCCTTCATCTTGCCGAAGGCGGCCTGATACGCGGCGCGTGCGTCTTCCTGCTTGCCCTGGGCGAGCAGCACGTCGCCCTTCAGGTCGTCGAAGCGCGCGGCAAAGGCTTCGCTGTGACTCGCGGCCAGGGATTTCAGCGCAGCGTCGTATTGCTTCTGATCGAGCAGCACGCCGGCAAGACGCAGCCTGGCAAGATCCTTCACCGCCGGCTCCTTGCTGTTGGCCGCCGCCCATTCGAGCTGACTCTGCGCGGCCTTGAGATCACGCGTGGCCGCGTTGATCTTGGCCAGTAGCAGCGCTGCGCGCGGTGCAAATGCGGTGTCGCCGTATTGATCCAGCAGCAGGCCACCGGCTTCGCGCGCGCTCTTCAGGTCGTTGGCCATGAGCGACTGGGAAAGCTTGTCGTAAGCGGCGGCGGCTTCGAGACTGTGCGTGAGGGTCTGGTTCTGCCAGTAGCGCCAGCCCGCGGCAGCGGCAATCACCACCGCCAGGCCCAGCATCGCCAGCGTACCCCAGCGTTTCCACCAGGCTTTCAGTTCGTCCAGCCGTTCCTGTTCGTCGAGATCGTAGGTTGCCATCTTCTGTGCCTATTTGAGTAATTCGATTGCACGCGCCGGATCGACACGCACTTGTTCCGTACCGACGCGCAGGGATTTCAGCGTCACGTCGCCGCTCACGGCCTCGTCATCGCCGATGATGACGGCATACCGGGCGCGACTGGTGTCGGCTTTTTTCATTTGCGACTTGAAGCTGCCGCCGCCGGCGTGCATGACCACCGCCAAGCCAGCCGCACGCATGGCAGCTGCCACCCGCCAGGCGTGCGCCGCTGCCTGTTCGCCTGCGTGGACGATGTAGACGTCGGGCCCGGCAGCCTCAGGCACGGCGCCCGCTGTTTCCATCAGGGCCAACAAGCGCTCGATCCCCATCGCGAATCCTGCAGCGGGAGCGGGCTTGCCGCCCAGCTGTTCGACCAGGCCATCGTAGCGCCCGCCTGCGCATACCGTGCCCTGCGCGCCGAGCTGGTCGGTGACCCATTCGAACACGGTGCGGTTGTAGTAGTCGAGCCCGCGCACCAGACGCGGGTTGATTTCGAATGACACGCCGTTGGCAGTCAGAAGTGCCTGCACGCCTTCAAAATGTACACGCGACTCGTCGCCCAGTTCGTCCATGAGACGGGGCGCGGCGTCGTTGATGCTGGCCATTGCCGGGTTCTTGCTGTCGAGGATACGCAGCGGGTTACTGTGCAGGCGGCGACGGCCATCCTCGTCGAGCAGGTCGAGATGCTGCTCGTAATGTGCGATCAGCTTGGCGCGGTGGCGCTGCCGTGCCTCGGCGTCGCCCAAGGTGTTGAGTTGCAGCGTCGGCGCGATGCCCAGCGCACGCCACAGGTCGGCGCACATGACGATCAGTTCAGCGTCGACATCCGGCCCGCCAAAACCGAGCGCTTCCACCCCCACCTGGTGGAACTGCCGATAGCGGCCTTTCTGCGGACGCTCATGGCGGAACATCGGTCCGGTATACCAGAGACGTTTGCCGCCGTCGTACAGCAGGTTGTGCTGGATGGCGGCGCGTACGGCGCTGGCCGTGCCTTCCGGGCGCAGCGTCAGAGTTTCGCCGTTGAGTTCGTCGACAAAGGTGTACATCTCCTTTTCGACGATATCGGTCACTTCGCCGATCGCGCGCTTGAAGAGGCCGGTATGTTCGAGGATGGGCGTGCGCAGCTCGCGATAACCGTAGCGCCGCAGCCAGTCGCGCACGATGGACTCGAACGCCTGCCAGGTCTCCACCGTATCGGGAAGACCATCGTTCATGCCGCGCACGGATTGAATGGGGTGGCTCATAGATTCAGGAAAATGATCAAACAGGTCGGGACGGGCGGGTGGGGAGGAAAATCTCCCGGTCAATCACGCCCTGGCTCCATACCGACTGCGCACGTAGTCTTCAACGATGGCCTGAAACTCAGCCGCGATGTGCTCACCCTTCAGTGTCACCGTCTTTTCACCGTCGACATACACCGGTGCCACCGGCACTTCGCCGGTACCGGGCAGGGAAATACCGATGTTGGCATGCTTGGACTCGCCCGGTCCGTTGACCACGCATCCCATCACCGCCACCTGCATGGCTTCGACGCCGGCATACTGGCTGCGCCAGACCGGCATCTGCGTGCGCAGATAGGTTTCGATATCCTGCGCAAGTTCCTGGAACACGGTCGACGTAGTGCGGCCGCAGCCCGGACATGCCGTGACTTGCGGGGTGAACGCACGCAGGCCGAGGGCTTGCAGGATTTCCTGGCCGACCATCACTTCCTTGGTGCGCTCGCCGCCGGGTTCGGGCGTGAGCGAAATCCGGATGGTGTCGCCTATGCCTTCCTGCAGCAGCACCGCCAGCGCAGCCGTGGAGGCGACGATACCCTTGCTGCCCATGCCGGCCTCGGTGAGACCGAGGTGCAGCGGGTAATCACACTGTGATGCGAGATCGCGATATACCGCGATCAGATCCTGCACCCGGCTCATCTTGCAGGACAGAATGATCTTGTCGCCCCCCAGCCCGAGTTCCTCGGCCTTTTTTGCCGACTCCAGCGCAGAGACCACCATCGCGCGGCGCATTACCACGTCGGCGTCTTCCGGCTGCGCGAGGCGCGCATTCTCGTCCATCATGCGCGCGGCGATGGACTGGTCGAGGCTGCCCCAGTTGACGCCGATGCGTACCGGCTTGTCGTAGCGACAGGCAATCTCGATCAGCGTGGCGAACTGTTCATCGCGCTTGCTGCCGCGCCCGATGTTGCCCGGGTTGATGCGCAGCTTGGCCAGGGCCTGTGCGCACTCCGGCACCTGCGTCAGCAGCTTGTGGCCGTTGAAATGAAAATCGCCGATCAAGGGCACGCGGCAGCCGAGCACGTCGAGGCGTTCGCGGATGCGTGGCACGGCAGCAGCGGCTTCCAGCGTGTTGACGGTGAGCCGTACCAGCTCGGAGCCGGCATCAGCGAGCGCCTGCACCTGCTTCACTGTGGCGGTGATGTCGACGGTGTCGGTGTTGGTCATCGACTGCACCACCACAGGTGCGTCGCCGCCGACCAGCACCTGGCCGATCCGCACCTGGCGGGTAGGACGTCGGAAAAGTGTAGCCATGGAGTCTGTTCTTCGAGGCTGGTTATTCTTCCAGGGTGAATCGCGCCACGCTCACCTCGACAAAGGGCGTCAGGTCAATGGGGCGTCCGTTGTAACCCAGGCGCACCTGTGAGGCGTTGCCAATGAGGATATCAAAAGGCGGTTGCCCCTTTAACTCGACACGGCTACCGGGCGGATTGAGTTGACGCATCAGTTCGCGTCCGTCCGCATCCTTGATCTCGACCCAGGACTCCCCGGCAAACTCCAGCCGCAAGACCCGTTCTACCGGGCTCACACCGTCGGCCACGGGTGCAGGAGCGGGTGGAGGTGCGGGCGACGCGATTGCCTGCGCCGGGGCCGCCGGCGCCGCTTCCGGTGGCGGCGCGGCGGGCGGAGCCGCAGCGGCCGGGGACCGGGCCGCCGTCGACACGGCGGACTCGATCCGCGGCACGGCGTCGCCGTCGCTGTTCAGCCACCAGTAAAGCGCGACGGGCACGGCGATGGCCGCGAGCACCACCAGCAGCAGCACGATCAGCCAGGGCGAGCTCAGCCAGCGCGCAGACGGGGGCGGCGCGGCGCGCACGACCGGCGCGGCATCCTGGGGCGCACCGGGCATGTGCGCGAGCAGCGGTTCCGGATCCAGCCCCAGCAGACGGGCATAATTCCTGACAAAGCCGCGGGCAAAAACCGCCTGGCCCAGGCTGCCGAAGTCCTCGCGCTCCATCGCCTCGACCTGGCGATGCATGAGGCGCAGACGACCCGCCGCCTCATCGAGCGTCATACCCTGCGCCTCGCGCTCGCTTCGCAGGCTGTCCCCGACCGATAGAAAACCGGCTTCGCTCATTCGTACTGTCCGGACAGCAACAGCCGGGCTTCATTCGAATCGGGGAAGCGCTTGCGCAGTTGCAGGCCGTAGGCGGCCTCCTGGCTGCGATCCCCCAGCCGGCGTTCGATACGTACTCCCAGCCAGAGGCTGGCAGCAGACGGGGGGGCGAGCTCGTCGTAGCGCGACAGCAGTCTTTGTGCTTCGCTCAGACGGCCCTGACGATGGCGCAGGCTGGCAAAGTGCAGCAACGTGGCCGCATTGTCGGGCTGCAGCTTCAGGGACTTGACGAAGTTGGATTCTGCGAGCGCAAGGTCGCCCTTCATTTCCGCGCACTGCCCGGCATTGGCCATCGCCCGCTCCGGCTGCGCGTACAGTGGATTACGCAGGGCAGCGGCAAACTGCTCCAGCCCTTCGTCGTGGCGACCGCGCGTGCAGAGGAACCAGCCGTAATTGTTGCGGGCATCGGAATCGGCGCGATCCAGATCGATCGCCCGCCGGAAGTTCTCCTCGGCCAGCTTGTCCTCGGCCAGTTCCATGTAGATGAGACCGTAGACGTTGTAGGCCGGGCCATAACGGCTCTCCAGGGTGATGGCCTTGCGCAGTTCGTCGAGCGCAACCTTGTATTGCGCGCGCGCGTAATACGCCGTCGCCAGATCAGTGAACGTGCGGGCACGCTGGCGCGCGTCGCTGTCCGCAGCTAACGGGTCGGCCACTCCTGCGGAAGGACCACCCGGCTGTACACAGCCTGCCAGCAGAGCCAAGGAGATAAATAAGCTACTCAGTCGCTTCATGCCGCCGCCTTGTGAATTCGTTTCAGCACACGCCCGCTCTTGTCGGCTACCCGCCCTGCCAACTGCCCGCAGGCGGCGTCGATGTCGTCCCCGCGCGTCTTGCGGGTGGTGACGACGAATCCCGCATCCTGCAGAATTTCGCGGAATGCGCGCTGGGCGTCGCTGCGCGGTTTGTCGTAACCCGAATCGGGAAACGGGTTGAAGGGAATGAGATTGAACTTGCACGGCACGTCGCGGACGCATTCGATCAGCTCGCGCGCATGGGCCGGTGTATCGTTCACCCCCGCCAGCAACACGTATTCGAAGGTGATGAAATCGCGCGGCGCGTGCACCAGATAGCGGCGGCACGCTGCCATCAGTTCGGCCAGCGGATATTTTTTGTTGATCGGCACGAGCTGGTCGCGCAGGGCGTCGCTGGGTGCATGCAGCGACACCGCCAGGGCCACCGGACAGCGCTCGGCCAGGCGGTCCATCGCCGGGACGATGCCCGAGGTGGACACCGTCACACGCCGCCGCGACAGGCCGTAGGCGTGATCGTCGAGCATCACGTCAAGCGCGGCCACCACGTTCTCGAAATTCGCCAGCGGCTCGCCCATGCCCATCATCACCACGTTCGAAACCGGGCGCGGGTCCACCGCCCCTGTCGTGCGATTGGGTTCGGTTTTGAGGCTGTGCTGGGCAACCCACAACTGGCCGACGATCTCGGCCACCGTCAGGTTGCGATTGAAACCCTGGCGACCGGTGGAGCAGAACGTGCACTCGAGTGCACAGCCGACCTGCGACGACACACACAGCGTGCCGCGATCCTCCTCGGGGATGAATACGGTCTCGACACCATTTCCGACACCCACCTCAAACAGCCACTTGCGCGTGCCGTCGGCAGAAGCATGGGCAAGCTTGATACCCGGTGCGCGGATTTCCGCCATTCCGGCGAGCTTGTCGCGCAGGGATTTGGCGATGTCGGTCATCTGCGCGAAATCGGCCACGCCCGACTGGTGCATCCAGCGGAACACCTGTTTGGCGCGGAAGGGTTTTTCGCCGAGTTCAGCGAACCGGGCGGTCAGTCCTTCGAGATCGAAATCGAGCAGGTTCTGCGGCATCGCCGGACGGTCAACGGCCTGCGTAGACTTCGCTGGCGGGGAAGAAGTAGGCGATTTCGATCGCGGCGGTTTCAGGCGCGTCGGAACCGTGCACCGCATTGGCATCGATGCTCTCGGCAAAATCGGCGCGAATGGTGCCGGGCTCGGCCTTCTTCGGATCGGTGGCCCCCATCAGGGCACGGTTCTTGGCAATGGCGTCCTCACCTTCAAGCACCTGCAGCACGACCGGGCCGGAGATCATGAACTCGACCAGATCCTTGAAGAACGGACGTTCCCTGTGCACGGCATAGAAGCCTTCGGCTTCCTGGCGCGACAGGTGCTTCATCTTCGAGGCAACGACGGTCAGGCCGTTGCTTTCGAAACGGCTGACGATCTTGCCGATCACGTTCTTTTTGACGGCGTCGGGTTTGATGATGGAAAAGGTACGCTGAATAGCCATGACTGTGCTCCAGGGGGTGAAATCGGTGGACAAAAAACGATGAAAATCAGCCCCATAGAATAACACGCCGACTGGACCCTGTCTCCCCGCCCGGGCGGGTTTCAGGCCATGCGCCAGAGCGGAATCCAGCCCGCCTCGGCCGGCCCGGCCAGCCAGTCGGCATGGCAGCCCAGACCCTCGGCCCATATCGTCGTGTCACCGCACGTCAGCACCGGCAAATGCGGGCGAACCCAGGGCGGCACCCCGTTTGTCTGCAGCAGACTCTTGAGGCTGTGCGTGGGCCCACCCGGCCGCAAACGCAGGCGCTCGCCGCCGCGCCGGCACCCCAGCACGACTGTGCCCGCAGCGAGCGATGCCTGGCGCAGGCCTTGCCCGATCGCCGCCCGGAAGACGAGCTCCCCCAGCCCGGGCAGCTTCAGTTCGCTTTCCCCTCGCCACCTTACCGGTTCCGGCAGCTTCCCTGTCGCCACCATGTACACCCCGCCCCGCCACCCCCAGAGCGCGGCGTTGCCGAGTTCGACACGGACGCGGGCATCGTGCCGCGCCGCGCCGAGCTGCTGTCTCGCCTCGTCCAGGCGGCGTGCATTGGGCAGGGTCACGCCGTGCTGGGCGATGAAATATCGCAGCAGGTTGCGCGCGCGCGCGGGAGAAAGCGCCGCCAGCGCACGGCAGTCGAGCCGCAGGCCGGCAGGCGTGCGGGTGAGCGCAGCCGTAGCATCGATCTGCGCAAGCTCGTCGAGCAGCGCCGCCGTTTCGGCCTGATGCGCGGCGGCCCGCGCCAGGGTGGCGTCGCAGCCTGGAAAGAACGCACGCAACGGCGGCATCACCGTCAGCCGCAGGGCATTGCGGCGATAGCGGTCCGACAGGTTGCTTTCGTCCTCGACCCAGCGCAGCCCCAGGTCTCGCGCCGCCGCATGCAAATCCATCCGCGAGAGAGCCAGAAGAGGGCGCAACTGCATCGCGCGCCAGCCGCGTGGGCGCTGACATTGCGCCATCGCCGCCAGGCCTTTCGGCCCGGCACCGCGCAGCGCCTGCAACAGAAAGGTTTCGGCCTGGTCGTCCCGGTGATGGGCGGTCACTAGGCAATCAACATCGAGGCTGGCGAAAATCCGGTGTCGCGCCAGTCGCGCGGCGGCCTCGGTGCCTGACGGGTCATCCGGGCGCAGTTGCACGCGCTCGGTGATCAACGACACGCCCAGCGCCGCACAGTTTTCTGCACACCACGCTGCCCAGTCGTCGGCGTGCGGCGAAAGACCGTGATGCACATGCACGGCAGACAAGCCGAAGGCATGGGCACCACGCAGGCCAGCCAGCACATGGAGCAGCACACTGGAATCCAGACCACCGGAATAGGCAATCGCAATACGGGCACCCGGCGGCACGTGGCGCACGAGCGCCTCGGCCACCCCGGCCTCGACGACTTTACTTGGCGGCAGCTTCCTTGAAACTGCCATAGGCCCGCAAACGCTGATAGCGCGCGGCCAGGAGGTCGTCGAGCGGCTGCTTGCGCAGTTCGACCAGGGTATCGGTGAGCGCCCGGCGCATGGACTGGAACATCGTGTCCCAGTCACGCTGTGCCCCGCCCAGCGGCTCCTCGATGATGCGGTCGACCAGGCCGTTGGCCTTCAGCCGATCCGCCGTGATGCCCAGGGTTTCGGCCGCAACCGAGGCCTTGTCCGCGCTCTTCCAGAGGATCGACGCACAGCCTTCAGGCGAAATCACCGAGTAGGTGGAATATTGCAGGATCAGGGTGCGGTCGCCGACGCCGATCGCCAGTGCCCCACCGGAACCGCCCTCGCCCACCACCGTGCAGATCACCGGGGTCTTCAGTTCGGCCATCACATAGAGATTACGCGCAATCGCCTCGGACTGGCCGCGCTCCTCGGCACCGATGCCGGGGTACGCTCCCGGCGTATCGATGAAGGTGAAGATCGGCAGGCGGAATTTTTCCGCCAGGCGCATGAGCCGCAGCGCCTTGCGATAGCCTTCGGGGCGCGGCATGCCGAAATTTCGGACGATCTTTTCCTTGGTGTCGCGGCCCTTCTGGTGGCCGATGACCATCACCGCTTCGCCGTTGAAGCGCGCCATGCCGCCGACGATGGCGGCATCGTCGGCGTAGGCCCGGTCGCCGTGCAGTTCGGCAAAATCGGTGAACAGGCCCTGCACGTAGTCGAGCGTGTAGGGCCGCTGTGGATGGCGTGCCACCTGCGACACCTGCCAGGCGTTAAGCTTGGCATAGATGTCCTTGGTGAGCGTCTGGCTCTTTTTCTGCAGGCGGCGGATCTCTTCCGAGATGTCCAGCGCGGAATCGTCCTGCACGAAGCGCAGTTCTTCGATCTTGGCTTCGAGCTCGGCAATCGGCTGCTCGAAATCGAGGAAGGTGGTTTTCATCGAACGGTTATCAAATGGCAAAGGCGCGGCATTCTAACAGCGCGCGAATATGCCGGTTCAATGCTGGTGTCCGTGTGCGCCGTGCGCGTGGCGGTGGGCGACTTCGTCCTGGGTGGCGGCACGCACTTCGGTGACCGTGCACTTGAAATGAACGGCCTGGCCGGCGTAGGGATGGTTGCCGTCCACCACCACCTTGTCGTCGGCGATGTCGGTCACGGTGTAGAGCATTTCCTCGCCGCCGTCGACCGGCGAGCCGACGAACTGCATGCCGATTTCCAGCCCTTCGGGAAAGGCTTCGCGCGATTCCATGCGCACAAGCTGATCATCGTACTCACCGAATGCATCCTCGGGCTGGAGCTTGAGATCGGCCCCGTCACCCGCAGCCTTGCCTTCCAGTGCGGCTTCGACCGCCGGGAAGATATTGTCGTAGCCGCCGTGCAGGTAGCTGACCGGTTCATCGCTTTCTTCCAGCATGCGGCCGTCAAGATCGCGCACGATGTAGGTGAGGGTGACGACGGTGTCCTTGCCAATATTCACTTGATTTCCTTTACCAGTTGCAGCACCTCCGCCGCATGGCCGCGGCTGGATACGCCATACAGGGCATGACGGATGATGCCCTGTTTATCGATGACGAAGGTGGAGCGCACCATGCTCCGGCGCATGACGCCATCCACCTCCTTGTCCTGCAGCACGCCATAGGCTTCGCAGGTGGTTTGTTCCTTGTCGGCAAGCAGGCGGACGCTGATGCCGTGCTTGTCACGGAATTCCCCGTGCTTGATGCAGTCGTCGCGGGACACACCCAACACCACCGCGCCCAGTTTGGCGAAATCGCCTTCGAGTTCGGAAAACTCGATGGCTTCCACGGTGCAGCCCGGGGTGTCGTCGCGCACGTAGAAATACAGCACCAGCGTCTTGCCCCGGAACTGGGACAGTTCGACGATGTTCATGTCTGCGTCCGGATTGGAAAAATCCGGTGCGCGCACTCCTGCTTTCAGCATGACGGTTCCGCTCTCGTTTTTCGGCGCATTCTACAGGGCAATTGCACGCCTATCGCTATAATATTTTGATGAAAAATCCTCTTTTGGGCGGGCTCTCTCCCGCCCGTTTCCTGCGCGAAGTCTGGCACAAGAAACCGCTTTTGATCCGCAACGCCATCCCGGGGTTCACCGGCCTGCTCGGCCCGGGCGAGATGCAGGCCCTGGCCCGCCGGGATGATGTCGAGTCCCGGATCATTCGGGGCAGCGGGGTTGACTGGCAGCTCGATCACGGACCGTTTCGCGCCGCTGATTTCAAGCGTCTACCCAAAACAGACTGGACACTCCTGGTGCAGTCGGTCAACCATTTTCTCCCCGCAGCCGACGCGCTGCTGCAGCGTTTCGATTTCCTTCCCCACGCCAGGCTGGACGACCTGATGGTGAGTTATGCCGTACCTGGCGGTAGCGTCGGTCCGCACTTCGATTCCTACGATGTGTTCCTGTTGCAGGGCCAGGGCCATCGCCGCTGGCAAATCAGCAGCCAGCACGACCTGTCCCTGCTGCCGGATGCGCCGCTGAAAATTCTGCGCCGTTTCAAGCCCGAAGCGGAATGGACACTGGGCCCCGGCGACATGCTCTATCTTCCGCCCCACGTGGCGCACCATGGCGTGGCGGAAGACGCCTGCCTCACCTATTCCATCGGCTTTCGCGCCCCCACGGCCGAGGAGCTTGCACACGCCTTCCTCATGCACCTGCAGGACACCGTGAGCCTGGACGGCCGCTATGCCGACCCCGACCTGCGCCGGCAACGCCACCCCGGGGAAATCGGCCGCGCCATGCTCGACCAGATCGAAGCGATGATCGCGCGGGTCAGGTGGACGCGCCGCGATATTGCCGAATTCGCCGGCCGTTACCTGTCGGAACCCAAGCCCAATGTTTTTTTCGACCCACCCGTAGCGCCCCTCACCCCTGCCGCGTTCCGTCGCGCGGCCCAGCAGCATGGCGTTGCCATCGACCCGCGCTCGCGCCTGCTGTTCACCAGCCGGCGCTTCTATCTCAACGGCGAGGCATTCGAGGTCGAGCCGGCGGGTGTCGCCGCGCTGAAGCAACTGGCCGATGCACGCCGCCTGTCAGCGCCGCTGCCTGCCATCCTGATCGCGTTGTTCTACGATTGGTATACCGCAGGCTGGCTGGAGATCGCCCCCTCATGAACGCAAGCGCTTGCATCACGCCGTCCGAATGTCGCGCGGCCTTTGATGCGCTGCTGGCGCGCACGTCGCGCGAATTGCGTCTGTACGACCGCGACCTCGATCTCTGGCAACTCGACGAAGCAGCGCGCCATGCCGCGCTGCGCGCCCTGTGCGTGGCGGGCGGCGGACGCCGCGTCGAATTCTTGCTCGACGACACGCGGCTCATCCCTCGCACTCTGCCCAGGCTGATGCAGCTGGTGCGCGACTTCAGCCATGTGCTGGTGATCCGCCAGGTTGACCCGGATACCCCCCGTCCCGACCACGCCTGCGTGCTCGCCGACCGGCACGCCATCCTGGTGCGTGCAAACAAAGCCTCCCCGCACGGTACGCTGCACCTCGACGACCCCGCCCGCGCCGCCGCCTTTCATCAGGATTTCGAATCGCTGTGGCAGCGCGCGCAGGCACCGCTGTCAGCCACCACGCTCGGCCTGTAGGCCGGCGAGCCACGCCAGTTCGTCCTCGCCGAAGCCGGCACGCCTGCGCGCTTCCAGATTGAACGGCGGACGCAAGGGGGGGGCGTCGTATTCGGCCAGCAGTTGCCGGAAGGTGGTGGCCGGATCGAGTCCGCGCTGCGCGCAGAGCCAGTCGTACCAGCGATTACCGATGGCCACGTGACCAATTTCATCCCGCTCGATGAGGGCGAGAATGTCGATCAGGCGCGCATCCTGGGCCGCACGCAGCCGGGCCACGATGAGCGGCGTGGCGTCGAGTCCGCGCGCTTCGAGGACGCGCGGCACCAGCGCCATGCGCACCAGGGGGTCGTGCGCGGTTTTCAACGCCATGTCCCAGAGGCCGTTGTGCGCCGGCAGGTCGCCGTAACCAGCGCCCAGGGTCTGCAGATACGCCGACAGCAGGCTGAAATGCAGCGCTTCCTCGTCCGCCACCCTGAGCCAGTCGGCCTGATAGTCGCGCGGCATCGCCGGGAAGCGATGCACGGCGTCGAGCGCGAGATTGATGGCATTGAATTCGATATGCGCGAGCGCATGCACCAGCGCCGCACGGCCGGCCTGCGTGTCCATGCGGCGGCGCGGAACCTGGTGCGGCGGCACGAGGGCAAGGCCGGGAGGCTGGCCGGGCTGGTCGATCCACGCCACCGGCAAACCTGCATCGACGGATACTGCACCTGCCTCCCAGTCGGCATGCAGATTCTGCACGCATGCCACTTTGGCCGCCGGGTCGGCCAGGCACAGACACCCGCGCACGCGTGCCGACAGCGTCAGCGTCGATCCATCCATCGAATGCCGGCGAGCGCCACGGCCAGAAAGATCATCAGCGGCAGGCTGGCCACCAGAATCGCCGGCCAGTCGTTGAGCAGGCCCAGGTGGCCGAACAGCCGGCTCAGCAGATGGAAGGCGAGGCCGGCCAGGATGCCGAAGAAAATCTTTCGGCTGGTGCCGCCGGCACGTGGCCCCTGGATCGCGAACGGCATGGCGATCAGCATCATGATCGGGATGACGAAGGGGCTGATGAACTTGGTCCACAGCGCCAGTTCGTAGCGCGCCGCCTTCTGGCCGTTGGCCTTGAGATGCCCGACGTAGCGCCATAGGGTGCGGGCCGACATTTTTTCTGGCGCAATCAGCAGTACGCTCAGGATGTCCGGCGTGAGTACCGACTGCCAGTTCTGCTGGGTGCTGCGGGTGGCGCGAATGCCATTCGCATCAAAATGCGTTTCGGTCACTGAATCCAGACGCCATGTCTGGTTACCCAGCCAGTCGGCCTGGTCGGCCGCGCGTATCCAGCCCAGCCGGCCGGCGGCGTCAAAGCCATAGATCTCGATGCCGCGCAGCGTGTTGTCCGGCATGACTTCTCGCACGTTGATGAAGCTCGTGCCATCCTTGACCCATAGCCCGGAGCGGAATTGCTGGGCGACCACCGAGCGCGTGGCAGAGAGCTTGTATCGCTGCGCCGCCTGATCCGACCAGGGCGACACGTACTCGCCCAGCGCCAGAACCAGTATCGACAGGCCCACGCCGATCACACCAAAGTAAGCGGCCATGCGCCAACTCGACAGCCCGGACACGCGCATAACCGCATATTCCGAATTGCCCACCAGCCGCGCCAGTGCGAACATCGTGCCGATCAGCGCAGCAATCGGCAGGATTTCATACAGATGCCCCGGCACGCTCAGCAGGACCACCACCGCCGCCTGCCCCAGACCGTAGCTGTTCCGCCCAACACTGCCGAGTTCCTGGATCACATCAAAAAAAGCGAACAGGGCCAGCAAGGCCAACAGCACAAAGCCCGACGCCGCCATGACCTGCGACCCCAGATAACGCGCCAACAGGCTCATGCCGGCCTCCAGCGCAGCGGTCGCACACGGGTGCGCAACGCAAACCATACAAGCGTCACCCCCATCATGACGACATGGGGCAACAGCAGGGCGGTCGGAAAATCCAGCCGCGCCTGCCCCACCCACGCCTGCGACAGCGACATGAAGTTGTAGTAGATGAAATACATCAGCAGGGCGATCAGGAAGCCGTACGAACGCCGCGCGCGGGCGTTGACGAAGCCCAGCGGAATCGCCAGCGCAGCCAGAACCAGCGTGGAAAATGGCAGGGAAAAGCGCCACAGCAACTCTGCACGCCCGCGCGGGCTGGCATCGTCGACCAGCTCACCCAGGGGCAGCTGGCGGTAGTTGAGGTCGCGCTTGCCGGGTGTGACGGGGTCCATGCGCATCCAGTAGCGCTTGAACTCGACCACCCGGTAGTCGAGCTGACCCGGCCGGCCTTCATAACGACGCCCCTCGTGGAAGACGAGATAGCGCGAGCCATCCTCCAATTGCGCGTATCGCCCTTCGCGCGCGACGACGAGGCCCAGTTCACCATCCAGCCGGGACTGCATGAAGACATTGCGCACTACGCCGGTCAGTGGGTTCAGCGACTCGACGTAGTACACCCGCTTGCCCGCATTCGACTCCGCGAACATGCCCGGGACCACCAGGCCGCTGTCATTGCGGCTTTTGATCTCGTCCCGATAGTCGTTTTTCTTCGTCTGGGCCCAGGGATTGATCACCAGCGTCAGCAGCAGGATCACGAGCGTGAACGGCGCGGCGAACGCCAGCACGGGTCGCAGCCACTGCGCGAGCGATACGCCCGCGTTGAACCAGATGACCATCTCGCTGTCACGCCACATGCGCGCAAACGTCATCAGTACGCCGGAAAACAGCGCGATGCTCATCAACACCGGCAAAAAATACAGCAGGGCAAACCCGAGATAGGCAAATACGGCCTCGTTGGCCAGTTCACCGCGGGCCACATCACCGAGCAGGCGGATGAACAGCACCACCAGCGCAATCGCCACCAGCACCATGAGCACTGCGCCCGTGGTCAGCCCCATCTCGCGACTCAGGATGCGGCGATGGATCATGCGGGGATCACGCGTCGGTCAGTCCGGACGGTCGGGTTTTGACATTCCGCCACGGCCGCGCCAATAATCGGGGCAGGCCCCAGGCCCAAATGCACGACCCGGAGAAATTGGACTTTTTTGAGCACAGACATGGAAAACCAGGAAATCGACATCGAATTTAGCATAAAAAGCGGAGCCCCCGAAAAGCAGCGCACGGCCTGCGTCGTCGTCGGCGTGTTCGAAAACCGCAAGCTCTCCGCCCCCGCCATCGACATCGACCGTGCCAGCGACGGCTATCTCTCCGAGATACTGCGCGGTGGCGACATGGACGGACAGGCCGGCAGCACGCTGTTGCTGCACAGGGTGCCCAACATCCTCGCCGACCGTATCCTGCTGGTCGGCCTGGGCAAGGAACGGGATTTCCACGAAAAAGCCTACCGCGCGGCCATCGGCTGTGCCATCCGCACGCTGCGCGACACGGGCTCGATGGAAGCGACGGTCACCCTGTCCGAACTGCCGGTGAAGAAGCGCGACGTTACCTGGAACGTCGAGCAGGCGGTGGTCGCCGCCCACGAAACCCTGTACAAGTTCGACGGCCTGAAAAGCAAATCGAACGATCCGCGCCGCCCGCTCAAGCGCGTCACCTTTGCCGTTTCCCGGCGCGGCGAACTGAAATTCGGCGATACCGGTCTGGCGCGCGGTCTCGCCATCGCGCACGGCATCGGCCTGGCGAAGAATCTGGGCAACACGCCCTCGAACATCTGCACGCCCGAGTACCTGGCGGCCGAAGCGCGCAAGCTGGCCAAGGCCTATCGGTTTGGCTGCGAGATCCTGGATTACGCCGCCTGCGAAAAACTCGGCATGGGCTCCTTCCTGTCGGTGGGCAAGGGCAGCGACAAGCCGCCCCGCTTCATCGTGCTCAAGCACGAAGGCGGCACAAAAGGCGACAAACCGGTGGTGCTGGTCGGCAAGGCCATCACCTTCGACGCCGGCGGCATTTCCCTCAAACCCGCTGGCGACATGGACGAGATGAACTACGACATGAGCGGCGGCGGCGCAGTGCTCGGTGCGTTCCGCGCCATCGGCGAACTCGGGTTGAACCTGAACGTCGTCGGCCTGATTCCGTCGTGCGAGAACATGCCCGATGCAGCCGCCAACAAGCCGGGCGACATCGTCACCTCGATGTCGGGCCAGACCATCGAAATCCTCAACACCGACGCCGAGGGCCGACTGATCCTGTGTGATGCCCTCACCTACGCCGAGCGCTTCGAACCCGACGCCGTCGTCGATCTGGCCACGCTCACCGGTGCCTGCGTCATCGCCCTGGGATCGCACCCCAGTGCGCTGTTCTCGAACCACGACCCGCTGGCGCGCGAGATCGAGCATGCCGCCGACGACGCCTGGGACCGGGTATGGCGCATGCCGCTGTGGGACGATTACCAGGAGCAGCTGAAAAGCAGCCTCGCCGACATGGCCAACATCGGCGGCCGCCCGGGTGGCTCGATCACCGCCGCATGTTTCCTCTCACGCTTCGCCAAGAAATACCACTGGGCGCACCTCGACATCGCCGGTACCGCCTACAAGGGCGGTCGCGACAAGGGTTCGACCGGGCGGCCGGTAGCGCTGCTGGTGCATTTCCTCATCAACCGCGCGGCCAAACTCGCCGAGCCGGCATGACGGAAGTCCTGTTCTATACCTTTGCTGAAGACCCGCTCGACGTGGCCCGACGGGTCACCGGCAAGGCCCACGCGCAAGGCAAGCGTGTGATGATTCACGCCCCCGACCCTGCCACGGCAGACGCCATCGACCGCCTGCTCTGGACTTCACCAGCACTGGGTTTCGTCCCCCACTGCCGCGATACCGACGCGCTCGCCGGCGAGACCCCCGTGCTCATTGGCGCAAATGCGGACGCACTCCAGTCGGCCGATGTCATGATCAACCTCGATCCCGCCCAGCCGCCCGCCTTTGCCCGCTTCGAGCGTCTGGTCGAAATCATCGGGCAGGACGACGCCAGCCGTGAACGCGGGCGCGAGCGCTACCGTTTCTATCAGGCACGTGGCTATGCCCTGACCACGCACGACCTGCGTGCACCGGCCCGCAAGACATGAGTGACGACGCCCCCCTGCTTTCCAAGATGGACGCGCTGCTGAAAAAGCATCGCGGCGGCAGCGAACCAGTGGCTGCGCCTGTCGCACCGCCCGCCGCTCCGCCCGCCTGGCTGCCCGTGCTGACCCAGGTGATCGAACGCGGCGCAGTCCCCGGCCCGGCCAGCCCCTCCGCGGTCGATGCGCCGGATTCAGCGGATACATCGATACCCCCGCCGCCCGACCCGGCGCCCGCCGCCCAGGAGTCCCTCGACGTTCACGCCCTGCTGCACACGCTTCTTCCTCGTCTGGGCGACGATTTGAAGCAGCAGATCACGCACGACGTCCACGCACAGATTGATCAGGCGCTTGCCACATTCAGCGCCCAGCTTGAAGCCCGCTTGCGCGAAACCCTTCGCCAAGCCCCCATTCCGCCCCGCGACTAGCCCGATCACCCCTCCCGGTTCGCCCATCCCCGGGCTTCTGGGATAATCCCGGCTTTTGCCCTGCCCGCCTGCCCATGGAACTCGCCAAATCCTTCGAACCTGCCGACATCGAAAAACGCTGGTACGCGCATTGGGAAGACTCGGGCTATTTCAAGGCGGGAGCCGACCCTGACGCTGCGCGCAACTACTGCATCCTGCTGCCGCCGCCCAATGTCACCGGCACGCTGCACATGGGCCACGCCTTCCAGCACACGCTGATGGACGCCTTGACCCGCTTTCATCGCATGGACGGCGACAACACCCTGTGGCAGCCCGGCACCGACCACGCGGGCATTGCCACGCAAATCGTGGTGGAACGCCAGCTCGACGCGCAGAACATCTCGCGCCACGATCTGGGCCGCGAGAAATTCATCGAAAAAGTCTGGGAATGGAAAGAACACTCGGGCTCGACCATTACCCGGCAAATGCGCCGGCTCGGCACCAGCCCAGACTGGAACCGCGAGCGCTTCACCATGGACGCGGGGCTGTCGACCGCCGTCACCGAAGTCTTCGTGCGCCTGTACCGCGATGGGCTGATCTATCGCGGCAAGCGATTGGTGAACTGGGACCCGGTGCTCGGCACCGCGGTGTCCGACCTCGAGGTCGTCGCCACCGAAGAAGAAGGCTTCATCTGGGAAATCAACTATCCGCTCGAAGACGGCTCGGGCTTTCTCACCGTCGCCACCACCCGCCCGGAGACGCTGCTCGGCGACACCGCGGTCGCGGTGAATCCCAGCGACGAACGCTACGCGCATCTGGTCGGCAAGACCGTACGCCTGCCGATCGCGGAACGCTCGATTCCGGTCATCGCCGACGATTACGTCGATCGCGAATTCGGCACCGGCGTCGTCAAGATCACGCCTGCGCACGACTTCAACGACTACGCGGTCGGCCAGCGCCACAAACTCGTGCCGATCAACGTGCTGACGCTCGACGCGAAGATGAACGAGCTGTGCCCCGTCGAATATCAGGGGCTCGACCGCTACGTCGCGCGCCAGAAGCTGCTCGATGAACTGCAGGAAAAAGGCCTGCTGGTTTCGGCCAAACCGCACAAACTCATGATCCCGCGCGGCGACCGCACCCACGCGGTGATCGAGCCCATGCTCACCGACCAGTGGTTCATGAGCATGGAGGGGCTGGCGAAGCGCGCGCTCGGCGTGGTCGATTCCGGCGAACTGAAATTCGTGCCGGAAAACTGGACGACGACCTACCGTCAATGGCTGGAAAACATCCAGGACTGGTGTGTCTCGCGCCAGCTGTGGTGGGGGCACCGTATCCCGGCGTGGTACGACGAGGACGGGAATTTCTACGTTGCGCACAGCGAAGAAGAAGCCCGCAAACAGGCCGGCGGCAAGCCGGTGACGCAGGACAACGACGTGCTCGACACCTGGTTTTCATCAGCGCTGTGGCCGTTTTCCACGCTGGACTGGCCCGAGCAAACGCCCGAACTGGATCGCTATCTGCCAACTTCCGTACTCGTCACCGGCTTTGACATCATCTTCTTCTGGGTCGCGCGCATGGTGATGCTCACCCTGCACTTCACCGGCAAAGTGCCGTTTCGCGAGGTCTACGTCACCGGCCTCGTGCGCGATTCCGAAGGCCAGAAGATGAGCAAGTCCAAGGGCAACGTGCTCGACCCGATCGACCTCATCGACGGCATCGCCGTGGACGAACTGGTCGCCAAGCGCACCACCGGGCTCATGAATCTCAAGGACGCGCCCAAGATCGAAAAGCGCACCCGCAAGGAATTCCCCGAAGGTATCGCCGCCTTCGGCACGGATGCGCTGCGTTTCACTTTCGCCAGCCTCGCCACCCATGGCCGAGACATCAAGTTCGATCTTCAGCGCTGCGAGGGCTATCGCAACTTCTGCAACAAGCTGTGGAACGCGACGCGCTTCGCCCTGATGAACCTGGAGGGCCACGATTGCGGCCTGGATTCCTCGGCCAGCTTCGAATATTCAGACGCCGACCACTGGATCAGTGCGCGCCTCCAACAGGCCACGCAGGACATTCGCGAAGCCTTTGCGGCCTATCGCTTTGACCAGGCAGCGCGATCAGTCTATGAATTTGTCTGGGACGAATACTGCGACTGGTATCTCGAACTCGCCAAGGTTCAGCTGGCAGGTGGCAACGAAGCCCAGCAACGTGCAACGCGCAAGACCCTGGCTACCGTACTCGAAGCCACGCTCCGCCTGGCACATCCCATCATCCCTTTCATCACCGAAGAACTGTGGCACAAGGTCGCGCCACTGGCGGGTGTCCGTGGCACATCGATCATGCTCGCCGCCTACCCTGTCAGCGACGGCAATGCGGCGTACACTGACAGCGCAACCAGGATCGCCACGCTCAAGGAACTCGTCAACGCCTGCCGCACCCTGCGCAGCGAGATGAATCTCTCGCCCGCCCAGCGCGTACCGCTGGTGATCGAAGGCGACGCTGGCCTCATCAACGCGCTTGCGCCTTACATCAAGGCGCTTGGCAAGCTTTCCGAAGTCAGCGCCGTCGACAGGCTTGCCGATGCCGATGCCCCGGTCGCACTGGTCGGCGACCTGCGCGTGATGCTCGTCGTCGAAATCGACCGTGACGCAGAGCGCACCCGACTGGCAAAGGAAATTACCCGCATCGAAGGCGAGATCAAGAAAGCGGAAGGTAAATTGGGGAACGCAAGCTTCGTCGACCGCGCGCCGACCGCAGTCGTGGAGCAAGAGCGCGCCCGTCTGGAAGATTTCGCCAGAATGTTGCAGAAATTACGTGAGCAGCACGCACGTCTGGATTGAGCTCGGTTCACCCTCTTCATAAGTTCAGGCAATGAAAAAAGCCGGGCTGGCCCGGCTTTTTTCGTTTTCGTCGTTGAACGACCTTACATCTTCCAGCTGTACTGGATACCCAGCGAGTTCTGATACATCTGGATACGATCTACACCACCACCAAACGGCCCAGGGCGAACGCCCGTAGCATCGTTCTCAAAAGCATGCATGTATGACATGGTGACTTCGTTGCCCGAGGCCAGCGTGTAGGTGAAGCCGAGTGTTACGTGATCCTCAATGACCGAAGGGGCCAGAATATTCAGCGTTACTTCAGCACAATTGCTCGTGGCACAGGTCATGTCTCCCGTAATCGGGCTGTCCGCGTGGCTATAGCCGGCGCGCAGAGTCAACTTCTGGCTGTATTTGTACTCCACGCCCAGTTTCCACACATCCATATCATCCCAGCCGAAGCCAGGCCCGTTGTCTGCGCCGAAAGCCCCAGGCGATGTCACCGGATTAGCCACCGAGTTGACGCTGCTGTAATTGATCCTCTGATAATCCAGAGCAAGTTTGAGCATCGGGCTGGCCTGCCAGGCGATACCCAAGTTGTAGTTCTCGGGAATGTCGAAATCACCCTGCTCTGCAAAGAGGCCAGCGTATTTGCTGAATTCTTCGAAATTGATTTTCGACGCATAGGCAGCCCCAATCGTCACGCTCGAGCTCAGTTTGCCCATGTAGCCCACACGGACACCAAATCCAAAAGCGTCATCATAGCCAGCATTAGGAATGCCGAACGCTGTCAAACCTTCAGCGCGGAAACGCTGGTAGCCCAGCAGAGGGGATATCCCCACCGAGTGATTAGTGTCCACCTTGAATGCTGCCGTAGGCGCAATGATCAACTGCATCAAATCCACGCCCAGACTCCCACTTCCACCAAGCAGGTTGGCACCGCCAAAGGCAGCAATACCGGAATAATCGGAATTCATCCCACCATTGCCATAAACCGTGACCCCTAGGGACACATCTTCGTTAATCATGCGGTTGTAGCCGAACTCAGGAACCAGAAAATATTCTGAACCGCTTTCAGACGTTACCGTACCGGGACCAAAAGCTCCCGTGTTTGAAGCCTCACGGATTGGGCTGAACAGGTCGACACCGAGATCAATGCGATTACCGGCAAATGCCATGGCTGCGGGATTATTGGCCCCGCCGAATGCATCCTCGTGCATTGCTGTAGAAGCCCCCGCCATGCCCTTGGCCTTCATGCCATAGCCATGCGAGAAGTAACCATTGGTAGCAAATGCGCTCCCGGCCAGGCCGGCCAGCGCCAATCCCACGAAGACTTGAGACAATTTCATTGCATGCTCTCCTGAACAATAAGTACGTATAGGTTTATTTGATGACCTGTCCGCAGGCTACGCGCGGAAGCTGGTCCGGACAAGTTGTCATGATGACTTGCCTGAAAATAACACAACGCATGTGGTACAAATGACACATAAAAAATGAGCCGGGAATTCCCGGCTCATTTCTTTGGCGTTGCGTATTTCAGATGAACAGGCAGATGTCTGTTTCGCCGGCAAATTCGAAGAAGGTGGCAGCACCACCGTATTCCAGACCATCGATGAAGTCGGAATGTTCAAAGCCGAACAGTTCAACCGTCATCTGGCAGGCGAGGAATTTGACTTCCGCCTCCTGACACAGACCACGCAGATCCGGGATGGTGGCCACGCCGTTGTTGGCGATGGTCATTTTCATCAGGCTGGTGGCCACGTTTTCATAACCGGGCACCAGGGACTGGATGGCGTTGGGCATGTTCCAGTTGATGCTCTTGAACCACTTGGGGCCGAAGGGCATTTTCATCGGCATGCCGGGGTTGCCCAGCGGGCTGACCTTCAGGCCGGACAGGTCTTTGCGGACGAGCTGGAGGCCATAGAAGGTGAAGAAAATCTGGGTTTCGTACCCCAGTGCTGCCGCAGTGGACGCCAGGATGAAGGGGGGATAAGCCCAATCCAGTGTGCCCTTGGTAGCAATGATGGCCATTTTTTTGGTATCCATGCTCTGTCTCTCCTGTTCCGGTTAAAAAAACAGCGCCGTGTGTTCGTTTGAACAGACGGCGCTCGTTTAGTTTGCTTGCTTACTTCTTCTTCATGAAGAAGGTGAATTCGCCGCCCGCTTCGGCGGTGGAGAGCAGCTCGTTACCGGTCTGCTTGGCGAATGCGGCAAAATCCTTCACCGAACCCGGGTCGGTCGAGAGGATTTTCAGGACCTGGCCGCTACCCACTTCTGCAAGGGCTTTCTTGGCACGAAGGATGGGCAGGGGGCAATTCAGACCACGGGCGTCGAGTTCTTTATCGAAGTTCATGTTGTTCTCCTAAACAAAATCGGCATGCACGAAAAAATGCTGCCGTACCTTAAACCAGAAGCCATGGCATTGCAACCAAATTTACCATGGCAATCAGCTTTCTTTATGCTTGTCTCAGCGCGGGAGCGCCAGCGCATTGCCGGAACGGGCCCATGCCATGATGCCGCCAGCCAGGTTGTGCATGTTGCCGTAGCCCTTGGACGCCATGAAGGCGCAGGCTTGCGCCGAGCGGGCACCCGAACGGCAGTAGATCACCACGGGCTTGTCCTGCGGAATATCGTTCGCGCGCAGGGGCAGGAGGTGCAGCGGAATGTGGATCGCGCCGTCGATGACGCCCTGCGCGACTTCCGCTTCCGTTCTGACGTCGATCAGATGCGCGCCTTTGGCGGCAAGCTCCACCACGTAAGCAGGATCAATTTCCTTGTAACCAGACAATCCAAACATAGATGCAAAGCTCCTGTCGCAGGCGATTGATTAGAATTTACTAATATACATCAAACGCCTGTCACATTCCAGCCGCAGGCGAACCCGTGTCTCAGCAACGCTGCGCGCCGTGGTACAGGTTCACGACATGGCGCGCCTCGGCAAAGAACAGCCAGCGCTCCATGGCCGCCCCCAGGAGGCCAGCGACCGCAGCGACCAGGGCCAGCGCCTGGCCGCCCTGGGCGGTGAACACCCAGACCAGCATCAGCCCTGGCAAACCAAAACCGATGACGAAGACCAGGATCTTGAGCAGGCTCGCCTGGCTGCGCGCCAGCTGATAGCCGAATTCCTGGGTGAGGAAGGTGCCATGGGTATGGCCGGTATCGAGGAGCTTTACTTTGGCACGGGTGAGGCCGGTGGCGGTGTTGATGGTGGGGGACAGGCCCGGGTCACGGATCCAGAAGTAGTAGATGGCCTTCAACACTGCCGCAATCGATACTATCAGCGCCGACATGGCGATATAGGGCGTGGTGTCGAGTCCGGCAATGACCGCGCCCAGCAGCAGCAACAGACTGCCGCTGGAATATCCTAGCGCCAGATAGTTGGCCGGCACCAGCGGCGTATTCCACTGGCGGATGGTTTTCAGGCAGGCATAGATCATCCCGGTCGAGAATACGGTGATCCAGGCCAGCACGGCCGCCAGCAAGCCCGTCGATTCGCGCAACCACAGCGGGGCATCGAACATGATGCTCGCCAGATAGATCAGTGCGAGCGGCATGAAGGCGACGGCAAACACGCCTTCGCGCGACAGCCACGAGGTGCGGAAGCGGGAAAACGCCCGCCAGGCGTTCTTGGGGTTGGCGAGGTGGAAGGTCGAAGACAGCAGGCCGAAAATAATCAGGGCCACGGACATCAGGCCGCCCGCCACCAGCTGATCCGCGCTGAAACCGCCACCGAGCTTGAAGGTGTCGGCAATGAACAGCAGGGAGAACAGGCCAAAGCCTGCGCCTGACGCAACCGTGAAGAAGATGACAGAGAATGCGGGATGCATACTGATTCCTAAATTAAATTTCCGACGCTGCGCACAGGCCAAGTCCTTGACCCGGCGGCAGCATGACGGATCGGTGTGCCGCTCAGCGACGCACCAGCTTGTTTGCAAACTGTTTGATGCTTTCTTTCAACCCGCCCTTGGGCTGGGTATTGACCTCGATCACCGGCTTGCGGCGCGGCGGCAGGTACTGGTTGGTCGGGTTGTAACCGAGTTCGGGCATGAGGCCGAAACCGCCGCGCTCACGGGTGATACGCGACACCTGCGAATCCGGGTCGTCGAAGTCGCCGAACCAGCGCGCGTGCGCCGGGCAGGTGAGTACGCACGAGGGCTGACGGTCTTCGATGGCGAGGGTCTCGTCGTAGATGCGGTCCACACACAGTGTGCACTTTTTCATCGTGCCGGACGAGCGATCCAGTTCGCGCGCGCCGTACGGGCAGGCCCACGAGCAGTAGTTGCAGCCCATGCACTTGTCCTGGTCGACCAGCACGATGCCGTCTTCCGCGCGCTTGTACGACGCGCCGGTCGGGCACACGGTGACACAGTCGGCGTCCTCGCAGTGGTTGCACGACATGGGGAAGTTGACGGTCTTGTTGTGCGGATACTCGTCCATTTCGTAATGGCGGATCCGGTTGAACCAGACGCCCGACGGCTCCGCGCCGTAGGGCTCGTAATCAGACAGCGGGCCGATGGTGCCCGAGGCATTCCACTGCTTGCAGGCGATGGCGCAGGCATGGCAGCCCACGCAGACATCGAGGTCGATGACCAAACCTAATCTCATGATTGACTCGCTTTAATCTTGTGGTTGGTATGGATGCTGCCGCTCAGTTCTTTTCGTGCGTGCGTGCGTCGTAGCGCAGCACGTTCGGACGTTCGTAGCGCTCGTCACCCGGGAAGGGTTTCAATACGTCGAACTGCGGCCACGAACCGGTCTCGCCCGGCGCGGCCTTGTAGATCTTCACCCGCAGGTCGAACCACGCCGCCTGGCCCGTGACCGGGTCGGAGTTGGTGACGCGCCGCTCGCCGTTCTTCTCCGGCAGCAGCTCGGAGATGAGGTGGTTCAACAGGAAGCCCTTGGTCGCTTCCGACGCGTTTTCCTTCAGGCCCCACGCACCCTTCTGCTTGCCGATGGCATTCCAGGTCCAGACGGTGTCTTCCTGCGTGCCTTCCATGGTTTTCACCTGGCAGCGGATCTTGCCGTTATGCGACTCGACCCACACCCAGTCGAAATCCTCGATGCCCATGGACCTGGCCTTGCCGGCGTTCATGTAGAGATAGTTCTGCGCCATGATCTGGCGCAGCCAGACGTTCTGCGAATCCCACGAGTGGTACATGAACATCGGCCGCTGGGTGAGCGCGAAGAACGGATATTCGTTCGCGTCGGTACGCTGCTGTTCCAGCGGCTGGTACCACATCGGCAACGGGTCGAAGTATTTGACCAGGCGCTCACGATCGACCTGATTGTTCGGCTGTGGGCCGTCGTACAGCCCCATGCCGGCGAGACGGAATTTCTGCAGCGGTTCGGAGTAGAACTGCATGATGATGGGCTCGACCTTGCCGACGAAGCCCGCGTCCGCCGCCACTTCCAGATAATCCTTGTTGGCGTAGCGGACGTACTTCTGATTGTCCGGCCAGTGGTGGGCGAAGAAACTCTGGTTGGCGATGTAGGCTTCCCACTGGTTCGGGTTGGGCTCGCCCTTCAGCGACTTGGTGCCGTCCACGCCGCGATAGCCGGCGAGGAAGCCGATCCCGGGCGAACGCTCGAAGTTGACGATGAAGTCCTTGTAGCCGGTGAACTTGCGCGTGCCGTCAGGCTTGGTGAAGGCCGGGAATTTCAGGCGGCTGGCGAGTTCGACCATGACTTCCTGCCACGGCCGCACGTCGCGGTCGAGCGTGACCAGCGGATGGCGGATCGCGTCGGCAGCGGCGTCCGGCTCGGAAATCGGCCGGTCAAGCAGCGAGATCGTGTCGTAGCGTTCGAGATACGTCGTGTCAGGCAGGATCAGGTCGGCGAAGTTGGTCATCTCCGAGTGGAACGCGTCGATCACGACCAGGAACGGAATCTTGTATTCGCCAGGTTCCTCGGGGTCCTTCATGCGCAGCATGTCCTGCACATTCTTGGTGTTCATGGTCGAGTTCCACGCCATGTTCGCCATGAACAGCATCAGTGTGTCGATCGCATACGGATCGTGATTGCACGCGTTGGTGATGACCATGTGCATCATGCCGTGCGAGGCAATCGGCACTTCCCACGAATACGCCTTGTCGATGCGCACCGGGTTGCCGAATTCGTCAATCACCAGGTCTTCCGGACGCGTCGGGAAGCCGAGCGGCGGGCGCGAGAGCGGCGTGTTCGGCGCGTTGATGATGTCGAGGTTGTTTTCCGGCAGCTGATGCGGTGGGATGGGCTTGGGGTAAGGTGCGCGTGCGCGGAAGTTGCCCGGGCCGTCGAGCGCGCCCAGCATCATCTGGATGAAATGCACCGCACGGCACCCGTGGAAACCGTTGGAATGCGCAGCGATGCCGCGCATGGCGTAGAACGCGACCGGACGGCCCACCACCTTGTCGTGCTTGCGGCCCCACACGTCGGTCCAGGCTATCGGCAGCTCCACTGCCTCCTTGAACGCGACGTGCGCCATTTCCAGCGCGATGCGTTCAATGGACTCTGCCGGCAGACCGACCTGCAGCGCGACGTTTTCCGGCGCGTACTGCGCGTCGAGATAGCGCTCGGCCATCATCGAGAACACGGTCTTCACGCGGCGACCGTCAGGCGCGACGTATTCGCCGAACAGCGCGGGCGCGATGTCGCCGTCCTCACCGTTCTTGAACATCTCCTTTTCGATGTCCCAGATCAGCGGGTGGTTCTTTTCGTCGCGCAGGAACAGGCCGTCGCCCTTCTCGCCGGGCGTCTGCACCACCAGCCACGAGGCATTGGTGTACTTGACCAGGAATTCGTAGTCGAACAACTCGTGCTTCAGCAGCACGTGCACCATGGACATGGCCAGCAGGCCGTCCATGCCGGGCTTGATCGGCAGCCATTCGTCGGCGATCGCCGAATAGCCGGTGCGCACCGGGTTGACCGAGACGAACTTGCCGCCGCGACGCTTGAGCTTTTCCAGACCGATCTTGATCGGGTTGGAGCTGTGGTCTTCGGCCACGCCCCACATGATGAAGTACTTGGCGTAGTCCCAGTCCGGCGCACCGAATTCCCAGAACGAGAAACCGATGGTGTATAGACCCGCCGCCGCCATGTTGACCGAGCAGAAACCGCCGTGCGCGGCCCAGTTCGGCGTGCCGAACTGCTGCGCCCACAGACCGGTCAGCGCTTGCATCTGGTCACGACCGGTGAAGTAGGCGAGCTTGGCCGGGTCGGTGGCGCGGATTTCCTCCAGGCGATTGGTCAGGATATCCAGCGCCTGATCCCAGGAAATCGCTTCGTAGACACCTTCACCGCGTTCGGTACCGGGCTTGCGCATCAGGGGTTGCGTAAGCTTGGCAGTCGAATACTGCTTCATGATGCCCGCCGAGCCCTTGGCGCACAGCACGCCCTGGTTGGTCGGGTGGTTGCGGTTGCCCTGAATGAAGCGCACCTTGTTGTCTTCAAGCGTGACCTTGATGCCGCAACGGCATGCGCACATGTAGCAGGTGGTGTACTTGGTTTCCTGCCTATCGTGATTTTCAGTTTTGATTCTGGCGTTCATTCGATTATCGGATTCAAAATTGCCCCTCGCGGCCGACACTCTGGTCGCGTGGAGCTGACTGGAAGATTATCTGGAGCCCAGCGGGCGACTGACACCCGTGTGCCTGCCGCAAAGACCAACTAAATATTAAATATTCCGAATATGCGACTATTTTGCACTGCCGCCGCCCACACAGGCAAGCAAAAGGGCTAATTGCCGGATAAAAAACACTGATCCAATCCCTTTTTTTTCATGCGGTTATGGACCTTCCATCCCGGCTTCCCGGAGCAGACCTTCGATCGCTTCCAGGGCCTCACCCTCGTCCCACTCGGCTCCGCCCTTGAGAACATGGCGAATGCGCCCGCTAGAATCGAGCAGGAAAGTCGTGGGCAAGGCATAGACTTTCCAGCGCCGGGTATTATCGCCTGCCGGATCGAGCAGGACCGGGAAACCCAGTTTCATCGTGGCGAGGAACTCCTGTACGTCCTCGACGGGCTCGACGCTGTCGAGCGCCAGGATGACCAGCGGCCGGCCCGCCATCCTGAGACGCAAGCGCTCCATGGAAGGCATCTCGCGACGACACGGCGGACACCAGCTTGCCCAGAAATTGAGCAGGACAACCTGACCGCGATAATCGGCCAGCGTGTGGCTCCGCCCGGCAAAATCCTTTGCCTGCAATGCAGGTGCCGGCTGCGCCGGACGAGACTCCAGACCGGCAGCTGACAACGGCATCAGCCAGGCCAGCGCAAGCATCGCCACCCCCTGGGACACGGCCACGGATAATTTCATCGACATGATTCCAGCTCCTTCAAAATCAGCCTGTCCAGCTGTGTAGCCCGCTCAGTCTCGAAAGCCGTCGGCGTCTCGCGCGCCCAGAAACCTTCACGCAAATTCTCAAGCATGACGGGCGTGACCCGCGCGCCCAATGCCGACAGATGGGCTGTCTGAGCAGGCAACCAGGGTGTCGCAGCAGAACGCCGGGGCTGGAGCAAACGGATCGCGAGTCCGTCCAGCCTGCCCGTATCCAGATAATCGGCGTCTACCAGGGCTTCGGCAGATTGGTAGAGGTTGGGGTACATCAACAGCACGCAAAGGCGGCCGCGCTGGGCTGCGTCGAGTTGTGCCGCCGCGCGGAGCATGGGCACAGCCGCACGCGAGACAGCGTAGACCGTCGCCAGTTTGCCGGTTGCCAGCGCGGCATCCAGCCAGTCCACCACGTCTTGGACCGGCACCGCGTCCATGCTGCTCGGCAATTGCGGCAGGAAGTAGGCCCCCCCCAGATCGAGCGACCAGACAGTCGTACCCTGTGCTGCCAGCTTGCGCGCAGCTTCCAGTTCAGGCTCGGCACGTCCACGCTCGGCATTGACCCACAGGAGCAAGCGCGGCCCGTCCCCCGGAAAGGTCTGGTAGTCGGGCAAGGCGGCCTGTGCGCCCCATGCAAACAAGCCCGCCGTCAACAGTATCAGTCTGAACATCATTGAACTTCTTCCCGTACGTTTCGCCCCGATCTTGCCGCACTGTCGCAATCCGGCAAGAGGACGATATGACCAGTTTCCACGCCCCCGCAATTCACGCGGAGCGGAAAGCCAGAAAGGCACCGTCGGCTGCGACCTCCACCCTGCCCGCAAAGCCCTCGGCAAAGCCTGCCTGATAGACTGCTTCGGCCTGCCGCAGCATAACCAGCGAAAGATGTTTGCCGATGCAGGCATGCACCCCCACGCCAAAGGACAGCGAAGCCGCCACCCTGGTCTTCTCGGGGCAGGCTAGCGCCTGGGCCGACGGCAGCAGGGCGGCATAGCAGACATCGCCCGGGGCAAAATCGATCCCGTCCAGCGCGACTGTCTGGACGCACACCCGCGACACGAAGGAGGTCGGGCAATAACGAAATACGCCGCTGTCGAAACGCTCCGGGGTGGGGTCCACGAGGCTCGCGCATAATGTGCCGATCAGGGGATCGACCCCCATCACGACTAGACTCTCGGCCAGCAGGCGCGCCAGCCCGGCCGGCGATCCCGGATCGGGCCGAGGCGCATCGCCGAACAGATGACGCAGGGCCCCGTTGGTTGCCCGCTGCCGCGCCGGATGGTAGATATAGAAGAAGACATTTTGGCGCAGCGCCAGGGCACGCCAGACTCGCCTCAAGGGTATTCCGGTGAGCGTGGCGATCACCCCACCCACGACCAGCCGCACATAGGCCTGGGCAAATTCCAGCGCATTGCCATAGCACGCTCTGCGTTTGCAAAGATAGGCACGCACCTGCTCATGCCGGGCCTCGACCTCGCTGCAGGCTGTCTCCAGCATGCGATGAAAGGCGCGTTTCAGCGCATGGTGCTCGTCGCCCTCCTTAAATAGCATTGAGGCTTCGTAAAACGCCTGGATCAACCACAGCTCATCCCCCAGCTCCGCCGAACGCGTGAGACCCTCGCGGAAATAGTTGAACCCGACGAACGTCTTCGAGGTCAGCACAGCCCGCGACACATCGGGATCGAACACCAGCACGACCTGGCCTGCCTCCTGTACGAAGGCGCGGGTCGAGACCGGCCCGGCATGGCGAGCCGCATTACGGAACTTGTAGGCTTCCGCGAGCGCCTTACTTGCCTCGAAGTGCTTCATATCACCTCTTTTTCAGCGTACCCGGCCGCAGCCGTGCAGCAATGTGGGGCAGCACATCCAGCAAGGACCGGCGCATGCGGACAGACAGCTCGGTGCCTCCCTGCAGCCAGTCCATCAGGGCATCGACCTGCCCGCATTCGAACACGTGGCGCAGGGTGCCGTGAGAATGCGTGCTGAACCAGCGCAGGCTGCGCGCATAGCCGGTACTGCCCCAATCCGCCGCATAGTGCGCGTCCTTCAGGTTGCCCCGACCGTAATAGATGCGCACGGCTTCCGTCCGCAACCGGGCCGGGCCGTCTATCGCCGGCACCTCCTTGAAGCGGAAAGACGGCGAAAACATTGCAAGCCGATCGGCCCCCGCAGACTCGGCGAAGCGCACCGCGGCATACCCCCCACTGGAAGCGCTCAGCACGGCCAGCCGGCAGGTTTGCGGAATGAGCGTCTTCACGTGCTCGAACAGCGCCGGCATGTCGCCCGCAATCCCGGCAATGCCCTGGGTGAACTGCTGTTTGCTGGCATCGCGCAAATACACGATGAGATCGAAACGGGTCGCGGCGTGCGCATGGAACAGCTGCACCGGCACGCTCAGTTTCTGTGCGCTGCCGGCAAAGCAGACCAGCGCGGTACGCGGTGTCGGGCTGGCCAGAAAACGCTGGATATCGGGGCGGATGTGTTCCCGCCGCAGCAGGTTCGCCGGCTCGATGCGCGAGATCGCGCGCGCGAGCCAGATGCCTCCCGCCAGGGGCGAGTGCGTCTGCTTCAATCGCATGAGCAGTCTGGGCGTCCCGTAGGCCAGCAGCCAGTCGACCAGCTGCCCCCCCTGCATCGGCGACTTGCCCGACAGCATCCGGCAGAGCGAAGCCGCAAGCGCGCCCCGCTCGCCCGGCCGGCCCGCCAGGCAGCACTCCACCGCAATGGCGGTGCGCAACCGTCGCTTCTCCTCGTCGCTCAGTCGCGCCGATTTATGGAAGAAATAGCGGGCGTCCTCAGGCATCGAGCGCCGCGATCAGATCGCGCAGGGTCACTACGCTATCCAGCTTCTCGATGGGGATGACGATACCATGCGCCTCTTCGAGCCGGAGAATCACCTCGAAGAAGTCCAGGGAGTCGACCCCCATGTCTGCAATCGGAATGTCGTCGATCTCAGCAGGAAAATCCTGGCGCAGCATTTTGCGGAATTCCGTACGGATGATTTCAGCAGGACTCAAGCTCATGATGTCAAAACCATTTCACTTTGATTGGGCGGCCTGCCAGTGGCCCGATTTGCCGCCCAGTTTTTCCAGTAGCCGGACGGATTCGATCGTCATGCCGCGATCCACTGCCTTGCACATATCGTAGATAGTCAGCAACGCAACCGATGCGCCCGTGAGTGCTTCCATTTCCACCCCGGTTTTGCCGACAGTCTCGGCCCTGACCGTGCACGCAACAGCCGCCCCTGCGACATCGGGCTCGAACTCGACCGTCACCCGGGTCAGGGCGATGGGGTGGCACAGCGGGATCAGTTCTGCAGTGCGCTTGGTTGCCTGGATGGCCGCGATGCGGGCCACCCCCAGCACGTCACCCTTGGCGGCTTCGCCGTCGAGAATGCGCGTGAGCGTATCGGGTAACATGCGGATGCGACCGCCGGCCACGGCCACGCGACGGGTTTCGGCCTTGTCCGCCACGTCGACCATGACAGCCTGCCCCGATTCATCGAAATGGGTTAGATCGCTCATATTTCCGGAACCTCGTTGCAATCCGCGCATCGTAAACGAAATGCCCCACTCCCCCGTCATTCCGCTGATGCTGCGTCCCCTGCTCGCGCTCCTGCTCGCCCTGCAACCGGTTCATGCTTCGGACCTACCCGACCTGGGCGAAGTCTCGCGCCAGTATTTTTCCGACCAGGACGAGGCTGCGCTCGGGCAGGCCATACTGCACGACGTCTACGCTGACCCGCGCTATCTGGACGATCCGGAAACCGAGACCTACTTGAATCAGCTCGGCTACAAACTAGTTTCCGTCAGCACCCGCAATCACCGCGAATTCACCTTCTTTGTCGTCGACGACCCGAGCATCAACGCTTTTGCGCTTCCTGGCGGGAACATCGGCGTCCACACCGGGCTGCTGCTGGCGGCACAGAGCGAATCCGAATTTGCCGGCGTGATCGCGCACGAGATCGCGCACGTCACCCAGGATCACATCGCCCGCATGGTCGCCGCGCAGAGCCAGAGTTACTGGCCGACGATGGCGGCCCTTGCGCTGGCCCTGCTTGCCTCGCGCTCGAACCCCAATCTTGCGGGGGCCGCCATCGCCACGACCCAGGCGTATTCCGTGCAAAATCAGCTCAATTTCAGCCGTGATTTCGAGCGTGAGGCGGACCGTCTTGGCTACGACATGCTGTCCCAGGCGAGCTTCGACCCGCGCGGCATGAGCGGCTTTTTCAATCGCCTGCAACGCGCCAACCGCTTCTATGACAGCAGCGCGCCCGCCTACCTGCGCACCCACCCGCTGACCTCGGAACGCATTTCCGACATGGAAGCGCGCAGCGAATCCACACCCTATCACCAGGTACCAGACAGCCTCGACTTCCAGCTGGTTCGTGCCCGCCTGCGCAGCCGCGAGGACAATGCGACCGACGCCCTGCAGGCTGCGCGCGCCGCGCTCAAGGACGGCCGTTACAGCAGCGAAACAGCGGCCCGCTATGGTCTTGCACTGGCACTTTTGCGTGCCCGCCAGTTCGACGAGGCCGAAACCCTCGTGCAATCGTTCGCCGCAACCGGCAAAGACAACGCCCTACTCGCCAGCCTGCCGGGCCAGGTTGCGCTTACCGCAGGCAAAACGGGCCTCGCCGTCCAGCGTTACCAGTCCGCCGTCCAGGCCCACCCGGGATACCGCCCCCTGCAGTATGGCCTGATCGCGTCCCTGCTTGCAGCCAGGCAGCCGGACGACGCATTGGGCCAGGTCAACAAGTCCCTCGACCTCTACCCCGGCGACCGCCGCCTGTGGCGACTCGCCGCCCAGGCGCATGCACGGCTGGGCCACAAGCTGCTCAGCCACCGCGCGCAGGCTGAGGCCGAAGCGCTTGCCGGCAACCTGGTCGCGGCCATCGAGCAGATCGAACTGGGCATCCGTGCCGCCGACGGCAGCTTCTATGACCTGTCGTCGGCAGAGGCGCGCCGGCGCGAGTGGCAGGCGCTGGAAAAAGCCCAGCGCAAAAGTTGACCGCAATCGCCGAAACCAAGCACGGGCGCGGCTGGTAGGAATTTACCCTGCGATTTGCACGTAAAAATTCATGTGCGGCCTTGCACGCCAAAAACTAATTCCACTATGCTTCGTCTCATCCTTGACTGGATAGCGCGATCTGTGTGGAACTTCAGACAGCACGCGCCTCACCAAGACGTTAATACTTAGGAGGATGACTATGCGTAAGTTGCACCAGGTTGCAGCTGCCTGCGCCATCGGCGCCGCAGTACTCACGACCAGCGCCCTGGCCCAGACCCCTGCGCCGAAAAAGGAAGAAACCGGTAAAGACATCGCATTCAACCGCACCAAGGGCAACTGCCTCGCCTGTCATGGCATGCCCACCGTGCCTGATGCGGAATCCACCGGCCTGTATGGCCCTCCCCTCATTGCCATGAGTGCGCGCTACCCTGACAAGGCCAAGCTGCGCGCCCAGATCTGGGATGCCACCGCCTTCAACCCTGCCAGTTCGATGATTCCCTTTGGTAAGCACGGTGTGTTGACGGAACAGGAAATCGATAAAGTGACCGATTTCGTCTACGGTCTGTAAACCCAACGTTTTATTATTCAAGCAAGGAGACATGCTAATGAATGCATTTCGTAGAAACGTACTGAAGGGCGCTGCTGGTGCCGGAACCGTCGCCGTCGCCGTGGCCGCTGGTCTGCTGAAACCCACCCAGGCCCTGGCCGGCGCACCGCGCAGCGCCTTCGAAGCCAAGAACGTCGGCGACGCCATGAAGTCCATGGGTGTTTCCGCGCCAGCCGACTCCAAGGACATCACCATCAAGGCACCGGACATCGCCGAAAACGGTGCCGTGGTCCCGGTGGAAATCACCAGCGGCATTGCCGGTACCACCGCCATCGCCCTGATCGCCGAGAAAAACGCCACCCCGCTGGTTGCTGATTTCGACCTCTCCGGTGGTACCCAGGGTTTCGTGTCCACCCGCATCAAGATGGGCCAGACTGCGCTGATCCGTGCCGTGGTCACCGCCGGCGGCAAGTCCTACACCGCAGCCAAGGAAGTCAAGGTCACCATCGGTGGTTGCGGCGGCTAAGCCCCTTCCCTGCTGATCCCTTTTAAGACCGAACTGAACATTTTTTAGGAAAGGAAAGCCAAATGGCTGAACCGATGCGTATCCGCGCCACCATGGCTGGCGATGTTGCCGATGTCAAAGTTTTGATGAACCACCCGATGGAAACGGGCCAGCGCAAAGACGCCAAGACCGGCCAGCTGGTGCCCGCGCACTACATTACCGAAGTCACCGCGACTGTCGGCGGCAATACCGTCATGAAAGCCGGCCTGTCGGGCGGCATTTCCAAGAATCCCTACCTCGGCTTCAAGGTCAAGGGTGCCAAGGCTGGCGACAAGGTCACTGTCAGCTGGGTTGACAACAAGGGCGACAAAAACAGCGCCGACGCCACGATCGGCTAACACCGAATGGCGAAGCGGGGCGCAAGCCCCGCTTCGCTTGATTCATCAGGTTTCTGGAGGACGGCATGAAACAACAAACCATTGCAAAGCTGCTGGCAGGACTCACCGGTCTGGGTATCGCCCTCGGCGTAGCCACTGCCCATGCAACCCCTGAGCAGGATCGCCAGGAGTTCATCAAGTATTACACCGCCAAATACCCCAACATCAAGCTCGATGACTATGTCTACGGGGCCCTCGCCTTTGATGCAGACAGCAAGGCGCAGTACGACGCGATCATGGAATTTCCGCCCTACGAATCCCAGATCGAGAAGGGCCGCAAGATGTGGGAAACACCGTTCAAGAATGGCAAGACCTACGCCGACTGTCTGCCCAACGGCGGCAAACAGATTGCCGGCAATTACCCCATGTTCGACGAAGCCAAAGGCAAGGTCGTCACGCTCGAAAACGCGATCAACGACTGTCGCACCGCCAATGGCGAGGAAGCATTCAAACCCGGTGACAAGAACACCTTCGGTTTCCTCACCGCCTACATGCGCACGCTGTCTGACGGCATGCTCATGAACATCAAGGTTGAAGGTCCCAAGGCCATGGCTGCCTACGAAGACGGCAAGAAGACCTTCTTCGCCCGCAAGGGTCAGCTCAACTTCGCTTGCGCGAGCTGCCACGTGCAGAACGCCGGTGTGCGCCTGCGTTCGGAACTCATCTCGCCTGCGGTCGGCCATGCCGTTCACTGGCCGGTGTTCCGTGGCGGCGACAACCTCGTCACCCTGCAGAACCGCTACACTGGTTGCTTCAAGCAGGTGCGCGCGGTGCCGCCCGCAGTCAACAGCGTGACGATGAACAACCTGGAGTACTTCCATTCCTCGTTGTCAAACGGCCTGCCCATGAAGGCCTCGGTGTTCCGCAAGTAAGCCGGCCCACCGTTCGGAAAGAGCCCGGGCAACCGGGCTTTTTCGTTTATGCCCGCATGAACCGGAGATACCATTTACCCAAGGCGCACCGCAGCCCGACAATAGCGGCCGCCACCATTGATCCGAGGAGCCCCCCATGCACATGAATCGCCGTGAATTCCTGCAACTGCTGGCCGTCGCCGCCGCCTCCGGCATGGCGCTTGACAGCAAGTCTGCATTGGCAGGCATAGCACCCGCCAATTTCTATGACGTGCCGCGCCATGGCAACGTCTCCTTCCTGCACTTTACCGACTGCCACGCCCAGCTGCTGCCGGTGTGGTTCCGCGAACCCAACGTCAACCTTGGCGTGGGCAGCGCCGTGGGCAAGGTCCCCCACATCGTCGGGCGCGACCTGCTCAAGACTTACGGCATCAAACCGGGCAGCGCCGAAGCCCATGCCTTCTCCTACCTCGACTTTACCGAGGCCGCCAAGGTCTACGGCAAGGTTGGCGGCTTTGCCCACCTGAAAACTCTGGTCGACAGGATGCGCGCCCAACGCCCTGGTGCGCTGCTGCTGGACGGGGGCGATACCTGGCAGGGCTCCGCCACCTCGCTGTGGACCAACGCGCAGGACATGGTCGACGCCTGCATCAAACTCGGCGTAAACGTCATGACCCCGCACTGGGAATCGACCTTCGGTGCCGAGCGCGTGATGGAAATCGTCAACAAGGACTTCAAGAATGCCAATGTCGATTTCGTCGCGCAGAACGTCGTCACCAACGACTTCGGCGACCAGGTCTTCAAACCCTACGTGATAAAGGAACAGAACGGCGTCAAGATCGCCGTGATCGGCCAGGCCTTCCCCTACACCCCCATCGCCAACCCGCGCTGGATGGTGCCGGACTGGAGCTTCGGCATTCGCGACGACAATATGCAGAAATGGGTGGATGACGCCCGCACCAACGGCGCGCAGGTCGTCGTCGTGCTCTCGCACAACGGCATGGACGTGGACCTCAAGATGGCCAGCCGCGTCACCGGCATCGACGCCATCTTCGGCGGCCACACCCACGACGGCGTGCCGCAGCCTGTGCAGGTCAAGAACGCCAAAGGCATCACGCTCGTCACCAACGCCGGTTCCAACAGCAAGTTCCTCGGCGTGATGGACTTCGAAGTCAAGGGCAAACGCGTCGTCAGCTACAAATACCGCCTGCTGCCGGTATTCTCCAACCTTTTGCCGGCAGACAAGGACATGGACGCGTTCATCAAGACCGTGCGTGCGCCCTACGAGGCCAAGCTCAACGAAACGCTGGCCATCACCGACGACTTCCTCTACCGCCGCGGCAACTTCAACGGCACCTGGGACCAGGTCATCGTCGACGCGCTGATGGAAGTGAAGGGTGCCGACGCCGCCTTCTCGCCGGGCTTCCGCTGGGGCACCACCCTGCTGCCGGGTGACCCCATCACCATGGAACGCCTGATGGACCAGACCGCCATCACCTACCCGCAGACCACGCTGAACGAGATGACGGGCGCAACCATCAAAACCATTATGGAAGACGTCTGCGACAACCTGTTCAACGACGACCCGTACTACCAGCAAGGCGGCGATATGGTGCGTGTGGGTGGCATCGAGTACACCGTCAACCCCAACAAGAAAATCGGCGAGCGCATCACCGACATGATGCTCAAAGGCAAGCCGGTCGAGGCCGACAAGGTCTACAAGGTCGCCGGCTGGGCCCCGGTGGGTGAAGGCGTGCAGGGTGAACCCGTGTGGGATGTAGTGGCGAGCTACCTGCGCGACAAGAAGACCATCAAGGGCGTCAAGCTCAACACCCCGAAGATAGTCGGCATCGGCAAGAACAACCCCGGCATCGCGGATTACGACGGCAGTTATTCCTGATCGGCCCGCCAGGATCGGCAACGAGGGGCTTCGGCCCCTTTTTGTCGCCCGCTCGCCGCCAGCAAGGCCTTCCCCAGAGCGGATACAATGTCATATTGTCCGCAGCATAGTCCCCCGGCTCACACCATGAAAAGCAGCGCCATCCGCCAGAGTTTTCTCGACTTCTTCGCGTCCAAGGGCCACACCGTCGTCGCCAGCAGCCCGCTGGTGCCGGGCAACGACCCGACCCTGCTCTTCACCAACGCCGGCATGGTGCAGTTCAAGGACGTGTTCCTGGGGCGGGAGGCACGTCCCTACACCCGTGCGGTGTCGTCGCAGCGCTGCGTGCGCGCCGGCGGCAAGCACAACGATCTGGAAAACGTCGGATATACAGCGCGCCACCACACCTTTTTCGAAATGCTGGGCAATTTCAGCTTCGGCGACTATTTCAAGCAGGACGCCATCAAGTACGCCTGGGAATACCTCACCACCGTGCTGAAGCTGCCCACCGAGAAATTGTGGGTGACGGTGTACGCGGAAGACAACGAGGCCTACGACATCTGGCACAACGACATCGGCGTGCCGAAAGACCGCATCGTCCGCATCGGCGACAACAAGGGCGCGCGCTATGCCAGCGACAACTTCTGGGCCATGGGCGACACCGGCCCGTGCGGGCCGTGCACCGAAATCTTCTACGACCACGGCGAAGGCATATACGGTGGCCCGCCGGGAAGTCCAGACGAGGACGGTGACCGCTACATCGAAATCTGGAACAACGTCTTCATGCAGTTCAACCGCGACGAAGCGGGCGTGATGCACAAGCTGCCCAAACCGAGTGTGGACACCGGCATGGGGCTGGAGCGGATTTCGGCGGTGATGCAGCACGCGCATTCCAACTACGAAATCGATCTCTTCCAGGCGCTGATCGCCGCCGCCGCGCGCGAGACCGCGACCGCAGACAGCAGCCACAATTCGCTCAAGGTGCTGGCCGACCACATCCGCGCGGTGAGTTTTCTCATCGTCGACGGTGTCATTCCCGGCAACGAAGGACGCGGCTACGTGTTGCGCCGCATCGTCCGCCGCGCCATTCGCCACGGCTACAAACTGGGCGCGCGCGCCGCCTTCTTCCACCGCATGGTACCCGACCTGGTGGCGCAGATGGGCGAGGCGTATCCAGAACTGGCGAAGGCACAGAACCGGGTGAAGGACATCCTCAAGCAAGAGGAAGAACGCTTCTTCGAGACCATCGAAAACGGCATGGGCATCCTCGACGCGGCCCTGAAAGTCCTGCCCCAAGGTCAGGTGCTCGACGGCGAACTCGCGTTCAAGCTGCACGACACGTATGGATTTCCTCTGGACCTCACCGCCGACGTATGCCGCGAGGCCGGCGTCGCGGTCGACACCGCCGGCTTCGACACCGCGATGGCGCGGCAGAAGGCGCAGGCGCGCGCCGCCGGCAAGTTTAAGATGGCGGGCAGTCTCGATTACGCGGGCGCGGCGACCGCCTTCCACGGCTACGACACGCTCGCGCACGCAGGCAGAGTCCTCGCGCTTTACCGCGACGGCGCGGCGGTCGATGCATTGCAAGAAGGCGAGCTTGGCGTGGTCGTGCTCGACCACACGCCCTTTTACGCCGAATCCGGCGGCCAGGTCGGCGACCGCGGCGCACTCCTGGGGGAAAACGGCCTGTTCGAAGTCGAGGACACGCAGAAAATCCAGTCCGCCGTGTTCGGCCACCACGGCGTGGTGAAAACCGGTACGCTCAAGATCGGCGACGCGGTGCAGGCGAAAGTGGACGAAATCACCCGCCAGGCCACCATGCGCAACCACTCGGTCACCCACCTCATGCACAAGGCGCTGCGCGAGGTGCTGGGCGAACACGTGCAGCAGAAAGGCTCGCTGGTCGACGCGGAAAAAACCCGCTTCGACTTCGTCCAGCCGGCCCCGATGACGGCGGAACAGATCGCCGAAGTCGAGCGCCGGGTGAACGCCGAAATCCTCGCCAACAGCGAAACGCAAGCGCGGGTGATGGACATCGAATCGGCCAAACAAACCGGGGCGATGATGCTGTTCGGCGAAAAATACGGCGACGAGGTGCGCGTGCTCGACATCGGCACCTCGCGCGAACTGTGCGGCGGCACGCACGTGGCGCGCACCGGCGACATCGGCCTGTTCAAGATCGTCGCCGAATCGGGCGTGGCCGCGGGCGTGCGCCGGGTCGAAGCCACCACCGGTACCGGTGTGCTCGACTACCTTGGCGCAACCGAACGCAGCCTTGCGCGCGTCGCGGGACTGGTCAAGGCCGCCCCCCAGGACGCCGCCGAGCGGGTCGCCCTGCTGCTGGAATCGACCCGCGCGCTGGAGAAGGAACTCGACCGCCTGAAGTCGAAACTCGCCAGCGCGCAAGGCGACGAACTGCTGCTTCAGGCTGTCGAAATTGGTGGCCACAAGGTGCTCGCCGCGCAGCTGGAAGGGGCCGATGCCCGGGCGTTGCGCGAAACCGCCGACAAGCTGCGTGACAAGTTGAAGTCCTGTGCCCTGGTATTGGGCACGGTGGCGGACGGCAAGGTCAGCCTGGTCGCCGCCGTCACGCCCGACCTGATCGGCCGCGTCAAGGCCGGCGAACTGGTCAACGCCGTGGCCCAGCAGGTCGGCGGCAAGGGCGGCGGCAAGCCGGACATGGCCATGGCCGGGGGCACGGACCCTGCCGCCCTGCCGGCAGCACTGGCCTCGGTGCGGGGCTGGGTCGAATCCCGACTGCGCTGAGCCGGGCCTGCATCCAGTTGCGGGGCTTGGGTATAGTATTTGCTGGAACCGCCGTAAAGAGTCCATGAATCACGCTCACGCCCCCTTCTGACTGCTCAACCATGACCTCATTGGCCGGTAAATTCGCTTCGGGGATCGCCCGCCTGACCAATCTGGCCAAGCGGGACGACGACCCGCTCACCAACCTCAAGTCGGCCTCGCGCTGGCTCGACAACCTGCCGGTGGGCGATGCATTCAAATCACATCGGGCGATTCTCGACGAGATCAAGCGTTTCAACGAGAATTCATCGGATTTATCGAAGGATCGACTCGCCGTACTGAAGCTGCTCGACGAAAAATCCCGTGACCTGCAGGACACGCTGGTCCGCCAGTACCTGCGCAATCCGCGCATGTCGCGGCCGATGGAGAGCAAGCTCTGGCATACCGTCTACAGCCTGTACTGGGAAATCGCCCGCGGCTACCACTCATTCGTGCTCGATTTCGCCCGCAGCGCAGGCAAGCGCCCGCATGAACACGACATCCCGCTCGTCACCCTGCGTGCCATAAGGGTTTTCGGCAATCTCCTGAAATGGCGGGCGATGCGCTATCTCTCGACCGGGGAAAAGATCTGGCTGCGCTTGCACAACCTCTACCGCATCGCCGAAATCGAAGGGTTCCATCGCACGGCGCAGGCAGGCTACGCCGAAGAATCACCCTGTAGCTGCGAAACCGCCTACCTGCATGTCATGATGCTGCAACTGGCCAACTCCGGCACCCTCTACCCCCGCCAGATCGACCTCATCGACCGCTGGCTCTGTCAATGGCACGAGCATCTGTCCCTCGAAACCCGTTGCGATATCGATCGCCATGCCTTTGCCGTTGATTTGTCGGCCGACCACGGCCCACGCCGCACCCGCAAGTGCACCGATGACAAGCCTGTTCGTTACTGGGGCACCACCGAACTCCTCGAAAAGCTGTCCGGGTTGCAGCGCGCCCTCGGCGACGGCACGGCCCCCGCCAGTCTCGGACTCACCGAAGACACCCGCACCAGCGAAAGCCTCGACATCCTCAACCACCTTCAACACCACTGGTCCCCCCTGACCACCCGTGAACAGCGTCGTGCGTCCCGCGAATCCGTGAAACGGCTGCTGGACGTGGCGCAGGGATTCCCTGCCATCGTGGGCCAGATCAAGGCGGCCTTCGCACCCTCTCCCGGCGCCTCGCCCTATGGCACGGGGATCAATTTCAGCGAGGCCGACGATGTCAGCATCTACGGCTTCGTCACCGAGCGCACGCGCGAACGCAGCTCGCAGATGCAGACCCATGGCACGCGCACGTCGCCCGACGTCGAACGCTGGGTGATGCAGGATGAAAGCGCCTGTGGTTACGGTGCCATCGTCGAATCCCGCGACCGCGACTGGCTGCGTGTCGGGACCCTGCTCGGTCTCAAGTCGCACGACGCAGCCGGGTGGCAGCTCGGCGTGATCCGGCGCCTGTCCCGACTCAACGACGACACCAGCTCCATCGGCATCGAGACACTGCCCGAAACGCCCAGCCTGGTCATGCTGTACGAGACCACCTCGACCGCCAACTACACCGTCAACGGCATCGACAACAGCGGCGCGAACCTGCCTCATGCCGCACTCTGGCTCGAAGGCGACAGCCTCAGCGTCATCCTCGACCCGGTCCATTACGCGCCGGGGAAAATTCTGCGCTTCAATAGTGCAGGCACGTTCAGGTTCATCGCACTGCGTTACCCTGTGGAGCGCAGCGAAGGTTGGATCCGCGTCGCGGCAGAACCGGTCCAGGGCTGAGTCGCCTCTGCCTGGCGGTGCACACCGCGTCGGCCGAGGCGGTTTTACTTTACCCGGCACTCTGGCACAATCGTTGAAGAATTGACACGCGTGACGAACCCGACCGGGCTCGCCGCAGGCGCCAGAATGCGGAGGACAAGTGGCCCATACCAGCAAGCCCACCCTGTTGATCGTCGACGACGATCCGCTGATTTCCGACACGCTCACCTACGTCCTCAGCAAGGACTTCGAAATCTCCGCCGCCGAGTCGCGTGCCCAAGTCAGAAGCCTGATGATGCAGCTCGACGAGCCGCCGCAACTGGCCCTGGTCGACCTCGGCCTGCCGCCGCAACCGCACAAGCCTGACGAAGGTTTCGCACTGATCGCCGACCTGCTCGGCGTCTCCCCAAGCATCAAGATCCTCGTGCTCTCCGGCCAGAGCGACGAGGCCAACGCGCGCCACGCCCGTGCGCTCGGGGCCATCGACTTCGTCGCCAAACCCTGCGAGCCGGAGCGCCTCAAATCGCTGCTGTTCAACGCCCTGCTGGTGCAGAACGCCGAGCGCAGCGCCGACAAGGGCCCCGCGCCGGTCAAGGATTCCGGCATAGTCGGCGAAAGCCCGGCGATGGACAAGCTGCGCGAACAGATCAAGCAATACGCCGCCGCGCCCTTCCCGGTGCTGATCGAGGGCGAGTCCGGCAGCGGCAAGGAACGGGTGGCCTCCAGCCTGCACCATCTGTCGCCGCGTGCGAGCAAGCCCTATCTGGCGCTCAACTGTGCGGCAATCTCGCCCACGCTGGTCGAGCCCACCCTGTTCGGCTACGCCAAGGGCGCGTTCACCGGGGCCACCAGCGCCCGCGCCGGCTATTTCGAGGAAGCCGAAAACGGCACCCTGTTCCTCGACGAAATCGGCGAACTGCCGCTGGAGCTCCAGGCCAAGCTGCTGCGCGTGCTGGAAAACGGCGAATACCAGCGCGTCGGCGAAACCCAGCCGCGCTTTTCCAACGCCCGCGTCGTGGCCGCCACCAATCGCGACCTGCGCGCCGAGATCAAGGCCGGGCGATTCCGCGCAGACCTCTTCCACCGGCTGTCGGTGTTCTCCATCGCCGTGCCGCCGCTACGCGAAATGGGCGCGGACAAAATCACACTGCTCAACCACTTCCGGGATTTCTATGCGCGCGAAGCCAAGAGCCAGCCGTTCTCGCTCGACGCCCGCGCCCAGCAGATGTGGGCGGACTACCATTTTCCCGGCAACGTGCGCGAGCTGCGCAACATCGCCATTCGCCTCACCACCAAATATCCGGGACTGGCGGTCAACGCCCAGCAACTGGAAGCCGAACTCGACACCGATCAGGCTTACCCGCAGGAGATCCCGCTGGCCAATGATGGCAAGGCCCTGATCGAACTGGCACGCAAGCAACTCCAGAGTGTGGCCAACTTCAATCTGGACGTAAACCTGCGGCAGTGGGAGAAGGCCTACGTCGAGGCCGCGCTCAACATGACCCACGGCAACCTGTCGCAGGCGGCCAAACTCCTGGGCATCAACCGCACCACGCTCTACAGCCGCATGCAGACCTACGGGACCGAATAAAACGCTACCGTGTATTTTGACTTCTTCGGTCTGAAAGAAGCCCCCTTCCGTATCACGCCGAACACTGAATACTGGCATGACGGTGGCCAGCGTGGCGACATGCTGGCCGCATTGCGTTACGCGATCGGGCAGGGCGAAGGCATCGTCAAGGTCGTCGGCGAAGTCGGCAGCGGCAAGACCATGCTCTGCCGCAAGCTCGCCGCAAGCCTGCCCGACACCATCGACAGCGTCTATCTCGGCAATCCCAGCCTCGACGCTGACGACACCCTGGCCGCCATCCTCGCCGATCTGGGCGTCGCCGACCCCGCACCCACCCGTCAGGCGCGGCTGGCCCAGCTCAACACCCTGCTGCTCGCACGCCATGCCGCCGGCCGGCGCGTCGTGGTGTTCGTCGAGGAAGCGCAGGGCATTCCGCTGGACAATCTCGAATTCCTGCGGCTCCTCACCAACCTGGAAACCGCCACCGACAAGCTCTTGCAGATCGTGCTTTTCGGCCAGCCCGAACTCGATGTTCAACTCGCCGACCCGCGCATCCGCCAGCTCAAGGACCGGATCACTGTCAGCCTCCAGCTCTCGCCGCTCTCCGAGGCCGAGGTGGGCGATTACCTGCGCGCGCGGCTGGCCGTGGCAGGCTATCGCGGCCCGGACCTCTTTCCCCCGGCCGTGGTTGCAGCGCTGCATCGGCTATCGGGCGGCCTGTCGCGGCGCATCAACGTGCTGGCCGACAAGACCCTGCTCGCGGCCTACGCCGGGCAGACGCACAGCCTGACGCCGGCGCACGTCGAGGCTGCAGCCGGCGACGCCGAGCTGGTCTCGTCCGCCCCGCCGCTGCCCCGCCCGCGCAGCCGCTGGCTCTGGCCCGCCATCGGACTATCGGCCGCCCTCGCGCTCGCCGGGGGGGTTGCCTGGTTGACGCTGACCCGCACGGCTGTGTCTGCTACGCCCGCACAGTCTGTTCCCCGCGTGGCCCCCGCCCCCTCTCCAGCCCGAGCCCCGGCGGCTGTCGACGCTGTGCCGGTGGCCACGCTCGCGGATCAGGCCCGCGCAACGGCTGCCTGGCTGGCCACGGCCCCGGCAGACACCCATGTGATCCAGCTGGCGTCAGCTAAAGATGCCGCTGGCGCAGCCGTTTTATTGGAGAGCCTGAGCGGAGACCGGCCGCAGCCGACGCGGGTGCTGTATGGCCTCTCGCAGGGTCGGCCCGCCTGGATGCTGCTTGCAGGCGAGTTTCCCGACCGCGCATCCGCCCTGGCCGCTTTGCACAAGCTGCCCGATTCGGCTGCAGGTGAACCGTTTCTGCGCACGGTCGGCAAGATGCGCACCGTTGTACTCGCACCGGAATGAGCATGAATAATGTGTTGAACCCTGCCCCGAAGGCACTCGTACTGGCCAGCCTGCTGCTGACCGGCTGCGTGCCGCCCCAGGCATTCGACACCTCGCCGGGCCACATCAGCCAGCCTGCTGTCAGTGCCGCTCCGGCAAGTGCGCCCCCGGCTCCCGTGCGCGCCGCGCCCACCCTGCCGCCGCCGCAGGCTACGGCACCCGTCCCCACCTACACCGTGGTGGTCAACGACGTGCCGGTGAAGGACCTGCTGTTCTCCATTGCCCGCGACACCCAGTACAACATCGATCTGCATCCCGGCATTAGCGGCAAGGTGTCGCTCAACGCCGTACAGGAGCCGCTGCCGGCCATCCTCGACCGCATCGCCCGGCAGGCCAACCTGCGCTATGAAATGAACGGGCGCACGGTGTCGGTGATGCCGGACACGCCCTACGCCAAGACCTACACCGTCAACTACGTCAACGTCGCGCGCAATACCACCTCCAGCGTCGGCGTGGCCGCGCAGATCGCCAGCACGGGCGTGGGCAGCCTCGGCAACACCGCCAGCAGCAGCTCGACCACCGGCAACTCTTCCACCACCACCGTCGCCAGCCAGTCCAACAACGACCTGTGGACGGTGCTTGCCGACAATATCCGCACCATGCTCGCCGGCACCCGCGCGGTCACGCAGAGCAGCGAGGAACGCAGCGCCCGGCTGGATGCGGAAAAAGCCACCCAGGCGGCGCTGGTATCCCAGACGGAGGCCGCAAGCAAGGCGGGGGCGGGGGCGGCCAACCTGTTCAAGGCAGCTTTCGCCAACCAGCCGCTGGGCGACGGCAAGCACGACGTCGCCGTCAACCCGGTGGCCGGTACCGTCACCGTCCTCGGCACCTCACGGCAGCAGGAACTTGTCCAGCAATACCTCGACCGGGTGATGCAATCCGCGCAACGCCAGGTGTTGATCGAGGCGACCATCGTCGAGGTGTCGCTCAAGGATCAATACCGTGCCGGCATCGACTGGTCGAAGGCCCTGCAGGGCGCAACGGGCTGGAGCATCACCACGCCGGGTGCAGGCACCAATGCCCTGGCCGGCACGCTCGCCCCTTTCATCCAGGCCACCTACAGCAATGCCGGCAGCAATGGCTTCACGGCCGCAATCGATTTGCTGGAGTCCTACGGCAAGACCCGCGTACTCTCGAGCCCGAAACTGATGGCGCTGAACAACCAGACCGCGCTGCTGAAAGTGGTCAACAACCTGGTGTATTTCAACATCACCGCCAACACGACGACCGCCGCCAACGTCGCCCAGACCACCACCTTCACCTCGACGCCGCAGACCGTGCCGGTTGGCATCGTCATGTCTGTCCTGCCACAAATCAACGAAGATGGCATGGTCTCGCTGACCGTCCGCCCCACCATTTCGCGCCAGGTCGGCCTCGTCAACGACCCCAATCCGGAATTGAAGCGCGACGGACTCGACATCACCAACAGCATCCCAGTCATCCAGGTGCGCGAAATGGAATCGCTGTTGCAAGTCAGGAGCGGCCAGACCGTCATCCTCGGCGGCCTGATCCAGGACGACAGCAGCAACGCCCGGGATGGCCTTCCGGTCCTGTCGCGCCCTGAGGGGATAGGGGCTTTATTCGGCCAGCACGAACGGCTCAACAGCCAGACCGAACTGGTCATCTTCCTGCGCCCGACCGTCGTCGCCCGCTCCGCACCTGAAAGCGAGGAATTGCAGAGCTTCCAGCGCCTGCTCCCTGCCGCGCGGAGCACACCTTGAGCCTGCTGCTCAAAGCGCTGAAGCAGGCTGAAGCCGGCGAGAAACCGGCGGCGAATCCGTCTGCCACACCCGAGCGTCGCGCACCCGATCTGGATCTGGAGCCGCTCACCCCGCCCAGCGCACAAGGCCGCGACTGGGTCGAGCCGCCTGGCCTGCTGTTCGGTAGCAGTGGGCTGTCCCCCGCACCTGTGCCGCGCGCCCCCCGCTTCCAGTTGCCGCACCTGTCGCTGGTGCCGGCCACGGCGCTGATCGCGGTGCTGATCGCGCTGGGTTACGGCATTTATCTGTATTACCAACTGCAACCGCCAGCCCTGCCGCCTGTTGCAGCCCGAGCGGCTCCGGTGACTGCAACGCAGGCCGCCGCCCCCGTGCCAGTGGTTCCCGCTCCGTCTCCGGATACAGTTTCCGCCCCCACCGCAACGGCGTTGCCCGTGCCAGCTGCCCCGGTCACCGTACCAGAGCCGCACGCGACGCCGCCCGCGCCGCGCCGCATGGCAAGCGCCCCCCGCAGCGAACCCGTTGCACCAGCCAGTGCGCCCGCCACGCCGCGCTTTCAGGCTGATCCGCACTCCACCCTGCTGACCCGCGCTTATGCCGCCTACCAGCGCGGCGATCTGGATGAAGCCGAGCGCGATTACGCCCGGGCGGCAGCGTCGGGCCGCAGTGTCGATGCCCTGCTGGGCCTGGCCACGATTGCCAGCCTGAACAATCGCGATGCGGACGCGCAGCGCCTGTATCGCCAGGTACTCGATCTCGACCCGCGCAACCCCGTTGCACAAGCCGCCCTGCTCGACCTGCTCGGCAACACCGACGCCCAGGCCACCGAGAGCCGCCTGAAAATCCTGATCGAGCGCGAGCCCAGCCCGGCGCTGTATCAGACGCTCGGCAGCCTCTACGCCGGCCAGCAGCGCTGGAACGACGCACAAGCCGCGTATTTCGAAGCGGTTCGTGGTGCGCCCGACAACGCCGACTACGCCTTCAACCTGGCGGTCAGCCTCGACCAGCTGCGCCAGTATCCGGCGGCACGCACCTATTACGTGAAAGCGCTGGCGCTGGGTGGCGCGCACCGCTTCGATCGCGCCCAGGCCGAGGCGCGCATGCAGCAACTCCAGTCCCTGCGCTGACGCCATGGAGCGCCGCAAGAAACTCCGCATGGGCGAAACCCTGGTCTCCCAGGGGCTCATCACCGTCGACCAGCTGCGCATCGGCCTGAAGGAACAGAAGGCCACCGGGCTGCCCATCGGCCGCCAGCTTGTCGCGCTGGGTTTCATGACCGAGGCCGTGCTGCGCGACCAGCTCGCCAACGCACTGGGCAGCCAGGGCATCGACCTCACCCAGGTCGTCGCCGACCCCGACGCCATGCGGCTCGTGCCCGAGGAATTCGCCCGCCGGCATCATCTGTTGCCGATTGCCTACGACACGGCGCGCAACGTGCTCACGCTGGCCACCACCGACATGTTCAACGTGGTCGCACTCGACCAGTTGAAAGCGGCGCTGGGCGGCGGCCTGGAAATCGACACCGTGCTCGCGGGCGAGGCGCAGCTGCTCGAACACATCGACAAGTTCTATGGCTTCGACCTCTCACTCGACGGCATCCTGCGCGAAATCGAAACCGGCGAAGTCGATTACGCCAGCCTCAATCCCGAAACCGAGGAATACACCCAGCCCGTGGTGCGGCTGGTCGGCGCGCTGCTCACCGACGCGGTCAAGCGCGAGTCGTCCGACATCCACTTCGAACCCGAGCACGCTTTTCTGCGCATACGCTACCGGGTAGACGGCGTGCTGGAACAGATCCGCAGCCTGCACAAAACCTACTGGCCCGGCATCCTGGTGCGGCTGAAAGTGCTGTCGGGGATGAACATCGCCGAGACGCGCGCGCCGCAGGATGGCCGCATGTCGCTCACGCTCAACGGCCGCCCGATTGATTTTCGCGTGTCGAGCCAGCCCGGCATCCACGGCGAAAACCTGGTGCTGCGCATCCTCGACCGCGAAAAATCCATCATGCCGCTGGAGCAGATGGGCTTCACTACCGACGCGCTGCGCGAACTGCAATTGATGATGGCGCGCCCCGAAGGCATCCTCGTCGTCACCGGGCCCACCGGTTCAGGGAAAACCACCACGCTGTACTCGATGCTCTCGCATCTGAACAACGAGACGGTGAACATCATGACGCTGGAAGACCCGGTCGAATACCCGGTCACGCTGATGCGCCAGAGCTCGGTCAACGAAACGCTCAAACTCGATTTCGCCAACGGCATCCGCTCGATCATGCGCCAGGACCCGGACATTATTCTGGTCGGTGAAATCCGCGACAAGGACACCGCCGAAATGGCCTTCCGCGCCGCTATGACCGGCCACCAGGTGTTCACTACCCTGCACACCAACTCCGCGCTCGGCGTGTTTCCGCGCCTGATGGACATCGGCATCCAGCCCGGCATCCTGTCCGGCAACATCATCGGCGTCGTCGCCCAGCGCCTGGTGCGCAAGCTCTGCCCGCATTGCCGCGAGGCCTATGCCCCGGACGAAGACGAAGCGCGCATCCTCGGCTGGCAAACTGGCGACGCGCTCATCTACCGCGCCGTGGGGTGTCCTGCGTGCAGCCATAAGGGCTATCGCGGCCGCCTCGCGCTGATCGAACTGCTGCGCATGGACCCCCGGCTCGATGAACTCGTCGCCAACCACGCGCCGCTGCACGACATCCGGCGCGCCGCCTTCGAACTCGGCTACCGCCCGCTCGCCGAGGATGGGGTTGCCCGGGTGAAAGGCGGCATCACCTCGCTGGCGGAAGTGGCGCGGGTGGTGGATTTGACGGGGCGGGTGTGAGAATGCGTGCACTCTCCAGGCCGTTCCCGCCAGGCGAGCACTTCTTTTCGCCTGCGAGCGAGTTTCTTTCTTTTGCGTGGCCAAAAGAAAGAAACCAAAGAAAAGGCCACCCCTGCTGCGTCGGCCTTCGGCTGCCCTGCGCTGCTCGCCGGCCGGGGCGGCGGGGGAACGGGCCCGGGCGGGCTCAGACACCTCGCACCTTTTTCCCCCGTCCGGCTGCGCTGCTCGGCGATGCAGAAGGGGCTCCAATGCGGACGCTCGCACCTGGCAAGCCGGTGGCATTACGCGCAAATGGTTCCTGGTTTTCTCCCCCTTCAGCGCTGCCGATTTGGCGTGTGCGGCCGGGGGAAAAGCGGAACCGTGTCCGAGCTCCGCAGCACGGGGGGTTTTGTGCCCCGTGCCAGGGCGAGTTGGTGGAGCGCCCGGCCGCACACGCCAAATCGGGAACCCGAAGGGCAGCGATGTGGGGGCGCCTTTCTTTGGTTACTTTCTTTGGCGAAGCAAAGAAAGTGACTCGCCCAAAGGCTAAACAAGACGCTCGCACCCAGCAAGCGAAAAACAAAGCCATCGCCCCCCCACAAACGCAAGCGAAGAAGATCTGACCATGCCCTTCTTCGCCTACCGCGCCATCGACCAGACCGGCCGCACGACCAAGGGCACGCTGTCGGCCGTCAACGACGTCGACCTCGAACTGCGTCTGAAGCGCATGGGGCTCGACCTCGTCACGCTCAACGAACAGGCGCGCGAATACGCCCCGCAGGGCCGCGAGCGCGTGACGCGGCGCGACCTGGTGACCTTCTGCATCCACATGCGCTACATCACGCGCGCCGGCATCCCGCTGCTGGAGGGCCTGCGCGATCTGCGCGACAGCATGGAAAAACGCGGTTTCCGCGATGTACTGACGGCGCTGCTGGAAGACCTGGAAGGCGGCAAAGTGCTGTCGCAGGCGCTCTCTGCGCACCCCGCCGTGTTCGGCGCGGTGTTCGTGCACAGCGTGAGGGCGGGCGAGCAGACCGGGCTGCTGGACGAGGTGTTCGAGCGCCTGGGCGAATCGCTCAAGTGGCAGGAAGAAGTCGCGGCCAGGGCCAAGCGTCTGATGATCTATCCGGCCATGGTGCTGGTGGTGGTGGGCATCGCCATCCTGTTCCTGATGATCTATCTGGTGCCGCAGGTGCTGCAGCTGGTGCAGACCATGGGCGTGGCGCTGCCGCTGCCGACGCTGATCCTGATGGCGGTATCGAACGCCCTGCGTTCCTACTGGCTGATCGGCCTCGCCCTGCTGCTGCTGGCCGGCATCGGCCTGCCACTGTGGGCGCGCCGCACCGAGGCCGGACGCCTGTGGTGGGACCGCACGCAACTGCGCCTGCCCATCGTCGGCCCGGTGATGCAGAAAATCGTTCTGGCGCGCTTCACCAACACGCTGGCGATGATGTATCGCTCGGGCGTGACGGTGCTCGATGCCCTGCGTGCCGGCGAAATGGTCGCCGGCAACCGCGTCATTGCTGACGGCATCCGTCGCGCAGCCCAGCAGATTGCCGATGGGCGTGGCTTGTCGGAAAGCTTCCAGTCACTGGCACTCTTCCCGCCGCTGGTGATCCGCATGTTGCGCGTGGGCGAAACCACCGGCGCGCTCGACGAAGCGCTCGACAACGTCACGTTTTTCTACAACCGCGAAGTGCTTGATTCCATCGAAAACGGCCTGCGCGTGCTGGAGCCGCTGCTCACTGCCGTGCTCGGCCTGATCCTCGGCGTCATTCTCGTCTCGGTGCTGCTGCCGGTGTACGACCTGATCGGCAACCTGCCGCTGTAAGCATGTTCGACCGCCGCCTCATCCTCCTCGCCACCCCCCGTCAGATCGGGGTACTCGACTGGCGTCCCGGCCGCATGCACTGGCTGGGCGAATACACGCCTACGACCGAAGGGCTGGCCGGGTTTCGTGCCCTGCTGGCGCGCCACGCCCACCTGCCCACGCGGCTGGTCGTCGACACCGTCGACGAGGATTACCGCAGTGAAATCCTGCCGCACGTGCAGGGGCGTGCGCGTGGCGAACTGCTCGCCCGCAAGCTCAGGCAGGTGTTTCGCAATGCCCGCTTCACCGGGGCCTGGCGGCAGGCCCGCGAAACTACGGGCCGGCGCGACGACCGCTACCTGCTCGCCGCCCTCACCGACGCCGACTGGCTCACCCCCTGGCTCGCCGCGCTCGACAGCGCCCGCGTGCCGCTCGCCGGTATCGCCCCGCTGGCACTGGCCTGCCAGCATCTGCTTGCCGCCCTGCGCGTGCAGGAACCGCACACCCTGCTGGCCTACCGGCTCAACAACCGGCTGCGCCTGTCCTATTACCACAACGGCCTGCTGCGCTTTTCGCGCCTGATCGGGGGCGAAACCCCCACCCCCGTGCCCGGCAACGCCGCCGACGAAATCGCCAAGACCCAGCTCTATCTCACCGGCCAGCGCATCCTGCCGCGCGAAGCCCGGCTGCATGTGGTGCTGTTCGACCCCGCCGGCCAGCTCGACAACGCCCAGGCGCCGCTCAACGCCGACCCGGCCTTCAGCACGCGCCTGCTCGACCTGCCAACGCTCGCCGCCGCCCTGCGCATCCCGGACGATTTTCTCGCCGCCACACCGGAACTCGCCCCGCTGGCGGCGCTGGCAGGCGAACCCCTGCTGCTCAATCTGGCCCCGCCCGAACTGCTGCAGGCCCATACGCTATTTCGCTGGCGGCGCGGCCTGCATCTGGCGGCAACAGGCCTCGCGCTCTCCGGCCTGGTCTTCACCGGTACACTCTGGTTGCAAGCGCAGAGCCATCTCGACCAGGCCGCCAGTATCGAAACCCAGGTGCATCGGGCCGACATCGCCCACAGCAGGCTGGTGCAACGCTTTCCAGCTCTGGAAACCCGGCCCGGCGACCTGTCGCGCTCGCTGGACCTCGCCGCGCAACTGCAACGCCCGCCGTTCGACATTGCCGCACTCTATCAACCCCTGAGCGAGGCACTGACCCAGCATCCCGACATCGTGCTGCTGGCCCTGGCGTTCGATGCGACGCCTGCGGGTCCCCTTATCGTGCTGGAAGCCAGGCTGGCGGAATTCGACGGCAATTTCCGTCAGGCCATGGCGCGCATCGACAGCTTTGTCGCCACCCTCGCGACCCGGCCCGGCATACGCCAGACTGAAAAAACCGACAGCCCGGTCGACACCTCGCCTACCGCCACCCTGCGCGGCGAAACGCTGCGCCGGTCGCAGCCGGACGACACCCGTTTCAAATTGCGTGTCGAGGTTGAACGGCCATGACCCTGCCCCCGCTCGCCGTGCTGCGCGCGCCACTCATCCTCCTCGTCCTTGCCCTGCTGCTGGCGGTGGCCGGCATCGTCTGGAGCCTGCAGCTCGATGCGGACGCGCGCCGCGCCGTCGAAACCCAACAGCGCGCCCTGGTCGCCGCCAAGGCTCGGCAGCGCCAGGGGCAGCACGAAGCGCGCATGATCGAGACACACATCGACGCCTACCGCACCCTGGTCGCGCGCGGCTTCATCGGCGCGGAAAACCGCCTCGCCTGGATCGAGGCGGTGCAGCTCGCCAACCGCGAAACCGGCCTGTATGGCCTCACCTACACCCTGTCCCCGCGTGCCGCCGCGCCCGCCGCGCTGGCCGCCGGCCTACCGCTCCAGCTCACGCGCATGAGCGTGAAAATGCCCCTGCTGGTGGAAACCGATCTGACCCGTTTCCTCGACGCCCTGCGTGCCCGTGCACCCGGCGTCGTGCGAGTCGAACGCTGTATGCTGGTGCGCGTGGCCGGAGCCAGCGAAGTACCCGGCCCCGACCCCTCGCTCGAAGCCGAATGTGAACTGGCGTGGTACACGCTGATGATGGGGAAACGCGCATGAATCGCCTGTGGCTCATCCTGCTGCTAGGCCTGGCGGCGAGTCCGGCAGCCAGCAGCCCGGCCGGGCCGGGTCGCCTGTTTTTCACGCCGGCTCAGCGCGCCGAACTGGAAAGGGTGCGCGCCGCGCCGGCCCCGCGCGCCCAGGCCGCGCAGTCCGACCAGGACGCGCCCCTGCGCTTCGATGGCGTGGTCGTGCGCTCCGACGGCAAGTCCACACGCTGGGTCAACGGCCGGGCGCAGCTCGGCGCCACCGGCCCCGGGGGGCTCAAACCCGGCCAGATCCACGCCAACGGCAAGACCTATGAACCCTATCAGGTACGGTCTTTACCAGCAGCAGGCAGCCCGCCATGAGGACGCAATCGGGTTTCTCACTGATCGAGATGGCCATTGTGCTGGTCATCGTCACCCTGCTGGTCGGCGGGCTGGTCGCGCCTCTTGCCGCGCAACTGGAGGCCCGTCGCATCCTGGAAACTGAACGCACCCTGGCTGACGCGCGAGACGCTGTCGTGGGTTTTTCGAGAACGCGTGGCGGGGTGCGCCATCTTCCCTGCCCGGATACCGACTCCCCTCCGGATGGCGAGGAAAATCGAAGCGTTGACGGCACATGCGCCAGTCCGTCCGGTTGGCTGCCCTGGATCACGCTGGGGGTGGGCGACCGCGATGCCTGGAACCATCGCCTGCGCTACGAAGTCGACCCCGCGTTCAGCAACGATGAGGGGTTTAATGAAGCCACCCCGCTGACCGGCAATATCGAAATTTGCGACGCCAGCAGCTGCGCGTCGCCCGTGCCCGACATCGTCTACGTTCTCGTCTCGCACGGCCCGAACGGGCTGGGGGCAACGACCCTCGGGGGTAGCCAGAAACCTCTCCCCACCAGCGCGGACGAACTCGCCAATCTCGATGCTGACGGCAACTATGTCAGCCATGAGCGACGTGCGGGCGACACGCCCTACGACGACATGCTGACCTGGGTTTCCCTCAGCCAGTTCTTTCCCCGGGCATGTCCTGCGGGCTGCCTCTAGCCGCAAGCGTGAATCGCACCTGTCCCGCCACGTTCACCGGCAGGGCAAGGCCATACCCCACCCGCGCCGCCTGCCGCGCCGCCTGATACAAGCCCACGCCCAGTCCGGACGCCGACGCCACCGGGCTCTGGAAGAGATTCCGCGCCACGTGTTCGGGCGCGGCCGAGCCACTGTCGGTCACCGTCAGACTCGGCAGGGGACGGAGCATCAGCCGCGCCTCGACCGCGACACCCGGTTCGCTCTGGCGCTTGCGCAAGGCGTTGGCCAGCAGGTTGTCGGCCACGCTGTCGAACAGGTCCTTGGGCAGCGCGGTGTCGTCTGGCTCCTCCTCGGCCAGGAAACGCACGTCGTCGTGTTCGTAACGCGTGCGCAGGGCCGCCCACCAGTCGCGTGCCGCGATCTTCTCCCCATCCATTTCCGCCGGCTGCTTGAGCTTGTCGACCGTCTGCGACAGCCGACTGGCCAGCTGTGGCAACTGACGCTTCATCAGGGCCAGTAGGCGCTCGCTGTCTTCCGGCGTGCTGACATCTACCGCCGCGAGCAGGGTTTTCATCGACTGCAGGATATTCTTCACATCGTGCGTAAGACGCGCGCCGGTGTCGTGGATCGCCTGGCTGTAGGCCTGTTCGCGCAGGGTCTGCTCGCGTACCTTGGCGGCGTAGAAATATCCCAGCAACTGCGACAGCAGGCGCACGTGCAAGGCCAGCGCCGGGGTCAGCGTCCGCGCAGACTGCCAGGTGAGCGCAAGGCCATGGAATTGATGTGTCGTTTCGTGCGCCGCAGCCTCGCCGAAACGGCCTTCGCCACGCGCGGCCTGCCAGCGGCCGCCGCGTATCCAGGGCAGTTCGCGCAGGTCGGCGAGCGCGTCGCGGACGAAGGATTCGGGGTCGCGCTCGCGCTCGGCCAGCGTCGCCAGCCGGCGCGCCCACGCCTCGAACGGCAGGCCGACCGACAGCAGGTAACGCGAGGTGACCTGCCCCAGCCCGGCGAACCCAGCGCGCGGATTCCACAGCAGCGACAGCGCCAGCAGCAGGGCCGCCATGCCGAGCAGGGTCTGCATCAGCGCCCAGGCGTAGCTCGCCCGCGAGATCGCCACCACGGCGAACACGCCCAGCGCCAGCACGATGACCAGCAGGGAGAGCATCAGGCCGTAGATGAAATCAAGCGTCGACGACTGCGCGCGCTGGCGCGACGCCGGCAGGAAGACGATGACCAGCGGCAGCAACGGCAGGCCATAGCGCACGCTGGTACCGAGCGCGTCTGACAGCGCGCGGTCACCCAGTGTCTGCGGCAACACCCAGGCCAGCAACAGGGCCAGGAGATAGGTCAGCGCCAGGAGATAGGCCAGCCGCGGGCCGCGCTCGGTCTGCCCGGCTGCCGCCGCCCCGACCAGTCCGGCCAGGATCGACAGCCATAAGGCCATCACCCAGGTGCTGTCGACCAGCACGAGCAGGGCAGCCATGGCGAACACCGGCAAGGCCAGACGCGGCTCGATGCGCGTTTCGCTGCGGATCAGCGGCTGCCAGAGCAGGAACAGTCCGTAGTGCGCCAGCAGGAAAGCCCGGGTCACCACGCTGTCCGCATCGACCACCACGGCCGCGTGCAGAGCCAGCAGCATGAGCCCCAGCCAGCGGCCGGGCGTCACCTGGATGAGGGCGGTGGACAGGCGCGTCGGGCGCTGCGCGGCGACAGGCCCGGCGGATTCTTCTGCATTCATGGAAAACGGAGGCGCGGAAATCGATATGCCAGCTATCGGCAGTTGCTGCTGGAAATGGAGGGCAGGTTTGACGGAAACCTGCCGGGGGCGTCACATTCTCGTCAGAATGCGCGCAATCCGGGTTGTCAATTCATCAAAAATCCTTTCAATAACAAACAGATAAAACAATAAACCCGATGGCACGCATTTTGCGGAATTGCGGGCAGGCCATAACAAACCGGAGAAGCCTTCATCATGTCCATCAACCGCATCAAGCGACGCCAGTCCGGCTTCACCCTGATCGAAATCGCCATCGTGCTGGTCATCATCGGCCTGTTGCTGGGCGGCATCCTCAAGGGCCAGGAACTGATCAACAGCGCCCGGGTAAAAAACCTGGCCGCCGATTTCCGCAATGTGCCGGTTTTCATTTACGGCTACCAGGACAAATTCCGCTCGCTTCCCGGAGACGACAGTGCCGCAATCGAACACGTCGGTACTGACACCCTCACCCCGGGCGAGGGCGACGGCGACGGCCTGATCGAAGGCGAATGGAACAGCGGCACGGCAGCCGACGAGTCTTTCCTGTTCTGGCAGCACGTTCGTCTGGCCGGTCTGGCACCCGGCCCCACGTCGCTGATTGCAGGCGATTACGCCCCGCGCAATGCCGCCGGCGGGGTGATCGGGGTACAGGGATCGGCCCCGTATACCAGCATGACGGGCACTTATTTCATCTGCTCCGGCGGCATCCTCGGGCGTTTCGCCAAGCAGCTCGATTCGCAGCTGGACGATGGCGATACCGAATCCGGCTCGGTTCGCGTGGGCACCAGCACCAACCCGGTGGGGGCAGCTCTCGCCCTCGCCGACGTCGACGATTCAACGCCTTATATTGTCTGCATGGGCATCTGATTCCGGCCTATCCGGGGTCAAGGGCCCGCTGCGGCGGGCCGTTTTGTTCAGGCTTCAGCCCTGCAGGATTCTGAACTCCGCCGCTGCCAGCCCGTCGGCTGCGCCGCGCAACACCAGCACGTCGCCGACTTCGATGCGCGCATCCGGCACGGGGTCGACGCCCTGCTGTCCCTGCCGGCGGATCGCCGCCACCTCGACCAGCAATTCGTCCAGCGCCAGTTCGTCCAGGCTGTGTCCGGCTGCGGCCGCGCCCTGCGTCACCAGCACGGTGTGCAGGCGCGGCTGGGCATGGGCGTCGAGCTCGTCGTCGGCGTCGGACGCGCCGCGGAAAAACCCGCGCATCATGGCGTAGCGTGATTCGCGCACCACGCGGATGCGCTTCAACACCTGCGACAGCGGCACACCCAGCAGCATGAGCGCGTGCGACGCCAGCATCAGCGAGCCCTCCATCACCTCGGACACCACCTCGGCCGCGCCCGCTGCCTTGAGATCGTCAATGTGCGTGTCGTCGATGGTACGCACCACCACCGGTAGTTCAGGGCGTAGTTCGCGCACGTGGCGCAGGATCGCCATGCTCGAATGCAGATCGGAATAGGTCACCACCACCGCCTGCGCACGCGACAGCCCGGCCGCGACCAGCACCTCGCGGCGACTGGCGTCACCGTAGACCACCGACACACCCGAGGCGGCGACCGCACGGATACGCTCGGGGTCGGCGTCGAGGGCAACGAAGGTAATCCCCTCCGCCTCCAGCAGACGGGCCAGGTTCTGGCCGCTGCGGCCGTAGCCGCACACGATCACGTGCTTGGTCTTGCCGAAGGTCTTGACGGCGATGTCGTGGACTTCCTTGGCGCGACCCGCCCATTCGCTACCGGCCAGCACGCGGGTGAGGCTGTCCATACGGTTGATGAGGATGGGCGCCAGCAGCATCGACACCACCATCGCCGCCAGCACCGGCTGGGTGATCTCGGCGCCGAGCAGCCGCAGGTCGGCGGCCTGCGCCAGCAGCACGAAGCCGAATTCGCCGGCCTGCGCGAGCCCCAGCGCCGTGCGCGTGGCGGTGGGCCGGGCGCTGCCGAACGCCATCGACAGCCCCGCCACCAGGAGGCCCTTGCCCAGAACGATCGCCGCCACCAGGATCAGCACGTCGCCCCAGTTCGCCAGCACCTGCGTGAGGTCGAGCCGCATGCCGATGGTGACGAAGAACAGGCCGAGCAGCACATCGCGGAACGGCTTGATGTCGTCTTCCACCTGGTAGCGGTATTCGGTTTCGGATACCAGCATGCCGGCCAGAAACGCACCGAGCGCGAGTGACAGGCCTGCGCTTTCGGTGAGGAAGGCCAACCCCAGCGTGAACAGAAGCAGGTTGAGCGTGAACAGTTCCGGCGACTTGCGCCCAGCCACCCACTGGAACCAGGGCCGCATGATGCGCTGGCCGATGAAGAGCAGGAAACCCAGCACCGCTATCGCCTTGAGCATGGCCAGCATCAGATCGGTCGCCATGGTTTCCGATTCGCGTGCAAACGCCGGGATCAGGATCAGCAACGGCACCACGGCCAGGTCCTGGAACAGCAAGGCACCGAAAATCTGCCGCCCGTGCGGCGTCTGGATTTCCAGCCGTTCCGCCAACAGTTTGGAGACGATGGCGGTAGACGACATGGACATGATCCCGCCCAGTGCCACCGCAGCGAGTAGGGGCAGGTCGAGCAGCCAGGCGATGAGCGCAGTGAAGAGAATGGTGAGCCCGACCTGCGCGCCGCCGAAGCCGAATACGGTCATGCGCATCGTCATTAGCCGGGGCAGGCTGAATTCGAGGCCAATGGAAAACATGAGGAAAACCACACCGAATTCGGCGAGGTAACGCGCACCTTCGCTATCGGGAATCCAGCCCAGCGCAAACGGCCCGATGGCAATGCCTGTCACCAGATAGCCCAGCATCGTCGGCAACCTGAGCGCGCGCGCGGCGGCGGCCACCAGCACCGCCACAGCAAGCAGGATCAGGACGAGCTGGAGGCTGGAATGCATCGGAGAATCACGGACTGGCAGGTGCGTTTAGTATACTTGCCGACCATGCGCCCTGCCTCTCCCTCCGCCGAAGATTTGCTCGCGCTTGCGCGCCGGGTATTCCACATCGAAGCCGACGCGCTACGCCTCGTGTCGCAGCGGCTGGATCACGACTTCGCCCGCGCCGTTGCCGTCATCCTCGCCTGCACCGGCCGCGTGGTCGTGTCCGGCATGGGCAAGTCCGGGCACGTCGGCGGCAAGATCGCCGCCACACTCGCGTCCACCGGCACGCCCGCTTTTTTCATGCACCCGGGCGAAGCCAGCCACGGCGACCTCGGCATGATCGCCCACGACGACGTGGTGCTGGCGCTGTCGAACTCGGGCGAAAGCGGCGAAATCGTCAGCATCGTGCCGCTCATCAAGCGACGCGGAGCCAAGCTCGTGGCGATGACCGGCAATCCTGCGTCCACGCTGGCCAAAGCCGCCGACGCGCATCTCAATACCGGCGTCGAGAAGGAAGCCTGCCCGCTCAATCTCGCCCCCACCGCCAGCACCACCGCGTCCCTGGCGATGGGCGACGCACTCGCGGTGGCACTGCTCGACGCGCGCGGTTTTTCCGCCGACGATTTCGCCCGCACCCATCCCGGCGGCAGCCTGGGCCGCCGGTTGCTGGTCCATGTGCGCGACGTGATGCACAGCGGCGACGCCCTGCCCCGCGTCGACACCGGCGCCTCGCTCAAGGCGGCCCTTTTCGAAATGACCCAGAAAGGCCTCGGCATGACCGCCATCGTCGACGCCGCCGGCCGTGTTGCGGGACTCTTCACCGACGGCGACCTGCGCCGGGTGCTGGAACGTCCGCTCGACATCCAGCAGGCCCGCATCGCCGACCTGATGACAAAAAATCCCAAGACTATCCGCGCGGACGAACTGGCCGTGGCGGCAGTGGAAAAAATGGACACACTCAAAATCAACGGCCTGCTCGTGGTCGACGACGCCGGTGCCCTCGTCGGCGCACTCAACATGCACGACCTGCTCAAGGCCGGAGTGGTGTGATGACGGCCGATCTCATCGCCCGCGCACGCAAGATCCGCCTCGTTGCCTTCGACATCGACGGCGTCATGACCGACGGCACCCTGTTCTTCGGCGACGACGGGCAGGAATACAAGGGCTTCCACTCGCTCGACGGCCATGGCCTGAAAATGCTCAAGGGCAGCGGCCTGATGCTCGCCATCATCACCGGCCGCCGTTCGCGCGTGGTCGAGCACCGGGCGAAGAATCTCGGCATCGACATCCTGCACCAGGGGGCGCACGACAAGCTGGCGGTCTACGAATCACTCTGTGCCTCGCTCAACATTGCCTGCGACGCCACCGCCTACATGGGCGACGACGTGGTCGACCTGCCGGTGATGCGGCGCGCCGGGCTGGCGATCACCGTTCCTGCCGCCCCCGACCTGGTCAAGGCGCATAGTCACTACACCACGGTGCGCGAAGCCGGCCGCGGCGCGGTGCGCGAGGCCTGCGAGATGCTCATGCGCGCGCAGGGCACGCTGGACGCCGCCCTGGCTCCCTACCTGAAATGAACCGGAACCCGGTTGCGGCATGATCGAACGCGGATCGCTGTGGCTGCCACTGGCCATCCTGCTGCTGCTGGCCGGCCTGAGTTTCTGGATCGAGCGGGCGGTGCAATTGCCCGTCAACGGCAACGGCGCCGAACGTGCCGACCCGGAAGGCATCATGGAAGATTTCAGCGCCCTGCGCACCGATCCGCAAGGCCGGCCGCAATACCGGCTCAGCGCACGCCGGCTCAGGCATTACAGCAACAGCAAGCTCACCCAACTGGAAGACCCGCGCTTTGCCCAGCTCGACGCCAAAACCGGCGAGATCATCGCGCAGGCGAGGCAGGCCACGGTTTCTCCCGACGGTAAGGAAGTCGACCTCCTCGGCAAGGTGAAGGTGGTACGCCAGGCCCGGCCCGGGCAATCCGCCCTGTCGCTGTCCACCTCGCGCCTGCTGGTGTTTCCGGATCAGCATCTGCTGCGCGCGCCCGGCAGCGTCGAGGTCCGCGACGCCACGCTTACCGTGACCGCCGGTGCGATGGAATACCGCACCGACCGCCGCCTCATCAAACTCACCGGGCGCGTCAAGGCCCGCTACCTCGCAAAGGCCCGCTGAAACCATGCCAACCCCTGCCACCCGCCTCCTCGCCGCACTCTGTCTGGGCTGCGTCGCGGCTGTCGCCCACGCCGAGAAGGCCGACCGCGACAAGCCCGTGAACCTCGAAGCCAACACGGTCACCCTCGACGACATCAAGAAGCGCAGCGTCTACGACGGTAACGTCATCTTGAGCCAGGGCACGCTCATGCTGCGCGCCGACCGCGTCCAGGTCGCGCAGAAAAACGGCGAGCTCGACACCGTCACGGCGACCGGACGGCCGGTGGCCTTCCGCCAGAAACTCGACGGCCGCGAGGAATTCATCGAGGGCTTTGCCGATCGCATCGAATACAACGGCACAACCAGCGACCTTGAACTCGTCGGCAACGCGCGCCTGCGCCGCGGCGGCGACGAACTGCGCGGGGCCCGCATTTCCTACAACGCCGCCACCGAGTTCTACAAGGTCGTGGGCCAGCCCGGTGCCCAGTCGCCCAGCGGCCGTGTGCGCGCGGTGATCCGGCCCAAGCCCCGCGCCGAGCAGCCTGCCACGCCCAAGCCATGAGCAGCATCGTCGCCCAGGGGCTGAAGAAGATCTACGGCAAACGCACCGTAGTCCACGACGTTTCGTTCGAAGTTGGCAGCGGTGAGGTCGTCGGCCTGCTCGGCCCCAACGGTGCCGGCAAGACCACCTGCTTCTACATGGTGGTGGGCCTGGTCGCCGCCGACGGCGGCAGCGTGCGGATGGACAACCACGATCTCACCCACATGCCCATCCACCAGCGCGCGCGGCTGGGCCTGTCCTACCTGCCGCAGGAGCCGTCGATCTTCCGCAAGCTCACGGTCGAACAGAACATCGAGGCCATCCTGGAACTGAAGCCCTACAGTAAGGACGAGCGCAAGGAACACCTCGAAAACCTGCTAGAAGACCTGCATATCGCCCATCTGCGTGGCGCGTCTGCCATCAGCCTCTCGGGGGGCGAACGGCGGCGGGTGGAAATCGCCCGGGCGCTCGCCATCAACCCGCGTTTCGTACTGCTCGACGAACCCTTCGCCGGTGTCGACCCCATCGCCGTCATCGACATCCAGAAGCTGGTGCACTTCCTTGTCGAGCGCGACATCGGCGTGCTCATCACCGACCACAACGTGCGCGAAACCCTGGGCATCTGCAACCGCGCCTACATCATCAACGAAGGCCGGGTGCTCACTGCGGGCACGCCCGAACTCATCATCCAGGATGACAACGCGCGCAAGGTCTACCTCGGGGAAAATTTCCGCCTGTAGGCTACAACGCCCGACCCTGAATCGCGTTACACTCGATTCAAGTCGGCACACTTCTTGCCGTAGTCAAGTTTCATGAAACACAGCCTCCAACTCAAGCTCGGTCAGCATCTCACGCTCACGCCCCAACTGCAGCAGTCGATCCGGCTGTTGCAGCTGTCCACGCTTGAACTCAACCAGGAACTGGAGCAGATGCTGCAGGACAACCCCCTGCTGGAGCGTGAGGAAGAGAACGAGGCGGGACAGCAGGCCGAAACCGCGGAAGCGCCCGCGCACACCGCCGAGGCCGAATCTCAGAGTACCGACACCCCCCAGCAGTCCGACAACAGCGAATCCGAGCCGTCGGCCACGCTCGACGACGCCGACTGGAACGACTACAGCGCCGCCGGCGGCGACGACGAGGACGGTGAGTACAGCCAGGGGGCCGTCACCGGGGCCAGCCTGCGCGAACACCTGCTCAACCAGCTGATCGTCAGCCCCTTGAACCCACGCGACCGCACCCTGGTCGCGGCGCTCATCGACGACCTCGACGAAGCCGGCTTCCTCTCCCAGCCGCTGGCCGACATTACCGCCAGCCTCGCCGAGGAAATCGAGGAACTCGAACCCGAGGAAGTCGAAACCGCACTGAAGCATCTGCAGAACATGGACCCCACCGGCGTCGGCGCGCGCAATCTGGCTGAATGCCTGACGCTGCAACTGCGTGCCCTGCCGCCCGGCACGCCCATGCGCGATGCCGCCATGCAGCTCACCGCGCACTATCTCGATCTACTCGCCGCGCGCGACGTCGGCAAGCTGAAGAAGATGCTCGGCATCGACGACGTCGCCCTGCGCGCCGCCCGCACCCTGATCCTGTCGATGAACCCGCGACCCGGTGCGGCGTTCAGCACCGACGAAACCCACTATGTGATTCCCGACGTCTACGTGCGCAAGATCAAGGGTATGTGGATCGCCAGCCTCAACGCCGACGCCATGCCCAAGCTGCGCGTCAACCGCGTGTACGCCGACATCCTCGCGCGCCACCGTGAAGCCGGCGGCAGCCAGCTCGCCAGCCAGCTGCAGGAAGCGCGCTGGCTGATCAAGAACGTGCAGCAGCGCTTCGACACCATCCTGCGCGTCTCGCAGGCCATCGTCGACCGGCAGAAGCACTTCTTCGAGCACGGCGAAGTGGCGATGCGTCCGCTGGTGCTGCGCGAAATTGCCGACGCGGTTGAACTGCACGAATCGACCATCTCGCGCGTCACCACGCAGAAGTTCATGATGACGCCACGCGGCCTGTACGAACTGAAATATTTCTTCGGTAGCCACGTCGCCACAGACAACGGCGGGGCCTGTTCCTCGACCGCCATCCGCGCGCTTATCAAGCAGATGATCGCCGCCGAGAACGGCAAGAAGCCCCTGTCGGACGGCCAGCTCGCCGAAGTTCTCGGCCAGCAGGGCATCGTCGTCGCCCGCCGCACTGTCGCCAAATACCGCGAATCGCTGCAGATTCCGCCCGCCAACATGCGCCGCACGCTCTGATCCACAAGGCTTTTCCGGCACGCGCCCCGACAATCCGCCCGCGTGCTTGAATGTGCCCCGCTTTCGTCCCACAATGAAATCGAGCGTGACGAAACGCTTCCGGCAACGGCCCTGCAACCGATTGCCCGGCTTACCCCAGCAGACTTTGGAGGTTTTATGAATCTGACGATTTCCGGCCATCATCTGGAAGTGACCCCCGCAATCCGCGCCTACGTGTCCGAGAAGCTCGAACGCGTCAAACGTCACTTCGACCATGTCATCAATGTCTCGGTCATCATGCAAGTCGAAAAACTCGTCCACAAGGTGGAAGCCACCCTGCATGTCAAAGGCCACGATTTCCACGCCCACAGTGAAGACGGCAACATGTACGCCGCCATCGACCTGCTGGCCGACAAGCTGGATCGCCAGGTCGTGAAGCACAAGGAAAAAACCGGCGATGTCCACCAGGGCAGCGGCGGACTCAAGCATCAGCCCAGCGAAAGCACCGCTGACCCGTTGTAAGCACGCCACGCCGGGGGCGGCGAGCCGTCCCCGGACGTATAATCCCCGGGCGCCGGATCACCGCACCGGCAGCGCCACCGGCCCATGAACCTCATCGCTCCCCTCGTCGCTCCGGAAACCACCCTGCTTGATCTCAGCTTTTCCAGCAAGAAAAAGCTGTTCGAGCACGCCGCTGATTTGTTCGCGCAGACGCAGGGGCTGAAGTCTTCCGACATTTTCAGCAGCCTGTTCGAACGCGAGCGCCTCGGTTCGACCGCGCTCGGTTGCGGCATCGCCATTCCGCACGGCCGCATCAAGGGCATGAAGGACGCCCACGGGGCCATTTACCGCCTGAAGTCCCCCCTCGAATTCGACGCACCCGACAACCAGCCCGTCTCGCTGTGTTTCGTGCTGCTCGTGCCCAAGGACGCCAACGAGCGACACCTCCAGATACTGGGCGAACTCGCGCAGCTGTTCGGCGACGAAGCCATGCGCACGCAGCTCATGCAGGCGCCCTCGGTCGAAGCATTCATCGCCCGGATCGGCAGCTGGTCCGGCTGACCATGACGACGCCTACCCACGTCACAGTCGAAGCCCTGTTCCGCGACATGGCCGACCCCCTGGGGCTGACGTGGGTGTCCGGGCGCAAGGGCGGGCAGCGCACGCTGTCCTCCGAAACAGTGCAGAAACCCACGCTCGCACTCATCGGCCACCTGAATTTCATCCACCCCAACCGGGTGCAGGTCCTGGGATGTGCCGAGATGGACTATCTCCGGGGCCTGAAGACGGCGGGGCTCGACGATGCCATTGGCCACCTGTTCTCGACCGAACTCGCCGCCATCGTCGTCGCCAATGGCGAGAACGTGCCCAGCGTGCTGCTCGACGCGGCAGAACGCTGCCAGACCCCGCTTTTCACTTCGCCACTGCCCGGCCCCATCCTGATGGCCCACCTGGGGCACTACCTCACGCAGGAACTGGCCGAAACGGACTCGGTGCACGGCGTCTTCCTCGAAGTGTTGGGCCTGGGCGTGCTGCTCAAGGGCGACGCCGGCGTCGGCAAGAGTGAACTCGCGCTGGAACTCATCACGCGCGGCCATCGCCTGGTGGCTGACGATGTGGTCGAGCTGAAGCACGTTGCCCCCGAAACACTCGAAGGCTCGTGCCCCCCGCTGATCCGCGATTTTCTCGAAGTGCGCGGCCTCGGCATTCTCAACATCCGCTACCTCTTCGGCGAAACGGCGGTCAAGCAGCAGAAGAATCTCAAGCTCATCGTCGAGCTCGTGCATCCGCAGGAAATCGGCGAAGTCGGCCTCAACCGCCTCGACATGGTCGCCTCGACCGAAACCCTCCTCGACGTGGCAATCCCCAAGGTGCGCGTGCCGGTTGCCGCCGGCCGAAACCTGGCGGTGCTGGTCGAGGTCGCCGTGCGCAACCACATCCTCAAGAGCCGGGGCATCAACCCGGTCGAACAGTTCATTCGCCGGCAGCAGGCGGCCATCGACGGGACGAACGAATGAACCGGGCCATGCAGATCGTGCTGGTGTCCGGGCTGTCCGGCTCGGGCAAGAGCATCACCATCGCCGTGCTCGAAGACATGGGCTTCTACTGTGTCGACAACCTGCCGCTGGCGATGCTGACGCCCCTGGTCGAGCATCTGTCACGCGAACAGCACGACCGCATCGCCATCGCCATCGATGCGCGCAGCGGCGTCAGCTTCACCCGGTTCCCGGGCATCGTCGACAGCTTGCGCGCGCAGGGCCACGATCTGCGCATCGTTTTCCTTGAGGCCAAGACCCTCGCGCTGGTCAAGCGTTTTTCCGAAACGCGGCGACGCCATCCCCTCTCGAGCGATACAGTGTCGCTGCAGGAAGCGATCGAGCTCGAGCGCGAACGACTGGCCGACATCGCCCCGCTCGCCCACCGCATCGACTCCAGCGACCTGTCAGCCTCGGCACTGCGGCTATGGATCAAGGACCTGGTCGGGCAGGACCGTTCGCGCATCACGCTGCTGTTCGAATCCTTCGGCTTCAAGCACGGCATTCCGCTCAACGCCGACCTGGTGTTCGACGTGCGCTGCCTGCCCAATCCGCACTACGTTCCCGAACTGCGTCCGCTCACCGGCCGCGACGCGCCGGTGCAGGCCTTTCTGGAAGACAGCGCCGACGCCATGGCGCTGCTCGCCGACATTCGCGGCTTTGTCGAAAACTGGCTGCCCTGCTTCATCCGCGACCATCGCGCCTATCTCACCGTCGCCATCGGCTGCACCGGCGGCCAGCACCGCAGCGTGTATTTCGCCGAAACCCTCGCTGCTGCCTTCCGCGAACGCGAGCAAGTGCTGGTGCGTCACCGCGAACTGTCCTGATGCTGAAGGCCGGCGACTTCGGCGTGCTGGCCGCCGGCACTGCAACAGTTGCCGCGCTGGCCTGGTGGGCCTGGTTTGCCCCTTCAGGCGCGGCCGACACCGCGCTCATCCGCGCCGCCGGAAAAATCGTCCACAGCGTGCCGTTGACGCGCCCTCAGACTCTGGTGGTCGCCGGCCCGCTCGGCCCCACCCGCATCGAAATCGAACCGGGGCGCGCACGCGTCCAGGCCGATCCCTCGCCGCGCCAGCTCTGCGTCAGGCAGGGCTGGCTTGCGCACGCGGGCGACGCCGCGCTGTGCCTGCCCAACCAAGTCAGCCTGGAATTACGTGGACGCCAGTCGCCCTATGACACCCTCGTTTATTGAGCTTCCCGTTACGGCAGAGGACCGCCGCATCGCCCGGCTGGCAGCACTCGCAATCGGACTCTCGCTGGCGGAAGCCGCTCTCCCCAGTCCGGTACCCGGCATCAAGCCCGGGCTCGCCAATATCGTTGTCCTGCTGGTGCTATTGCGATACGGCTGGCGCGCAGCGGCTTGGGTATCGGGCCTGCGCGTGCTGGCTGGTGGCATCCTGCTCGGCACGCTGTTTGCGCCCGGTTTCTGGCTATCGGCGGCCGGTGCGTGCACCAGCCTCGCCGTGCTCGCCGCAGCACGGCATCTGCCCGCCCGCCATTTCGGCCCGCTGAGCCTGTCGGTGCTCGCGGCCTTTGCCCACATCGCCGGCCAGTTGGCACTGGCTGCCGTGTGGCTGCTGCCTGGTATCGCCGTACTCAAGCTGCTGCCGGTGTTCGCCGCCGCCGCCCTGGTGTTCGGTGCGGTCAACGGCGTCATTGTTGCCCGGCTTCTGCCACGCATGGCGCTTGCCGCGCCCACACCCGACAGGCGACAATCCGGCCCATGCCCTACCCCATGAACCTGAAAACTTCAGTTGACCGCTCTTCAGCGTTCGCCATAAGCCCTGGTCGCAGGCACCTGCGCCCTCGATCAGACTCACTCATCAGCTTGAATCGCTATGCACCCGATTGCACTGTTTTTGTACCGCATGGCGGTGTTGCTTATCCTTGCGGGGATCGCCCCGCCGCATCGTCGCGCCTTGCCCGGCAACACAAAAACCGCGCACTCGTGCGCATCCAACTGAGGTTTCCAGGTTGAACTCCGTCACCCTCGCGCTCTCGGGCGCATCCGGCATGGCCTATGGCCTGCGCCTGCTGGAATGTCTCATCGCCGCCGACCTGGATGTGAACCTGCTCGTCTCGCAGGCCGCGCATCTCGTCGCCAAGCAGGAACTCGGCGTGGCCCTGCCGGCGCGCGCTAGCGAACTCGAACGCCAGCTCGCCGACGGCCTCAACGCACGCGACGGCCAGTTGCGCGTCTACGGCCGCGACGACTGGAATGCGCCGGTCGCGTCCGGCTCCAATCCGGCCGACGCCATGGTGGTGTGTCCGTGCTCGATGGGGACGCTCGCCGCCATCGCGCACGGCATGTCGGACAACCTCATCGAACGCGCCGCCGACGTCACACTCAAGGAACAGAAGAAACTCATCCTGGTGCCACGCGAAACGCCCTTCTCCACGCTGCATCTGGAGAACATGCTGACACTCTCGCGCATGAACGCCGTGATCCTGCCGGCCAACCCCGGCTTTTACCATCACCCTGCATCGGTCGAAGCGCTGGTCGATTTCATCGTCGCCCGCATCCTCGACCAGCTCGGCATCCAGCATGCCCTCATGGCGCGCTGGGGCGAAGACCACTGAGCGCCGTGGCGAAGCCGGTCGCGCTGCCGCTGTTTCCGCTCAACACCGTCGTCTTTCCCGGCGGTCGTCTGCCTCTGCGCATCTTCGAACAGCGCTATCTCGATCTCATCAAGCGCGCCATCGCCGACAACTCGCCTTTCGGCATCTGCGCCATCCGCGAAGGCCAGGAGGTCGGCACGCCTGCCGTGCCCTGCACCGTCGGCACCCGCGTCCGCATCGTCGAATGGGACATGCCGCAGCCCGGCATCTTCCACATCGACACCGAAGGCCTTGACCGCTTCGTCATCCGCAGCACCCGCACCGAAGCCTCCGGCCTGTTGATCGGCCAGGTTGAAGCCGTGAGCGTTGAAGCGCCCACGGCCGTTCCCGAAGAATACGAACTCGCCACCGAAGTTCTCCAGCACATCATCGGCGAATACGGCGAGGCTCGCTTTCCGAAACCGCATTTATTCGACGACGCCGTGTGGGTGGGCTACCGCCTGTCGGAAGTGCTGCCGCTCAAACTGTCCATGCAGCAGGACCTGCTGGAAATGAACGACAGCGTCGCACGCCTGCGCATCCTCGTCGAAATCCTGCGCCAGCACATGAATTGAGGGGGAGCCCATGGCCCGCTTCTACCCCGCGCTCGAAGCCAGGCACCGCGACTTCATCGCCGCGCAGAAGATTTTTTTCACCGCCAGCGGCACCGCCACCAGCCGGCTGAATCTCTCGCCCAAGGGCATGGACAGCCTGCGCGTACTCTCGCCCGGTCGCGTGGCCTACCTCGACCTCACCGGCAGCGGCAACGAAACCGCCGCCCACCTCAGACACGACGGTCGGCTAACCCTGATGTGGACGAGCTTCGACGCAGACCCGCTCATCCTCCGGCTATATGGACGCGGCCGCGCCGTGCGCCGGCAGGACGCCGACTGGGCCGAACTGCGCGCACACTTCCCCGCCCTGCCCGGCGAGCGCCAGCTCATCGTGCTCGATATCGACTCCGTGCAGACCTCATGCGGCTACGCCGTGCCGATGTATGCGTATCGTGGTGAACGCGACACGCTGGCGCGCTGGGCCGAGAAAAAAGGCCCGGTCGGCCTGCTGGATTACTGGCGTGAAAAAAACCAAGTCAGTATCGACGGCCTGCCCACCCATCTGCTGGAGGACCAGCCATGACCCGTTTCCTGATTCCCTTGATCTGCCTGCTCGCCGCCTGCGACGCCAGCCCGCCGTCGCCACAGCCGCAGACCGAGGAACGTACGCCCAACTCCGTATTCGAGACGCAGATTCAGGCGGTGGAGAAGGCGCGCGCGGTGGAAGGTCAGCTGATGGATGCAGCGGAGGCGCAGAAGCAGCAGATGGATGAAGCGACGCAGTAAGATTCGCTTCGCGCAGACACGTATTGCACGCGCCACGAGCCGCCTCACCCGAACAGCTTCCCCTTCAACAATTCCAGCCCCTGCACCATCAGATCATCGCCCTGCGGCAGCTGGCCGTTCGGTGTGAGCTTGTCGATCACCTGCGGCAATAGGTCGGCGAGTCCGCCGGCAGCCTGCGATTCGTTCATGCCGAGTTGACCAGCGATCTGGCCGAGCTGGCCGCTGCCGAGCGCGGCCCTGATCTGGTCGGGAGAGACAGGGAGATTCTGGCCGGTGCTGATCCACGAATTCATCTGCTCGCCCAGGCCGTTTTGCTGAAAGGCCTGTACCAGTGCCGCCAGCCCGCCGCTCTGCCCCTTGTTCGAGAGCATCTGCATCACCACGTCGAGCATGGCGTTGTTGCCGCCATTGCCGCCCGCGCCACCCAGAGCACCCATCACGCTGTCCAGAAGTCCCATCATCGTCTCCCCGTGTGAATAGTCCAGCTTGGCACAGCGGCATGAATCGCGCGCGACAGGAGGAAAAATTTACGTTTCCGCAGTGCGCAGCTGCAATGACTCACGGGCGTACCTCGGTCCGAACAGCGGCGGCATGTGACCGGGGACGCTGTTGACCACGCAGGCAAGACGACGGCCTACGCAAAGCGAGCCTGGCCCCCCTGACAACCACAGTTAATGCGGATTTGCGTCACGGCCTGATCCTGCTGACTGGTGCCCAGGGGGGGACTCGAACCCCCACACCTTGCGGCGGCGGATTTTGAATCCGCTGCGTCTACCGATTCCGCCACCTGGGCTAAAGGAGCCGGTCGCGAACGCGCCGGCACGGAAGCCGCGCATTATGGCCCATCCCGCGGGACGCGGGCAAGGCGACGGCTATAATCGCGCCCCATGCGCGTTGCCGATTTCGATTTCGATCTGCCCCCCGACCTGATTGCCCAGTTTCCGCCCGCGACGCGCGGCGCGAGCCGCCTGCTGCATATCGACCCGGCGGGTGCCTGCCATGACCGGCAGTTTGCCGACCTGCCGGACCTGCTGCGGCCGGACGACCTGCTGGTGCTGAACGACACGCGCGTGATCAAGGCCCGGCTGTTCGGCCAGAAGGACAGCGGCGGCAAGGTCGAGCTGCTGGTGGAGCGGGTGACGGATGAATTCGAGGCGCTGGCCTTCATCCGCGCGAGTCACGCGCCCAAGCCGGGCAGCCGGATCGTACTGGCCGACAGCACGGCACTCGACGTGCTGGCGCGGCAGGCCGACCTCACCCGGCTGCGCTTCCCGCGCCCCGTGCTCGACGTGCTCGACGCGCTCGGCCGGCTGCCGCTGCCGCCCTACATCGAGCACGATCCGACGGTGGATGACGATGCGCGTTACCAGACGGTGTACGCCAACGAACCCGGCGCGGTCGCCGCGCCCACCGCCGGCCTGCATTTCGACGATGCGATGCTGGCGCGGCTGGCCGCGCAGGGCACCCGCACCGCGCGGGTGACCTTGCACGTCGGGGCCGGCACCTTTCAGCCCGTGCGCGTCGACGAGGTGGCAGACCACAAAATGCACAGCGAGCGCTACACGATTCCGCAGGCCACGGTCGACGCGATTGCCGAGACCCGCGCGCGCGGCGGCCGCGTGGTGGCAGTGGGCACCACCAGCCTGCGCGCACTTGAATCCGCCGCGCAGGCCGGGCCACTGCGTGCCGGCAGCGACGAAACCGACATCTTCATCACGCCCGGTTTCACGTTCCGGGTGGTCGACGCGCTCATCACCAACTTCCACCTGCCGAAGTCGACCCTGCTGATGCTGGTGTCAGCCTTCTCCAGCCTGGACATCATCCACGCCGCCTACGCCCACGCCATCCAGAACCGCTATCGCTTCTTCAGCTACGGCGACGCGACGTTTCTGGAAAGGCCTGCCAACCTGAATCGACCAACATGAAATTCGAACTCCTCACCACCGACGGCGCGGCCCGCCGGGGCCGCCTGCACCTCGCGCACGGCACGGTGGAAACCCCGGTGTTCATGCCCGTGGGCACCTACGGCACGGTGAAGGCGATGTCGCCGGCCGAACTCACCGGCATCGGCTTCGAAATGGTGCTTTCCAACACCTTCCACCTGTGGCTGCGGCCGGGGCTGGAGGTGATCGAAACCTTCGGCGGCCTGCACCGCTTCATGGGCTGGGACAAACCCATCCTCACCGATTCCGGCGGCTTCCAGGTCTTCAGCCTGGGCAAGCTCAGGAAGATCAGCGAAGAGGGCGTGAAGTTCGCCTCGCCCATCAACGGCGACAAGCTCTTCCTCACGCCGGAAATCTCAATGCAGATCCAGCGCGCGCTGAATTCCGACATCGTGATGATCTTCGACGAGTGCACACCCTATCCCGCCAGCGAGCGCGAGGCCGCCGACTCGATGCGCATGAGCCTGCGCTGGGCCGAGCGCTCGAAGGCGGCGCACGCCGGCAACCCGAACGCGCTGTATGGCATTGTGCAGGGCGGCATGTACGAAAACCTGCGCGACGAATCGGCACGCGCACTCATCGACCTCGATTTCGACGGCTACGCCATCGGCGGGCTGTCGGTCGGGGAACCCAAGGACGACATGCAGCGCATCCTCGCCCACACCGCGCCGCAATTGCCGGCGCACAAGCCGCGCTACCTGATGGGCGTGGGCACGCCGTCTGATCTGGTGGCCGCAGTGGCCCAGGGCATCGACCAGTTCGACTGCGTGCTGCCCACGCGCAACGCGCGCCACGGCATCCTGTTCACTTCGCGCGGCGAAATCCGCATCAGGAACGCGCGCTGGAAGAACGACCCACTGCCCATCGACCCGGAATGCGACTGTCACGCCTGCCGGCATTTCTCGCGCGCCTACCTACACCACCTGATCCGCGCCAACGAAATCCTCGGTGCGCGTCTCGCGACGATCCACAACCTGCACACCTACCACCGCCTCATGGCCGCCATGCGTGCCGCGATCGAAACCGGGGGCTTCGCCGGCTTCGCCGCCGGCTTTCATGAGCAGGCCGCACGCGGATGGTAGAATCCAGCGGTTATCAATAGTCCCTAGCTTCCGGAGTTTTCTGCATGATTTCCCTCGCCCACGCCCAGGCCGCCGCGCCCGCCGCCGCTGCCCCCGGCATCGCCGATTTTCTGCCGCTCATCATCATCTTCATCCTGTTCTGGTTCATGCTCATCCGCCCGCAGATGAAGCGCGCCAAGGAGCAGAAGAAAATGCTGGCCGAACTGGCCAAGGGTGACGAAATCGTCACGTCCAGCGGTCAGGTCGGCAAGATCGCCAAGCTCGGCGAACAGTACGTGTCGCTGGAAATCGCCGACGGCGTGATCACTCACGTGCAGAAGCAATCGGTGCAGACCCTGTTGCCCAAGGGCACGATCAAATCGCTCTGAGGAACTGGGGGTCAGGAGCCAGGGGGTAGGGGAAACCTTGGCCCAGCGGCTCCTTTCCCTAGCCCCTGAATCCTAGTCCCTGTCCTCTACCCACAATGAACCGCTACCCGCTCTGGAAATACCTCCTCATCGGCTTCACGCTGGTGGTCGCCTTCCTGTACACGTTGCCGAACTTTTTCGGCGAGCTGCCCGCCGTGCAGGTTTCGCCGGCGCGCGCGACCGAACAGGCCGATACCGCGCTGCTGGGGCGGGCGGAAGCCGCGCTGAAGGCAGCCGGCCTCGGCTACTCGGGACTGGAACTGGCAGGCAATTCGATCAAGGTGCGGCTGGCCAGCACCGACGCGCAGATCCAGGCCAAGGACGTGTTGCAAGCCGCGCTCGGCGACGCCTACACCGTGGCGCTGAATCTCGTCCCGGCCTCGCCCAAATGGCTGGAGTCGATCAATGCCCTGCCGATGTATCTGGGTCTCGACTTGCGCGGCGGCGTGCACTTCCTGCTCGAAGTCGACATGAAGGCCGCGCTGGAGAAAGCCGCCATTCGTTACCAGGGCGATTTCCGCTCCGAGCTGCGCAGCGAAAAAATCCGTTACGGCCGCATCGCCCGCGAAGGCGAGACGGTGGTGATCCACTTTGCCACCCGCGACCAGCGCGACGCGGCCGCCGAAAAACTGGCCAATACCTTCCCCGACCTGGGCTACACCCCGGCCGACCTGGCCGACGGCTTCACGCTCACCGCCCGCCTGAAACCCGAGGCGGTCAAGCAGGTCGAGACCTTTGCCCTGCAGCAGAACCTCACCACGCTGCGCAACCGCGTCAACGAGCTGGGCGTGGCCGAACCCGTGATCCAGCAGCAGGGCGCCAACCGCATCGTGGTACAGCTGCCCGGCGTGCAGGACACCGCCAAGGCCAAGGACATTCTCGGCCGCACCGCGACGCTGGAAATCCGTATGGTCGACGAACAGGCCGACCCGACCCTGGTGGGCCAGGGCCAGGCACCCTTCGGCGGCGAGATCGTGCCCAGCCGCGAAGGCTTTCCGATTGCCGTGAAAAAAGATGTGATGCTCACCGGCGATTCGATCACCGACGCCTCGCCCGGTTTCGACAATACCAGCGGCCAGGCCGCCGTACACATCAACCTGGACGGCAAGGGCGCACGCATCTTCAAGGAAGTCACACGCGAAAACGTCGGCAAGCGCATGGCCATCCTGCTGATCGAAAAGGGCCGCGCCGAAGCCATCACCGCGCCGACCATCCGCGAGGAAATCGGCGGCGGCCGCGTGCAGATCACCGGCATGGCCAACGCCCAGGAAGCCGCCGACGTGGCGCTGCTGCTGCGCGCCGGGGCGCTGGCTGCGCCGATGACCATCATCGAGGAACGCACGGTGGGCCCCAGCATGGGCGCGGAAAACATCGAAAAAGGCTTCCATTCCAACCTCTGGGGCTTCTTCGCCGTGGTTGCCTTCATGGTGATCTATTACCGCATCTTCGGCCTGTTCTCGTCAGCCGCGCTCGCCATCAACGGCTTCTTCCTCATCGCCCTGCTGTCGATGATCCAGGCCACGCTCACCCTGCCCGGCATGGCCGCCATCGCGCTCACGCTGGGCATGGCCATCGACGCCAACGTGCTGATCAACGAACGCATCCGCGAAGAACTGCGTAATGGTGCCACTCCGCAGGCCGCCATCCACGCCGGCTACGACCGCGCCTGGGGCACGATTCTCGACTCCAACCTCACCACGCTGATTGCCGGCGTCGCGCTGTTCTGGCTCGGCTCCGGCCCGGTGCGCGGCTTTGCCGTGGTGCTGTGTCTGGGCATCCTCACCTCCATGTTCAGCGCCGTGACTGTGTCGCGCGCCATGGTCAACCTCACCTACGGACGCCAGGCGCGTCTGTCCAAGGTCTCCATCTAAGGCCCCGCAATGCTGGAATTCTTCCCGTTCAAGAAAACCATCTCCTTCATGAGCTGGGGGAAGCTCACCACGACCATTTCGCTGGTGACTTTCCTGTTTTCGGTGTGGGCCCTGTGGGACCGCGGCCTCAACCTCGGCGTCGACTTCACCGGCGGCACGCTGATCGAAGTGCGCACCGACCAGGCCGCCGACCTCAATCGCATCCGCTCCACGCTGGAAAAAACCGGCCTGCCGGAAATCTCGGTTCAGAACTTCGGCAGCAGCCGCGACGTGCTCATCCGCCTGCCCGCCCAGGCGGGTGCCACGGCAGCGCAAACCAGTAACCAGATCATGGCTGCGCTCCAGGCCGACGATCCGAAGATCACCCTGCAGAAGGTCGATTTCGTCGGCCCCGCCGTCGGCAAGGAACTCTACGACAGCGGCGCGCTTGCCCTGCTGGTCGTCGCCTTCGGCATCATGGCCTACCTCGCCATCCGCTTCGAGTGGCGCTTCGCCGTGGCCGGCATGATCGCCAACCTGCACGACATCGTCATCATCCTGGGGCTATTCGCCTTCTTCCAGTGGGAGTTCACCCTCACCGTGCTCGCTGGTGTGCTGGCCATCCTGGGCTACTCGGTCAACGAATCCGTTGTCGTCTTCGACCGGATCCGCGAGAACATCCGCAAGATGCGCGGCGCGACCATCCCGCAGATCATCGACGACGCCATCACCCGCACCATGAGCCGCACCATCATCACCCACGGTTCGACCCAGATCATGGTGCTGTCCATGCTGTTCTTCGGTGGCGAGGCCCTGCACAACTTCGCGCTGGCGCTCACCATCGGCATCCTGTTCGGCATCTACTCCTCGGTGCTGGTGGCAAGCCCACTGCTGCTGATGCTGGGCGTGAAACGCGAACATTTCATCAAGCCGGTGGAGAAGAAGGAAGAAGCGGTCGTTTAGGGATTAGGATTCAGGGGTCAGGGAATGAGCGGCCAAAGGCCGCGAAATTCAAAGGCCCCTAGCCCCTAGCCCCTAGCCCCTAGCCCCTAGCCCCTAGCCCCTAGCCCCTAGCCCCTAGCCCCCGACACCATGCTCCACGACATCATCCAAACCATCGTCGACACCGTCGGGGCCTGGGGCTATCTGGGCATCTTCCTCATGATGGCGCTGGAATCCAGCTTCTTCCCCTTCCCCAGCGAAGTGGTGATGATTCCCGCCGGCTACCTGGCCTACAAGGGTGAAATGAACATCGTTCTGGCCATCCTCGCCGGCATTGCCGGCAGCCTCACCGGCGCGCTGTTCAACTACTGGCTGGCGCTGAAGTTAGGCCGCCCGTTCCTCTTGCGCTACGGCAAGTACGTGCTGTTCAAGGAACAGTCGCTTCAGCGGATGGAGGATTTTTTCGCCCGCCACGGCCACATCTCCACCTTCACCGGGCGGCTGATTCCGGCGGTGCGGCAGTACATCTCGCTGCCGGCCGGGCTTGCCCGCATGAACCTGGGGGTGTTCAGCTTCTACACCAGCCTCGGTGCCGGCATCTGGGTCACCATCCTCGCCGTGCTGGGCTACACCATCGGCCATAACGAAGCCGCGCTGCGCGACAACCTCAAGCTCATCACCCTAGTCACCCTCGGCGTTCTGGCCGTTATCGTGCTGCTCTACGTGCGGCTCAAGCTCAGGAAGAAGATCATTCGCTGAGCTTCAGCGACCGGCACGCGCCATCTTGCATCGGTTTCGCTGGCAGCGGGCAGCCTCATGAATCCGCGCTTCCAGTCGACAGTGTAGAATCAGTCCCGCGCCCATATCGCCCGCTTGCCAGTGCAGCTTCACCAACGGTCCGCGTTCTCCTGTCCGTCACTGGCCATCGTGCTCTCTCTTGCATGGCGCAGGCAGTCATTCCCGGCGAACCGCAGAAGGAAAAGGCATTGGAAGCGATCATTCTTGCAGGCGGCCTGGGAACCAGACTCCGGGAGACCGTGCCCGACCTGCCCAAACCCATGGCCCCGGTGGCAGGCCGTCCGTTTCTTGCCTGGCTGCTCGACTATCTCTCGGCGCAGGGCATCCGCCGTGCCGTCCTCTCTGTGGGCTACAGGCACGAGGCCATTTCAGATTGCTTCGGCGCGTCGCATGGTGAGATCGAGCTGAGCTACTGCGTCGAGGCGTCGCCCCTGGGAACCGGCGGGGCCCTGCGCGAATCCCTGCGGCACGTCCGCGGCGATGCCGCGTTCGTCCTCAACGGTGACACGCTGGCGCACGTCGACTACCGGACCATGCTTGCCCGGCACCGCGAGCAGGGGTCGACATTCTCGATGGCCCTGGGGCCGGTGCCCGACGCCAGCCGCTACGGCCTGGTTGAGGTCGCAGGCGAGCGTGTGGTGTCGTTCCGCGAAAAATCCCCCGGCAGCCGTGGGCTGATCAATCTGGGCGTCTATGTGGCCAATGCGGACATTTTTTCCGGCTACACTCTGCCGGAACGCTTTTCCTTCGAACAGGATTTCATGCTCCCGCACCTCCACCGCCTGTCACCGCTCGCCTTCGTCACAGACGGCTACTTCATCGACATCGGCGTGCCCGAGGATTTCCAGCGCGCCCAGACCGAACTGCCCGCCCGTTTCGCCCCTGAACCCTGAGATGCGGCGCGCCCTGTTTCTCGATCGCGACGGTATCGTCAATGTCGACCGGCATTACGTCTACCGGCCCGAGGATTTCGAATTCGTCGAAGGCATCTTCGATTTGTGCCGCGACATGCAGGCGCTGGGCTACGCGCCCGTCGTGGTCACCAACCAGGCGGGAATAGGGCGTGGCTATTACTCCGAGGCGGACTTCCACCGCCTAACCGACTGGATGCTGGCACGCTTCGGCGACGCCGGCGTCCGGGTCGAGGGCGTCTATTTCTGCCCGTATCATCCCGAGCACGGGGTTGGGGCTTACCGGCAGGAATCCGCCTGCCGCAAGCCCAACCCGGGGATGTTGCTGCAAGCGCGCGACGAGCTTGGCGTAAATCTTGCTGATAGTCTCCTGATCGGCGACAAGGAGTCCGACATCGAGGCTGCGCAACGCGCCGGCGTCGGCATGAGCATCCTGGTGGCACACGATGCACCACAATCGACGAGCCGGGCACAACTCAGGTTCGAATCCGTCGCCGCCACCGGGGCGTGGATACGGCAAGCCATCCAGATGCCGCCAACGCATTTCTTCGAAAAGGGGTAGACACGTGACAGATGCGACCGCAGCAGCGGAAACCCGAATTTCCCACAGCCTCGATCAGCACGCCGAGGTCGTCGCCGCCACCCGCGAAGCGCTGATCCCGGCCATTGCCCGGCTCGGCCTGACCGTACGCGCGGCGCTCGCCGCCGGCAACAAGGTCATGCTTTGCGGCAATGGCGGGTCGGCAGCCGATGCCCAGCACATCTCGGCAGAACTGATCGGCCGCTTCAAGAAGGAACGCGGGCCGCTCGGGGCCATTGCGCTCACCACCGACTCCTCGATCCTGACCTGCGTCGGCAACGACTACAGCTTCGACGACATCTTCAGCCGGCAGGTACTAGGCCTCGGCCGGCCCGGCGACGTCCTGATCGGCATTTCCACGTCCGGCAATTCGGCAAACGTCATCAATGCCATGGCGGCCGCGGAACAGCGCCAGTGCGTGACCGTCGCCCTGGTGGGACGCGACGGCGGCAAGCTTGCCCCCCTGGCGCAGCAGGCCATCATCGTCCCCTCGAACGACACCGCGCGGATCCAGGAAATGCACATCATGATCGGCCACATGATGTGCGACTTCCTGGAGGATTAAACGTGTCCGCCGCGCGCCGCCTGCTCGCCGCACTCGTCCTTGCGCTGGCATCCGCCTTCGCGCCGCCCGTCCTCGCCGAGCCGCCGAAAGGCATATTCGTGGCATACGGCCGCGCCCTCAACGACAGGATCCTGCGCGCACCCTATCTTGCTGGCGTGCTCGTGCGGACGCGCTGGAACGAGGCCGAACCGCAGGAAGGGCGCTACGACTGGAGCTATCTGCGGCGCGAAATCGCCCTGGCAAAACAATACGGCAAGAAAATCGCCCTGGGAGTGGCCGCCGGCCCCGCGACGCCGGACTGGGTGTACGCCGCCGGGGCCACGGCCTACAACTTCAGCTTTCTCAACCCGCACTCACCCAGGGGCGGTATGCAGGCGCGGATTCCCCCCCCGTGGGACCCGGTTTACCTCGAAAAATGGCGCAATTTTGTCCGGGCACTGGGCCGGGAGTTCGGTAACGACCCCGACATCGTGCTCATCCACATCACCGGCTCCAGCAAGAACGGCTTCGAGATCCAGCTGCCGGACGACCCGCCCCGTCCGCGCAGCGGCCCGCCCAGCGGCCCCTGGGTGCAGCAGGGTTACGACCGCGCACGCTTTCTGCGCGCCTGGGAAAGCGTGATCGACACCTTCGCGCAGGCCTTCCCCCGGCAGTACCTGGACCTCGACATGCACGCCATCCTCGGCGACACCTCGGTTCCCGCCGATCTGGCCGATTACGGCTATGACCGCCTCGGTAAGCGCTTCGGCACATTTGCCGGCTGGTTGAGCAACAAGCCTCCCACCTGGGACAGCGACCTGCGCAAGATCATGCAGAAGCAGTGCCGGCGCAGTTTCTGCAACTACCAGCTCATTGCCAATGAAACCCGCCAGTCCCAGCGGCTCGGCCCCGGTGGACTGAAGGGCGCGATCCAGACCGGACGCGCACACGGTGCCCATTACTTCGAAGTATGGGAAGCCGACGTGAAAAACCCCGCCCTGGATGACATGCTGTCGAACGTGTTGAAGTAACGCCCCGGACGGCGGTTCGCCTGCCTGTCGTCCTGAAACGGTTTCATCCGCGCCGGACGCTGAACCTGTTGGATGAGATTCGCGCAATCCGCCCGTAGCATTGGATTCAAGCCCCAGCCTCGCGCTGCCTTCAGTGTAGAATCGCCCCCGCGCCCCTGTAGCTCAGTTGGTAGAGCAGCTCACTTGTAATGAGAAGGTCGAGGGTTCGATTCCTTTCGGGGGCACCACTTTCCCACCCCATGATCACGCCCAAGCCGGGCCGGTTGCAGTCCTAGCGTCGGCCATCCGGCTTGCACGACCTTGCCCGCATGTCAGCACACGCCGCCTTGCCCGACACTTCCCGTCCCCGCCTGTTCAGCGGATTTGCGGCCATTGCGGCGGTCATCGTGGTCTGGTCGGGCTTCAACATCGTGTCGCGGCTGGGGGGGCGCAGCCCGCTCACGCCTTACGACATGGCGGCCATTCGCTTCGTGTTTTCCGGGCTGGTGTGCCTGCCGTTTGTGCTGGCCCGCTGGCGGCGGCTGGACTGGCCGAAGCTGGCGGTGCTCGCGGCGCTGGGCGGGGTGGGCTATGCCTTGCTGGCGTATGCGGGGTTTGCGCTGGCTCCCACCGCGCACGCCGGCATTCTGGTCAACGGCGGCATTCCGTTTGCCAGCGCACTGATTGCCTGGCTGGTGCTGGGCCACCGCCCTGGCGTGCGCACGGAGCTGGCGCTGCTGGTTGCGGGCACGGGCATCATGCTGATCGGCCTGCACAGCTTTGGCCAGTTTGCCGGCGTGCCCGCGCACCAGTGGCTGGGCGATGTGTTCTTTGTGCTGGCCGCGCTGTGCTACGCCAGCTTTGGCCTGCTGCTCAAGCAGTGGCAGGTGTCGCCGATCGACGCCACCATCGGCGTGGCCGTGATTGCCCTAGTCTGCTACCTGCCGGTCTATCTGCTGTTCCTGCCCAAGGCCACTGCCAGCGTGCCGGTATCGTTTGTGCTGGGACAGGGCGTGTATCAGGGCATCCTCGCCGCGTCCCTTGCCAGCCTGCTCTTTGCCTACGCCATCCACAACATCGGCCCGCAGCGCGCCACGCTCATGCTGGCCATGGTGCCTGGGCTATCCGCCCTTGCCGCCGTGCCGCTGCTGGGCGAACCGCTTGATGCGGTGACGATAGCCGGCGTGCTGCTGGTCACGGTGGGCGCGGTGCTGGGCGCCACGCATCAGCCAGTACGATAAGCCACGCTTACCGGGCTGCGGTTCGGTCCCGGGGATACCCGACCCGATTCAGCCCACGCCGAGGTGCCCCACCTTCACAAAGATGGTGCAGCCCTCGCGGCTGAACGGCTGGTGCCGGCTCATGTGCGGGCTGCGCAGCCAGCTGCCGGCCGGATAGCGGCCGAACTCATCCTCGAACACGCCGTCGAGCACCAGAATTTCCTCGCCGCCGAAATGCGCATGGCTCTGGAAAAACGTCTCCGGCTGCCAGCGCACCAGCGCCGCATGTTCGCCCGCATGCTGGTGCAGCGGCATCACCGCCAACCCCGGCACCAGTCCGGGCAGCCACTGCATGGTCGCCGTATCCAGCCGCATCAGGGCCGTATCGTCGGTATCGAAGGCATAACGCTTGATGAACAACACGCACCCCGTCTCGCTGTGCAGCGCCATCGCCGCCCCCGGCGGGTTGCGCAGGTAGGCACCCTCCGGCCACACGCCACGCGCATCCGTCAGCGTGCCATCGAGCACCAGGATTTCTTCTCCCAGCGCACCACCCGGCGGCGCGAACACCGCGCCCGCCGTCGCCCGCACCAGCGTAGTCGTGCCCGCCCCCGCTGCCAGGCTGTCGAGCGGCTTGCACGCGCCCTCGCCATCTGCCGTGGTCAGCCAGGGCACTGTCTGCGTCTCCACCAGAGCGCGCGCGTTCACATCAGCATGCATGTCATGTTCCAGTGGCTAACAGTGAATGGGGGCATTTCCGCGACAGCATTTAATCGTGTGTGATCCCATTTGATTTGATGGCTTGCTCTTGCTCGGCGATATAAACGTATTTCGAATACGGCAGATTGAATACTGAGCTTCCCCCGAAATATAAGAGGAAAGATGAAGAAGATACCGAAGCAGGAATACACCGTCGAGTTCAAGGCGCTGGCGGTCAAGCGTGTAAAGGACGGGTTGACGGTAGGCGCAGCTGCCCGTGAACTGGCAGGTCAATAGGGTCAGACACGATATCACCCTGACTCAAGCCGCTTTCGGTAGCGGCTCGATCTTGGGAAGCGGCCTCTGGCTCACCTGCCACAAGTCCCATTGCACCTGATTATTCAGCCAGGATTCGGCCGAGGTGCCGGTCAGCAGCGAGACGCGCAAGGCCATGTCGGCGCTCATGGCGGCTCGGCTGTTCAGCAAGCGCGAGAGCTGTACGCGCGATACGCCGAGGCGTTGCGCGGCCTCGGTCACGGTGAGTTCGGGCGGCAGAAACGCCTTGAGGACTTCGCCGGGGTGGGCGGGGTGGTGCATGCGTCCCATCGTCAGTTCTCCTAGTGGTAGTCCCGGTAATCAACCAGGATGGCGTCTTTGCCGTCGAAAACGAAAGTCATGCGCCAGTTGCCGTTGACCCACACCGACCAGTGACCGACGAGGTCGCCGGTCAAGGGGTGCAATTTCCAGCCGGGTGCGTTCATGTCTTCCGGCGTGGTAGAGGAATCGAGCCGGGTCAGCAGGATACGCAGCTTGGCGGCGTGCGCGGGCTGGATACCCGCTTTCGAACCCGTCTCGAAAAACTGCCGCAGACCTTTGTGCTGGAAACTTTTGATCACGGCAGACTGTATCTCTTAACGATACAGAATGCAATGCCGTATCGACATGCCGCATCGGCACGCTGGTGCTGCCAGATGCAATCCCAGCACCGGGTTTAATCCCAGCGCCGAGTTCAATCCCAGCTCAACGCCCCACCCGTCTGATACTCCGTGACGCGCGTCTCGAAGAAGTTCTTCTCCTTCTTCAGGTCGATCATCTCGGCCATCCAGGGGAAGGGGTTGGTGACGCCGGGG
>NCGY01000036.1 GCA_002281775.1 Hydrogenophilales bacterium 16-64-46 | reverse complement strand
AAGATCGACTGAGCCAGATTGAGAAGGGCGAGATCGAGTTGTCGCAGTTTGAACGCAGTCTTGGCGAGTGGCTGGTGCAGGTGATAGACAGCATCAAGAGTCAGGAGGGAACGCGGCAGATCTCGTATGGTAAGACTCGTGATTCACCGGCCAAGGGTAGTGCGGTCGTGGGGTGCCCTACTTGCGGCAAGCCAATGCGCAGAATTGATGGGCCGAATGGCTTCTTCTGGGGTTGTACGGCGTACCGGGAAGGGTGCAAGTCGACGCTTCCCGATGTCGATGGCAAGCCCGGATCCGCCAGACAGGCAGCGCCGGCCAAATCAACGCAAGCAGGGACTACCTATCCATGCCCCAGATGCCAGAAGCCCTTGCGCCCGGTGAAAGGACCCAAGGGGCCATTCTGGGGATGCACAGGCTACCCGGCATGCAAGCACACCCAGCCGGATGATGAAGGGAAACCGGGCGTGCTGAGTGACGAGGTGGCAGGCAAGGTTCAGCGTACCGAGGCGGCCGTGGCGCGAGGAACACCCATGCGTACCGCCAGGGCCGGTGTAGCCTGCCCGGACTGCAAGACGGGCCTGCTCGTCAGCAAAACCATGAAAGATACCGGTAAGGCATTCGTGGGATGCAATCGCTTTCCTGCCTGCAGATTTTTTGCATGGACAACGAAATAGCCGGACGCGAGTGATGCACACCACACGGATCGAAATTCCCTGCGCCGAGCCGGTATGGCTGGTTGCAGAATGGCCGGACGGCACCTGGTGCGATCTTCATGAGCTGCGTGAAATGACCCACATGAGCGACGACTACCAGATTGTTCGAGTGCTGACGCACGACGAAGGATTCACCCCAATCAAAACTCAACGATGGAGCTCGAATTGCAAATGACAGAAAGTGAAATCCGCCACGCAGTGAGTGACGAGCTGGTGAGGGATGTGCTTCGTGAGCGCCGCTCAGAACGTCGCTGGCGACTGATCAAGCGCGGAATGATGGTCGCGGCCGGCGTGGTGTTCTTTGCCTTGTATCTCTTCGGCTACGCGAAGCAGATGGGATGGAAGATG
>NCGY01000035.1 GCA_002281775.1 Hydrogenophilales bacterium 16-64-46 | reverse complement strand
CTTTCTTGGTTTAGCCCCTTCGGCTCCGCAACTGCAGGGGTAAATTTTCAGCTTATTATTTTCGCCGCCACTCCCATGACGGTATTGCATTCAAGTTAGTCCATCCCGTGTGCATTCCTGAATCGATTTCCGATCGTGCCTACTGCACACGATATCCAACAGGCTCCTCATTTTCGTACTTCCAGAAGTGTCACGCCAGCCCCAGCTTGATGATCTGCAGTATGGCATCTGGTCAGTAGTTCATCGTTTTTCAGGCAATCTTCCAGCTCCAGAAACAGCATCTCGTCGTCCGTCGACGTATATATGCTGGTGGTTGCCACGCTGGCGTGTCCGAGCAGGCGCTGGATCATGTTGATCGGCATCGTCTCTGCGGAATGTGCACCGCGCGTGTGTCTCAGCCAGTGCGTCGAGGCTTTCGCCATCTTTTTGGCATCATCATGATGCCCCTGCGTGGCAAGCTCTGCTGCCGCTTCCCTGAAGAACGTCTTCAAGGCCTTGTACAGCGTTGTGGGATCCAGGGTGCCCGTATCCTGCCCAAGCCGCAGCCGGGCAATCAGGGGAATATCTCCAGGGTTGTCCAGCGGATCGGCATTGAGGCCCCGCCAGGTCAGATAATCGCGTAATGCATCCATCACCATGCCGGGCATCGGGACTGCCCGCCATCTGCCACCCTTGCCGAGCACTTTCAGCATCCAGCGGACCCCCAGGTCTTTCTTAAGCGGGACCGAATAGAGTCTCCCCAAGCGGGCATCCACCAGTTCGGCGAGCCGTAGCCCCGTGGCATAGGCGAAGGGGAGCACGAAGTGCAAGCGCCGAATGGATTCGTCCATAGGCTGCCTGTGCAGATACTCCATGAGAAATGCCCACTGGCTGCGTGTGAAAGCGTGCGTCAGTTCCAAATCAGGCGCCGTGGCCACGCCCATCGTCCGTTGTGGTGGCGGCACGCCGTCCCAGGGATTGCTGTCGAGGTAACGCACTTTGGCAAGCCACTCGAACATGGACTTCAAAATGGTATGGGCCTGGACTTGGCTGCGCAGCGAGGCAGCCGCCTCGAAGGGCCGCCAGTTGGCCGACCAGCGCGG
>NCGY01000018.1 GCA_002281775.1 Hydrogenophilales bacterium 16-64-46 | reverse complement strand
CCGTCCGCAGTTTTACTTCCGCACCACCGACGTCACCGGTGCGATCGAGCTGCCGGCGGGTACCGAGATGGTGATGCCTGGCGACAACGTCAGCATCAAGGTTGCGCTGATTCAGCCCATTGCCATGGACGAAGGTCTGCGTTTCGCCATCCGTGAAGGCGGTCGTACCGTCGGCGCGGGCGTCGTGGCCAAGATCGAAGAGTAAGCTCGGGCGCAAGCCTAACAGGTGGGCGTGTGCCCGCCTGTAGCAACACAGGCCAATAGCTCAATTGGTAGAGCGTCGGTCTCCAAAACCGAAGGTTGGGGGTTCGAGACCCTCTTGGCCTGCCACAGGATAAGCGCTTCAGGCGCACACAGCATTCATGGCTGACAAGATCAAGCTGCTGGTAGCGGTACTGCTGGTCATCGCAGGATTGGCCGGCTTTTATTTTTTTGCGGACGCGCCTACCGTGGTGCGGGTGCTGTCCGTCGTCGGCGGCCTGGTTCTGGGTGGCCTGGTGGCGGGGCTGTCCGCGCCGGGCAAGCAGTTTTACCGGTTTGCGCTGGATTCGCGTGATGAGGCCAAGAAGGTCGTCTGGCCGACCCGCAAGGAAACGATCCAGATGACGGGTGTGGTCATGGCCTTCGTGGTGGTGATGTCGCTCTTCCTCTGGGCGGTCGATGGAATTTTGTTGTGGCTGGTGAAACTGGCCATGGGACAGGGGAGCTGAGCATGCGGTGGTACGTGGTTCATGCCTATTCCGGCTTCGAAAAAAGTGTCGCGCGTAATCTTGTCGAGCGAATCGAACGCGCCGGCATGAAGGATCGCTTCGGCGAGATTCTGGTGCCCGTGGAAGAAGTGGTCGAGATGAAGGCGGGGCAGAAAAAAACCGCCGAGCGCAAGTTTTTCCCCGGCTATGTGCTGGTCCAGATGGAAATGGACGACGACACCTGGCATCTGGTGAAGAGCACGCCCAAGGTCACCGGCTTCGTCGGTGGCACCGCAACCAAGCCTGCGCCCATCAGCGAAAAGGAAGTGCAGGCCATCCTCGACCAGATGCGTGAGGGGGTGGAAAAGCCCAAGCCCAAGGTGCTGTTCGAGGTGGGGGAGGTGGTGCGCGTGATCGACGGTCCGTTCACCGACTTCAACGGCTCGGTGGAAGAAGTGAACTACGACAAGAGCAAGCTGCGCGTGTCGGTGATGATTTTCGGGCGTGCAACGCCCGTCGAGCTGGGCTTCGGCCAGGTCGAGAAAAGCTGAGCCAAGCTGTTTTTATTGAACGGCCTGGTTCGGTCAAATATCCGGTTCGCCGGAGAGGAGCGCAAGTAGGGCAACCGAACGCGCGTTGGTACTCACTCTAAGGAGCCATCATGGCAAAGAAGATTGTCGGCTACATCAAGCTGCAAGTGCCGGCGGGTAAAGCGAACCCGTCGCCCCCCATCGGTCCCGCGCTCGGTCAGCGCGGCCTGAACATCATGGAATTCTGCAAGGCGTTCAACGCCAAGACGCAGGGCATGGAGCCCGGTTTGCCGATTCCGGTGGTGATCACCGCCTTCGCGGACAAGAGCTTCACCTTCATCATGAAGACGCCGCCCGCGACCGTGCTGATCAAGAAGGCGATCAAGCTCGACAAGGGCAGCGCCAAGCCGCACCTCGACAAGGTTGGCACGATCACCCGTGCGCAGCTTGAAGAAATCGCCAAGACCAAGGAACCCGATCTGACCGCTGCGAACATGGACGCCGCCGTGCGCACCATCGCCGGTACCGCGCGTTCCATGGGCATCATCGTGGAAGGGGTCTGAGATGGCTAACGTGTCCAAGCGCATGCGCGCAATCAAGGAAAAGATCGACCGCAATCGCAACTATGCGGTGGTGGATGCCCTTCAGCTGGTGAAGGAGACCGCAACCGCCAAGTTCGACGAGTCGGTTGACGTCGCCATCAACCTAGGCGTCGATGCGCGCAAATCCGACCAGATGGTGCGGGGTGCCGTGGTACTGCCCAAGGGCATCGGCAAAACCATCCGGGTTGCCGTGTTTGCCCAGGGTGAGAACGCCCAGAAGGCGAAAGACGCCGGTGCAGATATTGTCGGTTTCGACGACCTGGCAGCCGAGATCAAAGGTGGTCGCATGGATTTCGACGTGGTGATCGCCACGCCGGACGCGATGCGCGTCGTCGGCCAGCTCGGTCAGGTGCTCGGCCCGCGCGGCCTGATGCCGAACCCGAAGGTCGGTACCGTGTCGCCGGACGTGGTCGGTGCCGTGAAGAACGCCAAGGCCGGTCAGGTGCAGTACCGCACCGACAAGGGGGGCATCGTGCACTGCACCATCGGCCGTGCTTCGTTCAGCGTCGACGACCTCAAGGCCAACCTCGTGGCCCTGATGGACGCGCTGCAACGTGCCAAGCCGGCTGCGTCGAAGGGGATCTATTTCAAGCGCCTGTCGGTGTCGTCCACCATGGGTGTGGGCGTTCGGGTCGATCAGGCCAGCGTCAACGCTTAAAGGTTGAAATGGCCACCCGCAATCCGGGGTGGTCGGGCAAAAGAACTTTGGGCCGCCATGTTCGCAGTCTGGGATATGGCGGGTTGTCAAAGACCGTAGGCACCCGCGAGGGTTTAATTTCGGCGAGCGGTGAGTGGGTGATTAGCTCCTCTGCCTGCCGTGAGGCGAAACCTACGCAGATGGCGTTCCCCAGCAGGATTTTCCTGTCAAGGTCGCCAGCCGGGGCGGGCAACGCCCCGTAACTGAGAAGGAGGGTAGACCTTGAGTCTTAATCTTGAAGAGAAGAAAGCCGTCGTTGCAGAGGTGTCCGCGCAGGTTGCGGACGCCCAGACGGTTGTTGTCGCCGAATACCGCGGCATCACGGTGGAGCACATGACCCAGTTGCGTGCCAGGGCGCGCAAGGAGGGGGTCTATCTGCGCGTGTTGAAAAACACGCTGGTGCGACGCGCGATTGCGGACACCCCGTTTGCAGGCATGGCTGACCAGCTGGTCGGCCCGCTTGCCTACGGCATGTCCAAGGATCCTGTGGCCGCCGCCAAAGTGATGCACGAGTTCGCCAAGGGGAACGACAAGTTCGTGATCAAGGCCGGTGCCATGCCCAATTTCCTCATGTCCGCCAAGGACGTGGGGAATCTGGCCAGCATGCCCAGCCGCGAGGAACTGCTTGCCAAGCTCCTGGGCACCATGCAGGCCCCGATCGCGCAGTTTGTTCGCACCCTCAACGAGGTGCCGACTAAGTTCGTGCGTGGCCTGGCTGCGGTACGCGACAAGCAGGCTGCGTAAACCCGCCTTGCGGGTGGCGCAGGCTGCCGACAACCGATACGACGATATTGTTTTTTTAATCTGAAGCACATTTGACAGGAGTAACAAACATGGCTGTTGCAAAAGCTGACATTCTGGACGCCATCGCCAACATGACCGTCCTCGAGCTTTCCGAGCTCATCAAGGAAATGGAAGAGAAGTTCGGCGTTTCCGCCGCCGCCGCTGCGGTCGCCGTGGCTGCCCCGGCTGCCGGTGGCGCTGCCGCTGCCGCTGAAGAGCAGACCGAATTCACCGTGATGCTGATGGGTGCCGGCGAGAAAAAGGTCGAAGTCATCAAGGTGGTGCGTGCGGCGACGGGTCTTGGCCTGAAAGAAGCCAAGGATCTGGTCGACGGCGCACCGAAGCCGGTGAAGGAAGGCATCACCAAGGCCGACGCCGAAGCGCTGAAGAAGCAACTGGAAGAAGCTGGCGCCAAGGTCGAAGTCAAGTAAGTCATGGTTTGCAGGGTGGCGCTTTCGTGCGACACCCGCTACCAAAGATAGATTGAGTTCGATCGCCCGCTGCGGGGAAACCCGCGGCACACGCAAGCGGCACATACCCGGAACCCGGAATCGGCTTCCGGGTCATTTGCTTTTTGCGTGTGCCCCATCACACCGCCCGGCCGCAACCCGCGCGCCCGTTGGCCCCTGATCGTCGAGGAGAACCCATGGCTTATACCTTTACCGAGAAAAAGCGTCTGCGCAAGAGCTTTGCCAGCCGCACCAACACCCTTCCGGTGCCGTTCCTTCTGGCGACCCAGCTCGAATCCTATCGCGCCTTCCTGCAGGAAGGGCGTTCGCGTGACGAGCGCCTGAATGAGGGCCTGCAAGCGGCCTTTACGTCGATTTTCCCCATCGTCAGCCACAGCGGTAATGCACGCCTGGAATACGTCAGCTATTTCCTCGGCGAGCCCGTATTCGACATCAAGGAATGCCAGCAGCGCGGCCTGACCTTCTGTGCCCCCCTACGCGCCAAGGTGCGTCTGGTCATCATGGACAAGGAAGCGTCCAAGCCGACCGTCAAGGAAGTGAAGGAGCAGGAAGTCTACATGGGCGAGATTCCGCTCATGACGCCGACCGGCTCGTTTGTGATCAACGGCACCGAGCGCGTGATCGTGTCGCAGCTGCACCGTTCGCCTGGCGTGTTCTTCGAGCACGACCGCGGCAAGACCCATAGCTCGGGCAAGCTCCTGTTCTCGGCGCGCGTGATTCCTTACCGCGGCTCGTGGCTGGACTTCGAGTTTGACGCCAAGGACATCCTGTTCTTCCGCGTCGATCGTCGCCGCAAGATGCCGGTGACCATCCTGCTGAAGGCGCTGGGTTACAACCCCGAGACCATTCTCGATACCTTCTTCAGCAAGGACACCTTCTACATCAACAGCCAGGGCGTGCAGTTCGAATTGGTGCCGGAACGCCTGCGTGGCGAGATCGCGCGCTTCGACATCTGCGGCAAGGATGACCACGTCATCGTCGCCAAGGACAAGCGCATTACCGCCAAGCACATCCGCGAACTGGATGCCGCAGGCGTGAAGAAATGGGCCGTGCCGGCCGAGTTCGTGGTGGGTCGTGTGCTGTCGCACGACGTGATCGACAAGAATACGGGCGAACTGGTGGCGCGCGCCAACGACGAAATCACCGAGGAATTGCTGAAGAAACTGGGGGGCGCGGGCATCGACAAGTTCCAGACGCTCTATACCAACGACCTCGATCACGGTTCCTTCATTTCAACCACGCTGCGTACCGACGACACCACCGACGAATATGCGGCCAAGGTCGCCATCTACCGCATGATGCGTCCTGGCGAGCCGCCGACGGAAGACGCTGTCAACGCGCTGTTCGGCAACCTGTTCTTCAGCGAAGAGCGCTACGACTTGTCCGCCGTGGGCCGCATGAAGTTCAACCGCCGCATCGGGCGTGACGAACTGACCGGCACCGGCACGCTGTCGACCGAGGACATCGTCGCCGTCATCAAGATTCTCGTCGAGCTGCGCAATGGTCGCGGCGAGATCGACGACATTGACCACCTCGGTAACCGTCGTGTGCGTTCGGTGGGCGAGCTGGCGGAAAACCAGTTCCGCGCCGGTCTGGTGCGCGTCGAGCGTGCGGTGCGCGAGCGTCTCTCGCAGGCCGAGTCCGACAACCTCATGCCGCACGACCTGATCAACGCCAAGCCGGTCAGCGCCGCGATCAAGGAATTCTTCGGTTCTTCGCAGCTCTCCCAGTTCATGGACCAGACCAACCCGCTGTCCGAGATCACGCACAAGCGCCGTGTCTCGGCCCTGGGCCCTGGCGGTCTGACGCGTGAGCGCGCCGGCTTCGAAGTGCGCGACGTGCACCCGACCCACTACGGCCGCGTCTGCCCGATCGAGACGCCGGAAGGTCCGAACATCGGCCTGATCAATTCGCTGGCGCTGTTCGCGCGCACCAACTGGTACGGTTTCATCGAAACGCCGTACAGAAAAGTCGTGAACAATCAGGTCACCGACGAGATCGATTACCTGTCGGCGATCGAGGAATCCAAGTTCGTGATCGCGCAGGCCAACGCCGAACTCGACGCCAAGGGCCGGTTCAAGGACGATCTGATCTCCAGCCGTCACAAGAACGAATTCACCCTGTCGACGCCGGACAAGATCGAGTACATGGACGTTGCGCCGGCGCAGATCGTGTCGGTGGCGGCGTCCCTGATTCCGTTCCTGGAGCACGATGACGCGAACCGCGCGCTGATGGGCTCGAACATGCAACGCCAGGCCGTGCCCTGCCTGCGTCCCGAGAAGCCCTTTGTCGGCACCGGCATCGAGCGCACAGCAGCGGTCGATTCCGGCACCGTCGTCACCGCGCATCGCGGCGGCGTGGTCGACTACATCGACGCCGGTCGTATCGTGATCCGCGTACACGACGAGGAAGCGAAATCAGGCGAAGTCGGTGTCGACATCTACTCGCTGATCAAGTACACCCGCTCCAACCAGAACACCAACATCAACCAGCGTCCGCTGGTGAAGGTGGGCGACATCATCGCGCGCGGCGACGTCATTGCCGACGGTGCCTCGACCGATATGGGCGAGCTGGCACTCGGTCAGAACATGCTGGTCGCGTTCATGCCGTGGAACGGCTACAACTTCGAAGACTCTATTCTCATCAACGAGAAAGTCGTCGCCGAAGACCGCTACACCTCGATCCACATCGAGGAGCTCTCGGTGGTGGCGCGCGACACCAAGCTCGGGCCCGAGGAGATCACTCGCGACATTTCCAATCTCGCCGAGCGTCAGCTCGGTCGTCTGGACGAGTCGGGCATCATTTCCATCGGTGCAGAAGTCGAAGCCGGCGACGTGCTGGTCGGCAAGGTCACGCCCAAGGGCGAAACCCAGCTCACGCCGGAAGAAAAACTGCTGCGCGCGATCTTCGGTGAAAAGGCCTCCGACGTGAAGGACACCTCGCTGAAGGTGCCGTCCGGCATGGCAGGCGTCGTCATCGACGTGCAGGTGTTCACGCGTGAAGGCATCGAACGCGACAAGCGTGCGCAGTCGATCATCGACACGCAGCTGGCCGAATACAAGAAAGACCTGACCGACCGCATGCGTATCGTCGAAGACGACACCTTCGCGCGGCTGGAAAAACTGCTGCACCTGAAGGTCGCCAACGGCGGCCCGAAGAAGCTCGCCAAGGGCAGCAAGGTCACCAAGGACTACCTGGATTCGCTCAACCGCCACGACTGGTTCGACATCCGCCTGGCTGACGACGACGCCAGCCGCCAGGTTGAAGCGATCAAGGACAGCCTCGCGCAGAAGCGTATCGAATTCGACGCCATGTTCGAGGAGAAGAAGAAGAAGCTGACCGCCGGCGACGAACTGCCGCCCGGCGTGCAGAAGATGGTCAAGGTCTATCTGGCGGTGAAGCGCCGCCTGCAGCCCGGCGACAAGATGGCCGGCCGCCACGGCAACAAGGGTGTGGTGTCGAAGATCGTCCCGGTCGAGGACATGCCCTTCATGGCTGACGGCCGCCCGGTCGACATCGTGCTGAACCCGCTCGGCGTGCCGTCGCGGATGAACGTCGGCCAGATTCTGGAAACCCATCTGGGGTGGGCGGCCAAGGGCCTGGGCGAGAAGATCGGCCAGATGCTTGCCGCACAGACCAAGACCCTGGTCAAGGAAATGCGCAGTTTCCTGAAAGAGATCTACAACCAGTCCGGCAAGACCGAGGACCTCGACAGCTTCACTGACGATGAAATACTGGAACTGGCCAGGCATTTGACCAAGGGTGTGCCCTTCGCCTCGCCCGTGTTCGACGGTGCCTCGGAAGAGGAAATCCGTCGCATGCTGAGGCTGGCGGGCTTGCCGGAGGGCGGTCAGGTCACCCTGTACGACGGCCGCACCGGCGAAGCCTTCGACCGCGACGTGACGGTGGGCTACAAGCACGTGCTGAAACTGCACCACCTGGTCGACGACAAGATGCACGCGCGTTCCACCGGGCCGTATTCCCTGGTCACCCAGCAACCGCTGGGCGGCAAGGCACAGTTCGGCGGCCAGCGCTTCGGCGAAATGGAAGTGTGGGCGCTGGAAGCCTACGGTGCGTCCTACGTGCTGCAGGAGGGCGACCACAAGATCGAGGCGGGTATGCCGGAATCCTTCAACGTGCTGGTGAAGGAAATCCGCTCGCTCGGCATCGACATCGATCTGGAACGTTATTGAACAGTGAGGAGTGAGGGGTGAGGGGACAGGAAACGTCCTCGCGCCTCACGCCTAACACCTGACACCTCACGGAGAAAAGACATGAAAGCATTGCTCGATCTGTTCAAACAAGCGACTCACGAAGAAGAATTCGACGCCATCAAGATCGGCCTGGCGTCGCCGGAGAAAATCCGCTCCTGGTCCTACGGCGAGGTGAAGAAGCCGGAGACCATCAACTACCGCACATTCAAGCCCGAGCGTGACGGCCTGTTCTGCGCCAAGATCTTCGGCCCGGTCAAGGACTACGAGTGCCTGTGCGGCAAGTACAAGCGTCTCAAGCATCGCGGCGTGATCTGCGAGAAGTGCGGCGTCGAAGTGACGCTGTCCAAGGTGCGCCGCGAGCGCATGGGCCACATCGAGCTGGCTTCGCCGGTCGCCCACATCTGGTTCCTGAAGAGCCTGCCGAGCCGTCTCGGTATGGTGCTCGACATGACGCTGCGCGACATCGAGCGTGTGCTCTATTTCGAAGGCTTCGTCGTGGTTGAGCCGGGCATGACGCCGCTCAACAAGGGCCAGTTGCTCACCGAAGAGGACTACCTCAACAAGCTCGAAGAATACGGCGACGAATTTCGCGCGCTGATGGGTGCCGAGGCCGTGCGTGAACTGTTGCGCGGCATCGATCTGCACACCGAGGTGGAAACCCTGCACGCCGAAATCGGCAAGACCAGTTCCGACACCAAGCTGAAGAAGCTGTCCAAGCGCCTGAAGATTCTCGAGGGTTTCCAGAAATCCGGTATCAAGCCCGAGTGGATGATCCTCGAAGTGCTGCCGGTGCTGCCGCCAGAGCTGCGCCCGCTGGTGCCGCTGGACGGTGGCCGTTTCGCCACCTCCGATCTGAACGACCTGTATCGCCGCGTCATCAACCGCAACAACCGTCTCAAGCGTCTGCTCGAACTGAAAGCGCCCGAGATCATCGTGCGCAACGAAAAGCGCATGCTGCAGGAAGCGGTCGATTCGCTGCTCGACAACGGCCGTCGCGGCAAGGCGATGACCGGTGCCAACAAGCGTCCGCTGAAGTCACTCGCCGACATGATCAAGGGCAAGAGTGGCCGTTTCCGCCAGAACCTGCTGGGCAAGCGAGTCGACTACTCCGGCCGTTCGGTCATCGTGGTCGGCCCGACGCTGAAACTGCATCAGTGCGGCCTGCCGAAGAAAATGGCGCTTGAACTGTTCAAGCCCTTCATCTTCAACCGCCTCGAAGTGCTGGGACTGGCGACCACGATCAAGGCCGCCAAGAAAATGGTGGAAGACGAAGAGCCGATCGTCTGGGATCTGCTGGAAGAAGTCATCCGCGAGCATCCGGTGATGCTGAACCGCGCGCCGACGCTGCACCGCCTGGGCATCCAGGCATTCGAGCCGGTGCTGATCGAAGGCAAGGCGATCCAGCTGCATCCGCTGGTGTGCGCGGCGTTCAATGCCGACTTCGACGGCGACCAGATGGCCGTCCACGTCCCGCTGTCGCTGGAAGCGCAGACCGAAGCTCGCACCCTGATGCTGGCGTCGAACAACGTGCTCTCGCCTGCCAACGGCGAGCCCATCATCGTGCCGTCGCAGGACATCGTGCTGGGCCTGTATTACATGACGCGCGAGAAGGTCAACGCCAAAGGCGAAGGCATGATGTTTGCCGACGTGACCGAAGCGCGCCGCGCCTACGACAACCGCGAGGCTGAACTCCATGCGCGCGTCACGGTGCGCATCAAAGAAGTGTTGCTTGACGAGAACAAGAACCGCGTCGAGACGATCAAGCGTGTCGAAACCACGCTCGGCCGTGCGCTGCTGTCCGAAATCCTGCCGCCGGGCCTGTCGTTCAGCCACGTAGACAAGGCGTTGAAGAAGAAGGAAATCTCCAAGCTCATCAACGCCAGCTTCCGTCGTTGCGGCCTGCGCGAGACGGTGATCTTTGCCGACAAGCTGATGTACACCGGCTTCACCTTCGCGACCCGCGCCGGCATGTCGATCGCCATCAAGGACATGCTGATCCCGCAGGAAAAGCATCAGATCCTCGATGCGGCCGAAGCCGAGGTGAAGGAAATCGAATCGCAATACACCTCGGGCCTGGTGACCGACGGCGAGCGCTACAACAAGGTGGTCGACATCTGGGGCCGCGCCGGTGACGCCGTGGCCAAGGCCATGATGGGCCAGCTCGGCGGCGAGAAAGTGATCGACCGCGCCGGGAAGGAAGTGACGCAGGAATCGTTCAACGCGATCTACATGATGGCCGACTCCGGCGCGCGCGGCTCCGCGGCGCAGATCCGGCAGCTCGCCGGGATGCGCGGCCTGATGGCGAAGCCGGACGGCTCGATCATCGAGACGCCGATCACGGCGAACTTCCGCGAGGGGCTCAACATGCTCCAGTACTTCATCTCGACCCACGGCGCGCGCAAGGGCCTGGCCGACACTGCGCTGAAGACCGCGAACTCGGGTTATCTCACTCGCCGTCTGGTCGACGTGACGCAGGATCTGGTCGTGGTGGAAGACGACTGTGGCACCAGGAACGGTCTGGCCGTGAAGGCGCTGGTCGAGGGCGGCGAAGTGGTCGAAGCCCTGCGCGAGCGTATCCTGGGCCGCGTCGCGGTGAGCGATGTCGTCCATCCGGAAACCCAGGAAACCGTGTTCGAGGCCGGCACCCTGCTGTCCGAGGATGTGGTCGACACCATCGAGGCGCTGGGTATCGACGAGGTCAAGGTGCGCACTCCGCTCACCTGTGAAACCCGCTACGGCCTGTGTGCAAAATGCTACGGCCGCGACCTGGGTCGGGGCTATCTGGTCAACGTCGGTGAGGCTGTCGGCGTGATCGCGGCGCAGTCGATCGGTGAACCGGGCACCCAGCTCACCATGCGTACCTTCCACATCGGCGGTGCCGCCTCGCGGGCGGCAGCCGCCAGCCAGCTCGAAGCCAAATCGAATGGCACGGTGCAATACACCGCCACCATGCGTTACGTGACCAACGCCCGCAAGGAACTGGTCGCCATCTCGCGCAGCGGGGAAATCCTCATTGCCGACGACAGCGGTCGCGAGCGCGAACGCCACAAGGTGCCCTACGGTGCCACGCTGATGGTGACCGACGGCGCCAAGATCAAGGCCGGTGCCGTGCTGGCGACCTGGGATCCGCATACCCGCCCGATCATCACCGAGTATGCCGGGCAAGTCCGTTTCGAGAACGTCGAAGAGGGCGTGACCGTAGCCAAGCAGGTCGACGACGTCACTGGTCTGTCGACACTGGTGGTCATCGATCCCAAGCGCAAGAGCACCAGCGCCAAGGGCGTGCGCCCGCAGGTCAAGCTGCTCGACGAGAGCGGGAAGGAAATCAAGATCGCCGGCACCGACACGCTGGTGAACATCACCTTCCAGATCGGCTCGATCATCACCGTGAAGGACGGCCAGAATGTGGCGGTGGGTGACGTGCTTGCGCGTATCCCGCAGGAAAGCTCGAAGACCCGCGACATCACCGGCGGTCTGCCGCGCGTGGCCGAACTGTTCGAGGCCCGTTCGCCCAAGGACGCCGGCGTGCTGGCCGAAGTGACCGGCACCGTGTCGTTCGGCAAGGACACCAAGGGCAAGCAGCGTCTGGTCATCACCGACCTCGACGGCGTGGCGCACGAGTATCTGATCACCAAGGAAAAACACGTCACCGCGCACGACGGCCAGATCGTCCAGAAGGGCGAGATGATCGTCGACGGCCCGGTTGATCCACACGACATCCTGCGCCTGCAGGGTGTCGAGGCGCTGGCGCGCTACATCACCGACGAGGTGCAGGATGTGTATCGCCTGCAGGGCGTGAAGATCAACGACAAGCACATTGAAGTCATTGTGCGTCAGATGCTGCGCCGCGTGGTGGTGGCTGACCCGGGCGACACCGGCCTGATCCCGGGCGAGCAGGTTGAGCGTTCGGAAGTGCTCCAGATCAACGACGAGATGGTGGCGGCAGGCAAAGAGCCTGCTGTCTACGATCCGATCCTGCTGGGTATCACCAAGGCCTCGTTGTCGACGGATTCGTTCATCTCCGCAGCCTCGTTCCAGGAAACCACCCGCGTGCTCACCGAAGCCGCGATCATGGGCAAGAAGGACGAGCTGCGCGGACTGAAGGAAAACGTCATCGTCGGCCGTCTGATTCCTGCGGGCACCGGGCTGGCGTACCACAACACCCGTCGCCGTCAGGCGGCAGGTGAAGATCTGGGGATAGGCCAACTGATCGAAGAACCGGGCGCAAACCCGACAGAGAATCAGGAAGTGGCTTGACATCGTAGGGCTCACCCCCTAGAATCACGCGTCCTTTTCCGGCCAGACTCGTTGCCGGAATATGCAGTACCTGTAGCCCGGGACGGCACCGCCTGAATGCGGGTGGCGCCGTCCCGCTTGTTTTAGAAACGATTACGCTTTTATTCGGAATTTCTGACATGCCAACCATCAACCAGCTGATCCGCAAGCCGCGCCAGGCGCCGGTGGAAAAGAGCAAGGTTCCGGCCCTCAAGGCCTGCCCCCAACGCCGTGGTGTGTGCACCCGCGTGTACACCACGACGCCCAAAAAACCGAACTCCGCCCTGCGCAAAGTCTGCAAGGTCAAGCTGACCAGCGGCTTCGAGGTCATCAGCTACATCGGCGGTGAAGGTCACAACCTTCAGGAGCACTCGGTCGTGCTGGTGCGCGGCGGTCGTGTGAAGGATTTGCCGGGTGTGCGTTACCACACCGTGCGCGGCAGCCTCGATACCCAGGGTGTCAAGGACCGCAAGCAATCGCGCTCGAAGTACGGCGCGAAGCGTCCGAAGAAAGCCTGACCGGACTGCGTCCGAATAGTCAATTAGATAGAGAGACTGGAAAATGCCCCGTCGTCGCGAAGTTCCCAAGCGTGAAATCCTGCCTGATCCGAAATTCGGCAATCAGGAAGTGTCCAAGTTCATGAACGTTGTCATGTCGTCCGGCAAGAAATCGGTTGCCGAACGTATCGTCTATGGCGCGTTCGAGCAAATCAGCACCAAATCCGGCAAAGACCCGCTGGAGGTGTTTGGTACCGCGCTGAACAACGCCCGTCCGTTGGTGGAAGTGAAAAGCCGTCGCGTGGGTGGGGCCAACTATCAGGTTCCGGTTGAAGTTCGTGCCAGCCGTCGTACCGCCCTGGCCATGCGCTGGCTCAAGGACGCGGCACGCAAGCGTGGTGAAAAATCCATGGGTGCCCGTCTTGCCGGTGAATTGCTCGACGCGGCCGAAGGTCGCGGCGGGGCTGTCAAAAAGCGTGAAGAGGTGCACCGCATGGCTGAGGCCAACAAGGCTTTCTCGCACTTCCGCTTCTAACCAACGCAAAGCAGGTAAACCAAAGTGGCACGCACGACTCCTATCGAACGCTACCGTAACATCGGCATCTCGGCACACATCGATGCCGGCAAGACCACCACGACCGAGCGCATCCTGTTTTACACAGGCGTGTCGCACAAAATCGGCGAGGTGCATGACGGCGCGGCCACGATGGACTGGATGGAGCAGGAGCAGGAACGGGGTATCACCATTACCTCGGCTGCGACCACCTGTTTCTGGAAGGGGATGGACGGCAAATTCCCCGAGCACCGCATCAACATCATCGACACCCCTGGACACGTCGATTTCACGATCGAGGTCGAGCGCTCGATGCGGGTGCTGGACGGCGCGTGCATGGTGTATTGCGCGGTCGGTGGCGTGCAGCCGCAGTCGGAAACCGTCTGGCGTCAGGCCAACAAATACAAGGTGCCGCGTCTGGCCTTCGTCAACAAGATGGACCGCTCCGGCGCGGACTTCTTCAAGGTCTACGACCAGATGCGTCTGCGTCTGAAAGCCAACCCGGTGCCGGTTCAGGTGCCGATCGGCGCGGAAGAGCATTTCGAAGGCGTGGTCGACCTAGTCAAGATGAAGGCAATCTTCTGGGACGACGCCAGCCAGGGCATGAAGTTCGAAGAGCGCGAAATCCCGGCCGAGCTGCTCGATACCTGCAAGAAATGGCGCGAGACCATGGTCGAGGCGGCTGCCGAGTGCTCGGAAGAGATGATGAACAAATACCTCGAAGAGGGTGATCTCTCCGAGGCGGACATTCTGCTTGGTCTGCGTACCCGCACCATCGCCAGCGAAATCGTGCCGATGATGTGTGGCTCCGCCTTCAAGAACAAGGGCGTGCAGGCGATGCTCGACAAGGTCGTCGAGCTGATGCCGGCCCCGACCGACATTCCGCCGGTAAGCGGTGAGTTGGACAGCGGCGAGATGGGTGAGCGCCGCGCGTCTGACGACGAAAAATTTTCGGCGTTGGCGTTCAAGATCGCGACCGACCCCTACGTCGGCCAGTTGATTTTCTTCCGTGTGTATTCCGGCGTCGTCAATTCGGGCGACACCATCTACAACCCGGTCAAGGGCAAGAAGGAGCGCATCGGCCGCATCCTGCAGATGCACGCCAACCAGCGTGAGGAAATCAAGGAAGTGCGCGCCGGCGACATTGCTGCTGCGGTCGGCCTGAAAGACGTGACCACGGGCGACACGCTGTGCGACCTGGGCTCGCCGATCACGCTGGAGCGCATGGAGTTCCCTGAGCCGGTGATTCACGTCGCCGTCGAGCCGAAAACCAAAGCCGACCAGGAAAAAATGGGTATTGCACTGGGCCGTCTGGCGCAGGAAGACCCGTCGTTCCGTGTGCGTACCGACGAAGAGTCAGGCCAGACCATCATGTCCGGCATGGGTGAGTTGCACCTTGAAATTCTGGTTGACCGGATGCGTCGTGAATTTGGCGTTGAAGCCAACGTCGGCGCGCCACAGGTGGCCTATCGCGAGGCGATCAAGAAGGAAGTCGAGCAGGAAGGCAAGCACGCCAAGCAATCCGGCGGTAAAGGTCAGTACGGCCACGTGTGGATCAAGATGGGCCCGAACGAACCCGGCAAGGGCTTCGAGTTCATCGACGCCATCAAGGGGGGTACCGTACCGCGTGAATTCATTCCGGCGGTTGAAAAAGGCCTGCTGGAAGCGCTCAACAACGGCGTCATGGCCGGCTTCCCGGTGGTTGACGTCAAGGTCACGCTGTTCGACGGCTCGTACCACGACGTCGACTCGTCGGAACTGGCGTTCAAACTGGCTGCAATCCTGGCGTTCAAGGACGGGATGCGCAAAGCCAGTCCGGTGCTGCTGGAACCGATGATGGCGGTTGAAGTCGAGACGCCGGAAGACTACATGGGTGACGTGATGGGCGACTTGAACCGTCGTCGCGGCATCATCCTCGGCATGGACGACGCCAACGGTGTGAAGCTGGTCAAGGCCGAAGTGCCGCTGGCCGAGATGTTCGGTTACTCGACCGACCTGCGCTCCATGTCGCAGGGGCGCGCAACCTACTCGATGGAATTCAAGCACTACTCCGAGGCGCCGAAGAACGTCGCCGAAGCCGTGATCGCCAAGAAGTGATCGGCTGCCAAGCAACAATTTTGATTTGATAGGACACAGATAATGGCTAAGGAAAAGTTCGAGCGGACCAAACCGCACGTAAACGTAGGCACGATTGGGCACGTTGACCACGGCAAGACCACCTTGACTGCGGCGATCAC
>NCGY01000034.1 GCA_002281775.1 Hydrogenophilales bacterium 16-64-46 | reverse complement strand
AAAACCCTGCTTGCCATCGCCGCCGCCATTCTCATGACCGTGATGCCCGCTGCACAGGCGCAATGGGTGGTGATCGACCCCACCAATCTCGTGCAGAACATCCTGACCGCCGCCCGTGCTCTGCAGCAGATCAACAACCAGATCCAGCAACTGCAGAACGAAGCGCAGATGCTGACCAACCAGGCGAAGAACCTGACCAGTCTCCCCTTCAGCGCGCTCAATCAACTGCAATCTGCGCTGTCCGCGACGAACCAGCTGCTGCAGCAGGCGCAGGGGCTGTCATTGAACCTGACGCAGATGGAGACCCAGTTCGCGCAGCTCTATCCCGCTGCCTACACCGCCTCGACCCCGGCAAACCAGATGGCGCTCGACGCCAGCCAGCGTTGGCAGAACTCACTGGAGGCTCTGCGCACCGCGGCCAAGGTGCAGTCGCAGTCGGTGCAGAATTTCGCCTCTGACGAGCAGACCTTGAGCGACCTCGTGAACAACAGCCAGTCGGCGGTGGGCGCCTTGCAGGCCACCCAGGCAACGAACCAGTTGCTGGCCTTGCAGGCCCGGCAGGCGATCCAGGCGCAGCAACTCCAGGTCACGCAAGACCGCGCCGTCGCCCTCGAACAGGCGCGGCAGGTCGCGGTGCATGCGCGTGCCGCCGAGGTACGCAACCGATTCCATGGCGCCGGCACACCGTATACGCCATCTCCCATCAACTTCTACGGCAACTGAGGAACCCATATGAAAACCCTCCTGACCACCATCGCCTGCACCCTGCTGCTCGCCGCCTGCAACAAGCCGGCACCCACCGAGTCCGTCGAATCGCTGCTGGCGAATCCCGAGCGTTTGAAAGAGGTCCGCGCGCAGTGCAAGGCCGACCACGACAAGGCGGGTGACGCCCTGTGCAACAGGGCGAGTGAGGCCACGCGGCGGCGCTTCATGGGCAGCGGCACGCCGTACACGCCCGCGCCACCGGCTGCACCCGCTTCTGAACCGAAAGACTGAGCCATGAACGACCTGTCGGTCATCGACCACTTCCTCGATGTCTTCTCGCACTACATCGACTCGGGTTTCGGCCTGCTGCATGGCGAGGTGGCGTT